>NZ_JAODAB010000009.1 GCF_025336485.1 Pseudomonas citri | reverse complement strand
ACCACTTGCGCTTTCGATCTCTCGTCAGCGGGAGGCGAATTCTACAGCGTTACTCGCTGCTGTCAACACCTCTTTTTTCAGCGCTTCCGGACTTCGATGAATTGAAGCCCTGCACCTTCGAAACTTACTTAACTCATTGAATCTCAAGGAGTTTTCCGTTTCGACTGCGCCGGAAGTGGGGCGAATTATAGAGATCCAGAATTCGCCGTCAACACTTATTTTGCTTTTCTATCAATAAGTTGCAAAACACCTGAAACCAGCCCTCCCCCTCTCGCCACCGAAAGCCCGCCTTAATATGACAGCAAGGATCACAGAACCCCCGCCTCTCTAAACCCCGCCACCGCAGCCTCGTCCAGCCCTAGCACCCGCTGCAACACCTCCAACGTATGCTCCCCCAGCAACGGCGGTGCACTTCGATACTGTATGGGTGTTTCGGACAAGCGAATCGGATTGGCGACTTGCGGCACCATGCCCCCCAAAGCGTGGGGCAGCTCCATTGCGAGGCCACGAGCCCTTACTTGAGGATCGGCAAACACTTGGGCCAGATCATTGATCGGCCCACAAGGCACCCCCACCTCTTCCAACCGAGCCACCCATTCAGCCGTGGTCTTGAACACCGTCGCCTGACGGATCAAGGGGATCAGCAGCGCCCGGTTTGCCACCCTCTGCTTATTCGTGGCGAAACGAGGATCGTCGGCCCATTGCGGCCGACCGGCAACCTCGGCAAATTTTCGGAACTGACCGTCATTACCTACGGTAAGGATGAAATCACCATCAGCCGTAGGAAAATCCTGATAAGGCACGATGTTCGGGTGCGCATTGCCCAGCCGCCTCGGCGCATTACCCGTGGTCAGGTAATTCATCGCCTGGTTGGCCAGACACGCCACTTGAACATCCAGCAAGGCCATATCAATGTGCTGCCCGCCCCCCGCATGATCGCGATGAGCCAACGCAGCCAGGATGGCAACGGTCGAATAAAGCCCCGTAAGAATATCCGTCAGTGCAACGCCGACTTTGACCGGCCCAGCCCCCTCATCACCTTCAGGTCGACCGGTAAGGCTCATCAAGCCTCCCAACCCTTGGATCATGAAGTCATACCCTGCGCGCTTGGCGTAAGGGCCCGTCTGGCCAAAGCCGGTGATCGAGCAATAGATCAGCTGCGGATTGACCGCTTTCAGCGAATCGTAGTCCAGCCCATAGGCTGCCAACCCGCCCACCTTGAAGTTCTCGATCAGGATGTCGGACCTGGCTGCCAACTCTCGCACCAACGCCTGCCCCTCCGGACGGGTGAAGTCGATCGTGACTGACTGTTTATTTCGATTGGCCGACAGGTAATAGGCCGCTTCGGTCGTATTCTCGCCCAGTGCATCCTTCAAGAAGGGCGGCCCCCAGGCGCGGGTATCGTCACCGCTCCCAGGACGCTCGACCTTGATGACCTCTGCCCCCAGGTCCGCAAGGATCTGCCCCGCCCAAGGCCCGGCCAGCACCCTCGATAAATCCAGTACACGCAGATGCGAAAGCGCGCCCATCATCGTTCTCCTATCAATAGAACGCCTGGATTCCGGTTTGCGCCCGCCCGAGGATCAGCGCATGGACGTCGTGCGTGCCTTCGTAGGTATTCACCACCTCAAGGTTCACCAGATGTCGCGCGATGCCAAACTCATCGGAAATACCGTTGCCGCCGAGCATGTCCCGCGCCATGCGGGCGATATCCAGCGACTTGCCACAGGAGTTGCGCTTCATGATCGAGGTGATTTCCACCGCAGCGCTACCTTCGTCTTTCATGCGACCCAGTCGCAGACATCCTTGCAAGGCAAGGGTGATTTCCGTTTGCATGTCGGCCAGTTTTTTCTGGATCAACTGATTGGCCGCCAGAGGGCGACCGAACTGCTGGCGATCCAGGGTGTATTGGCGAGCGGTGTGCCAGCAGAACTCAGCGGCTCCCAGGGCCCCCCAGGAAATGCCGTAACGCGCCGAATTCAAGCAAGTGAACGGCCCCTTGAGGCCACGCACGTCCGGGAAGATGTTTTCTTCCGGAACGAACACATTGTCCATGACGATCTCACCGGTGATTGAGGCCCGCAGCCCGACTTTGCCGTGGATGGCCGGCGCACTCAGGCCCTTCCAGCCTTTCTCGAGCACGAAGCCCCGGATATCGCCAGCGTCATCCTTACCCCAGACAACAAAGACATCGGCGATAGGGCTGTTGGTGATCCACATCTTGCTGCCGGTCAGGCTGTAGCCGCCCTCCACCTTGCGCGCACGGGTAATCATCGCCCCAGGATCGGAACCGTGGTTCGGCTCGGTCAGGCCAAAACAGCCGATCCATTCGCCAGAGGCCAACTTCGGCAGGTATTTCTGCTTCTGGGCCTCAGTACCGAACTCATTGATCGGCACCATGACCAGCGAAGATTGCACGCTCATCATCGAGCGATAGCCGGAATCGACGCGCTCCACTTCCCGGGCGATCAGGCCATAGCTGACATAGTTCAGGCCACTGCCGCCGTACTGCTCGGGAATGGTCGCTCCCAGCAGCCCCACTTCACCCATCTCACGAAAAATCGCCGGATCGGTTTTTTCATGACGGAACGCTTCCAGCACGCGCGGCGCAAGTTTTTGCTGGGCGAACTGCTCAGCAGTGTCGCGGATCATGCGCTCCTCTTCAGTGAGCTGCTGGTCCAGCAACAACGGATCGATCCAATTGAAGCTCGCTTTACCGGCCATGAAAGAGGTCCTCATCGATTAAGTGGAAAGCATGCATGGATCCTAGGCGCCGTTTCCTACCAAAGCAAACGACGATTCTGCACGCTGTTGTGCTAATTTCTCACTTCGTAAACGTCATAAACCACGTTTATTTCGCTAATGAGTGAGGGAGTCGTACATGCGCCGCAAAATCCCCAGCACTGCCGCCCTGGTCAGCTTCGAGGCAGCTGCTCGTCATGAAAGCTTCACCAAGGCCGCCCAGGAGCTCTCCCTGACCCAAGGAGCCATATGCCGACAGATCGCCAGCCTGGAGGATTTTCTCAGCGTGGAGTTGTTCCGACGCTCGCGGCGCGGGGTCAAGCTGACCGAGGCGGGTCTTTCCTACAGTCGACGGGTGGCTACCCAATTGGACGCTGTCGAGCGCGATACCCTGTCGGTCATGGGGCACACCGGTGCCAACGTGATCGAGCTGGCGGTGGTGCCAACATTCGGGACCCAATGGCTGCTGCCGCGCCTCAAGGACTTTCAACAGGCGCACCCGGAAGTCACGGTCAACCTGACCAATCGCACGCGTCCCTTTCTCTTTGCCGATACCGATTTTGACGCCGCCATCTATTTCGGCGATGCAGACTGGTCCGGTACCGAATCCCACAAACTGATGGGCGAGAATCCGATGCCTGTATGCAGTCCGGCCCTACTCGGTGACCAGGACAGCCTGACACCGGAAGCCATCGCGGAGCTGCCCTTGCTCCAGCAGACCACCCGCCCATATGCGTGGCGCCAATGGTTCAACGCACAGAACCTGAACATTGCACGAGACCTGACAGGCCCGCGTTATGAACTATTCTCCATGCTGGCCCAAGCCGCCATGCACGACATGGGGATTGCATTGATCCCACCCTTTTTGATCCAGCGTGAACTGACGGAGAAACGCTTGGTGATCGCCAACCGTAACGCGCTGTCGAGCGTCAAGGCGTACTACCTGATGATTCCTGAGCGAAAGGTCGAATCGGCCTCACTTCGGGCTTTTCGCGATTGGCTGGTGAAACAGGCAAACAACTATCTTATTGATTAATAAGGAAAATTTAATATCCTATTTAGGTAGTCAACTAATCAAAGTCGCTACAGATATAACTATATGTCGCATTCAGTCAATCTGTTACCAATTTAGTACCGTAGTCTCTAAAGCGTTTAAATACATGGCTTTGAGCCATATAGCGCACCCTATCAGGGCTTATTCATTTGGCCGATGGGAGTTTTTGTCAATTTGAGCCTGAATCCTTGAACAGCACGGCCTACGTGGGATGCCGGTCGATAATTGCGACATTCGGTCACAGGGTGACTTGTAGTTAATTTTCCGTCACCCGTCATAATCCCTTGAAGGGCTGAATTTTCGCCTGCAAAATGCCGCGCCCCGCCTGTTTTCAGGCGGGATCGTGCTGATCGGCCGCCCCCAGCCGCACCATCCGAAGTGCCTGGGTTTACTCAATAAGATCACGCAGGAGATTTGACGTGCACATTGGTGTTCCCCTCGAAACCCAAACGGGTGAAACACGGGTTGCTGCTACCCCGGAAACCATCAAGAAGCTGGTCGGCCAAGGCCATAAAGTGACTGTTCAAAGCGGCGCGGGCCTCAAGGCCAGTGTTATTGACAGTGCCTATGAAGCGGCGGGCGCGACCATTGGCACTGCCAATGATGCGTTCGGGGCCGAGCTGATCCTCAAGGTGGTTGCTCCCAACGACAGCGAACTTGCGCTGATCAAGAGCGGCACCGTTCTGGTGGGCATGCTCAATCCGTTCAACAACGAAACCATTTCCAAGCTGGCCGAGCGCGGCATTACCGCGTTCGCCCTTGAGGCCGCGCCACGTACTTCTCGCGCCCAAAGCCTGGACGTGCTGTCGTCTCAGGCGAACATTGCCGGCTATAAAGCCGTGCTGCTGGCCGGCCACTACTATCCACGCTTCATGCCGATGTTGATGACGGCTGCGGGCACCGTGAAAGCGGCGCGCGTGCTGATTCTCGGCGCTGGCGTGGCCGGTTTGCAGGCAATCGCCACGGCCAAGCGCCTCGGTGCGGTGATCGAGGCATCGGACGTGCGTCCAGCCGTGAAAGAACAAATCGAATCCCTTGGCGCCAAATTCGTCGACGTGCCTTACGAGACCGATGAAGAGCGCGAGTGCGCCGTCGGCGTCGGTGGTTACGCGCGTCCGATGCCTGCCAGCTGGATGCAGCGCCAGGCCCAGGCCGTGCATGAACGCGCCAAGCAGGCGGACATCGTTATTACCACTGCATTGATTCCGGGCCGCAAGGCACCCACCCTGCTGAGCGCCGAAACCGTTGCGCAGATGAAGCCCGGCTCGGTGGTCATCGACCTCGCGGCAGCCCAAGGCGGCAACTGCCCGCTGACCGTGGCCGATCAAGTGGTTGTCGCGAACGGCGTGACCATCGTCGGCCCGACCAACCTGGCCGGTGAAGTCGCGGCGGACGCTTCGGCGCTGTATGCCCGCAACTTGCTGGACTTCCTGAAGCTGGTCTTCACCAAGGAAGGTCAATTCGACGTGAACCTTGAAGACGACATCGTCGCCGCGTGCCTGATGTGCCGCGACGGCCAGGTCATCCGCAAAAACGCCTAAGCAGGGATTCAGACAATGGAAGAGCTCATCTCCCCCGGTATCTATAACCTGATCATCTTCGTGCTGGCGATTTATGTCGGTTATCACGTGGTCTGGAACGTTACACCCGCACTGCACACGCCATTGATGGCCGTAACCAACGCCATTTCGGCCATCGTGATCGTCGGCGCCATGCTTGCTGCCGCACTGACCGTAACGCCCTTGGGCAAGTCAATGGGAACCCTGGCCGTGGCCCTGGCGGCGGTGAACGTGTTCGGTGGCTTCCTGGTGACGCGCCGCATGCTTGAGATGTTCAAGAAAAAAGCCCCGAAAGGCGTGAAAGAAGAGGCGCCCAAGTAATGAGCATGAATCTCGTCACGACGCTCTATCTGATCGCGTCGATCTGTTTCATCCAGGCTCTCAAAGGCCTGTCGCACCCGACCACGTCGCGTCGCGGCAACCTGTTCGGCATGCTTGGCATGGCATTGGCAATCCTGACCACTGTCGGCCTCATCTATAAGCTGGGCGCTGAGCTGGCCACCGCCGGTATCGGCTATGTGATCGTCGGCCTGCTGATCGGCGGTACCGCCGGTTCGATCATGGCCAAGCGCGTTGAAATGACCAAGATGCCGGAGCTGGTAGCCTTCATGCACAGCATGATCGGCCTGGCAGCGGTGTTCATTGCCATTGCCGCCGTGGTTGAGCCACAGTCGCTGGGCATCGTCAAACAACTGGGTGACTCGATCCCGGCGGGCAACCGTCTGGAGCTGTTCCTCGGCGCAGCCATCGGCGCCATCACCTTCTCGGGTTCGGTGATCGCCTTCGGCAAGCTCTCCGGCAAGTACAAGTTCCGCCTGTTCCAAGGTGCGCCGGTACAGTTTTCCGGTCAGCACAAGCTGAATGCGGTGCTGGGCCTGGCAACACTGGGGCTCGGCGTAACATTCATGCTCACCGGCAACCTCACTGCGTTCGCATTGATGCTCGCCCTGGCTTTCGTGATGGGCGTGCTGATCATCATCCCGATCGGCGGCGCTGACATGCCGGTGGTGGTGTCGATGCTTAACAGCTACTCCGGCTGGGCGGCGGCGGGTATCGGCTTCTCGCTGAACAATTCGATGCTGATCATCGCAGGTTCGTTGGTGGGTTCGAGTGGTGCGATCCTGTCGTACATCATGTGCAAGGCGATGAACCGTTCGTTCTTCAATGTACTGCTGGGCGGCTTCGGCAACACCGTGGATGCTGGTCCGGCCGGTTCGAAAGAGGCCCGCCCGGTGAAGTCCGGTTCCGCTGACGACGCAACGTTCCTGCTGACCAACGCCGACACCGTAATCATCGTACCGGGCTATGGCCTGGCGGTAGCACGGGCGCAGCACGCGCTGAAAGAACTGACCGAGAAGCTGACCCACCATGGCGTGACCGTGAAGTACGCGATCCACCCGGTGGCCGGTCGTATGCCTGGGCACATGAACGTCTTGCTGGCTGAGGCCGAAGTGCCTTACGACCAGGTGTTCGAGATGGAAGACATCAACTCCGAGTTCGGCCAGGCCGACGTGGTGCTGGTGCTGGGTGCCAACGACGTGGTCAACCCGGCGGCGAAGAACGATCCGAAGTCGCCGATCGCCGGCATGCCGATCCTGGAAGCCTTCAAGGCCAAGACCATCATCGTCAACAAGCGCTCGATGGCCAGCGGCTACGCGGGCCTGGACAACGAGCTGTTCTATCTCGACAAGACCATGATGGTGTTCGGTGACGCCAAGAAGGTCATCGAAGACATGGTCAAAGCCGTGGAATAAGGCTTCGTCGCTTGACCAACAACGCCCCGACATGTCGGGGCGTTTTGATTTGTATCAAGGCGAAACGTTACCGATCCGGTAACAATGTTTTGCCTGAAACGCCCGTAATAGACGCCTCAAATGCGACTTATGTAGCGGGTCGGGCATGGCGCGAATTCACTAGACTGCGCATCTTGCTTCCAGCCCGAGACAATGACCTATGTACCGTGATCGCATCCGCCTCCCCTCTTTATTGAATAAGGTAATGAGCGCTGCCGAAGCAGCCTTGTTGATCGAGGACGGCATGACCGTCGGCATGAGCGGTTTTACCCGCGCCGGTGAGGCGAAGGCGGTGCCTCATGCCCTGGCCGAACGCGCCAAGACCACCCCACTGAAAATCAGCCTGATGACCGGCGCAAGCCTGGGCAATGATCTGGACAAGCAACTGACCGAGGCCGGCGTACTGGCCAGGCGCATGCCCTTCCAGGTCGACAGCACCCTGCGCAAGGCGATCAACGCTGGCGAAGTGATGTTTATCGACCAGCACCTCTCGGAAACCGTTGAGCAAATGCGCAACGCCCAGCTCAAGCTACCCGACATCGCCGTGATTGAAGCGGTAGCCATTACCGAACAGGGTCATATCGTGCCCACCACTTCGGTGGGCAACTCGGCCAGCTTCGCCATCTTCGCCAAGCAGGTGATCGTTGAAATCAACCTCGCCCACAATCCCAACCTGGAAGGGCTGCACGACATCTATATACCGACCTACCGGCCGACCCGCACTCCCATCCCCCTGGTGAAGGCCGACGACCGCATCGGCAGTACCGCCATCCCGATCCCGCCGGAGAAGATCGCCGCCATCGTCATTACTCAACAAGCGGATTCGCCCTCTACCGTCATTCCACCGGACAGCGAGACCCAGGCGATTGCCGATCATTTGATCGATTTCCTCAAGCAGGAAGTCGCGGCCGGACGTATGACCAACAAGCTTGGGCCACTGCAGGCGGGTATCGGCAACATCGCCAACGCCGTCATGTGTGGATTGATCGCGTCCCCGTTCGAGGACCTGACCATGTACTCCGAGGTCCTGCAAGACTCCACATTCGACCTGATCGATGCGGGCAAGCTGAGTTTCGCCTCAGGCAGTTCCATTACCTTGTCGGGTCGACGCAACGCCGACGTCTTCGGCAACCTTGAAAGGTATAAGGACAAGCTGGTGCTGCGTCCGCAGGAAATCTCCAACCACCCCGAAGTCGTGCGGCGCCTGGGTATCATTGCCATCAACACCGCGCTGGAATTCGACCTGTACGGCAACGTCAACTCCACCCATGTCTGCGGCACGCGAATGATGAATGGCATCGGGGGCTCGGGGGATTTCGCCCGCAACGCCCACCTGGCGATCTTCGTGACCAAATCAATTGCCAAGGGTGGCGCGATTTCCAGCGTAGTGCCGATGGTCAGCCATGTGGACCACACAGAACATGACGTCGACATCCTGGTCACCGAAGTCGGCCTCGCCGACCTGCGGGGCCTGGCGCCACGGGAACGGGCCCGGGCGATCATCGACCATTGTGTGCATCCCTCCTATCGCCAGGCCTTGAATGATTATTTCGAAGCCGCGTGCGCCTTGGGTGGACACACACCTCACATCCTTCGCGAAGCGTTGAGCTGGCACATCAACCTGGAAGAAACCGGGCGCATGCTCGCGGTTTGATACAGCTGGATCACCGGTAGGGCAAATACAGTTTTGCAGTGAGTTAAAGACACGTCTCCATTCTTACAAAAACTGTACTGCTGTACCGGTGATTTCCTACAACATTTTCCTATCAGACACCCTTGGACATCCAAGAATGCACAATTTTAGTGCTGACAGGTACAGTTGCCTCAATATCGACCAGTACACCGCTCTTTAACAGTTAACTGGTCTCTCACAATACAGATGAACTGTATCTAGAGAGACTGGCCAAACGAGAGGATCATGGGCACCAGTTAAACCACTACCTAATCCCGCCACAAGCGGAAGGATGTCAACCATGGAACGTACACTCAGTTCCGAGCTGTTTTTCGAAGACAAAGCTGAAAAAAACCAGGCTTCCCTGCCTCTGCGCGTGATCGCCAACCTGATGTTGTGGCAGCGCCGCATCTCCAGCCGCCATCAACTGGCTCGTCTGGATTCGCGTCTGCTGGCTGACGCTGGTATCAGCGAAGCACAACGCTACGAAGAGCTGAGCAAGCCGTTCTGGCGCTAACTCAGCCTCGCTGGCCCTGACCCACCGGGTCCACCGCCAGCACCGAATTGAACAAACAAGACCCGTCGCGGGAAACCGCGACGGGTCTTGTCGTTTTCAAGGATCTATTTTCACATCATCCCCAGAACATAACAGTTTTCTTAATCTTAAATAATTACAGGTACAGTTTTCCCGCAGCGGGATAACGCAACGCTCGGGTACGCCAAAGCTGTCAACCGACTCGTTCTGCCTTAATATCGAGGCGCACCTGGTAATGCGCATCCAGCATGCGTTTCCTCCGCCTGCTACGCGCATCGCGCCATCTCATCATCCAAGGAGTTTCATCATGACCCGTCTTCGCCTGCTCAGCGCAGCTGCCTTGCTGGCCGTCGCCACCCAATCCAGCGCCAGCAGCTTTATCGTGACCACAGACGCTGTCGTCGGCGCGCTCAAGGCCACGTCCGATGCGACGTCCGATGCAACCTCGTCGCTGCGTGACAACAAGATCGTCCAGGCTGCCCGCGATGACGCCGCCAGCTTCGTGGCCAGCGAAGGCGCCATCCGTGGGGTGAAACTGGAAAGCGCCCTGGATTACATCCGTCAGCAGGCGCCACAGCTGAACGCTACCGATGCACAACTGGCGCAAGCCATTCTGGTGATCTGACAGAAGATGAAATATCGGCCCCTAAAGCGTGTTCCGATGTTTCAGCCCTGGCTCTGGGCTGGCGCTTTGCGCTAGCCTTCAGGCTCGTTATCAACTGTCGAGCCCCATGCGTTTTTCCCCAGCTCTGCTCCTCACCTTTCTCCTGGCTTTTGGTGGGTCAGTCCCGGCAAATGCCTTCGATGCGTCCACTCAGCTAGTGGTAGCCGCCGGCTACGCCACGAGCATGGTGACCGCCGCGCCCTTCGACCATAAACTGCTCGTCGCCGCTCATGATGATGCCGCGGCATTCGTCGCCAGTGATGGACAATTGCGAGGCGCACAGTTGGAGTCGGCACTGGATTATCTGCGCCGGACCCAGCCAAAACTTCACGCCAGCGACCTTGAACTGGCACAGGCAATTCTCGTCCAATAGTTATCCTTATTTTTCCGGAGTCATTCCATGCGTAGCCCGCTGATTGCTGCCGCACTAGGCCTGCTGGTGTTGGCCGATGTGGCCCAGGCACACACCCTGGTAGCCACCAGTAACATCATCGTTCGCGCCTCCCAGCGCACGATTGATTTCACTTCCGACACCACTACATCCATCCGTGATTCGAAAATCGTCCGCGAAGCCCATGACGACGCCGCCAGTTTCGTCGCCAGTAACGGCGAGATTCGTGGCGCTCACCTCGAAGCCGCCTTCGACACCTTGCGCACCCGCGTACCAGAAGCGCGCGATGCCAGTGATCAGGTGCTTGCCGAAGCCATCCTCGCATTGTGAGGCGGCTTGCCGCCTGGCTGACGGCCGGTCTGGTGCTGCTGATGAGCAGCACCGCCCAGGCCGGCCTGCAATTGCACCTCAACGGTGAAGGGTTGAGCCCGGCGCAACAGCGGGCCAGCCAGGCGCTGCTCGATGAAGCAATGCAGGCCCTGCCGCCGAGCTTCATCGAGCGACTGGACCGGCGCATCGACGTCGGCTGGACCGACCAGATGCCCGCCAATGCCTACGGCCAAGCCTCGTTGGTGTCGCAACTGGACCTCAACCGCAACCTGCTCGACAGTCTCACTGACGGCAGCGCTGCCACCCAAAAGACCCAGCGCCCCCACGGCACCGTGCGGCGGGAAATGCTCGCCACCGTCCTGCATGAACTGACCCACATCTATGACCGCTCGCGCTTATGGCCGGATGCCGAGCGCGTCCTGATCCAACGCTGTACCCGACGTCAAGGCAGCGCCGGGCTGATCGGCCTCCCCGACGAATGCCGGGGCCAGAACGATCGCCGCTTTACCCTCAGCGATGACCCTCGTTTGCTGGACCTCGCCGGCTGGCCCCAGTACGTCGGCCGGCGTGGCGAGCGTGAACAGCACAACCGCCAGGTCGCCCGCAGCCCCGACCTCTACGAGACCAGCAGCCCCAAGGAGTTCGTCGCGGTCAACATGGAATACTTTCTCCTCGACCCGAGCTACGCCTGCCGACGTCCCGCACTTTATCGCTATTACCAGGAACACTTCGGCTGGGCACCCGCCGCCAAGGACACTTGCGCCAAGTCGTTCGCCTTCCTGAACGCCGGCAATGATTTCGCCAAGACCCCACTGGGCAAGGTTGACCCCGAGCGGGTCTACGCCATCGACTACCTGCTGGCCGAAGCCAACCAGAACTGGGTCAGCCGTTGGGGCCACAGCATGCTCCGACTGGTGATTTGCGCCCCGGGCCGCCCGCGTGGACCGGATTGCCGGTTGGACCTGGACCAGCACCTAGTGCTGTCATACCGCGCGTTCGTAGGCGATGTGCAGTTGTCGAGCTGGGATGGCCTGGTCGGCAAATACCCGTCGCGGCTATTCGTGCTGCCGCTGTCCCAGGTGATCGACGAATACACCAAGACCGAACTGCGCAGCCTGGCGTCCGTGCCGTTGAACCTGTCGCGTACCGAGATCGAGGAAACGGTCGAACATGCCGCCGAAATGCACTGGAGCTATGACGGCAACTACTACTTCCTCTCCAATAACTGTGCGGTGGAGAGCTTGAAACTGCTGCGCAGCGGCAGCAACAACACGCAACTCAAAGGCCTGGACAGCATCATGCCTAACGGGCTGCTGGAAGTGCTCAAGGGACGGGGCCTGGCCGACACCAGCGTGCTCGATGACCCCAAGGAAGCCTTGCGCCTGGGCTATCGCTTCGACTCATTCCGCGACCGCTACCAAGCCATGTTCGATGTACTGCGCAAGCACCTGCCCATCCAACAGCAAACGGTGGAAGACTGGCTGGCCCTGAAGGCCGCCGAACGCCGTACCTGGTTCGACCAGGCCGACCTGCGCACCAGCGCCGCGTTGCTGTTACTGGAACAGGCCAGTTACCGCCGACAACTGTTGCTGGCCCAGGACGAGGTCAAACAACGTTACCTCGGAGCCCGTGAATTGCAGAACGGCGGCATGGAAAAGGCCAACGCGACACTGCAACAGATCCTGGCCAACAGCGGTTTCCTGAGCCGCCCCGCCGAGTTGCTGGGCAGCAGTGGTTACGGGTTGCCGCAACCCAGCGAATGGCAGCGACTGGAATCGGAAAGCAGTTTGCGCCAGAAGCAGCTCCAGACGCTGACCGGAGACCTGGATAAAGAAGTCCGCGCTTTGCTTGAGCCAGAACGGGCGGCCGAAATTGCCGCAAGCGAGGCCAACGTCAAGGAAATCGGCGAGCACTTGAGGAAACTGCACAAGGCAGGCGGTGGGTTGGAGTTGCCGTGATGCCCACCGCCCTCACCACCAGGACGAAATACTAGCCAGAGCGTCTCGTAGTTGTTGCGCCTCGATGCTGCGCTGCCTGGGATCAAAGGCCAGCGCCGAACGCAGCGCCCTCCAACAACGCCTGGGCAGATCGCGCGGCGGCTTGAGTTCACGCTCCAGCCCCGCATCGCGAGCCTGGATGGACGGCAAGCGGCGAAACGGATGCTTGCCGCTCGCCAACTCATACAACAGACAAGCCACACCATAGACATCGGCCTTGCGGGACAAAGGCCAGCCCTCGAGCAATTCCGGGGCCGCATAACCTGGCGTCCAGGCCTTGAGGCGCTCGCGATTCAAACCCGGCAGGTCCTTCAACGGCCCCTCCTCGGCAAGTCCCAAGCCGAAATCGAATAAACGCACATCCGCACCATTAAGCATGACGTTGCTGGGTTTCATATCGCCGTGCAGCACCCCACGACCATGGGCATAGGCCAGGGCGTCGAGCAGAGGCACGGCGATGGCCCGCAGCTCATGCCAGGGCAGGCCCAGGGGACGTTCGCAAAGCAGTTGGTCGAGCGTCAGGCCGTGCATCAGCTCCAGCGTGATGAAGGCTTGCCCGCAGCCAGCGTCCACATCAAAGGTATAGGGGCGCAGCACGTTCGGATGCCGCAGGTACCGGGTCAAGGCGAATTCGCTGTAAAGCAGCGCACTCGCGTCGCAGGACTCGCTGAATTCCTTCCGGAGCATTTTCAGCGCGATGCAGGGCTGTGGATCACCGTATTGTTCGTGCAGCAGGTCCCTTGCGCGATACACCGCCCCCATGCCGCCAGCACCGAGCAAGCGTTCGAGGCGATAACGTCCCGCAACCAGCTCCGGCACATCCTTGATACCGAGTGAGTGCAGTTTCGCAACGGGTGCCGCGCTGGAAGAGGCGCAACCGGTGACCCGATGACTCCCCTCGTTCACTGGCGGATCACCACGGCCGTGAGGTTGTCCCGCGCCGGTCCGCGCAGCACGTCCTCGAAAAGACGCTCCAGCACCCTGCGCGGTGAAGCCAGGCTCAATGCATGACCCAGGGATTCGCCACTCAGGTGCTGGTACAAGCCATCACTGCATAACAAAAACGTATCGCCTGGATGGACACTGAGTTCCAGCACCTCCAACACCAGCTCGTGCGCGGCCCCCACCGCGCGGGTCAGCGCGTTGGCTGCGGGATGGGCACGAGCCTCGTCGAGACTGAGACGTTGCGTGTCTATCAATTGTCGTTGCAGCGAATGATCCTTCGACAATTGATACAAGCGCCGGTCACGCCACAGGTAGCAACGGCTATCGCCTGCCCAGATGCAGACCCCACGATCACCTTCCAGCAACAGTGCCACCACGGTACTGCCCATCACACCGCAATGATCTTCGGTGACAGTCAATTCCTGGCTCAGCCGACGGTTGGTCCAGCGCAGGCACTGGCGCACCGCTTTCGCTCGATCCTCCAAGCCGTGGTGCGGCGGCAGGTCCGCCAGGCTGGTCACGATCAACTGGCTGGCAATATCACCGCCCGAATGCCCACCCATCCCATCGGCCACCGCCCAGAGCCCGCGATGTGGGCACTCCAGGAAAGCATCCTCGTTACGGGACCGGACCTTGCCTGGGTCGGTGCGCGCAGCGCTGCGCCAGGGAGCAACCCTCTGCATCAGAGCTGCGCCGGCATACGGAACGTGCGTAACGCGCCCAAATCGAACGGATTCGGCGTGCGCTGGCTAGTCAACAGATAGTTGGCCCGCAGCCCTCCCAGATCCGCCTTGAGCACCCGCACATCGCGTCCGGTCAGGTACTCGCTCTGCATCAGGTCGAACAAGCGGAACAAGGACCACGGCCCGGTATTTTTCTCGATGCCAAGCCCACGCCCGGTCATTCTGTCGAGTACCAGCGCCGTGCGACCGTTTTGCGCGGCGCTTGGCCAGGTGAACGCCATGGGCAGGATCGGACCGTGACGGTATTCCAGCGACTTGTCGCCGAAGCGAAACTCGGACCGACTCACCGCAGGATCCAGGGTGTAGGGTTCAAGCTTGAATTGCACTTGCGGTTCGGTCGGATCTTCGGCGAAAAAGCTCTGGCGAATGGTGTGTGCTGTCGTCATTTGGTCCAGGTAGGCCCTGGAGACCGGCAAGCTCTGGCCGTCGATGCTGCGCAAGCGATAGTGCCCCGGATGACCGCTGACAAAGGGCCGGAGGTAACTTTCGAAGAATCCCTCGACCATACCCTGATCCTTGAAGAACGCCCGGAAGTCATTGAGGGCAACGTCGCTGGCGCTGTGGGCACTGAACGGGTAGCGCTTGTCGATCGCCGAGCCATAGAAACTGTACAGCTCGCTCTGATAGCGCAGATTCAGGTAACGGTACGCGTCGTTGAGCACCAGGCGCCAACTCTCTTCGGCCAGTCCGTTGAACCAGACGTTGACCGGACGAGGCAAACGCACCGAGGCATTGCGCAAGTTGCTCAACGCATCGCGCTGACCACCCATGCGGCTCCTGGCCAGTTCGAACGCGGCATGCTCCGGAGCACTGGCTCGGGCCAGGCCCGCCAGTTGCAGTTGCACCTCGTCGAGGGCACGCAAGGCCTGGACCAGATCAGCGCTGGGACCATTGTCCGCATCCAGCAGGCGATGCAGCGGTTCAAAACGTCTCTGCAAGGATTTTTGCGCGGTGTCCGGTCTTCTTTCGATGTGCTCGGCCACAGCGGCAAGTTTCGCCACCGCCCCCGCAGCTGTCCCGGACGTTTGCGCCACCTCGTCGATACGCTCGGCAACCCCCTGGATCCGGGTGTTTTCGCGCACTTGTACCAGCAACTGCACGATCGGCGAATGAGCCGAGGCCAACCCTGCCAGTTGCCGGGCCCCTTCACCTGCATCGCTGATCGAGTGCAAAGCCACCAGGCCGACCGCTTCGCTCCAGTGGTCGGCATAGTCACGAAAGTACAGTTGTTCCAGTTCGCCCATCAGGCGCCGCATGTCCGTGCCGCTGAGGCTCGCGCTTTCACCCAGGACCCAGTTGTCCCGCAGCAATCCGGTCACCAGCGCCGAGCCCTGGATCGAAAAGTATTGCTCGTAGCCTTCGCGAGTGTAGAAGCCTGGGATGAGCTGATCGGTGCCGACCAACAACCCACCCTGTGGGCCCAAATGCTGGCTGAGCCGGTATTGTGGTAGATGGTCGGCTTGTTCACGCAGCATCCGGTAAACGACGGTGGCCAGGGATTCACTGCGCAGGACTTCCCGAGCCTGCGTCACCAATGGCTCGTCCAACGCGTAGGTGAAGGGTTGCTCCAGCAGGCGCTCGAAATGCGCGTTCAACCGTTGTTGCAGCGCAGGATTGCCGGCATAACGCCGGGACCAGTCGCTGGCCATGCGGTTCTTCAACCACCCGCTGTCGCGACGCTCTTGCAGGTCCAGCATCAAGTAAGCGCGCAAGCTGTTGAGTAGTTGTTCGCGGTCCTTCCAGTTATCGCGGATATGCGCTTGCAGCGTCTGCGCGACCCGCGGTAGCAATTGCGTGTGCAATTCACGCCTGTAGGCGTCGACCACCACCGGGTTGCTTGTTTCACCCTGGTAAAGACCGCCGCGCTCATGCAGCGGCATCGAACTGCCGGGAGGGAAAACCCCGGTGGCCTCGAAACGGGTATCGAGCGATTCAAGCATCGTGAGCCAGTCAACGTCCGCCTGGGTAGAGCGCTGCTGATCCCAGCGCTGGGCCAATGCACGCAGGAGTTCCAAACGCTCATGGTTGGCCGAGAACGCATTGGCCCACAACAAGCCAGACAGGCCCAGGGTGGTCAGCGCACCGAGGTAAAACGCTCGTTGGTGCCACTGCATGAGGTTACGCTCGCGCGGATCGAGGCCCGCCAGACCGGCTTCGGGAAAGATCACCCGACTGAGCAAGGGATGAGTACGTCGTGAGCGCCCATCGTGCAAGGCACTGCTCGCGCGAAAGATCGCACCGCCCCGCACGGTGGACAAGTCCACGGGACGGGGCGGCTGCAATGCACTGGTCAAGTAGAAGCCGCGCAGATGGCAAGCCTTGCCGGTGAACACCATCTCGACCAATTGGCACAGGTTGGCGCCGATGTTGCCCAGTTGGTAGGGAAACTCAAGGATGCGGCTACGGCGCCGCGGATCGCGCTCCTGATGCATGCGCAGGGTCACCTGGCTGTTGAGCCGACGCAGCAATGCTTCAAACTCGGCGCGCACGGCGCTCACACCATTACCCCGCAGGTCGCGATTGAAGCTCGCCCCCAGCATCTGGTCGCTCTCCTCGCGCGTCAGCGAATCGAAGAACTCGTTGAAGCCAGGCACACCGTCCGCTTTGCTCAGGATGAGATAAATCGGTACATCGACGTGCAGCCGTCGGTGCAGCTCTTGCAAGCGACTGCGGACCTGGCAGGCCAGCGTCGTGAGTTGGCCTTCGCTGCCCAGCAAGACCTCCATCGGAACCGTCACCAGTACACCGCTCAAGGGACGATGACGGCGGCGCTTGCGTAAAAGCTTGAGCAACACGGCCCAAGCGCTGCCATCGACTTCGCTGTCCACCTGGCACAGGTAACGCCCGGCGGTATCGATCAACACCGCGTTCTCGGCAAAATACCAATCGCAATACCGGGTGCCCGGCACCTCACCGATCGGTCTTCGCTCCGAGCTCTCGAAGGGCAGTTCCAGGCCCGAACACTCCAACAAACGGGTCTTGCCGCTGGCAGGCGGCCCCATCATCAGATACCAGGGCAGCTCGTTGCGCCAGCGTTCGCTACGACCGGGATACAGGCTCGAATGCTTCAAGGTCTTTAACGCGTCCCCGAACCGCGAACGCAGTTCACGCTGCTCCTCGGCAATCCTGGCCAGACGCGGCAACGGCGAAGGATCCGTCTCGTCCTCCCGGGCACGACCCGCCTCACGTTCCCGTCCACTGACGAAAACCATGCACAGGCCCCAACCCAACAGCAGCGCACTGACCGTCAGCAAGCGGGCCGTCGGACTTGCCCAGAACTTATAGTCGTTGACCGCCAGCAACGGTCCGATGAACCACACCAACAACGTCACGCCAAGAACCGACAGCAGCGTCCAGACCCAGGTCTGCTGCACCCATGCCGCGGCTTTCCTGAAAAGCAATTTCATGACACATCCCTGTTCATGGCAGTGGCTGGAAAGTAGCCGGCTCCAGCCCTTGATAAGGTTGCAGTACGCTTTCGCGCTGCCCGTCCAGAACCCAGGCAAAGCTTGAATACATCATCCCCAGGCAAGCCAGCGTAAAGGCCATCACCGTCCACGCCGGGACCATGCGCACGGGACTTTGCCGCGCACTCTCAGCACCTTCCCCTCGAGTTGACAACTCACGGGGAGGGTCACCCTGTACTTGGCGGATCAATCGATACAAGGCATCTCGAATACCTTCCAGTTCAAGCACTCCGCGGGTCTGGACCCGATATTTGCCTTCGAAGCCGAGAGACAGGCACAGGTACAGCAACTCGAGCATGGGCAGGTGCTTGACCGGGTCCTTGGACAAACGATCGAGCAGTTGGAAAACCTTCTCGCCACCAAAGGTTTCGCCGTGGAAGGAACTCAACAGGCTTATCTGCGACCATTCGCTTGCCAGGCCCCACGACGTAGTGACGATCGCCTCGTCGATCACCGTGCACAGCACGTAGCGGGCGGCCATCATCTGACTGCCCTCGACATCGCCCTGCACGGCGCGGGCCTCGAACTGCTCCAAGCCGTAGATCAACTCCTGCTTGAGGAGGTGCAAATCCCCGCGCTCACCTCCGTACTTGATGTCCATGACTTGCGACAGCAAGCCGAAAGCCGCTGTCACCAGGGGATTGAGGCTGATATCGAATGACCGGGACGGCGATAGGTGCGCGGCGTAGATCATTCGCTCTTGCAACTGTTCGATAGACGGTGGTGACTGCGCATCCGTCAATGGTCCTGTAGCAGGGCGCTGCCCATGGTGGTCGAGCAAGACGGTGATTTCGTCCTGAGGATGTTCCTTATCCATTTCGGTCAGTTCCTGATGGCCCAGAAGTTCAGTTCAAGCTCGGCGAAATCCCCGGAAACGTGGAATGCAAAGCCTGCCGAGCGCTTGAGCTGAGCCACGTCTTCGGCGCCGGGTTCGAGGATGAAATACGTTTTGTTGGCGTGGAATGCGATCTGCCGCGGCGCCACGGGTAACGGTCTGATCTTGATACCTGGCAAATGCAGGTTGACCAATTGGCGGATACGCTCCACCGGACCGATCTTGAGATGAGAAGGCAAGCGATGGCGCAACTCTTCGCCATCGCAATGAGCACTGGCCGCCAGTACGAACGATGCCGAATCCAGCAGCGAAAGGTCCTGCACCGGCGAAACGAGGATGCCGTATTGACGCGCCTGCAATTGCAGTTCGATCGCGTGCTGTTCGAGCACCATCGACAGGACCTGGCGGATCCCCTGCATAAGGCCTCGAAAGCAATTGCCCTGGTCGCTGTGCTGGTAGCGATTGCCGAGTGACGGTCGCTTGCCGTCGCTGGAGAACGCCGCCAGGTCCCCCAGCAACGCCAGGAGCGCGCGGTAGAGCGCTTCCGGATGCACCTGCTCGAGGTCCAGATAATGACGCAACAACAGCTCGGTACGATTGATCAGCTGAAGCATCATGAAATCCCCGACCTGCGCCCCACCCGCCTTGCCATTCGAACCGACTCGCTCGGCCAGGCTGTCACCCCGATGGGCAAGCATGCCGATGACCTCCTTGAGACACGACAGTAGATAAGGGGATGAACCCACCTGGATGAACGTCGGCACAAAATCCGGATCGAGCCTGATCACCCCGTCCGGGGTGGTGTCGAGCACCTCACAGAGCTTGAGCTTCACAAATGCCTGGTCGCTCTGCTGCTCGCCCAACAGCAGGCGCAGGTCCGGACGACCACAACTGATCGGGTGCCAGCTGGCTTCCCCGGCATTGGAGTCCGCAACCTGCGTCTCATAGAGGGTGTAGCGTGCCAGAACGTCGGACTGTTCCAGGCGACGGGACTCGATGTGATTGCCCGTCACCAATGGCAAGGCGAGGTATATGGGCGTATTGCTGGTGTTGGGCGGTATTTCAAGGACCAGCGGCTCGGCGTTGCCCGCCAACTCGAACAAACTGCCGTCCGGCAAAATGCCCGAGGCCCGGCTCACCACCAAACGGCCCATGTTGAAAAACTGCGAGTCAATTTCCAGTTCGAGGAAACCCCAGACATGACTGGCCAGCAAGCGGGTGCGGACCTTCAACTGATGGTCGAGGTAACGGTCGTTATGCTGTAGATGCTGCGGGCGCAGCAGCATGCCTTCCTGCCAGATGACTTTGTCGTGATTCATTGGTCATCTGCCCCGTTCGGCCTTTCGAAAGTGTTGCCGATCCCGTCCTCGTCCAGGGTCAGGTTGGCTTCGGTCAACCGTGCCACCGCGACCGGCAGCGTGTAGCGCCATTGGCTATGTGGCAGGTCACGATAGGCTGCGAGCACCCCGACGTAGCGACCACCCCGCGCGATTTCGAGCCTGAGCGCGACGGTCTCGCCCGGGCGCAGTTCCAATTCCTCGCTGGAAACCAGGTCGGGCGACAAGGCTTGCCTGGCCCGTTCATACAGGCTGAAGAAATCCGCGCTCTCGAAAGCCACCGGGTGCTTGAGTTCGAACAACCGCACCACCACGGGCGAGGGCCTGCCATTGAGATCTGGGTTGAGTCGATCTGTGGCGGCCAGCGTGAGGTTGAGCTTGGTCTTCGTCGAGAAGGGCGACAGCGTGGTGCAACCGGCCAATAGCCAGGTTGCGGCCAGTACCATCGAGGTCTTGAACAAGAGCATCGTGCAGCGAGACATGTTCGTCATCCGTGGCAATCGGTTTGCAGGGTGCTGATCAACCGCACCTGTTCTTCGTAGGCTCGGGCAAAGTCGCGGGCCAGGAGGCGCTCGGTCCAGTCATCATCTTGGCTCAGGGCGTGGTGATAACGACGATAAGCCCGCCAGTAGTGGCCCGACGTGCTGCACAGTGGCTTGTACTCGCGCTCCAGGCGAACCATCAGTTGCCGGGGTGAGAACTGTTCGAGCGTTGCGCGCATCGCGGCGCGGCTGGCGCAGAGCAGGGCCACCTGATGAGCCTGCAGATCTCGGAATGCATGGGCAATCGCCCGATCGGCCGGTATTCCGAAAGGCTTGTCCGGCCTCAACAGCATCCGCAGGGCATGGTGAACATCTCCGGCCAGTTTCAGCGGATTCGTGCCCCCGTCCTGAACGAGGGTCTGGGCCAGGCGCAGTTCGTTTTTCAGTTCCGAACGGGTACGCAGGCTCTGTTGCAAGCACTGGATGCTTTGCTTGAGCAGCCCCGCGACCTTGATCGCCAGGGCTTCGCGGGCCTCGTCGGACAGGCCTCCAAGCTCCATGTCCAGCGCGGCACCGAAACGCGTCCAAAAATCGTCGGCTGGGCATTCGCGCCCTTCCGACGGCGAAACGGGCACGTTTCCTGGCTCGACCGACGCCTCGACCAACTCGGGCAGCAGCAGATTTTCCATGTCGATGCGGGCGCAATCCGAACCTGCGAACGTTTCCAACGGTATGGCCGTCGGGTTGATCAGCTCATCGATGTCCGGGCAGGCGCGCGCCTGTTGGTCCAGCGCCTTCAATGGGTCGAGATCGAGAAAGGCATCGTCCGGAATGAGGCTTCCCCCCGACACAAAGCCGTTGGCCGGCGCGGTGTTACTCGCGGTATCGGTGACCAGTCGTGCGACGATTTCGAAGTCGCCCATGATGTAGGCATCTCCGTCCCTGATACGCACCGGCTCACCTTTGGGCAGGCGCACGCCGGTCTGGCGAAGGACCGTGCCATTCCCACTGGTGTCGGTCAGGAAAAAGCTCCCCTCAAGCAGGCTGACCTGGGCGTGACGCTTGGACAGCAGGCGCTGGCGATCGGGAATGCTCCAATCACAACCCTCGCCTCGCCCGATCACGCCACCGGCAGGCCCGAAGGTCTTGCGGCACATCTGGGTGGAGATGAACTGGCTGGCGCGCAGTATTTCGAAAACAAGTTCCATCTATGAGGCTCCCTACGCTCACTTGCGGCGATTGACCGCCTGTGGATCACCCAAGGGGCGATAGCCGGCGTCGTTGAATTTGTAATTGCCGCTGCAACCGACGGCAGCGGATAACACGACGAAGGACAGCAGGATCGTTTGCCAGCAATGGACAGGCATCAGCAGATCTCCAGGAATGACAGGGCCACGGGTATTGATGCGAACAGCAAGAACGGGATCAACCGTCGAGATCCTTGCGCTGGATTTTCAGAAGCCCGAGGCGGTAAACCAGTGTGCGCAACGGCAAGCGGAGTTCGCGGGCGGCACGCGTCTTGTTGCCGGCGTTCTTGCGCAGGCAATCGATCAAAAGATGGCGTTCGATCTGCTTCAGCCGTTCGCGAAGCCCCACGCGCTCGGAGAAAGGCTCGATGTGCAGGGCAAAATGCTCGACCAGCAGTTCGCCTTCTCCGCACAACACCACCGCCCTTTCCACGACGCTTTTGAGTTCACGCACGTTTCCGGGAAAGCTGTAGGCGGCCAGGTGTTCGAGCGCCGCGTCGGACCAGCGCACCGGATCGCGCTGCAGCAATGCGCAGGCCTTTTTGGCGAAGTGCCGGGCCAACTCGATGATGTCGCCTGCCCGTTGGCGCAACGCCGGCAACTGGATGGGGAACTGTGCGAGCCGGTAATACAGGTCTTCGCGGAACTTGCCTTCCTCCATCAATTGCTTCAAATCGCGATGGGTCGCGGCAATGACGCGCACGTCGATCTTGTGGGTGTCGTTGGAACCCAACGGACGGATTTCGCCCTCCTGCAACACCCGTAGCAACTTGGCCTGGAGGGACAACGGCATGTCGCCGATTTCATCGAGCAACAGCGTGCCTCCGTTGGCGGCATCGAACAGTCCGGCGCGATCCCGATCGGCCCCGGTGAAAGCCCCCCGGCGATAACCGAACAACTCGCTCTCCAGCAGGTTCTCCGGAACGGCTGCACAGTTCTGTACGATGAATGCCTTGGACCGACGAGGGCCGCACTCGTGAATAGCACGCGCAGCCACTTCCTTGCCCGTACCGGTCTCGCCCCGCAGCAACACGGTGTAGGGGGTATGCAGTACTTTGCCGATCAATGAACAGGTTTTGCGCATTGCCGAACTCTTGCCAATCATGCCGTGGCCATCGAAGGCCGGCAGTTGGGGGGTGACAGGCAAGGTTTCATTGGCAGCAGGTTGCAGGTGTTGTAGCGCAAGCCATTGGCCGAGTGCGAACGCACCCAGATGCCTGAGGGATTCAGCGAAGCCTTGCAGGTCGACATGCCGGGTACTGGCACACACCACCAGGCCTTCGACGTCGCCTTTCGAATTGACGAGGGGCACACAAAGTAGCGACTGCCACGGTGCGCTCCGGACCGGCAGGAAGCCGGTTTCTTGCCCGCTGTCACTCAGGGCGCCAAGGCATACGACTCGGTTCTGGCGCAAGGCGAACTGCAATAGATGCTCGGCGTGGTAATCAGCCGGCGGATGGCTCCGATCACCGAGCCGCAGTTGGCCATCCAGGTATTCGCCGTTCATCTCCAGGCGAGTGCCGGTGGCATCGAGCAAGTACGCTTGCACCAGTTCACAGCCAGTGAGCAGTGCGACTCCCCGGATAAGATTTCCCATTAATACCGCGCCGTCCGTCACCTGTGAAAGGTTCGAGAATTGCGCCACGAGCGCTTCGGCATACGCCAGCGGTTGCGAGACTTGCTTGAACATCGCGGCCACCTCAGTTGAATTCACAAACGAGGCCGGAGTCGGCGTCGAGGGTGGCGTGTACCTGTCGCAATGCTTCACCGTTGGCCATGGCGGCGAGCAATCGGTCTGCAAGCAGGGGCATCAAGTGCTGTTCGAGCAGTTGGTCAATCAAGCGCGCACCGCTGTCACTGCGCGTGCAGCGCTCGACCAGGTAGTCCACCAGGCGCCCGCAATAACTGAAACGGAGTTGCCGTTGCCCCAGCCGCTCGCCCAGGCGATCGAGTTTGATTGCCACCAGCTCGCGTATCACCGATCCACTGACCGGGTAGTACGGCACCACCCGCATGCGGGCGAGCAGCGCGGGCTTGAAGTGCTTGCTGAGTATCGGGCGAATGACGTGTTCAAGATGGTCGGCACTCGGTTGCGCAGCGTTTTCGCACAGTTCGCTGATGCGCTCGCTACCCAGGTTCGATGTCATCAGGATCAGCGTGTTGCGAAAATCGATTTCGCGCCCTTCCCCGTCGTTGGCCAGTCCCTTGTCAAAGATCTGGTAGAACAGGTTCAACACTTCCGGGTCGGCTTTTTCGACCTCGTCGAGCAACAGCACCGAATAGGGTTTCTGCCTTACGGCCTCGGTCAACATGCCGCCTTCGCCATAGCCGACGTAACCCGGGGGCGCGCCGATCAGGCGAGAAACGGTGTGTTTCTCCTGGAACTCTGCCATGTTGAAAATACTGATGAAGCGCTCGCCGCCATACAGCAGGTCAGCCAGGGCATGTGCCGTTTCGGTCTTGCCAACACCGCTCGGTCCCACCAGCAAGAACACACCCACCGGAGCGTCGGGCTTGTTCAGGCCCGTGGCGGCGATACGCATCGTCCGATCGAGCATCTGCACGGCCTGCTCCTGCCCGCGAATACGAGCCCGCAGGTCAGTCGCAAAACTGGCAATTCTGGCGTCGTGTTCCCGCGCCAGTTGTGCCAGGGGGATCCCCGTCCAGGCGTTGATCACCTCGGCCACCAATCGCGGGCAGACTTCAAAGCTGACCAGGCGCGCCTGGATTTGTGCAGCGACCAACCTGTCGTGGGCTTCGCGCAATGCCGCTTCCAGGGTTGCGGCTCCCTGGTCTGGATCCTCTGCCGTATCCCGTGCGCCGGCCAACTGTTGACGCAAGGACAGCACGCGTTGCGCAAGAACGCGTTGCTCGGTCCATTGGGCATCCAGTGCCCGGCACTCGCCTTCGATGGCAACCAGGCGCGCCTCCAATGTCTCCAGCGCCTGCACATCGGTTGGCAGGCCGGCCTGTGCATCACGACGCAACGCCTGGCATCGACGCTCGCCTTCGGCCAGTTCGCCACGCAATCGCTCGAGGCTTGGCGGCGCAGCGGCGAGACTGATGCGCACACGCGCACACGCGGTGTCGAGTACATCGATGGCCTTGTCCGGCAGTTGACGACCCGCCAGGTAGCGGGCCGACAATTGCGCGGCTGCGACCACCGCATCATCGCGCAGGTAGATTCCGTGACTGCTCGCGTAGATCGGGGCCAGGCCGCGCAGAATGCTCACCGCCTCATCGACGGTCGGCTCAAGTACTTGCACCGGCTGGAAACGACGGGCCAGGGCCGGATCCTTCTCAAAATGTTGTTTGTATTCGGACCAGGTGGTGGCCGCTATGGTGCGCAATTCGCCGCGGGCCAGGGCCGGCTTGAGCAAGTTGGCTGCATCGCAGCCACCGACATTGCCGCCCGCGCCGACCAAGGTATGGGCCTCGTCGATGAACAGGATGATGGATTTTGGCGACGTCTTGACGCCGTCGATCACACCTTTGAGACGGCGCTCGAATTCACCTTTCAGGCTGGCACCCGCCTGTAGCAGCCCCATGTCCAGAGACAACAGCTCAACGTCGACAAGCTCCGGTGGTACTTGCGCGGCCACGATGCGCAAGGCCAATCCCTCGACGACAGCGGTCTTGCCCACCCCCGCTTCGCCCACCACGATGGGGTTGTTCTTGCGGCGGCGAACAAGGATATCGATCATCTGCCGGATCTCGCCGTCCCGACACAGCACCGGGTCGAGGCGCCCTTCACGGGCTTGCTGGGTGAGGTTGTGACAGAAGCGGTCCAGCAGCGAATCAGCCGATGCAACAGGCTGGCCGGTATCCGACTGGACTTGTTGTGACAACGCGAACGCCTTCAGCCGGTCCACATTGATCCCGGCAAGCAACGCCTGGTAAGGACTGCCTGCATAGCGAAGCGGGTTGCGCAGCACCGCCAGGATCAGAGCCGCTTGTCCGACCTGGCTCTGGCCCAACTCCAGATTGGCCACCAGCAGTGCGTCCTGCAGCCATTGCACCAGTTCGGGCGAGAATACTGGATTGCGTGCAGCGCTGTGCTCCCCACGCGGTTGCAGGACAGCGCTCAGCTCACCGACACTGACACAGGCATCCTGCAACGCCCGTGCTAGCAGGCTTTGCGGACGCTCCAGCAAACCCAGCATCAGGTCCTCCACCAAGACTTTGTGCGCACCACGTGCCACGCATCGTTCGGCCGAACGCTCCAGGTCATCCCTGGTTTCGGCGTCCAACGCCTGAATGAGTTGCTGAAGGTCTACGTTGATCATGTCATCCATTCCTAAAGAGCCTGGTTGCCGAGAATGAGCACGCCGTCGGCGCGCTCGTGCCCCAGCCAACTCGTCCATCCCAAGCGGCAGGTGTTTTGTTCGCCGATACGCAATTCACGTATTTCCTGACGGCGCAGGACCAGGCGAATGTCATATTCGAGGGGATCACGCAGGGTGAATCGCACCAGTGAGCACAGCGGTTGGTAACCGGCGCCGATAGGCAGGAACTCGTGGAAACGCTGCCAATCCAGTTCGCCAATATGGATCCGGAACTTACCGCTGCGGTCGCGTACCCGCTCGCCCATGACCAGGTCGCCGCCCAACAGGCTGTTGGCGCGTCCCAAGCGATTGTGTTGCTCGGCCAGTATGTCCACACGGCGCTCGACGCACTGCTCCAGGTTCAAATGGGCATGCTTGAAGTAGTAACGCAGTACCGCTTCGATCAACGCCGCGGAATGGGCTCGAAGGCTCAACAGGCCCAGGTACGGCAGCAGGCGCTTCCAGTTCAGCTGGGTGGCCTTGCGTATTTCCTCGCCACCCAGGCCGATCAAGGCAAACAGTTGCCCTGAGAAGGAGTCCCTGGCGCCGCTTTGGAAGCTTGCGCAATAGCGGTATTTACGCCAGATCGGCAGCAACAGTCGCTGAAGACGATGGTGGAGCAGATCGAGGAAATGGCGAGTGGGATTGCCTTCCTCGCCCCCCAGGGCCTGTTCGCCATAGAACGCCGGCAGCGGCGATCCCGAGCCTGCCAGGTTGAGCAGGTTCAAGCGCAGGCATGCTCGCAGTTGCCCCCGCTCCTCGAAGAACTCCACACGATCGATGTCGCTGCCGGGGAACCCCAGGCTTGGGTTGCCCTGGAACTCCAACCGGTCATACAGCGCTTCATCATCCAGGTCGGGATGGGCTTCACGTAACCGGTCAATGACCAGCAACATGGCCTGGAAGAGCGTGTACTCGCGTATTCCGCGCGTCAGCACGCTTAAAGAAGCGGCTGCTGGCCCATACGGGGTGTCCATTGGTACACCTCTCCCTGTGTGCTGTTCACCCGCAGTTCGTGGAACGAATTGAGGCTGGCATAAAGTGCGAAAAACTCATTGAGGACCGATGCAAAGACGAACAGGTCGCCCTCGCCGATGTAGCCCCGCGGATCGATCGTCAATTCCGTGCGCAAGCCGCGGACCGGTAACCCCCGATGCAGTCGGTCGACAGGTTGGTGCCTGATCGACTTGAGCCCGTCCAGCAAGCACTTGCTGACCTTCTCTGTCTGTTCGTCGTGGTAGCGCGGGAAATCGTAGGTTTCGAGAATCACCTTGAGTGCATTGACGTCCGCCAGCGACAGGTAGTTGAGCGACATGTTGCTGATCAGCTTCCAGAGAAAGTCGCGGCCCAGCGGCGGCGCGAAGCTGGAGGTGACTGGACCGATATTGCGAAAACCCAGCGCCTCAGGGCTGTTTTCACCCGGCTGGTCGATGTCACCCGGCTTGAGCCGACGCGGCAGGTTCTGGTTGGTGCACATCAGCTCGATCGACAGGGTTTCATGGAACTCGGTGTGTCGGGCCCCAAAGGCCAGGCAGGTGTCGAGCCCCCCATGCAAAAACGATGGGCGCTGGCGAACGCTGTAGTAGGGGCGATTATTGGGCACATCGAAGCTTGCATCGTGCTCGAACGACTCGAACGGCACATAGGCCTGGTAGCCAAGACCACCGGGGCGCCACCCGGTGACGCTTTCGACTGAGAACACCCCGCAATGCTCCAGGTCATGACCCGCCGGCAGCAGCAGGTACTCATCCTGTTTACCATCCAGACGAATCGGCTGCGCGTCATGCTTGAACAGGTTGGCGATGGGCGTGCAATACAGCTTCACGTTGTCCAGCGTCGGGCGCAGCCGCTGGATGCCGCTTTTGCCGATGTCGAATCGCAGCTCCAGGCCACGCATCTGCTGGATACGGCTGTCTGGCGCCGCGTTGATCACGTCCAGGCCATTGACGTCGACGAACAGGAACTTGTCCTGAAAAGCGAAATACTCCTGCAAGTAGCGATAACCGCGAAAAGTATTGAGCGGATACGGCACCAGTGCTTCGTCTTCGGTAAAGCCTACCGGCTGGACGCGGTCGACCGGGATCTTGAAGGACAGGGGCGTGCCATCGACAGCGGTGATGGGCTGGCCGGCACTGTCCAACGGGACCAGCTCGAGGCCTTCGAGGTTGTGCAACAGGCCGAGATACAGCATCTGGCTGATGTAGCGCTCGCCAGCCAAGTGCAGACGCAAACGGCTCAATTGCAACTCGCCCAGGTGCCCCTCGCAATGCATCGCCAGGCGCAAGCTCAGCAGCGACCCGTCGCCCTTCACCGAATAGCTCAACCCGGTCAGGTCCAACGCCAGGACCTCGGTCGGATAACACGTCAGGAAACGGCAGCGCACCTGCTGGATGGGTTTGCTTTCGACCGGCGTATCGCGCTCCACCCGTAGTGCGGGGCCGGACCGTTGTAGTGGATCGAATTGCAGGATGCTGAAGGCGGGCAGTGGCCGCATGTAATTGGGCCAGAGCAACTGCATCAACGAATGGCTCAGCTCCGGCAATTCATCATCGAGCTTCTCGCGCAGGCGCCCGGTCAGGAACGCGACCCCCTCCAGCAACCGCTCCACATCCGGATCTCGTCCGGCCAATCCCAGGAACGGCGCCAACGCCGGGTTACGCTCGGCAAAACGTCGCCCCAACTGACGAAGCGCCGTCAATTCACTCTGGTAGTAATGGTTGAACGACATGGCTGGCTATCCTTGACTGACCTTCACTTGGCCGCTGCCATCCAGGCACGCGGAGAAACTGACCGACCGCTTGACCCCTTCCACCTCCAGCAACGCATCGATGCTGAAAGACAGACGAAGCTGATCGACGTGACTCGGTAACGAAGCGACGCGCACACCTTTGAGGCGTGGCTCGTACGCCTCGATAAAGCACTCGATCGCTTCGCGCGCCTGGCTCCTCGCGTCATGCAGGCTCAAGCGCATGTCATTGAGATCCGGCAGTCCATAGTCGGCTAACGTCTGCACGCTACCTGCGCGCGTGCTGAGCATCTTGGCCAGGTGCGCAGCCACGGAGACCACGACACAAGCCTCACGGCTCAAGCCTGCACGTTTCTCGACATCGCCATTCAGGCGCTCGAAAAGACTGCCGTAAGTCATGGGCGACACTTATTCCTTATCCAGCTTGCCCACCAACGACAGGGTGAAGTCGGCCCCCATGTATTTGAAATGGGGGCGCACGTTGAGGCTGACGCGATACCAACCCGGATCACCTTCCACTTCACTGACGAGGATCTTCGCCGCGCGCAGCGGACGACGGCCACGAACCTCGGCACTTGGGTTTTCCTGGTCGGCCACGTATTGGCGGATCCAGTTGTTCAGCTCACGCTCCAGGTCCGTGCGTTCTTTCCATGATCCCAGTTGCTCGCGTTGCAGGACCTTCAGGTAATGGGCCAGGCGATTGACGATCATCATGTACGGCAACTGGGTGCCAAGCCGGTAATTGAGCTCCGCACGCTTGTCTTCGGCACTGTTGCCGAAGAACTTCGGTTTCTGCACCGAACTGGCGGAAAAGAATGCAGCGTTATCGCTGCCTTTGCGCATGGTCAGGGAAATGAACCCTTCCTCGGCCAGTTCGTATTCGCGACGGTCGGAAACCAGCACTTCGGTCGGGATCTTGGTTTCGATTTCGCCCATGCTCTCGAAGTGGTGCAACGGCAGGTCTTCGACGGCCCCGCCGCTCTGAGGGCCGACGATGTTCGGACACCAGCGGAACTTGGCGAAACTGTCGGTCAGCCGGGTACCGAAGGCGAATGCCGTGTTGCCCCACAGGTAATGCTCGTGGCTGTTGGCAACGGTTTCCTTGTAGATGAACGACTTGACCGGGTTCTCTTGGGGATCGTACGGATTGCGCAACAAAAAGCGCGGTACGGTCAGGCCAAGGTAACGAGCGTCTTGCGATTGACGGAAGCTCTGCCACTTGGCGAATTGAGGGCCTTCGAAATGGTCCTTCAGGTCCTTGAGGTCGGGCAGGCCAGTGAAGCTTTCCAGGCCAAAGAATTTCGGACCGGCCGCAGCGATGAACGGCGCATGGGACATGCAGGCGACACTGGACACGTACTGCATCAACTTCACATCCGGCGAGCTGGGGGACATGAAGTAGTTGGCGATGATCGCGCCCACCGGCTGCCCACCGAACTGACCGTATTCAGCGGTATAGATGTGTTTGTACAGACCCGACTGCATGACCTCCGGCGAGTCTTCGAAATCGTCCAGCAGATCGCTCTTGGAGACATTGAGCATTTCAATCTTGATGTTTTCACGGAAGTTGGTGCGCTCCACCAACAACTGCAAACCACGCCATGCCGATTCCAGCGCCTGGAATTGCGGGTGATGGAGGATCTCGTCCATCTGGCGACTGAGTTTGGTATCGATCTCGGCGATCATGCGATCAACCAGGGCTTTCTTGACCGGTTCGCCGTTGTTCTGCGGCTTGAGCAGTTCCTCGATAAACGCCGCCACGCCGCGCCTGGCGATGTCGTAGGCCTCATCGTCCGGGGTCAGGCAGGTCTGGGCGATGATGCTCTCGAGAATGCTGTGGTCGGCATTGTTCTGGCTTTGCTGCTGTGCTGCTTGGGTGCTCATGTGTCGGCCTCCTTGGCTGGAAGAATCAAGCGTTCGCGACGGGGGCATTCAGGCCCAGCTCATCGAGTACGCGACTGCGGGAACTGTCATCGGCGAGCACGCTCTCGATGGCTTTACGAAACGCAGGAACGTTACCCAGCGGCCCCTTGAGCGCGACCAACGCATGGCGCAGCTCCATCAGTTGCTGGAGTTGCGGCACTTGCTCGACAAGACTCGCCGGGTTGAAGTCCTTCATCGAGTTCATGCGCAGTTGCACAACCAGCTCCTCGCTACCGTGGGCGTCCTGAAGACGGTTCGGTACGCTCAGGCTCAGGTTCAACGCTTGCTTGGCCAGTACCTCGTTGAAGGTCATCTTGTCGATGCCAATGGGCTTGCGATCTTCGAGCTTGCGCTCGTCTCTTCGATGGGTGTAGTCGCCAATAGCCAACAGCTTCAGCGGCAGTTCAATCTCTTCCTGAGCGCCGCCAGTGGCAGGCTTGAAGGTGACGTTGATGCGTTCCTTGGGGGCGACCGAGCCGTCTTTGGCCATGATTTACTCCTTACAATGGGGACCCGAAGGCCTATTCGATGACCCGTTCCAGGTCGAGATGACATAACCTGCGGTAGGTCTCTTCCTTGCGTTCGCGCACAACCTGGTTCTGGGGCAACAACTCGCAGCAGTTGTGCAGAAGGTGCAGCACCTGCAGCGAAAGTCCGGGCTCCCAGGCATTGAGGCCAGCGTCTTGCAGCTTCTGATCGAGCGCTTCGAGCTGGACCTTGACGAGTTCGTATTTCTTGGCCGAGAAGCACAGGCGAGCCATCGCGAACTGCCAGAGAAACCGCTCACGCGCGCCCTGGGCCCCCTGCATGCCTTGCATGAGCAACTGGACACCGGGTTTGAGACCATCCTTGGGCAGAATCGACCGAGCCTCTTGCAGCGTCAGCTCCCAGGGTGCGAGCTCGCCGATGACATCGGTAGGGGGGGCAATGGGACTTTGCAGGTGAGGCATGACCTGGGCACTGATCCAGGCCTGGGTGGCCGAGTCGGCGAATGGCGCACCGTCATGCCAGCGCAGCTCGACCACACCCGGGAGGCGCTGGATGAACCAGGCAAATTGAGTTTCCACTTCCCGCATGGCCGGTTCTGCGTTGAGTCCTTGCAGACATTCCCAGGCAAGCCTGTGACCGTCGAGCCAGAACGGAGCCGTCGCCAGGCTCGTCTCGACCTCCACCAGCAGGTTCGCGTAATGCCCCTGCTGAAGGCTGTCCCGATAGGCCTTGAGTTTGTCTGCCGGTGGGCTGCGCAACTGGGTGATCTGTTCGGCGTTGCGCTCGGGCATGGTATCGATACCCAACCAGAGCAAGGTACGGTTCAGGCGCAGGGCGCGGGCATCAGTCGCTTTTTGTTTGAGCCACCAGGCGCACAGCGCACGTGCACCGTCCTGCTGGGCGCGCAGGGCCTTGTGCGCTTCTTTTTCGTTTTCGATCGGGGCGCCGGGGCTGAGCAGTTGCGTGGCGACTTGTTTCACTTGGGCAACGACCGTCCCGATGGCACCCGTTGGCGGCAGGTTGTCAGTCACTCCCCGGAGCCGGTTGTTGAGTCGCCGGTACAGTGGCAACAACAGCGGTGCTTCATCGCCCAGGTGAGCAGTGCAAGCAGCATCGAGGCCTTCGAGCTGCTCCGCCAGATGACGGAACACGGGCATCTGTTCCTTGATCGCCACCTCTTCGCTTAATGCCTGCTCCAGGTACGGAACCAGCCACTGGATGCCGGCAGCGCGGGTCCGGGGCTTCGCCGGGTGGAGTTCGGACCAGTGGTTCTCGCACCAGTGGCGCAGGAGGCCGAGGCCGGCCAACAGCCCCTGATAGGATTCACGTTGATACAACGCCCACGTCAGCCAGCACGCCACGCGTAGATCCTTCGACTGAGTGCGCAACAGCGCCTCGCTCCCATCAAGGACCTTCAACCAGTCGACTTGCCCGCTTTCATGCATCGACCGGGTCTTGTCCAACTCGCTTTCCAACGCTTCGTATTCATCTGAAAAACGCACGTCCGCGCCCGCGAAACACTCCAAGGATACTGGAGATTTGGCGAGGGCCAGGTAATGGGCGGACAGTTTTTCGGAATACGACATTCACGACCCTGGTTGGGAAACAGTGTTAATGACGTGGTCGACAATGATCATGTCATTATTCAAGGGACTAAATTGATTTTTCTTGTAGGAAGTTTCGCCAAACACAGGAAAGTTTCTTCACAGCAATAGCGTTGACCGATCTCCGGCCCTCCAAACGCTGCGCAGAATGCCAAAGTTTTAACGGTAAAAAAGTAGGACCTTTCGTTTTTTGAAAGGAAAATTGGAGCCTGTTGAATGGTCAGAAATATCCGAAGCCAACATCCATTTGGCAACCATCAAATACAGCACACCGTCAATTTCAAAACCAATTCAAAACTCTTCGTCACGAATACACCTAACCCCGAAGAAACCAGGTTTTTCCTCGGCTGACGTATCTACAACACCTATTGCTCATCGGTTTGAGCGGGTTGGCCGCAGGCAATAAACATCAATGTTTATTCTCCTGCCGCTAATCTTCCGTCAAGCCACGCATCCTTGCGCCTTTGCCTACAACTACGCCAGAATCCGCCTGCTTGTGCGCCTTGCCTATGGGTTCTATCGTTTTCCGACCACTGCCCATCAGTGGTCGGGTTTAGTAGCCCTGGTTGGAAATACATAATGGTTGCATGAGTCTCGTCAGTCAGGCGTTGCCTGCACTTGATGGTGGCTGTGCGCATGGCGCCTTCGGGCGCGCCGGGCTTTTGTGTATTTTCCACCGGTCTACTAACTTGCGCACAGCTGCCACCCCCTTCGTTTAGTAGCGAGATGGTTGCGGCCTACTAGAAGGAAAAATGCATATGTTCAAGATAACTCCGAACCCTCCAGAAACTGACTCAATGTCTGCCCATCCCGGTCGCAAGAAAAAACAGCAGGATGAAGCCGCCAAACGCGCCTTGGATTACTACCTGCTACCGAAACCGGAAAAGTCCGAAGATGCATCCAAACCGGACCAGCTCTTTACCGTGGCAAAAAACGCCGACAACGAATGCCTACTCGCCAACCTCAGCGAAAATCTGGCATCCGCCGACGCGATGATCAGCAACCTAGCCTTCGACCTCGAAGGCCCCCGCCGCCACATCGCCCTCGGCGTCCAGCAACTGATTGAACTGAGTTCATTGTTGGCGAATCGAGTGCTGGATAACGTCGATCCGCGCTAGCAAAACCGAGAGCAAAAAAGGCATATTGGTCCATCCCAATATGCCTTTTTTAAAATTCTTTCCTCGCAGACGAAACTCTACAGACCGTAACCGGCTGATTCAGTGGAAAAAGACGGTCCTCTCCGAACGTCATTTATTGGGAAAATAGAAGCTCCCATCAGCAAGCATCTACGTGAAATTTCCGTCTGAAAGGCGCTACGAAGATTCAGGAATTCAATCTCCGACGCGTAACCTTCTGGTTTGAAAATCGCCGCCGATTTTTTCAACAGAATCGACCAGAAGCAGACGTTGGCTCCAAGGAGTGGCATCCGCCCGGCAGCATTCCATTGACGGACTGTTAGCGTCTAGATATCAGAACTCACCTAAATACGGCTACTTCCTACTATCGGTAGGGAAATCTTGTGTTTGCGTTCGTTTGACCTAGTGTCAATTTAAGATCGAAACGACAAGTCAAGGAGGGCGTATGAAGCTCACCATCAATGTGTTTCTGCTTAAGACAGGTCGAACCATTCATGACGCTCTCTCCGATGAGGTCAGACTCGACCCAATTTCATTTTCACTCTCTGGTGTGGAATGCCTTTTCTACCATGAGACGAACGCCTCCCATCCAAGGTGGATACAGCTGTTCAGTAATGTCGAAGAGGTCGCCCAGTTGGATTTGCACGGCAGATCCCTTAAGGCCCTGATGGTAATGGCGGTAAATGATCGCGTCTTCTGCTTCACCTTCGGACATGCAAGACACCTCATTGATGGCATCAGCATTGAGCGCTATTTTGGGCTACGAACGGCGTTGAGCCTCACCGATCCACTGCTCATAAAATCAGTAGAAAAGTCCAATATAGATAGAGCGCCACTACGCTCGAAGTCTCAATCTTCAAAGCACCTATCCATATCTGAGTTCGATTTCAAATTTGATTCGGAGATTCTGAAGTCGTTAACGGGCGTGGTTGAGAGCGAAAAAGACGACAATGAGTTTGTGAGTGGCTCGGACTCATTGGCTTTGCACTCAGATGTCAGACTAGAACAGCTTCCTGAAATTGCTGCTCGATTGCTGGTTGCCTACGAAGACGAGCGCTGCAAGGAAAAATACCCTTGGATGGATTACATCGTTCCGGTACGAGACGCAGCGCTTGTTTCTCAACTAGATAACTCGCTAGTGACGATCGTAAACGCACAGGATTTTGATCAGATTCGTGCTGCGGCGCCGATGCTTTTGACCGACGACATTAGTGGCTTCGGTTATGTTCGGCATAGTGGACGCTCACGAAACGGCCCTGCAATTAACTTCGATCTTGATCTCCGACAAGCACTCTTGGCAAAGCAGATCCTAGGAACGGTCTCTCTCCAATCGCTCCATTCCGAGCGTATCTATCTCTACAATGCTGAAGGTCAGCGACGTGAATGCTGGTCATTATATGAGTGCATTGAAGCAGAGATTGAGCTTGAAAATAAGGTGTATCTATTGAGCGAGGGAGACTGGTACCAAATTGATCGGGACTACACCGATCAGGTCAATCGATACTTCGAAACTGCTACTCCATCGGACTTACAATTTCCTCCTTACGGTACAGACCACGAAGGCCCATATTTAAGGCGAATTGCTGACAACGCGAATTTTTACCTCCTTGATCAGAAACTTGTACAGCTAAGTGGCGCCTCAAGCTCCTTTGAGTTTTGCGATCTTATCACACCGGAAAATCATATTATCCATGTAAAAAAGTACTCCTCCTCCAGCGTACTAAGTCACTTATTTTCGCAGGCCTACGTTTCCGCTGAAGCGTTGATCAATGCTCCGGAAGTTACAGTGCAAGTCAATGCATATCTCGCGTCCGACGGGGACTTTCGATTTGTGTTTGACCCTGCGACTCAGCCTAGGAACAAAATCGTGTTCGCCATTATGCAGTCCAATGAGGTACTGCATATGCCATTTTTCTCAAAGGTCAATTTCAGGCAATTTGCCCAACGATTAATTGCGATGGGATATCAAGTGCAGATTTGTCGAATAGCAAACTGACTGAATCAGCTGAGACACTGACTGAACAAGCCACACTTAATTACAGTCAAGGAGCGCAAACTTCAGAATCACCTTTCTGTTTGCGATGTGTCTCTGCTTTCTAAACTCGATTCATAGCTGTTAGTGCTTTCGAAATCCACCCGAAGTTTTTGCTGTTTTAGCATCAATTCCGAGAGTTGCTCTCTTGTCTGTTTTTTGAATTCTTCTGGAGCGTCCTTGTCCTTGAGGTGCTTTCGGCATATTTTGATAGCTACCGCGATAGCTGCTTCCTGCCTGAGAAGTGCAGGGGGGTGGTCAATTTTCGTGTAAAGCCTTATAAGCAATAATGCCAGAAAAGGGGTAATCAACTGTGATAGGTTGCTTGCTACCTTCAAAGATTCCGGCGTGCTTGAAAATAGCAAATCACATAAGTTGATAGCTGCAGCATTGATAATTGCTGTTAGCGAGGCAAAAAGCATATTGTTTTTCATGCGGTGTGCCTCCGAATGGCGGAGCTTGTATCGTTAAGCTTGTAGATTTTGCTTTGCTTGAACAGGCGCCTCTTGATGTAATAAGTGCTTTTTACTGTGCCATTCTCTGTGTACTCAATGATCGCATCTCTTGGAATTAATCTGTTGAGCAAATAACTGAGTAGCGTTTTTATGAATACGTATACAAATGGGGAACTCAGGATTAGAGTCCCCAAGAGAAGCGCTTCAGATATGTCGCGGTCCGTCCACATAACTGGTGATCTCTGTCGCGCCGCTAGTTAATTACTCGCTTGATCGTATAGGTATTCTTAGTGTTGCCTGGTCTGCGAGTCTGCTCGTGCTCCAGATCGACGGTATACAGCTTGTCTTTCTGGAATGCCTCTTCGTTAGCAGTAACTTTTTGCATAAAACCTTCGTCTGCAATGTGCACTGCACACTCAAAACCATCACGTGTCTGAATTCTCCAGCCTGTCTTGCCTTTAAAGTTCAGCGCAATAAATTTGACTACGACCTGATTGGTTTCGGTAACTACTTCTTCTAGCGAACCAACTTTTAGCGGGTCAAATAGTCCAATTTTTTCAGGCGCTATCTCAACTTCGACGGTATTGTTTTCGCCGAGCAGCTTGACCCGAGCACCTTCAATATTTTCGACAGGAGCCTTAATGACTTTATGGAGGGCCGCTCGGACAGTCTTGTCTGTCACGAGTTGAGCAATACGCTCCGGAATTTCGATCTTTTCACCCTCAACTTCGAGGGTCGCGATTTTGGTGTTTACGTCAACGGAGTAACGATCAATTTTGCGATCTTTTAATCTCTCAATGACGCTGATGGCGGTAGCACTGCCGACTGCTAGGCCTGTTGTAATAAGACCTACGCCTGCTAGTAGAGCTTTAGTTGTGATTGGATCGGCCAGGATAGCAAAAACGACTTCAAGCGAGCCTTCCTGCGCGGGCGCTAGAACCTTGAGTTTTGCTTCTGATGACCCGTTACTAACAATTTTGGCGGCAGCCTTAATAAGCTCATCCATGCCTAATATCGCGTTACCCAACGACTTCGCATCAATCATGTGATTAGCCAGCTCACTGCCCTCAGCGTCATAAGAGATCGCAAATACAGTTTCTACTTTTTCATCCTTGGGCTGCTGGTTCATCTACTGACTCTTGGCTCTTTAAGGGTTAGTAACGTGATTGCGCAATTTGCAAACACACAAGACGCAAAAAATGACGCTAAGGTTTGGCGTCATTGAGAGGTAGCACGAGGCCATCGTAGCGGTTGCGCCACGTTGGTACTAGATGCGTTCGCTCCTTTTGCCCTCTTTTTTACGCTCGGTCGTGCCGCTGAGCCCAATCGAGCCGCGCAAGGCTCTACAGTCGGTACTTCCGAAGTCTACCTGTCGATGGCGGCGCTAGCTCTCAAACATCTCGCCTGGACGGAGCAAACTCCCTCGCCACGGTTCAAAGCCTCAAGGAGGCTTACGCCCCTTCCCCGCGCACACCCGCGCCAACAAGGGGCCATTTACGGTCAAACCTTTTGGCCACATCGATCCCCTTTTGGCCTCTCCTGCCGTTTTCTTCAAACGCCCCACCCCGCGAGACTGTGACCATTCGAACCAGCCTTGCGGAGAACAATAATGCTGACGATCTATTCGGACGATCACCACCTGCACCACGGGCGCTGCGAGTTGATGGACGGGCAGTTGATGCCTTGCTTCGAAATGCCCTCGCGGGCCGATCACGTACTGGACCGGGTCAAGGCCCGGGCGCTGGGGCCGGTGCAGGCGCCGCAGGATTTTGGCCTGGGGCCGATCCAGCGCATTCACAGCACAGCGTATTTGGAGTTCTTCAAGGGCGCGTGGGCGCGTTGGACGGCCTTCAACCGCGAAGGCGATTTGTTGCCGTTCACCTGGCCGGCCCGCACGCTGCGCAGTGTCATCCCGAAGAGCCTGCACGGCCAGCTCGGTTATTACAGCTTCGACGGCGGCGCGCCGATCACGGCGGGCACGTGGCAAGCGGCCTATAGCGCGGCCCAGGTGGCCCTCACCGCCCAGGCCGAGATCCAGCGCGGTGCCCGCAGTGCCTTTGCATTGTGCCGTCCGCCCGGCCACCACGCCGCCAGCGATTTGATGGGCGGCTATTGCTACCTCAACAACGCGGCCATCGCCGCCCAGGCCTTTCTCGACCAGGGCCATAAGAAGGTGGCTGTGCTCGATGTGGACTATCACCACGGCAACGGCACGCAGTCGATTTTCTATGAGCGCAGCGACGTCTTGTTCAGCTCGATCCACGGCCACCCGGAAGCCGAGTTTCCGTTCTTCCTCGGCTATGCAGACGAGCGCGGCGAAGGCGCCGGTGAAGGTTTCAATTTCAACTATCCGTTGCCGGCCGGCTCGGCCTGGGATGCCTGGAGCGCAGCCCTGGAGCAGGCCTGCGGCGAGATCCAACGCTATGGCGCGGATGTCATCGTCGTGTCCTTGGGCGTGGACACGTTCAAGGACGACCCGATCTCCCAATTCAAGCTCGACAGCCCGGATTACCTGGCGATGGGCAAGCGCATCGCGGCGCTCGGCAAGCCGACCCTGTTCGTCATGGAAGGCGGCTACGCGGTGGCCGAAATCGGCATCAATGCCGTGAACGTTCTCGAAGGTTTCCAAGACGCCCAATGAGGAACAACAGCATGAACAGACTCAAGCGTTTGATGGTGCCCGCCCTGTGTGCCGGGTTGCTGTGCGGGGCTGCCCAAGCCGAAGAACGGACCCTGCGCGTCTACAACTGGTTCGACTACATCACGCCCAAGGCCCTGGACGATTTCAAGGCGCAGAACAGCCAGGTCAAGCTGGTCTATGACATCTTCGACACCAACGAGGCGCTGGAGGCCAAGCTGCTCACGGGCAATTCCGGTTACGACGTGGTGGTGCCGTCCAACGTGTTCCTGGCCAAGCAGATCGAGGCCGGGGTGTTCCAACCCCTGGACCGCAGCAAGCTGCCGAACTGGAACCACCTCGATCCCAAGCTGATGAAGCTGATCGAAGCCAACGACCCGGGTAATCAATTCGCCGTGCCCTACATGTACGGCACCATTCTGATCGGCTTCAACCCGGACAAGGTCAAGGCTGCCCTGGGCGACAGTGCCCCCGTCGACAGCTGGGACCTGATCTTCAAGGAAGAAAACATCAGCAAGCTCAAGCAGTGTGGCGTGGCCTTGCTCGATTCGCCTTCGGAGATCCTGCCCCTGGCGTTGCAGCACCTGGGCCTGGACCCCAACAGCAAGAAACCGGCGGACTACGCCAAGGCCGAGGCGTTGTTGCTGAAGATCCGGCCGTACATCACCTATTTCCATTCGTCGAAGTACATGGCCGACATCGCCAACGGTGACATCTGCGTGGCGGTGGGCTACTCCGGCAGCTTCTCCCAGGCGGCCAACCGGGCCAAGGAGGCCAAGAACGGCGTGACGGTGGATATGCGCCTGCCCAAGGAAGGCGCGCCGATCTGGTTCGACATGCTCGCCATCCCCAAAGGGGCGAAGAACCCGGACGACGCCTACACCTTCATCAACTACCTGTTGCAACCGCAGGTGATCGCACCGGTCAGCGATTTCGTCGGCTACCCGAACCCGAACAAGGACGCCACGACGATGGTCGACCCGGCGATCCGCAACAACCCCAACCTGTACCCGACCGAAGCGGCCATGGCCACGCTCTACACCCTGCAACCCTTGCCCAAGGATGCCGAGCGCGCACGGACACGGGCCTGGACGCGGATCAAGTCCGGCCAATAATCCGCCCCCGCAGCCTCGCAGCGACACCCGCCGATGTGAGGTTGCATATACGAGGCTGCATATACATAGTTACCGCCTTCCCGGCCCTGTGCCTGCCTAGCATGAAATACCCGGAGCGTTTTGCTGCGGGGCTTTCATGCATCGCCACACAGGGAGAAAAACCGGATGCCAGAAACCTCTACCCCCACACCTGCCACGCCTTCTGCGCCTTCCACCTCCACGACACCCGGATCCAGCCTCGGGGACGCCGTGATCAACCAATTGCTCGCCGGCCCCACCTCCTCGGAAGTGGCCGCCAGGTTGCTGCGCGAAGCCCTCAAGAAGCTGTACCCCACACTGAACCTTGATCCGAACAACACGGTGGTCGGCGAGCCTGGCTGGGACATCATCAACGGCGAACTCGTGGAACTGTCTACGCGTTATCAAACGCTTAGCAATATATTGGCTGCGCGCCAGGCCGAGAGCGACCCGACGCTGCTGGTCGAAGGGTTCCACTTCCTGAGCCAGTTGCCCCTCGTCACACCCGAGGTGCACCTGCCGGTGCGGATCAGCCAGATTGGTGGTTTGATCAACGAACTGGTGCCCGTCATGACGCCCGCCTGCCAGGAACAGCAACTGGCGTACTGGAACACGTCGCGGGGCAGCTCCGCGCCTCGCTGGCATGACCTCTCCAACACGCTGCGCAAACTCTGGGACGTCAGCCAGGTCCCGGGCTGGACCGCGACCGAATGCGACATGGCCAGGCAACTGTTCCTCTACCCCACCCTCAAGGACCGCACGGACCATGGCCGCTATGACACTCACGCCTACCTGATCGACGTCGATGAGGTGGAGGGCGACAAGGTAACGCGACTTATCGAGAACATGCTGGTGGTGCTGATCGGTCAAATCGACAAGCAGCAAACCATCCTGGCGTACTCCCTGCGCAACGGCTATGAGAAGTTCGATTCGCTGCACGCGTTGGGGCTATCCATCCCGGGGCACCTGGGTGTGGTCAGCAGCAAGAAGATCCAGTGGCGGCTTTACGAGCCCGCCGGCAACCTCTTCGATTACAAGGCCTGCGGGCTGATCGCGACGCAAATCAAGATCCTCAACTCCCCTGAAGTGCTGGAGAGGTTCATGTCCGAAGAAGGCGATCAGCCGGCGGCCAACGGGCTCAACGTGGCTGACGGTCCCAGTGTGGCCTGGTTCGAGAACCAGATGCCCGACTGGCTGCGGCAAGCGTCTATATCCGACCAGGTGCAGTTCGCCCAGCACATGAAAAACCTGTCGGCGCTGAGCAGCTTCCAGGCTGGCAAGACTTATCAGGACGACATCCCCACCCTCAAGCGCCACGCATCGACCGCACTCAAGCAACAGATGCAAACGGAACACGCCAACGCCTCGACGCTCGACCCGGAAAAGATCGAGATTCAGGTACAAACCCCTGTTGTCTGGGGTACGTTCTTTGTCCCCGGAGCAGTCGACACCACCCGGTTCAGCCTTGTCGAGCTGGCGCTGCAAAACCTGATCGCGCTCCCCCTGGGCAACAAAGTGGTCAGGTCTCTGGACGGCAAGACGTTACCCGCCTGGATGACCGTCGATTACATCGAGGCACTCATTACCAAAATCGATATCGGGCGTGTCTACCCGGAACTGGTCAAGAGCAAGCTCTTGGACGACCAGGCAGAGTCTGTCCGGCGCCAGGAGCTGTACACCTCCCAGCTGCGTATCCAATTACCCATGCTGGCGCTGGAAAACAAAATCCGCGGACAGGGCAATATCGACGAACGAGGCTACCGTTACGTCGCCGCGCTCATGGAGCCCGAGGAAGCCGATCGCAAGGTGGACGGGCAAACAGTCGTGCTGCGTAAACTGGCCTTCATGTCCAACCAGCCTTTGAGCACCTCCGAGGACGCGGTAACCAACATGTTCGTGATCGGCCCGCAAGACCTGAGCGCCGGTCCTTGTGTGCTCTACCGTCCCCTGCTTGAACCGCAGTTGATCCAGTACCCGACACCCAGCAACCTGCTCTATGCCATCCGGCAAACACCTGACTTGCGCCAGTCCGTACTGGCGTGGCTGCCCGATGAAACACGCGAGTATTACAACCGCTATGTTTTTTCAGGCACGGTGCCCTCCCCCTGGGCAATCGTGGAATTCACGGCGGACCCGTTCTGGGCCTGGTCCAATAGCGCCCCTGTCAGCTTGAGCGACACCCACCTGGGCACGGATTTCTTGCCCCTGCTGTTCAAGGCCAACGCTGATGCCCTGGTCGAACTGGCCGACCGCCAATCGGTTTCCAACCGCGAAAACCGCTGGCAAACCTTCAAGCACGCCAGTTGGCTGATTTTCAACCTGGCACTGCCCTACCTGGGAACGACCGTAGGCACCGCGACCTGGCTCTGGCAAATCCTGGACGACGTTGAAACGCTGACACAGCCCAGTGAGAACTCCAACAATCGGGCCACGTGGGACGCCTTCGTCGACCTGTTGCTAAACATCGCAATGGCAATCACGGCTCATGCCATCGAGCGCGCACAGCAACACAGTACCGCCCGCCGTGTAGCCGCGCCAGAGACGCTACCCAAATTGGAGAACCTGGTAAAACCTCCACTCATCATCGAAAAACTCCCACCGTTGACGAGCAAGGAACTGCCCTTCGAGCACTATGACGCCATCCACAGCAGCGGCGCCCTGGCAGGCAAATCCGGTGACCGCGCCACGCTCCTGGACGCCTTCGCCATCGACCCGCCCGCACAACCAGGGGAGCTTCAGACCGAAGGCGCACTCAAGGGGCTCTACCAGCAGGCAGACCAGTGGTACGCAAAGATGGCCGGGAAATGGTTCAAGGTGATGGTCGAAAACGAACGAGTGTCCGTGGTCGACGGCAAAGATCCCACACGGGCAGGCCCGGCCTTGAGGCACACCTACGACGAATGGCATATCGACACGCGTCTGCGATTGCGCGGCGGCGGCGCCAGGGAGACCCGGCAAAAAGTCATCCAGGAAGCAAAAAGCCTCAGCACTCGACTGCTTGTCGAACTGAACCGCTTCGAGCAAAAGAAACCGGAGGGCCAGACGCTGTTGACCATGAACGCGCGCCAGTTGAACAAGGCAACGAGTACCTCCAAGGAGACCAAGCGCATCGCTTATCTCAGTACCTTGAAGACACAGCGCGAGAGTTATGAAGAGGCGTTGAAAATCCTCACCGAGTGGCCGGTCTTCCAGTCAAGGCCCGACGCCCCCCAAGTCCGGCTCAGCTACCTGAACGCACAAATCAACTTCACGTTCGAAGAAATAAACGCCCTGAAAGAACGATTTACCCCGGTGCTCAGGGACGCCCTGGAGATGAGCACTTCAGGTGTCGAGGAAGTGGAGCAGCAGCACGTGGACACGGCCGACGGCATGATCCGCATCGGTGAGGACATGATTGAACGGCTGGACTACATGGAGACACGCTTTTCCAACCTCAAGAAACTGGGGCGCGAAGGCTTTGAATTCGTCCGCGATTACCGTGGGAAAATGCCGGCCTACAAGAGCGATGCGATCAGGTTGATCCAGTTGGACATGTATCGACACCTGTGCCTGACACTCGAAAGCGTCAACAGGGTCCCCGAAGGCTGGGCAGACATTAACCAGATGGTCGATAACACCACGGTGGCTTTTCAAAGCCTGCACGACGCCGTCCAAGAGCGAAGCGTGATCCGGCTGGACGAGCAGATCGATACCTTTGGCAGCCTGACGGAACAGTTCACGGCCATCGAAGAGCACCTTGAATACGTGCGCAATGAATACAAGGATCACGTCCGGCCGGCCGAGCTCAATCGGCTGGGTAGGCAGATCGCGAAGCTCAAGACACAGACACTGGCCGAGCTGAGCCGTGCGCTGGACGAAAGAAGCACTCGACGCAACTTGGGCAATGCCTACGAACAACGCCCAAGGACGCGGAAAAAATTCATCAGGGCCCGTTTCTGGGGCCTCGTCAGCGGCGAAGTTCGCTTGAACAAACTGCACGAGGAAACCGATTGGCTCGACGTCAAGAACCCACTCACAGACAAGATCATCGCCACGTTCCATCGCAAGGAAACCGGCGAATGGGTGCCCCATGCGAACGCTGAGATTTCCCTGGCCATTCCGACCCTGGCCACCAGCGTCACGAAGGGTCGGGCCCTGGTCAACGGCCTGGCCGCGTTCAAGACACAGCTCGAACAATACATGAACAATCCGAACCGATCGCCCGCCGGCATCGGGATCATCCTCAACGCCCATGCAGCCAGGATGGAGAAGGTCGGCGCTGCGATCAAAAAGGCGCTGGACAATCTTTCAAATGAAACGGTGAGCGTTCCCTTAGCCGAACAGCGTCTGGCCGAATCCACCCGCCTGGAACTCAAGAAGGCTTCCAAAGCCCTCTACGAAGAAGGGTTCGAAACGGTACTGAAAGTCATCAAGCAACGTCCTCCGACCATGAGCGGCGTTATCTGGCTTAAAAGCCGAAACCTGATTTCCATCACCCGGCAGAAACAACGGCAACGTATCAAGCGCCCGATCCACGCCTACCTGGACCGATACGAGATCAGAGACCGGATAGAGAACAAGACACTCTGGTTTGCCGATTTTCAGTACTCCACCGATTGGGTCCCCGCCCATGCCTATCTGTCCGCACGCTTGAAAACACCGGAGCAGGCCAACACGATCACGGCCAATAACTCCCTGCAGGAGCTCAGTGAGCTACAACTGATCAACTATTACCGCAGCGAAATTGCCATGGACCAGGCCAAGGAAGTGTTCTTCACAAAACGCTCTTCGTGAGGACGCTTGCCCGGGCATCACCTGATATCGAGCGTCATATCGTCATCCTTGCCAGGCCTTCACCAGCTTCACCAGCGCGGCGCCAATCGCCGCTGGCGGGACGGCTGCGAACCCCAGCACCAACCCGGCGCGCACTTGCGCCGGGTGGGTGCCGGGCAACGAATAGTCACTCAAGCCATTGATTTCGACACCGGCAGCGGTCGCTTGGGCGATCAATTCACGCTCACGTTCAAGGCTGTCCACCGGCACCGTGACATGTAGCCCGGCCACAACCGCAGGCATCGCGCCAACCCCCGCGACTGCCTTCGGCCAGCCCGCGAGCAATGCGTCACGCCGCACCAGTGCAGCCCGGCGCATACGGCGAATGTGCCGCTGGAAATGCCCGACGGCCATGAACTCGGCCATCACCGCCTGGCTACTGGCTTCCGAATGGCGAACATCCACCGCGCGGCGTCGGGCGAAGGCGTCCACCAGACCGGGCGGCAGCACCAGATAACCCAGGCGCAAGGCCGGGAACGCAACCTTGCCGAACGTCCCGACGTAAAGCACGCGCCCCTGGCGATCCAGTGCAGCCAACGGCGCCAGCGGCGCGCCGCTGTAGCGATATTCGCCGTCATAGTCGTCCTCGACGATCCAACCGTCGTTGCGCTCGGCCCAGGCCAGCAGTTCCAGCCGTCGCGCAAGGCTCATGACCACGCCCATGGGGTATTGATGGGAGGGCGTCACATAGGCCAGTCGACAGTTGTCCAACGCCCCGAGGGCCGCACAATCCAGGCCATCGCCGTCCACCGCTACACCGCGCACATCGGCACCGGCGACGGCAAACGCGTGGCCGGCGGCACGATAACCGGGGTTTTCCACCGCGACGATATCACCCGGATCCACCAGTAGCTGTGCACAAAGGCTGATGCCTTGCTGGGCGCCGCTGGTGATCACAATTTGTTCAGCCGTGCACTGCAGGCCGCGAGAACTGCGCAGATACGCCGCAATCAGGCCGCGCAAGCGTGCGTCACCTTGAGCATCGCCATAGCACAGTTGCTGCAAATCCGGCTTGCGCCAGAAAGCCGCATTCAGCTTGGCCCAGACGTCGAAGGGAAACAGATCGAACGCCGGAATACCCACCCGAAACGCCTTGGGCGGGCCGCTGGGCGGCTGGGCCAAATGGTGTTTTTTGACTCGTTCCAAGGCGCCGCTGTGGATAACTTTACTGGACGAAACCACAGGTACATCTAGCCAATCTGTGGATAAACCTGGGGATAAGCTTGTTGAAAACCCTGTGGATAGATTTGTGGATATGTTTTTGAGCGGCAATGCCGACGAAGACAGTTTGGCCACGTAGGTGCCGTCGCCCACCCGTCCTTCAATGAAACCCTCGGCGTAGAGCTGGTCGTAGGCGCGTACCACGCTGTTGCGGGAAATCGACAACGCCGCGGCGAGGTCACGCGTAGCCGGCAGGCGCGTGCCGCTGGCGAGCCGCCCATCCAGCACCCGGGCACGCAAGGCTTGGTAAAGCTGGCGACTGAGGCCCTGACGGCGATCCAGCTCGATTCCGGCGGGGTTGAACGACAGCGGTGGCAGGACGTTGTTCATGGCAGCGCTCGCAAATGGACCTATCAAATTGATCGCAAGTGGCTCTTACAACAGACCAATAGCCTGCCTAGGATGCTCGCATTCGCCAAGGAAAATCGCCATGTACAACCCGAAAGCCTTTGCCGCCTACGACCTTCCTCAACTCCAGCAGATGATGAATGACTGCCGCCTGGCCGTGTTGATCACCCAGGGTGAGCGCGGCTTGCAGGCCAGCCACCTGCCGCTGCTGCTGGACACCCAGCAAGGCCCCAATGGCAGCCTTTACGGGCACATGGCCCGAAGCAATCCTCAATGGCAGGACCTGGAAGCCGGTGCCGAAGCATTGGTGGTGTTCGCCGGGGCCGACGCCTACATCAGCCCGGACTTCTACCCGAGCAAGGCCGAGCACGGCAAAGTCGTGCCGACCTGGAACTACTTGGCCGTGCACGCTTACGGCAGCGCCGAAGTCTTCAGCGATGCCCATCGCCTGCGCAACCTGGTGAGCGCTCTCACCGATCGCCACGAAGCCGGCCGCGCCCAGCCCTGGAAAGTCGACGACGCACCGCCTGAGTACATCGACAGCATGCTCAAGGCCATCGTCGGTTTCGCCCTGCCGATCCGACGCCTGGAAGGCAAACGCAAGCTCAGCCAGAACCGCAGCCCCGCCGACGTCGCCGGGGTACGCAGCGGACTGGCCGCCAGCCTCGATCCGCAAGATCAACGCCTGGCGCGCCTGATGCCTGCCCCATCGAGCCCTGCCCCATCCAACAAGGAGTGAACATGAAACCTGTAGCGATCCGTCTTGTCAGCGCCGACGACCACGCCGCCTGGCTGCCGCTGTGGCAAGCCTACCTGCGGTTCTACAACACACAATTGCCGGACACGGTGAGTCATAGCACCTGGCAGCGCTTGCTCGACGACCGCGAGCCGACCCACGGTGCACTCGCCTGGGACGGCGACATTGCGGTAGGCCTGGTGCATTTCATCTATCACCGTTCGAACTGGAGCATCGAGAACTCCTGCTACCTGCAAGACCTGCTGGTGGCCGAACAGACCCGTGGCACAGGCGTGGGTCGCCAGTTGATCGAGTTCGTCTATACCACCGCCAAGGCCGATGGTTGCTGCAAGGTGCACTGGCTGACCCACGAAACCAACGCGACCGCCATCCGGCTCTATGAGCGCATTGCAGAACGTCCAGGTTTCATCCAATTTCGCAAAGCCCTGTAAGGAGCGCAGCATGTCCACCTCACTCGCCGATTGGAAAGGTGTCCCGGCGCCTTCTGCCCAGTTGATCGAAGGACGTTTCATTCGCCTGGAAAAACTCGACCCGGCGCGTCACGCCGACGGCCTGTGGCAAGCACTCGAAGGCCCCGGCGCAGACCCGAAACTCTGGGATTACTTACCCTATGGGCCGTTCACGGATCGCGGCGCGTTCGATGCCTGGCTGAACAATCACGCAGCCAACGCCGACCCGTATTTCTTCAGCGTGATCGACCGCGCCAGCGGCGACGTACAAGGCATCCTCAGCCTGATGTCCATCGTGCCGGCCCAGGGTCGCATCGAGATCGGCCACGTGACCTTCGGCGCACCGATGCAGCGTTCGCCGAAAAGCACCGAGGCGGTCTACCTCCTGGCAAAGGAAGCTTTCGCCTTGGGCTATCGGCGCCTGGAATGGAAGTGCAACAACGGCAACGCCCGTTCCAAATATGCCGCCGAACGGCTGGGGTTCACCTTCGAAGGGGTGTTCCGCCAGCACATGGTGGTCAAGGGGCAGAACCGCGACACCGCGTGGTACTCGATGATCGACTCCGAATGGCCGGCGATCCGGGCGGGATTCGAGCGGTGGTTGAGCGAGGACAACCAACGCGAGGGTGGGCAGGTGCGAGGGCTGGTGGAGTGTCGGTCATAGATGACAGAGGCCGACGGTCCGCCATCGCGAACTTGCTCGCGATGGCGGCGGCACAGTCGACATCACCCGGCGGCCATCACTCCGGTCTGGGCTTCACCTCACCAATCTTCTTGAGCGATTGCGGGGTGACGCCACGCCTGGCGTACTGCCAGGCCCAGTCCGGAATGCTCAAGTGGCTTTCCACGTACAGGGCAAAATCCAGCCGGCGATGGCCCAGGCGATCGGTCGGGAAATCAAAGTTGTAGAGGTATTGTTGAGCCCGCCGCTGACCGATGGAAAGCAGGCGCTGTATGGTCAGGTTCGCGCGAAGCTCCTCTGGTGCAAGGCTGTTTCTCAAGGCGAGGGCAAGGTGCATCTCCGAACTCAACGCCCCTGGCCAGGCAAGTGCCTGTCGGATCGTAGCGTCGCTGAAATACGGTCCGATCAGGTCGGCCCAGACCTGGTCGGCATACTCCTTTCGAAGCTTGCGTAGGGCCGTCCACAGATTCGGCGTATTGAATAACACCGCGACCCTGCTGTTGGACGGAAGCTGCCCCGGAGCGCTGAACAACTTCGCGACAGCCGGTATGTCGTTGTCCATGATGTTTCCCCACGCCCCTCCCAGGAACTCCAGGAAGTCGCCCAACGCTTCTTGATGCAGGACGATATTTCGCAGGTTCCGATCGTCAAACACCTGCATCCAATCGATATCGATGTTTCGCGTGCGCTGCAATTCGCTATGACGGGTGCTGGCATACTCGGCAACGATCTGGAATCGCACGTCGGACAATGCGGGGTTACGAATCCATCTGGCCACTTCACTCACGCGCAACAGGCCGCCCAGGTTATGAGCAATGATCGGCGACCTGAGAAGCAGATTCGCCCGCCTCAGCAGGTCGGGAAAACGCCTGAGCGCAGTCCTGAACAGGTCGACGGTTCTTTCGGCCGTGTCTGTGTAAATGAAATGATCGAACAGCTCCGACGTATCATCGACGTACCTGCCGGCATCGCTCACCAATAGATCCTTGGCATCGTCCAGGTCGTCGCTGTTGACCAGATAGGCGCCATCGAGCAGCGCTTCCATCTGGTCCTCGTCCAGATGACCGTGCAGCGCTTCGTCATACAGGACATACGCTGAACTGTTGTGGGGATGGTGGTCGAGCAGTTGCCTTGCCGTGACCCCATATTCGAGCAGGATATGGACCACGTCGTTGGAAACCAGGAGGAACTGGTTGTCGAGCAAATCCTCGACCAGCTCGTTCTCGACGGGGCCCACCAGGAGGTCTTCGAACATCTGCTTCATGGATTGCCTCTGCTCCCCCGAAAACGGCGCGTTGACGCTGGGCGTCAATCTGGCCGGGGGTCGCGGTGACAACAAGCGTCCGACGTGCTGGAGAATTTCTGGCGGCAATCGCGAGGATGGACCGGCAGTGATCGCCATTCGCACAGTGCTGTTTGCATGCAGGTCCAGATAGCGCAAGGTCGGCTGGAACAGGCGATTCGGGTTGGGCGCGCCATAAACGATGCGGGTCAGATCGAGCACTGCCGCCTGGCCCAACAGGTTGTGCAGCGAAGACGCATTCTCGAAGAGCGCCTGTTGTGTCCGGGTTGGAAGCGGTGCCACGTACTGCCCGAGCTGCGGATGCTGGTCGATGTAATTCGCCACTTCGTTTCTCCAGCCTTGCATCGAGAGCGCTTGCTCGGCTTGCCCCTCGTTCAGCCCGCGATTGACGGCCTCGAAGAAACAATCGCCGCCACCCGGTATTTCCACGACTTCCCCCCCAAGCTCCACGCTGTAATGGTCCTGGGCCAGGCGAATCAGAACGACGTCTGTGTCGGCCCTACCCGGATGGATTTCCATCGGATAGATGGTTTGCTCCTGCCCCGGGGTGAAGCGCACTGACCAGACGTGTTCAGGAGCCTGTCGATCAATGATCAGCAGGCTCCGGTTTTGCGGCCAATTGGCCAGGCGCGTCATGATTGATGGGACCAGGTCCATCCGCACGGAAAGGGCGGATGCCGCAGTGGCCACCGTCTTGGGTTTCGAAGGCCCTGGCTGCGGATCCGGATTCCCTGGCCGCTTTCCGCCTCCACGGCCAAAGCCCACGGCACGCCACTCCCCGTCGGGCATCCGCGCCACGGTGCTGCGCATCACCCCACTGGCGCGGATGCCCAGCCCCGTCATCGGGTTGACCAGGGTGGCTTCGGTGGCATCGAGCTTCGTATGGTCATGGACACGGAACACCGTGCCGTCGGGTTGGCGCACGTACACGGGGCGATCCATCACACGGCCGGTGGCCGCATGGCTGATCGTGGCGCGATAGAAGCCGCGTGTGTCTGCGCTCAGCCCACGGATCACCGAGGCATCCGTGACGGCATAGGGACCATAGATCGCCATGTCCAACGGCAGCCCGGTCATGGCTTCATCCCGGCCCTGACGAGCCGTCACCGCCCGGAAAAACGATTGGCCCCGGGTGGACACTGCCGCGCTTCGGGTAAGACGCCATCCGCCATGGTTCGCCACGGCGTGCACAAAGGCCAGGGTCTTCAGATTCAGTGGGATAGCGCCCGTCCGGTACACCAGCAAGCCGGTCTTGATGGCGCTCTTGAGCATCTGGAAACCTGGGGCCAGGAACAGACCGGCCAACTCCATGACGATCTCGATCATCATCTGCCCGAGCCTGCCATAGGTCTGGTGACGGACATTGCGGTTGCTGTTGGAGCGGTGATCGGCATGGGCGCTGTGAAAATTGACGTGGGCCCGATGGAGGGCTTCAAGCAGATCGCCGGTGATCAACGCTCCTCGGATCAACGGGCGACCGCCCTGCTGCCCCAGGGTGCGTTTTATCTGCGACGGGTCGTTGGTGGAAATGCGTGAACGGAAATATTCCTGCCAGTCTTCCCGTGGCAACAGCTCGGCAACACCATCGCTCAAATCGGCAAACTCATGAAAATCCTCGCCCTGGGGACTATCAGGAAAATAGACCCCCACGGTGCCCTTGATCTGCGGCCCCTCCTGGTCGGAGAACACCAGCGCACCGTTGATGCTGATCGCATTGCCCATGTGGCCGTGCGGGTCTGTGGCAGCCATGCTTCCGCCCAGTACCAAAGCGTAGACATGCACCCGGCGCCCCATGACCGGTGTGCGCTGCTCTGCCGATGACGAGCGCAGGACAGCGTCCAGCCAAAGGGTGAGCTTCTTTGTCGGCTTCGGTGGGTTGAAAGCCTTGTCGACAAGCGTGGCCTTGAACGCCGCGTCGCCCTTGAGCGAGGCCTCATACCCCTTGAATTTCAGATTGGCCCGATACGCGGTCTGCCAGGCCTGCTTGTAGGCCGGTTTGTTCATTTGCTCCCTGAGCATGGCTTCATAACTGCCACCGGCATCGATGCTCGTCACCATCCGGGCCAGTTCGCGCCCGGTCAGCGTGACGAAATAACCGTTGGCCGGGTTGCGGACACGCTCGCCGTCCGGGTCGACGAGGTAGGCGCTCAGCACTTCCCTCATGGCGTTCGGGTGCTGGGATGGTCGCAGATTATCCAGGAGCAACTGGGTCAGGCTGGTAACGCGGGACTGCCTCGGGTTGGCCTTTTCCCCATAGAAAAACGTGACCTGGGTCTGGTCCGGATCGGGGTCGATGTCCGGGTGTACGGTTTCTTGCAGGTATTGCTTGATCTTCTGCCGAGTGAACTGCAACAACGTCTTGATATCGCTGCCCGCCAAGGCATAGGCGGCGTCCAATACCGAAAGCTCCAGATTGCAGTAATGGGACTTCTGCGCAGAGGTCGCCGTCTTGAAGAAATCGGGGCGATTGTCTTCAACCAGGGCGTGTTGGCGGACCGCCAACGGCCCGGCGAGGGACAACATGGGCAGATCAAGCGCGTCGTCGACACCCAGGGCAAAGGCCGGCAAGGCGAGCGTCTCGTTTGCCGGCGCATCCAGAAACGCTTGCAGCGCAGCGCTTTGGAACTGCAACAGGTCATCCGCGGCGGTTTCAAAGACATGCCCGGTCAGTTCAGTGGAAATATCCCGGATCGTGCGTTTTTGCCCCGCGTAGACAGGGCTGGCGGTATTAACCAGGTCCTGGAAGGAACGGAATTTCTGTATCCCGCCTTCCAGCGAATACAGGAACAACGCCGGCTGGTCGGCGCGTTTGATGACCATTGCCGCGGGCCATTTGCGCGGCGCTGCGCTACCCATGTCGAGCATCACGGCATAGACATGGGGAATGGGCGCCCGCAACAGGCGGTTTCTGTCCGCCAGGCGAGGATGGCTGGTGATGAGGTCCAGCAGGCGGTCCTCATCGTGTTGCTGGGCTCGTTCACTCGGGGTCAATTGCGAGGCCGGATCCCGATCCACCTTGTACAGATCCAACAGCGACATGAAACGTCGGGCCAGCAGATGAGCCAGCGCCGCTTCTGCTGTGCCCGGGTTTGGCGCATCGAGCGCAGCCCCTACGCTTTTGCTCTGGCGAAACGTGACAAGGTCCTCAAGGAACTGACCCTTGAGGCTTTCGTTGGTCACCGGTTGAGCGATGTAGAAAACCGATTCCAGGGTGGCGACAGTCTTGCGATCCAGTGGGCTGGCAAACAGGCTGTCCGCCTCTTGCACCGTATCCGGACGGGTGAAGAACCCCACCCCATCGGTCGTGTAGGTGGGCGGCGTATCCGTTGCCAGACTGCTCGACATGACGTCGGTAAAACGCTGCGAAGACGTCAACGAGCGCTTGCCCAACGCATCGACGGTGAAGTGGTTCACGTAGCAGTGATCCGGGTCCATGTGCTCAGGAACCAATGCACGGAATTTCCCTGCGGAAATCCTGGCCTTGAGCCGGCTGACCAGCAGGCTCTTGAGCACCGTGTCGAACGTCGGAAGCGCGGCGAACAGGCGGGCCAGCTTCACCTGATTGGCGTCCAGGAGGTCCAATTGCTTCAGTTGCTCTTTTTCACGGGCGCCGAGCAGATTGCCCTGGGCATCCACCTCGGTAATGACGGGTTGTCCGACGCCCTGATAGCCGGGCGCAATGCCCGCCTGCAGTTGCCGCAGGACATCGGGCGAGAGGGCCTTGCCGTGGGCCCGCAGTGAGGAGAAGTCCAGGGACAGGTGGCTTCGGTGGGGGTATACCCAACCCTCGCGCGGGGACAAAGCCGAGGAGGAAGCCCTGCTTTGATGAGCGGCCAGGAAGCCTTGGGTGACGGCGGCGCGCAAGGGAACCGATGCGGTCTTGCGTTCAGCGGCCGAGTCGACCGTCACGACCTCTTGGTAAGTGGCCTGGACCTGCGCGTCACCGGTCAGGCCCCATTGACCGAGCCATTGATCGGCGAATTCATGCGGTTGAAAGCGAATACCGTTGGGTAACAAGCTGATGGGTTTCAAGGATAGGTCCCGGTTGTTGTTGTTAAGGAACCGGGAACCTATCGCCTCATCCGATCAGCGATGACATACATATGTATGGCGGGGGCGGGAATGTGTAAGCCGTCATGTCGGCTTCAAGGGGCTCAGGCCAGTTTCTGCGCCAACACCGCAATGTGCTCCGGCCCGATGCCGCAGCAACCACCCAGGTGGCTGGCGCCGCGCTGGCGCCAGTCGGCGGCCCACTGAAGGTAACCGGGCGGATCGAGGTCTTCGCGCAACGGGTCCAGCCCGTCGTTGGCGGTCGCTTCCTTCGGTTGCGGCGGGAAGGCGTTGGCGTAGGCACCGATGTGGATCTTCACGCCCAGGCGTTCAAACGTCTCCCGCGCCGCGTCGATGGCCGCACCGATCACTTCCGGCTGGCTGCAGTTGAACAGCAGCGTCTCGACACCCAGCTCGGCGGCGACCGCCGCGGCGTCCGCCACCGGTTCACCGGAGCGCAGGCGCGGCACTTCATCGGTGTCTTCGTCTTTCAAGGTAAACGACAGCCAGAACGGCTTGCCGTCCTTCGGCAGCCCGGCGTGGATCGCTCGTGCCTCGATCGTCGAGCTTTGGGTTTCGGCCAGCCACAAGTCGACATGAGGCGCCAGGCCGGTCACCAACGGCGCGAGCAATTCGCTGGCGCGGGAGGCGTCGAACAGGTCGGGGCGATAGGAACCGAACAAGGGCGGCAGCGACCCGGCAACCTTCACCGATTTACCCGACGCCTGCACCGCCCGCCGCGCCAGCTCCCCCGCCAGCGCCGCCAGTGCCTGGCCCTCTTCGGCAAAGCGCTGCTCGCCAATGTGAAACGGCACCACCGCGTAGCTGTTGCTGGTGATTACGCTGGCACCGCTGGCGATGTAAGCTGCGTGCACATCCACCACCGCCTGGGGCGCTTCGCTCAACGCCAGCGCCGACCACTCGGGCTGTCGGAACGGCGCGCCACGGCGTTGCAGTTCGCGGCCCATGCCGCCATCGAGAATGACTGTCGTTGCTGCGTCCATATGCGATTCACTCATAAGCTTATGAAAATAACTCACTACCGGAGTTGTTCTTATAACTATTTAATACGCACTCTTCGGTTAACCACAACCTGTATTTTCAGCCAGGGCCTTATATGAAACTTCAACCATTGATGGCCTTGGGCCTGACTCTGTTGGCCGCCTCTTCGCAAGCATTCGCTGGCGCCACGCTGGAGCGCATCGAGCAGAAAAAAGAGCTGGTGGGCGTGCTGATGGAAAGCTATCCACCCTTCTCGTTCCTCAATGAACAGAACCAGCTCGACGGTTTCGACGTGGACGTGGCCAAGGCCGTCGCCGAAAAACTCGGCGTGAAGCTGCGCCTGGAAACCCCTTCCTGGGACGTGATCGCGGCCGGTCATTGGAGCGGTCGCTATGACATCTGCATCTGCTCGATGACCCCGAGCAAGGCCCGCGCCGAGGTGTTCGATTTCCCCGTGCAGTACTATGCCTCGCCGGCGGTGATCGTGGTCAACGCCAAGGACGACAGCATCCACGGCGCCAAGGACCTGAGCGGCAAGAAAGTCGGCCTCACCAGCGCCTCCAGCTATGAAAGCTACCTGAACAAGAACCTGGTGATCGAAGGCGCCGAAGACACCCGCCTGAGCTACCCCTTCGACAATGTACAGATCGCCCCGTACGACACCGACAACGTCGCCTTCCAGGACCTGGGCCTGGGCGCCGGCGTGCGACTGGACGCGGTGCTGACCAACCTGGTGACCGCGCAACCCCGCCTGACCGAGGACAAGCGCTTCAAGCTGGCCGGCCAGCCGCTGTACGCCGAACCGAACTCGGTGGCCATCGAAAAAGGCGACGCACAGTGGGACGCCAAGGTACGTGACGTCTTCGCGCAGTTGAAACAGGACGGCACCTTGAGCAAACTCTCGCAAAAATGGATCGGCGCCGACATCACCCAATGACCTCTTTTCCGTCCCCTTCTCAGCCACCGCAACCGGTGGCTGAGTCGCGTCTGCAAAAAATCTTCGGTTTTCGCACCCGGTTGTACCTGACCTGGGCGGCCATGCTGGTGTTGTTCGCGAGCTTTTTCCTGAGCTTTGACCTGAAGTTCTCCATCATCCTCGACAAACTGCCGAACCTGGTGGGTGTGCACCTGGCGCCCAACGGTTTTCTGCAAGGCGCAGTGCTGACGTTGTTCCTGTGCCTGTGCTCGATCGTTGCATCGTCGGTGCTGGGCTTCGTCACCGCCCTGGCGCGGTTGTCCAAAAGCGCCGTGGCGTTCGGCATCGCCAGTTTCTACGCGTCGTTCTTCCGCGGTACGCCGTTGCTGATCCAGATCCTGCTGATCTACCTGGGTCTGCCGCAACTGGGCGTGGTCCCAGGGGCGGTCACCGCCGGGATCATCGCCTTGTCCTTGAACTACGGCGCCTACCTGAGCGAAATCTTCCGCGCCGGCATCCTCGGCGTCCCTCCCGGCCAACGCGAAGCCTCCCTCGCCCTGGGCCTGAGCGAAACCGTGATGTTCTGGCGCGTCACCCTGCCCCAGGCCATGCGCACCATCATCCCGCCGACCACCAACCAGTTCATCTCCATGCTCAAGGACTCCTCCCTGATCTCGGTGATGGGCGTCTGGGAAGTGATGTTCCTGGCCCAATCCTATGGGCGTTCCAGCTATCGCTACATCGAAATGCTGACGACGGCGGCGATCATTTACTGGCTGATGTCCATTGCGCTGGAGCTGATCCAGGCGCGGATGGAGGGGCATTATGGGAAGGCGTATCGGAACAATCGTTGAGCGCGCTTCCATCCGTGCCTCGATCAACGCAGATGAAACGCCGGCCCCGGCACCACTTCGCTGAACTGCAGGTGATGGTCTGCCCCCCGCCAATGATTACGCGCATCGCGCTTGAAGACGTCGCTGAGGAAACTGCTCATCTTTTCCCGGCTGTCCGCCTGGACCACGCCAAACAGCGGGTCGAAGAAGTGCAGGTGGTTGTTTCTGTCCTGATGCAGGGCCATGGCGTGGCTTTCGCTCAATAACAGGAAGGTCTGGTCCGTACCGGGTTTCAGTACGCCCTTCAGCTGTTGATCGATAGCCTCGGGCTTCAACCGATAGTGAGCATCCTGTGCGCCGTCCGGTGTCTTGCCCAGCATCATGCCCAGCTTGGGCAGCGTGTCCCGGAGCATCGGGCCGGCGTTTTCGATCTTGTCGGTGTAGGGCTGTTGCTCAAGGTGCTGGAACCCCAGCACGCGCGGCAGCAGCGCGTCTTCGCGGGGGTTCGCCAGTTTGTCGAAGAAGGCCTCGTCCGATTGGCCCTTGGCTCGACTCTGGCACCAGTTGGTCGACAGACCGAAGCAGGCGTGGCCGCTACCTCCTGCGCGACTGTAGTCAGCCGCGAACGCCCTGTCATCGATGGTCTTGTCGAAGAGAAACTTGCTCTGGTGGAACGGCTGGACAAGCTGGCAGCCGTGCTCCTCGGCTATCTGCCGTTTCGCCTCGATATTCGCCGTGCCTCCCATACCGCTGTCGGCCATCTCCTTGACCTTGGTCTTGATGTATTGCGTAGCGTCATCACGCAACGAGGCCAGGGACGTCATCAGCTCCGGCAGCATGGTCCGCAGCGAACGATGCTGGGCCTGGACCTCTTCATGGCTGGGCTGGGTGACGGCGTCGACCGGCGGGAATGACGCGTGCGCGTCGAAGAACACGTCCTCGCCGCTGTCCAGGGGAACCAGCGGCCCGCTCGCGCGAGGCTGAAGATGAGTGAACGTCTCGGGCGAGCCCGGTCGGATTCCGGCGGGTGAAGACGTTTGGCCCGCTTCTGTCCCAGTGACCTCTGCCGCGGCGCTGGAATGCTGGATATGCATGCTGTATCGCTCCTTAATTTGCGCTGAACCGACGCGCTCCCAAATGAAACGCCGGTGATGGCGCAGGCCCTTTCTGCGCGCGGCGGCCAGCGGCTTGCTGGTGTCGATAGCCTTCGATGTAGCGCTTCAGCGACCCGGCCAACGTGCCCAGCTGCGTAATGACACGATCGAGGCCAGGCTCATCCAGACTGCTCATGGGGTGCATGCTGCGCAGCATCAACTGCCTGGAGACTGGGTTGTAGCCCAGGGATCCACCGTGGGTCCGGCTCGGCTCCAGGTTCAGCGCCATGGACAGGGCCAGGATGTCGTTGTCCTGGGGCATAGTCAGTTCCGTGACCACGACGAAGATAAACAGTGTGGTGTCTTGCAGGGGCAGCCAGAGCAGGCAATCCATCCCGTTGGCGGTGCGCACGGCCTGACGCTCACGCTGGCCCTCCAGCGCATCCGCGATGCCTCGTGTGCGCAGCCACTGGCCCAGTTGTTCTCTTGCCTCGATAGGCCGCATGGAAATGTCCTGAGTTTTTTGCGTTGGTTTCTCTCTGTGGCGGCAAACGGGAAAGGGTTCCCTGTCGACAAGCTCCGCGGACGCTGTAGGGCAAGACAGCAGCTCATGAGAGCCACCGGGACAATGTGTCTATCACAACAGAAGCAGCCTACAGATGACGTCGCCGTGTCTCGCTGGAAGCCAGGAGATGGCCGGCATCGCGTTCCAAGTTGAATTTTTAAAGTGCGGGCTCACTCCACGAGAGGCCTCACGCCGATGTCTATCCGATATTTGTATCCACCCCAACGCCTGGCCCTGGCAATTACCCTGGTACTCGGTTGCGCCGATGTTTCGATAGCCCAGCCATCGACCGATGACGCTACAGTTCCCCCCTCCGAAACAACCACCCAGGAGCAAGCCCAACCCAATCATTCGACCAAGGCATCCAGCAGGCCACCCAAGTTCACAACATTGGAGGGCGAATCCTCGCGCACCCTCCGCTTCAATAAAGGCCTGGTAGAAGCGGATGCCCAATTTCGCAATCTCGGCAAGATCGGTGGAGAGGTACACGTTGCCGGCAAATTTCATAACGAGGGGGACGTGGGCAAGTCTGTCTTTGTGAACGAGACAGGCAGTTTCAGCGGCAAGGGCACAATCAACGCGCTGAACGTGAAGGGCTTGTTGGAAGTCGACCCTGCGAACGGGGGCCCTACGATCAAAGGGAATCTTGAATTTTCGCAAAGCGCAACGCTGCTCTATGGCATCTATCCAGACAGCGGCAGTGCCATGATCAAAGTCGGCGGCACCGCGAAGCTAGGCAACGCGACGCTGAAGATTAGCTCGTTGCCAGGCGAGTCCATCGGTGCGGGCAAGCACATCGTGATCGAAGCGAAAAAGATCGATGGGAAATTCGGGGATGTCGTCAACGAGCTCGCCTTAGTGACCGCGACACCTGACTACACCACCGAGACAGAAGTCGGCTTGATTCTCGCGCCCAAAGCGGTTCCGCCCGAGAAAATCACGGCCAATGAGAACGGACAAAATGCTTTACGCAGTATTCAGAAATCAGAACGGGCCAAACCATCGCAATCGGAATCCGTCGTCACTTCACCGATTCCCCCCTCTCCTGTCGTCGAGCCACAAGCCGATCGCCCAGCGTCAAAGCCCACCGAACCAAAAATCGTTGCCAATGCCCAGCCCAACAAGCCAATCCCCAAACCCAACGCCGCCATAAACGCCTTGCTCGGCACCAATATGACTACCGTAGCCGACGCCATCGACCAACTGGGCGGCTACAACACCGCCGACCTGGGCAGCGCCACCCTGAGCACTGTCGCGCCGATCAGCACCGGAATGCTCTCGGCCTTGGACTCGACCCAACCCGCAAACGCACGGGGTGACGGCCAGGTTTGGGTCCAGGCCATCGGCAACAGCGGCAGCCTCGCCAAGTACCTGGGCAATCATGCCCTCAAGCATTCGACAAAAGGCCTGATGCTGGGAACCGACTGGGCTGTCAGCCCCGACTGGCGCCTGGGCATCGTCGGCGGCAAAACCCAGACACAGCTGGACAGTTATCAGTTCGAAGGAGCGCTCGACAGTTGGCTGGTGGGCGCGTACGCCTTGTTTCAGGATGGGCCTTTGGCGCTGCACCTGGGCGCTGTCCATGGTCATCACGATGGCAGCACCAAGCGCCACGTAGCCTTCAACGGATTCAAGGATCATCTGAAAGGCCGTTACGATGCCAACACGCAACAGGTCTTCGGCCAGCTCGGCTACAACCTGGACGTCGGTCATTTCGATATCGAACCCTATGCCCAAGTCGGCTACCAACGCTACCAACGAAATGCCTATACCGAAAAAGGCGGGGACGCCGCGTTGCAGTACCGCAAGCAGACCCAGGACCACTACAGCAGCGACCTCGGCCTGCGCCTCGCCCGCCCCTTCCTGTTTGACCAAGGCATGCGGCTGACGCCGCGGCTGAATGTCGGCTGGAAGCACCTGTACGGTGATGTCAGGGGCCGTTCCCGACAACGCCTGGTGACCGGCGGCCATACGTACACCGTCGAGGGTGTCGAACTGGACCGCGACAGTCTGCTCGTGGAGACCGGACTGGACCTGACCGTTTCACCCCGGCACACCCTCGGTCTGAGCTATCGCGGCGAAACGGGGCAGGACAATCGCAACAATGCGCTGATGGGCCAATGGCGCATGATGTTCTGACAATTTCGCGGACAAAAAAAGGGGAGCACATGCCCCCCCGAGGTTAAAGCGTTGTATCGAGGCTGTTCGATCAGCCTTCGATCTCGATCAGGATTTCACCCGGGTTGACCCGGTCGCCCTTGGCCACATGAATGGCGGTGACCTTGCCGGCGATGGCCGCCTGCACTTCGGTTTCCATCTTCATGGCTTCGGTGATCAGGACTGCCTGGCCGGCCTTGACCACATCGCCCTCCTTGACCAGGACATCGACGATGTTGCCCGGCATGGTGGTGCTGATATGGCCCGGCGCGGTGGCTTGCTTGCGCTTGCTGCCGCCGCCGCCGACAAACTCGTTGAGCGGTTCGAACACGACCTCTTCCGGCATGCCGTCGATGGACAGGTAGAAGTGACGCTTGCCTTCGGCCTTGACGCCCACCCCGGTGATGTCGACGCGGTAGGTTTCGCCGTGGACGTCGATGACGAACTCGGTCGGCACACCTTCGCCGCCCGCAGAGCTCACGCTGCCCGCTTCAGGGATCGGCAGCAGCACTTCCGGGGTCAGGGTGCCGGCTTCACGCTCTTCGAGGAACTTGCGCCCGATGTCCGGGAACATGGCGAAGGTCAGCACGTCCTCTTCGGACTTGGCCAGTGCACCGATTTCGCCGCGCAGCTTGGTCATTTCCGGCTTGAGCAGGTCGGCCGGGCGCACGTCGATCACGTCTTCGCTGCCGATGGCCTGGCGCCGCAGTTTTTCATTCACCTCACCCGGCGCCTTGCCGTAGCCGCCTTGCAGGTAAAGCTTCACTTCGTTGGTGATGGTCTTGTAGCGCTCACCGGCCAACACGTTGAAGAACGCCTGGGTGCCGACGATCTGCGAAGTCGGGGTCACCAGCGGTGGGAAGCCGAGGTCTTCGCGCACTCGCGGGATCTCCGCCAGTACTTCGTTCATGCGGTTCAGCGCGCCCTGCTCTTTCAACTGGTTGGCCAGGTTGGAAATCATCCCGCCCGGTACCTGGTTGACTTGGACACGGGTGTCCACCGCGGTGAATTCGCTTTCGAACTGGTGGTACTTCTTGCGCACGGCGTAGAAGTACAGGCCGATTTCCTGCAACAACTCCAGGTCCAGGCCAGTGTCGAACTCGCTGCCTTTAAGGGCCGCGACCATCGATTCGGTACCCGGGTGGCTGGTGCCCCAGGCGAAGCTGGAGATGGCAGTGTCGATATGGTCGGCACCGTTTTCCACCGCCTTGAGCTGGCACATCGCGGCCAGGCCGGCGGTGTCATGGGAGTGGATGAACACCGGCAACGATTGCTCGGCCTTCAGTGCTTTCACCAATTCGCCAGTGGCGTAGGGGGTCAGCAGACCGGCCATGTCCTTGATCGCCACCGAGTCGCACCCCATGGCTTCCATTTGCTTGGCCTGGGCCACGAAGGCCTCGATGGTGTGCACCGGGCTGGTGGTGTAGGCGATGGTGCCTTGGGCGTGCTTGCCGGCGGCTTTCACCGCTTCGATGGCCACCCGCAGGTTACGCACGTCGTTCATCGCATCGAAAATACGGAACACATCGATGCCGTTGACCGCAGCCTTGGCCACGAACGCCTTGACCACGTCGTCGCTGTAGTGGCGGTAGCCCAGCAGGTTCTGGCCACGCAGCAACATTTGCAGGCGGGTGTTGGGCAATGCGGCGCGCAGCTGGCGCAGGCGCTCCCACGGGTCTTCCTTGAGGAAGCGCACGCAGGCGTCGAAGGTGGCGCCGCCCCAGACTTCCAGCGACCAATAGCCGACTTTGTCGAGCTTGTCGCAGATTGGCAGCATGTCTTCGGTGCGCATGCGGGTGGCAAGCAGCGATTGGTGGGCGTCGCGCAGGATTGTGTCGGTAACGTGGATCTTCTTGGACATTGTCATGATTCCTTACAGGCCTGCGTGGGCGGCAATGGCGGCGGCGATGGCCAGGGCCAGCTCTTCGGGTTTGCGCTTGATCGAGTAGTTGGTCAGTTCAGGGTGGCTTTCAACGAAGCTGGTATTGAACTGGCCGCTACGGAATTCCGGGTTGCGCAGGATTTCCTGGTAATACGCGGCAGTGGTCTTGACCCCCTGCAAGCGCATGTCATCCAGGGCGCGCAGACCACGGTCCATGGCTTCTTCCCAGGTCAACGCCCAGACCACCAGTTTCAGGCACATCGAGTCGTAGAACGGCGGGATGGTGTAGCCGGTGTAGATCGCCGTGTCGGTGCGCACACCCGGTCCGCCGGGGGCGTAGTAACGGGTGATCTTGCCGAAGCTGGGCAGGAAGTTGTTTTTCGGGTCCTCGGCGTTGATGCGGAACTGCAACGCAAAACCACGGTGCTGGATGTCTTCCTGCTTGACCGACAACGGCAACCCAGAGGCGATGCGGATCTGTTCGCGAACGATGTCGATACCGGTGATTTCTTCGGTGATGGTGTGTTCCACCTGCACCCGGGTGTTCATCTCCATGAAGTACACCTCGCCTTCGGCGAGCAGGAACTCCACGGTACCAGCGTTCTCGTAACCCACCGCCTTGGCGGCGCGCACCGACAGGTCGCCGATGTAGGCGCGCTGTTCGGGGGTGAGCTGCGGGCTCGGGGCGATTTCGATCAGTTTCTGGTTGCGGCGCTGGATCGAGCAGTCACGCTCGAACAGGTGCACGACGTTGCCGAAACTGTCGCCCAGGATCTGTGCTTCGATGTGCTTGGGATTGACGATGCATTTTTCCAGGAACACTTCCGCCGAACCGAACGCCTTGGTGGCTTCGGAGATCACCCGCGGGAAAGCCTGTTCGAGCTCTTCGCGGCTGTTGCAACGACGGATGCCGCGGCCACCACCACCGGACGTGGCCTTGAGCATGACCGGGTAACCGATGCGGTCGCCTTCGCTCAGGGCTTCTTCGATCCCCGATACGTTGCCCTCGGTGCCCGGCGTGACCGGCACGCCGGCCTTGATCATGCTGCGGCGCGCTTCGGTCTTGTCGCCCATGCGACGAATGACTTCCGCCGCCGGGCCTATGAATTTGATCCCACGTTCGGCGCAGATGTCCGCCAATTCGGCGTTTTCCGACAAAAAGCCATAACCAGGGTGCAAGGCATCACAGCCGGTTTCCACGGCCAGGTTCACCAGCTTGCGTGGGTTGAGATAGCCGGCCAGCGGATCGGCACCGATGCTGTGGGCCTCATCCGCGCGCTTGACATGCAAGGCATGCCGGTCCGCGTCGGAATAGACCGCGACCGAGCGAATGCCCATCTCGGCGCAAGCGCGCACGATTCGTACGGCAATCTCACCACGGTTGGCGATCAGGATCTTTTTTATCAATTGGAGGTTCCCTTGAGCCGGTGATCCCACGGCCTGGAGTCAGGCCGATACGTGACCGGATGTAACAACCGGTCGCAACTCCACACTAGTCCCACGTGTTGATTAACAAAAATGAATAATTATTGGGATGTGCATAAATAAAAACTTATAGTCATCCTGTCTGTCTCGGCCGAGGATGTACAAAAAATGCGTAAGTCATTGATGCGTATGACATTGCGTCAATTGCAGATTTTCAACGAGGTGTGCGACCTCCGGTCCTACAGTCGTGCAGCCGACGAAATGTCTCTCACACAACCGGCCGTGAGCCTACAGATTCGATCCTTGGAAGAGCTGATCGGCCAGCCGCTGTTCGAGTATGTCGGCAAGAAACTCTACATGACCGAGGCCGCCGAAGCCCTGCAACGGGCCAGCCGGGATATCTTCGGACGCCTGGAAAACCTCGACATGCAGCTCTCGGACATGCAGGGTTCGCTGCAAGGTCAACTGAAACTGGCAGTGGAATCCAGCGCCAAGTATTTCGTGCCACACCTGTTCGCCGCGTTCAAACGCCAGCATCCGGAGGTCAACCTGAGCCTCACGGTGGTCAACCGCAGCCAGGTCATTCGCCGGCTCTCGGACAACCGGGATGACCTGGTGATCATGTCCATGGTGCCCCAGGAGATGGGCCTGGAATTCCTGCCGTTCCTGAACAATCCGATCGTCGCCGTGGCGCCACCGGATCATCCGCTGTGTCACATGGGCCCGTTGCGCTTGCAGGACCTGGAACCCTACACGCTGCTGCTGCGCGAACCGGGCTCGGGTACGCGACTGGCTTGTGAGGAATACTTCAAGGAGAAACGGGTGCATTTCACCCAGACGCTGGAAGTGGCATCGGCGGAGGCTCAGCGCGAGTGCGTGGTCGCCGGATTGGGCGTGGCGCTGTTGACGCGCCACGCCGTGAGCCGGGAATTGTCGTCTGGCGCACTCGTCGAGTTGCCAGTGGAAGAGCTGCCGCTGTACCGCAGTTGGTGCCTGGTGCAAGCCAGGGCGAAACGCTTGTCACCGGTGGCTCACGCCTTCCTGACGTTCGTGCGCGGCGAACGCGCCCAGATCAGTGGCCTGGTTGAGCGTTTCGACGGGAAACCAGTGGCGATACCTGCCAGTAATTGAATTCTGCGGCGTCAGGAAAATCGCTGATTTCGACCATGAGCTGGCGCTGCTCACAACGGTCTTCGATCGCACGACGAAACGCCATGCGGCGCTGATCTTCCTGCTGACGACGGGTTTTGACGGCGCTACGCTCTTCGTAGGACTGGGTCATGTCGAGACTCCCAAGACGTATACGGGAGTTTCACGATGACGGTGCGCGATGACGGTTTGGCGGCGTGTGCATTACAGAACGGTGAATGTTGCTAGGCTCTGTACGAAAAGCCTTGATACTCGTTCATGCTGCGTTGAAAACAGCCTCGCAATGCTCATGTACTCCAGTACACTGCGCTTGCTCGGCTGTTTTCGCCTTGCCTGACCTTCGTCTCAAGACTTTTCGTACAGAGCCTAGCTTCAATCATCCAACGCCTTCACCGACTTGGGCGACAGTCGCAAACTGCGCAGGCTGCGCTTCACGCTCTTGAGGTGGTTGACCAGGCTCGGCCCGCGCGCCATCGCAACCCCCATCGCCAGCACATCGATCACCACCAGATGGGCGATACGCGAGGTCAGCGGGGTGTAGATCTCGGTGTCCTCGTGCACGTCGATGGCCAGGTTCACGGTCGAGAGTTCGGCCAGCGGGGTCTGGCTCGGGCACAAGGTGATCAACGAGGCGCCACTTTCGCGCACCAGGTTGGCAGTGATCAGCAGATCCTTGGAACGTCCTGACTGGGAGATGCAGATCGCCACATCGGTGGGTTTCAGCGTGACCGCCGACATTGCCTGCATATGTGGGTCGGAATAAGCCGCCGCCGTGAGCAGCAAGCGAAAGAACTTATGCTGCGCATCGGCGGCCACCGCGCCCGAGGCACCAAAGCCGTAGAACTCGACCCGCTGCGCCTGGGACATCGCCGTGACAGCTTTTTGCAACGCCACCGGGTCCAGTTTCTCGCGAACTTCCATCAGGGTGTGCAGGGTGGTGTCGAAGATCTTCAGGCTGTAGTCCGCGACCGAGTCGTCCTCATGGATCGCGAACTGGCCGAAACTTGCCCCGGCCGCCAGGCTTTGCGCCAACTTGAGTTTCAGGTCCTGGAAGCCCGAGCAACCGATGGCCCGGCAGAAACGCACGATGGTCGGTTCGCTGATGCCGACGCTGTGGGCAAGATCGGCCATGGAACTGTGCATCACGGCCGCGGGATCAAGCAGGACGTGATCGGCGACTTTCAGCTCCGACTTGCGCAGCAGGTGGCGTGACTGGGCGATGTGTTGCAACAGGTTCAAGGCGCTGGACTCTTGTTATGGGCAGGTGCCGGGATGTAGCAGTCTTGTAGTTATACTACAAGAATTGGCTTTTTGCCTGCCCAATACGTAACTGAATGGACCCGCTACGCCTTGTTTTGGCGGGGAACACGCCATGTAGCCACTTGGGAAGCCATGACGCGAGAGCCGAAACCCATGGTTCCAGGGCACCCGCAACATACCCGCCTCCGTACGGACAGCTCCTACTCATGCAAGGAACATCGATCGTGACGAAATATTTAATCCATGCAAGATCAGCCAGGATTAAAAGTCATCGCGCTTGAAGTGGGCTGCTTTCTATTGCACGAACACTTGTCAAATACAATATGAAGTTGCAGCGCCCCTATTAACCCGACCAAACGAAAAACACACAATCGCTTTCAAATCCCCACACTTGAACCCTTTCCTAAAAAACTTCACCTACTTATATTAGCCACGCAGGACGCAATTCAATTTCAACTACAGGAGTTATCCAACATGACCATCAAGACCAGGGATTGGACCGCACAAATCGACCGGATGCCCGGTGCAGCGTCTTTCCGCACCCACGGAACAGTAGAAGTATCGAACAGCGGCATCACGCCAAAGTTGGTTCTTAGTGCCAAGCAGGACAAATCTTTCGACTTGCGCCTGGATCTCGTTCTCGAACAAAGTGACGAAGTCGCACTGCAAGTTATTACGCAAAAACATGTCGAATACAAAGTACTCGGCGAGTCAAATGTTACAGGCGTCAGCATCTTCTTCGATGATGAGCTTATTCACCATATCGATGAAGTTCTGATTACGCATTAATCCAGACACACCTTGCGTCGGTACCAGAGGGTGTGGCCACCGACGCAAGGCTCATTCCAGGCACTGCCCGCGCAGCAGGCTGGCCAGTCCTTCGGCCTCCAGCGGCCGGCTGATGAGGTAGCCCTGGACTTCGTCGCAATGTTCAACGGTCAGAAACTCAAGCTGCTCCTGGCGCTCGACACCTTCGGCGACCACCTTGAGTGACAACCCATGGGCCATCGCAATGATTGCCCGGGTAATCGCCGCATCCTCACCCCCTTCCTCCAACCCACGTATGAACGCCTGGTCGATCTTCACGTAGTCCACCGGGATACGCTTGAGGTAGCTCAAGGACGAATAACCAGTGCCAAAGTCATCGATCGCCAGTTTCACCCCGAGACCACGCAACTGTTGGAAAGTGACAATGATGTGCTCGACGCTGTCGAGCAACTGACTCTCGGTCAGTTCCAGCTCCAGGTATTGAGGCGCCAGGCCGGTTTCTTCCAACACTTGCCGCACCAGGCTGACCAGCTTGCCCTGGCGCAACTGGTGCACCGACAGGTTGACCGACACCCGGATGGGCGCCAGTCCCCGGCGCTGCCACTCGCAGGCCTGCCAACACGCCTGGCGCAATACGAACTCGCCAATCGACCCGATCAACCCGGTCTCTTCGGCCAGACCGATGAAATCCCCCGGTGGAACCTGGCCCATGACCGGATGATCCCAACGCACCAGCGCCTCGGCGGCGTTCAGACGCCCGGTCGCCAGACACAACTTGGGCTGGTAGAAAACCTTCAGCTGTTGCTCTTCGAGAGCCTTGCGCAGTTGATTCTCCAACTGCAGGCGTTCCAGAGTACTGGCCTGGAGGCTGTCGGTATAAAACTGGAAATTGTTGCCCCCCAGGTGCTTGGCATGTTGCATGGCCATGTTCGCCTGGCTGACCAGTGTGGACACTTCCCGTGTGTTGTCCGGCAACAGGCTGATGCCGATCGAGGCGCTCACCACCAGCTCATGGCCCTCGATGGTCAACGGCACGCGCAGCTTGGCCGCAAGCCGGGTCGCCACCCGTGCCAGGCTCGACAGGTTGCCGTAGGCATCGAACAGCACCCCGAACTCATCGCCGGACAACCGCGCAATGGTGTTGGCCTCGGGCAACGCGTTGATCAGGCGGCGGGCGACCTTTTGCAACAATTGGTCGGCGATGTCATGACCAAGGCTCTCGTTCAGCAGCTTGAAGCGATCCAGGTCGATGTGCAGCAGCGCCAGGCTGCGTCGGCCACCCTGGCGCACCCGCTGGTAGGCCTCGTGCAACCGTTCGCGGAACAACGCGCGGTTCGCCAGCCCGGTCAGTTCGTCGTAATGGGAGAGGTAGCGCATTCGCTCTTCGGATTCACGACGAGCCGAAAGATCGGCGAAGAAGCCCACCACATGGCTGACATTACCTCGCAAATCGCGAACAACGTTCAATTGCAGCCACTGCGGATACAGTTCGCCATTGGCGCGGGCTTCCACCAATTCGCCTTGCCAGGTGCCGTGCTCCTTGAGCGCCTGGCGGATGATCGGGTAATGCCGGCGCGCATCGCGACTGCACGGCAAGTCGACGACGTTGCGCCCCAGCATGTCGTCGATATTGAAACCGGTGATGCGGGTGAAGGCCTGGTTGGCGGCGAGCAACGCGTAGTTGGGGTCGAAAATCACGATCCCTTCGCTGGCCGCCTCGAATACCGTGGCCGCCAACTGTCGTTGCTGCTGGAGTTCTTTACTGGCGCTGATGTCCCGCCGGGTGCCAACCATGCGCAGCACCCGACCGCTGGGACTGCGCTCCACCGCCCGCCCACGGTCCTCGATCCAGACCCAGTGGCCATCACCGTGACGCAAGCGGTACTCGATCTGGTAATCCTCGCTGCGCCCCTTGAGGTGTTCGACGAGGGCACGCTTGAGGGCGGGCAGGTCCTGGGGATGCAGCCGCGGCGTGAGATGGCTGAGCATCGCCGTGACGTACTCGGGCTCCAGGCCGAACAATTCCTTGAGATGCGTGTGGTGGACTTCGTCGGTTTGCAGGTTCCAGTCCCATAAACCCAGCTCGCTGGCCTTGAGGGCCAGGGCCAGGCGCGCTTCGCTTTTGCCCAGGGCCTGACTGGCCGCTTCCAGCTCCAGGTTGCGCTGTGCGACGCGGGCCTCCAGGCCAATCTGGGCGGCGCGCAGTTGCTCCTCGACATGACGACGTTGTTCGACTTCGCGAGCCAACGCCTCGTTGAGTTGCGCACTGTGGGTTTGTGTCCGCTGCAAATGCTCGATCAGCGCCTGGTTCTGGAACCGTCGCAGCAAGCCATTTTGTATCAATCGATTGACCTGCCAGGCCACGACACTCAACGAAACCAACACCACCAGGCCCAGCCAGCCCCACCCGCGCAGTTGTTCATCCCCGCCCCACAGCAAGTACCCAATGGCCGGCAACAGACAGGGCAAGGTAAAGGACAGGAACGCCGGCAGGCTCACGGCATAAGCCACACTGGCCGACAACGTGGCCGCACCGATCAGCCCGAAGACCCAGGCCTGTTGCTCGAAACTGTCGGCCGGCACCAAGGCGATGCCCGCCCCGGCCAGCGTCAGGCCGGTCATGGCCGAGCCGAGCAGAAACATGCGCCGCCAGACAGGATGCGCCTGGCGGCTGGGGATCGCCGAATCGAAGGCGGCCACCTGGATCACTCGCAACGCCACCAGGGACAGCAGCCAAACCAGCCAGACACTGACCACGAAATAGCGCGACGGCCCCCACAGCAGCGCAGCGCAGACCAAGCCGTTGACCAGCATGAAGAGTGTGGGCAGCAGCGAGCCCTGATACAGAAGCCTTGTGCGTTCGACCGCCATTTCCGTGGCGTACTGCTTGTAGATGATCCGTGGCTCCACACAGGGGCCCGCCAGATCGGAATTGATGGTCATAGGCGCTGTTCTTGTTTTTATTCAGGGGGAACATAGAGAACCCGAAACGTGCACGAGCATACACAAGCCGCGAGCCATCCCACACTGTCGTAGCTCATAAAAATGTGGAAAACATCGCTATTTCATTGGGTCACAAGTCCCATAGGCGCCCGTCACCAATGCTTGCAGCCTATGACCCGCCGGTCATCCCGGCCCGGTCTTTTATCGATTGGCGCAAAGCTTGGTTTGCCCGGTGTGGCGCCGCACCCTAGAATGCCCCAATGCGCGATGATCTCTCCCTTCTGCTGAATTCCCTCAACGATGCCCAACGCCAGGCCGTAGCCGCCTCCGTGGGGCGTCAGTTGGTCCTGGCCGGCGCCGGTTCCGGTAAAACCCGAGTGCTTGTGCACCGTATCGCCTGGTTGATCCAGGTCGAGAACGCCTCGCCGCACTCGATCCTGTCGGTGACCTTCACCAACAAGGCCGCTGCAGAGATGCGCCATCGCATCGAACAGCTGATGGGGATCAACCCGGCCGGCATGTGGGTGGGGACATTCCACGGCCTGGCCCACCGTTTATTACGGGCCCACTGGCAGGAAGCCGGCCTGAGCCAGACGTTCCAGATCCTCGACAGCGACGACCAGCAGCGCCTGGTCAAGCGGGTGATCCGCGAGCTGGGCCTGGACGAACAGCGCTGGCCGGCCCGCCAGGCGCAATGGTTCATCAACGGCCAGAAAGACGAAGGCCTGCGCCCGCAGCACATCCAGGCCAGCGGCGATCTGTTCCTGGCGACCATGCGCAGCATCTATGAAGCCTATGAAGCAGCCTGCCAGCGTGCCGGGGTCATCGACTTTTCCGAGCTGTTATTGCGTGCACTGGACCTGTGGCGCGACCACCCCGGCCTGTTGGAGCATTATCAGAGGCGCTTCCGGCACGTGTTGGTAGACGAATTCCAGGACACCAACGCCGTGCAATATGCCTGGCTGCGCCTGCTGGCCAAGGGCGGCGACAGCCTGATGGTGGTGGGCGACGACGACCAGTCGATCTACGGCTGGCGCGGCGCCAAGATCGAGAACATCCATCAGTACTCGGCAGATTTCCCAGACGCCGAGGTCATTCGCCTGGAGCAGAACTATCGCTCCACCGCCGGCATCCTCAAGGCCGCCAACGCCCTGATCGCGCATAACACCGGGCGCCTGGGCAAAGAGCTATGGACTGACGGCAACGAAGGCGAAGCGATCAACCTTTATGCCGCGTTCAACGAACACGACGAAGCCCGCTACGTGGTGGAAACCATCGAGAATGCGCTGAAAACCGGCCTGGCTCGCAGCGACATCGCCATCCTGTACCGCTCCAACGCCCAGTCGCGGGTGTTGGAAGAAGCGTTGCTGCGCGAACGTATCCCCTATCGCATCTATGGCGGCCAGCGCTTCTTCGAACGGGCTGAAATCAAGAACGCCATGGCGTACCTGCGCCTGATTGAAGGACGCGGCAACGATGCCGCCCTGGAGCGGGTGATCAACGTTCCGACGCGGGGCATCGGCGAAAAAACCGTCGAGGCGATTCGCGATCACGCCCGCCACAGCCATGTCTCCATGTGGGAAGCCATGCGTCAGTTGGTCGTCAACAAAGGCGTGACCGGGCGCGCTGGCGGTGCCCTGAAGGCCTTCATGGACCTGATTGAAGACCTGGCGACCAAGTGCGCGGACATGCCGCTGCACTTGATGACCCAAACAGTCATCGAGCAGTCCGGCCTGATCGCCTACCACGAGGCGGAAAAAGGCGAGAAAGGCCAGGCCCGGGTGGAAAACCTCGAGGAACTGGTCAGCGCCGCGCGTAACTTCGAACGCACGGAAGAAGACGCCGAGCTGTCCCCCTTGTCGGCCTTCCTCGGCCACGCCTCCCTGGAAGCCGGCGATACCCAGGCCGACGAACACGAAGACAGCATCCAGCTAATGACGCTCCACAGCGCCAAAGGCCTGGAATTCCCCTATGTGTTCCTCGTTGGCATGGAAGAAGGCCTGTTCCCCCACAAGATGAGCCTGGAAGAGCCGGGGCGTCTGGAAGAAGAACGGCGCCTGGCCTACGTCGGCATCACCCGTGCCATGCAGAACCTGGTGCTGACCTACGCCGAAACCCGACGCCTGTATGGCAGCGAGACCTACAACAAAGTCTCACGCTTCGTACGCGAAGTGCCGAAGGGCCTGATCCAGGAAGTGCGGCTGTCCAACAGCGTCAGCCGCCCCTTCGGTGGTGGCCAGGCGCAGAGCACCAGCAGCCTGTTCGGCGGCAGCGACATCCCGGACACCGGCTTCAGCCTGGGCCAGGCCGTGCGGCATTCGGTATTCGGCGACGGGGTGATCCTCAACTTCGAAGGCGCGGGAGCGCAGGCCAGGGTCCAGGTGAACTTCAGCGAAGGCAGCAAGTGGTTGATGCTGGGGTATGCCAAGCTCGAGGCAATCTAGACATTTCGCAAGCACAGCTTGTTGTGGGAGCATGGCTTGCCCGCGCGACGATGGCACATTCGGCATAGATGCGTCAGACCGATCGCTGTCGCGGGCAAGCCTTGCTCCCACAGGTATCGCTCCCCACCCACACTAGTTTCCGACCGAACTTAATTCCTTTTCCTACAACCCAAGGCGAACAAGCCTCCTTGCGTTGCCAAGCTGAACCTAAGCTGTCGCGCAAAAGCCCGAAACACTCTCACGCTAGCCAGCATCCATTCCGCTGTGCAACATGGCGCGCGTGCTATCCACAAATGGGAATGCCTTTATATGAAACGTTTTCTTAGCATCGCCATGGCCCTGTGCATCGGCCTGACGATGGCCATCGACGCCAATGCCGCCAAGCGCTTTGGCGGTGGTAAAAGCTCGGGCGCAGCCCCGACTCACCAGACCAGCCAGATGGCGCCGTCCTCGGCTGCCGGCTCCACGGCGGCAACCGCGGGCGCAGCCGGCGCTGCTGGCGCCGCCACCAAGGCCAGCGGTGCTTCGCGCTGGCTCGGCCCTCTGGCCGGCATCGCCGCCGGTGGCTTGCTCGCCTCCATGTTCATGGGCGATGGCTTCCAGGGTATGCAGTTCTTCGACATCCTGATCATGGCGGTCATCGCCTTCCTGGCCTTCCGCTTCTTTGCCGCCCGTCGTCGCAAGCAGCAGGAGCAGTTCGCTCCGGCCGGCGCGCCGATGCAACGTGAAGTGTTCAACCAGCAGCCCGCCAGCGGTTCGATCTTCGGTGGCTCGGCAGCGCCTGTGGCGTCCCGTCCGGTCATCAATGCGCCGGCCTGGTTCAACGAGCAACGCTTCATCGAAGCCGCACGCAACCACTTCATGTCCTTGCAGCAACATTGGGACGCGAACGAAATGGACAAGATCGCCGAATTCGTGACCCCGCAATTGCTGGAGTTCCTCAAGCGCGAACGAGCCGACCTGGGTGATGGCTTCCAATCCACCTACATCGACAATCTGCACGTGCAACTGGACGGCGTCGACGATCGTGCCGACAAGACCGTCGCCACCCTGACCTTCAGCGGTGTGTCGAAGGACTCTCGCTTCGACAAGGGCGAAGCGTTCAGCGAAAGCTGGAACATGGAACGCGCCCAGGGCAACGACCAGCCTTGGCTGGTGGCCGGTATCCGTCAGAACGGCTGAACCTTTGCCCGTTTTACAGGTTGAAATAAGAGAACCCCGGCCCCGGCCGGGGTTTTCTATTTTTCGCGGTTGCATCTATGGCGAGCTACTGTATAAACCGCTCCATGTAAAACCGCGCCATCGAGAAAGAGAGGATCCCCGGACGTGGAAGAAATCATCGAACAATTGCGTGAAGCCAACGAACCCGTACCGGTTCCACTGGAATTGCCCGACGAAGATTTGCTGGTAGAGATCGAAGAACAGCTGTTCATCGACATTCCGTTCGTGTTCCGGGAGTTCTTGCTGACCGTCAGCGATGTCGTCTATGGCAGCCTGGAACCGGTGACCGTCACCGATCCGCAGTCTCACACCTACCTGCCGGACGTGGCCGCCAATGCCTGGGATGCCGGTGTCGATCGCAGCCTGATCCCGATCTGCCAGGACGGCGACGATTACTATTGCGTCGAAGAAGACGGCACCGTGGTGCTGTGGCAAGCCGAAGACGAACTGATCGCCGAAGAAACCTGGGAATCCGTCTGGCATTGGGCTCGGGACGTCTGGCTGGAAAGCTGATTCGTTGACGCCGTTGCAGGTCAATGTCCTGAGGATTCCTTGTGGTTGTCCAGGGTTTCGAGCAGGGCCACCTGCATCCGCGTATGCAGGCGGACAAACCAGCGCCAGAGCAACGCCGCGACGGTGGTCGCGACCAGGGCAATCAACACCAACAACTTGTTGGTCGGCAAGATACTGGCCGACAAGGCTGCCAACAGCAGGAAAATCACCAGCAGCGACAAGATCGGGATCACTTCGGCAATGATCCGACGCACGCGCTGAGTGTGCCGGCCCGCCATTTCCGGCTTCACGCCCATCTCCGCCAGCAGCATCGACAGCGCCTTGAGCTTGCGATAGGCGGCAATCAGGAACGGTAGAGACAGCAACAGCGCAGCGCCCCAAATCAACGCTTTCTGCCAGCTCGGGTCGCTGATCCACACCTGCAGGTAAGCCGACATCCGCTCGGCGAAGAAACCGCCCGAGACAAAAATGGCCACGACCAGGGCCAGGTTTACCCCCACCTGCAACAAGATCCGCCTGATCATTGAAGCCAGCAACGCCCCTTCGCCTTGGGGCTGGATGTTGCGCAACCATTCACCATACATCCCCAGCACCCGTGCCAGCCGCTGTGGCATCACAGCCGCCAACTTGACGGACAAGGGGTCGGCGGCCCGAATCAGGTAGGGCGTCAGCAAGGTGGTCAACACCGAGACTGCGACCGCCACCGGATAGAGGAAATCACTGGTGACCTGCAAGGTCATCCCCAACGCCGCGATGATGAAAGAGAATTCGCCAATCTGCGAAAGCCCCATCCCAACGCGTAGCGAGGTGCGTCCGTCATTGCCGGCGATAAAGGCGCCGAGCCCGCAGGACAACATCTTGCCGAGCACGACCGCGGCAGTGATCACGGCAATCGGCCAAGCGTATTGCAGCAATATGGCCGGATCCAGCATCAGGCCGATCGCCACGAAGAAAATCGCGCTGAACAAGTCACGCACCGGCTCCACCAGCCGCTCGATGCGCAGCAGCTGCCGCGACTCAGCCATGATTGCGCCGATCAGGAAGGCCCCCAGGACCATGCTGTATTCCAGCTTCACCACCAACAGGCAAAAACCGAAGCACAGGCCCAGCACGGTAATCAGCAACATCTCGTTGCTTTCGAATTTCGCCACGTAAGCCAGCAACCTCGGCACCAGCAAAATGCCAATGACCAGGGCGACAATCATGAACAGAGACAACTTGCCCACGGTGGAAAAGACTTCGCCGGAGCTCACCGTGCCGCTGACGGCAATGCTCGACAGCAAGGCGATGATGCCGATGCCCAGGATGTCCTCGACGATCAATACACCGAAAATCAGCTGCGCAAAGCGCTCGTTCTTCATCTTCAGGTCATTGAGCGCCTTGACGATGATGGTGGTCGACGAGATGGCCAGGATGGCACCGAGGAAGAGCGAATCCATGGTGCTCCAGTCGAACCAGCGACCGATTTCGTAGCCGATCCAGATCATCAGCACGATTTCGAGGAAAGCCGCGATGAAGGCAGTGGCACCGACCTTGAACAACTTGCGTAGGCTGAACTCCAGGCCCAGGCAGAACATCAGGAAAATCACCCCGAGCTCGGCGAGGGTCTTGATCGTGTCCTCGTCGTGAATGAAACCGAACGGCGGCGTATGCGGGCCGATCAGGAAGCCGGCGACGATATAACCCAGCACCACGGGTTGCTTGAGGCGATGAAAGAGTATGGTCACCAGCCCCGCCGCCATCATGATGATCGCCAGGTCCTGAATGAAACTGATGGCATGCATGAGGAGGCTCCCGTTTCAAAGGACTCATACCGGAGTGGATAAGTCGGTTTTCCTTGTAGGAAATGCCCTCACAGCGGGCCTTTGAAGGGTAACACCGCGACTTCCGACAAAAAGACGGTGCAATATATGGAAACAGATCCAGCGAAGCGTGACGGCAGCCACAGGCGCAGCGTCCCGATATCGGTGGTTTGTAAAACCTTGCCAGCGCCCGCAGAGGCGAACTCCTTCAACCATTGCCTTGAATCGTGAGTACGTTATGGAACCCGGAAACGCCCAGCTGTCGATGACGGTGTTGATGACCCCTGATATGGCCAACTTCTCTGGCAATGTCCATGGCGGCACCCTGCTCAAGTACCTCGACGAAGTCGCCTACGCCTGTGCCAGCCGATATGCAGGGCGCTACGTGGTAACCCTGTCGGTTGACCAGGTGATTTTCCGTGAGCCTGTTCACGTGGGCGAATTGGTGACCTTCCTGGCCTCGGTGAACTACACCGGCAACACGTCGATGGAAGTGGGCATCAAAGTCGTGACCGAAAACATTCGCGAGCGCTCGGTACGCCACACAAACAGCTGCTTTTTCACCATGGTCGCGGTGGACGACCAGCGCAAACCCGCGGCCGTCCCGCCGTTGCAACCGCAGAACAGCGAAGCGAAGCGCCGCTACGAACAAGCCCAGCAGCGTCGGCAGATTCGTCAGGAACTGGAAAAGCGTTACCAGGAAATCAAGGCGGACGGGCCTTGATCAAAAGTTGATCGGCACCGCCTCGAACCGCACCCGCGGATGAGCGATACGGTCTTGGGCGCGAACCAGTTCGAGCTCATAGCTGGCACAGGCCTGGGTTTCCAGCAGCACTTCGTGTACTGCCGAGGCGGTGAATTCCATGGCCGCCACCAGGCTATCCCCCAGCAGTATCCGCGCCAGGAACAAGCCCGACGTGAGGTCACCCACGCCTACCGGCTGACGAGGAAACGCCAGCAGCGGACGGCGCAGGTGCCAGTTGCCATCGGCGGTTACCAACAGCATTTCGAAGCTGTCTTCAGGCTTGCCCGGATACACCAGGTGCTTGACCAGTACCGCCTTCGGCCCGCGAGCCAATAGCCCACGGGCCATCGCCAGGCAGTCGAACAGCGACTGCGCCTTGCGTCCAGCGAAACTGTCCAGTTCCAGCTGGTTCGGGCACAGCAGGTCCGCTACCGCGGCGGCTTCTTCCAGCAGGAAATCGCTCACTTCGGGCGCCACGATGCAGCCCTTTTCCGGATGCCCCATGACCGGGTCACACAAATACAACGCCTTGGGGTTGGCGGCCTTGATCCGCGCCACGCCCGTCAGGATCGCCCGGCCCTGGGCCGCGCTGCCCAGGTAACCGGACAGCACGGCATCGCAGTTACCCAACTCGCCGATCGCCGCGATCCCCTCGACCAAGGCCGGTATCTGCTGCGGCGCGAACACCTCGCCGGCCCATTGGCCATACTGGGTGTGATTGGAATACTGCACGGTATTGAGCGGCCAGACGTTCACCCCGGCCCGCTGCATCGCAAACACGGCGGCGCTGTTGCCAGCATGGCCGAACACCACGTGAGACTGGATGGCAAGCAGATGAGGCGTACGTTTCATGCTGGCAGTTTCCATAAAGCCATTGAAATTCAAGCCACGCAGTATGCGACTAAACACAGCCTGTACGACAGACCGGCGAGGCAGTTAAGCTGGCAGCAACTTGTTGGAGCATTGCGTTCATGCTGACCCTTGGAAATATTTTCGTGCTGATGCTGCTGGCTACTGGCGGCGCCTGGCTGTGGCACAATCATGGCTTGCGCGAACGAGCGCTGGCGAGGGTCATGCAGCATTGCGCCAATCTCAAGATCGAGTTGCTGGATGGCAATGTGGCGCTGAAAAGAATCGGTTTCGTAAGAGACGCCAGTGGACGACGACGTCTGGCACGTATCTACAATTTCGAGTTCACCGTCACGGGGGAGACCCGCCACAGCGGCACCATCACCCAGTTCGGTGCCCACAGCGCACAGATAGAACTGGCGCCCTACCCGATGCCGTTCGAAGAAACGCCACCCACACCGATCGAACCGGTCCCGGGCAGACATCGGGCGGAGGTCATCGAACTGAGCCAATGGCGCCAGGAACACAACAAATGGAAGCCTTGAAACAAGCCTGATCTACACGCACCGGCAACTCATCAGGCCGGTTCGCAAGGCCTCGACATCTTGCGGTTCATCGAAGATCAATTCGATCCGCGAGTCCTGTCGCCATTCGCTGGCCTGCCATTGCAAGGCCTCGCCCTCCAGCGCATTGGCGGACATCCAGCCATCGGCGCCGTGGATAACCATCTTGGCCCGTTTCCAATCGCTACCTCCTAGCCATCGAGCCAACGCCGCCAGTGCGAACTGCTGGCTCGGGTGCCAGCGCCAGCCGATACTCCAGCCACCTTCCAGTTGCTGGTACAGGCAGATTGGCGACGTCGGGTCGGTCCACATGGCCGGTATCTGACCCACCACCGTGGGTTCAAGCAGGTTATCCACAACGCCACGCCCCTGGGCGGCAAAGCCCGGCAATCGCTCGATCGGCAGCGCAGCGCGGTCCGTCCAATACAGCACCGACCCCGGCAGTTGCGCCGCCACCCGTTCCCGATCGGCGGCCGTGAGGTTCTTGGATTTGTTCAATATCAGTAAGCCGGCGTGAGCGAGGGCGAGGCGTTGCGTATCGGGCAATGATTTGCCGCCTGCCAGCGCCTGGGCATCCAACACCATCACGCACGGTTGTACCGTCAATACGCCAAGCCACGGAGCCTCGTTCAACTGCCGCAGTAACTGCACCGGATGGCCCAGGCCGGAAGGCTCGATAAACAGCCGGTCCGGGCGCGCCTTGCGCAACAAACGCCCCAAGCCGATCTGAAAGGGCGCACCGTTGACGCAACACAAACAGCCCCCGGCCACTTCGCCCAGTGCGATACCATCGGCGGCCTGGGTCAATAAGGCGGCATCCAGGCCGATCTGGCCAAACTCGTTGATCAGTACCGCCCAGCGCTCGTTGACTGGACGCTGGGCCAGCAGATGCTTGATCAGGCTGGTCTTGCCGGCGCCCAAAGGACCGGCGATCACATGGGTGGGGATGTCTTGCAACATAGCGACGACTTCGATGGAGGTGAACATGCGGATGATTGGCTGTCTGTTACTGGCGCTGGCTTCGAGCCAGGTATTGGCCCAGGCCTGCGTGGTGCATAGCCAGGCAGAACGGCTCGATGTAAAAGTCTGCCAGCAGAACCGCAACATTCCGCCAAAATTGTTCGCCGACGGCTTCTGCCAACCCAGCCTTGCCGGGCAGAAGGTCGAGGTGCAATACGTTGACCAATGCCCTGGCGGCGCGTTCGGCATTTGCAGTAATGCCCAAGTCGCCAATATGCCTTACCGCCAGGACATTCACTACTACGGCGTGGCGACCGACGCCGCTTACCTGCAACCCTTCTGCGAAGGGCAAAGCCAGGGGACCTGGCTCAAGCCTTAGGGTTTGCACTTTTCGTACAAAGCCTAGGCCAGCCAATCGAGCGTGAGGATCAGTCGACGTTCCCCCGGAGCCAATGCCGGCGAGCGGTGAATCAGGCCGAAACCTTCGTTGCCGTGCCACTTCTCACCCTTGAGCAAGCCCACGTCGGCCTGACGCAACTGCTGGATCATTCGCGGCTCATCGGGCTGCGCCTCGGCACTGGCCAGGCATCGACGGTCCATGGCGCCCTCCTCCAGCCACTCACTGCCGGGGCCCGCATAGGTCGTCAGCAGTCGCACCGGTACATGATCGACATGAAAGCGCGGGCACATTGCCCGGTCCAGCGTGCGCAGGCGCAAGCCGACACGTCGGGCCCCCAGCAGACAGGCAAATGCGCCGACCAGCCAGGCAACATCGGCGACGAAACCTTCGTAACCTTGTAGATCGCCGAAACCCGCGGCAAGCCCTTGCAAGTTCGGCAGCGCATCGTCCGACGGCAGATTCACTACCTGCGATTCGGCAAAAGATTGCTCCATCGAAAGCACCATCGTTGCAAAATCGCTGATGTGTGCAGGCAATTGCCGCTGCCAGACAGCCAGGTTGGTGCCGTCTTCCAGAATCTGCGTGAGCACCTGTGGCGTATCGCCCTGGACCTGGCGAACCGGCACCGCTTGTCCCAGACAAGGCGCCAGCATCACACCGCGACCTCGTGATGCCACGCGCCGAATGGATCAGCCAACCGTCGCCACGCTTCGACACCCAGGGCCATTTCTGCGTCGGTGAGCAGGCACGCATCCAACTCGGCAGCAAGCTTGGCGAAATCCAGGTTCTGGCCGATGAAAACCAGCTCCTGGCGGCAATCGCCCGTGGCGGGCAGCCAGTTCTTCATGATGGCCGCGGTGTCTTGCTCATCCTGCGGCCATTGGTTTTTCGGCACGAAGCGCCACCAGCGGCCGGCATACCCGTGCCTCATCAAGCCGCCGGCCTGGGACCAACTGCCCGCCTCTTCCGGTTTGCTGGCCAGCCAGAAGAAGCCCTTCGAACGCAGGAGCCGACCCTGGCTCCACGGCCGGTCGATGAAATCGAAGAAGCGTTGCGGATGGAAAGGTCGACGTGCCCGATAGGCGGTCGACGCGATGCCATATTCTTCGGTTTCAGGCACGTGTTCGCCGCGCAATTCTTGCAGCCAACCGGGCGCTTGAGCGGCGCGTTCAAAATCAAACAGACCGGTGTCGAGTATTTTCCCCAGCGGCACCTGCCCCATGCTCATGGGGAGGATCTGCGCGCGAGTGTTAAGCCGCCGCACAATCGCAACCAACTCCTCCCGTTCGGCACGACTGATCAGGTCAATCTTGCTGATTAGAATCACGTCGGCGAACTCGATCTGCTCGATCAGCAAGTCGGTGATCGAGCGTTCATCGTCTTCACCCAGGGTTTCACCCCGCGATGCGAGGCTTTCGGCCGCCTGATAATCCACCAGGAAATTCACGCCATCGACCACCGTCACCATCGTGTCGAGTCGTGCAATGTCCGCCAGGCTGCGGCCCTCTTCATCGCGAAACGTGAAGGTTTCCGCCACCGGCAACGGCTCGGAAATGCCGGTGGACTCGATGAGCAGATAGTCGAAGCGGCCTTCCCTGGCGAGCTGGCTGACTTCTTCCAGCAAGTCCTCGCGCAGGGTGCAGCAGATGCATCCGTTGCTCATCTCCACCAACCTTTCTTCTGAACGGCTCAGGCTGACATCTCGCTGGACTTCGCTGCCATCGATGTTGATTTCGCTCATATCGTTGACGATCACGGCGACACGCAGATGATCGCGATTGCGCAAGACGTAATTGAGCAACGTGCTTTTACCGGCACCGAGAAAGCCGGAAAGCACGGTGACAGGAAGACGATTGGGCATGGGGTATATCCTCATCAGACGGCGTAGATGTCCGCGCTTTGGTTCGGGTCAGGGTCAGCGTTTTTTATGTTATAGTATAACAGTTGTATCCAACCAGACCCTTTTTCTCCAAAGGTTTGAGATCCATTCAATGCACCGTCTTTTGAAAGTCCTATTCGCAACCCTGGGGCTGTTAGCGGCAACCGATGTTTCAGCGCAAAACGCGTCCATGGCGAATTGCACTCGCAGCGCCAATTTCCTTGCTTGCACCGACGAACAAGGCAACGCCTACAGCGTCGTGACGGCTGGAAGCGTCATTTACTTGCGAGGATTTGAAGCGGCCCATCGACGCTCCTGGGCACAAACCACCAGTCGCTATGGTCAGCTGACGTTCTTTACCGGCGTGGCTTCCAACGGCGAAGTTTGGGTGGGATACAGCCGCCGAGTCGGCTGGACGACACTCAATCGTTTTTCCAGCTCAGGAGGAAGCGCTGGAAATTTTGTCTGTGGACGCCTGAATGGCTGCCAACTTTCTCGCTGATGTTTCACGTGGAACGAAAGCTGAGAGGATGAAATTCAATTCATGAAACAGATGCGGTCCGTTTTATTGTTATAGTATAACATGTAGACACTTTCCGACGGATCTTGATCATGAATGCGTTAACCCTGCCGGACGTTGCCGCACAAGCAGCTCGGCAAGCCTTGCCTCTCGACTGGGTAGGCATGCACGGAATCGCGATACCGGTATTCATTGATGGCCAACGCCTGACCGCTTTGGCCGATGCCGGCGTCAGTCTCGACGACGGCGAAGCACGCGGTATTCACATGTCACGCTTGTACCTCGCATTGGAGGCGCTGGATAACGTGGCGCTTACGCCGGGATTGTTGCGGTGTGTCCTGGAGCAATTCCTGGAGAGTCATGAAGGTCTGTCTCGTTCGGCTTCCCTGCACATCCATACCGAACTGTTGTTGAAGCGTCCGGCGCTGATCAGTCCATTGGCCGGTTGGAAACGCTATCCAGTGAGCATCAAAGCGAACCTGAACAACACAGTGTTCCACGTGGAACTCCAGATCCAGATTGCTTATTCCTCCACATGTCCTTGTTCAGCGGCCCTCTCCCGGCAGCTAATCCAGCAACAGTTCGTGGACGATTTCGCTAACAAGCCGCTCGAGCACGCCGAAATCCTCGCTTGGCTGGGTTCTTCAAAAGGCATCGTCGCCACGCCCCATAGCCAACGCAGCACTGCCGACCTGAAGGTGCGATTGAACGCCAAGGTCGACGAATTGCCCCTGCTGTCGCTCATCAATGAAGCGGAAGCCGCCCTGGGCACCGCCGTCCAGACCGCGGTCAAACGCGCCGATGAACAAGCGTTCGCCCTCGCCAATGGGCAAAACCTGATGTTCTGTGAAGACGCCGCTCGGCGATTGAACATTGCCTTGAAGCGCTCAGCCGACATCGCCGCTTTTGAGATACACGTGGTTCACGCCGAAAGCCTGCATGCCCACGATGCCGTGGCGCACAGCCGCTGGAACCGGGAGGCATCATGATCAGTTGCCAGGCCCTACGTTGGGGTGCACCCGGACAGCCACTCACTCCGCCCCTGAATATGGAGCGACCAGCAGGCAGCCTGACGGCGATCGTCGGCGCCAACGGCGCGGGCAAAAGCAGTTTGTTGAAGGTGCTCGCCGGGCTGCAAAACCCCTTGTCCGGCAAAGTCGTGCTAGATGTTCCACGTCGTGGCGGCGTCTCATTCCTACCGCAACAGCAACATCTGGATCGGCAATTCCCCATCAACCTGCAAGAGCTGGTGGCAGCCGGCGCTTGGGGCAAGGCCCAAACACCTGCCCAGCGCAGTGCACGACTCCAAGCCGTGCTGGAGGACTGGGCCCTTGGCGGCCTGGAACATCGACCGCTGATGGCTCTCTCCGGTGGCGAACTGCAGCGCGCCTTGCTCGCTCGCCTGAGTCTGGCCCAGGCCCCGCTGTTGTTGCTCGACGAGCCCCACGCGGCCCTCGACGAACAGGGCCAGGCACTGTTGTGGAAACACATTCACACTTGGCATGCCGAAGGCCGGACGCTGGTAGTGGTGTGTCACGACCTGGCCGCGGTGCGCCAACACATTCCCCACACCTTGCTGATTCGTCCTACCGGCTGCGTACTGAACCGCAGTGTCGAGCTGATTACCCAGCAACCTCACGCACAGGTGGCCTGATGCTCACCGCCGCCCATCTCTGGCTGCCTTTTCACGAATTCGCCTTCATGCGTAGGGCCCTGCTCGGTGGCTTGGTGTTGGCGTGCAGTACCGCCCCGCTGGGGGTGTTTCTGATCTTGCGGCGCATGAGCCTGATCGGCGACGCCGTGGCCCATGGCATCCTGCCCGGTGCCGCACTGGGGTTCTGGCTTGCCGGGTTGAGTCTTCCCGCCCTGACTCTCGGCGGCTTGGGCGCAGGCTTGAGCATGGCCGGGTTGGCGGCCTGGATCACCCGGCGCACCGGCCTGCGGGAAGATGCCAGCCTCGCTGCGATCTACCCCATTTCGCTGGCGGCCGGCGTGCTGATCCTGGGCATCGCCGGCAAACGCCTGGACCTGCTGCACTTGTTGTTTGGTTCCGCATTGGCGGTGGACGGCCCGACGCTCATCGGTATGCTCTGGGTCTCAGCCGGCAGCCTGATTGCCTTGGCGTTGATCTACAGGCCACTGCTGCTCGACACCCTGGATCCGCTGTTCCTGCAAACCGTCAGTCGACTGGGGCCGATCGCCCACGGGGTGTTCCTGACCCTGGTGGTATTGAACCTGGTGATCGGCTTTCAAGCCATCGGTGCGCTGATGGTGGTCGGCCTGATGATGCTACCGGCGGCCGCTTCACGATTCTGGAGTCGACGCCTACCGGTTTTGATGGCAGTCGCGGCGCTGTTCGGTTGCGTCTCGGTATGGCTCGGCCTGTTGTTGTCTTTCTATTTCTCAGTGCCCAGCGGGCCGGCCATCGTACTGGTGGCGGGTGCGTTGTACCTGTCGTCCGTGGTGTGCGGTCCAGTGCACGGCTTGCTGCGCCGCCCGCCTTTGCTCACATCCTCTTGAGGTGTTTCCCGATGCGCGTTTTGCTCGTGCTGTTCAGTCTGCTGCTGTCCATGTCCTTGTCCGCGGCCGAGAAGCTCCAGGTGGTGACCAGCTTCAGTATCCTCGCCGACATGACCCGGCAGATCGGCGGCGACCATATTCAGATCACCAACATGGTCGGACCAGACGCCGACGCCCACACCTACGAACCGACGCCGGACGACGCCAAGGCGCTGCTACGGGCGAAACTGATCATCAAGAATGGGTTGGGTTTCGAGCCGTGGCTGGATCGCCTCGTCACCAGCACCGAGACCCACGCCACCGTGATCAGTGCCAGCCATGGCGTGATCCCTCGCTCGCTGGAAGAGGATGGCCAAGCCGTTCCCGATCCACACGCCTGGCACAACCTGGCGAATGCCGAGCTGTATGTCAGCAACATCACCAAGGCCCTGGTGGCCGCCGATCCGGCCAACAAAACCGACTACGAACGTCATAGCCAGGCGTACCTGAAAAAGATCTATGGCTTGCTCGCCGAAGCCAAGGCCAAGTTCAGCGCGTTGCCGGCAGGGAACCGAAAGATCGTGACGTCCCATGATGCGTTCGGTTACCTGGGCCAGGCCTACGGTATCGACTTCATGGCGCCCCAGGGTTTATCCACCGAGCGTGAACCGTCGGCCGCCGAAGTCGCCGCGCTGATTACCCAGATCCGGCAGGAGAAGGTCAAAGCGGTGTTCATGGAGAACATCAAGGACGCGCGCCTGCTCAAGCAGATCGCCGACGAAAGCGGCGCGCGCATTGGCGGTACGTTGTACTCCGACGCCCTCGCCGCCAGTGGACCTGCCAGCACTTTTACCGGCCTGTTCGAGTACAACCTCAACACGCTGTACGAGGCGCTGGGCCGGCCTTGATCGAGCTTACTCGTGATGACGGCGGTTCAGGTCGCTGCCATCGCGAGCAAGCTTTGCTCCCATAACACCCAAGCCACGCCCCCCAAAAGAGGCTCAAGCCCGCGGCTTGACCGTTCCACAATCCTGCCCCAACCACACGGCGCGGGTATCCAGGCTGCCGTTCTGCTGGATACCGGTGGCATTGAACGTGCCGTTGACCTTGGTGGTGAACTCACGATCACTCTGGAAGGTAGCGACGCCATTACCCTGGGCTTTAGGGCAGCTGAAGCGAAACTTCCATTGATTGCCGGTACGCTCGGTGATCTGCTGTTTGCAACCCGATTGCGGGTCTTGCAGCGGGATGTCATTGGTTTGCACCTGCGCAGGGGTCAGGCACACCCGAATACCCTTGCCACCCATGGTGATCCCCTGTTTTTCGAGCATCGCTCGTTGTTCCGGGGTCATCTGGGTTTGCAACTGGCCGAGGATCAGCTGCAGATCCGGCAAGTTCTGGTTGTCGACTTTCATGTTGCTGGTAGTCAACTCCCACAAGCCCGGTTGAAGCATTTGCGCCTGGGCAGCTCCAGAAGCCGACAAACCAACCGCCAAGGCCAAACCCAGCAGACGAACATTCATTGCAAACACTCCAGAGGACAAGTGGCCGTTAGACGCCGCCTGCGGGCTTCGGTTCAGGGCTACGATGAGTGAATTATGTGGCGACATTCGCCATGGAACATGGTCTGTTAAGCATTGAAATTTCAGGAGCAAAAGTGCCCCATGGATTATTTCGGCCCCCATGTCTTCGGTTACCTGATCGCGCTGCTCCACAGTCTCGGTTCAATCGCCGCCATCCACGCGGTGCTGACGGTGCGAACTGCCCAAGGTTCGATCGCCTGGGCCCTGTCGCTGGTGTTCATTCCCTACCTGACCCTGATTCCCTACCTGGTTTTTGGCCGCAGCACCTTTGATGGCTACATCAAGGCACGCCGCGAGGCCAACGAAGAAATGCGCAAGGCCATCTCCGATCTCAACTGGCGCCCCTGGGTCGAAGAGGCTCTCGCGGCCCGCGCCTCACAGGCCTACGCCTCGTTACGGGCCATGCCCAAACTGGGACGTGCGCCGTGCCTGGCGAACAATCAGGTCCGGCTGCTGGTGAATGGCCAGGCCACGTTCGAGGCGATTTTCCAGGCCATCGACCAGGCACGGGACGCGGTGCTGGTCCAGTTTTTCATCATCCACGAAGACCGCATCGGCCAGCGTCTGCAAACACTGTTGCTGAAAAAAGCCGCGCAAGGATTGTCGGTCTATTTACTCTACGACCGCATCGGCAGCCATTCCCTGCCCCACCGCTACGTCCAGGCATTGCGCGACGGTGGCGTCCACGTCAAAGCCTTCGCCACTCGCAGCGGCTGGCTCAACCGCTTCCAGGTCAACTTTCGCAACCATCGCAAGATCGTGGTGGTGGACGGCGTGCTGGGGTTCGTCGGTGGGCACAATGTCGGCGACGAGTACATGGGCGAGCGACCGCCCTTGGCCCCCTGGCGCGACACCCATGTGCAAGTACGCGGGCCTGTGGTGGCGAGCATGCAGGAGTCGTTTGCCGAGGACTGGTTCTGGGCGGCCCGTTCCCTGCCGCCGCTGATCCTGCCCGACCGCTACCCGGACGACGGCGTGCTCTGCCAGTTGCTGGCCAGCGGGCCGGCCGATGCCTACGAGACCTGCTCGTTGTTTTTTGTCGAAGCGATTCACGCCGCCACTGAACGCATCTGGATCACCACGCCGTATTTCATTCCCGACGAAGCGGTATTCGCCGCATTACGCCTGGCGGTGCTGCGCGGTGTGGACGTGCGCATCCTGTTGCCCTCGCGGCCGGATCACAAGGTCGTCTACGCGGCGTCCAGCCTGTATGCGTTCGAGGCGGTGCGGGCCGGTGTGAGGGTGTTTCGTTATGAGCCGGGGTTCTTGCATCAGAAAGTAGTACTGATCGACCGGGAAATCAGCGCCATCGGCAGCGCCAACCTGGACAACCGCTCGTTCCGCCTGAACTTCGAAGTGATGCTGCTGGCCGTGGACATCGCGTTCGCCAGCGAAGTTGAGCAGATGCTGGAGAACGACTTCGACCAGGCCCACGAAATCGCCCAACAGGAAAGCCGGGAAACCCACCGCCTGCAAAAAGTCGGCATGCGGATTGCCCGGCTGATTTCACCGATTCTCTAGTACCGATGCGAGCCTAGGCTTTTCGTACAGAGCCTAAGATACGTAGATATCCTCACGGGTCCAGGGCAACTCATGGCTACCGTCGGCATGGGCCTTCACCGCCAGGATCTGGTGCAAGTTGATCCAGCCCTTGGCGAACGCATAGGCGCAACCGGCCAGGTACAAGCGCCAGATCCGCAGGGCTTGCTCCGGCACTTGCTTGGCGGCCGCCTCGAGGTTGTCCTCCAAGCGCTCGCTCCAATGATCCAAGGTGCGCGCGTAATGCAGGCGCAGGCTTTCGACATCGACAATCTCCAGGCCCGCTTCACTGATGTGCGCGCTGATCATCGACAGGTGCGGTAGTTCACCGTGGGGAAATACATACTTCTCGATGAACTCGCCGGCACCGCGTCCCACCGGGCGACCGTCGGTGTGCTTGGCGGTAATGCCATGGTTCATCACCAACCCACCCGCGCGAACGGCGCCAAACAGGGTTTTGCAGTACTGCGCCAGATTGGCGTGACCCACGTGCTCGAACATGCCAACGCTGACCACCTTGTCGAAACGACCGTCCTGGGGCAGGTCCCTGTAGTCGAGCAATTGCAACTCGATCTGCCCCTCCAGGCCTTGCGCCTTGACGCGTTCGCGCCCCAGCGTCAGTTGCTCCTGGCTCAGGGTAATGCCGAACACCCTGGCACCGAATTCCCGCGCGGCGTAACGCGCCAGGCCGCCCCAGCCACAGCCCACATCCAGCAGATAGTCACCGGGCTGCAGGCGCAGCTTGCGGCACAGATGACGAAACTTGGCTTGTTGGGCCTGTTCAAGGCTTTCGCTACCGGTCTCGAAATAGGCGCAGGAGTAAGCCATGTCGCTGTCGAGCCACAGTTGGTAGAAAGCGTTCGACAGATCGTAGTGATAGGAAATCGCCTTGGCGTCGGTTTCCTTATCGTGGACCGAGCGCACCGGCGAGACATCGTCTTCGTCATTCAGTAGCGCCTGGCTCCATTCGTCGCAGACGCGTATGACTTCGTGGATCGGACCTTCGAGTTCCAGTTTGCCTTCGACGAACGCCGCCCCGAGCGCATCCAGGCTGGGACGGGTGAATTGCGCGACCATTTGTGGGTCCTTGACCACGATCGTAACGCTGGGGTCGGTCCCCAGCATGAATTCATGGCCGTCCCAGAGTCTTAGGCGAAGCGGTAGATGCAGATTCTGTAAGGCCGGTGGAAGTTGCGCGAGCATGGAATACCCCCGTTGTTTCAGACGTCTGAAATGAGGGTAGACCATGGTAGAAAAATAGCCGGCTATCGAATTTACAGCCTTTCTCTATCGCTCTCCCATAACACTCCATGCAACGGGTAAAACTGCGGTGGTAACCCCTCTCCAATAGCAGACTGCAAGTGCGGCGCACAGTTCGCCAGAGCTATCCAGCGGCTTCGGGTCCCTGGATTTTCAGCAGTGGCTCGTGGAAGCGTAGCAATCGTCCGGCATTACCCAATACTAGCAGCGTGCTCAAGTTGTGCAGCAAGGCCGCAATCATCGCCCCCGCCGCGCCGAGCCAGCCGAACGCCGCGAACGCGACGATCGCCAGGGTCCAGCCCAGGCCAATGATCACGTTGAACTGCAACGTACGCCGACACTGGCGACTGAGCCGCACGCAGGTGCCCAGACGCCTCAAGTCGCTGCCGATCAGTACGATGTCCGCCGACGCCAGGGCGATATCCGCGCCTCCCGCGCCCATGGCGACGCCCACTACCCCGGCCTTCAGCGCGAGGGAGTCGTTGATACCGTCGCCGACGACCATTGGCCGGAAGCCATGGTCGATCTCGTTCATGACCCGCTTGAGCTTATCTTCCGGCAGGGCCTGGGCCTGGACGTCGCTGATGCCAACCTCCCGGGCCAACGTGCTGGCCACGCTTTGGCGGTCCCCCGTCAACAGCAACTGCCGCCCCAGACCCAGTTCGCGCAATTGCGCCATGGCCGTCCGCGCTTCCGGCTTGATGCTGTCGGCCAGCAGCAGCCAGGCGAGAAACTGTCCACCCAAGGCCAATCCGGCAATCGGGCCGTCGTGTTCGGGGATCGCCGCCGTGGCGATGCCCAGTTGGACGAACAGCTCTGGCCGACCGAGTGCGGCTTCGCCCTGTTCGGTCATCGCCACGATACCCAGGCCCTGGCGTTCGCGAATGTTCAGCAGCGGCCAGTGTTGCCCTTGCTCCACCAGCCCAGCCAAGGCTCGGCTGACCGGATGACTGCTGGCCGAACCGAGGCTGGCGGCCAGCGGCAGCAAGGAGGAATGATCATCGCGGGCGCTTTCGATGGATTGCAGGCGCAGAGTCCCGAAGGTCAGGGTGCCCGTCTTGTCGACCACCAGGGAAGTCAGATCCGCCAGCTCTTCGAGGAACGCCGAGCTGCGAATCAGGATGCCATGGCGCGCGGCCACGGCGATCCCGGCGATGGCCGTAGCCGGCGCCGACAGCACCAGCGCGCAAGGACACGCCGCCACCAACACCGCCAGCATCGCCTGGGCATCGTGGGTCACAAACCAGGTCACGGCCGCCAGCAGCAACACCAACACCAGGTAGCTACCGGCGTAACGCTCCAACAATCGGGTGATGGGCGGCTTCGAACGCTCTGCGCTTTGCATCAGGGCGATGACCTTGCCCAGTGTCGATTCACCGCCGGTGCGAGTCACTTCCAGGCGCAGCAACCCATCGAGATTGATGGCCCCCCCGAAGACTTCGGTACCCACCACGGTCTCCAGCGGCACCGATTCGCCGGTGATCGGCGCGGTGTCGAGGCTGGCCTGGCCGGACAATACCCGGCCGTCAGCCGGAACCCGGTCACCGGCACGTACCTCCACCACATCGCCCGGCCTGAGCGTACCGTTGTCCACGTCGACGATCGTCCCGTCGGCCTGTACCTTGCGACCTTGACTGCGAGTCAATTGGCCAAGGGCGTGGATCGCCTCCTGGGAGCCGATGACACTGCGCTCCTCCAGCACATGGCCGAAAATCATGATGATCGGCAGCAACGCGGCGGTCAGCAGGTCGCCGGTCGCCCAGGCGCCCAGCATCGCCAGGGCGATCAGTTGGTCGGTGAGCCCGTGCAAGCTCGGGTAACGCAAGCTGTACCAGGCCGAGCGCATCACCGGCACGGCCACCAGCAGCGAAGCGAATCCCAGCAACAGTTGACTCACGCCGGCCTGTTCCGGTGACCAGCCACGCCAGGCCAGGCCCAAGGCGAGCAGGCCGAGCGCGAGCATCGCCAGGGTCAGTTGCCGAGCGGCAGCGCGTTGCTCGGCGCCTGACAGCATGGGGGCGGCGACGGTTTGAGCGGTCATTGCTCAGCTCCTTGGAGAATCAGGCGGGCATCGTCTTTCGGATCGACCGTGGTCACTGAACCGGCCTGGTGAAGGATCGCAGGCATGCGTTCGCGGTAAAGGCGTAGCAACATTTGCGGGTCGCTGCCTTGGGTTTTCGCCAGCCCCAGCACCGTGGCGGTGTCGGTGGAGGCTTTGGCCAGGCGCTCACTGGCCTGGGCATGGGCCACTTGCAGGGCCCGGTCGGCATCCTGGCGCGCGGTCTGGGTCAATTTTTCGGCTTCGGTGCGCGCGTTGGCGATGGCTTTGTCGGCCTGCTGGCTGGCGGTCAGCACCGCATTGAACGCACTCACCGCCGGCCCTGGCAGGCTCGACTGCACATCGACCCGCATCACTTCGATGCCCAACCCCTGCCCTGTCGCCGCCAGTTCGGCCAAGCGGCGGTTGACCCCCTGCACCAGGTCACCGCGCAAGCGTTCGCGGCGTTCCGCGGCCTGGTTGTCGCTGCCCATCAGTTCGGGCCGGGCGACCAGAATGGTGTCCAGATCCCTGGCCGCGGTCAGCGCCAGCGCACTGCGGGTCGCCAAGCGATCCAACGCCGGCAGCACGTGCTCGCCCTGCAAGACATACGCATAAGGTTCGGTGACCTTGTAGAACAGCCGAACATCCAGCTGCACCACGCCCGCATCGCCGGTCAATAAATAACCCGAGCCGGCCAAGGCATCGTTGACCGGCGTGGCGAAACTGGCGACACGGTCAGCCTGCAAGGCGGCATCCGAGCGCAGCAGACTCTCGACCCGCCGCTCCAGTACCCGATCCGCCGCGGGTAACAGAATCACTTGTTCCACCGGTGACGGCCAGGCCAATAACAGGCCGGCATTCTGGATGCGGTCCAGCACACCAAAGTGCAACACCACCGCCCGATCCTGCGGATCGATCTGCCTCACATTGGAAAAAACCCAGGCCAGCGCCGCCAGAACCGTGACGGCGTAAAGCGCCACGAAAGCCAGGCGCCCGGCCTGGACCCATGGACTGGACAACTCGTTTGTTCCACGTGGAACTTCATTCATGGTTGTGTTCCAGCCTTGGGTTCCACGGAAGGCGGACCGTCCACCAAGACGCGAAACGGCGCCGAGTCAGTGCGCAAGACCAGCTTGGTGCTCGGGCTGACAATCGTGCCAAGGGTGTCCAATGAGCGCAGCAGGTTGTAGAGCTGCGGCGAGCCGGCGTAGGCCCGGCCATAGATCTGCGCCGCTTCGACCCGCGATTGCGCTTCGATATCGGCGGCTTTCACCGTGGCGTCAGCTTGCAGGATTCGCGCATCACGCTCGGCGGCGGAACGGATCTGCGCCGCCTCCCGTTTGCCGATGGCGGTGCGCTCGGTGGCGATGGTTTCACGCTCGGCGCGCATGCGGTCAACCGTCGCGGTCAGCGTCACCGAAGGCAAGGTCAGGCGCTCGATGCCGACTTGCAGCACCCGCACACCATAAGTGGTGAGCAGTTGCTGCTCGATCTGCTGGCGCAATTGCGCTTCGAAATCGGCGATGCGCACTTGGCTGGCATCGGTATTGACCAGATTCGCCAGGTCGAAACTGGCCGCAGTGGTTTCCAGCGCCGAGCCGACAAACGTACGGATCTGCCGCGCCGCTTCATCCGGCTGGTTCTGTACCGCCCGCATGAAACGCTGCACGTTGTCCGGGTCACCTTGTACCTGCCAGGCCACGTACGCCTGAACGATAATCCGCAACCCGTCCCGCGTACCGACATCCTGTAGCCCGCTGGAGGTGGTGCGTAATCGCAGGTCCACGGGGATCGCCGCCTCGAACGGCGCCGGCCAACGCCAGCCCAGGCCGGGCTGCAACAATACCCGTACCGGGTTGCCAAACCGGGTGATGACCGTCGCCTCCCCCGAACGTACCTGGACCAGGCTGGCCGCCGCGACAGCAAACGCCACCAGCAACGCCGCCCAACCCATCCGCCGCCAGGGGAACGGGCCGGCTTGTTCTGGCCCGCCGTGATGGTGGTGATGATGCCCATGGTGATGGCCGGCATGGCCGTGATCGTGGCCGGCGTGCTCGTGACCGACGTGGCTATGATCGTGTAACGAAGACTGGCTCAATGGGCAGCTCCTGGCTGGACAGGGTTACGCGGCGACGCGGGGTCTGCCGGCAGCGGGAAGGTCCGCAGGTCGATGGTCGGCGCGTTGCCGCTGCCACCCAACCGATGATCAAGAATCAGCAGCCGGGCATTACCCAGGCCGTGACTCAGTTGACGGAGGTACTGCTCCAACACAAAAGCGTGACCGGCCGTTGCGTAGGCTTTGCGTTCGGCGTTGAAGCGCAAGTCGGCGGCCTCGGCACTCGCATTGATCTCCCGGGCCGAGGCTTGGGCCTGGTCATGGGCGACGCTGGCTTGCAACTGCGCCTGGTTAGTCTGCTCCGCCGCCGCGCCACGCTCGCGGGCGATCAGCGCCTGGGCGCCGATTTGCGCCGCTTGTACGCCGTGGTAGGCATTGGCCGCGCCCGCTGGCGGATGAATCGCTTCGACCACCGTGGCCAGGATCTCCACTCCACTGTCCAATGCCTGCAAATCAGCCTGCACCGCACGGCCGATTTCATCGGCGAGGCTGACACGGTCGGCGCCCAACAAACCGTCCAACGTGCGCGAAGCGAATTCATGTACCAGGATCCGGCTGGCGGTGCTGCGGATCAGCAGCGGCACGTCCGCGCTGTTGTAGGTCGCCGCCAGCGCCGCCGCGTCAGTCAGGCCGATGCGATAGACGAAACGCACATCCATGTTGACGATCTGGAAGCTCTGCTGGTCGGCATGGCGACTGGCGATGACCTGGGATTTATCGTTGACATGGCTGGCGTCCCACAACCGATTGGCGACTGCCGGCGCCGGCCCCTCGGCCGGGTCAGCCTCCAGGGCTGCCGGCTTGTCGCCGACACTGGTGGCCAGTTCATGGACGACGCCGTTCTCGACGTTCAACACCCTGCCCCATGGCCAAGGCATCCCGACGTGCAGGCCTGGGCCGAACACCTGCACCGGCTTACCGAAGCGCTCATAAATCCCGCGCCCTTGCAGCGGTACTTCATGCACGCCGGTCAACAACCAGCCCACCAACGACACCAGCACCAGCACCGGCAGGAACGCACGACGCATGTAGCTAAAGGCCCAGATCTGGCGCAGGTCGATGCCGAAACGGTTATGCAGCTCGTGTTGCAGGGCCTGCAGCGGTTGCGGCGGCCAGCGCAGCAGACCGGCGATCACACTGCGCCCCAGCAGTGTCGGCTCCAACGAGTCCCGGCGCGCGGTGAACAACGACAACACGGCGCGCAGCAACAACTCCACCGCCACCAGCCCCGGCAAGAGGCCCATCAACACCGCCAGGCGCGCCGGCCACTCGGCCCCTTGCCTGGCGAACAGCAAACCCAAGGCACCGAGCACCAGCACGATGATCGCTACCCGCGTCAGTTGCGCCAGCTGCGACGCCTCCGGCCATTGCGCCGGGGTTTGCTGGGCCATCTGACGCTCGAACACCAACAACCCGAACGCCAACAACAACGAGCCCACCGCGCCCACACTGGCCGACACGCCGAGGCTGGCCGCCGGTAAGGTCAGGTCCCAAGTGTGCTGCAAGCTCAGCAGCACCAACAGCGCCCAGCCGGCCAGCCACAAAACCGGCGTACCGATTTGCTCCAGCAGGCCGACCCAACGGGCACCGATACGCTCAAGCAATCGTTCATACCAGCCCAAGTGCTCAACCGGCTCCTCCGCCGCCACAGCGATATCCACGGCCGGCGACAGAATCCTGGTGCGCCATTGGGTGATCCACCAGGCCGATTGCAGGCCCGCGACCAGGACCCACAGTCCGGCACTCTGGCTGACCAGCACGGCCGGCCAAAGCGACTGCGGCGAAAACAATCCGATAAAGAACGCCAGCACCCACCCCAGGCTCGCCACACCGGCCAACGCGCAGGCGATCCAGCGCAGGCGCCGCCCGTGGAACGGCGCCTGTTGAAAGCGTGGCCACTCGGCCAGTTGTGCCCCCTCGACATCACGATCGACTTGCATACCACCCCAGCTTGTGACGAGCAAAATCAGCGCCCGTGGCTAGGACTTTGTACGAAAAGTGCCTGCGCGACGATCATGCTGCGTTGAAAACAGGCTCGGAATGCTCATTGACAACCAGTCAAGTCGGGCGCGACCCCGGCCGTTCCTCGCCTGTTTTCGCCTTGCCTGATCGCCGCTCGGCGACTTTCGTACAAAGCCTAATCGCCACCGCTGCTCAAGTCGTTACCTTATAACGATTTCTGTGAAATTTCTGTTTTGAATTCTTCATGACAGGCCCCATCCCTGCGCCTTGACTTAAGCCTTGACCGAAATCTGCGGGAGCGCTCATATTACGAGCATAATTTTTCGACCCAACGAGGAAACGGTAATGAGTCATTACGATGTGATCATTCTGGGTGGCGGTCCTGGTGGCTATAACGCGGCCATCCGCGCCGGACAACTGGGGTTGAAGGCAGCCTGCGTCGAGGGCCGTGCCACCCTCGGGGGCACGTGCCTGAACGTCGGCTGCATGCCTTCCAAAGCCCTGCTCCATGCCTCGGAACTCTACGAAGCGGCCACCGGCGCGGAGTTTGCCAACCTGGGCATCGACGTCAGCCCCACCCTCAACCTCGCGCAAATGATGAAACAGAAGGACGAAAGCGTCACCGGGCTGACCAAGGGTATCGAGTTTCTGTTTCGCAAGAACAAGGTCGACTGGATCAAAGGCTGGGGCCACATCGACGGACCGGGCAAGGTGACGGTCACCCGCGACGACGGCGACAAGACAGAACTCAGCGCCAAGGACATCGTCATCGCCACCGGCTCGCAGCCCATGCCGCTGCCCGGCGTGGAGATCGATAACCAGCGCATCCTCGATTCCACCGGCGCGTTGTCCTTGAGCGAAGTGCCTCGCCACCTGGTCGTGATCGGCGCGGGCGTCATCGGCCTCGAACTGGGTTCAGTCTGGCGGCGCCTGGGCGCCCGGGTGACGGTGGTGGAATACCTTGATCGCATCTGCCCTGGCGTAGACGCCGAGGCCGGCAAGACCCTGCAACGGGCCTTGGGCAAGCAGGGCATCGAGTTCAAACTCAGCGCCAAGGTCACTGGCGCCGTGTCCTCGGCAAGCGGCGTGCAGTTGCAGGTCGAACCGGCCGCGGGCGGCGAGGCGCAGCAACTGGACGCCGATTACGTGCTGGTCGCCATCGGTCGGCGGCCCTACACCCAAGGGCTGGGGCTGGAGAACGTCGGGCTGAGCCCGGACAAGCGCGGCATGCTCACCAACCAGCAGCACCGCACGCAAGCGCCGGGCGTCTGGGTGATTGGCGATGTCACGTCCGGACCGATGCTGGCCCACAAGGCCGAGGACGAAGCCATGGCCTGTATCGAACAGATCGCCGGCAAAGCGGCCGAGGTCAACTATGCGCTGATCCCCAGCGTCATCTATACCCGCCCGGAACTGGCCAGCGTCGGCAAGACCGAGGAACAGCTCAAAGCCGAAGGTCGTGCCTACAAAGTCGGGAAATTTCCGTTCACGGCCAACAGCCGGGCGAAGATCAACCACGAGACAGAAGGATTCGCCAAGGTCCTGGCGGACGAGCGTACCGATGAGATCCTCGGTGTGCACCTGGTTGGCCCAAGTGTCAGCGAGATGATCGGCGAATACTGCGTGGCCATGGAGTTCAGCGCCTCGGCCGAAGACATCGCCCTGACCTGCCACCCTCATCCGACGCGCTCGGAGGCGTTGCGCCAGGCAGCGATGGACGTGGAGGGGATGGCGACGCAGATGTAGGCGCCTGCCCCCTTTGTGGGGGCGGGCTCGCTCGTGAAAACGGTGGATCAACTTGTATCCGTGTCGATCGTGCCGCCGCCTTCGCGAGCAAGCTTTGCTCCCACAAGGAATCTTGCGCTTATTGGGCCGACATCCGCGCCTTGCGCCGGCGCCGACTGATCCACCCCAACGCCACCGCCACTACCAGCACGGTACCACCCGCTTCCAGCCACGCCTTGTAAGGCCGCAGCGCTGAGCGAACCGGCTCCACGGCCTGGGTGACGTAGCGTTTGTCCGCCTTGCGGAAATCCGGCTCCTGGCATTGATGACCAAAGTCTCCGGCCCACTCCACATAAGGGCCCTCCTTGACGTAACGCTGATACAACGCGCTTTGCTCCTCCAGGCTGGAGTTGTAGCTCACCGCCTTGCACAGCACCGCCGCGAAGGCCTGGCTGGTGTGGGGCAACAGGTCCGCCGCCTGGCTCGCCAGCGCCGTGGCGACAAAGCGATAGTGATAGCGCACGTCCGGTTGTGCCGCACTGGCCTGTTGGCGTTGCACCTCGCCTTCAGCCACCAGCGGCCCGACCTTCAGCTCAACCGGTTCCAGGCTATAACTGCCGCCCAAGCTGGCGTAGTCCGGCGCCATCTCGTAGCCGAGCAGTTCCATGCCCCATTTGCGGGCCAGTGTGGACGCATTGAAGTACGCCTCGGCCCGGCTGCTCGGCCACCACTTGGATTCGGCTTCCTGGCGCAGCTGCGCATAGGCCTTGGCCTTGTTTTGCAGGTCCGGGTTGTCGAAATAGGCCGGCGCCTCATCGTAATGCCCTTCGCGCAACAAGCGCCGGCCCAAAAGATCGCGCAGGCTCGCCGCCACGGGCAACGGCACGTAGTTGTCGCGGTCCTGCTGGCTCAAGGCCGGCGGCGCCGGGACTTGCGCGTCGACATACTGCTTGAGTTCCGCGAGCGTGAGCACCCGTTCGGCCACCATCGCGGCGTCGTACCAATAGAGGCTCTGGGCGCGATAAAGCTGATCGAACGCTTGCAAGTAGTCCCCGCGCTGCAAGGCCAGGATCGCGCTTTCGCCCTCGACCCGACACTTGGGCTGCACCACCTCGTAATCCCAATTGGCGTTGCGTCGACCACCCCAGCTCTCTTCCTTGGGGAAGGCCTGGGAGGCCTTGGCGTACGCCGCCGCAGCAGCCACCTTGTCACCGTCGCGCAGGGCCAGTTTGGCGCGTACCCACCAGGCCAAACCGCTGTCGGCGGCCTTGTCTACAAAAGCCTTGGCGCTGTCGTAATCGGCATGCTGATAACTCACCGCCGCGAGACGCTCGGCGTTCTCCAGGCTGTTGCGGGTGCTGGCTTGCAGCAGCTCGACGAGGTGTTTATCGATCGAGGGTTCTTCGCCCCCCCACCAGCCCACGCGACTGAGCAGATACGCCGTGAGCAATTGCTGCACAGCCTTGTGTTCGAGCAACTGGCGCAAACGCTCATCCGACTGGGTGCTGAGGTCGCCCGCCAGTTGCAGCAACGAGCTGTAGCCGACCTGCGAACCTTGCAAGGACTGGGTCGCATACAGGTCAATGGCGCTGTTCCAATCGTCGACGGTATAAGCCACCCTCGCCTCTTCGCCGAGGCTGGCGATACCCAACTCCAACGGATCGCTGAAACCGGCAATGCTCAATTCCCGCGTCTGGCGGAACGCCGCGCGGGCCTGCTCGAGCAACACGGCCGGTTCACCGCGGCCCGCCTCGGCACTCAGGCTGAACAACGCCCGTCCCAGGGAATAGGCGGCCCAGGTGCTGCGCAATGGACGCTGATCGGCTGGCAACGCCAACAACTCCCGGAACGACTCGGCGGCACGTTGATAGTCGGCGGCACTGAACGCCGCCGCGCCGATCGCATACAGGCGCAGTTCGGCGGGCAGATTCGCTGCTTCGCTGGCGACCTGATCGACATCGTCCAGCGCGCGCAAGCGTTCCACCACCGCTTTTTGCGGCGGCGTGAGGCCCATCGGCTCGGCCTGGTTGCGGTGGGCAACGTAGGTCGGCAGATCGTCGTAGTTGTAGTCCGGATTGAACGTCTCTTCGCTGGCCGGCTTGAGCCCGGCAATCACATGACCGAGGCGACTGATTTCAAAGCGGAAGTTGCCTTCCGGCAAATCGGCCAGGGACTGGGCGCGGTCATCCAGCAGGCGTATCCCGAATTCCGGCCCGCAGGCCAACACCTGGCCCAGCGGCAGACTGAGGCTCAGGCAAAGCAGGCGACGGGGCCACTTACGGGTCAACATTGAAAGCTCCTTGTTCAATTTTTGTACAGCGCGCCCAGCCGATTGCCCGCTGTGCGCCAGCGGCCAGGCGGCCTTCCTGAATGCGGGTGAAGGTAAGCAGTCCGGGCGTTTGTTGCAACGTGTAACCCGCCAGGGCATCGACCCCGTCACACACGCCGACAGGCAGTGTCAGGCGCTGGGGCCAGGGGCTGTCGAGATTGCCCTGGTTCACCAGGCGAATGTCATACAAGCCGTCCCGTTCTTGCAGGTGCACGGCCAGGCGACTGGTCAGGCTGTCCCCCCGGGCGACCGCGCCGAGGGTGGTCAGGCTCCAGGCGCGCCGGTCGCCCGCCAGTGGCAGGCGAAACCAGATCAGCCCGGCCAGGTGTTCCAAGGGGTCGCTGCGCAAACTTGCCGCAAGCCCGGCCACTTGTTGCGGGTCTGCCAGCAACTCCTGACGCTCGCCGCCTCGATCGATCGGCACTTCACTTTCCACCACCGGCACGCCGCTTTCCGTCGCCAGCAACGCCATGCCGTAGGCCGGCAGCGCCAGGTAGAACGGTCGCTCAGTGACCCGGTCCCAGCGCTCGGCCCAGCGCCGGGCCAGTTTCGCATCGAACAGCCCCTGCCGCGGATCCCGCACCGCATGGACCTGCAACACGCTGCTGTCGACCGTCTCCAGCAACCCAGGCAATGCAGGGCTGTCGAGCCAGGCCGGTAACGCAGTGATGCTCAAACGCAGCGTGTCCGGCAAGGTCTTGCGCAGTTGGGCGAGGAACTTGCCGTAGGCCGGCAACCGCGCATTGCCGGCATCGTGGTCAATCTCCACGCCCACCGGGGCCAGGCCCTGGGCTTGCCAATCACTCAATACCTGCTGGATCTGTGCGATCACATCGTCCTGGTCCAGGGACTTGAGCTGACCGTCGAGGCGGATCACCGCGATCAGTGCCCGACCATCCGCCTTGAGCAATGCCGGATCGATTCGCGCCCGGCTCCAGCCGGCCCCGGGAAAAGCCTGCAACGCCAGCACACGCAAACTGGAAAAATCGTCATGGCTGCCGCGCAGCGCCAGCTCGTGGGCCGGTGTCCACTGGCGTTGCCAGATATACAGCTGCTGATCGAGGACCGGGGCCGGGGGTTTTTCGCAGCAGCTCAACAGCCACACCGTGAGGGCCAGCGACAGCCGCAAAAGAAAAGTCATGAAGCCTCACCCCAAAAAAACGGCAGATTAATACCTGCCAGACCGAAACGAAACGCTTCGAGGCGCCGCCGCGCTTTCAGTCGCCCAATGCCGGATGTTCGCGCAACGCACTGACGGTGAAGTCGACAAAACTGCGGACCCGCGCCGGCGCATTGCGCCCGCCTTGATACACCACGTGGATGGGCAGGGGCGGCAGTTCGAAATCCGCCAGGACGATCTCCAGTTCGCCAGCCGCCAGGTTGCCCGCGACCTGATAAGACAAGACGCGCGTCACCCCCAGTCCCTGGCAGGCCGCCGTGATCGCCGCCTGGTTGGCCGTCACCACCAAGCGCGGCACCGGCCGGACCGACAAGGTTTGACCGGCGTCGACAAACGCCCAGTTCCTGATCTGGCCAATGGCCGAGGACGCCACCACAGGCATGCGCTCCAGGTCTTCCGGATGCCGGGGTCGACCATGCTGCGCGAAGAAACCTGGGGCGCCACAGACCACCCGGCGCACTTCGCCGACACGGATGGCGTGCAGGTTGCTGTCCGGCAACTCGCCAATGCGCACAGCCACGTCGATACCTTCCTCGACCATGCTGACGGTGCGATCGAGCAGCAAGGCATTGATGCTGACCTCGGGAAAGCGTTGCAGGTAATCGACCAGCACCGGCGTGACGAACAATTGGCCGAACAATACCGGCGCGGTCACCACCAGTTGTCCACGGGGCTGGACGTGGCTGCCGGCCGCCGAATCCTCGGCTTCCTGTAGATCGGCGAGGATCCGCCGACAGTCCTCGAGAAAACGTTGACCCGCTTCACTCAGGTACACATTGCGGGTGGTGCGCACCAGCAACGGCGTACCAATGCGTTGTTCCAGCGCCGCCACAGCGCGGGTGACGCTGGCCGCCGACAACCCGACACGCCGCGCCGCCGCCGAAAAACCCGCCTCCTGGGCCACGGCGACAAAGACCTGCATTTCCTGGAACCTGTCCATCCATCCCCCCGACGAGAAATCCTGATACAAGTTTTTTGCACGCCTCAAAGCGGCGCCAAGCCGCCATTGTAGGGGCCTGGGCCAGTGAACCACAGCCAGGCGCAGCCGGACACTGGAGCTTGTTCCGGCCACGGGTGAGCGCCCTTGGTACCATCGCTTTCCATGACAATTTCATGACCGAAGGAAGCTCCTCCTGTGGAGAGGTGTCCGCTCAATGGATTGGCTTCAACCGAAAGGCCCATTTTTGTGAATATGATTTACCGCGCTGCAACCCATCCCCTCGCCTCCCTCATCGCCCTGACTGGCTGTGTGTTACTCGTCCCCATGGGCCTGCGCCTCGCCCTCGGCTGGTCTGATCCATTGGGCTACCTCTCGGACCTGGGCATCGGCGGGTTGCTGGTCGCCCTGCTTCAGCGTCGCGCCTGGTGGCTGACGCTGCCCGTGCTGCTGGCCTGGAGTGCGTTGACGCTGGCCACCGTCGAGCTGGTCAGCGCGGTGGGACGGATGCCCACTCCAGCGGACGCGCGTTATCTGATCGACCCGCAATTCGTCGAGAATTCCAGCGGCGGTGGCTTCGCCCATCCCTGGCTGGCCGCGCTCCAGCTGGCGGCGCTGGGGGTGTGGCTGATCGTCCAATGGGCCAGCCGCGCCCAACCGACGCCACGTTTGCCTCGCCATGCCTGGGCCTTATCCGTATTGCTCCTGCTGGCCCATGGTGCACTCCAATCCTGGCGCCCCACTGAAGCGGACCAGTGGAATGTGTTCAACCTGCCCCATCAACTCATCACCACCGGCATCGCCGCCGGACAGGACCAGGCCCGGCAATGGATCGAAGGCGATGCCGTGGAGCCGGCTCCGGCCATGGCAGGGCTGACCCGCCTGGACCTCGCTGGCGAACCGCTGCTGGCCGCGCCGGGGCGGGCGCGCAACGTCCTGGTCATTGCCCTGGAAGGCATTCCCGGCGCCTATGTCGAGGCCAATCGCAAGGCCCTGAACAGTCGCTACCAGGAAAACCTGATGCCAAATCTCAGCGCCTGGGCCGAACGCGGCATGAACACACCCGATTACGTCCTGCACAGCCACCAGACCATTCGCGGCCTGTACGCGATGCTGTGTGGCGACTACGACAAACTCGACGACGGCACGCCCAAGGGCGTCGAAATGCTCAACCAGACCCAGCGCAACCAGGCTTGCCTGCCGGCTCAACTGCGTCAGCAGGGGTTTTCCACCCATTTCCTCCAGGGCGCCGGCCTGCGGTTCATGGCCAAGGACCGGATCATGCCGCACATCGGCTTCGACACGACCCTGGGCATGGAATGGTTCACCCGGCCCAACTACCTGGAGTTCCCCTGGGGCAAGGACGACAAGGCGTTCTTCGAAGGCGCGCTGGAGTATGTCGGGCAACTGCAAAAGGCTGACAAGCCCTGGATGCTCACCTTGCTGACCGTGGGCACGCACCAGCCTTACTCGGCGCCGGATGAATATTTGCAGCGCTACGACACCGCCAAACAGGCGGCCGTGGGTTACCTGGACGACGCTCTGCAGAGCTTCCTGGCGGCCCTGGAGCGCCAAGGCATCCTGGAAAACACCCTGGTGGTCATCACCTCGGACGAGTCCCACGGCATCGACGATGTGCGCCTGGCCTCGTCCTGGGGATTCAACCTGACACTGGCGCCGGAACCCTTGCCCACCCTCAAGGCAGGCACCTACGGCCATGTGGACCTGACGGCCTCGATCCTCGATTACTTCGGCTTTGCGGTGCCCACTTCGTTGTCCGGTCGCTCGCTGTTCAGGGATTACCCGACAGGCCGAGAAATCATGTCGTTCACCAACGGCAAGCTGCGCTACCACGACGGCAAAGGCACGTTGACCGAGTGCGATTTCCTGCAGCATTGCCGCGATTACCGCAGCGAAGGCTTCCTTGCCGATCGTGCCGTCTACGCCGGGCAATACAGTGGCCATCGCGCCAGGCTGATCGACGCACGGGCCACAGCCCTCGGCCAGACGCTCCTAGGCACGCCCCAGAACCAGCATTATCAATTCGGCAGCACCGAAAAAATCCCGCTGGCGGCCCAAGCCACCAACGACTGGACCGACAACCTGATCGGTGCCCAATACCTGGAAATGCCCCAGGGTTCCCAGACCCGCGTCAGCCTGACCATCCGCGCCTTGGAGGCAACCCCTGCGGCCTACATTTCCCTCAAGGCCAAGGAGTTCGAACGGGAGGTGCCGATGGGCCTGCCCACGAACGTGGCGGTGACACCCGAACAACCGCTGGTGATGGACATCCGTTTCGACAACCCGCAACCGCGCAAGGCATTTTCCTTCCACTTGCTGGGCCATGGTTCGGGCGCCATCGAGATCAGCGACTTCAGCGTGGTGATCGAACTGCCGGAGCAGGCAGACCCGCCGCTCTACCTGGGTGAGGGAGAGGCAGGCCACGAGGTGCAGTCCAGTTGAACAAAGCATGCGCAGCCATTGAACAGAGCTGCGCATTTTTCGCTCAGTCGGGTGCGATCAAGGCGTGATCAATTGCATGATCTCAAAGGCGTTCAACGCCGCTCCCCGCAGCAACTGGTCACCACTGATGAACAGGTCCAGCCCGTGCTCGCCGTAGATCAGGTTATAGCGAATCCGCCCCACCTCCACCGCGTGCTTGTAAGTCGATGTCATCGGCATCGGATAAACACCCCGCGAAGGCTCATCCAGGACTTCGACACCCGGAGCCACGCGCAGCAACGTACGCACCTGCTCCAGTGACTGGATCGGCTTCTTGAACCGCAGGCTCAGGCTCTCAGCGTGGGAGCGCAAGGTCGGCACCCGGACCGCCGTAGTGCTGATGGCCAGGACCGGTTCGTCGAGAACCTTGCGCAACTCCCAGACCACCTTCATTTCTTCCCGGGTGTAGCCATTGGCTTCAAACGAATCGACTTGGGGAATCACGTTGAACGCCAGGTTATGGGCGAACTGCTCGCTGTCGTCATGATCGCCATAGTCGCTGAAGCTCCTGGCCTTCTCCCGCAGCTCCAGCATCGCCGGCTGCCCCGCCCCGCTGGCGGCCTGGTAAGTGGAAATGATCACGCTGTCCAAGCCGAAGGCTTGATGCAGCGGCCCCAGCACCATCAGCGCAATGGCCGAAGAACAGTTGGGGTTGGCGATCAGCTTTTCGCCCTTGTAACGCTGGCCGTTGATCGGCGGGACGAGTAACGGGATCTCCTGGTGATAACGGAACGCCGATGAGTTATCGATGACGTAGGCGTTTTCCGCCAGGCGCTCGCCATACTCCAGGGCAAAGGTGCCAGACACACACAAGAACACGATATCGCACGCGGCACAGCCTTCGACCGAAAAGGCTTCGATCAGGTAATCGCGGCTGCCGGCTTTCAGGCGCTTGCCCGCTGAACGCTCGGATGCCATGCAAACCACCTCATATTCGGTGTCTTCCAGCAGTTGCACCATGGTCATGCCCACAGCACCGGTGCAGCCCACCACCGCGACTTTCTTCATCTCGATTCCTTATCCACCCGTTGCAAGGCGCGACCGCCTCGGTTTTGCTGATAGCCTGCGGTCGATTGTAGGAAGGCGAGAGCGTCCGCTACAGTGCAGCGAATGACAATAAACGGTGGTTTTACGCCAAATGCACACACCTCCAGGAACAGTGGCCATCCTCGCCTACGAAGGCCTTTGCGTATTCGAATTCGGCATCGCCCTGGAGATATTCGGCCTGCCGCGTCCGGAACTGGACATTCCCTGGTACACCCACCGAATCGTGGCCGTCGACCCGGGGCCGATGCGTGCGTTCGGTGGGCTGCAGATTGGCGTCGACGCCGGGCTCGAGGCACTCGAAAGCGCACACACCATCATCGTCCCCGGTTGGCGCAGCCGTCACGAGCCACCTCCCGAGGCGCTGCTGCAAGCCTTGCGCGAAGCACATGCCCGCGGCGCGCGCTTGCTGTCGATCTGTTCGGGCGTATTCGTCCTCGCGGCCACCGGGCTGCTCGATGGTGAAACCGCGACCACCCATTGGCAGTTTGCCCAGGAGCTGGCCGAACGCTACCCACGCATCAACGTCGACGCGAATGTGCTGTATGTGGATGCCGGGCAATTGATCACTTCAGCCGGAAGCGCGGCGGGCATCGACGCCTGCCTGCATCTGATTGCCCGCGATTGCGGTACCCATGTCGCCAACTCGGTGGCCCGGCGCCTGGTCATGGCGCCGCAACGTACCGGCGGCCAGGCCCAATTCATCGTCGCCCCCGTGAGCAAGTCGCCACGCCATGAACTGAGCGGCGTTTTGCAGTGGATTCGCCAGAATCTGGATCAATCCCCGAGCGTGGGCGACATGGCCGCCCGTGTCGCCATGAGCGAGCGTACTTTCCTGCGGCGTTTCATCGAGACCACGGGGCTTGCACCCAAAGCCTGGCTGCAACAGGAACGGCTGAACCGGGCACGAGAGCTGCTGGAAAGCACCGACCAGCCCACGGTAAGCATCGCGCAGGCATGTGGGTATCGCTCGGTGGAAAGTTTCCGAGCGGCCTTCAGGAACGCTGTCGGCTTGCCGCCCTCCGCCTACCGAGAACGGTTTGGCAGACGTGAAGCCACCCCCCTGGCGGCGCTGAAGGCTAATCCAGCAACCGATGCAACTTGGCGTACTGCAACAGCATGATGGTCTTGCCATCGCAAATCTCACCGCGCTCGATCATGCCCAGGGCCTGATCGAGTGACATTTCCAGCACTTCGATCTCTTCACCCTCGGCTTCCAGGCCACCGCCTTCGTGCTGCTTGTCTTCGTCGAAGTACTCGCCAACGAAAAAATGCACCCGCTCGGTCACCGACCCCGGGCTCATGAAGGCTTCGAACACTTTGCGCACATCCTGGATGATGTAGCCCGTTTCCTCTTGGGTTTCCTTGCGGATACAGGTGTGCGGGTCGTCGTTGTCCAACAGGCCGGCGCAGGTTTCGATCAGCAGCTCGTCATAGCCATTGACGAAGGCCGGGAAACGGAACTGCCGGGTCAACACCACGGTTTGCTTGGCCTTGTTGTACAGCAGGATAGTGGCGCCATTGCCACGGTCGTAGGTCTCGCGCGTCAACTCACGCCATTTGCCATCGCGGCCGAGGTAGTCATAGGTGGTCTTGCGCAGCACGTACCAATTGTCCGAGAGGACTTCGACGTTCTTGATGCGTACGCGATCTTTGGTGCTGGTTGCCTGTGTCATCCGTCCACTCCACAAAAAAACTTACGACAGCCCATCGTATTTTCTCGTTCGACAAAATCTGCCCGCTCATTAAATCTCCATCCAACCCTGAGCCTGCGGGGACTCCACGAATAAGAAGAACCAGACGAGAATTGCTCATGGGCATCAATCTGAAATTCGGCCACAAGATTCTGCTGGGTGCCTGCGTCATCGTGATGGCGGCATTCCTGTCTTTTTCGTTGTTCAACGACCACCGCCAGCAAACCAGTACCCGCGAGGCCCTGCACAGCAACTTGCAAACCACGGGCAAGTTGCTTGGCGCGAACCTCGACAGTTGGCTGGCTGGTCGAATCCTGTTGCTCGAAGGCGCCGCCGAAACCGTCGCCGCCAATCCCACGCCGCCGACCATCGACAGCATTCTCTCCCAACAGATCATTTCACAGACCTTCATCGCCGGTTACGTGGGTCTTGAAGACAGTCGTTTTTTCATTCATCCCGCGCGGGTGATGCCTGACGGCTACGACGTCCGCCAGCGCGCCTGGTACAAAGAGGCGTCCAGCACCCTGGAGCCCGTGTTGACCGAACCCTACATCGGTGCGGGGATCGATTATCTGATCATGACCCAAGCGGCGCCGATCAAGGTCAATGGCAAAGCCGTTGGTGTGCTGGGTGCGAGCCTGAACCTGGAAGAACTCGCGAAAATCATCAATGCCGTGGACCTCAACGGCATCGGCTATGCCTTCCTGGTCAGCGACGACGGCAAAATCCTGGTTCACCCGGACAAGGAACGGGTGACCAAGACCCTCGCACAAGCGTTCCCCGAAGGCCCACCGGGTATCAACAGCGCCTTGAATGAAGTGCAGGAAAACGGGCGCACGCGGATCGTCACCTTTACGCCCATCAAGGGCCTGCCCTCGCTGCACTGGTCCATCGGACTGTCTGTGGATAAAGAAAAGGCCTACGCCGCACTCCATGAATTTCGCACCTCGGCGCTGGTCGCCACCGTGATTGCCCTGCTGGTCACGGTCGGTTTGCTGGGCCTGTTGATCAACGCCCTGATGCGACCGCTGCGCAGCATGGGCTCGGCCATGCAATCCATCGCCGATGGCGAAGGCGACCTGACCCAGCGTCTGCACAGCCTGTCCCGGGACGAGTTCGGCATGATGGCTGGAGGGTTCAACCGCTTCGTCGAACGCATTCAACAGTCAATTCGAGACGTCCTGGCGTCCAGTGTCCAGCTGACCCAATTGGCGGCCCGGGTTAGCCAGGCATCAAACGCCTCCCTGAAGAGCTCCGACACCCAAGCGGCGCTGACCCATAACGTCGCGACGGCGATCAACGAGCTGGGCGCCGCCGCCCAGGAAATCGCCCGGAGCGCCGCCCATGCGTCAAGCCGCGCCTCCGATACCCGGGACCAGACCCGGGAAGGTCAATCGGTGGTGCAGCGCAGCATCAGCGCCATGTCACAGCTCTCGTCGCAAGTGGTCCATACCCGCCAGGACATCGAAAGCCTGAACGAAAAAACCTTGAACATCGGCCGCATTCTCGACGTGATCAAAGGCATCTCCGACCAGACCAACCTGCTGGCGCTCAACGCGGCTATCGAGGCCGCCCGCGCCGGAGATGCCGGACGCGGCTTTGCGGTGGTCTCGGACGAAGTACGGACGCTCGCCCATCGCACCCAACAATCCGCCGAGGAAATCCACAGCATGATCGAAGCGCTACAAGCCGGCGCGGGCAGCGCCGTGAACGCCATGCTCGAAAGCCAGCGCCACAGCGACGACAGCGTCAATACCGCCAGGCTCGCAGGCGAACGACTCGATCGCGTGCTGCAGGGCATCGGCGAGATCGACGAGATCAACCTGTCCGTGGCCACCGCCACCGAGGAGCAAACCTCAGTGGTGGACAATCTGGATCGCGACATCAGCCACATCAATGAACTGAATCAGGCAATGGTCGGTAACCTGCAATCAACCTTGCAGGCCTGCACGGAACTGGAAAACCAGTCACGTCGCCTGCAACAGATGGTCAACACCTTCAAGATCTGAACCTCTGTCATGTCGGGACGCGTGGCAATGCACGTTTGTGCGCCGTCTTGAAGTAGGCGTTTTCGATGATCTGCCGCGCCTGGGGCGAGACCGCTTCGCCCATCAGGTACGCATCGATTTCATCGTAACGGCACCCATACGCCACCTCATCCAACTTACCGGGCGCGAGCTCTTCCAGATCAGCGGTGGGCGCCTTGCGCACCAGCTGCGCGGGTGCCCCCATCGCACCGGCCAACAACCGCACCTGGGTCTTCGTCAACCCGGACAGCGGTGCCAGGTCGCAGGCGCCGTCACCGAACTTGGTGAAGAAGCCCATCACTGCCTCCGCCCCATGATCGGTGCCCACCACCAACCCATGGCTGAAGTTGGCGATGGCGTACTGCGCCAGCATCCGCGCCCTGGCCTTGACGTTGCCTTTGGCGAAATCGGTGAGTTGCGCCGAAGGCTGCAAGCCATCGATGGCGATGTTGTCCATCAGTCCATCGACACACGCGGCGATGTTGGTCGTGGTAATCGAGTCCGGCCTGATGAAATCCAGGCTGGCCTGGGCGTCTTGCTCATCGGCCTGGGTTTTGTACGGCAATCGAACGGCGATAAAACGCGCCTGGTAGTCTTCGTCGCGCAGTTGCTCCACCGCCAACTGACACAGGCGACCGGCCGTGAGGGAGTCGACGCCGCCACTGATGCCGAGCACCAGGGACTTGCAACCTGACTCACGCAAAATCTGCTTGATGAATTCAACGCGACGGGCAATCTCCGTTGCTTCACCGCCCTGTTTGAGCTGGCGATCGATGCCCAGTTCCCGGGCAATGTTCTCTTGTACAAGCGCAGTCATATCAGGCTCCCAGCTGTGGATTGATCAGGCCGACGTTGAACACTTGGGCGGCGTAACGCAGAAACGAGACGTCTTCACATACGTTCTTGATCGGGTCGTCGGAGAACTTCACCACCGGCTCGCCGTGGACCCGCACCAGCTTCATCACGATGCTCAGCGGTTCGACACCTTCGACGTCGCAGGCCAGGCTGGTGCCCATGCCGAAACCGAACTTGGCCTTGCCGCGGACATGACGCAGGATCGGCAGGCATTTTTCGAAATTCAGGCCATCGGAAAACATCAGGTCCTTGGTGCGCGGATCGACGCCCAGTTCCTTGTAACGTCCCAGCACCTTGTCTGCCCAGGCGATAGGGTCACCAGAGTCCTGGCGCAGGCCGTCATAGAGCTTGGCGAAGTACAGGTCGAAATCCTTGAGGAAGAAGTCGGTGCTGATGCAGTCCGTCAGCGCGATACCGAGCCGGCCACGGTACTCACGCACCCAGTTTTCCAGCGCAGCGTTCTGGCTCTCGCGCAAGCGCCCGAGTTGCTGGTGCACCATCAGCCATTGGTGCGCCATGGTGCCAATCAGCGGGAGATCGAATTCGTAAGCCAAGTGAGCATTGCTGGTGCCGACAAAGACACCCGGGAAATCACTGCGCATCACATTCACCACTTCGCGCTGGGCCCTGAACGACAGCCGCCGGCGGGTGGAGAAGTCTGAGACACGGAACTCGGCGAGTTCTTCACGACTGGCATTTTTCTCCAGCCATTCGAACTTCTGGTACAGCCTGCGGGTTACATCGGCCAGCTCGACTTCCGGGTACTTCTCGCGGTTGCGCAATTCACTGACCATCGCCAACACCGGTTGCTCGAACATGATGCAGTGCAACATCGGACCACGGACGCGGATCTGCAATTGGCCGTCGACCTCCGTCACGTGGATGTAGCGCAGGTTGAAGCGAAACAGCCCCAGGAACTGTTCGAAGTCCGGTGTCAGGTACTCGCGAAAACGCTTGTTGAACAGAAACCGCTGCTCTCCCTCGCGCAACTGCAACCCCGCCAGTTTCTCCAGTTCAATACGAATCTGCGGGATCAGGTGACCGAGCCGCTCCTTGGAACGCACGATGAACTGGTACTCCACCTCGACATTCGGGTGCTGGTGCAAGACCGCCTGCATCATGGTGAAGGTGTAGTAGTCGGTGTCCAGGAGACTCTGGATGGTGCCGTTGCGGGTATCGAAAGCGCTGTCCATGGTTCTTTCCTCAGGCACTTGCCAGGCGAGTGGTTTCTTCGCGAGTCGCGGCAATCGCGATCCCCGCTTGTTGCATGTCTTGAATGGCTTGAACGGCGCCCTCCTCACTGATGGCCCGGCAGGCTGGGAGGTGAATGATCACCTTGAAGCCAGCGGCGGCCAGTTGCAGGGCGGTGGTCTTGACGCAGAAATCCAGTGCCAGCCCGCCGACAATGACCTGTTCCACGCCCTGGCCCTTGAGGTACTCGATCACCCCGGTGGACAGCTTGCCGTGCAGGTCGTGGTAACAGGCGCCGTACGGGTGCAGATCCGGCTCGACGCCCTTCCAGACGAAATAGTCGTAGTCGTAGGGGGTCGGCAATTCGTCCAGCAGGGTGAAACCTTCAGTACCCGGAACGCAGTGACTGACCCAGGTGACGTCGGCGTGCTCGAGCCCGGTCGGCACCAACATCTGCGCGTGATCGGCGACCACCCATGGGGCCTGGGGCGAATGGGCGTCCTTGCTACCGATGCGCAAGCTGGCCAGGGACGCGATGAAGTTCAACTCCTGACCAATCTGGTCACCGCCAGGTACAGGCAGCTCGTCAGGGCACAGCGGTGTGAAGCTCTTTTGCGCGTCGACATCGAAGGAAGCGGTGGTCTGGGTCAGGCTGTTCATGCTGGGTTTCTCCTCTGCATGCTCAAAAGAGTACATGTCATGTACTTATGTGACAAGCCGCCTCGACAAATTAATTTTCGACATCCATCTGCCTACTTATCTGAACAAGACAAGCTAAAAGCGACGTTCCACAGGAGAGGATTTAATGCTACGGTACGTGTCGTGTACCAATAGGATGACAAGCCATGTACGAAATTGCCCTTTACGGCGGCGCCTTCAATCCGCCTCATGCCGGTCACGCCCAGGTGATGATCGAGGCTTCTGCCCAGGCCAATCGCGTGCTGGTGGCCCCAAGCTTCCGGCATCCCTACGGCAAGCAAATGGTCGACTATGAAGTCCGCCTGAACTGGCTGGAATCGATCGTCGAGAAGGTCCAGCCGTTGTGCCACGCCCCAGTGCGGGCCAGCCGGGTGGAGCAGGTCGTGGCCCGCGGCGTGGACGGCGCCATCTACAGCTACACCCTGCTCGCCCACCTCGCCGACAGCCTGGCCCTGGACGGCAAGGAAATAGCGTTGGTGGTGGGTGAGGATGTCGCGGACCAGCTACCGACCTTCTATCGCGGCCAGGCATTGCTGGAGCGTTTTTCCATTTTGTGTGTGGAAGAAAAGATCCACGTGCGCAGCACGCTGGTTCGCGAACGACTGGCCTTGGGCGAGTCGCTGCCCATCCATTGGATAGCGCCCGGCATGAACCCGTTAAACTACGACCTTTACGCCGCCCATGGACACTGACATGCCGAATCCCACCACCCCCGCGCGCGACTATTTGCACACCATCGATCTCTGTGTGTTGCGCCTGTGCCGGAAAACCCAGGCAATCGAAATCCTCCTGAACCGCCGGGAAGCCGAGCCGTTCGCCGGCCATTGGGCGCTGCCAGGGATCGTGGTCAATGGAGGGGTTGAAGACCTGACGCTGAACGACGCCGTGGAGCGCCTGCGTCACTCAAGCAAAGTCGGCATGCCGCTGGCCTGGATCGAACAAGTCGGCACCGTCGGCGACGCGTTCCGCGATCCGCGCTGCTGGTCCTCGTCGACGTTCTACCTGGCCATCGTCAGCGATGCCGTCCAGCTCGCCGAGCACCAGGGATTTTTCCCCCTCAAAAGCGTGGCCGACGCCTCGATAAAACTCCCGTTCGACCACAACAGCCTGGTGGCGGCTGTACAGGAGCGGCTGTTATCCAAAGCGCTCTACAGCAGCCTGCCGCTGATGTTCCTTGGCCCAGAGTTCAGCGCGCCGGAAGCGGTGAGCATCTTCTCCCTGGTGCTCGACCGACCGGTCCTCAAGACCAGCATGCGCCAGCGTCTGCTGAAGATGACCGAGGCGGGTTACCTGCAAGAGACCGGCCGCAAGAAAAGCGGCGACGGCGGCCGGCCGCAGCGCACGCTGGAGAACCTCAAGCCGGGCAGTGTTTATCTTTTTGATCGGTGTTTTCTGGAGTGACGCTGTGCGTGGGGGCCAGTACTGAGTAGCGATTTATGCTTTTTCACCAGAATCGGTCGGAAGCAGCCCTCTCATACCTGCCATCGAAAAAATTCAACAGCTGCTTGACCGAGTAGAACGATCGTTCTACTCTGACCACATGGATAAGCCAATGACCGATACACGCGAAAAAATTCTGGCTACTGCCGAGAAGTTGATTTACGAAAATGGGATTCACGCCACTGGCATGGACCTCTTGGTAAAGACCTCGGGCGTAGCACGTAAAAGTATTTATCGCTATTTTGCGAACAAAGACGATGTAGCAGCAGCGGCACTAAATGCACGCGATATACGCTGGATGCAGTGGTTTAGAAGCGAATGCGAAAAAGCGCAAACGCCGCAAGAACGCATACTGAGCATTTTTGATGTGCTCAAAAGTTGGTTTGAGTCTGACGGTTTTCGGGGATGCGCGTTTATTAATACAGCCGGCGAGGTTGGCGACGCAGATGACCCTATTCGACAGATCGCAAAGTTGCATAAACAAAAACTTCTGGACTACACGTTAGAGCTAACCAGCCAGCTAGGTGTCGAAGAACCGGTAGTCTTGGCCAGACAACTTTTCGTGCTTATAGAGGGCACTATAACCGTGGCCCGCGTGATGGGTGACTTCACCGCTCTCGATAGTGCAAGAGAAGTAGCCAAGATATTGCTTAAAGAAGTACAGCGCGTAAGCGCCTGAAATCCCGGTAATACTAAATCAACTGAATCATCCAAAAGATTGGAGGCACTACCATGTCCAACGAACAAGCTCGTCCGCCACTTCCTCCTTTCACTCGCGAATCGGCGATTGAAAAAGTCCGACTCGCTGAAGACGGTTGGAATACCCGCAACCCTGAAAAAATTGCACTTGCCTATACGTTGGACACCAAATGGCGTAACCGAGCCGAGTTTGCAAACAATCGCGAAGAAGCTCAGAGCTTCCTCACTCGCAAATGGAAGAAAGAGCTGGACTACCGTCTGATCAAAGAGCTCTGGGCCTTCACCGACAACCGCATCGCCGTCCGTTACGCCTACGAGTGGCACGACGATTCGGGCAACTGGTTCCGCTCCTACGGTAATGAAAACTGGGAGTTTGAAGCCGATGGCTTGATGCACCGCCGCTTCGCCTGCATCAATGACATGCCCATCAAGGAAAGCGAGCGTAAGTTCCACTGGCCACTGGGTCGCCGTCCGGATGATCACCCAAGTCTGACTGAGCTGGGCCTGTAAGTCACGCTTAACCTGATCCTTTTCACTTAAAGGATCAGGTTTTTTTGTTTAGTAGACATCCATCATCCTATTCCTGGCGGGCATCGCGTTGCGCACACGCAACATGAAGTCGAACACAATCTCAATCCTCAAGATCGCTGGATACTTCTTTAGCCAGCTCAATGAAGACTCGCACCGCCGCGCTCAGAAAGGCTTCTTTTCGCCGTATCAGGACGGCCCTTCGCTGCAAGCGCTCCGGCTCCAGTGTGATGGCTACCAGATCGTCATGGGCCAACGCAATTTTGGCAGGCAATAAAGTCGAGAGACTCGTCCGGCGTACGATTTCGATCACTGCGCCAAGGGCATTGGCCTCCATCTGAACCTTGGGGCGAATCTCGTGTTTGCGGCAGTAGCGGTCGATTTGTTCGCGCGTGGCAAACTCTGTACTAAGCAGAACCAAAGACTCAGCGCTCAGGCCCTGCGATGTAATAGACCGTTCCTCGGCCAGGCGGTGTCTGCGGCTCACAACCAAAGCGAGTGTTTCGTTCAGCAAGGGAATAGCTTCAATGTCCGATGTATTTATTTCATCGAATGCGATCCCTACGTCCAATTCTCCTGCCAAGAGCAGTTCCTCGATGCGCTCCTGGGAAATCTCTTTCAGGTTGACTGTGATTTGGGGGTGCCTGGAATGAAATGCCTCGATCAGCGGCCCCACCAGATAGGTGGTGAACGTCGGCGTTACCGCCACGCGCAATGAGCCACGACTGAGGTCGCTCACGTCATGTATGGCGCTCCTAGCTTCCCGCAATTCCTGATACGCACGGCGCGCATACAGAAGATAGACATCCCCAGCGTCAGTCAAACGCGTTGTGCGTCCTGAGCGGTCGAACAACTGGGCTCCAAGACTTTCTTCCAACTGCCTTACTTGCTGCGAAAGGGCTGGCTGAGATACATGCAGCGCCGCTGCAGCCTTCGTGAAACTGAGGTGTTCCGCAACCGCAAGGAAATACTGGATGTGTCGAGCGAGCATGGTTTAACCCATAAGATAATCTGATTCACTTCATAATAAATGAGACTTTTACCTTATGTAATGCGTTGCTTAATCTTTGTTTCACACCCAGTGACGTTGAGAAGCAACCATGAAAGCGATCATCGACGGTTTTCTGAAATTCCAGCAAAACGCCTTTCCTGAGCGGGTCAAACTGTTCAAGGACCTGGCCAACCAGCAGGCCCCAAAGGCACTGTTCATCTCCTGCTCTGACAGCCGACTGGTACCTGAACTGGTCACCCAGCGCGAGCCAGGCGATCTGTTTGTAATCCGCAATGCCGGCAATATCGTGCCGTCGTATGGGCCAGAGCCGGGCGGCGTTTCGGCCTCTGTCGAATACGCGGTCGCCGGACTTAACGTTGCAGACATCGTGATCTGTGGTCACTCCGATTGCGGCGCAATGACCGCCATTGCCACCTGCAAGTGCCTGGATCACATGCCTGCCGTAGCCGGCTGGTTGCGGTACGCCGACTCGGCCAAGGTGGTCAACGAGGCCCGTCGGCACACGGATGAGCCGAGCAAAGTCGCCTCCATGGTGCGCGAAAACGTCGTCGCACAACTAGCCAACATCCAGACCCACCCATCCGTTCGCCTGGCTCTCGAAGAAGGCCGCGTGACCCTGCATGGCTGGATCTATGACATCGAAACCGGACGCATCGACGCCTTTGATGGCAGTACCGGGACCTTCGTGTCTCTCGCGGAAAACCCAGAAGTCCACGCCATTTCCCAAAAAGCCAGGCACGTTGCCTGACCTTTACTTACCTAGGAGATTCACCATGATCCAGACTCAAGCTACCCGCACCGCTCGCCAGGAACTGACCGAAAACATCATTCTGGCCAAGGCGCGCAAGGACCTCTCCTTCGCCGAGATCGTTGACGGCACCGGCCTGTCGGAAGCCTTCGTGACAGCAGCCCTGCTCGGCCAGCATCCGCTGCCTGAAAGCGCCGCGAAGGTCGTAGGCGAGAAGCTCGGCCTCGATACTGATCAAGTTGCTCTGCTGCAATCGATGCCAATCCGCGGCAGCTTCTTCGACGGCGTGCCGAGCGACCCTACCATCTACCGTTTCTACGAGATGATGTCGGTGTACGGCACCACCCTCAAAGCTCTGGTTCATGAGAAGTTTGGCGATGGCATCATCAGTGCCATCAACTTCAAGCTGGACATCAAGAAGGTCGAAGATCCGGACGGTGGCCACCGCGCGGTGATCACCCTGGACGGCAAGTACCTGCCTACCAAGCCTTTCTGATGTACTCAGCCCGGCGTCTGACGGCGCCGGCCCCAAAGCAGGGTTGCAGCCATCGCAACAGAAGGGAGGAAGCCCGTGCCGACGAAGGGAGCCTGGGACGGCTCCCTCTGCGGCAGTTTTTATTGTCTAGCGACAGTTTTTATTCTCAATCACCAGCGGAGGACACAGAACAGGCGTCAACCTCACTCCACCGTCACAGACTTCGCCAAATTCCGTGGCTGGTCCACGTCAGTGCCCTTGAGCACCGCAACGTAGTACGACAGCAACTGCAACGGGATGGTGTAGAGAATCGGCGACAGGATGTCGTGGATGTGCGGCATGTGCACCACGTGGGTGCCTTCGCCATTGGTCATGCCGGCCTTCTCGTCGGCGAAGACGATCAACTGGCCGCCACGGGCGCGCACTTCTTGCAGGTTGGATTTGAGCTTTTCCAGCAATTCGTTGTTCGGTGCCACGGTGACCACCGGCATGTCGTTATCCACAAGCGCCAGCGGGCCATGCTTGAGTTCACCGGCCGGGTAGGCTTCGGCGTGGATGTAGGAGATTTCCTTGAGCTTCAAGGCCCCTTCCATCGCCACCGGGAATTGCGCGCCACGGCCCAGGAACAGGGTGTGGTTCTTCTCGGCGAACAGCTCGGCGATTTTTTCTACGGTGCTGTCCATTGCCAGGGCCTCGCCCAGGCGGGTTGGCAGGCGACGCAGTTCTTCCACCAGCGTGGCCTCGACACCTGCGGCCAGGGTGCCGCGTACCTGGCCCAGGGACAAGGTCAGCAGCAGCAGGCCCACCAGTTGCGTGGTGAACGCCTTGGTCGACGCCACGCCGATCTCACGGCCGGCCTGGGTCAGCAGGGTCAGGTCGGACTCGCGCACCAGCGAACTGATGCCGACATTGCAGATCGCCAGGCTGGCGAGGAAACCCAGTTCCTTGGCATTGCGCAACGCCGCCAGGGTATCGGCGGTTTCGCCCGACTGGGAAATGGTCACGAACAGGGTGTCGGGCTGCACTACCACCTTGCGGTAACGGAATTCACTGGCGACTTCGACCTGGCACGGAATCCCGGCCAGTTCTTCCAACCAGTAACGAGCCACCATGCCGGCGTGATAACTGGTGCCGCAAGCCACGATCTGCACGTTGCGCACCTTGGCGAACAGTTCGGCCGCTTGTGGACCGAACGCCTGGACCAGCACCTGGTTCTGGCTCATGCGCCCTTCCAGGGTGCGTTGCACCACGGCCGGTTGTTCGTGGATCTCCTTGAGCATGAAGTGACGGAACTCGCCCTTGTCGGCGGCTTCGGCACCGTCACGGTACTGGACGGTTTCACGCTCGACGGCTTTGCCATCGAGGTCCCAGATCTGCACGCTGTCGCGACGAATGTCGGCGATATCGCCTTCTTCCAGGTACATGAAGCGGTCCGTGACCTGACGCAGCGCCAACTGGTCGGACGCCAGGAAGTTTTCCCCCAGGCCCAGGCCAATCACCAACGGACTACCGCTACGCGCCGCCACCAGGCGATCGGGCTGCTTGGCGCTGATCACCGCCAGGCCATAGGCGCCGTGCAGTTCCTTGACGGTCGCCTTGAGGGCCACGGTCAGGTCGGTCAGGTCCTTGAGCTTGTGGCTGAGCAGGTGGGCGATGACTTCGGTGTCGGTGTCCGAGGTGAACACATAACCGAGTGCCTTGAGCTGTTCACGCAGGGCTTCGTGGTTTTCGATGATGCCGTTGTGGACCACCGCCAGGTCGCCGGAAAAATGTGGGTGGGCGTTACGCTCGCACGGCGCGCCATGGGTGGCCCAACGTGTGTGGGCGATGCCCAGGCGACCAACGAGTGGCTCGGCCTCCAGTGCCTGCTCCAACTCGCTGACCTTGCCCGGACGACGCATACGCGCAAGCGTCCCGTCATTGGTAAACACCGCCACGCCGGCGCTGTCATAGCCGCGGTATTCGAGGCGCTTGAGGCCTTCGAGCAAGATTGCAGTGATGCTGCGTTCAGCAACGGCGCCAACAATGCCACACATGTTATTTCTCCTGGCTGACAGGCGCGCAGATCACGGTGACGCCGCGGGCCTGAATCTGGTCGCGGGCCTCGACGGGCATGCGATCATCGGTAATGAGGGTATGGACGCTGCTCCACGGCAGTTCCAGGTTGGGGATCTTGCGGCCGATCTTGTCGGCCTCCACCATCACGATCACTTCACGGGCAACCTCAGCCATCACACGGCTCAGGCCCAATAATTCGTTGAAGGTGGTGGTACCACGGACCAGGTCGATGCCGTCGGCGCCGATGAACAACTGGTCGAAATCGTAGGAGCGCAGGACCTGCTCGGCGACCTGCCCCTGGAAAGACTCGGAATGCGGGTCCCAGGTGCCGCCGGTCATCAACAGCACCGGTTCGTGCTCCAGCTCGCTCAAGGCATTGGCCACATGCAGGGAATTGGTCATCACCACCAGCCCCGGTTGCTGGCCGAGTTGCGGGATCATGGCCGCCGTGGTGCTGCCGCTGTCGATGATGATGCGCGCATGCTCGCGGATCCGCAGCACAGCGGCCCGGGCAATGGCTTGCTTGTATTTGGAGACGGTTTGCCCGTTATCGGCCACCAACTCCTGGGGCATGGGCACGGCACCACCGTAGCGGCGCAGCAGCAAGCCATTGGTTTCCAAAGCGGCGAGGTCTTTTCGGATCGTAACTTCCGACGTTTCGAAGTGCTTGGCCAGCTCGTCCACACTGACCTCGCCCTGCTCCTGGAGCAAGGCAAGGATGTTGTGACGGCGTTGCGGTGTGTTGCGCTTCGACATGATGAAGTAAGTTTCGATTCGAAAGATAACGTAACTAATCAAAACCTATTGAAGCGATATCGTCAAGGCGCCGGGAGAAAAATTCAGAAATCACCCAAAAACAAATGTGGGAGCAGCTTGCTCCCACATGGGTTGTCCTCAGGTATTCACAGCTCCTGGCCCACCCTAGATCCCTGCGGGAGCTGAGCTTGCTCGCGATAGCGGTGGGTCAGGTTGCATCAACGTTGAATGTGCCGCCCTCATCACTCCAACAAGGGGCTGTGGATAACGTCAAGGCTTCTTGATCTTTTCCGGCCGCTTCCAACCGTCAATGTTCCGTTGACGAGCACGCCCTACCGCCAATTGGCCGTTATCCACAGCCTGGGTGATGGTCGATCCGGCCGCTGTGGTCGCACCGTTGGAGATATCCACAGGCGCCACCAGGGAATTGTTCGAACCAATGAACACATCCTCGCCCAAGACGGTTTTCCACTTATTGGCGCCGTCGTAGTTGCAGGTGATGGTGCCGGCACCGATGTTGGTGCGGGCGCCGACCTCGGCATCCCCCAGGTAAGTCAGGTGACCAGCCTTGGCGCCCTCGCCCAAGTGGGCGTTCTTGAGCTCGACGAAGTTACCCACATGCGCCTTGGCCTCCAGGACTGTTCCCGGACGCAAGCGGGCGAACGGGCCAGCGTCGCTGCCTTCCCCCATCACCGCGCCTTCCAGGTGAGTGTTGGCCTTGATCACTGCGCCCTTGCGCAAGGTACTGTCCTTGATCACACAGTTCGGGCCGATGACCACGTCATCTTCGATCACGACCTTGCCCTCAAGGATGACGTTGATATCGATGACCACATCGCGGCCGACGCTGACTTCACCGCGCACGTCGAAACGCGCCGGGTCGCGCAGGGTCACGCCTTGGGCCATCAATCGGCGGGCGGCGCGCAGTTGATAGTGGCGCTCCAGCTCAGCCAGTTGCCGGCGATCGTTGGCACCCTGCACTTCCATGGCGTCCAGCGGTTGTTCGGTGGCCACCACCAACCCATCCGCCACGGCCATGGCAATCACGTCGGTCAGATAATACTCGCCCTGGGCATTGTTGTTGGACAGACGACTCATCCAGTCGCCCAGGCGTGCAGCCGGTACGGCCAGAATCCCGGTATTGCCTTCGGTGATGGCGCGCTGGGCTTCGTTGGCGTCCTTCTGCTCGACAATGGCAACCACCTGCCCTTCGGCATTGCGCACGATTCGGCCGTAACCGGTGGGGTCGTCCAGCTCGACGGTCAACAGGCCCAACTGTTGCGGCGCGGCTTGCTTGAGCAGGCGTTGCAGGGTGTCGACTTCGATCAACGGCACATCGCCGTAGAGAATCAGCACCGTCTCGGCCGTAATGAATGGCACGGCCTGGGCGACCGCATGACCGGTGCCAAGCTGTTTGTCCTGCAAGACAAAATTCAAGTCATCGGCCGCCAGGCGTTCGCGTACAGCTTCGGCACCGTGGCCAATCACCACATGGATGCGCTGTGGATCAAGTTGACGAGCGCTGTGGATAACATGCCCGAGCATGGAATTACCGGCGACCGGGTGAAGCACCTTGGGCAGCGCCGAACGCATGCGCGTGCCCTGACCGGCCGCGAGGATAACGATTTCAAGAGACATGACTGGCTACCAATCCTGGGTGGTCAGCGGCTGTGACCAAATGATGAGTGTCGGGGGAAAAAGAAAAAAGGGTAGCCGAGGCTACCCTTTTTAATCAATCGCACAGAAAGCAGACGGCTTAGCCGCCGAACTTCTTGCGGATCTGCTGGACGGTGCGCAGCTGGGCTGCAGCCTCGGCCAGACGTGCAGCAGCGGAACCGTAGTCGAACTCAGCGCCGCGCTCGTGCAAGGCCTTCTCAGCAGCCTTGACGGCTTCCTGAGCGGAGGCTTCGTCCAGGTCGGCAGCACGTTGCACGGTGTCGGCGAGAACCTTGACCATGTTCGGCTGAACCTCGAGGAAACCACCGGAGATGTAGAACACCTCCTTGTCGCCGCCCTGCTTGGTCAGAGTAATCGGACCTGGCTTCAAGCTGGTGATCAGCGGCGCGTGGCCCATGGTGATACCAAGATCACCCAGGTCACCGTGCGCAACCACAAACTCGACCAGACCGGAGAAGATCTCTCCTTCCGCACTGACGATATCGCAATGGACTGTCATAGCCATCTGATTGCCTCAACCTAAATTAGCGCCCGTTGCCGGGCGCCGGGATTACAGTTTCTTGGCTTTCTCGATCGCTTCTTCGATGCCGCCAACCATGTAGAACGCTTGTTCTGGCAGGTGGTCGTAGTCACCGTTGAGGATGCCTTTGAAGCCAGCAATGGTGTCTTTCAGGGAAACGTATTTACCCGAAGCACCGGTGAAGACTTCAGCCACGAAGAACGGCTGCGACAAGAAGCGCTGGATCTTACGAGCGCGGGCTACCAACTGCTTGTCGGTTTCCGACAGCTCGTCCATACCCAGGATCGCAATGATGTCCTTCAGCTCTTTGTAGCGCTGCAGCACGTACTGAACGCCGCGAGCGGTTTCGTAGTGCTCGTTGCCGATCACGTTCGGGTCCAGCTGACGGGAAGTCGAGTCCAGTGGGTCTACCGCTGGGTAGATACCCAGGGAAGCGATGTCACGGGACAGTACGACGGTGGCGTCCAAGTGGGCGAAGGTGGTCGCTGGCGACGGGTCGGTCAAGTCGTCCGCTGGTACGTATACCGCTTGGATCGAGGTGATCGAGCCTTGCTTGGTCGAAGTGATACGTTCTTGCAGAACGCCCATCTCTTCAGCCAGGGTCGGCTGGTAACCTACTGCCGAAGGCATACGGCCCAGCAGTGCGGATACTTCGGTACCGGCCAGGGTGTAACGGTAGATGTTGTCGACGAACAGCAGAACGTCGTTACCTTCGTCACGGAACTTCTCGGCCATGGTCAGGCCGGTCAGGGCTACGCGCAGACGGTTTCCCGGCGGCTCGTTCATCTGGCCGTAGACCAGTGCCACTTTGTCCAGAACGTTGGAATCCTTCATCTCGTGGTAGAAGTCGTTACCCTCACGAGTACGCTCACCCACACCGGCGAACACGGAATAACCGCTGTGCTCGATGGCGATGTTACGGATCAGTTCCATCATGTTTACGGTCTTGCCCACACCGGCACCACCGAACAGACCGACTTTACCGCCCTTGGCGAACGGGCAAACCAGGTCGATAACCTTGATGCCGGTTTCCAGGAGGTCGTTGCCACCGGCTTGTTCAGCGAAGGACGGCGCAGGACGGTGAATGCCCCAACGCTCTTCTTCGCCGATCGGGCCAGCTTCGTCGATCGGGTTGCCCAGTACGTCCATGATCCGGCCCAGGGTCGCTTTACCGACCGGTACGGAGATGGCTGCGCCAGTGTTGTTGACGTCCAGACCGCGCTTCAAGCCTTCGGTGGAGCCCATCGCAATGGTACGAACCACGCCGTCGCCCAGCTGCTGCTGAACTTCCAGGGTGGTTTCGGCGCCTTGAACCTTCAAGGCGTCGTAGATGCTCGGTACGCTCTCGCGTGGAAATTCCACGTCGATAACGGCGCCGATGATTTGAACGATACGTCCGCTACTCATAGCTGGATCCTCTGAATATTTGAACCGTTAAACCGCGGCAGCGCCGCCGACGATTTCCGAGATCTCTTGGGTGATCGCAGCCTGACGCGCCTTGTTGTAGATCAGCTGCAAATCGCTGATCAAATCACCGGCGTTGTCGGTAGCGTTCTTCATCGCGATCATCCGCGCGGCCTGTTCGGCTGCGTTGTTCTCGACCACCGCCTGGTAGACCTGCGACTCCACGTAGCGGACCATCAAGCCGTCGAGCAGCTCCTTGGCATCCGGTTCGTAGAGATAGTCCCAGTGGTGCTTGAGTTCCTGTTCCGGGGTCGCCACCAGTGGAATCAACTGCTCCACGGTCGGCTGTTGCGTCATGGTGTTGATGAACTTGTTGGATACCACGGACAGGCGGTCGATCCGGCCTTCCAGGTATGCATCCAACATCACCTTGACGCTGCCGATCAGATCATTGATCGACGGTTCTTCACCCAGGTGGCTGATAGCTGCGACGACGTTACCGCCGAAGTTGCGGAAGAAAGCCGCACCCTTGCTACCGACCACGCACAGATCGATCTCGACGCCTTGTTCGCGGTTTACCGCCATGTCCTTGACCAGGGCCTTGAACAGGTTGGTGTTCAAGCCGCCGCACAGACCACGGTCACTGCTCACCACAACGTAACCAACGCGCTTGACGGCGCGGTCGGTCATGAACGGGTGGCGATATTCCGGGTTGGCGTTGGCCAGATGACCAATCACCTGGCGGATGCGCTCCGCATAAGGACGGCTAGCAGCCATGCGCATTTGTGCCTTGCGCATTTTGCTGACCGCCACTTTTTCCATGGCGCTGGTAATTTTTTGCGTGCTTTTGATGCTCGCAATCTTACTGCGAATCTCTTTTGCGCCTGCCATGTAACACCTATCAGGTTAGCAAGCGGGAGCCTTGCGGCTCCCGCTGCGGCTTACCAGGTTTGGGTGGCCTTGAACTTCTCGATACCGGCTTTGAGGCCAGCGTCGATTTCGTCATTGAAGTCACCTTTCACGTTGATCTTGGCCATCAAATCGGCGTGATCGCGGTTGAAGAAAGCAATCAGCGCTTGTTCGAAGCTGCCGATCTTGGCGATTTCAATGTCAGTCAGGAACCCACGCTCAGCGGCATACAGCGACAGCGACATGTCGGCGATCGACATAGGCGCGTATTGCTTCTGCTTCATCAGCTCGGTAACGCGCTGACCATGCTCAAGTTGCTTACGGGTCGCTTCGTCCAGGTCAGAAGCGAACTGGGCGAATGCCGCCAGTTCACGGTACTGGGCCAGGGCGGTACGGATACCACCGGACAGCTTCTTGATGATCTTGGTCTGAGCGGCACCACCCACACGGGATACCGAAACACCGGCGTTCACAGCAGGACGGATGCCCGAGTTGAACATGGCCGATTCCAGGAAGATCTGACCGTCGGTGATGGAGATCACGTTGGTCGGAACGAACGCGGAAACGTCGCCAGCCTGGGTTTCGATGATCGGCAGGGCGGTCAGGGAACCGGTCTTGCCAGTCACTGCGCCGTTGGTGAACTTCTCTACGTATTCTTCCGAAACGCGGGATGCGCGCTCCAGCAGACGGGAGTGGAGATAGAACACGTCGCCTGGGTAGGCCTCACGTCCTGGCGGACGGCGCAGCAGCAGGGAAATCTGGCGGTAGGCCACTGCTTGCTTGGACAGATCGTCATAAACGATCAGCGCGTCTTCACCGCGGTCGCGGAAGTATTCGCCCATGGTGCAACCGGAGTACGGTGCCAGGAACTGCAGCGCAGCCGATTCGGAGGCGCTGGCGGCAACGATGATGGTGTTAGCCAGTGCACCGTTTTCTTCCAGCTTGCGAACCACGTTGGCGATGGTCGATTGCTTCTGACCGATTGCCACGTAGACGCAGAAGATGCCGCTGTCTTTCTGGTTGATGATCGCGTCGATCGCCAGAGCGGTCTTACCGATCTGACGGTCACCGATGATCAGCTCACGCTGGCCACGGCCGACTGGGATCATGGCATCGACAGCCTTGTAGCCAGTCTGTACAGGCTGGTCTACCGACTTACGCCAGATCACGCCTGGAGCAACTTTCTCGACCGCGTCGGTCTCGGTGTTGTTCAGCGGACCTTTGCCGTCAACAGGGTTACCCAGTGCGTCGACGACGCGACCCAGCAGTTCCTTACCAACCGGAACTTCGAGGATGCGGCCGGTGCACTTGGCGCTCATGCCTTCAGCCAGGGACGTGTATGCGCCCAGTACCACGGCACCTACGGAGTCCTGCTCCAGGTTGAGGGCCATACCGTAGACGCCGCCCGGAAACTCGATCATCTCGCCGTACATGACGTCGGCCAGACCGTGAATCCGCACGATACCGTCAGACACGCTGACGACAGTGCCTTCGTTACGGGCTTGGGAGGTCACATCGAGCTTTTCGATGCGGCCCTTGATAATTTCACTTATTTCGGAAGGATTGAGTTGCTGCATTGCTCTGCTGCCCCTTCAAACTCAAGATTTCAATGCTTCGGCAAGTTTCGCGATTTTGCCGCGAATCGAGCCATCGATAACCAGGTCGCCGGCGCGGATGACAACGCCCCCAATCAGGGACTTGTCTTCCTCGACTTGCAGGCGCACTTCCCGGTTGAGTCGTGCACTGAGAACCTTGGCGAGTTTGTCTTGCTGTTCTTGGTTCAATGCAAAAGCACTGGTGACTTCCACGTCTACCGACTTCTCTTGTTCGGCCTTGTACAGGTCGAAAAGCGCGGCAATCTCCGGCAAGAGCGGGAGACGGTCGTTTTCGGCAACGACGTGGATGAAATTCTGTGCCTTGGCATCGAACTTGTCGCCGCACACGTCAATGAACGTGGCGGCCTTTTGTGCGCTCGTCAGTCGCGGGGCCTTGAGCACGCGCTGCATGGTGTCGTCTTGCGACACCGCTGCTGCCAGGCCGAGCATGGCTGACCAATTGGCCAGTTGCTGGTGGGCCTGAGCGTGCTCGAAGGCCGCCTTAGCGTAAGGTCGGGCCAACGTGGTCAGTTCTGCCATGATCGCCCTCGCTTAGATTTCAGCAGCCAGTTGGTTAACCAGCTCTGCGTGCGCGTTTTGATCGATTGTGGCACCCAGGATCTTCGAAGCACCGCCAACGGCCAGGCTACCCACTTGGGCGCGCAGCGCATCTTTGACACTGTTGAGTTCCTGTTCGATCTCGGCTTGAGCCTGAGCCTTCACACGGTCAGCTTCGACGCGAGCCTGTTCACGGGCTTCGTCGACAATCTGGGTACCGCGTTTCTTGGCTTGCTCGATGATTTCAGCTGCCTGGGCTTTCGCTTCGCGCAGTTGCTGACCCACTTTCTCATGGGCCAACTCCAGGTCGCGAGCTGCACGGCTGGCAGCGTCCAGACCATCAGCGATCTTCTTTTGACGTTCGTGCAGTGCTGCAATGACCGGAGGCCATACGCACTTCATGCAGAACAGTACAAAAATCAGGAACGCAACGGACTGGCCAATCAGGGTCGCATTAATGTTCACGCCAACACCTCGCAGTTACGTTGTCCATCGAACCAATCTACTCGAGAGATCCGAGTAATCAGCCAGCGATTTGACCAACGAACGGGTTCGCAAAGGTGAAGAACAGAGCGATACCAACACCGATCATGGTTACGGCGTCGAGCAGACCGGCCACGATGAACATCTTCACTTGCAGCATTGGAACCATTTCTGGCTGACGCGCAGCGCCTTCCAGGAACTTGCCGCCCAGCAGGCCGAAACCAATTGCGGTACCCAGTGCGCCCAGGCCGATCAACAGTGCAACAGCGATAGCGGTTAGACCAACTACAGTTTCCATCTTTCCTCCCGACTTTTACGTCGTATGGTTTAGGTTTTTTTAATTTAAAGCGGTAAAACAAATCGTTTCATCATGGCCTGTTCGGGCCCCTTCCCGTTTGACCGGGAAGGACATCAGACTAGTCGAGACTGGTCTTAATGGTTTTCTTCGTGCGCCATCGACAGGTAGACGATGGTCAGCATCATGAAGATGAACGCCTGCAGGGTGATGATCAGGATGTGGAACACAGCCCACGCCCACTGCAGTGCAACGCCCAGGCCGCTGAGCCAGAGCAGGCCGCTGCCGAACATGACAGCGATGAGGATGAACACCAGCTCGCCGGCATACATGTTGCCGAACAAACGCAGGGCCAGAGAGATCGGTTTGGCGATCAGGGTCACGAATTCCAGCAGGAAGTTCACCGGGATCAGCAGGGCCTGAACCAGGATGTTCTTGCTGCCGAACGGGTGCAGGGTCAGTTCGCCGATGAAGCCGCCGATGCCCTTGACCTTGATGCTATAGAAAATGATCAGTGCGAAGACCGAGAACGCCATGCCCAGGGTCGCGTTCGGGTCGGTGGTCGACACGGCGCGGAATGGGATGTGATGGTCGCCAGAGATGAGGATGGCCAGTTGAGGAATCCAATCGACCGGTACCAGGTCGACGGCGTTCATCAGGAACACCCAGACGAAAATGGTCAGTGCCAGCGGTGCGATCACCGGGCTACGGCCGTGAAAACTGTCCTTCACGCTGCCATCGACGAACTCGACCAGGACTTCAACGAAGTTCTGCAGTGCGCCCGGCTGGCCGGAAGTGGCTTTCTTTGCCGCCATGCGGAAAAGAAACACGAAGATCAGGCCCAGAGCGATCGACCAGCCGAGGGTATCGACGTGGAAAGCCCAGAAGCCCATTTCCTTGGCTTCTGCAGCGGAGTGGGCAAAGCCCCAGCCGCCGTTGGGTAGCTGACCGAAGGTCAGGTTCTGCAAGTGGTGCTGGATATAGCCCGAAGCGGTTGTTTCTGCCATGGTTGCCTCAAACGCCCTAAGGTCTCGAAAGTCTTGTTCTCATTAGCAGGGGAGCGAACCAGCTGACCAGTTGGGTCAGCAAGAAGACGCCGAATACAGCCAGCGGCGCCAATGGCTTCACACCTGCGAACGTCAGTGCAAACAGCACTGCCGTCAAAATCAGTTTCCCCGCCTCGCCGGCATAAAAAGACCGGACGATGGCTTGGGCTGCTCGGGCGCCGGAAAACCGAAAGGCCCTGTGAGCAAAGTAAATATTGGGAAGCAAGGCTATCAGGCCTCCGCAAAGACCTGAGTATCCGGCGACGACTCCCTTCCATTGCCAGAGCGCCAATGTGGCGATCAGTACAACGACCAACTGGGCCATCAACACCGGGAAAACTGCCAGACGATGGAACGGCAAGCGGTTTGGCGTGCGGGTTTCCATCGCTTTTGCTCTCCAATAGCCGGCCGCCATAATTCAATAACTTGGCATAATTTGTGCCGACAAAATGCGCGCAGAGTATAGGGGCGGTTCTGCCCCTATTCAACTGCCGGGTAGTGATTTCCGACTGCGCGCTACAAGAGCAATTGTTTCAGCGAATGTGTGCAAGGACACCTTGCAGCTCATCGAGGGAGTTGTAGCCAATGACCAATTGCCCCTTGCCCTTCTTTCCATGGCGGATCTGCACCGCAGAGCCCAGGCGCTCGGCCAGGCGCTGTTCCAGGCGGGCGATATCCGGGTCGGGTTTGGGGGCTTCGACAGGTGCCGGTTTACCGTTGAGCCACTGACGAACCAGTGCCTCGGTCTGGCGCACGGTGAGGCCTCGTGCGACAACATGTCGCGCCCCTTCAACCTGTTGATTTTCCGGCAAACCCAGCAATGCCCGCGCATGTCCCATTTCCAGGTCGCCATGGGACAACATGGTCTTGATGACTTCAGGCAAGGCAATCAGCCGCAACAGGTTGGCCACAGTCACGCGGGACTTGCCCACCGCCTCGGCAACCTGTTGCTGGGTCAGCTGGAATTCCTGCTGCAGGCGTTGCAGGGCGACCGCTTCCTCGATCGGGTTGAGGTCTTCGCGCTGGATATTCTCGATCAACGCCATCGCGATGGCGGTTTCGTCCGGCACATCGCGAACCATCGCAGGAATGGTTTCCTGGCCGGCCTGCTGGCTGGCGCGCCAGCGACGTTCGCCAGCAATGATTTCGAAACGTCCACTGCCGATCGAACGCACCACGATCGGCTGCATGACGCCCTGGGTCTTGATCGACTGGGCCAGCTCTTCCAGCGCCTGGGGATCCATGTCCCGACGAGGCTGGTACTTGCCGCGCTGGATCAGGTCCAGGGGCAGATGTTGCAACTCGCGCTGATCGGCCTGCACGGCCGCCTCTTCCAGCGCGCTGACAGTAGGACCGCTGAGCAGCGCATCCAGTCCACGTCCGAGACCACGTTTCTTGACGGCCATGGGGTTTCCTTAAGTTGGCTGGGCGGCAGCGATGCGAGGATTACGGCGCTGACGACGAACCATCTCGCCCGCCAGGGCCAGGTAGGCCAGCGCACCACGGGATTGTTTATCGTAGGCCAGGGCCGGCATGCCGTAGCTCGGCGCCTCAGCCAGGCGGATGTTGCGCGGGATAACCGTGTCGTAGAGCTGCTCGCCAAAGTGTTCCTTGAGCTGCGCCGACACGTCGTTCATCAGACTCAGGCGCGGGTCGTACATGGTCCGCAACAGGCCTTCGACCTTCAGGTCCGGATTCAGCAATTCAGCGATGCGCTTGATGTTATCCACAAGGTCGCTCAACCCTTCCAGGGCGAAGTACTCGCACTGCATGGGGATAATCACCCCATCGGCGGCCACCAGGGCATTGAGGGTGAGCATCGACAACGACGGCGGGCAGTCGATCAGGATGTAATCGTAGTTCTCGCGGATCGGCGCCAACGCGCTGCGTAGGCGGCTTTCCTTCATCTGCATTTCCAGCAGCACCACTTCGGCTGCCGTCAAATCGCGGTTGGCCGGCAACAGTTGATAACCGCCATGCTCGGAAAAATGCATGGCCTGGGCCAGGTCGCATTCACCGATCAGCACATCGTAGATGGAGTTTTCCAGGCCATGTTTATCCACACCGCTACCCATGGTGGCGTTGCCCTGTGGATCAAGATCGATCAGCAGCACGCGTCGCTTGGTCGCGACCAGCGATGCTGCGAGGTTGATGCAGGTGGTGGTCTTGCCCACACCACCCTTCTGGTTCGCTATCGCGAATACCTTAGCCATTCTTGCTTGTGTTCCCAATCATGCCGTGCGGCGCAGTATCAGCAGATGGCGTTGGCCTTGGCAACCGGGTACGGCCAGGGCGTGTTCGCTATCGAGGTGGAAGTCTGCCGGCAATGCTACCAGCTCATCGGCCGGATGAACGCCCTTCATTGCCAGCCAGCGTGTATCGGCGTCGCCCAGGTGGCGAGTCCAGTTGCTGAAGTTTTCCATGCTGCTGAACGCCCGGGAAATAATCCCGTTGAACGGCTGCGCAGGCTGGAACGCTTCGACGCGACTGTGGATAACTTGCAGGTTATCCAGTTGGAGTTCGAGTTTGACCTGGGTCAGGAAGCGGGTTTTCTTGCCGTTGCTGTCCAGGCACGTCACTTGCGAGCCGGGAAACAGGATGGCCAGCGGAATGCCTGGCATGCCGCCGCCACTGCCGACGTCCAGCCAGCGACCGTCTTCGATGAAAGACATCACGCTGAGGCTGTCGAGCAAATGGCGGGAAACCATTTCATCCGGATCGCGCACCGCGGTCAGGTTGTAAGCCTTGTTCCACTTGATCAACAACGCCAGGTAGCCCAGCAACTGCGCGTGCTGGGCCTCGGTCAGGTTGACGCCGAGCTGACGGGCACCTGTGGATAACTCTTCGGCGTGCTGCGAGGTGACCATCGAACTCAAGCGCTTTGCTCCAACTGGCGGCCCGCGCCGCGTTTTTTCAAATGAATCATCAACAGGGAAATCGCCGCAGGGGTCACGCCGGGAATGCGTGAAGCCTGGCCCAACGTCTCCGGTCGCGTGGCACTGAGCTTGCTCTGGATCTCCTTCGACAGCCCGGAAATGGCTGCATAGTCGATATCCACAGGCAGTTTTGTGTCTTCGCTGGCGCGCAGACGGGCAATTTCGTCCTGTTGACGGTCAATGTAACCGGCGTACTTGGTCTTGATCTCCACCTGTTCGGCGACCTGTGGATCTTCTGCGCCCTGGCCGGTGACTTCCACCAGGCCGGCGTAATCGATTTCCGGGCGGCTCAACAGGTTCAGCAGGTTGTACTCGTGAGTCAGTGGCGTGCCGAACTTCGCCGCGATGGCATCGCCCTGCTCGGTGCCGGGGCGCACCCAAGTGGTTTTCAGGCGTTGCTCTTCCAGCTCGATATTCTCGCGCTTCTTGCAGAACGCGGCCCAGCGTGCGTCATCCACCAGACCCAGCTCACGACCTTTCTCGGTCAGGCGCAGGTCGGCGTTGTCTTCACGCAGGATCAGGCGATATTCGGCACGGGAGGTGAACATCCGATACGGTTCCTGGGTGCCCAGGGTAATCAGGTCATCCACAAGTACGCCGATGTAGGCCTCATCCCGACGCGGACACCAGCTGTCCTTGCCCTGGGCGCGCAGCGCGGCGTTGGCCCCGGCCAGCAAACCTTGGGCCCCGGCCTCTTCATAGCCGGTAGTGCCGTTGATCTGTCCGGCAAAGAACAGACCGCCGATGACTTTGGTTTCCAGGCTGTACTTCAGGTCCCGCGGGTCGAAATAGTCGTATTCGATGGCGTAGCCCGGGCGAACGATGTGGGCGTTTTCCATCCCGCGAATCGATTGCACGATCTGCAGTTGCACGTCGAACGGCAAGGATGTGGATATCCCGTTCGGATACAGCTCATGGGTCGTCAGACCTTCCGGCTCGATGAACACCTGATGGCTTTGCTTGTCGGCAAACCGATGGATCTTGTCTTCGATCGACGGGCAATAGCGCGGCCCGATGCCTTCGATCACACCGGAATACATCGGCGAACGATCCAGGTTGGCCGCGATGATCTCGTGGGTGCGGGCATTGGTGTGGGTAATCCAGCAGCTCACCTGTTTCGGGTGCAGCTCCTTGGAACCCATGAACGACATCACCGGAATCGGCGTATCGCCCGGTTGTTCGGCCATCACCGAGAAATCCACAGACCGGCCATCGATACGCGGTGGCGTGCCGGTTTTCAAGCGACCGACTCGCAATGGCAACTCACGCAGGCGCTGGGCCAGGGCGATCGACGGTGGATCGCCCGCGCGACCACCGGAATAGTTCTGCATGCCGATGTGGATAAGTCCGCCGAGGAAGGTGCCTGTGGTCAGTACCACGGAGTCGGCGAAGAAACGCAAACCCATTTGGGTCACGACACCGCGTACCTGGTCCTGTTCGACGATCAGATCGTCGGCAGCCTGCTGAAATATCCACAGGTTCGGCTGGTTTTCCAGGATTTCGCGGACAGCGGCCTTGTAGAGCACCCGATCGGCCTGGGCGCGCGTGGCGCGTACCGCCGGGCCTTTGCGGCTGTTCAATACGCGAAACTGAATACCGCCTTTATCGGTTGCCAAGGCCATCGCGCCGCCAAGGGCGTCGATTTCCTTGACCAGATGGCTTTTGCCGATCCCACCAATGGCAGGGTTGCAGCTCATGGCGCCGAGGGTTTCCACGTTATGCGTCAGCAACAGGGTTTTTGCCCCCATGCGCGCTGATGCAAGTGCTGCCTCGGTACCGGCATGACCGCCGCCGATGACGATCACTTCAAAACGGGAAGGGAAATCCACCACGCACCTCGTGCCTGCTTAATTCAGGTAATTCGGAAAATAGGTATTGAGTCTGGCCTGGGCGTTTTTCGAGCCAGGTCGGCAAGTATAGGGGCTTCCCCTTTTCTAAAGAACCCTTTGCACAAAATTTAACCAACTGTGGAAAACTCGCGGTCAAAAAAATTAAAAAGAAAGAAATTTATAAAATCTTTGTTTTTATGTTTATTCTTAGGCTACAACCTATCTGTGGATAACGTTCTACATGCCTTTATTTACATGATGTACAGAGATTTGAAACCCTGTGGTCATGTGGCAATGAGGGGCTTGGATAACCGGCGTAAGCCTGTGGATGAATGAGTCGCTTATCCACAGAGGCAGTTATCTTCAGTTTTGGAGGGGGTTTATCAACCGAGCACAATCGTAGTTATTCACAGAGCTTAATCCACAGCGGTGGCACCCACAGACAAGCCGCCATCCAGGGCAATCGTGCAAAAAAAGAAGGGAAGAACCGGATTTGCGTTGGGGTCGATAGGCAATCGAGGGCAAACCCGGTTGAGAGGTGGGGCTATTTACCGATGCAGAAGCTGGAAAAGATCCGCCCCAGCAGGTCATCGGAGCTGAAGGCGCCGGTGATTTCGCCAAGGGACTGTTGCGCCTGGCGCAGGTCTTCGGCCAATAACTCACCCGCCCCTGCCAAGGTCAGCTGTGCGCGGCCATGCTCCAGGGCAGCGCTGGCATGGCGCAAGGCCTCGAGATGCCGCCGACGGGCGCTGAAGCTGCTTTCCGAGGTCTGCTCATAGCCCATGCAGGCCTTGAGGTGCTCGCGCAGCAATTCCAGGCCTTCACCGGCCGATTTCGCACTTAGGCTGATCGTCACATGGCCGTCATCACTGACTTCCAGGACAATCGCCTCCCCGGTCAGGTCGGCCTTGTTGCGAATCAGCGTGACCTTTGCCGGGTCCGGACGGATTTCCAGGAATTCTGGCCACAACGCGAAGGGGTCATCCGCTTCCGGCGCCGTAGCGTCCACGACCAACAGCACCCGATCGGCCTCGCCAATGGCCTTCAACGCGCGCTCAACGCCGATTTTTTCCACATGGTCGTCGGTGTTACGCAAACCGGCCGTGTCCACTACATGCAACGGCATGCCATCGATGTGGATATGTTCGCGCAAGATATCCCGAGTGGTGCCGGCAATCTCCGTGACAATGGCAGCCTCGCGCCCAGCGAGCGCATTCAGCAGGCTGGATTTACCGGCATTTGGCCGTCCGGCGATCACGACCGTCATGCCGTCGCGTAGCAACGCGCCCTGCCCGGCCTCGCGGATGACAGTGGATAACTCATCCCGCACCTTGTCGAGCAGCCCCAGCACGTGGCCATCGGCGAGGAAGTCGATTTCCTCTTCAGGGAAATCAATGGCGGCCTCGACGTAAATGCGCAGGCCGATCAATTGCTCGGTGAGGTTATGCACACGTGTGGAAAATGCCCCCTGCAACGAACGCAACGCATTGCGTGCCGCCTGTGCAGAACTGGCTTCGATGAGGTCGGCGATGGCTTCCGCTTGGGCCAGGTCGAGCTTGTCGTTGAGGAAGGCCCGTTCGCTGAACTCCCCCGGTCGAGCCAGGCGGCAACCGAGTTCCAGGCACCGCTTGAGCAGCATGTCCAGCACGATGGGGCCACCATGCCCTTGCAGCTCCAGCACGTCTTCACCGGTGAACGAGTTCGGTCCCGGGAAATACAAGGCCAGGCCTTCGTCCAGCACTTGCTGGTCCTGATTGAAAAACGGTCCGTAGTGGGCAAATCGCGGCTTGAGTTCCCGGCCACTGATGGCCTTGGCTGCCACGCTGGCCAAAGGCCCCGAAATACGGACGATGCCGACACCGCCACGACCTTGGGCGGTGGCAATGGCGGCGATGGTTTCACGCGGAGCGCTCATAAACCGGTATCCAGACAAAAGTGGCAGATAGCAAAACGCCCCACGAGGGGGCGTTTTGTGTGGTTTTATCCACAGGGCAAGTTACGCCTCGGCTTTTTTCGTAGCCGCTTCGATCCTACGCGTGATGTACCACTGTTGGGTAATGGACAACACGTTGTTCACAACCCAGTACAGCACAAGACCCGCCGGGAACCACAGGAAGAAGAAGGTGAAGATGATTGGCATCATTTTCATGACCTTCGCCTGCATCGGGTCCGGAGGTGTCGGGTTCAGCTGCTGCTGGATGAACATGGTCGCGCCCATGATGATCGGCAGGATGAAGAACGGGTCCTTGATCGACAGGTCGGTAATCCACAGCATGAACGGCGCTTGACGCATCTCCACGCTTTCGAGCAGTACCCAGTAAAGCGACAGGAATACCGGCATCTGTACAAGAATCGGCAAGCAGCCACCCAGCGGGTTGATCTTCTCTTTCTTGTACAGCTCCATCATGGCCTGGGACATTTTCTGCCGGTCATCACCATGTTGCTCTTTCAGGGCGGCCAGTTTCGGAGCCACTGCGCGCATGCGAGCCATGGATTTGTAACTGGCGGCCGACAGAGGGAAGAAGATCCCCTTGATCAGCATGGTCAGGAAGATGATCGACCAGCCCCAGTTACCGACGATGCTGTGGATATGTTGCAGCAACCAGAAGATCGGCTGGGCAATGAACCACAGGAAACCGTAGTCCACGGTCAGTTCCAGACCTGGGGACAACTGTTTCAGGACGGCCTGGCTTTTCGGGCCTGCGTACAGAATCGCGCTGCTTTCGGCCTTGGCACCTGGTGCCGCGGTCAATGCCGGGCCGGTGTAGCCGATGATGTAGTTGCCCTTGCTGTCTTTACGCGTCTGGACGATGTTGCTCTCGCCCTTCGGCGGGATCCACGCGGTTACAAAATAGTGTTGCAACCAGGCAACCCAGCCACCTTGGACGGTTTCCTTGAGTTGCGCCTTGTCCATGTCCTTCATGGACACTTTTTTGTACGGTTCAGAACTTGTCCACAGGGCCGCGCCCAAGTAAGTCGCGGTACCGGTAGCGGTGCTCGAGGAAGGATCGGAGCTGGCATCACGCTTGAGTTGCGCGAACATCGCACCGGACCACGGCTGAGCACTCTGGTTGTCGACCAGATAGGAAACGGTTACGTCATACAAGCCGCGTTTCAAGGTGAAACGCTTGGTGTAATTGACGCCGTCCTTGCTGAACTTCAGGTCCACGACCAGTTGGTCCTGGCCATCAGCCAGTTGATAAGTCTTCTTCTCGGCGGAGTAAAGCGGGCGACCGGCCGGGCTCGCATCCGGACCGTTGGCACCGATCAGGCCGCTCTGGGCCAGGTACGTCCGCTCATTACCGTTGTCGAACAGCTGGAACGGGATCTCCGGGTGGTCCTGGCGGCGCGGATACAGCGGCAGCGTCAGTTGGGCAATATCGCCACCTTGTGGATCGATCGCCAGGTCGAGCACGTCCGTCTTGATCTGGATGAGATCCTTGCTTGCAGCCACTGGGGCTTCGGCTGGCGCACTGGTGTCGCTTGCCGCGCGCGGGATGTCGTCATTGCTGGCGGCGTTGCTGCCAGTGGCGGTATCCGGCAGGCCCGGTGCGGTATTGCTGGCTGCAACATTCTGAGTCGGCAGGGCAGCCTGGCCATAGTCCTGGTTCCATTTAAGGACCATGACGTAGGACACGATTGCCAGGGCGACGATCAGGATCGTGCGTTTGATATCCATGATTACTCGGCCATCGAAGAAGAACGGGAGGTAGGGATAGGTGGAACCGGGTCATAACCACCGGGATTCCACGGATGACAGCGACCTAAACGACGAAAGGTCAGCCAGCCACCGCGCAGAAAGCCATGTTTTTCGATGGCTTCGTACGCGTAGCAGGAACAACTGGGGTAGAAACGACAGTGACTGGCCATCAGGGGACTAATGGCGTAGCGATAAAACTGGATCGGAACGAGTGCCAGTTTACGCATCTGGACTGTCTACCCCTACAGTTTCGGTGACTGCTGGTGCTGGCTTGTTACGGGCCAGGCGTTTCCAGAGTTTGCCGAAATGCTGAATCAATTCGGGGTTCTCTACGTCACCCAAACCTTTGCGCGCGACGATAACAATGTCCCAGCCGACCAGTGAATCCTGGTTCAGACGAAACGATTCGCGCATCAGACGTTTGAGGCGATTGCGCTGAACGGAGAGCTTGACGCTCTTTTTCCCGATAACCAGCCCGAGACGGGGGTGATCGAGATCGTTGCTGCGCGCAAGGAGCAGGAGATTTTTCCCCGGAACCTTGCCGGTAGGGGAGTCGAAGACTGCCTTGAAATGCCGGGGTGTAAGCAGACGCTTTTCCCGACTGAAGTCCTGACTCACCTCCACTGCCGGATTATCAAACTGCCAGACGCGCACGACCTTTGGCGCGACGACGCGACAGGACGGCACGGCCGTTCTTGGTAGCCATGCGAGCACGGAAACCGTGGGTACGAGCGCGTTTGATAGTGCTTGGTTGGAAAGTACGTTTCATGTCGTGTTACCTGGTTCGTCCACAACGGGCCGGAATGGCCCCCGTTTTAAGAGATCGGCGATTCTAGAGAAAGCAAGCCTCTAGGTCAATTTCCAACCAGTGTTTCCTTTTAAGCAGCTATGCAGCCTTCGGGTGGGGGAGGACGCTGGGCCAGATATAAAAATAGAGAAGGGAATTATTTAAAGCTTTTCTGTAAAGCTTGTAAAAGCTAAGCAGCCATTCATCTGTGGATAACCAGTCAAAAGCCTTGTAACTCGCTATGTACAGAGAATGACAACTACAGGGGAAAACCGTGATCAGCCTGTGCTGGCGACGCGTATAAGCTGTGTGTGGAAAAGGCACTTATCCACAGATCGGTTATCCACGGGGTTACCCCGCCACTTGTGCAACGATCTCAGGCATGGTTATCCACAGAGCTTATCCACCGACCGCCTGTCGCCTTTTTGGCGCTTAAGGCGTTGATAAATCGTGGGCGAGAGTCAAGGTGCGTGTGGATAAGTGCTCGTCTGGTCGTTACAATGGCCGCTTGTTTTTGCCTCACCGGCTTTCAACTTAGGGGATATCCGTGTCAGTGGAACTTTGGCAGCAGTGCGTGGAGCTTTTGCGCGATGAGCTGCCGGCCCAACAATTCAACACTTGGATCCGTCCACTACAGGTCGAAGCCGAAGGCGACGAGTTGCGCGTCTATGCACCGAACCGTTTCGTCCTCGACTGGGTCAACGAAAAGTACCTGGGCCGGGTCATGGAATTGCTCGACGAGCATGGCAATGGCATGGCGCCTGCACTGTCCTTATTAATAGGCAGCAAACGCAGCTCCGCACCGCGCGCCGCGCCTAACGCACCGCTAGCGGCCGCTGCGTCCCAGGCCCAGGCTGCCGCCGCGCCGGTCAACCATGCCGCCGCTGCGGTCCCACCTGCTCCAACCAAGGCCAATGCGCAAAAAATGGCCGAGGTCAGTGAAGAACCTTCCCGGGACAGTTTCGATCCGATGGCCGGCGCCAGTGCCCAACAGGCGCCGGTGCGTGCCGAGCAGCGTACCGTCCAGGTCGAAGGCGCGCTCAAGCACACCAGCTACCTGAACCGCACCTTTACCTTCGAAAATTTCGTCGAAGGTAAATCCAACCAGTTGGCCCGCGCGGCCGCCTGGCAGGTCGCCGATAACCCTAAGCATGGCTATAACCCGCTCTTTCTCTATGGCGGTGTAGGTCTGGGTAAGACCCACTTGATGCACGCGGTAGGCAACCATCTATTGAAGAAGAACCCGAATGCCAAGGTCGTGTACCTGCATTCGGAGCGCTTCGTAGCCGATATGGTCAAGGCGTTGCAGCTGAACGCGATCAACGAGTTCAAGCGTTTCTACCGTTCGGTAGACGCCTTGCTGATCGACGACATTCAGTTCTTCGCCCGCAAGGAGCGTTCCCAGGAAGAGTTTTTCCACACCTTCAACGCGTTGCTCGAAGGTGGCCAGCAGGTCATCCTCACCAGCGACCGGTACCCGAAAGAAATCGAAGGCCTGGAAGAACGCCTCAAGTCCCGGTTTGGCTGGGGCCTGACGGTTGCCGTCGAGCCGCCGGAGCTGGAGACGCGGGTGGCGATCCTGATGAAGAAAGCCGACCAGGCCAAGGTCGAGCTGCCTCACGATGCGGCGTTCTTCATCGCCCAACGTATCCGTTCGAACGTGCGCGAACTCGAGGGCGCCCTCAAGCGGGTGATCGCTCACTCGCACTTCATGGGTCGGGATATCACCATCGAACTGATTCGCGAGTCGTTGAAGGATCTGCTCGCCCTTCAGGACAAGCTGGTATCTGTGGATAACATCCAGAGAACTGTTGCCGAATACTACAAGATCAAGATTTCCGACCTGCTGTCCAAGCGCCGTTCGCGCTCGGTGGCTCGTCCGCGCCAGGTGGCCATGGCCCTGTCCAAGGAACTGACCAACCACAGTTTGCCGGAAATCGGCGATGTGTTCGGCGGGCGCGATCACACCACCGTGCTGCACGCCTGCCGCAAGATCAACGAACTTAAGGAATCCGACGCGGACATCCGCGAGGACTACAAGAACCTGCTGCGTACATTGACCACTTGATGCAGCTTATTAAGGCAAGGGACTAGACCATGCATTTCACCATTCAACGCGAAGCCCTGTTGAAACCCCTGCAACTGGTCGCGGGCGTCGTCGAACGCCGCCAGACCTTGCCGGTACTTTCCAACGTGCTGCTGGTTGTCGAAGGCCAGCAACTGTCGCTGACCGGTACCGACCTGGAAGTCGAGCTGGTTGGTCGTGTGCAACTTGAAGAACCGGCCGATCCGGGTTCCATCACTGTGCCGGCGCGCAAGCTGATGGACATCTGCAAAAGCCTGCCGAACGATGCGCTGATCGACATCAAGGTCGATGAGCAGAAACTCGTGGTCAAGGCCGGTCGCAGCCGTTTCACCCTGTCGACCTTGCCGGCCAATGATTTCCCGACTGTGGAAGAAGGCCCTGGCTCGCTGACCTGCAGCCTGGAACAAAGCAAACTGCGTCGCCTGATCGAGCGCACCAGCTTCGCCATGGCCCAGCAAGACGTGCGTTACTACCTCAACGGCATGCTCCTGGAAGTGTCCGCCGGGGTGATCCGCGCCGTAGCCACCGACGGCCATCGCCTGGCCATGTGCTCGATGCAGGCCGACATCGGTCAGCCGGATCGCCATCAGGTGATCGTGCCGCGTAAAGGTATTCTGGAACTGGCCCGTCTGCTGACCGAGCCGGACGGTAACGTCAGTATTGTGCTGGGGCAGCACCACATCCGTGCCACGACCGGCGAGTTCACTTTCACCTCGAAACTGGTGGACGGCAAATTCCCTGACTACGAGCGCGTGCTGCCCAAGGGCGGTGACAAAGTGGTTCTGGGCGACCGTCAGGCGTTGCGTGAAGCGTTCAGCCGCACCGCGATCCTGTCCAACGAGAAGTACCGCGGCATTCGCCTGCAACTGGCCAATGGTCAGTTGAAGATCCAGGCGAACAACCCGGAACAAGAGGAAGCGGAAGAAGAAGTGGGTGTGGATTACAACGGTGGCTCCCTGGAAATCGGCTTCAACGTCAGCTACCTGCTGGACGTGCTGGGCGTGATGACCACTGAGCAAGTACGTCTGATCCTGTCCGACTCCAACAGCAGTGCGCTGTTGCAGGAGTCCGATAACGACGATTCGGCTTACGTTGTCATGCCGATGCGCCTGTAACCACACAGGCCCCTAGATGTCCTTAAGTCGCGTCTCGGTCACCGCGGTGCGCAATCTGCACCCGGTGACCATCTCTCCCTCCCCCCGCATCAATATCCTTTACGGCGCCAACGGCAGCGGCAAGACCAGTGTCCTGGAAGCCGTTCATTTGCTGGGACTCGCGCGGTCGTTTCGTAGCACGCGGCTTTCACCGGTCATCCAGTATGAGCAACCGGCGTGTACCGTGTTCGGGCAGGTTGAACTGGCCGAAGGTGGCCATAGCGCCTTGGGGATATCTCGCGATCGGCAAGGCGAGTTCCAGATCCGTATCGACGGACAGAACGCCCGTAGCGCTGCGCAGTTGGCAGAGATCCTGCCATTACAGCTGATTAACCCCGACAGTTTTCGCCTGCTGGAAGGCGCGCCGAAGATACGCCGGCAGTTTCTCGACTGGGGTGTGTTCCACGTGGAACCGCGTTTCATGGCTACCTGGCAGCGCTTGCAGAAGGCGCTGCGCCAGCGAAACTCTTGGCTGCGGCATGGTACACTTGACGCCGTTTCGCAAGCGGTTTGGGACAGGGAGCTGTGCCAGGCCAGCGCTGAAATCGATGAATACCGCCGCGCCTATATCAAAGCCTTGAAGCCGGTCTTTGAGCAGACCTTGAGCGAACTGGTTGAGCTTGAGGGCCTGACGCTCAGCTATTACCGAGGCTGGGACAAGGACCGAGAACTGAGTACCGTGCTGGCTGGCTCGCTGCAGCGAGACCAGCAGATGGGACATACCCAGGCTGGGCCACAACGTGCTGACTTGCGTCTTCGATTGGGCGCGCATAACGCCGCGGATATCTTGTCCCGGGGGCAGCAGAAGTTGGTGGTGTGTGCCTTGCGTATTGCCCAGGGGCACCTGGTCAGCCAGGCCCGTCGCGGGCAGTGTATTTATCTGGTGGATGACTTGCCGTCCGAGCTGGACGAAGCCCACCGTCGCGCGCTTTGCCGCTTGCTGGAAGACTTACGCTGCCAGGTCTTTATCACCTGTGTAGACCACGAATTATTGAGGGAAGGCTGGCAGACGGAAACGCCAGTCGCTCTGTTCCACGTGGAACAGGGCCGTATCACCCAGACCCACGACCATCGGGAGTGAAGGCATTGAGCGAAGAAAATACGTACGACTCAACGAGCATTAAAGTGCTGAAAGGCCTGGATGCCGTACGCAAACGTCCCGGTATGTACATTGGCGACACCGACGATGGCAGCGGCCTGCACCACATGGTGTTCGAGGTGGTCGACAACTCCATCGACGAAGCCCTCGCCGGCTATTGCGACGACATCAGCGTTACCATCCATCCGGATGAGTCCATCACCGTTCGCGACAACGGTCGTGGCATTCCGGTAGACGTGCACAAAGAGGAAGGCGTTTCCGCCGCCGAGGTCATCATGACCGTGCTGCACGCCGGCGGTAAGTTCGACGACAACTCCTACAAAGTATCCGGCGGCCTGCACGGTGTGGGTGTGTCTGTAGTGAACGCCCTGTCCGAAGAGCTGGTGCTGACCGTTCGCCGCAGCGGCAAGATCTGGGAACAGACCTATGTCCATGGCGTACCCCAGGCGCCGATGGCGATCGTGGGCGACAGCGAGACCACCGGTACCCAGATCCACTTCAAGGCTTCGAGCGAAACCTTCAAGAACATCCACTTCAGCTGGGACATCCTGGCCAAGCGGATTCGTGAACTGTCGTTCCTGAACTCCGGTGTCGGCATCGTCCTCAAGGACGAGCGCAGCGGCAAGGAAGAGCTGTTCAAATACGAAGGCGGCCTGCGGGCATTCGTCGAGTACCTGAACACCAACAAGACCGCGGTCAACCAGGTGTTCCACTTCAATATCCAGCGCGAAGATGGCATCGGCGTGGAAATCGCCCTGCAGTGGAACGACAGCTTCAACGAGAACCTGTTGTGCTTCACCAACAACATTCCGCAGCGCGACGGCGGCACTCACTTGGTGGGCTTCCGCTCGGCGTTGACCCGTAACCTGAACAACTACATCGAACAGGAAGGCCTGGCGAAGAAGCACAAAGTCGCCACCACCGGTGACGATGCCCGTGAAGGTCTGACGGCGATCATTTCGGTGAAGGTGCCGGATCCGAAGTTCAGCTCCCAGACCAAGGACAAGCTGGTCTCTTCCGAAGTGAAGACCGCTGTCGAACAGGAAATGGGCAAGTACTTCTCCGACTTCCTCCTGGAGAACCCGAACGAAGCCAAGCTGGTGGTCGGCAAGATGATTGACGCCGCCCGTGCCCGTGAAGCGGCGCGCAAGGCCCGTGAGATGACCCGCCGCAAAGGCGCGCTGGACATCGCCGGCCTGCCGGGCAAACTGGCTGACTGCCAGGAAAAAGACCCTGCCCTGTCCGAACTGTACCTCGTGGAAGGTGACTCCGCTGGCGGCTCCGCCAAGCAGGGCCGCAACCGCCGGACCCAGGCCATTCTGCCGCTCAAGGGTAAGATCCTCAACGTCGAGAAGGCACGCTTCGACAAGATGATTTCCTCGCAGGAAGTCGGCACCTTGATCACCGCGCTGGGCTGCGGCATCGGGCGCGAAGAGTACAACATCGACAAGCTGCGCTATCACAACATCATCATCATGACCGATGCTGACGTCGACGGTTCGCACATCCGTACCCTGCTGCTGACGTTCTTCTTCCGTCAGTTGCCTGAGCTGATCGAGCGCGGCTACATCTACATCGCCCAGCCACCGCTGTACAAGGTCAAGAAAGGCAAGCAAGAGCAATACATCAAAGACGACGACGCCATGGAAGAGTACATGACGCAGTCGGCCCTGGAAGACGCGAGCCTGCACCTGAACGAAGACGCCCCGGGTATTTCCGGTGAAGCCCTGGAGCGCCTGGTTAACGATTTCCGCCTGGTGATGAAAACCCTCAAGCGCCTGTCGCGCCTGTACCCACAGGAATTGACCGAGCACTTCATCTACCTGCCGGCCGTCAGCATGGAGCAACTGTCCGATTACGCAGCGATGCAAGATTGGCTGGCCCAGTACGAAGTCCGCCTGCGCACCGTCGAGAAGTCCGGCCTGGTCTACAAGGCCAGTCTGCGCGAAGACCGTGAGCGTAACGTCTGGCTGCCGGAGGTCGAACTGATTTCCCACGGCCTGTCGAACTATGTCACCTTCAACCGCGACTTCTTCAGCAGCAACGACTACAAGACCGTCGTGTCCCTCGGTGCGCAACTGAGCACGCTGCTGGACGAAGGCGCGTACATCCAGCGCGGCGAGCGCAGGAAAGCCGTGACCGAGTTCAAGGAAGCCCTTGAATGGCTGATGGCCGAAAGTACCAAGCGCCACACCATCCAGCGATACAAAGGTCTGGGTGAAATGAACCCTGATCAGCTGTGGGAAACCACCATGGACCCAGGCTCGCGCCGCATGCTGAAAGTGACCATCGAAGACGCCATTGGCGCAGACCAGATCTTCAACACCCTGATGGGTGATGCGGTCGAGCCACGTCGTGACTTCATCGAGAGTAATGCCTTGGCGGTGTCTAACCTGGATTTCTGATTTTCCAGCACCACCACACCCCAAAAAGCCAACGCCCACGCGTTGGCTTTTTTTTACGCCCCGCAAAAACGTTCCCTCCCTGCCCCACAATCGCACACTCGGGGTAGCGCGGTAACACTTTGGCACAAAGCCTTCGCCTTCAATACCTTGCGAGTCACCTGAGAGGCCCGGCCGGCGGGCGTATAGGTTTTCTGGCGCAGAACTTGCGTGTTAAATAAACAACACACCGTATTTTTAAATTTACAAGAAAACGGTGGTACGAGGCGTTACGTATAAATCCAAGACCAAGGGTGTCTCAATGAGCGGTACGCAAATTTCCAATAATCTGGAGCAAGGGCTCAAGCCTCGTCACGTGACGATGCTGTCCATCGCCGGCGTTATCGGCGCGGGTCTTTTCGTGGGCTCCGGCCACGCTATCGCAGCCGCCGGTCCGGCCGTGCTGTTGGCTTATGCCGCCGCCGGTGCGCTGGTGGTGTTCGTGATGCGGATGCTGGGTGAAATGGCGGTAGCTTCGCCGGATACCGGTTCTTTCTCGACGTATGCCGATCGCGCGATTGGTCGTTGGGCCGGTTTTACCATCGGCTGGCTTTACTGGTGGTTCTGGGTCCTGGTGATCCCGTTGGAAGCCAACGCTGCGGCGACGATCCTGCATGCCTGGTTTCCCAACATCGCCATCTGGAGCTTCACTCTGGTAATCACCTTGCTGCTGACGGCGACCAACCTGTTCAGTGTGAAGAACTATGGTGAATTCGAGTTCTGGTTCGCCCTGGTCAAGGTCGTGGCGATCGTTGGCTTCATCGGCCTGGGCATCCTGGCGGTGTTCGGTTTGTTGCCCAGCAGCCAGGTCAGCGGTGTTTCGCACCTGTTCGATACCCAAGGCTTCCTGCCCAACGGCATGGGCGCGGTGTTGGGCGCAATCCTGACCACCATGTTCTCGTTCATGGGCACTGAGATCGTGACCATCGCCGCTGCTGAGTCCAAGAACCCTGGCCAGCAGATTTCCAAGGCAACCAACTCGGTTATCTGGCGGATCGGCTTGTTCTACCTCGTGTCCATCTTCATCGTCGTGGCCCTGGTGCCATGGAACGACCCGATGCTGGCGAGCCTGGGTTCCTACCAGACCGTGCTGGAACGCATGGGTATCCCCAATGCCAAATTGATTGTCGATATCGTGGTCCTGGTGGCGGTAACCAGCTGCCTGAACTCGGCGCTCTACACGGCTTCGCGCATGATGTTCTCGCTGGGCAAGCGCGGTGACGCGCCGGCCGTTTCCCAGCGCACCAACAACAGTGGTACGCCTTACTGGGCGGTGATGCTGTCGACGGGCGCAGCGTTCCTGGCGGTGTTCGCCAACTACGTGGCACCGGCGGCGGTCTTCGATTTCCTGCTGGCCAGCTCGGGCGCCATCGCGTTGCTGGTGTACCTGGTGATCGCGGTTTCGCAGCTGCGTATGCGCAAGCAGCGTATGGCTCGCGGTGAAAAAATCGCCTTCAGCATGTGGCTGTTCCCTGGCCTGACCTACGCGGTGATCGTGTTCATCGTCGGGGCCCTGACCATCATGCTGTTCCAGGAAGCCCACCGCGTGGAAATCCTCGCAACCGGTCTGCTCAGTGTGCTGGTCGTTGCGTCCGGGCTGCTGGTGCAACGTCGGCGGATCGCGAAAGCAGGAAGCCTGGTACAGACAACCAGGTGACATCCAGTGTGGCGAGGGAGCATGCTCCCTCGCCACGGCTGCCCCCTAACCCGCCACCGCCGCTTCACTCCCCATCGTCACACTCTCCAACCGATACCCATACCCATAGATCGTCAGCAACTGCCAGCCTCGATCGGCCGTCAGCCCGAGCTTGTTGCGCAGGCGATAGATGTGGGTGTCGAGTGGGCGGGAGGAGGACATTTCCTCGTGGGTCCAGAAGCGCTCGTAGAAATATTCGCGGGACAAGGGGCGGCCCAGGTTGGCGAACAGGCAGCGGGCCAGGCGGTATTCCCGTTCGGTGAGGCTGATGGGGATGCCCGCGCGGGTGACGGTCAATTCGGCGTCGTCGAATTCCAGGTCATTGAACACCCGGACATCGCTGGCGGGCGCGCGTTGCAGGTTATGGCGACGCAATACGGCGGTGACCCTGGCCTTGAGCTCGTTGGGCCTGAAGGGCTTGCTCACATAGTCGTCGGCGCCGGCGTTGAGGGCCTGGACGATGTCGTGTTCGCCGTCGCGGCTGGTCAGCATGATGGCGGCCGGCGGTGAGTCCATGTGTTCACGGGTCCAACGCAGCAGCGCCAAGCCGCTGAGGTCGGGCAATTGCCAGTCGAGGATCAAGAGGTCGAAGGTTTCCCGGCGCAGTTGCCGCAACAGGTCCTCGCCTCGTTCAAAACTGTGCAGGGTCCAGGCCTGCTCAGTCCTGCCGCAAATCTGCTGCAGTGTCTGTTCCACCCGGCGCAGCTCGGCCGGTTCGTCATCCAGTATGGCGACACGCATGGGGCGCGATTCCTTGATCTCGAGAGTAACGGACATCTCAGGTGGCCTTGCAGCGCGATGGCCCCCTGTCGCTGGTTTGCGACAATACCGGCTCGCGGTACAGAGGGAAAGGCAGCAGCGCGCCAGCCTTCGAGTCCGCTATAGTCGTAGGCCTTTCAGCCTGTCGGTTTGACGCATGATCCCTGAAAAAATCCCTCGTCCTGACCTGCTTGTAGGCCACCCCCGTCGGCGTGAAAGCCGCGAACCGAGTCAGGTTCAACGATTGTTTCGGCAATTGATACGCGAATGGGCGTGGATCAGCCTGCTGCTCCTGCCGCTGACTGCCCTGCTGTCGTTTTTTAGCCAATCGACCCATGACGGCGCAGGCGCGGCGCTGTTGTCCATGTGCCTGGTGGGTTGCGCGCTGGGCTTGTTGCTGCTGCGTCCACATTTGGCGTTATGGACGACGGTGTTCGGCATGTGTCTGGCCCTGTTGATCAGCGCTGTGCTGGGCGCACGGGGGAGCGGATGGTCGCCGATGGCGAGTGTGCTGGGCATGTTGTTCGGTTACCTGATTTGGAACTGGCGACGCCTGAGCGTGGTGCTGGCGTACTTTGGTTGGGAGCTGGCACGACTGGACAAGGAACCCAAGGTGTTCCCGGAACGGCGGCGTGCGCCGTACACCGGCAGCGACCGTTTGCAAGGCCAGATCATGGCGTTGGAACAAGCCATGGGCCGGACCCGGGACACTCGGCGTTTTATCGCCGACGGCCTGGAATATCTGCCCGTGGCGACGATGATCAGCGACCCCCAAGGCAAACTGTTGCTCGGTAACCGCAAGGCGCGGGACCTCTTCGGCCATGACCTGGCCGGCGGCGAGGTACTGGAGCTGCTCGCGCAATTGGGTTACCCGGGGCTCGAGCAACGGTATTCCCAGCCGTTATCCACACTGCCGCTGCTGGAGTTTCGCGACATCCGCGAGCGCAGCTTGCGCCTGGAGCGTGCGGCGCTGTTGCCGGTGGACGGCGATGCCCCCATTGGCTGGCTGCTGAGCCTGACCGACCTGAGCGCCGAACGTGAGGCCGAAGAACAGCGCACCGTCATGCTGCGTTTCCTCTCTCATGACTTGCGCGCCCCCCATTCGGCGATCCTGGCGCTGCTCGATGTGCAGCGCCATCAGGCGGATGGGGATAACCCACTGTTCGACCAGATCGAACGCCAGGTGCGTCGCGCCCTGGACCTGACCGAGGGCTTCGTGCAATTGGCCAAGGCAGAATCCGAGGCGTATCAATTCCAGCCCACGCTGTTCGCCATGCTGGTGCTGGACGTGCTCGACCAGGCGCTGCCGATCGCCCAGGCCAAGCGCATTCAACTGGTGCATGAAATAGCCGATGAAGAGGCGATGTTGAGGGCGGACCAGTCATTACTGACCCGGGCGCTGTTCAACTTGCTGGAGAACGCCATCAAGTACAGCCCATCAGGTACCCGCATTGCCTTGCAGGTGAGTTGTGCACAGGGTTGGTTGATCTGTGACGTCACGGACCACGGCAAAGGCATCAGCGCGCAAGAACTGCCGGATCTGTTCAGCCAGTACCGACGGTTTTCCTCCGCCCATGGCGTGGATGGGATTGGCTTGGGGCTGTCGATGGTCAAGGCAGTGGTCGACCATCACGAAGGGCAAATCGAGTGCCGTAGCGTGGTCGGCGAAGGGACGACGTTCAGCTTGCGATTTCCGTTGCTGAAAGAATAGAAGCTCGCAGCCTTTGGTAGCTCCTACGGGATTGTAGGAGCTACCAAAGGCTGCGAGCTTTTTCGGTGCTAGAAAAAACTTATGCACCTAGGCGTGTGTTTTATGTGTTTAGGAAATATGTATTAAAAACAAGTAGTTACTAAACAAGAGCAACGTTTTTCGAAAAAACGGTACACAGGTTATCCACAGATCTCAAACAGCGACCTGGTCGGCTGCGGCCGGCGCGGCGGGGGCCGGAGGCAGGGAACCCATGTCCCGTTGTGCCTGTTCATTCCAGGCCTGGACGCGGTCGTTGAGGTCGGCAATGGCGCGAGGGCCAGTGCCTTCGGCGTACATCGGCGCACCGATCACCACTTGGATGACGCCTGGCGTTCTGACCCAGCCTGCCTTGGGCCAGAATTTGCCGGCATTGTGTGCAATCGGCAGTACCGGCAGCTCCGCGTTCACCGCCAAGGCAGAACCGCTACGGGAGAACTTACCCATGGTCCCGTAGGGAACACGCGTGCCCTCGGGGAAAATCAGTACCCAGGTATGGTCCTTGAGCAGTGCGTCACCCTTCTGCGCCACTTGCTTGAGTGCAACCTTGGGGTTGTCGCGATCGATGGCGATCGGGCGCAGCATTGCCATGGCCCAACCGAAGAACGGGACGAACAGCAGTTCACGCTTGAGAACCTGGCTCAACGGCTCGAAATAGGCCGAGAGAAAGAACGTCTCCCAGGTGCTCTGGTGGTTGGACTGGATCACACACGGGCGCTCGGGCACGTTCTCGGCGCCCTTCACTTCATAGCGAATGCCCAGGAACACCTTGCTCAGCCACAATGCGCAGCGGCACCAGTACACATTGATGAAGCGGTAGCGTGCCTTGAACGGCAAGAAAGGCGCGATAAAAAAACTCAAGGTGCACCACAACAACGAGCTGGTGCCCAGCAGCAGGTAAAAGAGAAAGGATCTGATGGCCTGCAATATCGACATAGCGGCGTTTACCGTTGCGGGCAATGCCCGTCTCGTTCAAGCGCTTCCCGAACAGTCCTTGATCAGGATGTCTTGGCGCTCTAATTGTGGATAAGTTCAGCGGCAATCGCCGCCAGGTCGTCAAAAACCAGGGTGCCTACCGGTAGGGTCTTGCCCAGAGTCTTTTCGCCTTTCCCGGTCTTTACCAAAACAGGCTGACAGTCGACGGCCTTGGCCGCCTCCAGGTCACCGAGGCTGTCGCCGACGAACCACACGCCGGTCAGCGCCACGTCGTAATGCGCGGCGATGGCTTTCAACATGCCCGGCTTGGGCTTGCGGCAATCGCAACCTTCGTCGGGCCCGTGCGGGCAATAGACGATCAGCCCGACTTCGCCACCCTGCTCCGCCACCAACGAACGCAAGCGCTCGTGCATGGCCTCGAGGACGGCGAGGTCGTAGTAACCGCGAGCGATGCCCGACTGGTTGGTGGCGACCGCCACCGTCCAGCCGGCCTTGCTCAACTGCGCGATGGCTTCGATCGAGCCGGGGAGCGGCAGCCACTCCTCCACCGATTTGATGTACGCGTCGGAGTCGTGGTTGATCACCCCGTCCCGATCGAGAATCAGCAGTTTCAACAGCAGCTCCTCAGCCCAGCATGGAAATGTCGGCAATGTTGAGGAACAACCCGCGCAGACGCGTCAGAAGTGCATAGCGGTTCTTGCGCACGTCGTCATTGTCCGCATTCACCATCACGGCGTCGAAGAACGCATCCACAGGCTCGCGCAATGCCGCCAGGCGCGCCAGTGCTTCGGCGTAATCGCGTTTTTCCATGAGCGGCTGCACGGAGGTGTAAGCCTGTTGAATCGCCGAGTTGAGCGAGAACTCCGCGGCGTTATCGAAGTAACGCGCTTCAGGGGCCTTGATTGAAGGCTCGGCCTTGCTCAACAGGTTCGACACACGCTTGTTCACCGCCGCCAGCGCTGCCGCTTCCGGCAATTTGCGGAAAGCTTGCACCGCTTGTACGCGCTGGTCGAAGTCCAGGGCCGAACCCGGTTTCAGGGCACGTACCGACAGGTAGGTCGCGACGTCGACGCCTTCGTCTTCATAACGCGCGCGCAGGCGGTCGAAGATGAATTCCAGCACCGCGTCGGCCAGGCCGGCGGCCTTGACCTTGCCGCCGAACGCGTTGACGGCGAAGGCCACCGCGTCGTTCAGGTCCAGGTCCAGTTGCTTGTCGATCAGGATGCGCAGCACGCCCAGCGCCGCACGGCGCAGGGCATACGGGTCTTTGCTGCCGGTGGGCAGCATGCCGATGCCGAAAATGCCCACCAGGGTGTCGAGCTTGTCGGCGATGGCCACGGCCGCACCGGTCAGGGTGGTCGGCAGTTCAGCGCCGGCACCGCGGGGCATGTACTGCTCGTTCAACGCCAGGGCCACGTCTTGCGGCTCGCCGTCGTTGAGGGCGTAGTAGTAACCGGCAATACCTTGCATCTCCGGGAACTCACCGACCATCTCGGTGGACAGGTCGCACTTGGACAAGATGCCGGCACGGGCTGCGCGCTGGGCGTCGCCGCCGATGCGCGGGGCGATGAATGCCGCCAGTTTCGATACGCGCTCGGCCTTGTCGTAGACGCTGCCGAGTTTTTCCTGGAACACCACGTTGCGCAGGCGCTCGTTGAAGCTTTCCAGCGGCTGCTTCTTGTCTTGCTTGAAGAAGAACTCGGCGTCGGTCAGGCGCGGGCGAACGACTTTTTCGTTACCGGCGATGATCTGTGCTGGGTCCTTGCTTTCGATGTTGGCCACGGTGATGAAGCGCGGCAGCAACTTGCCTTCGGCGTCCAGCAGGCAGAAATACTTCTGGTTGTCCTGCATGGTGGTGATCAGCGCTTCCTGCGGCACTTCAAGGAAACGTTCCTCGAACGAGCACACCAGCGGCACAGGCCATTCCACCAGGGCGGTCACTTCGTCCAGCAGGTCGGCCGGCACGATGGCGGTGCCTTCCTGGCGGGTCGCCAGTTCTTCGGTGCGTTTGCTGATCAGTTCGCGGCGCTCGTTGGCGTCGGCCAGCACGTAGGCGGCACGCAGGTCGGCCAGGTAGTTGGCCGGCGAGGTGATGCGCACGCTCTGCGGATGATGGAAACGGTGACCGCGGGAATCGCGACCGGCCTTCTGGGCCAGGATCGTGCAGTCGATGACCTGGTCGCCAAGCAGCATGACCAGCCATTGGGTCGGACGGACGAACTCTTCCTTGCGCGCGGCCCAACGCATGCGCTTGGGAATCGGCAAGTCGTTCAGGGAATCTTCGACGATGGTCGGCAACAGGCTGGCGGTCGGCTTGCCCTTGATGCTCTGGCTATAACGCAGCTTCGGACCGCTCTGGTCGATCTCGCTCAGGTCCACGCCACACTTCTTGGCGAAGCCCAGGGCGGCTTGGGTCGGGTTGCCATCGGCGTCGAACGCGGCCTGGCGTGGCGGGCCGTCGAGGTTGATGCTGCGGTCCGGCTGCTGGGTCGCCAGGGCGGTGATCAGCACGGCCAGACGGCGCGGCGCGGCAAAGACTTGCTTGGTTTCGAAGTTCAGGCCAGCGGCTTGCAGGCCTTTTTCGATACCGGCCAGGAACGCGTCGGCCAGGGTATTCAGGGCTTTGGGTGGCAGTTCTTCGGTGCCCAGTTCAACCAGAAAATCTTGAGCACTCATTGTGCAGCCTCCAGCTTAGCCAACACTTCATCACGCAGGTCCGGGGTCGCCATCGGGAAGCCCAGCTTGGCACGTGCCAGCAGGTAGGCTTGCGCAACGGAACGCGCCAGGGTGCGCACTCGCAGGATGTATTGCTGGCGTGCAGTCACGGAGATCGCCCGGCGCGCGTCCAGCAGGTTGAAGGTGTGGGACGCCTTCAACACCATTTCATAGCTCGGCAACGGCAGCGGCTGGTCCAATTCGATCAGGCGCTTGGCTTCGCTTTCATAGAAATCGAACAGTTCGAACAGCTTGTCGACGTTGGCGTGCTCGAAGTTGTAGGTCGATTGCTCCACTTCGTTCTGGTGGAACACATCGCCATAAGTCACTTTGCCGAACGGGCCGTCCGCCCAGACCAGGTCGTAGACCGAATCCACGCCTTGCAGGTACATGGCCAGGCGTTCCAGGCCGTAGGTGATTTCGCCGGTCACCGGGTAGCACTCGATGCCGCCCGCTTGCTGGAAGTAGGTGAACTGGGTCACTTCCATGCCATTGAGCCAGACTTCCCAGCCCAGGCCCCAGGCGCCCAGGGTCGGCGATTCCCAGTTGTCTTCGACGAAACGAATGTCGTGCACCAGCGGGTCGAGGCCCACGTGCTTGAGGGAGCCCAGGTACAGTTCCTGGAAGTTCTCCGGGTTCGGCTTCAGTACCACCTGGAACTGGTAGTAGTGCTGCAGACGGTTCGGGTTTTCGCCGTAGCGGCCGTCAGTCGGGCGACGGCTGGGCTGTACATAAGCGGCGTTCCAGGTTTCCGGGCCGATGGCGCGCAGGAACGTGGCGGTGTGGAAAGTGCCGGCGCCTACTTCCATATCGTAGGGCTGAAGTACCACGCAACCTTGCTCGGCCCAGTATTGCTGGAGGGCGAGGATCAAGTCTTGGAAGGTACGCACGGCTGGCGTAGGCTGGCTCACGAAATTCACCTGTTTCTTGGGCTGCGATTTAAAGAGCGGGAGTATACCCGATTCGTTCGTGCGCACGCCCCCTGGAGCCTTATGCCACGCTGCTTTTGGTGTACCGAAGATCCGCTGTACATGGCTTATCACGATCAGGAGTGGGGCACGCCGCTGCGCAATGCGCAGGGTTTGTTCGAGTTGCTTTTGCTCGAAGGGTTCCAGGCCGGGCTGTCCTGGATCACCGTTTTGCGCAAGCGCGAGCATTACCGCAAGGTGATGTTCGGCTTTGACGTACAACGCCTGGCGCAGATGAGCGACGCCGAAATCGACGAACTGATGCTCGACCCCGGCATCATCCGCAACCGCCTCAAGCTCAACGCCGCGCGGCGCAATGCCCAGGCCTGGCTGGCGCTGGAAGACCCGGTGGCGTTTCTCTGGTCGTTCGTCGACGACACACCGGTCATCAACCATTTCAAGGGCCGCAGCGAAGTGCCGGCCATCACGCCCCAGGCCGTGGCGATGAGCAAAGGCCTGAAAAAGGCCGGTTTCACCTTCGTTGGGCCGACGATTTGCTACGCCTTCATGCAGGCCTCGGGCATGGTCATGGACCACACTCAGGACTGCGACCGCTACGCCGAGTTGGCAAACGGCGGTTAGAATAACCGGCTCGCGACACGGCCATGAATTCAGGAGTCACCTGTGGATAAGTTGAAAGGCGCCTTGCTGGTCGGCGCTCTGCGGTTGTTTGCGCTGCTGCCCTGGCGGGCAGTGCAGGCGACGGGTTCGGCCATTGGCTGGCTGATGTGGAAATTGCCCAACCGCTCCCGCGACGTGGTGCGGATCAACCTCGCCAAGTGTTTTCCCGAGATGGACCCGGCCGAGCGTGAACGCCTGGTGGGCCAGAGTCTCAAGGACATCGGCAAATCCCTGACCGAAAGCGCCTGCGCCTGGATCTGGCCGGCCCAGCGTTCCATCGAGCTGGTGCGCGAAGTCGAAGGCCTCGACGTGCTGAAAGAGGCGCTGGCCTCCGGCAAAGGCGTGGTGGGCATCACCAGCCACCTGGGCAACTGGGAAGTGCTCAACCACTTCTATTGCAGCCAGTGCAAACCGATCATTTTCTACCGCCCGCCCAAGCTCAAGGCAGTGGATGAGCTGCTGCAAAAGCAGCGTGTGCAACTGGGCAACAAAGTCGCGGCGTCGACCAAAGAAGGCATCCTCAGCGTCATCAAGGAAGTGCGCAAGGGCGGCCAGGTGGGCATCCCCGCCGACCCGGAACCAGCCGAATCCGCTGGCGTCTTCGTGCCCTTCTTCGCCGTCAAGGCCCTGACCAGCAAGTTCGTCCCGAACATGCTCGCTGGTGGTAAAGCGGTCGGCGTCTTCCTCCACGCCCTGCGCCTGCCGGACGGTTCAGGCTACAAAGTCATCCTCGAAGCCGCCCCCGAGGCCATGTACAGCACCGACACCGAAACCGCCTGCGCGGCCATGAGCCAAGTGGTGGAACGCTACGTCCGCGCCTACCCGAGCCAATACATGTGGAGCATGAAACGCTTCAAGAAACGCCCGCCGGGCGAGGCGCGGTGGTACTGAAAGCAAGGCATCCACTGCGGCAAGGGCCGCGGGATTCGTCCCCGCTGGGCTGCGCAGCAACCCCAGAACCCCACCTACCCCCCAACCCGCCAAGGAGGCGCCAATGGGCATTCGAGGTAACGATCGCCAGATCGATAACATTGAGTTCAACGTCAACGACATCGCCCGAAGCAAAGCCTTCTATGGCAGCGTATTCGGCTGGAGCTTCGTCGACTACGGCCCGACCTATACCGAATTCAGCGACGGTCGCCTGACCGGTGGGTTCACGACCGGCGAACCCGTACGTCCCGGCGGTCCGTTGATCATCTTGTACGCCGATGACCTGGAGGCGACCCAACTCAGGCTCAAGGCCGAAGGGGCCACCATCAGCCGTGAAGTCTTCGCCTTCCCGGGAGGCCAACGCTTCCACTTTATCGATCCGGACGGCTATGAGCTGGCGGTGTGGTCGGCTGCCTGATCCCCATCGAAAGCAAACAATCTCCCTCGCCAAGTCAGGCCATTTCAGAATGCTGTGTCGCGATTGAGTGGCGAGGATTCCATTGTGGCGAGGGGATTCAGCGAAACGTCGCACCGCCCCGCTGGGCTGCGCAGCAGCCCTAACCGTTTCACTGTTATTCCCCATCTTCCAGGCACGGACGACTACCATGCGGATACGCAAACTGACCCACGACGACCTGCCCCGCGCCAGTGCCCTTTGCCTGGATGCTTTCATGCAGGCGGTTGCGCCCTCCCTGTCCGCGCAGGGTGTGGAAACCTTCGCCAAGGTGGCAGCGGTGCAGGCGTTTGCCGACCGTATGGAGGGCGACAACCTGATGCTGGTCTGTGAAGTGGATGGAGTGATAACGGGGCTGGTCGAGTTCAAGGAAGGGCGCCACGTGGCGATGCTATTCGTCGCGCCGAGCTGGCAGCGTCGGGGTATCGGCATGCGCCTGATAAAGGCGGCGTTGGAGCAGGCAAGGGGTGAGATCGTGACAGTCAGGGCATCGTTGTCTTCGGTGGCATCTTACGAAAGCTACGGATTCGTCCTGGCAGGGGATGTGGGCAACTTCGCTGGGCTGGTCTATCAGCCGATGGAGAAGCGGCTGCCTTGAGTCTCGAAAGTGCTGTTCGGCGCAGAAAAGCCAACACCGACGGATGATGCAAAGCGCAAACCTACTGCGCCACAGCCACCTGATTGCGCCCCTGCGCCTTCGCCCGATACAACGCCTTATCCGCATTGTTCATCAAACTATGAAGGTCTTTATACCCCGTCTCCGTCGACGCCACCCCAAGGCTGGCAGTGATGCGGTTAACCGGTTCGATCATCAAGCCATCAATCGTCTGAATCAGCTCTTCCGCAATCTGCAGGGCGACGTCGATGGACGTGTCCGGCAGCAGCACCGCGAATTCCTCACCGCCGAGCCGGCCCTGGACATCCGTTGGCCGAAAGGACGAGCTGATCACCGCGCCCATCTGGCGCAACACCTGATCCCCTACCTGATGGCCGTAGGTATCGTTGATGTGCTTGAAGTGGTCCATGTCCAACATCACGGCGCACACCCCCCGCCGGTTGGCTTTGCACTCGTCGTAAAGCTGCTGGGCATGTTCGAAAAACGCCCGTCGACTCTTCAGCCCGGTCAGTTCATCGGTTTGTGCGGCCCGGGTCGAAACGCTGTTCGCCTGCTCCATTTCGCGGGTGAGTCGAAACGCGGTTTCCAGTGCCTGGGACATTTTGGTGGTCGCGCGGGCCGCAAAGGCTGCGAACACCAGGATCGAAAGCCCCATGCCGACTTGAATCGAAGACGGTTGAAACAGCAGCCACACAGTGCAGGGAAACAGCACCAGGCCAATGGAAACCAGCGTCATGTCGCGGTAGGCCGAGTAACACGACACCGCACTGACGGACATTCCCACCGTGAAAAGCATGACTAAAGCCTGCGACAGCAGATCGTCCGCTGGCATCACCACGAGCGCGCCGCCGCCCCAGATGCTGGCGGACAACACCAGCGTGACCCAGTACTTACGCTCCCAGCGTTGAGGCGTGCGCTCGCTTTCATCGCTGCGCAAATAGGCCACGAACATCGCGATGCGCAGCAGTGTCGAGCCGGTCAGTACGGCCAGCCACCCAAAAATCGCGCTGTGCTCAAAACGATCCCAACACAGCCAACTGAGCATGATCGCCGCGAGATAACTGCCGAACACCGCCGAAACGGATTGACGGAAAAGTTGCTGCAACCGATCAGTTCGCACCTGCTTGGCGATGAAAAGATCTGGGGCGTTCCGAGATCTCGGAAAATCCATGTAATCCACCTGATCATGAAGCAACCAAAAACGCGATTGTGGCACCCTGCTACTAACGCAAACAACCGAATACACACACTACCGCCCGCAGCCCCCAAAGAATCGTCTCCGCCTCTTTCAATAGCAAGACGATTACAAGTCACAACCCTCAACCCGTGGCGAGGGAGCTTGCTCCCGCTGGGCTACGTAGCAGCCCCAGTCAATACCGGTCAGTCGACGCCGTGATCAGCCTAGTTCCCCCCATAAAAAACCCGACACCTTAAATGTCGGGTTTTCATGGAGTACGACTTTTCGCTTGTCCTATCGCTTCTTACTAGCGATAGATGTCAGAGGCCCTTGGCAGCTTATTCCGGCCCGCGAATGATTCACGGGTTACTCGACTTGCGACAGCTTGGCGTCGTCACAACCGGCAGCACGGCACTCGCGCTCGACAGCCTTGAGTATGACGATACGCGCTTCGGTCTTCTCGTTGGCACAGTCCAGGTAGAGCAGGCCATCGTTGGAACAGGCGCTGTCGCGATTCTTGATCCACTGGATTTGAGCGGCCTTCACCTTTTTTTTCTGATCCGGGTTCAGCGCACTCATCGTCTTCTTGTATTGATCATTGATTTCCTGATCCGACTGAACCATTTTCAGCGACGCGCAATAGGTTCTGTCATAGGCGTTTCTAGGGTTATCGCAACTCATCGCAAATGCCGATGCCGATGCCATTAGCAGCGATGCCCCAACCAACAAAGACTTGATCATTCACTTCTCTCCCTGAATGCCCCCTATTCATTAGAGGTCGCGGCGGGGAATCTATCATGAGGGTTGCCCCGAATTACAGGTAATAAACGCCACCTGTTTATCCCCCCACTCCAACCCTTCCAGCAGGCTACCCAACCTTGCGCCTTTGCCTACAACTACGCCAGAATCCGCCCGCTTGTGCGCCTTGCCCTCGGGTTCTATCGTTTCCCTGCCACTGCCCATCAGTGGTCGGGTTTAGTAGCCCGAGGTATTTAGTAAGGTGCAAGGCTCCTGTCAGTCAGGTATTTCCATGCCTGTATTTGATGGCGGCTGTGCGCAGGGCGCCCTCGGGCGCGCCGGCTTTGCTGAGTCCCCGGTCTACTAACCTGCGTACAGCTGCCCCCCTTCTGTTTAGTAGCTAAAGGGTTGCGGCATCACCTACAGGACTTAGCTCATGTTCAAACCTACTCCGAACCCGCCAGAAATAGGCAATTCGTCCTCGCAAACCAAATCCAACGCCAAAAAGCACGACGAAGCCACCAAGCGTGCCTTGGATTTCTACCTCCTCCCGAAACCAACCAACCCCGAAGACGAGAAACCGGGCCGACTATTCACCGTCGTAAGCGACATCGACAACGAATCCCTACTCGCCAACCTCACCGAAACCCTGGCCTCGGCCGACGCGATGGTCAGCGACCTGGCTTTTGACCTGGAAGGCTCACGACGACACGTTGCCCTTGGTATCCAGCAATTGATTGAGTTGAGTTCGTTGTTGGCGGGGCGGGCGTTGGATAACGTTGATCTGCGGTAGCAAGTAAATAGCCGTCAACGAAAACCCGACGCTATGCGTCGGGTTTGCTTTGGTTGAGGCCCTCATCCTTGCGCCTTTGCCTACAACTACGTCGGAATCCGCCGGCTTGTGCGTCGTGCCTATGGTTCCTATTGTGTACCTGTATTTAATAGTGGTTTGAATGCTGGATCGCTGGCCTCTGTTAAGTCTTTTTAATTAAGTACACGCGGTAGTGAATCTGTTGAAGTTAAAAATGGACAGTTTTTATGCAAATTGAATACGCCATGGCTGCATTGGGGTTTTTTGCTTTTTTCGGGGGGATGATTGATGCCGCTGTGGGCGGAGGAGGCTTGGTGCAAGTACCCGCCCTTCTCCATGCATTGCCTCAACATTCATTGAGTACGGTTTTTGGAACTAATAAGCTGGCTGTTCTTGTCGGAAATATTTCTTCTATATTTAGTTACGTCAAAAGAATAAAAATCGTTTGGAAACTCATGTTTCCGACGATGGTTTCCGCTTTTATATTTTCGTTTCTTGGCGCATTTTCCATTTCGCTCGTTCCGAAAGAGGTAATGGAGTATGTTGTCTTTTTCGTACTGATAGCGATGGCTATCTATACATTTGCAAAAAAAGATTTAGGGCGAGTTCACTCGGCCGCCCAATGCGGATCCAGAGAGATTTTACTGGGGATTTTTTTTGGTGGTTTGGTTGGGTTTTATGACGGTGTTTTTGGCCCTGGCAGCGGCAGTCTTCTGTTATTCATATTTGTTAAGTATTTTGGCTATGATTTTTTAAATGCATCTGCTTCAGCAAAACTGGTTAACTTGGGAACGTTTAGCGCGGCGCTATTGTTTTTCATACCTTCAGGTCATGTGCTATGGGTAATCGGTGGGTTGGTCGCGGTGTGTAATATGGCGGGCGCCCTGACGGGCACTTTTTTGGCCTTGCGGTATGGGAGTGGCTTAATTCGTATATTATTTCTTTTCTTGTTGATGTTTCTTATCGGTCGGATGGGACTATCCATATTGGTATGACTGATTTTCGCGTAACGCCATCAACATTCCGAAAAAATGGGGCTGCATTTACATGCAGCCCCGTTTTTTCTATCGCGAATCAGATCAGAACGCCGGCAACACCGCGCCTTTGTACTTCTCAAGAATAAAAGCCTTCACTTCCGGCGTATGCAGCGCCGCCACCAGCTTCTTCATCGCCTCACTGTCTTTATCATCCTCACGAGCCACCAGAATGTTCACGTAAGGCGAGTCGCTGCCTTCGATCACCAGCGCATCCTTGGACGGATCCAGCTTGGCTTCCAGCGCGTAGTTGGTGTTGATCAGCGCCAGGTCGACCTGGGTCAACACGCGTGGAATGGTCGCCGCTTCCAGCTCACGGAATTTCAGGTCCTTCGGGTTTTCAACGATGTCCTTGGTGGTGGACAGGATGTTGCCCGAGTCCTTCAGCTTGATCACGCCAGCCTTGGCCAGCAGCAACAGCGCACGGCCGCCGTTGGTGGCGTCGTTCGGGATCACCACATTGGCGCCGCCGGGCAGTTCGTCGAGTTTCTTGTACTTGCTGGAGTACGCGCCCAACGGTTCCAGGTGCACGCCGGCGACGCTTACCAGGTGGGTGCCCTTGGCTTTGTTGAATTCATCCAGGTACGGCTGGTGCTGGAAGAAGTTGGCGTCCAGGCGTTTTTCGGCGACTTGGACGTTGGGTTGGATGTAGTCGGTGAAGACTTTGACCTTGAGGTCCACGCCTTCCTTGGCCAATGCCGGTTTGACGAACTCGAGGATTTCCGCGTGCGGGACCGGTGTGGCTGCGACAGTCAGGGTGTCAGCGGCATGGGCGGAAAACGCTGCGGCGGCAGCGAAGGCGACCAGTAGTTTTTTCATTCAGCAAAACTCCTTGTGGGGTGCCTGCTCTTGGCACCTGCCGGCGGATGGCCGGCTCATGGTTTATTGGCGCGAGGCCTTATTTTCTAGAGAAATGCACAACCAGTTTGTCGCCCACGGTCTGCAACACCTGGACCAGGACCAACAGCAACACCACGGTGACCACCATCACATCGGTCTGGAAACGCTGGTAACCGAAACGGATCGCCAGGTCGCCCAAGCCACCGGCACCGACCACACCGGCCATGGCCGTGTAGGAAACCAGCGTAATGGCTGTGACCGTAATCGCCGCGAAAATGCCCGGGCGGGCTTCTGGCAGCAAGGCGTTGACGATGATCTGCCGGGTGGTCGCGCCCATGGCCTGGGTGGCTTCGATGATGCCGCGATCCACTTCGCGCAGGGCGGTTTCCACCAGGCGGGCGAAGAACGGTGTCGCGCCCACCACCAACGGCGGAATGGCCCCGGCCACGCCCAAGGACGTGCCAGTGATCAATACCGTGAACGGGATCATCACGATCAACAGGATGATGAACGGCAACGAACGCAGGATGTTGACGATCAGCGACAGCAGCGCATACACGCCCCGGGCTTCGAGCAACTGGCGCGGGCTGCACAAAAACAGCAACACGCCCAGCGGCAGGCCGAGCAGGACGGTGAACAGCAGCGAACCGAACAGCATGAGGAAGGTGTCGCCGGTTGCCAGCCAGATTTCCAGCCAGTCGATGTTTGCAAAAAATTCCATCAGCGCAGCACCTCCATGTGGACATCGGCCGCGGTGAAGCGGGCAAACGCCGCCTCCAGGTCACCGCCGGTGATGGCGAGGGTCAGTTGCCCGTAGGGGGTGTCTTTGATGCGGTCGATACGGCCGGCCAGGATGCTGTAGTCCACGCCCGTTTCGCGGGCGACGGTGCCGAGCAGCGGTGCGTAGGTGGAATCGCCCTGGAAGGTCAGACGCACGATGCGTCCCGGTACGTGGGCAAAGTCGTCGCGCTGTTCGCTTTCGTCGATTTGCTCGTCTTCCTGGACAAAACGCTTGGTGGTCGGGTGCTTGGGGTGCAGGAACACCTCGGCCACCGGGCCTTGTTCGACGATGACGCCGGCGTCCATCACCGCCACTTGATCGCAAACGCGGCGGATCACGTCCATTTCATGGGTGATCAGCACGATGGTCAGTTTCAGTTCGCGGTTGATCTCGGCCAGCAATTGCAGCACCGAGGCGGTGGTTTGTGGGTCGAGGGCGCTGGTGGCTTCGTCGCACAGCAGGATCTTGGGCTTGGTCGCCAGGGCGCGGGCGATACCGACGCGCTGTTTCTGGCCGCCGGACAGTTGCGCTGGGTATTTCCTGGCGTGGTCGGACAAACCCACCCGCGCCAGCAATTCGGCGACCCGTTGGTCGATTTCGCTGCGGGACAATTCGCCGGCCAGCGTCAGTGGCAGCGCCACGTTGTCGGCCACGGTCTTGGACGCCAGCAGGTTGAAGTGCTGGAAGATCATCCCGACCTGCTGGCGAAAGCGCCGCAGGCTGTTGGCGTCCAGGGCGGTGACTTCCTCGCCGTCGACGATGATCTTGCCGCCGCTGGCATCTTCCAGACGATTGATCAGGCGCAGCAGGGTACTTTTTCCCGCACCGGAATGACCGATGAGGCCGAAGACCTGGCCGTTCTCAATCGTCAGATTGGTCGGGTGCAGCGCGGGGATTTCCTTACCGGCAACCCGGTAGGTTTTATAAACGTTTTGAAACTCGATCACGTAGCGAACCTTGTGGGGCGCGTTGGAATAGGATCAGCGGTTAGCCGGGCGCGCATTTTAGCCTGTCCGTATAGAGGTTCTTAGCATTTATTTGCCAATCAACCAGCCAATTGGCAATAACGCGATCAAAGGCATAAAAAAGGAACGCTGCCAAACGGCGTCGGTCACTCCTTAAGCCACTCGAAAATGCCCGGGCTCTGTGCCTGGCCCCCGAGGAGTTATGCCTGATGAGTACCGACAAGCCCACCGCCACCCCGAGCCAATTGGCCGGTACCGACGCCCTGAACCGCGCCAACACCAACGCCAAGCTCGACAGACTTGAAGCGTTTCGCGTCGACGCCACCGAACAGGCGTTGCGCACCAACCAGGGCGTGAAGATCGCCGATAACCAGAACACCCTGCGCGCCGGCCCCCGTGGGCCTTCGTTGCTGGAAGACTTCATCATGCGTGAAAAAATCACGCATTTTGACCATGAGCGCATTCCCGAGCGCATCGTGCACGCCCGTGGCACGGGTGCCCACGGCTATTTTCAAGCGTATGAGGCCCATTCGGCCTTGACCAAAGCCGGTTTCCTACAAGATCCGAGCAAACAAACCCCGGTGTTCGTGCGTTTTTCCACGGTGCAGGGGCCACGGGGCTCCGGCGACACCGTGCGGGACGTGCGTGGCTTCGCGGTGAAGTTTTTTACCGATGAGGGCAATTTCGACCTGGTGGGTAACAACATGCCGGTGTTTTTCATCCAGGATGCCATCAAGTTCCCGGATTTTGTCCACGCGGTTAAACCCGAACCCCACAATGAAATCCCTACCGGCGGTTCGGCTCACGACACCTTCTGGGACTTTGTCTCGCTGGTGCCGGAATCGGCGCACATGGTGATCTGGGCTATGTCCGACCGGGCCATTCCCAAAAGCCTACGCACCATGCAGGGTTTTGGGGTGCACACTTTCCGAATGATCAACGCTGAAGGCCGTAGCAGTTTCGTCAAATTCCATTGGCGGCCCAAGGCCGGCACCTGTTCATTGGTGTGGGACGAAGCGCAGAAACTGGCCGGCAAGGACACCGACTACCACCGTCGTGACCTGTGGGAAGCGATCGAGATGGGTGACTACCCGGAATGGGAATTTGGCGTCCAGGTTGTCGCCGAGGAAGACGAGCATAAATTCGACTTCGATCTGCTCGATCCGACCAAGATCATTCCTGAGGAACTGGTGCCCATCACGCCGTTGGGCAAGATGGTGCTGAACCGCAACCCGGACAACTTCTTTGCCGAGGTCGAGCAAGTGGCGTTCTGCCCCGGGCACATCGTGCCGGGCATCGACTTTTCTAACGACCCTCTGCTGCAAGGCCGACTGTTTTCCTACACCGATACGCAAATCAGCCGACTCGGCGGACCGAATTTTCATGAGCTGCCGATCAACCGTGCGATCACGCCGGTGCACAACGGCCAGCGCGACGCGATGCACCGCACCACTATCGACAAGGGGCGCACGTCCTACGAGCCGAACTCCATCGACGGCGGCTGGCCGAAGGAAACTCCGCCGGGCCCGGCGGACGGCGGCTTCGAAAGCTATCCGGAGCGGATCGATGCCTACAAGATCCGCCAGCGCAGCGAGTCGTTCGCTGATCATTTCTCCCAGGCGCGGCTGTTCTACAAGAGCATGAGCGCCCACGAGCAGGAGCACATCATCGCGGCCTACAGTTTTGAACTGGGCAAGGTGGAGCGTGAGTTCATCCGGGTGCGGCAAGTGAATGAGATCCTCGCCAACATCGACCTGGAGCTGGCCGCGCGGGTGGCGAAGAACCTGGGGTTGCCGGCCCCCACCTGCGGCACCGTCGATGTGCCGACGCCTTCCCTGGAACAGTCGCCGGCGTTGAGCCAGGCGAACCTGTTGTCCGGCGATATCAAGACGCGAAAAGTGGCGGTGTTGGTGGCGAACGGCGTCGATGGGGCAATCATCGATACGCTCAAGCAGGCGCTGATGGTCGAGGGCGCTTACGCCAGGATCCTGGGGCCGACTTCGGCGCCGGTCACCACCGCTGACGGGCAGACATTGCCGGTGGATGCGTCTATGGAAGGGCTGCCGTCCATTGCCTTCGACGCGGTGTTCGTGCCAGGTGGTGCGGAGTCGATCAAGGCGTTGAGTGGGGACGGTGTGGCGGTGCATTACGTGCTGGAGGCCTACAAGCATTTGAAGGCCATTGGGCTTCATGGCGAGGCCCGGCAGTTGCTGGTGGAGTTGAAGCTGGAGGTGGATGCGGGGTTGATCGAGGATGCGGAGGCGAGCAATTTTTCGCGGTTTTTTGCGGCGATTGCCCAGCACCGGATTTGGCGGCGGGAGGCCAAGGCTAAGGGGGTGCCGGCTTGAGGGGGCTGAAAGGGTTTGTTGTTTAGTCGCGCGCTATCGCGGGCAAGCCTTGCTCCCACAGGTCGACTCTTGTAGATCCATTCTCACAGGGGAAACTCATTCACCTGTGAGAATTGCCCTGTGGGAGTCAGTCCTGTGGGAGCAAGGCTTGCCCGCGATGCTTTCAGGGCTGCCGAGGTGTCAACACCACCTGCGCCGGCACGTTGCGCAAAATCTGCTTCTGCAGCTTCAGATCAAACCCAGGGTCGAGTTTTGTCACGCGCTTGGTCAGCAACGTCGCCAGCCACGGATAGTCATCGATCCGCGGTACCTGGATGCTGACGTCGCAGTGGAAATTCACCACATCCGCCGCAATGGCGTCCAATTGCCGGCGCAGTTGCTGCATATCGCCGATATTCAGGGCAATCGTCGTGCTTTCCGCACTCGGGTCGATCAGTTTGGCGACGGGTTTGGCTTCGGCGGCCTTGAGGTCGGCCTCGGCTTTTTCCAGGTCGGCCTTGCGCGCTTCGGCGATGGCGCTGTTGACTTCGCCGGTCAATGCCGGGGCCTTGGGCATCAAGGCGCGGGCGCGGCTCAGGGCGGTGGCGGCGGCGTTGACATCGCCTTTTTGCAGGTCGATCTGGCTGCGGCGCAGGTACGCCTCGGCCAGTTGCCGCTGAAAGGGTTCCAACGACGCATCTTTCGGCGACTGGGCCTGCAACGCGGCCAACTGGTCTTCAGCGGTGGCCAGTTCATTGCTGGCCAGGCTTTGCTCGAGCTGCGCGATGGCCGGGCCCCGGGTATCGGGGGCCTCGGCGACCGGCGGCGGACTCTGGCAAGCACCCAGCAGCAGGGAAAATGCGACAAGGAGCAGATAACGGGAGGCGGACGGCTTCATTCCTGCGACTCTCTATTTGCGCAAAAAGCGAGCAAGTCTACACCCCTCGACGAGGCAGGACAAAACTCAGCAGAAACAATCCGGCGGCGCTGACCACGATCGAGGGGCCGGCGGGGGTGTCCTTGAACCACGACAATGCCAGCCCGCCGCACACCGCGAGCATGCCCAGCAGGCTTGCGCCGAGGGCCATCTGTTCCGGCGAGCGGGCGTGACGCTGTGCCGCAGCTGCCGGGATGATCAGCAAGGAGGTGATCAGCAGCACGCCGACGATTTTCATCGCCACGGCAATCACCACGGCAATCAGCAGCATCAGCGCCAGGCGCAAGCCCGTTACCGGAAGGCCTTCGACCCGCGCCAGTTCTTCATGCACGGTGACCGCCAGCAATGGGCGCCAGAGCGCTACCAGCAACAGCAGCACTGCCGCGCTGCCGCCGAGGATCCACGACAGGTCCATCGGGCTGATGGCCAGCAGGTCGCCGAACAGGTAGGCCATCAGGTCGACCCGCACGTCATGCATGAAGCTGAGCACCACCAGCCCGAGGGACAAGGTGCTTGGCGCCAGTATGCCCAGCAGCGTGTCGGAGGCCAGCGGTTGGCGCTGTTGCAAGGTCACCAGCACCACCGCGAGCAGCAGGCAGCCGACGGTCACCGCCACGGCCGGGCTGACGTCCAGCAGGAACCCGAGCGCCACGCCGAGCAACGCTGCGTGGGACAAGGTGTCGCCAAAATAGGCCATGCGCCGCCAGACCACGAACGAGCCCAGCGGCCCGGCCACCAGCGCGAGGGCCAGGCCTGCGAGCAGGGCGTACAACAGAAAGTCAGCCATGCTTGCAGCCGTCTCCATGAACATGGGGGGTGACAGGGGCACCGATGACCACCGAACCGTGCAGGTCGTGGGCGTGGTCATGATGGTGGTGATAAATCGCCAGGCTGGAGGCGTTCTTGCCGAACAGCTCGACGAACGCCGGGTCGCCGCTGACGTGTTCCGGGTGCCCGGAGCAGCAGACGTGGCGGTTGAGGCAGACCACCTGGTCGGTGGTGCTCATGACCAGGTGCAGGTCGTGGGAGACCATCAGCACGCCGCAGCCGTGACGGTCGCGCAGGCGGGTGATCAGGCTGTACAGCTCGGCCTGGCCCGCTACGTCGACGCCTTGCACTGGTTCGTCGAGCACCAGCAGTTCAGGCTCGCGCAGCAGGGCGCGGGCCAGCAATACGCGCTGCATCTCGCCGCCGGAAACGCTTTGCACCGGGCTGTCGATCACGTGTTCGGCGCCGACTTCGTTGAGGGCCGCCAAGGCCCGCGCGCGGTCCACCCCCGGCACCAGGCGCAAGAAGCGCAAGACCGACAGCGGCAGCGTCGGGTCGACGTGGAGTTTTTGCGGCATATAGCCGATCCGCAGCTTCGGCTTGCGCCAGACGCTGCCGCTGTCGGGCTTGAGCAAACCCAGCACGGCGCGCACCAGGGTGGTCTTGCCGGCACCGTTGGGGCCAATCAGGGTGACGATCTGCCCCGGCTCCACGCTCAGGTGGATGTTGTCCAGCACGCTCTGCCCGGCGAAGGTCACGGCCACTTGTTCGAGGCGGATCAACGCGTTGCTCATCAGGCCCCCTGGCAACCGGAACACAGGCCGACCACTTCGACGGTCTGGCTGTCGACCACGAAGCCGACCTCTTTGGCGCTGGCGACGATGGCATCGCTGATGGATTTTTGTTCGAGTTCGATGGCGGCGTGGCATTCGCGGCAGATCAGGAACTGGCCTTGGTGGGCGTGCTCCGGGTGGTTGCAGCCGACGAAGGCGTTCAGCGACGAGATGCGGTGGACCAGGCCGTTTTCCAAGAGAAAATCCAGCGCTCGATAGACTGTCGGCGGCGCGGCACGGCGGCCGTCCTGCTCGCTGAGCACCGCCAGGATGTCGTAGGCGCCCAGGGGTTTGTGGCTTTGCCAGACCAGCTCCAACACCCGGCGACGCAGGGCAGTCAGGCGCAACCCTTGGCGTGTGCAGAGGGCGTCGGCCTCGGACAATGCGCTGTGCACGCAGTGGGAGTGATCGTGGGGGCGACTGGCAAGTGGGGTGATAGGCATGGGCAGCGACGAGTTCCGTTAGAGACGTTATTATGTTACCCGGTCTCGCCTCTTCGAGTGGTCATCGTGTCTCGATTTTTTTCGCTGTTTGTCGTTTTTGTCGCAAGTTTTCTACTGATCGGCCCGGCCCAGGCCGACGTCAAAGTCCTGACCAGCATCAAGCCGTTGCAGTTGATTGCCGCTGCGGTGCAGGACGGCGTGGGCGTTCCGGAAGTGTTGTTGCCGCCAGGGGCTTCACCTCACCACTATGCGCTGCGACCGTCGGACGTGCGAAAGGTGCAGTCGGTGGACCTGCTCTACTGGATCGGCCCGGACATGGAAGGCTTCCTGCCGCGGGTGTTGAACGGTCGTACGCTGCCTTCCGTCGCGGTGCAGGAGCTGCCGGGGCTCAAGTTGCGGCATTTTGCCGAGGACAGCCAATCCCATACCGACGATGACGGCGACGAGCATGATCACGACCATCGTCCCGGCACGATCGATGCGCATTTGTGGCTTTCACCAATCAATGCGCGGGTGATCGCTGCCAAGATGGCCGCTGACCTGAGCGCCGCCGATCCGGCCAATACCGCTCGTTATCAAAGCAACCTCAAGGGTTTCAACCAGCGTCTGGATGCAATGGATGCGCGCTTGAAGACGCGCCTGGCGGGAATTGCGGGCAAGCCGTATTTCGTGTTCCACGAGGCGTTCGATTATTTCGAAGACAACTACGGGCTCAAGCACGCCGGGGTATTTGCCGTGGCTGCCGAAGTCCAACCCGGCGCCCAGCATGTGGCGGCGATGCGCACGCGCTTGCAGGCCGTGGGCAAGACCTGCGTTTTCAGCGAACCACCGCTGCGCCCGCGCCTGGCCGAAACCCTGGTGGCCGGGTTGCCGGTGAAGCTGGCGGAGTTGGATGCATTGGGTGGCTACACCCCGGCGACGGCGCAGGGGTATGAGCAGTTGTTGGAGAAGTTGGGGAGTGATTTGGCGGGGTGCCTGGAGTCGTTGTAGTTCGCTGCTAGAAACCCCGTGGCGAGGGAGCAAGCTCCCTCGCCACAAGAGTGTTCGGCTTTGCTGTTACAGGGCGAACGGCAACAACGTGTGAACCGTCTGCCGCTGCGCCAATCGCTGCTCAAACTCCATCGGGTCGTGAATCAACACATCCTGTCCGGCAAACGATTCGGCAGCGATCAAGCGTGACAGCCAGAACCGCACGCACGCCACGCGCAGCATGGTCGGCCACAGCTCGGCCTCGGCGGTGGTGAACGGTCGTAGCGCCGCATAGGCCCCCAGCAACGCCCGTGCCCGGGCGTCATCGAGCACGCCGTCGTCGTCCGAACACCAGTCGTTCAAGGCAATGGCGACGTCATACAGCATCGGCCCGGAACAGGCGTTGTAGAAGTCGATCAGCCCGGTCAGGTGGGTGCCTTCGAACATCGCGTTGTCGCGAAACAGGTCGGCGTGGATGTTGGCACGGGGCAGCGCGAGGATGCCGACCTTCTGCACGGCGATTTCGTCCAGCGCCGCCTGAAGCAACCGACGGGGATCGGTGTCGAGGTGCGACAACAGCTTGCTGCCCTCCTCCTGCATCCAGTCCAGGCCGCGATCGGTCTTGCGCTTGATCATGTTGTGCTGGGTGGCCAGGTGCAGATGCGCCAGCAACTCGCCGACCTGGGCGCAGTGTTGCGCGTTGGCCTGCTTGATGTGCTTGCCGGCCAGGCGCGGTTGCAGCAGCGCCGGCTTGCCCGCCAGTTCCCGCAGCGCATGGCCCTCGGTGGTGCGCAAGGCGTAAGGCACCGGCAGGTCGGCGGCGTGCAGCACGTCCAGCAGTTCGATGAAGAACGGCATTTCCTGCACTGGGCCGCGTTCAATCAGGGTCAGGACGAATTCGCCCTGCTCCAGGCTGATAAAGAAATTGGTGTTTTCGCTGCCAGCGGCGATCCCCTGGAAATCAAGCAGACGGCCAAGCCCGTAAGGGGCGAGAAAGGTTTCCAGCTCGGGCCGAGCCAGGGGGGTGAACACAGACATGGTTAAACTGCCAGTACGGGCGCCCTTGAGCGGGCGCCGATTGAAATTAGGAAACTATTTCCACTCAAAGATCTTCCATGACGGGATCAGCATATCCGGTTGGTCCGAACGGATGAAGTTTGCATCAGTGCCATCGGCGCGCACCAGGAAATATGGCTTGCCGTGCTTTGGCGTGACCTTGATCGCGTACAGGAAGCCGTTTTGCCGATACTCCTGAATGGTTTTGTCACCTTCGGTGCGGATGGTGACGTCCGGGTCCGCCGAGGGTGCGTCATCCGCTGCCATGACGGCCAACGGGGTGAATGCAAACAAGCCAGCCAGTAACAGGCGATTGAGTGTGCGCATGATAACCTTGTCCCTTTGTCGTCAACGGTCCCGCTATTCTAGCCTCGGACCCGCCGAAAAGGTTGATCCTGCTCATGAGCCAAGCGCCCCTCGTCCTGGTGGACGGTTCTTCTTATCTGTACCGCGCCTTTCACGCGCTGCCACCGCTGACCACTTCCAAAGGCCTGCCGACCGGTGCGGTCAAGGGCGTGTTGAACATGCTCAAGAGCCTGCGCAAGCAGTATCCGGACAGTCCGTTCGCGGTGGTGTTCGACGCCAAGGGTGGGACTTTTCGCGATGCGCTGTACGCCGAGTACAAGGCCAACCGCCCGAGCATGCCCGACGACATGCGCGTGCAGATCGAGCCGCTGCATGCCAGCGTCAAGGCCCTGGGCTTCCCGCTACTGTGCGTGGACAACGTCGAGGCCGATGACGTGATCGGCACCCTCGCCCGCAGCAGCGCGGCGGCCTCGCGCCCGGTGGTGATTTCCACGGGCGACAAGGACATGGCGCAGTTGGTCGATGGGCACATTACCTTGGTCAATACCATGACCGGTAGCGCCCTGGATGTGGCTGGCGTGAAGGAGAAGTTTGGCGTCGCTCCGGAGCAGATCATCGATTATCTGGCGCTGATGGGCGATTCTTCCGACAACATCCCGGGCGTTCCGGGAATTGGGCCGAAGACTGCATCCGGCCTGCTGGTGGGTGTCAACGGCGGTTTGGTCGAGCTGTATGCGCAACTGGACATCGTCGCCACGTTGCCGATCCGCGGCGCCAAGACCTTGGCCGCCAAGCTTGAAGAACACAAGGAAATGGCCTTCCTGTCCTATGAACTGGCGACCATCAAGACCGACGTGGCGCTGGACGTCGGTCTCGACGACCTGAAAATGGGCGCGCCGGATCACGAGAAACTCGCCGAGCTGTACACGTTGCTGGAGTTCAAGAGCTGGTTCGAAGAAAACCAGCGTGAGGCCAAGCGTGTCGGCCAGGACATTGCCGAAATCGCCGATGAACAGCCTGGCGCGGCCGAGGCCAGGTACGAGGTCATTCTCGATCAGGCGCGCTTCGAGGCCTGGCTGGCCAAGCTGGAAAAGGCGCCGCTGTTTGCGTTCGTCACGGAAACCAACGGTGACGACCCCCAGCATGCGCAACTGGTCGGGTTGTCGTTCGCCGTGGCCCCTTTCGAGGCGGCGTACATCCCGCTGACCCACTCCTACATGGGCGTGCCGGAACAGCTGGACCGTGACACCGTGCTCAAGGCCCTCAAGCCGCTGCTGGAAAACCCGACCAAAGCCAAGATCGGCCAGCACGCCAAATTCGAGACCAATATCCTGGCCAACTGCGCCATTGGTGGCGATCAGGACAACGGCATCCAGGTCCAGGGCATTGCCTTCGACACCATGCTTGAATCCTACGTGCTGGACTCCACCGCGACCCGCCACGACATGGACAGCCTGGCGCTCAAGTACCTGGGCCAGAGCAAGACCGATTTTCAGGATATCGCTGGAAAAGGGGTCAAGCAGCTGACATTCGACCAGATCTCCCTGGAATTGGCCGGCCCGTACGCTGCCGAAGATGCCGATGTCACCTTCCGTTTGCACCAGGCCTTGCAGGAAAAACTGGCGGCAATCCCGAGTCTGGGCAAGGTGCTCAACGAAATCGAGATGCCGCTGATGCCGGTGCTGGCGCGGATCGAGCGCCAGGGTGCGCTGGTCGATGCCAACCTGCTGGGCGTGCAGAGTGTCGAGCTGGGCGAAAAACTGGTGGCGCTGGAGCGTGAGGCGTTTGCCATTGCCGGCGAGGAATTCAACCTCGGTTCGCCGAAGCAATTGGGCGTGATCCTGTACGAAAAGCTCGGTTTGCCGGTGCTCAGCAAAACCGCCAAGGGCCAGGCCAGCACCGCCGAAGCGGTGCTGGCCGAACTGGCTGAGCAGGATTACCCGCTGCCCAAGGTGCTGATGCAGTACCGCTCGCTGAGCAAGCTCAAGAGCACCTACACCGATCGCCTGCCAGAGCAGATCAACAGCCGCACCGGGCGCGTCCACACCAATTACCAGCAAGCTGTCGCCGCCACCGGGCGCTTGTCCTCCATCGACCCGAACCTGCAGAACATTCCGATCCGTACCGCCGAAGGCCGACGGATTCGTCAGGCGTTCGTCGCGCCGAAAGGCTACAAGCTGCTGGCGGCGGACTATTCGCAGATCGAACTGCGGATCATGGCGCACCTGGCTAAGGATGAAGGCCTGCTCCACGCCTTCCGCAATGATTTGGATGTGCACCGTGCCACCGCTGCCGAGGTTTTCGGTGTCGAGCTGGACGCCGTCACCCATGACCAGCGCCGCAGCGCCAAGGCGATCAACTTCGGCTTGATCTATGGCATGAGCGCGTTCGGCCTGGCCAAGCAGATCGGTGTCGATCGCAAGCAGTCCCAGGCTTACATCGACCGCTATTTCGCCCGCTACCCGGGCGTGCTGGCGTACATGGAGCGCACCCGCGCCCAGGCTGCCGAACAAGGTTTTGTCGAAACCATTTTCGGTCGCCGGTTGTACCTCCCGGACATCAATGCGAAGAATCCGGCCTTGCGCAAAGGTGCCGAGCGCACCGCCATCAACGCGCCGATGCAAGGCACGGCGGCGGACATCATCAAAAAAGCGATGGTGGCGGTGGATCGCTGGCTGAGTGCTTCAGGGCTGGACGCCAAGGTCATCCTGCAGGTGCACGACGAACTGGTGCTGGAGGTGCGTGAGGACCTGGTCGAGCAGGTGCGCGAGGAAATCCGTCAGCACATGAGCGCCGCCGCCACGCTGGACGTGCCGTTGCTGGTGGAAGTGGGCGTGGGCAACAACTGGGACGAGGCGCACTGAGGCGTTGCCAGATAAGTGAGCGGACTCTGTGGCGAGGGGGGGGCCTCTCGCCGCATGGCTTTAGTTCGGAAAATTCCTACGGCTATTTCCAAAAATAATCTGAACTAAACCCGTGAACTGCTACTCAGAGAGTTTGAATGGCTGGTGAAGCCCTTCAATGCTCCTATGTTGTGTTAAGTGTTGGCAGATATCTGGACCCCGCCCTAGCGGTCCGGAACTTGGACCCCGAACTTCCCCCTCCCCATACGAAGTCCGGGGTTTTTTTTGCCTGCGATTTGGCTTATTCCGCCTCGTCGCTGCCCTTGTCCGCCAGTTCCATCCAATTGGCCAGCACGGTATAGGCCTCTTCCAGCCCCATGCGCTTGGGTGCCGAAAACAGCTGGATGGTGATCGCATCGCCCCAGCCCTTGCGGATCTGCGACTGGACTTTGAGCAAGGTGTTCTTGGCCGCGCCGTAGGTCAGCTTGTCGGCCTTGGTCAGCAGGATGTGCATCGGCATACCGCTGGCGACGGCCCAGTCAAGCATCAGCGTGTCGAAATCGGTCATCGGATGGCGGATGTCCATCATCAGGATCAGCCCTTTCAAACTCTCGCGGCTGCCCAGGTAGGCTTCCAGGTGACGCTGCCAGTGCTGCTTGAGCGGAATCGGCACCTTGGCGTACCCGTAACCGGGCAAGTCGACCAAACGGCGTTCGTCGTCTAGCTTGAAGAAGTTCAAGAGCTGCGTGCGTCCCGGCGTTTTCGACGTGCGGGCCAGGCTGGCATGGGTCAGGGTGTTCAGGGCGCTGGATTTGCCGGCGTTGGAGCGCCCGGCAAATGCCACCTCGAAGCCTTCGTCATCGGGGCACTGCTCGACTTTGGCGGCGCTGAGCATGAAGGTGGACTGTTGGCACAGGCCGAGGATGGGGTTCTTCAGTTGCATGGGATTTCCGATGTGGGCGGCGTCGGGAATGGACGCGGCAAGCTGTTCGTTTCCGTTTCAGTGACGCCAGTATATAATGCCGCAGATTTTGTGTGCGCTTTGTCCCAGCGTAGGACGAAGCACACGGGAGCGATCGACCGAAATTGCGCACTAGAACGCAGCTCGTTCCCAACCCTGAAAAGGTCGTTTTATGACGAAATGGCTGCTAGCTGCCGGTGTCTTGATGCCGCTTTACAGCGCTCAGGCTACACAGGATCCGGAAGCTGTGTACAACCGTGTTTGTGGTGCCTGTCATTCCGGCCAACTCCCCATGGCGCCCCGCAAGGGCGATCAGGAAGCTTGGACGCCGAGGTTGGCGAAAGGTATGGAGACGCTGGTGCAACACGTGACCCAGGGTTTCAAGGCGATGCCGCCGCGTGGTTTGTGCATGGATTGCAGTGCCGAGGATTACCGAGCCATCATCCAGTGGATGAGCGAGTGAACCCGGTCCATAACTCTTCAACCCTTAGCCGTAGTTGGATTAGCTGATGAACAAACTGATCGTGAGTCTGCTGTTGACCCTGGGGATATCCGGTGTAGCCCACGCCGCTGGTGACGCCACTGCCGGCCAGGCGAAAGCGGCCGTATGCGGGGCCTGCCATGGTCCGGATGGCAACAGCATGGCGCCAAACTTTCCAAAACTGGCGGGCCAGGGCGAGCGTTACCTGACCAAGCAACTGCACGACATCAAGTCGAACAAGCGCACTGTCTTGGAAATGACCGGCCTGCTGACCAACCTGAGCGATCAGGACCTGGCGGATATTGCGGCCTATTTCGCCAGCCAGAAGGGTAGCGTGGGCGCTGCCGATCCAAAACTCGTGGCTCGCGGCGAAGCGATTTTCCGTGGCGGCAACCTCGATAAAGGCCTGCCAGCCTGCACTGGCTGCCATTCGCCTAACGGTGCCGGCAACGCCGCTGCCGGCTTCCCGCACCTGGGTGGCCAGCATGCGCAGTACGTGACCAAGCAACTGACCGATTTCCGCAAGGAGGAAGGCGGTCGCGCCAACGACGGCGACGCGATGACCATGCGCACCATCGCGCGCAAGCTGAGCGACGAAGATATCGCGGCGGTGTCCAGCTACATTCAGGGCCTGCACTAAGAGCTTGGCGCCTGCGTTGCAGGGGGTGTCCGCCCCTTGCAACGTTAACGCTCGATTAATCTGTCGATGCAAGCATCAAAAGGGTGGCTTTGGCCGCCCTTTTTTGTGGCCGCTGCCGTTACACTAAGCACTTGAATCCGCCGCGACCGGTCTCGAAGATCGCCCATGGCGAGGTCACCTCATTGTCCAGGAGTAAAGCATGCGTAATCTGATCATCAGCGCCGCGCTCGTTGCCGCCAGCCTGTTCGGCATGGCCGGCCAGGCCACCGCCGAGGAGTCGAAGGCCCCTTACGTCGAACTGACCAACCCCGTTCCGGTGGCCGAGCCTGGCAAGATCGAAGTGGTGGAATTGTTCTGGTACGGCTGCCCGCATTGCTACGCGTTCGAGCCAGTCATCAACCCATGGGTCGAGAAACTGCCGGCTGACGTGAATTTCGTCCGCATCCCCGCCATGTTCGGTGGTCCATGGGATGCCCACGGCCAGATGTTCCTGACCCTCGAAGCCATGGGTGTCGAACATCAGGTCCACGCTGCGGTGTTCAATGCGATCCAGAAAGAACGCAAGAAGCTGACCGACAAAGAAGACATGGCGGCCTTCCTGGCAACCCAGGGCGTGGATAAGGACAAGTTCCTGGCCACCTTTGACTCCTTCGCCATCCAGGGCCAGATCAAGAAGGCCCGCGAGCTGGCGAAGAAATACGAAATCACCGGCGTACCGACCATGATCGTCAACGGCAAGTACCGCTTTGACATCGGCTCTGCCGGCGGTGCCGAGCAAGCGCTGCAACTGGCCGACCAGTTGATCGCCAAGGAGCGCGCGGCAACCAAGGCTGCCGCCAACTAAGCGCGGCCCACGCCATGGCCCGTTGGAGCACCGAGCGTATCGTTGGCCTGCATCAACCGCGGGTCAACGAGCATCATGTCACGTCCACGGGCCTGCCCGCCGAAAGTCGCCTGCGACTGCTCAGCTTCAACATCCAGGTGGGCATCAGCACCGAACGCTACCGGCACTACCTGACCCGTGGCTGGCAGCATTTGCTACCGCACCCCGGGCGGGCCGGTAACCTGCAGAAAATCGGCGACCTGCTGAAGGATTTCGACCTGGTGGCGTTGCAGGAAGCCGACGGCGGAAGCCTGAGGTCCGGCTACGTCAACCAAGTGGAGCATCTGGCCCAACTGGGTGCGTTCCCGTATTGGTACCAACAGCTCAATCGCAACCTGGGGCGTCTCGGCCAGCACAGCAATGGTGTGCTGAGTCGCCTGCGTCCCTGGGCGATCGAAGACCATCCGTTGCCGGGTCCCAAGGGGCGCGGGGCGATCTTGGCGCGTTTCGGCGAGGGCCCGGAGGCTCTGGTGGTGGTGATGATGCACCTGGCGCTGGGTGCTCGCACACGAACGATGCAGTTGGCCTATATTCGCCAGCTGATCGGCGATTATAAGCACCAGGTCCTGATGGGTGACATGAACACCCATGCCAACGACCTGCTGCACACGTCCCCTTTGCGCGACCTGGGCCTGCTGGCCCCGCAACTGGAGGCGACGTTCCCCAGCTGGCGTCCGCAACGCTGCCTGGACCATATCCTGCTGAGCCCGACCTTGACCCTCGAACGTGTCGAGGTATTGCCCCAGCCTATTTCCGATCACCTGCCGGTTGCGGTTGAAATTCGTCTGCCGGGTTCGCTCACGGCCGACGCATTCCCCGCGCTGAGTCCTGCCCCCTGCGGATCCGATGAATGAGCGACGACGCCGAACGCTGGAGAGAGAAGTACCTCAAGAGTATCGAACAGCAGGAAAAGCTTGAGCGCCGCTGGGACGCTCGGCTCGACTTGCTGCGTCGAGGCCTGGTGCGCAGCACCCTGGCCGCCGAAGGTACTGACAAGGCCGTCGATCAATGCATGAAGGAAATGCGCGAGGTGGTGCGTACCAATGACATGGACGCCGGCCTCGCCGCCCTGTTGCCACGCCTGGAGAAAGCCGTGCTCGATTCCGAGCAGCGCCGCGAGACCCGGCTCGAACAAATGACCGCTGCGTTGACGGCGTTGGTCGCGCAGCTACAAACCCTGCCGCTGCCCAAGGAAGTCAGTCGTCCCCTGAAGAAATTTGCCAAGCAACTGGAGGACCGGGTCGGCCAGGCGCGGGAGATACCGCTGCTGCTCGGCGAATTGAGCGGCTTGCAGGGCAAGGCGTTGAGCGCGCTGCAAACACCGGCCGAGCCGAGTCGACCGGGCTTGCTGCAACGGCTGTTTGGTGGCGCCGGCCCAGAGCAAGAGACGTCCCTGCTGCCAGAGAAGACCCAGGACAGCGTGGTGTCCGCGCCCGAGACGTCGCTGCCGTCCCCCGTGGTCCCGGATATCGATGCGACGACGCTCGCGTCAGCTCCGGTCCCCTCTCCTGCCGTCGCGCCGGAAGAGGCGCGGGAAGAGGTGCCCGCACCAACAGCGCCAGCGCCCTCCGAGCCCGTCGCCGTCGTGCCGCCAGTGATCGAGCCTGTTCCGGACCCTGCCCCGGCGCTTGCCGCCGAAGAGACGGAGCCGTCCGACGAACCGACCGAAACCGCCGAGCCGATCTCCAGGGCTGATGACCAGGACGTGTCGCCGTCCCTGCGCGAGAGTCCCGATGAGCTGCTGCCAGAGGCCGCCGTACAAGCCCTGCCCGCCGAGCCTGCCTCGGAGGAGTCTGTCGAGCCCACGCTCGCTGGCGATGCGGATGACGCCCACTACGCCCTGCCCGACTCGCCGGAGCCCTCGTACAGTTCGGTCGCCAAGCACATCGAGGACACGCTGCTGGGCCTGTTGGGCGACCTGACCTTGCCCGAGCGGCATCGACCTCAAGCCGAGTCGATGCGTGAACGGCTGAAAAACGGTTTGAATTGGTATGAATTGCTGCCGGTCCTCGATGACCTCGCGGTGCTGATGCTGGCGATCACGGACAGTGGCCAGCACGAATTCGAAGCGTACCTGCAACGGCTCAATGACCGGCTCGAGTCGTTCCAGAGCAGCCTGCGGGCCGCCAGTGAAGACCATGCCGACAACCTGTCGGCGTCCAGGGAAATGGACTCGCAGATCCGCGAGCAGGTAGATGGCCTGCAGAGCAGCGTGCAGCAAGCCGATGACCTGGAAGGCCTCAAGCAGGTGCTGGAAAACCACCTCGAAGGCTTGCTGGGCACCATGGACCAGCATCAGAAGCAACGCGACCAGCGGGAACAGGAAGTCTCGGCTCGCCTGAAAAGCCTGGCCGAGCGTGTGGCGTTGATGGAGCAGGATGCGCTGATCGTCCGGGAAAACCTCGAAGAGCAGCGACAAAAAGCACTCATCGACCCGCTCACCGGGCTGCCCAATCGTGCGGCCTGGTCGGAACGTCTGGAGCACGAAGTCGCGCAATGGCAGCGGCAGGGCAACAGCCTGTTGCTGGCCATGCTCGACCTCGATCATTTCAAGCGCATCAACGACAACTATGGTCACCTGGCCGGCGACCGAGTGCTCAAGCTCATTGCCTCGGTCCTGCGCAAGCGCTTGCGCGGCAGCGATTTCATCGCCCGGTTTGGCGGTGAGGAGTTTGTCCTGCTAATACCTGATACACCATTGGCTGCCGGGACGAAGCTCGCGGAGAACTTGCGCGCCGCCATCGAGGCCTGCCCCTTCCACTTCAAGGGCGAGCCGGTGACGGTGACCGTGTCCATTGGCATGACGGCGTTCAAAACCGGCGAAAACAGCGATTCTGTGCTCAAAAGAGCCGATCAGGCGCTCTATAGAGCAAAAAATGCTGGGCGTAACCGCGTGGAAATGGGGTGACCGGCAATTGTTCCATTTTGTGTCACCCGCAGAGGCGAGCCAACTCATTGCCGGGCAATACGTTACACTGTTGCATTAAATCCAGTGTGTATTGCTTTTCCGCCATGAAATTCGTCTCGCTCATTGTTGCGTTGTTGGTGTTGGCCGGTTGTGCCAGCGGTCCCCGGCTCGATACCCGCCACCCGTCCGCGAACCAGGACAGTCGCATCCAGTTTGTGGTGGTGCATTACACCTCGGCGTCCCTGGAGCGTTCCCTGGCCTTGCTGACCCATGGCGAAGTCAGTGCCCATTACCTGATCGGCGATGACAAAGGCGCGACTATCTACAAGCTCGTGGATGAAAACCGGCGGGCCTGGCACGCCGGGGAAAGTGAATGGGAGGGCCGGACCTGGCTCAACTCCAGCTCCATCGGCATCGAAATCGTCAACCCGGGTTTTGTCGACACACCGACCGGGCGTCTCTGGTACCCCTACAGCGAAGCGCAAGTCCAGGCCTTGATCGTCTTGCTCAAGGACATCGTCCAGCGCAATGGCATCAATCCCCGCGGCATCATCGGTCACAGCGACATCGCCCCCCTGCGCAAGCTGGACCCGGGGCCGCTGTTCCCCTGGAAGCGCCTGGCGCAGGCGGGCCTGGGCATCTGGCCGGACGAGCAGGCCGTGGCCCGCCAGCAAGCCATTTTCGCCACGCAGTTGCCCAGCGCCGGTTGGTTCCAGACCGAGCTGGCTCGCCTCGGCTACCCAACGCCGCAGACCGGCGAATGGGATGTAGCCACCCACCATGTGCTGGCGGCCTTCCAGATGCACTACCGGCCCACCCGCTTCGATGGCGCGCCGGACGCGCAAAGTGCGGCGATCCTCCAGGTGCTCAACCAGACAAATTAATGACGCCCGTCTGACGGTCACCGACAAATCAAAAACAGCAGCTATAACTCATTGGTGCCTTTCGGATTACCCATGATGACGGCTGCCCGCGAAACCCTGCAGAGCTGGCTCCATCGCCCTCTTTTCCTGGCGATTCTGGCGGCGACCCTCAGTACGCTCCTGTTGTTGGCGGGGAGTCTGTTTGTCGTGAAGCAGCAGATCGAGCTACGCGAAAGCGAGCAGATGAATGCCCAGGGCGGGCGCTTCGTGCAGCGCTTGGAACAGCTCTTCGGGCAGTTGCGTGAAAGCCTCGACGACCTGCAAAACCAACCGTTGCGCGGCTGTGACGACGACATGATCGCGACGCTGCGGCAGGTCAGCTTCAATTACCGCTTCGTCTATGAGGCGGTGTACATCGACAGCAATGGCAGCTGTTCCAACCGCCCTCGCCAGAGTGGCTTGTCGGTGGCGCGCCCGCCAGACGTCCGTGATGCGACCTACAGCTACTGGCTCGATACCACCACCGAACCCAATGAAAACCGCGCAGCGTTGATGCTGGGGCGCGGTAACTTCCGGGTCGCCACCTCGCGCGGGCATTTGACCGACGTGGTGGATTTACCCGCCGGTGGCAGCCTGTTGGTGGTCCTGGACCACGGTCGGCGAGCGATTCCGGTGCTGGGCGCCGAACAACTCTGGCCACCCACGGAACCCTGGCAGGCGAAAAACAAGCCTGCCCTGCAAGTGACGAAGACCCGGCTGATCTATCGGATGCCCACCGATACCCCGGAATATCAACTGGTGCTGATCGCCCCGCGCGATGGCTTTCATGTTCCGGCGAGCGCTTGGTGGATCTTGCCTATCAGTCTGGTGTTGGGCCTGGGGATCGGCTTCCAGGTGTTTCTGCTGGCACGCCATCGCCAGTCCCTGGACGCCGAGCTGAACGGAGCCCTGCGGCGCGGTGAGTTGCAGGTGCTATACCAGCCGATCTTCGATCTGCGCAGCCGTAATTGTGTCGGCGCCGAGGCCTTGCTGCGCTGGCGCCGACCGGACGGCACCCTGACCAGCCCGGACCTGTTCATCCCGATGGCCGAGGACACCGGGCAAATCCGCCAGATCACCGATTTTGTCCTGCACCGGCTGTTCGATCAGTTGGGCCAACTGCTGCGAGCCAACCCCCAGTTGTATATCTCGGTGAACCTGGGGGCGTGCGATGTGATGGTGCCGCGCATTGGTGAGGTGATCGCCCGATTGTTGGCGCGGCATCGGGTATCGGCGCACCAGATTGCCTTCGAAGTAACCGAGCGCGGGCTGATCGATGTGTTGGTCGCCCGGGAGAACCTGCAAGCGCTGCGCGACGTTGGGCACCAGGTGCTGATCGATGATTTTGGCACCGGCTATTGCAGCCTCGCTTATCTACAGACCCTCCCGGTGGATTGCCTGAAGATCGACAAGGCATTCATCGACGCCCTGGGCCACGATGCCGCCAGCAGCGGCGTGGCTCCGCACATCATTCGCATGGCCCACGACCTGCAACTCAAGGTGATCGCCGAAGGCATCGAGCACGAGTCCCAGGCGTCTTATCTGAGCAGCGAGGGGGTGACGTTCGGCCAGGGTTGGCTGTTTGCCCACGCCCTGAGCGCGGTGCAGCTCATCGAACTGATCACACGCGGGCGGCGTCGGCTCGGACGGCGTCTGGAGGACGAAGCCTGAACAGCCCTCAGACGGTCAACGCCATATAAAACTGGGTGCCCTGCCCGGGTCTCGAATAAACCCCCATGCGCCCGCCGTGGAGCTGGACGATCTCCTTGCACAGCGCCAGTCCAAGGCCCGCGCCGCCCTTCTTGCGTCCGACCTGGACGAAAGGTTCGAAGATGCGTCCCTGTTGACCGTAGGCAATGCCTTCACCGTTGTCCTCGACGCTGATGATCACCCGTTCGCCGTGGCGCCGGGCCTGGAGGCGGATCTGGCCATGGTCGCTGGTGTGGCGCAGGGCGTTGTCGATCAGATTGTCCAGCACCCGGTCCAACTGGGGAGCGTCGGCGTGCAGGCGCGGCAGCGGGCCTTGGATCGTCACCAGCAACTCGATGCCCTTGGCCTGGGCCTGGGGGGTGAATCGCAGGCGCGCGGCTTCGAGCATGTCCTCGATGGAGCAAGGGGCCAGGGTCAGCTTCTGCAAGCCGTTCTGGTAGCGAGAGAAATTCAGCAAGTCGTTGATGAGCTGCATCAGCCGCTGCATTTCTTCCGTGACGGTGTTGAGCAAGTCTGTTTCGCGGGACTCCGGCGGGAAATGCAGACGTTCCTGCAACAGGCCGAAGGCCATGTGCATGCCGGTGACCGGCGTGCGCAGCTCGTGGGAGGCGCGCAGGACGAATTCACTGCGGACCCGCTCGAAAGCTCGCTGTTCGGTGACGTCGTGTAACACCATCACCGCGCCGAGGATTTGGCCTTGGCCTTGGCTCATGGGGGTGAGGCTGTAGGTCAGCAAGCGTGACTCGCCGTCCACCTCGATACTCAAGTCTTGCGGTGCGCGTTCCAGGGTGCCGCCGCGCAGCACCAGTCGCAGTTCTTCATCCAGTTGCGGGTGCCCCAGCGCCTCGCCCAACCCCAGGCCCAGGCGCTCCTCTTCCCAGCCCAGTTGACGCTGGGCCACTGGGTTGAGGTGTTCGAGGCGGCCCTGGCGATCGATGATCAGCAAGCCGTCGTCGATGCTGTCGAGCACTGCCTGCAAGCGTTGCTGGCCAGCGAGCAATTCGTCGACATTGGTCGCCTGGTGCTTGCGCAGAGCCTGGGCCATGGCGTCGAAACGGCGTGCCAGAAGATTCAACTCGGCGGAGGTCGACGTCGGCAGCGTCACTTCGAAATTACCCTGGCCGATATCGTCCGCCGCTGCCGCCAGCGCCTCGATAGGTGCGCCGAAACGCTGGGCGATGCCGTGGGCGGTAATGAAACCGATGATCAGCACCGCCAGCCCAACCAGCCCCAGCAGGCCGGAAATCAACAACGCCTGGTTGCGGGCGCGGGTCTGGGTTTCGCCAATGTTGTTCAAGGCCTGCCGATACCCCTCGATCAGCCCATTGCGCAACGCGTTGAATTTATCGGTGAGGTCCTGGACCCCGGTGAGTTTGTTCGGTGACTGACGCGACGCGGCGAATGCCTCGAGAAACCCCATATAGTCCACTTTGGCCTGGCTGAAGTGGCGGGTCGCATCGTCCAGTTCGCGTTCGTGGGCGATGCCCTCCTCGATCAACGCCAAGTATTGCCCCTTGGATTGCTCCAGCTTGGCCGCGTCGGGCTGCTCGTCGAGCATGATGATCAACTGATCGCCCAGGGTCTGGCGCAGCTTGAGTCCCAAGTCCAGCAGGATGAAGTTGTCGCGTACCGATTGTTCCTGGGTGTTGGCCATCTGCATCACGCTGACCAGGCCTAGCAAGAGCCCCAGCAGTGCGACTGTGATCAGGGCCGAGATACTGAGAAACAGTCGGGTGCGCAGCTTCATCGCCAGTTTCATAGGGCATCGCTCACAGGTTGTATTGCTTGCGTTTGCGATACAGCGTGGAAGCATCGATGCCCAGGGTCTTGGCGGCCTGGTCCAGGGTGTCGGCCGTGGCCAGCACCGCGCCGATGTGGGCTTTCTCCAGTTCGTCGAGGCTCAGCGCGGCGCCGATGCGCGGTGCGTTGTTGATCGGTTGCTCGGCCATGCCCAGATGGCTGACTTCGACCTTTTCCTGGGGGCAGATAATGCTGGCGCGCTCGACCACGTTGCGCAGTTCGCGGATGTTGCCTGGCCAACGGTAACCCAGCAGCGCTTCGCGCGCCTGGTCGCTGAAGCCCCGGGCCGGGCGCGCGTATTCCTTGACGAAGCGTGCCAGGAAACGGTCGGCCAGGGTCAGGATGTCTTCGGCACGCTCGCGCAAAGGCGGCAGATGCAGGGTAATGACGTTCAAGCGGTACAGCAGGTCTTCGCGAAAGCGCCCGTCACGCACCATGTCTTCGAGGTTGAGGTTGGTCGCGGCGAGAATCCGCACGTCGGCGCGACGGGTGACGGGGTCGCCTACTCGCTCGTATTCCTTGTCTTGAATGAATCGCAGCAATTTCGGCTGCAATGTCAGGGGAAAATCGCCAATCTCGTCGAGAAACAGTGTGCCGCCATCGGCCTGGTTGACCCGTCCCAGCGTGCTTTCGCTGGCGCCGGTGAACGCCCCGCGGCTGTGGCCGAACAACTCGCTTTCCATCAGCTCGGTGCTTAGCGACGGGCAATTGATGGTGACACAGGACTTTTTCGCCCGTTTGCTCCAGCCGTGGATGGCCCGGGCCAACTCGCCCTTGCCGGTGCCGGATTCGCCGAGGATCAGGATGTTGGCGTCGGTGCTGGCGACCTGGCGGGCGGTCTCGAGGACGACTTTCATCGCTGGGCTGTGGGAGTCGAGGCCGTCCTTGGGTTTGCGCACTTCGCCTTCCAGGGCTTCGAGTCTTGCCGACAGTTGGCGGACTTCCAGTTGCTTGGCGGTCGCCAGGCGCAGTTGGTCCGGGCTGCACGGCTTGACCAGGTAATCGGCCGCCCCGGCCTGGATCGCATCGACGGCCGTGTCCACGGCCGAGTGAGCGGTGACGATCACCACCCGCATCCAGGGTGCCTGGATACGCATCTGGGCCAGCACGTCGAGGCCGTTGTCTTCACCCAGGCGCAGGTCGAGAAAACACAGGTCGAACACTTGGCGTTGCAGCAGGGCATCGGCCTGGGCGGCGCTGCTGGCGGTGGCGACGGTGTAGCCTTCATCTTCCAGGCAATAACGGAACGTACGCAGGATGGCGGACTCATCATCTACCAGCAGAATGCGGCCTTGATGCTCGGTAGTAGATTCCATTTTTCCTACGCTCCTTTAATGAATGATGTTGGTTAGTGTCAGAAAAATCGGGCAAGTTGCATGGTTAATTCCTATGCGCTGTGGCGCAGTCAGCGTAGCCTTACCCATGTCCGACCGCTAAAAGATTGATTTGAGTTCATTTTTTTGTCCCCCGCCAATGTCGAGCGATTCGGCTTGCCGATTCCGACAGTCAATCCCAGCGGGTCATTCAAAAGTCCTTTGGCAATCTGCCCTCCTTCTATCGTGCAAAACGCACGAGTCTTACGGCGACGATCGTGCAGGATGCGTCTTCGGTCTTTCTCGAAGCTTTTATAACGTATTGATCAGGAAGAGATTTTTCTGACAGAAAAGATGGCATGGGCACTGCAATGACCTGATCAACGTGGGCGTCACTTATGCCTCAATCAGATCACCGCACCCGGTCGGGGTGGGGAGGAAATTCAGGATGAATCGTCAACGCAGCGCTCGATTTCACATCACTCCCCTGCATATCCAGCAGGGCCTGTGGGCTGCCCTGGCGTTGCTGGTTACCCTCGTGGTCGGCCAGCAATGGCTGCTCTGGCAAGAAAACCAGCGCCCCGAGGCGCCAGCGGTGTCGATCCATCGCGCCGCGCAGATTCATTTCAGTGCCGTCGGCAACGTCGCGCAAGCGTCCGCTTCGATGCGAATGATCGAGGTGGACCAGGCTCAGCCTGTGACCGACAAGCAGGAGCGTTGGGTGTTTTAACGCAGGGACCCGGTCGTCCGCTTTCGCGCAACTCTCACCGCCAGACCCTCACTAAGTAGAAAAGCGTAAGGAGAATCACCATGTTGAGTTGGGCAATCACCTTCCTGATCATTGCCATCATCGCTGCAGTCCTGGGCTTCGGTGGTATCGCTGGCACCGCCACGGGCATCGCCAAGATTCTCTTTGTCGTGTTCCTGGTGATGTTCATCGCTTCCTTCTTCTTTGGCCGTCGCGGCCGAGGATGATCGTGGGGTCGCCGTCGTGCGCCTGGGCAAGTTGCTGAAGGTATGCACAAACAGTTAACGCAACCCCTCAGTAAAGACCCGAATGGGCAGTCGAGTTCGAGAACGGGAAAGGCAGCCTTTGCTTTTCCCTCTGCACGACCCGAGGAGGGTCGCTGCATGACCAGGGGGCCGGGACGTTCTGACCGTTTTGGGTCGGAGGGACCTACGGGTACAAGGAGTGCCTGCGCAAGGGCCGGGTCAGGAAAAGCTGCGACGCAGGTTCGCAAAGCCTTGAAGGCTGGGCGAACTTGCGCTGGGCTGTTCATGCGGCAAAAGCGTGTTCCAGAGCGGCCGGATTGATTACATATCATTACGGGTCCCGCGCTGCGGCATTTTGACTCGCTACCTTCGACACCCTCTGCGCGCCTGACCGTATATCGGAGAATGTTGGCACGATTCCTTCTGCCGATAGCGTCCGGCGGAGCGCGCGTTTCAGCGGTTCCCACAGGCAGGCGGAATAAAGGCGACTACGCTGCAATGGTCGTTTCACGGCACTTATGCCTGCTTGAATGTCGCATTCGAACTAACTCGGACGCGGCTTTTTTTCTGACAGACTCATGCCGATTCGGCATAGGGTAGGCGTTTACGGCATTAGACGAGCCCCCCCTCCATCGCAATAGTTGCGCCTTTTTTCGCCTGCCAGTAAGCCGCAAATGCGCGCTCGGGGTGACCTTATACGGGGGCAGAGGCCACGTGTGCGTATCGCCATTGGCGAACGGCACATGGCCTTTGCCCGTGTCCAACTGAAGTAAGGGTAATGATATGAAGAAGGCAAAACTAAGCCTCGCCTGGCAGATCCTCATCGGTCTGGTGCTCGGTATTGCACTGGGCGCGCTGCTCAACCATTTCAGTGCTGAAAAGGCCTGGTGGATCAGTAACGTGTTGCAACCGGCAGGCGATATCTTTATCCGCTTGATCAAGATGATCGTGATCCCGATCGTGATTTCCTCGCTGATCGTCGGCATTGCCGGAGTCGGGGACGCCAAGAAACTCGGGCGTATCGGCTTCAAGACCATCATTTACTTCGAAATCGTTACCACCATTGCCATCGTCGTTGGCCTGCTGCTGGCCAACTTCTTCCAGCCGGGCAGCGGCATCGACATGAGCACCCTGGGTACGGTGGACATCTCCAAGTACCAGGCCACCGCCGCCGAGGTCCAGCATGAACATGCGTTCGTCCAGACCATCCTCAACCTGATCCCGTCGAACATCTTTGCCGCGATGATGCGTGGCGAGATGTTGCCGATCATCTTCTTCTCGGTGCTGTTCGGCCTCGGTCTGTCGAGCCTGCAAGCAGACCTGCGCGAACCGCTGGTGAAAATGTTCCAGGGCGTGTCGGAAAGCATGTTCAAGGTCACCCACATGATCATGAACTACGCCCCGATCGGCGTGTTCGCCCTGATCGCGGTGACTGTCGCCAACTTTGGCTTCGCGTCCCTGTTGCCGCTGGCGAAACTGGTGATCCTGGTTTACGTCGCCATCGCTTTCTTCGCCTTCGTGGTGCTGGGCCTGATCGCCCGCCTGTTCGGTTTCTCGGTGATCAAGCTGATGCGCATCTTCAAGGATGAGCTGGTGCTGGCCTACTCCACCGCCAGCTCCGAAACCGTGCTGCCACGCGTGATCGAGAAAATGGAAGCCTACGGCGCGCCGAAAGCCATCTGCAGCTTCGTGGTGCCTACCGGCTATTCGTTCAACCTCGACGGTTCGACCCTGTACCAGAGCATTGCGGCGATTTTCATCGCCCAGCTGTACGGCATCGACCTGTCCATCAGCCAGCAATTGCTGCTGGTGCTGACCCTGATGGTCACCTCCAAAGGCATCGCCGGCGTACCGGGCGTGTCCTTCGTGGTGCTGCTGGCGACCCTGGGTAGCGTGGGTATCCCGTTGGAAGGCCTGGCTTTCATCGCCGGTGTCGACCGCATCATGGACATGGCCCGCACCGCGCTGAACGTGATCGGCAACGCCCTGGCCGTGTTGGTCATCGCCCGTTGGGAAGGCATGTACGACGATGCCAAGGGCCAGCGCTACTGGAACTCCCTGCCGCACTGGCGCAGCAAGGAGCCGCTGCCGGCGGGGGAAACTTCCCGGAACTGATTGCGCCTGTCTCCTTGTGGGAGCCTAGCTTGCTCCCACAACAGCGATACCAGCAAACCCCGGCGCAATCCGGGGTTTGTCGTTTCTGTCAGCCCCGCTATCATTCCCGGCATCTTCCGGGGGAAATTCACCAATGCTCAATGGCCTGTGGCTTGGCTTCTTTATCGTGGCGGCCGTGTCGGCGCTGGTGCAATGGCTGGTTGGCGGCAATGCCGGGATCTTCGCCGCGATGGTGGAAAGCATTTTCGCCATGGCCAAGCTGTCGGTGGAGGTGATGGTCCTGCTGTTCGGCACCTTGACCCTCTGGCTGGGGTTCCTGCGCATCGCCGAGAAGGCCGGCATCGTCGACTGGCTGGCCAAGGCCCTGGGCCCGCTGTTTTCACGGCTGATGCCGGAAGTACCGCCCGGCCATCCAGCCATCGGCCTGATCACCCTCAACTTCGCCGCCAACGGTCTCGGGCTGGATAACGCCGCCACCCCCATCGGCCTGAAGGCCATGCGCGCCCTGCAAGACCTCAACCCCAGTGCGACCATTGCCAGCAATGCGCAGATCCTGTTCCTGGTGCTCAATGCCTCGTCGCTGACGCTGCTGCCGGTGACCATCTTCATGTACCGCGCCCAACAAGGCGCGCCGGACCCGACCCTGGTATTCCTGCCGATCCTCATCGCCACCACCGGCTCGACCGTGACGGGACTGCTGTCGGTGGCCTTCATGCAGCGCCTGCGGCTATGGGACCCGGTGGTGCTGGCCTACCTGATCCCCGGGGCGCTGGCGCTGGGCGGCTTCATGGCGCTGTTGGCGACGCTCTCGGCCACGGCGCTGGCGAGCCTGTCGTCGGTCCTCGGCAACGTCACGCTGTTCGGCCTGATCATCCTGTTCCTGGTGATAGGCGCCCTGCGCAAGGTCAAGGTCTACGAGGCCTTCGTCGAAGGTGCGAAAGAGGGGTTCGATGTCGCCAAGAACCTGCTGCCGTACCTGGTGGCGATGCTCTGCGCAGTCGGTGTGCTGCGGGCTTCCGGGGCGCTGGATTTCGGCCTGGACGGCATCCGGCACCTGGTGCAGTGGGCCGGTCTGGACACGCGTTTCGTCGATGCCTTGCCGACCGCCATGGTCAAGCCGTTCTCCGGTAGCGCGGCACGGGCGATGCTGATCGAAACCATGAAGACTTCCGGCGTGGACAGCTTCCCGGCCCTGGTGGCGGCGACCATCCAGGGCAGCACCGAAACCACCTTCTACGTGCTGGCGGTCTATTTCGGCGCCGTGGGCATCCAGCGAGCGCGCCACGCGGTGGGCTGTGCGCTGCTGGCCGAACTGGCTGGGGTATTGTCGGCGATCGGTGTCTGCTACTGGTTCTTCGCTTGAGCTGAGCCTTGCGCCAATGTCCAGGCCACCACGTCGGCGGTCAGCCGGTCACTGGCCTGGCCAAAGCCGTCCACCACCGCCGACATCTTCACGTCGCGCAACGGCTGGCGCACTTCAAAGCGGCGACTGGCGAGGATGCGCTGGTCGAATCCGCGTACCAGCAGCGCGTCCAGGCGAATCACCACACTGGCCGTCGTCCCCTGGTATTCGGTCTGGAACGCCTGCAATTGCCCGCCCAACTCCAGGTCCGCTTGCAGGTTGCTGTCGGCGACGCTCAACCGGTTGAGGCGTCCGTCCTGAACGAAACCATCGAGCAGGCGGTTGCGCAACAACACCGGGGCCGGGTCGCTCCAGCGCGAGGCGGTGTAGCTGCGCAGCAGGTTGCCTTGGGGGATGACCGCGATCTTCGGGCTGTTAAGCACCTCGCTGGCCTGCGGGCTGGCCAGGCGCAACGACCAGTTGACCGGCGTACCCGAGGCCGCAGGCGCCTGGGTGGCGGGCAGGCGATAGACGTCCGCTGGCTCGCTCTTGGGCAGGATCGAGCAGCCGCCCACCAGGATCAATCCCGCCAGCAACAGGCCCGGGTGGAGGAAGCGATTGAACGGCTTCATGGCGTGAACTCCTTGTCCTTGTCGTTGCCCAGCAGGTAGCCGCTGGGGTTGGCGTCCAGGCGCCGGGAAATACCGCGCAAGGCGCTGAGGGTCTCGCGCAGCTCACGCACCGCGGGAGCCAGGGCGTTGAGGCCTTGCATGCCGTTGTTCACGGCGTCGCGGTTGTCGTTCAGCAGGCTGTCGAAGGTTGCCGCGCTGCGGGCCAGCGATTGCATGGCCTGCCCGGCGCTGCCCATGACCTCTTTGCCTTGGTCGTCCAACAGGCCATTGGCGTTGCGCATCAACGCGGTGGTCTGTTCCAGGGTGGCGCTGGCCTGTTTGCCGATGGACGCCAGTTGCTGCATGGCCTGGCGGATGTCGCCGCGCTGCTCGGCCACGACTCCGGTGGTTTGTTCCAGGTGTTCGAGGGTCTTGCCCAGGCGCTGGACGTTGTCCGAGGAAAACACCTCGTTGGCGTTGTGCAACAGCAGGTTGATGCTGGTCATCAGGTCATCGCTGTTGTTGAGCAGGCGGGCAATGGGCGAGGGCGCGGCGATGATCACCGGCGGTTCGCCGTCATGCCCTGTCAACGCCGGGCTCTGGGGTGTGCCGCCACTGAGCTGGATGATCGAGGTGCCGGTGATGCCGGTCAGGGCCAGTTTGGCCTGGGTGTCCTGCTTGACCGGCGTTTCGGCGCTCAAGCGTACCTGGGCCAGTACCCGGCGCGGGTCGTTCGGGTCCAGGCGCAGATTGACCACGTCGCCGACCTTGATGCCGCTGTATTCCACCGAGCTGCCCCGGGACAAGCCGCTGACCGCTTCGTTGAACACCACTTCGTAATACTTGAACTCGCTGTCCACGCTGGATTTGGCCAGCCATAGGCCAAACAGCAGGGCGCTGGCGACCACAATGACGGTGAACAGGCCGATCAGCACATGATGGGCTCGGGTTTCCATGTCAAACCTCGTTGGACTGTGTAACGGCCGACAGCGCCGCGCGGCCGCGAGGGCCATGGAAGTACTCATGAATCCAGGCGTCGTTGGTTTCCGACACCTTGTCGATGACATCGGCCACCAGCACCTTTTTCTGCGCCAGCACCGCCACCCGGTCGGTGATGGTGTAGAGGGTGTCCAGGTCGTGGGTGACCAGGAACACGCTCAGGCCCAGGGCATCGCGCAGGGTCAGGATCAACTGGTCGAACGCCGCCGCGCCGATGGGGTCGAGGCCGGCGGTGGGTTCGTCGAGAAACAGGATGTCCGGGTCCAGGGCCAGCGCACGGGCCAGGGCGGCGCGCTTGATCATGCCGCCGGACAACGAGGCCGGGTATTTATCCGCCGCCGACAGCGGCAGGCCGGCCAAGGCCAGCTTCACCGCCGCCAAGTGCTCGGCATCGGCCCGGCTCAGGCCGGCATGTTCGATCAACGGCAGGGCGACGTTCTCAGTCACGGTCAGGGAAGAGAACAGGGCGCCTTTCTGGAACAGTACGCCCAAGCGCCGTTCCACCCGCGAGCGGCGTTCCTGGGACAGGCTCGGCAAGTCCTCGCCAAACACCCGCACCTCGCCTTCGCTGGGTCGGTTCAGGCCGACGATGCTGCGCAACAGCACCGACTTGCCGCTGCCGGAGCCGCCGACCACGGCGAGGATCTCGCCTTTGTACAGGTCCAGGTCGAGGTTTTCATGCACGCTCTGGCGACCGAAGCGGTTGCACAGTCCGCGCACCTGGATCACCGCCTCGGTGGACGGTCGCAAGGATCGGCTCACCAGTTCATCTCCATGAAGAACAACGCGGCCATGGCGTCGAGCACGATCACCACGAAAATCGACTGCACCACGCTGGAGGTGGTATGGGCCCCGACCGACTCGGCGCTGCCGCTGACCTTGAAGCCTTCCAGACAGCCCACGGCGGCGATCAGGAAGGCGAAGACCGGTGCCTTGGCCATCCCCACCAAGAAATGCTGCACGCCGATGTCCGACTGCAACAGCGTCAGGAACATGGCCGGGGAAATGCCCAGCGCCAGGGCACACACGACACCGCCGCCGATGATGCCCGAGAGCATGGCCAGGAAGGTCAGCATCGGCAGGGCGACCAGCAGCGCCAGCACCCTTGGCACCACCAGCAACTCGACGGGATCGAGGCCCAGGGTGCGGATCGCGTCGATTTCCTCGTTGGCCTTCATCGAGCCGATTTGCGCGGTGAACGCGCTGGCGGTACGACCCGCCATGAGGATGGCCGTCAACAGCACGCCGAATTCGCGCAGGAACGAGAACGCCACCAGGTCCACGGTAAAGATGCTGGCACCGAAATCGGCCAGGACCGTCGCCCCGAGGAACGCCACCACCGCGCCCACCAGGAACGTCAGCAAGGCGACGATGGGCGCCGCATCCAGGCCGGTCTGTTCGATGTGCACGACCATCGGTGTCATGCGCCAGCGCCACGGGCGCAACAGGTTGCAGGCCAGGGTCTGGAGGATCAGGCCGACGAAGCCGAGCAGTTGCAGCAAGTCCTGCCAGACCTTTTCCACGGTCAGGCCAATGCGGGTCAGCAGTTGGGTGACGACGCTGACGTCCGGCTCTTTTTCCGGGACGCAGAAGTCTGTCAGCGAGCGATAGACCGTCTGCAACAGCGCGCGCTCGGCGGCCGGCAAGCTGCAATCGGGATGTTCGGCGGTCTTGCCCAGTCGTTCGGAGCCCAGCAGCTCCACCAGCAACGAGGCGCCGGCGGTGTCGAGGGCACCGAGGCCGTTGAGGTCGATCCGGGTGTGTTCGTCGTACTGGCCGCGCAGCGAGTCGCTCAGGCGCTTGAGCTGGGCATAATGGGCCAGCGTCCAGTCGCCGCTGACCCACAACTGCGCCGGGGAGCGGGACGTATCCAGGCGAGCGCTGCCAGTGTGTGGGGCTGGGGTCATAAGCTCCATGCTCGTTCGACTTGAACAGCGCTACGTAATAACACGACCGCGATCATTTTGCTGCGGGTGCGGCGCTCACGGTAAAACGCAGTACACCGATCATCTGGCCATTTTCCGTCAGCACCCGCACCTGCCATTTACCGGTCGGGTCGTCCGGGAAGTTCTGCTTGTGGGTCCAGGCGCGATAGCCTTCCTTGCGTCCGCCGTGGATGTCCAGGGCGATGCGGTCGACTTCTTTGCCGTTGAACTGCCAGACGTGATAAATCCGCTCGTCGAGGCCTCGCGGTGCGTTGATGGCGGTGTAGGCGTACAGGCCATTGCCACGGATCTGGGCGGCGCTGACCTCCTTGAGCCTGTCGCCCGGCGTGCGGTCTTCCACTTGGGTACTGATCGCCACTTCGGTCATCCACAACGTCGCGGGCGGTACCCAGGAGCGCAGGACCCAGCCGGTGGCGCCAATGCCCAAGGTGATGCACGAAATCGCCAAGGCATTGCGCACGGTGCGGATCGGGAAGATCGAGGCCAGGCTGGGGAACGACAGCAGCATGGCAATGCCCAGTGCCAGCTTGAAGCTCTGGTCGGTGGTCAGGTGCAGGATGACCGGCAACGCGGTGAGCAGGGCGGCGAACAGCGTCAGGGTGTGCAACGCCAGGAACGCCCAGCGTCGCGGTGCCAGCCATTTGTAGTACAGCGGATCGGTGATCGAGATCAGCGCCGCAGCCCCGAGCAGGCCGGTGAAGATCAACTGGCTGCTGTTCCAGGTGGTGGTGATGAAAAAGAACGGCAGGACGAAAAACAGGCTTTCCTGGTGAATCATCTGCGTGGCGTAGCGCAGCAGCGGCTGGGGGATTTCCCGTTTGAAAATCCGCGCGAACAGCCGCGTCATGCTGTTCTCCACCATCAGCCAGAGCCAGCTGACCAGCATCATGACGGCGATCCAGGTCGCCAGGCCTTGCTGGCGGTCCACCAGCATGAAACTGCCGACCCCGGAGATGAAACCACCGAGTGCAATGACCCCTGGGTAGCGCTTCATCAATTCAAGGAGGCGCTGGATAAGGAGAGTCAGGTTTTGCATTAGGTGTTTTCACAGTAAGTCGTGGGAAATATCCCCGACAGAGTATCGTCAGGACATCGCTGTGACGAGCACTCTTGTGGCGAGAGCGCCAACTGTGGGAGCAAAGCTTGCTCGCGATGACGGCAGCACAGCCGACCTCAGTGCCAGCAGATCCACCGCTGTCGCGAGCAAGCTTTGCTCCCACAGAGTGGGCGATGCCACTGCAAGCCTATTCCTCTAGCGGTCGAGCCCGGCGACGCACCTGCCACGCCACCAACCCCACCAGCAGCAACCCCACCAAGCCAGCCGACACCCAGACCAGTTCATCGTCACTGAGCAGCGGTTTCTCGATGCGCAGGTAACCCGGGTCCTTGAGCAGTTCGCGCAGGGCCAGGTTGGCCTGTTCCAGGCTGACCGCCTGCAAGCGCTCGGCCGGGTTGGCGAAGCGGCCGTCTTCATAGTCGCCCAGGGCGCCCCAGTAGTAATCGGCCAGTGCGCTGTTGCCTTGAACCGCCCAGGACTGGTGCGCGATTGCCGCGCGTTTGATGCGCACGAAACTGGCGGGATCCAGGCCATCCTTGAGCAAGGTCTGGCGCAATTCTTCAAGTGCCTGTTCGGCCTGCGGCAAGTCTTCGCGGGCCAGGTCTGCGTTCAGGCTGAAGAAGCCGACGCCGCCGAACACTTCCCGTTCCGTCCACGGCCCGTAGGACAGGCCGCGAGCCAGGCGCAGTTGGCGATAGAGCGCCCAGTCCATGTAGTCCTTGAGCAGGTCGAAGGTTTCGTCGTGTTGCTGTTCCAGCACGGGCTCGGGGAACAGCCAATGCAGCTTGGCGCTATTACCCACCAGGCCGCGGATCAGGTTGCGCTTGGTCACCGCGCTGTAGCGGATCTGCGGCAGTGGCTGGTGGATGCTGGGCTCCACCGGCTTGAGCGCGCCGAAGCTGCGCTCCAGATAGGCTGGCAACAGCCGGTCGAGATCGCCGACCACGATCAGGGTCATGTTGTTCGACGCGTACCAGGCTTTGCGCACGTGTTCGATGCGGGCAAGGGTGAGGTGTTCGACCTCGGCCCGTTCCGTACAGCGCAGGCCCAGCTCCACGGCCAGTTGGTTGCTGGCCTTGTGGCTCAGGTCCTGGCGGTCGAGCCAGCGTTGCAGGTGGGTGTAATGGCCGCCGTCCTCGCGCTCCACCACTTGCTTGGCGGCCGCCAGGGCCTTGTCGTCGATGTGCGTACGGGTCAGCAGTGCCAGCAGCATGTCGAGGACCTTGCGCTGGTTGCTCGCCGGCGCCTCGATGACGAACGTGGTATCGGCGTCGCTGGTGAAGGCGTTCCACTCGCCACCCAGCGCTTGCATGCGTTCCTCCAGCCCGCCTTCGCCGCTGTCGTCGACGCCACTGAACAACAGGTGTTCAAGCAGGTGCGGCAGTTCCTTGTCGGCGCACCGGAAGTCGTCCAGGCCCACGCCAACCACCAGCCGGATCGCCACATGGCCGCGTTCGCTGCCGGGCTTGAGCAGCACTTGCATGCCGTTGGGCAGCGTATAGCCTTCGACCTGGAAGCGATCCAGGGCAACCACTGGCAGTGAGCCGAGCAAGAGACAGGCGAGCAACAGAAAACGCATTGACGGGCTTCCAGGCGAGCTGATTGAAGGTCCAGGGGGCTGGGCTGGCCGTCATCTCGAGCAGGCTCGCTCCCACAACGACTCTACGTAGCATTTATGACCGTGGGAGCAGGCGGGGTTCGTGAATGGCTTCAAGCCCAAGCCATTGTTACTGACTGATCAATGCGCCAGTTGTTCAAGGAGAATGGGTGATGTCGGAAATTTCATCCGCTGCCAGCGCACCAATCTCGACTGTTTCCAGCACCACGTAGGCGCTGCCGCAGAACAGCGAATTCAGGCGGCGCATGTCGGCGATCAGCTCCAGATGCAGGGAACTGGTCTCCAGGCTTTGTACGATTCTGCGGTGCAGGCGGCTGACATGGGCGTGGGCCATGCGTCTTTCCTGCGCCCGAAAGCGACGTTTCTCGCGCAGCAATTGCCGTGCGCTTTCCCGGTCCGCACTCAGGAACACCGACAACCCCAGGCGCAGGTTGGCGATCAGGTGGCTGTGCAGCCCTGCCAGCTCCTCCAGGCCGACGTCGGAGAATGACCGGCCCTGGGCGGTTTTCTGCTGCTGGATCTTGCGCAACATGCGCTCGATGAGGTCGCTGGCCAGTTTCAGGTTGATCGCCAGTTCGATGATTTCCGCCCAGCGGCGGCTGTCCTGCTCGCTGAGGTCCTCGCGAGGCATTTGCGCCATGTACAACTTGATGGTGCTGCACAGGGCTTCGACGTCATCGCTCATGCGCCGCACGTCCTGGGTGAGGGCGGTTTGCTGGCCGCGCAGGACGTCCGGCAGGGCTTCGAGCATGTTTTCGATCAAGTCGCCGATACGCAAGGTTTCCCGGGCTGCGTTGGCCAGTGCCAGGCTCGGCGTGGCCAGCGCGGTGGGGTCCAGGTGGCGGGGCTTGGCCGTGCCGTTGGTGTCCGGCCGGTCCGGCAGCAGCCAGCTGCACAGTCTGGCCATGGGCGCTACGCTGGGCAGTAGCACCAGGCAACGCACGCTGTTGTAGAGCAGGTGGAAACCGATGACCGTCTCCTGGGCGCTGAAATCCAGGCTGTCGAGCCAGTGCACCAGCGGATCGAGCACCGGGATGATCAGCAACAGGCCGATCAGCTTGTACAACAGGCTGCCCAACGCGACCTGCCGCCCGGCGGCGTTCTGCATGCTGGTGCTGAGAAACGCCAGCACGCCGCTGCCGATGTTGGCGCCGATCACCAGGCCAATGGCTACCGGCAGGCTGATTACCGCCGCGCCCGCCAGTGTCGCGGTCAGCAGCACGGCGGCCAGGCTGGAATAGGAGATCATCGCGAACAGCGCACCGACCAAGGCGTCGAGCAGGATATCGCCGGTCAGCGAGGCGAAAATCACCTTCACGCCCTGGGCATGGGTGATGGGCGTGGCGGCCTCGACGATCAGTTGCAGCGCCAGGATGATCAGGCCCAGGCCTATGCCGACCCGACCCATCTGCCCGACGCGGGTCTGCTTGCGCGACAGGAAGAAAATCACCCCGAGGAAGATCAGTAGCGGCGACAACCAGGACAGGTCGAGGGTCAGCACCCGCGCCATCAAGGCGGTGCCGACATCGGCGCCGAGCATGGTCGCCAGGGCCGGGGTCAGTGCCATCAGGCCCTGGCCGACGAAGGACGTCACGAGCATGGCCGTGGCGTTGCTGCTCTGGACCATGGCCGTGACCATGATGCCCGCCAGGAACGCCAGCCAGCGCCGGGCCATGTTCTGGCCGATGACGTGGCGCAGGTTGGAACCATAGACCCGCAAGATGCCGGTACGGACGATGTGCGTGCCCCAGATCAGCAGGGTCACGGCGGAGAGCAAATTGAGCAGGGTCAGCATGGCAAGCCCCCTGTTAACGTCCCAAAGGGACAAATTGACGGTGCCACATTCTTCTTTCTTGTACTTAAGCTGTAGTTGGCGAACGCTTTGGGCGCCAGCATTGCACAGCTAAAGAATGCTTTGAAATAAATCTGTCATGAACCCCCGGCGGGGCGGTGTACTTCGCAGCATTGCTGCAGGCATGAAAAAGGGGCTCCAAGAGCCCCTTCGTTCATTGCCCCCGTATCATTACTGACCCGGGACATCCTTGCGCAGTTTCACCGGTTCCTGCTGCTTGCGCTTGCGCGCCATGGCGGTACGCATCCTGATGTTGATGGCTTCCACCGCCAGCGAGAACGCCATGGCGAAGTAGACGTAGCCTTTTGGCACATGCACGTCGAACGACTCGGCGATCAGCACGGTACCGACCACCAGCAGGAACGACAGCGCCAGCATTTTCAGCGACGGGTGCTTGTCGATGAACTCACTGATGGTGCCCGAAGCCAGCATCATCACCAGCACCGCCACGATGATCGCGGCGACCATCACCGGAACATGGGAGACCATGCCGACCGCGGTGATGACTGAGTCCAGGGAGAACACGATGTCGATGATCGCGATCTGGATGATGGTGTAGAGGAAGTTGCCGCCCTTGCCCGAAGGCTCTTCGTTGCTTTCGTCTTCGCCTTCCAGCGCGTGGTACATCTCCTGGGAGCTTTTCCACAGCAGGAACAGGCCACCGAAGAACAGGATCAGGTCGCGGCCGGAGATGCCCTGGCCGAACACTTCGAACAAATCGGCGGTCAGGCGCATGACCCAAGTGATCGACAGCAGCAGCATGATCCGCGTGATCATGGCCAGGGCCAGGCCGAAGATCCGGGTGCGTGCCTGCATGTGCTTGGGCATGCGGCTGACCAGGATCGAGATCATGATGATGTTATCGATGCCCAGGACGATTTCCAGGGCGGTCAGGGTGAAGAAAGCAACCCAGATTTCCGGGTTGGTCAGCCATTCCATGTGAGTTCCTTTGTACGAGTGTTAAACCAAGACGCCAGCGATGAGCTGGCGGCGTGGTTGTTTGAGGCCGTTATAGTTACAGAGTGCTGAACAGCGGAAAAGTCCCCAACAGCAATGCCGCGACCAATATGCACAGGCAGACCAGCACTGCCCACCTCAGGGTGAAACGCTGATGGTCACCGAATTCGATCCCGGCCAGCGCCACCAGCAGGTAAGTCGAGGGTACCAGAGGGCTGAGCAGGTGGACCGGTTGGCCGACGATCGAGGCACGGGCCATTTCCACGGCGGTGATGCCGTAGTGGCTGGCCGCTTCGGAGAGCACCGGCAACACGCCATAGTAAAACGCGTCGTTCGACATGAAGAACGTGAACGGCATGCTCACCAGCGCGGTAATCACCGCCAGGTACGGGCCGAGGAAATCAGGGATCACCGCCAGCAGGCTTTTCGACATGGCATCGACCATGCCGGTGCCGGACAGGATACCCGTAAAGATACCGGCCGCGAAAATCAGGCTGACCACCGACAACACACTGCCGGCATGCGCCGCGACGCGATCCTTCTGCTGTTGCAGGCACGGGTAGTTGACGATCATCGCGATGCTGAACGCCACCATGAACAGCACGGGCAGCGGCAGGAGGCCGGCGATCAGGGTGCACATCAGCGCCAGGGTCAACAGGCCGTTGAACCAGATCAGTTTCGGACGGCGCGCATCGGGGAACTGCGAAACGGTGATTTCGCTGTGATCGATCTCATCGCCGATCAGGTGCAACTCGCCGAGGCGCGCACGCTCACGCTTACCGTAGAAGTAGGCAATGATCAGGATCGCCACCACACCGGCGGCCATCGCCGGAATCATTGGCACGAAGATGGCGGACGGGTCCACATGCAACGCACTGGCCGCACGGGCCGTCGGGCCGCCCCACGGGGTCATGTTCATCACGCCACCGGCGAGGATGATCAGGCCGGCCATGATCCGTGGGCTCATGCCGATGCGGCTGTAGAGCGGCAGCATTGCGGCCACGCAGATCATGTAAGTGGTCGCGCCGTCACCATCGAGGGAAACGACGAGCGCCAGGACGGCGGTACCGACCGAAACTTTCAGCGGGTCACCCTTGACCAGCTTGAGGATCTTGCGCACGGCCGGGTCGAACAGGCCGGAGTCGATCATCAGGGCGAAGTAGAGAATCGCGAACATCAGCATCACCCCGGTCGGGGCGAGCTTGGTGATGCCTTCGAGCATCATGGGGCCGATCTTCGGCGCAAAACCGCCGAACAGGGCAAACAGAATAGGGATGATGATCAGGGCGATCAGCGCGGACAGGCGCTTGGTCATGATCAGGAACATGAACGTGATGACCATGGCAAAGCCAAGGAAAGTCAGCATGGGAAATACTCCAGGCGTGGCGCGGCGGGCAAGGGCGAACCGAAAGGGTCAGCGCAGGATGCGGGGCTCGGGACGGACGGATGGAGTTGACGCGACGGGACAGGTTGGAGCGGACATCAGGGTCACCATTGTTGTTGTTAAAAAGGCCAAACGAGTAGAAATCCGTTTTCTGGCCACCGGTCTTTTGCCGGTAGTGGGGCGATCCTAATCGGGCAAGCTTTCAGCCAGCTTTCGCTGTTGCAATGGTTGATGACCGGCCAAACGAGCTTTTGCTTCATAAGGCTGACAGATCCAACGGCCGCACAGCCCCCATCCAAATTGCATGGTCAGTGTGATCGGCCAGCTCATCGCCGGTGTTCGGGTGCAGGAAGACCACCAGGCCTTTGCGATAGAGCGCCAGCCACGGCAGGACCACACCGATGTACTGCGGATCGAACGACAACTGACAGCTCCAGTCCGGGTGAGGGCCGACCGGGCGCTCGTGGACACGGCCCATTTTCACCGGAAACAGTCGCGACGCTTCCTCGCACAGTGCCCGCGCCTGGTCGATGGTGCTGGCGTCGAAATACACGTGGGCGTGATAGCCCTTGATTCGTTGCATTTGTCACTCCTTGTCAAAGCGGCCGAACCCTCTTCGTTTCCTGCGGGTCAGAGTTTTACACGCGCAAAGAAAGGAAACACAGCCATGAAAAATGCCGAAACCCCGGCCATCAAAGTGGTGCTCTATGGTGCCATGAGCAGCCTCGGTGGTGCGTTGATGGCTGAAATGTTGCGGCGCCAGCATGAAGTCATCGCCGTTCTCGATGACCTCACCGCGCTGGCACCGCGCCCGGGCCTGCGCACCAAGACCGGTGACCTGTTCGACCCGGAGCGGGTCAAGCAAAGCGTTGCCGGGGCCAGCGCCGTGGTGTGCCTGCTGAATGCACCGGGGTTGCCGATCAGTAGCGAACAAGTGGAGCGCACCTTGATTCCGGGGCCGGTGGAGCAAGTATTGGCGGTCGACGCGCTGATTGCCGGGATGGAGGCGGTGAAGGTCTCGCGTCTGTTCCTGGTAGGCGAATTTGCCGTGCTCGACGAGGAACCGGCGGACGATGATCTGCAACGCCACGCCGCCGAAGAAGTGCTCGATGCCTTGCAGCACAGTACGTTGCGATGGACCTTGGTCAATACGCCCTACGCCGTGCCAGGCTTGGGCATCGAGCATTTCAGCCAGGTCAGCACGAGCCTGGAGCCGGGCCTGGCCGAATCCCTGGCGCGGCTCAACCGAGTGGCGATCGGCATCGCCGATGAGCTGCGCTTGAACCTGCATGTCGGGCAGCACGTCAGTTTCGTGCCTGCCACGTAAAGGCCCTCGCCACGTTCAGACGGCAATCGATGGCAGCGGCAGGCCGGTGAGGGTTTCGGCGCTATTGGCTTGTTCTTCCATCAGCCAGTCGACGAATTGCCGGATCAACGCCCCGCGCCGTTTGCGTTGGGGCAGGACCACGTAATAACCCAGCCGCGACAGCACCGTTTCCTCAATGGGGCGGCACAGCAGCCCCTGCGCCAATAAGTTATCCACAAGGTGGCGCCAGCCGATGGCGACACCCTGGCCGCCAATCGCCGCTTGGATGAGCAAGGTGTAGTTGTCGAAACGCAATTGCCCGGGGGCCGGCGGCGAGGTGATGCCCAGCTCACGGAATACGCCGCTCCAGTCGAACCAACTGCTGCTGTTTTCCGCGCGCAGATGCAGCAACGGCAGTTCGGACAACATCTGCGCGGGCAGGGGCAGCGAGAGTTCCTTGAGCAACAAGGGGCTGCACACCGGAAAGACCTCTTCGCTGAACAACCACTGACTTTCGCCCTGTTTGAAGCGACCATCGCCGAACAGCACGGCTACGTCGATATCGGTGCGGAGCATCGCGTGGTTGCGCTCGCCGGTCACCAGGCTCACGTCTATTTGCGGGTTGGCGGCGTGAAAGCGGTGCAGGCGCGGCATCAGCCAGTAGGCGGCGAAGGCGAAATCGGTGGCGACTTGCAGCACCTCATGCTGATGCTGCGCGGTGATCGCGCTGAGTCCTGCGTCGATACTCTGCAAACCGGCCTGTACTTGCTCGAACAGGATGGTGCCCGCTTCGGTCAGTTCGATGCCACGGTAGATGCGATCGAACAGCCGCGTGCCCAGCTGTTCTTCCAAGCGCTTGATTTGCTGGCTAATGGCCGGTTGCGTAGTACCCAGTTCAATCGCCGCCGCCGTGAAGCTTCGATGGCGCGCAGCGGCCTCGAAGGCGCGGAACAGGTCCAGGGACAGGTCACCCAGGGCGTCATACATAAGCTGTGCTTATCCTAGTCATTATCCTGCGTGGGCTTTACCCCAACATCTGGGGGCCACATGCTCGATTGCAGCAATCTCGCATAACTGCCCACTATGGAATGCCGCGAATACATGAAGCGCAAGAACATTCTTTTCATCATGGCCGATCAAATGGCCGCGCCAATGTTGCCGATCTACGGTCCTTCGCCGATCAAGCTGCCCAATCTCTCGCGCCTGGCCGCCGAGGGCGTGGTGTTCGACTCGGCGTATTGCAACAGCCCGTTGTGCGCACCGTCACGCTTTACCCTGGTGAGCGGCCAGTTGCCCAGCAAGATCGGCGCCTACGATAACGCCGCGGATTTCCCTGCGGACGTTCCGACCTATGCCCACTACCTGCGTCGCCTCGGTTACCGCACGGCGTTGTCCGGCAAGATGCATTTTTGCGGGCCGGACCAGCTGCACGGCTACGAAGAACGCCTGACCAGCGACATTTACCCGGCCGACTACGGCTGGGCGGTGAACTGGGATGAACCGGACGTGCGACCCAGCTGGTATCACAACATGTCGTCGGTCTTGCAGGCTGGCCCTTGCGTGCGCACCAACCAGCTGGATTTTGACGAGGAGGTGGTGTTCAAGGCCCAGCAGTACCTGTTCGACCATATTCGCGAAGACGGCGACCAGCCGTTTTGCCTGACCGTGTCCATGACTCACCCTCACGACCCGTACACCATCCCCAAGGCCTTCTGGGACCTGTACGACGACGATGACATCCCGTTGCCGCACACCCCGGCGCAAACGCAGCTCGATCCGCATTCCCAACGCCTGCTGAAGGTGTATGACCTGTGGGACAAGCCGCTGCCTGTGGATAAGATTCGCGACGCTCGCCGGGCCTACTTCGGCGCGTGCAGCTACATCGACAGCAACGTTGGCAAGCTGCTGCAAACCCTGGAAGACACCGGCTTGATGGACGACACCATCATCGTCTTCTCCGGCGATCATGGGGACATGCTCGGCGAAAAAGGGCTCTGGTACAAAATGCACTGGTTCGAAATGGCCGCGCGTGTCCCACTGCTGATCAGCGCGCCGGGCCAGTTCGCCAGCGCTCGGGTCAGCGCCTCGGTGTCCACCGCCGACCTGTTGCCGACCCTGGTGGAACTGGCTGGCGGTACGCTGGAGCCGGGGCTGCCGCTGGATGGCCGCTCGCTGGTGCCGCACCTGCAAGGGCAGGGCGGGCATGACGAGGTCTTTGGCGAATACATGGCCGAAGGCACCATCAGCCCGTTGATGATGATCCGGCGCGGTCCATGGAAATTCATCTACAGCGAAGACGACCCGTGCTTGCTCTTCGACGTGCGAAACGACCCGACGGAAGCGAAGGATCTCAGCAAATCCCCCGAACATCAGCAGCTCTTCGCCGATTTTCTCGCTGAAGCACGCACCAAGTGGGACATCCCCACGCTTCACCGACAAGTACTCGCCAGCCAGCGACGGCGGCGTTTCGTGGCCCAGGCGCTGACCCTGGGCAAACTCAAGAGCTGGGATCACCAGCCGTGGGTGGATGCCAGTCAGCAATACATGCGCAACCACATCGATCTGGATGATCTGGAGCGCAAGGCTCGTTATCCACAACCCTGCCAAAATTAAATAAACGTAAGGGGACGCACATGCAAAAGTTATCCACAGTACTGACCGCTGGGCTGTTGGCGTTGAGCAGTGTCTCGGCCTGGGCCGAGCAGAGTTGCGAAACCGTGAAGATGGCCGACCCGGGCTGGAGCGACATTGCGGCGACGAACGCCATCACCACCTTCGTGCTCGAAGGCATGGGCTACAAGGCCAAGGTCGATACCCTCGCGGTGCCGATTACCTTTGGTGGCCTCAAGGATGGCCAGGTCGATGTGTTCCTGGGTAACTGGATGCCGGCGCAGCAGGGGTTCTATGACAAGTTCGTGGCCAGCGGCGACGTCACGCAACTGGCCAAGAACCTCGATGGCACCGAGTTCACCCTGGCCGTCCCGGACTACGTCTGGGACGCGGGTGTGCATAACTTCGCGGACCTGAACAAATTCGCCGACAAGTTCGACAAGAAGATCTATGGCATCGGCTCCGGCGCCCCGGCCAACCTCTCCCTGAAAGAAATCATCAGCAAGAATGACTTCAACATGGGCGAGTGGAAACTGGTGGAATCCAGCGAACAGGCGATGTTGGCGGAAGTCTCCCGGGCCGTGAAAAAGCAGAAGTTCGTGACCTTCCTCGGCTGGACGCCACACCCGATGAACGTGCAGCTGAAAATGCACTACCTCAAGGGCGGGGAGAAGTACTTCGGCGACACCGGCAGCGTCCATACCCTGACGCGCAAAGGTTATGCACAGGCCTGCCCGAACGTGGGCAAGTTCTTGACCAACCTGAGTTTCACCCAGGACATGGAAAACAGCATCATGGCGAACGTGGTGAACAACAAGGTCAGCAACGCCGACGCGGCCAAGGCCTGGATCAAGGCCAACCCGGCCGTGCTGGACAAATGGCTGGAGGGCGTGAAAACGGTCGATGGCCAGGATGCGTTGGCGGCGGTGAAGGCCAAACTGTAAGGCTGTGGATAACTCGCTGTGGGGGGAGCTTGTTGTGGCGAGGGAGCTTGCTCCCGCTGGGCCGGTCCGCGTTCGGGCATAGCAGGCCCCAACCCAGGGATCGGCGGGCACAGGTTTGGGAGGGCTTTGCCCTCCAGCGGGAGCAAGCTCCCTCGCCACGGTAAGCCCTTGTCCCAGAGAGCACCTGTTACTCTTTCGCCAAACCCCACCCTTGAGGCCCCATGGCAATCCCCACCGTCCGTTCACTTTTCCCGTTCCTGAGCTGGCTGCCCCGGCAGACCCGCGCCAGTGTCGGGCGTGATCTCATCGTCGGCCTGAGCGGCGCGATTCTCGCGTTGCCGCAGTCCATTGCCTACGCGCTGATTGCCGGTTTACCTCCCGAGTACGGCTTGTACGCAGCGATCGTGCCGGTATTGATCGCTTGTCTGTGGGGTTCGTCCTGGCACCTGATCTGCGGGCCCACGGCAGCGATCTCCATCGTCCTGTATGCCAGTGTCAGCCCGCTGGCGGTGCCCGCGACCCAGGACTACGTCACCCTGATCCTGTTACTGACAGTGCTGGCGGGCATTTTCCAGTGGTTGTTGGGGTTGTTGCGGTTCGGGGCGCTGGTGAACTTCGTCTCGCACTCGGTGGTGCTTGGTTTCACCCTGGGGGCGGCGGTGGTCATCGCGCTGGGGCAACTGCCGAACCTGCTGGGGCTCGACCTGGCGAACGAAGCCACGGCGTTGAAAGGGCTGGCGCTGCTGGTCAGTCACCTCGGGGCTGTGGATAAACCTTCGTTGCTGTTGGGCCTGGGCACCCTGGTGCTGGGGATCGTCTTCAAGCGCTTGCTGCCGCGCTGGCCGAGTCTGTTGATGGCGCTCGTCATCAGCAGCCTGGTGGTCTGGTTGTGGCCGGCGATGTTCGGGCATGTGGCGTTGGTCAGCGCCTTCGCCGGGCGTCTGCCGCCGCTCGCGTCGCTGCCGTTGGATCTTGAATTGATCCTGCGCCTGCTGCCCGGCGCCGTCGCAGTGGGCATGCTCGGGTTGGTCACCAGCCTGTCCATCGCGCGCTCATTGTCGGTACGTTCCGGGCAGTTGCTCGACGCGAACCAGGAGGTCCGGGCACAGGGGCTTTCCAACGTCATTGGCGGATTCTTCTCCGGATCGTTGTCGGCCGGTTCCTTCACCCGCTCCGGCCTCAGCTATGAAGCTGGCGCCTGTTCACCGCTGGCCGGCATTTTCTCGGCGCTGTGGGTGGCCTTGTTTGCGCTCGCCGGGGCGAAACTGATCGCCCACATCCCGATTCCGGCCATGGCTGGCAGCATTCTGTTGATCGCCTGGGGCCTGGTCGACCACCGTGCCTTGCGGGCGTTGTACCGCGTGAGCCATGCCGAGTTCATGGTCATGGGCCTGACTTGCCTGGCCACGCTGCTGTTGGAGCTGCAAACCGCCATCTATGCCGGCGTGCTGGCGTCGCTGTTCTTTTACCTCAAGCGCACCTCGCAACCGCGGGTGCAGCATTTTCGCGAAGGCGAGGCAGAGATCCTGCGAGTGGGCGGCTCGATCTTCTTTGGCGCCAGCCATTACCTGCAAGTGCGCCTGCAACGGTTGCAAGCGCAACGGGTGGTGATCGAAGCCCAGCAGATCAACTTCATCGATTATTCCGGGGTGGAAATGCTCCATCAGGAAGCCCGGCGCCTGCGCAGCCACGGCCGCAGCCTGACCTTGCGCAAGGCCCGGCCGCAGGTGGTGGAGGAGTTATTGAAGCTTGAGGGCGAGCAGCACTGCCCGATCCTTTTTGAGGATTGAACATTCTCAAGACTTGAGACAACCCTGTGGCGAAGGAGCTTGCTGTGGCGAGGGAGCTTGCTCCCGCTGGGCTGCGCAGCGGCCCCAAAAGTTTAGGGAGGGCTTCGCCCTCCAGCGGGAGCAAGCTCCCTCGCCACGGTTTATAGCGCTAGCTGTCTACGAAGCTCAGCCAGTACCGGCGCGGTGTCCGGGCGTACCCCGCGCCACAGGTAGAACGCCTCGCCAGCCTGTTCGGCCAACATGCCCAGGCCATCCATCGCCACGGCCGCGCCGTGTTCCTTGGCCCAGCGGCAAAAGGACGTCGGCTCCTTGCCATACATCATGTCGTAGCAAAACGTCTTGCCAGGCTCAATCAAACTTCCGGCAATCGGCGGTACATCGCCTGACAGGCTTGCGGAAGTGGCGTTGATGATCAGGTCCACCGGCTCTTGCAGCCAGTCAAAACCACTGGCCGAGACCGGGCCCAGATCGGCGAACAACTCGGCCAGCAATTCGGCCTTTTCCACCGTGCGGTTGGCGATGATCACCGAAGCCGGCGCCTCGGCCAGCAACGGTTCCAGGGCGCCGCGCACCGCGCCGCCAGCCCCCAGCAGCAGGATGCGCTTGCCCTTGAGGCTCAAGCCGGCGTTGACGGTCAGGTCCCGTACCAACCCGGCGCCGTCGGTGTTATCGCCCAACAGACGGCCGTCAGCCAGTTTGCTCAGCGTGTTGACCGCCCCGGCCCGCTGCGCCCGTTCGGTCAACTGGTCGGCGAGCCGGAAGGCATCTTCCTTGAACGGCACGGTGACATTCGCCCCACGCCCCTCACGGAAAAATTCCCGCGCGCAACCGGCAAAATCCTCCAGCGGCGCGAGCAAGGTGGTGTAGTCCAGTCGCTGTCCGGTCTGTTCGGCGAACAGGCGGTGGATCAGCGGCGACTTGCTGTGGCCGATCGGGTTACCCATTACAACGTAGCGATCCATGGACATCCCCTCGTTCAAGCCGTCGCCAGCCAATCGCGATCCTGCAGGAAGTACTCGGTCAACCGTGCTTCTTCGCTGCCCGGTTCGGCTTTCCAGTCGTAGCCCCAGCGCACTTGCGGCGGCAGCGACATCAGGATCGATTCGGTGCGCCCGCCCGATTGCAGCCCGAACAGCGTGCCACGGTCGTAGACCAGGTTGAACTCCACGTAGCGGCCGCGGCGGAATTCCTGGAATTCGCGCTGCTTGGCGGTGAACGGATCCTGTTTGCGGCGACGCACGATGGGCAGGTAGGCGTCGATGTAGGCATCGCCGATGGCGCGGATGAAGGCAAAGCAGGTGTCGAAACCCCACTCGTTCAGGTCGTCGAAGAACAGGCCGCCGATCCCCCGGGGCTCGTTGCGATGCTTGAGGTGGAAATAGCTGTCGCACCAGGCTTTGTAGCGCGGGTAGACGTCCGGCCCGAACGGCGCGCAGGCCTGCTCGGCGATGCGGTGCCAATGCACGCAGTCTTCCTCCACGCCGTAGTAAGGCGTCAGGTCGAAACCGCCGCCGAACCACCAGACCGGCTCTTCGCCTTCCTTTTCGGCGATGAAAAATCGCACGTTGGCGTGGGAAGTCGGCACGTGGGGGTTATGCGGGTGGATCACCAGCGACACGCCGAGGGCTTCGAAGCCGCGCCCGGCCAGTTCCGGCCGATGGGCACTGGCCGACGGTGGCAGGCCGCTGCCGAAGACGTGGGAAAAATTCACGCCGCCCTTTTCGATCACCGTGCCGTTTTCGATCACCCGCGTGCGACCGCCACCACCGGCAGGCCGGGTCCAGGCGTCTTCAACGAAGCGCGTGCCGCCGTCCTCGGCTTCCAGGGCGGCGCAGATGCGGTCTTGCAGGTCGAGCAGGTAGGCTTTCACGGCCTCGGTGCGAGTGGTCATGACATCACCTTGATCAGGGCTTCGCTGCGCGGCGTACAGCGGGCCGGTGGCAAATGGGCGCACAGGATACCACCGCACTTGTCCACGCCACAGTTGACGAAGGTCAAGCTTAGGAGTCCGATGGCAGGCCTGGTAAAAAGTCCTGTGACATGGAGAGAGTGAAGATGGCCAAACGTATCCAGTTCAGTTTCCACGGCGGTCCCGAAGTACTTGAGTACGTGGACTACCAGCCCGCCGAGCCGGGCCCGCAGCAGGTGCGCGTCAGCAACCGGGCGATCGGCCTGAATTTCATCGACACCTATTACCGCAGCGGTCTTTATCCGCCACCAGCCTTGCCGTCAGGCCTGGGCGCCGAGGGGGCGGGGGTGGTCGAGGCGGTCGGCAGCGGCGTCACGCGGTTCAAGGTGGGCGACCGCGTGGCTTATGGCAGCGGGCCACTGGGCGCCTACAGCGACGTGCATGTGCTGCCCGAGGCCAACCTGGTGCACCTGCCCGACTCCATCAGTTTCGAACAGGCGGCCGGGGTGATGCTCAAGGGCCTGACCGTGCAGTACCTGTTGCGCCAGACCTATGAGCTCAAGGGTGGCGAAACCATCTTGTTCCATGCTGCCGCCGGTGGCGTGGGTTCGTTGGCCTGCCAGTGGGCCAAGGCCCTGGGCGTGAAGCTGATCGGTACTGTCAGCTCGCCGGAAAAAGCCGCCATCGCCCAATCCCACGGCGCCTGGGCAACCATCGACTACAGCAAGGAAAACGTCGTACAGCGCGTGCTGGAACTGACTGACGGCAAAAAAGTGCCCGTGGTCTACGACGGGGTCGGCAAGGACACTTGGCTGACGTCCCTGGATTGCGTCGCCCCCCGGGGTCTGGTGGTGAGTTTCGGCAATGCGTCCGGCGCAGTCGACGGCGTGAACCTTGGGATTCTATCGGCCAAGGGTTCGCTGTATGTCACCCGCCCGACCCTGGCGACCTACGCCAACAACGCCGAAAACCTGCAGCGCATGGCCGATGAACTGTTCGGGATGATCAGCAGCGGCAAGCTTTCGGTGGACATCAACCAGCGTTATCCACTGGCTGACGCGGCCAAGGCCCAGGCCGAACTGTCGGCGCGGCGGACGACGGGGTCGACCATTCTTCTGCCTTGAATGACAGGATATTTGTGAGGGCCTCATCGCGGGCAAGCCTTGCTCCCACAGAATCCAATTTGTGAGAGCAAGGTTTCCTTCCACAGAACTTGGCCTGTGAGAGCAAGATTTTCTTCCATAGAGCTTGGTCTGTGGGAGCAAGGCTTGCCCGCGATGAACGATGACGCGGTATCAGTCCGGCCGAACCACTTTCCCGGTCGCCAGGTCGCGGATCACGCTGGGGTTCTTGCGCCCGCCCAGGTTGCCGCCCAGCACCAGGTCGATCTGCCCGCGAAAATACTGCTCGACGCGAATCCGCGTGCGTGCCGCCGGGCGGCCCTGGGGGTTGGCCGAGGTCGACACCAGCGGTCCGACCAATGAGCACAGGTCACGTACGGTAGGGTGGTCGCTGACCCGCAGTGCGACGGTGTCATGCACTCCGGTGATCCATTCCGGCAACAGGTTCTGGTGCGGCACCAGCCAGGTATTGGGCCCCGGCCAGGTACTGGCCATGCGGTCCATCCACATCTGGGGGAAATCCTCGAAGAGAAAATCGAACTGGTGAATGTTATCGGCCACCAGGATCAGCCCTTTGTCAGGCAGTCGCGACTTGATCGCCAGCAAGCGTTCCACCGCTTCTTCGTTCCACGGATCGCAGCCCAGGCCCCAGACCGCTTCGGTTGGATAGGCAATCACCGCCCCGGCGCGAATTTCTCGCGCGGCTTGTTGCACACGCCAACTATTGACCATGAAGGATTCTCCGCAACGCAAATAAGGCTGTGCGCAGTTTACCGATCTTACTTATAAAACCTAGCGTACAAACCTAACGCGCAAACCAGCGGCCATTGTCACACGTGGCCCGTCCCTCCATTTCCAGCTCGGTCAGCGCCGCCAGCACTTTGGACAAGCCCCAGCCACTGGCCTCGGCCAACGCTTCGCTGCTCAACGGCGCGGCATGGAGCAGGCGCAGCAGCGGATGGGTCGCAGGCACCGGTTCTGAAGCCAACGGCAACCGCTGCCAGCCGCGCAACGCCTCGAGGATGTGCTCGACGGTTTCCACCAGCGCCGCGCCGTCGCGGATCAACTGATGACAACCGCGGGCCCCCGGATGATGGATCGAGCCGGGAATGGCGTACACCTCGCGACCCTGTTCCGCCGCGAGCCGTGCGGTGATCAGCGAACCGCTGGCCACACTGGCCTCGACCACCAGCACGCCCAGGGACAACCCGCTGATGATCCGATTGCGGCGCGGAAAGTTGCTGGCGTGGGGCGGCGTGTCCAACGGAAACTCCGAAACCACGGCGCTGCCTTGGGCAATCATCGCGTCGGCCAGTCGACGATTGCGCTGTGGATAAAATTTTTCCAACCCGGTGCCCAATACCCCGATGGTCTGCCCGCCGACATCCAGCGCGGCTTGATGCGCGGCAGCATCGATGCCCAGGGCCAGGCCGCTGGTGATGACGAAACCGGCGCCGGCCAGGCTCCGGGAAAACGCCGCCGCCGTGTCCATGCCTGGTCGCGATGCACGACGACTGCCGACCATCGCCAACTGCGGTTTTTCCAGGATCCCGGCGTCGCCGGCAACGAACAGCAGCGGTGGTGCATCGCTGATCTGCGCCAGCAAGGCCGGGTAGTCAGGTTGGTCCCACATCAGTAAATGCTGGGCCGGAGCCTTGAGCCAGGCCATGGCATGGACGGCGCCGTCACGTACATCCGGGTTGCGCCGAGCCTCGGCACAGGTGGCTGGCAAGCCCAGCGCTCGCCATGCGCTGGCCGGTGCGCTGATGGCTTTCGACGCCGAGCCAAAGGCGCTCATCAGGGTCATGAAACGTTTGGGGCCCAGCTCCGGCAAACGGTGCAGGCGCAGACGAGCTTCCAGCTCCGCTGGGGAAACCGAAGCAGATTCAGGCAATGGCATGGATCATCCTTGATCGTTATAAAGCCCCTTACTCAGGGGAATAAGCTGTGGATAACTCTGTTGGTAACTTGTGAGGTTCGTCGCCTTTTGGGTCAGGGATTGCGCACCTTGTCGAGCACTGCCAACGAGCGCGAGGCATAGAGCACCAAGCCGTAGCTGAGCTTGTCGTAGGTGCGGAACACCATCAGCAGGCCGGCCCGTTCGTCGGGAATTTTCACCGGTTGACCGGTGATGCGGTCGCGCACGGTTTCGCCGGTCTTCATCACCGCCAGCACATTGCCTTCGGTCAGCCCATCGCGCTGGCCCTTGTTCAGGGTGACCACGTCCAGCGCGCCGATCTGGGTCACGCCCCGGGGCACGTCGAGGATCAGCCCGTCGATCGCCGATGTTGGCGCGCTGGGCATGAAGGTCGAGTTGATCGAGCGTTCCTCACCGCTGAACAGCCGGTCGCCGAGGCGCACTTCCTGGGTGGTGCGTTGCAGGGCGAGGGTGGTGACGTCGGCCTCGCTGGCAATCACCTGCGCGCCGCCGATGTCGTCGGCGTTGATGCCCAGGAACTCCTGGGTCTTGGGATCGGTGTAGATTTTGCCCTGGCGGAAGATGCCATAGGCCGATTGGTTCGCGTCGAATGTGCCGCGGGCAAAGATCCGGTCACCCGTACCGCTGAGCACCCGTTCGGCATCGCCGGCGACGATGTAGGGCGCCTTGTTGAAGTCCTCGGCCCGGTCGACGATGCGGTTGCTCAGCAGGAAGCTGTTGATCGCTTGCAGCGGGATGCTCGGGATGGCGTCCGCTACCGGTGAGCTGCGAATGCGGGGTGACAACTTGATGGTGCCGCGTGAAGCGCCGCGGTTGAGGGTCAGGCGCGGCTGGCCGTCGATGTAGACCAGCGACAGGGTGTCGCCGGGATAGATCAGGTCCGGGTTCTGGATCTGCGGGTTGGCGTGCCAGAGTTCGGGCCATTTCCAGGGCTCGCGCAGGTATTTGCCGGCGATGTCCCACAGCGTGTCCCCCGTCGCCACCGTGTACTGCTGGGGAAAACCTTCCCGAAGTTGCACTTGCCCGTGCGCGATACCGGCCGAGGCCAGGAGCAGCAGGGCGAGTAGTGATTTCCTCATGCGGTGAATCCCTTTATCATGTGCGTTCGCGTAAAACGCCAGAGCCCCCATGGCCCGCCCCGTGAGGCACTAAGCTTCAAGAGCGACGTTTTACAACGGTAGCCTGCATCCCAAGACACGCCAGGCCAGCCACCGACTTCAGCCCACACGTGCATTGATCAAGCTTATGGCCATTTTGAACATCCTCGAATTTCCGGACCCGCGCCTGCGCACTATCGCCAAACCGGTGGCCGTAGTGGACGACGAAGTGCGTCAGTTGGTCGATGACATGTTTGAAACAATGTATGAAGCACCGGGTATCGGCCTCGCCGCGACCCAGGTCAACGTGCACAAGCGTATCGTCGTGATGGACCTCTCCGAAGACCGCAGCGAGCCGCGAGTGTTCATCAACCCTGAGTTCGAAACCCTCACCGACGAGATGGAGCAATACCAGGAAGGCTGCCTTTCGGTACCCGGCTTCTACGAGAACGTCGACCGTCCGCAGAAGGTCAAGATCAAGGCGTTGGACCGTGACGGCCAGCCCTACGAACTGATCGCCGAGGGTTTGCTCGCCGTGTGCATCCAGCATGAATGCGACCACCTCAACGGCAAGTTGTTCGTCGACTACCTGTCGACCCTCAAGCGTGACCGGATCAAGAAAAAACTGGAAAAGATTCATCGCCAGAATGCTTGATGCCCCTCTTCAAAGGCTTGCCACGGCAAGCCTTTTTCTTTTTGCGACTGCTTTGTAACTGAGAGCCTCCCATGACTGAGCCCCTGCGCATCGTCTTTGCCGGCACCCCTGAATTTGCCGCCGAACACCTCAAGGCCCTGCTGGCCAGCCCTCACGAAATCGTCGCGGTCTATACCCAGCCGGATCGCCCGGCCGGTCGTGGGCAAAAACTGATGCCCAGCCCGGTCAAGCAACTTGCTCTGGATAATGGCCTCCCGGTGTTGCAGCCGCCGACCCTGCGCGACGCGCAGGCCCAGGCCGAACTGGCGGCGCTGAAACCGGATTTGATGGTGGTGGTGGCCTACGGCCTGATCCTGCCCCAAGTGGTGCTGGACATCCCGCGTCTGGGTTGCATCAACAGCCACGCCTCGCTGCTGCCACGCTGGCGCGGTGCGGCGCCGATCCAGCGCGCCGTGGAAGCGGGTGACGCCGAGAGCGGCGTCACCGTGATGCGCATGGAAGCCGGCCTCGACACCGGGCCGATGCTGCTCAAAGTCAGCACGCCCATCAGCGCCGAGGACACCGGCGGCAGCCTGCATGACCGCCTCGCACTGATCGGCCCGCCTGCCGTGGTCCAGGCCATTGCCGGGCTGGCCGCCGGTACGCTGGAAGGCGAAGTGCAGGATGACAGCCTGGCAACCTACGCCCATAAACTGAACAAGGACGAGGCCCGCCTCGATTGGAGTCGCCCGGCCGTCGAGCTGGAGCGCCTGGTGCGTGCCTTCAACCCATGGCCGATCTGCCACAGCACCCTGAACGGCGAAGCCCTGAAAGTGCTGGCCGCCAGCCTTGCTGAAGGCAAGGGCACACCGGGTGAAATCCTCAGTGCCAGCAAGGACGGCCTGGTCGTCGCCTGCGGTGAGCAAGCGCTGTGCCTGACCCGTCTGCAATTGCCCGGAGGCAAGGCGTTGGGCTTCAGCGACCTGTTCAACAGCCGTCGCGAGAAATTCGCCGTCGGCACGCTTCTCGGCCAACCGGCGGACGCCTCATGAACCCGCGCCTGGCCGCCGCCAAGGCACTCGCCGCCGTACTCAGCGGCAAAGCTTCCCTCAACAGTGCCCTGCCGACGCAGATGGACAAAGTGGAAGACCGTGACCGCGGTTTCACCCAGGACCTGGCGTTCGGCACCGCCCGCTGGCAACCGCGCCTGTCGGCCCTGGCCGCCAAGCTGTTGCAGAAACCGTTCAAGGCCGCCGATGCCGACGTCGAAGCACTGTTGCTAGTGGGCCTGTACCAACTGCTCTACACCCGCGTGCCCGCCCATGCCGCCATCGGTGAAACCGTGGGCTGCGCCGACAAACTGAAAAAGCCCTGGGCCAAGGCTCTGCTCAACGCCGTGCTGCGCCGCGCCCAGCGCGAAAGCGAAAGCCTGCTGGCCGAGCTGGAGCGTGACCCTGTGGTGCGCACGGCCCACCCGCGCTGGTTGCAGAAATCCTTGAAAGCCTTCTGGCCCGAGCAATGGGAAGCCATCTGCGCGGCCAACAATGCCCATCCGCCGATGATCCTGCGGGTCAACCGGCGTCACCATAGCCGCGAAGCCTACCTGGCCCTGCTGGGCGAAGCCGGTATTCCGGCCAGGCCGTGTGAATACAGCCGCGACGGCATCCTGCTGGAAACGCCGGGCGATGTACGCACGCTGCCGGGCTTTGCCGAGGGCTGGATCAGCGTCCAGGACGAAGCCGCGCAACTGGCCGCCGACCTGCTGGAACTGGCGCCCGGCCAACGGGTGCTCGACGCCTGCTGCGCACCGGGTGGCAAGACCTGCCACATCCTCGAAGCCGAGCCGAAGCTGGCCGGCGTAGTGGCGGTGGATCTGGAAGCCAAGCGCCTGGTGCGGGTGCAGGAAAACCTCCAGCGCCTGGGCCTGAACGCCGAACTGATCGCCGCCGACGGCCGCGACACCGCGACCTGGTGGGACGGCAAGCCGTTCCAGCGCATCCTCCTCGACGCTCCATGTTCGGCCACTGGCGTGATCCGCCGTCATCCGGACATCAAGCTCACCCGCCAGCCCGACGACATCGCCGCCCTGGCGCTGTTGCAGGGCGAACTGCTCGACGCGATGTGGCAGACCCTGGATGTGGGCGGGATCCTGCTCTACGCCACCTGTTCGACGTTGCCGACCGAAAACACCGAAGTGATCGAGGCCTTTCTCGCCCGCACCCCCGGCGCCCGGGAACTGGACATCGCCACCCAGGCTGGCGTGAAACAGCCCCATGGTCGCCAGTTGCTGGCCCAGGAAGGCGGTCACGACGGCTTCTACTACGCCAAGTTGATCAAGATCGCCGCCGCACGCGGTTAAGACCGATTCGAAAGGAGTGAACGGATGAAGATCATCATCCTCGGCGCAGGGCAGGTGGGCGGTACGCTGGCGGAACACCTGGCGAGCGAAGCCAATGACATCACCGTGGTCGACACCGACGGCGAACGCCTGCGGGATTTGGGTGACCGCCTCGACATCCGCACCGTACAAGGTCGCGGGTCTTTTCCTACGGTGCTGCGCCAGGCCGGCGCCGACGATGCCGACATGCTGGTGGCCGTCACCAACAGCGATGAAACCAACATGGTCGCCTGCCAGGTGGCCCACACGCTGTTCCACACCCCGACCAAGATCGCCCGGGTGCGCGAAGCGGCCTACCTGACCCGCGCCGGGCTGTTCGACAACGACGCGATCCCGGTGGATGTGCTGATCAGCCCCGAACAAGTGGTGACTAACTACATCAAGCGCCTGATCGAACACCCTGGCGCCTTGCAGGTGATCGACTTCGCCGAAGGCAAGGCGCAACTGGTGGCGGTCAGGGCCTACTACGGCGGGCCGCTGGTGGGCCAGCAACTGCGCCAGTTGCGCGAGCACATGCCGAATGTGGAAACCCGCGTCGCAGCGATCTTCCGCCGTGACCGCGCGATCCTGCCCCAGGGCGACACGGTGATCGAGGCGGACGACGAGGTGTTCTTCATCGCCGCCAAGGCCAACATTCGCGCGGTGATGGGCGAAATGCGCCGCCTCGACGAAAGCTACAAGCGCATCGTCATCGCCGGCGGCGGGCAGATCGGCGAGCGCCTGGCCGAAGCGATCGAAAGCCGCTACCAGGTCAAGATCATCGAAATGAGCCCGGCGCGCTGCCGCTACCTTTCAGACAACCTCGACAGCACCGTGGTACTGCAAGGCAGCGCCTCGGACCGCGACCTGCTGCTGGAAGAAAACATCGCCGACGCCGACATCTTCCTGGCCCTGACCAACGACGACGAAGCCAACATCATGTCCTCGCTGCTGGCCAAGCGCCTGGGCGCGAAGAAGGTCATGACCATCATCAACAACCCGGCCTACGTCGACCTGATCCAGGGCGGCGACATCGACATCGCCATCAGCCCGCAACTGGCGACCATCGGCACCTTGCTCGCCCACGTGCGCCGCGGCGACATCGTCAGCGTACACTCCCTGCGCCGTGGCGCGGCCGAAGCCATCGAGGCGATCGCCCATGGCGACGCCAAATCCAGCAAAGTGATTGGCAAAGCCATCCGCGACATCGGCCTGCCGCCAGGCACCACCATCGGCGCGATCATCCGCGACGAAGAAGTGCTGATCGCCCATGACGACACCACGGTCCAGACCGGCGACCATGTGATCCTGTTCCTGGTGGACAAGAAGCACATCCGCGATGTCGAGAAGTTGTTCCATGTGGGGTTGAGCTTCTTCTGACACAGGAACCCAATACAGGAGTTTTCAAATGCTGGATTCCCTGGAAAAAATGCTCGCCAAGGGTACGGACAACGCCCTGCTGCGCTTCGGCCTGGGCAAGGGCTACCTCGACCTCGGCGAATTCGCCCGCGCCGCCGAACACTTCCAACACTGCGTCGAATTCGACCCCAAGTACTCGGCCGCCTGGAAGCTGCTGGGCAAAGCCTACCAGGGCCAGGGCGACCTACCAGCCGCGCGCCAGGCCTGGGAACAAGGCCTGCAAGCCGCCCGCGCCCATGGTGACAAACAGGCTGAAAAGGAAATGACGGTGTTTCTCAAGAAGCTGGATCGTCATTCCTGATACCAAGCTTCCCGTGGCGAGGGAGCGGTTAACGTGGGTTGCCTTTATCCAGTACGCTGAAATGATTTGAATCCAACACGCTCGTTGTAGAGAATCGCCCCCTTTTGTCTCGAAGGGATATGAGCGATGAAGTTCGAAGGGACTTTCCAATACATGGGCAATCACGGGGTCGTCTTCAACGTCTCGCAGATCACCCTCACCGACAGCGAACGCGGACGCCTGCGCGAGCTGCATTTTGGCGAGGCGAAACGCGCCCACTATGAGGTCAACAGCAAGGTCGTCGAGGTGTACGACAAGATGCAGGCCAAGAACCTGCCTTGTGTGATGATGATCGGTATCTCCAAGCCGTTGACCCGGCAACAGGGCGATGCCCTCAATACCCAACGCACCGCGATCGCCAATCTTGCTGCCAGTGCCTTTGCTGCCGCCACCAAGGTCGTGGCCCCCTCCGGCGTTTTTCAAGGTAGTTGTCGCGTCAGCCATCAAACTATGCAGCTTGTTCGAGGTGCTGTTGCTCTTGATCAG
>NZ_JAODAB010000008.1 GCF_025336485.1 Pseudomonas citri | reverse complement strand
CAGCCGAACAGCGCGATGGTGCCGGGGATGCGGCCCATTTCCTCGCGCACCATGTCGCCCAGGGAGCGACCGTTGCGGCGGGTGGACAGGAACAGGACCATGAAGTCCTGCACGGCCCCGGCCAGCACCACGCCGGCGATCAGCCAGAGTGTGCCGGGCAGGTAGCCCATCTGCGCCGCCAGCACCGGCCCGACCAGCGGCCCCGCGCCGGCAATCGCCGCGAAGTGGTGGCCGAAGAGGATGTGCTTGTTGGTCGGGACATAGTCCAGGCCATCGTTGTTGAGCACGGCGGGCGTGGCCCGGCGCGCATCGAGTTGCATCACGTTATTGGCGATGAAGAGGCTGTAGTAGCGGTACGCGACCAGGTAGAGGGCCACGGCGGCGACGACGATCCAGAGGGCGTTGATGGCTTCGCCGCGGCGCAAGGCCACGACACCCAGCGCGCACGCTCCCGCGACGGCCAGCAGAAGCCAGGGTATATGGCGCAGCAGGCTATTATTGTTGTTCATTTTTATATTCCAGCCAGGGTGGACAAGAAAGGCAGCTACCGGAGTTTAGCGCTAAGCAGGACAAAGGCCATACCCGACATTTGTCTGCCAGGATTCAACGGTGACGATGGCGCGCCAGCTGGGTCTATAGTCATTGAATCTCCAGAGGACATGCATGATGAACGATCGCCGCCGCTTCATAAGAATCGAATTCCATGCCAGGACCGAGCTGAGCCAGGGCCAATACATCTGGCCAGTGAAGCTGCTGGACCTGTCCCTCAAGGGCCTGCTGATCGAAAAACCCGAGCCCTGGCTCGGCGATCCCGAAGAGCCCTTCGAAGCCGACATCCATCTGGGCAAGGACGTCGAGGTGAAGATGGAGGTTCGTCTCGCCCACGATGATCATGGCCACCTGGGCTTCGTCTGCGAACACATCGATCTGGACTCCATCGCCCACCTGCGCCGGCTGGTGGAGCTGAACCTGGCCGACCACGATGAACTGGAGCGGGAGTTGGCGGCGTTGATCCAGATTTAGATACGCCGTCGATCCCTCATGGCAACAGGTTCTCTGTGGGAGCAAGGCTTGCCCGCGATGGCGGCGCTGCGGTTCTTCAAAAATCGAGTCGCCTGCGTCGCGAGCAAGCTTTGCTCCCACATAAACTTGCTGTCACCTAAGTCCCTTGCACCCGCGTTATTCGAACAACGAATCCAGCGCCTGCTCCAACCGCGTCACGGCAATGATCTGCAACCCTGCCGGGGCATCCTTCGGCGCGTTGGCCTTGGGCACGATGGCGCGTTTGAAGCCGTGCTTGGCCGCCTCCTTGAGCCGCTCCTGTCCACTGGGCACCGGCCGGACCTCGCCTGACAGTCCCACTTCGCCGAATACCAGCAAGTCATGGGGCAGCGGCCGATTGCGCAGGCTGGACATCACCGCCGCCATCAACGCCAGGTCCGACGCGGTTTCCAACACCTTGACCCCGCCCACGACGTTGAGGAAAACATCCTGGTCGTGAGTAGGAATACCGCCGTGGCGGTGCAGGACCGCCAGCAGCATCGCCAAGCGATTCTGGTCCAGTCCCAGGGTGACCCGGCGCGGATTCGCCAGGTGACTGTCGTCCACCAGCGCCTGCACCTCTACCAGCATCGGCCGGGTGCCTTCCCACGTCGCCATGACCACGCTGCCCGGTACTTCTTCCTGGGCTCGTGTCAGAAAGATCGCCGACGGGTTCGAGACCTCTTTCAAACCCCGGTCGGTCATGCCGAACACGCCCAGTTCGTTGACGGCGCCGAACCGGTTCTTCACGGCCCGCAACAAACGCAGCCGGCCATCGGATTCGCCTTCGAAATACAGCACCGTATCGACCATGTGCTCCAGCACCCGCGGTCCCGCCAGCGCGCCTTCCTTGGTGACGTGGCCCACCAGGAAAATCGCCGTACCGCTCTGCTTGGCGTAGCGCACCAGCAACGCCGCACTCTCGCGCACCTGGGACACGCCACCGGGCGCTGACTGCAACTGCTCGGTAAAAATCGTCTGGATCGAGTCGATCACCATCACCTTGGGTTTTTCCTGGCGCGCCGTGGCGATGATGCTTTCGATACACGTCTCAGTCATGACCCGCAGCCGGTCCTGGGGCAACCCCAGGCGCCGCGCCCGCATGGCGACCTGCTGCTGGGACTCTTCGCCGGTGACATACAGCGCAGACATCCGGTTGGCGATGTTGCACAAGGTCTGCAACAAAATGGTGGATTTGCCGATACCGGGGTCACCGCCGATCAACACCACCGAACCGTCCACCAGGCCGCCGCCCAATACACGGTCCAGCTCACCGGAGGCGGTGGAAAAACGCGGAATTTCTTCAACGCTGACCTCGGCCAGGGTCTTGATCTGCGCTTGCTGGCCGGCCCAGCCCGTGCGGCCGCTGGGCGCCGCCGCACCGCCGCTTTCCACCAGGGTTTCAGTCAGGCTGTTCCAGGCCCCGCATTCACTGCATTGGCCGGCCCATTTGGGAAAGGTCGAGCCGCACTCGGTGCAGCCGTACATGCGCTTTGCCTTGGCCATCTGAACTCCGGGTAAAAACCGCGATGATAGCCTATCGCGGAGCCGGCATTCTGATTTCACCCTTCGCCAGGTCCGCCGCGGTATTGCCCAACGGATCCTGCGCCTCCAGATCCGCGCCCTTGGCCTTCAAGGCATCGAGCAGCTCGGCACGCTTGAACAGGCCGGCGTACATCGCGGCGGTCTGCCCGGCACCGTTGCGCTGGTCAGGGCTGCAATCGGTGGACAGCAAACGACGTGCAATCTGCACTTCGCCCTTGAAAATAGCGCCCATGAGGGCCGTGTTGCCGCGCTTGTCCTGGGCACAGGCATCGGCGCCAGCGGCCAGTAACCGCTCCACCGCCGCACCGCGGCCGTGATAGGCCGCCAGGATCAGTGCCGTGTACCCCTTCTCATCCCGGGTATCCAGCGAATAACCGGCGTCGATAAAGGTATCGAGCATGGGCACGTCACCCCGGCGGGCGGCGTCGAAGTAATAGGTTTGCAACTGTTGCTGTAGCGCCGCGGGATCGTTGGGCATCAGCGGGTCGGCCAATACGCTCATCGACCAGGCCGCGAGTATCGATAAAAGGAATTTACGCATCATGAGCTCTCCTCTGGCATAGGCCTGTGGGCGCAAGCTTTGCCCCCACAGGCCATGCACCTGCCTGGCTGTGGATCAGTCGCTCAGCTTGGCCGCGAGCGCCTTCACCCGGGCCAGATCACCCTTGGCGACACGGGCTACGCCGGTGCCGTACTCAGGGTCGGCCTTGTAGAGGAACGACAGGATGATGTGCTTGCTCTCGTCATCGGTGGTCGCCAACGACCCACCGAAGTTTTCGATCAAGTCATCCCGCTCTTTCTTGCTGAACGAACGATACAAATCACCGGCCTGCTTGAAGTTCTGCTCGCGCTGGATCTTCGCTTGCTGGGTACTGCCGGTCAGCGCGGTCTGGCTGTAGCGCGCCGCTTGCAGTTCCTCACGCGGCGTCAGGCGGCTCGGCTGGTAATTCACGCCGGTGCTGGTGGCGCCGGGATTCATTGCGCCGTCCTGGTTACCATTGTTCACCGCCACCTTGGGAGCGTTGATTGGCAGTTGCAGGGCGTTGGCACCTATCCGGTACATTTGCGTATCGGCATAGGAAAACACCCGCCCCTGCAGCAGGCGGTCCTCGGAGGGCTCGATGCCCGGCACCAGGTTGGCCGGCGCCATCGCCACCTGCTCGGTTTCCTGGAAGACGTTGGCCGGATTACGGTTCAAGACCATTTGCCCGACTTTGCGCTCAGGCACGCCCGGCCAGATCTTGGTCGCGTCCAATGGATCAAAGTCAAACTTGGCAAGGTCCTGCGGGTTGAGTACCTGGACATACAAATCCCACTTGGGGAAGTCGCCCTTATTGATATGGCTCACCAAGTCATTGGTCATATGGCTATAGTCCTGACCCTGAACTTTCACCACTTCTTTCGGATCGAGGTTTTTCAGCCCCTGCAAACTTTTCCAGTGAAACTTCACGTAATGAACTTCACCCTTGGCATTCACCAACTTGTAAGCATGCACCCCGTTACCGTCCATTTCACGATAACTGGCCGGCGTGCCGGAGTTGGAATACAACTCGGTCAGGGTGCGAGTCGATTCTGGAACATGGGAGAAGAAGTCGAAGCGGCGGGAATCATCGTCCAAGTTGGTTCGCGGATCAGGCTTGAATGCATGGACCATGTCTGGAAACTTGATGGCATCGCGAATGAAGAACGTTGGGAAGTTGTTACCTACCAAGTCCCAGTTACCGTCGGCGGTGTAGAACTTAGTAGCGAAACCCCGGGGATCGCGCAGGGTTTCCGGTGAGTGATTGCCGTGCACCACCGCGGAAAAACGCACGAATACCGGGGTGACCTGGCCTGCGGCAAAAACCTTGGCCTTGGTCAGGTCGCTGAGGTCGTTGGACACCGTGAAGGTGCCATGGGCGCCGGTGCCACGGGCATGCACCACACGCTCAGGAATGCGTTCGCGATCAAAGCGCTGGAGCTTCTGGATCAACTGCACGTCCTGCAACAGGGTCGGACCGTTGGGGCCTGCGGTCTGCGAGTTCTGGTTATCGCCGACAGCCGCTCCGTTATCCCGGGTCAGGGTCGCCGCGTTGACAGACAAAGACAACAGGCTGGCGGTCAACACAACAAAAGCGCGGCGATGGGAGTGAATCCCGTGGCCAAGGGAAGTGTTCATAAAGATGTTCCTCTGATGTTATAGAGCGCATCCATGTGCGCCATCCAGAGGCTAGTGCTCGAAAAAGCAAAACCTAAATAGAAATGCCATACCGCGTTGATAGAAAAAACCTTGTAGGGACTCGAGCGGAAACCGCGTATCACGCGCGATTGATGGCATTTTGCAAACTTTTCATCCAGACCCGGGTCGATAGCTGAGACTTTTCAGGCCAGTGTGTTAAGCAGGACTCGCTGGACTGACTTACACTGGCATTCATCTTTCATCTGTCAAAAGGAATAACTCATGGGCGTGCTAAGCGAGTTCAAGGCCTTCGCGGTCAAGGGCAATGTCGTCGACATGGCCGTCGGGATTATCATCGGCGCCGCTTTCGGCAAGATCGTTTCGTCCTTCGTTGGCGACGTGGTCATGCCTCCGGTTGGCCTGCTGATCGGCGGGGTGGATTTCAGCGACCTGGCCATTACGCTCAAGGCCGCCCAGGGTGATGCGCCCGCAGTCGTATTGGCCTACGGCAAATTCATCCAGAGCACTATCGACTTCATCATCGTCGCGTTCGCCATCTTCATGGGCGTCAAGGCCATCAACCGCCTCAAACGCGAAGAAGCCGTGGCCCCGAGTGCGCCCCCTGTGCCGACCAAGGAAGAACTGCTACTGAGCGAAATCCGCGACCTGCTGAAGGCCCAGAACGAACGCTCCTGATGACATGAAAAGGGCGTCCTCAGGACGCCCTCTTCCTACCAATAATTTTCCACCGCCACCTGGCCCGGCCGACGGCTCAAGCTCAATTGCAGCCCCCTGGTCTTGAGCAACTGGCGCGTGTCATCGATCATTTGCGGATTGCCGCACAGCATGACGCGGGAATGCTCTGGCGTCAGCTCGACACCGGCCGCCCGCTCCAGCTCGCCATTCTCGATCAACGTGGTGATTCGCCCACTGAGCGCCCCCGGCCGCTGTTCACGGGTGACGGTCGCAATGAACCGGAACTTGTGAGCGAACTCGGCCAGGTAATCGCGCTGGGTCAACCCCTTGATCAGCTCCTGATACGCCAACTCCCGGGCCTCGCGCACGCTGTACACGAGGATGATCCGCTCGAATCTTTCCCAGGCTTCGAAGTCCTGCAGGATCGAAAGAAACGGCGCGACGCCCGTCCCGGTGGACAACAGCCACAGATCCCGTCCACCCACGAAGCGATCCAGCGTCAGGTAGCCAAACGCCAGGCGCTCCACCAGCAAATCGTCGCCCGGTCGCAAACGGCTCAGTTCACTGGTGAACTCACCCTGGGGAACGACAATGGAAAAGAATTCGAGAAACTCGTCGAACGGCGAAGACACCATGGAATAGGCGCGCCAGACCGTCGTGCCGTCCGCCTTGGTCACCCCCAGCCGGGCGAATTGACCGGCGCGAAAACGAAAGCCGCGGTCGCGGGTAGTGCGCAACGTAAACAGATGAGACGTCACCGGCTGGACGTCGAGCAGGGTCTGACGGGTGAACTTCTCTTCGCTGACAGTCATGAGCCACTCCAATGGGGCGAGATCATAGTGTCCCGCAAAGTGGTCAACATAACCACTGACAAACAGTAATGGCATTTAGTCATGATCTTGCGTTCAAATTCGTTTATCCCTCACAAAACTTATACAACCATAAGATTTTGTAAAATAAACAATTAAACAACCATAAAGAACGTAAGGCGAAATAAAAAATTCAACTGAAAGTTAGGAATAGTCCTACACTCAAAATTCCATCATGGATTGGATCCCACAAGGATGTATCAACCCAGGAGAGAGCGATGGACAAGTGGAAGGACTTGCAGCTGAGGAAGTTAGCCCATGAGAAAGACTTGCAGACCGCCTATCGTCTAGTGCTGAATTTCTTTAACAATCAAGGATTTGAATATTGCGCATTCGCAGCCTACCTCGGCACTCCCGACCAGCACACCAGCAAGGTGAACTTGAATAATTACCCCTATGGGTGGAACAAGTTTTATGAACAGAACGGCCATGCTTTCAATGATCCAATAGTGGCGCATTGCAATCAATCGCCGCTTCCCATCCTGTGGGATGAAAACGTTTTTGCACAAGCTCCAAAGTTATGGCGCGAACTTAACCGCCAGGGCCTCAAGTATGGTTGGACCCAGGCTGTACATGGTGCACCGGGGAGCCATTGCAGCCTGTTCAGCCTGGCACGAACCCACGGTCCCATCGACATCGAGGAGCACTATAGCAATCTCGGCTACGCCATCTTCGCCAGTCAAACGCTGCATGTGCTGGCGAGCGAGAAATTATCCGACGTCGTCGGGCAGAAATACCATCTGTCCCCCCGGGAAATCGAAGTGTTGAGGTGGTCCGCCGAAGGCAAGACAGCGTCCGAGGTGGGCAGAATCCTTTGCCTTTCCGAACGCACGGTGAATTTCCATGTTTGCAGTTGCATGCGAAAACTCAATGTCAGCAACAAGATTTCAGCCGTCGCCAAGGCGGCCCACATCCACGTGATCTGAACAGCAAGCCGGCACCGAACAGAAAACCCACGAGTAAAGTCCAACAAAAAAACGTAACATTTACGGTTCCCCTTGAATGATGACGCGCCTGGCGCGCGACGCAGTTCATTCAAGCGGTCCCGCTCAGATACCAGCCCCAGGGCAGCGGGACATTCGTTGATTTGCAGAGTCCCAGCCATGCCCTTGCTCGAAAGCCCCTTCGCCCAACTCGACCTGATCCGCCAACCCGAACAGCAGAACGAACCTCTGCAAGCTTTCGATGCGGCCGATGAATACCTGCTCGCGCACCTGGCCGGGCAACAGCCCGCCGCGTCGACCCGGGTCCTGGTGCTCAACGACAGCTTCGGCGCTCTGGCGGCCAGCCTGGCCGGCAAGGTCGAGGTCACCAGCAGCAGCGACTCGTTCCTGGCCTTGCAGGCCCTGGGGAAAAACCTGGTGCGCAATGGGCTGCCTTTCGATGCGGTGCCGACTGTGCCGGCCAGCGAGCCGTGGGATGGGTTTTTCGATCGGGTCCTGATCAAGGTCCCGAAAACCCTGGCGCTCCTGGAAGAACAACTGATTCGCTTGCAAGGCCACCTGGCCCCGGGCGCCCAGGTGATTGCCGCGGCGATGGTCAAGCACTTGCCACGGGCCGCGGGTGATTTGCTGGAGCGCTACATCGGTCCCGTGATGGCTTCCCTGGCGGTGAAAAAGGCGCGGCTGTTGATTGCCACGCCCGAAACCAAGGCGCCCGCCGTGTCGCCCTACCCCACCCGCTATTGGCTGGACGAACCCAGGATCGAACTGCGCAACCACGCCAACGTCTTTTGCCGTGAAGGCCTGGACATCGGCACCCGTGCGTTCCTGCCGCACTTGCCGCAGAACCTCGGGACAGCCCGCGTCGCAGACCTGGGATGCGGCAACGGCGTACTGGCCATCGCCAGCGCACTGCACAATCCCGAGGCCCACTACACCCTGGTGGATGAGTCGTACATGGCCGTGCAATCGGCAGCCGAGAACTGGCGGGCCGCATTGGGCGAGCGCGACGTGACCTTGCGCGCCGCCGATGGCCTGGCCGGGCAGCCAGCCCAGTCACTGGATGTGGTGCTGTGCAATCCACCCTTCCACCAGCTGCAGGTCGTGGGGGATTTCCTCGCCTGGCGCATGTTCCAGCAAGCGCGCGAAGCCTTGGTGGTGGGTGGTGCGCTGTACATCGTCGGCAACCGCCACCTGGGTTACCACAGCAAACTGGCGCGGCTGTTCCGCGGAGTCGAGCAAGTGGCCGCGACGCCGAAATTCGTGATCCTCAAAGCGAGGAAATAACCTGGGGAGCGAGGCTTGCCCCACAAATCATCAGTGAGTGGTCAGGCCGGCAGCGTTCATGAACATGCGCATCAGGCTGGCGACGATGAACAACGCCAGCACACTCCCCGCCCAGATCGCCAACAACCAGCCGAGCCGCTGCCAGAGCGGTTTGCGCTCGGCAGCCTCGATCTCTTTCAAATCAGGTTTGGCCATGTCCAGCGCTCCGCCGGTCGATCAATGGTAGCCGTCATCGTGGGTCACCTTGCCGCGGAACACGTAGTAGCTCCAGAAGGTGTACACCAGGATCAACGGGATGATGAACAACGTGCCGACCAGCATGAAGCCCTGGCTCTGGGGCGGTGACGAGGCGTCCCAGATCGAGATGGACGGCGGCACGATGTTCGGCCACAGGCTGATGCCCAGGCCGCTGTAGCCCAGGAAGATCAACACCAGCGTCAGGATGAACGGGGTGTAATGGGCATTGCGGGCCACCGCACGGAGCAACCCGTACAGCGTCACCAACACCAGGATCGGCACCGGCAGGAACCAGAACAGGTTCGGCAGGGTGAACCAGCGCGCCGCGATGTCGGCGTGGGCCAGGGGAGTCCAGAGACTGACGACACCGATCACCGCCAGCACAACGAACGCCAGGGGCCGGGCCAGGTCATGCATCTGCTCTTGCAACTTGCCTTCGGTTTTCATGATCAGCCAGGTGCAGCCAAGCAACGCATAAGCGACGATCAACGCCAGGCCGCAGAACACCGTGAACGGCGTGAACCAATCCAGCGAGCCACCGGCGAACTGGCGATTGACCACCTCGAATCCGTCGATGAACGCCCCCAGCGCCACACCCTGGAAGAAGGTGGCCGTCAGCGAGCCACCAATGAATGCCTTGTCCCAGAGGTGACGCTTCTCAGCCTTGGCCTTGAAGCGGAACTCAAAGGCCACGCCGCGGAAGATCAGGCCGATGAGCATCAGGATCAACGGCAGGTACAGTGCCGAAAGCACCACCGAGTAGGCCAGCGGAAACGCTCCGAACAGCCCGGCACCGCCCAGAACCAACCAGGTTTCGTTACCGTCCCAGACCGGTGCCACGGTGTTCATCATCACGTCGCGGTCGCGGTCGCCCTTGACGAAGGGGAAGAGAATGCCGATCCCCAGGTCGAAGCCGTCCATGATCACGTACATCATGATGCCGAAGATGATGACCACGGCCCAGATCAGCGGAAGATCAATACCCATGATTCAATTCCCCTTGTTCGAGCGTTCGTTATGGTCCATGTCGTCGCCGTCATCGGCGGCCGACAAGGGCCGGGCCGGCGTACGTTTCTGACCCGGGCCACCGTCGCTCGGCTCCGTTTCGTGGGCCTCCGGCCCCTTGCGCACCAGACGCATCATGTAGCTCAGGCCGGCGCCGAACAGCGCGAAATACACCACGACGAACAGCAGCAGGGTGATGCTCATCTGCGCGAAGCTGTGGCCGGACGAAGCATCGGCCGTGCGCATCAAGCCATAGACCACCCACGGCTGGCGGCCGATCTCCGTGGTAAACCAGCCGGCCAGTATCGCGACCAGTCCGGACGGCCCCATCCACAGCACCATGTAGAGAAACGGTCGGGATTGATAGATCCGGTCGTTGCGGCGCAGCCACAAGCTGCATAGCCCAGTGAAAATCATCAGCAAGCCGAGGCCGACCATGACCCGGAACGACCAGAACACGATGGTCGAGTTCGGTCGGTCCTCAGGCGGGAATTCCTTGAGGGCCGGCACTTGCTTGTCCAGGCTGTGGGTCAGGATCAGGCTGCCTAGGTAAGGAATTTCCACAGCGAAGCGGGTTTTTTCTGCTTGCATGTCCGGCAATCCGAACAGGATCAGCGGGGTCGGTTCATTGCCAACGTTTTCCCAATGCCCCTCGATGGCGGCGATTTTCGCCGGCTGGTGCTTGAGGGTGTTCAAGCCATGGAAGTCGCCGATGACTGCCTGCACCGGCGCCACCAACAAAGCCATCCACATGGCCATCGACAACATACGGCGGATGGCCGGGTTATCGCGCCCGCGCAGTAAATGCCAGGCCGCCGACGAGCCGACAAAAAACGCCGTGGCGACAAACGCCGCCGTGGACATGTGCAACAGTCGATAAGGGAACGAGGGGTTGAACACCACCGCCAGCCAATCCACCGGAATCACCCGGCCATCGACGATTTCGTAGCCCTGCGGGGTCTGCATCCAGCTGTTGGAAGAGAGGATCCAGAAGGTCGAGATCAACGTGCCGATGGCTACCATGACCGTGGAGAAGAAGTGCAGGCCGCGGCCAACGCGATTCCAGCCGAACAGCATCACGCCCAGGAAACCCGCTTCGAGGAAGAACGCCGTGAGCACCTCGTAGGTCAGCAACGGCCCGGTGATCGCACCGGCGAAGTCCGAGAAACGGCTCCAGTTGGTGCCGAACTGATAGGCCATGACCAGGCCGGACACCACCCCCATACCGAAGTTGACGGCAAAGATCTTCGACCAGAAGTGGTACAGGTCGCGGTAGGTGTCATCACGGGTCTTGAGCCACAAGCCCTCGAGTACCGCCAGGTAACTCGCCAGGCCAATGGTGATGGCGGGAAACAGGATGTGGAACGAGATGGTGAACGCGAACTGGATTCGGGCGAGATCGAGCGCCTCCAAACCGAACATAAATCTTCCTCTGTCAGGTAAACCGGCTGCGGGTGGGGCTTGCATCGCGTCCCACAGCGAATAGGAGTGCGATGCTTTTCAAATCGTTCTTTTTAAAACCGTCACAACGCAGGACTCTGGCCCGGAGGCCGTCAGCACAACGCCCCGAAGGAAATTGACCTGGGTCAAGCAATGTTCAAAGAGTAGCCGCATTCCGCTTGAGGAACCGCGTGGTCTTTTGCCGCGTGGCAGGTTGTCTCAGTACCCATGCAAGGAACCGCGCGCCCTGCTGAAGTCCTTTGTGGCACCGTCCCGCTATGCGGGAGCAAAGCTTGCTCGCGAAACAGACCTCCGATCCCTTGAAAGACTGCGTCGTCTTCATCGCGGGCAAGCCTTGCTCCCACAGAATCTTCACGCCAGCAGGATTGCTGGCTAGAGATCGATGTTTGGCTAACTATTTTTCCCGCGACCGCAACCTCCGGTTACAGCTCGGTGATAATCTCATTGCCCTCATCACCGGACCTCTTCCAGATGCCCAGCCAAGCACCGCTGCTGCTCCGTCACCACCGTCCCTTCATCGCCTTCTGGCTGGCCCGGATCTTTACCGCCAGCGGCTTCCAGATGCTCACCGTGGCCATTGGCTGGAACCTCTACCAACTGACCGGCAACGTATTGGACCTGGGGCTCGTCGGGTTGGTGGAGTTCGCCCCACGCGTGCTGTTCATGCTGCACACCGGGCACGTGGCCGACCGCTATGACCGCCGCAAGGTCGCGGCCATCTGCCAGTCGTTGCAGGCGATGATCGCCCTGGCGCTGGCAATTGGCAGCGCCACCGACCAGGTCACGCGGGAGATGATCTTCATCTTCGCCTTCGTGCTCGGCGCCGCCCGCTCCTTCGAATTGCCGACCACCCAGGCGTTGCTGCCGAGTATCGTGCCCACCGCGTTGTTTCCCCGTGCCGTGGCCGCCGCGCAGTCGGCCCAGCAATCGGCCACCATCGTCGCCCCGGCGCTCGGCGGCTTGCTTTATGCCTTTGGCAGTGTCTGGGTCTACGGCCCGACGGTGCTGCTTTACTGCATCGCCTGCTGCCTGATGCTCAACCTGCCCGCCCGCCAGACACCGTTGAACACCGGCAAGGCGACCCTGGATTCGCTGCTGGCCGGGATTCGCTTTATCCGCAGCCGTCCGGACATCCTCGGGGCGATTTCCCTGGACCTGTTCGCCGTGCTGCTGGGCGGCGCGACGGCGCTGCTACCAGTGTTCGCCAAGGACATCCTGCTCACCGGTCCCTGGGGCCTGGGCCTGCTGCGCTCGGCACCGGCAGTGGGGGCCTTGCTGATGTCGCTGTGGCTGGCGCGGTTCGCGGTGGAACGCAAGGTCGGCCGGGTGATGTTCACCGCCGTGGGCGTGTTCGGCGTCGCCACCATCGCCTTCGGCCTGTCCACCTCGTTCTGGTTTTCCCTGGCGGTGCTGGTGGTGCTGGGCGCGGCGGACATGATCAGCATGGTGATCCGCGCCTCCTTCGTGCAGTTGGAGACGCCGGATGAAATGCGTGGTCGGGTCAGCGCAGTGAACGGGTTGTTCATCGGTGCTTCGAACCAGTTGGGCGAGTTCGAATCCGGCCTGACCGCCCACTGGTTCGGCACAGTGCCGGCGGTGGTCATGGGCGGCGTGGGGACGCTGTTGGTGACCGGGGCCTGGATCAAACTGTTCCCGACCCTGGCCCACCGCGACCGTATGCACGAACCGCTGGACGCGAACGCCTGATATCCCTCAGGCCAGCAACTCCGCCGCCACCACACTCCTCACGCCCTTGCCGGACAGTTGCTCCACCAGCGTCAGCGCAAACGCCACGGCGGCGGCCGAGCCCTGGGCGGTGATGCAGTTGCCGTCCACCACCACCGGCTGGTCGACGAAGGTGCAACCCGACAACTGTTGGCTCACCGCCGGCAGGCAGGTCATGCGACGTTGGCGTAGCACGCCTGATGCTTGCAGTACCAGCGCCGGGGCTTCGGCAATGGCGGCGAAGAACCGACCGGTGGCCGCGTGGTCCTTGATCAGTTGTTGCAGCGGCTGATGGGCCGCCAGGTGCTGCGCGCCGATAATGCCGCCGGGCAAGACGATCAGATCGAACGTCTGCACCAGCAGGTCCACCAGCATGCCATCGGCGGTCAAGCGCGTGCCGCGGGCGCAGGTGAGCATCCGCCGCCCTTCGATGCTCGCCACCACCACTTCGACCTGGGCGCGACGCAGCACATCGATCAGGGTCACGGTCTGCAGGTCGTCGACACCCTGGGCGACGGCGATCAGGGCTCGGGGGATCTTGGTTCCAGGAATCATGGGGACTCTCCACGGGGTCATGCCTGTAGTGTAGGACCTGCCGCCGAGGAGGTTATTTGATGTACAGCTGGGTCGACATCCGGTTGCCCGGGGCGTTGATCGACTGGTTGCTGAAGCTGAAGGTGCCTTCTTGCCGACCCTTCAGGTCGAAGATGTACAAATAGCCAACGACTTTGGTCCGCGTCGAACAATCGTTGAGATTGCCATTGCTGAACGCACACACCGGCGAGCGGGTGCCGTCGACTTCGAAGCCGTCCAGGGTGACGTGGGGCTGGCGGCCATAGCCGACTTCCAGCACGTAGACCTTGATGTTCGGGCCACTGTGGTCGCAACGGGTCTGCGCCTGCCCGGCCGCGATGTCCTCGAAGCCACAGGCCGGCGATTCGACCTTGAGCACCTTGACCTCGCTCAACGGTGGCGCCGACGCGGCGTTCGCCGCCTGCCCGGTTAACCACAAGCCCAGCGCACAGCCCACTGCCGTCATCCATTTTTTGTTCATGCAATACATAGCGATCTCCCGAAACCGCGCGCAGTATGGCCCAGTTGTCACGTTGGCAAAACATCGGCGAGGATCGCAGCCATATCGCTACGCTGCTGGTATCATGCGCGGCTTTTTCCGACCCGCAGAAAATTCCAGGCGCCACGGGCGACCTGTGCTTTGCTGTTTGAGGTCGATACATTCACGGCGCCCGGCGCGCCACGGGGAGCAGACATGCTGGAAAGGCTGTTTCAACTCAAGGCACACAACACCAACGTGCGGACCGAGATCCTGGCGGGCGTCACGACCTTCCTGGCCATGGCCTACATCCTGTTCGTCAACCCGAGCATCCTCGGTGAAACCGGCATGGACAAAGGCGCGGTGTTCGTCGCCACCTGCCTGGCGGCGGCCATCGGCTCCACGGTCATGGGCCTGATCGCCAACTACCCGATCGCCCTCGCGCCGGGCATGGGCCTCAATGCCTTTTTCACCTACACCGTGGTCCTGCACATGGGCCATACCTGGCAAGTCGCGCTGGGGGCGGTGTTCGTCTCTGCCGTGCTGTTCTTCCTGCTGTCGATCTTTCGTATCCGCGAGTGGATCATCAACAGCATCCCGCTGGCGCTGCGTTCGGCCATCGCCGCCGGCATCGGCCTGTTCCTGGCGCTGATCGCCCTGCATAACGCCGACATCGTGGTGGGAAACCCGGCGACCATGGTCGGCCTCGGCGATCTGAAGAAACCGGCACCGATCCTCGCGACCCTGGGCTTCGTCCTGATCGTCGCCCTCGAGGCGTTGAAAGTGCGCGGCGCAGTGCTGATCGGCATCCTGACAGTGACCATCGTCTCGATCCTGATGGGCTTCTCGCCGTTCGGCGGTGTCATCTCCACGCCGCCGTCCCTGGCCCCGACCTTCCTGCAACTGGACATCAAGGGCGCCTTGGATATCGGCCTGGTGAGCGTGATCTTCGCCTTCCTGTTCGTCGACCTGTTCGACAATTCCGGCACCCTGATCGGCGTCGCCAAGCGCGCCGGGCTGATGGGCAAGGACGGCCACATGCCGAAGATGGGCCGCGCGCTGATCGCCGACAGCACCGCTGCCATGGCCGGCTCGCTGCTGGGCACCTCCACCACCACCAGTTACATCGAATCGGCGGTGGGCGTCAGCGCCGGCGGCCGCACGGGGCTGACCGCCATCGTCGTGGCCATCCTGTTCCTGCTGGCGCTGTTCTTCTCGCCGCTGGCCGCTAGCGTGCCGGCCTTCGCCACCGCACCGGCCCTGCTGTTCGTGGCCGTGCTGATGACCTCCGGCCTGGCGGAAATCGACTGGGACGACATCACCGTTGCCGCCCCTGTGCTGGTCACCGCCCTGGCCATGCCATTCACTTACTCCATCGCCAACGGCATCGCCTTCGGTTTCATCGCCTGGACCGCCATCAAGCTGGTGTCCGGCCGTGGCCGTGAGCTGAACCCGGCGCTGGTCATCCTGTCGATCCTGTTCGTGATCAAGTTGGGTTGGTTCAACGCATGACTTTCGATTCCCAGGCCTACGCCACCCAACTCCAGGACAAGGTCACCCGCTTGCGTGACCTGTTGGCGCCGTTCGATGCTCCGCAGCCGGACGTCTTCGACTCGCCGTTGCAAAACTTCCGCCTGCGTGCCGAGTTCCGTCTCTGGCGCGAGGCCGGCGAGCGGCATTACGCGATGTTCTCCCAGGAGGACAAGCGCACGCCGATCCTCATCGAGCAGTTCCCCATCGCCAGCCTGCGCATCAATCAGTTGATGCCGCAACTCAAGGCCGCCTGGCAGGCCAGCGCGCCCCTGAGCCATAAGTTGTTCCAGGTGGAGTTCCTGACCACCCTGGCCGGCGATGCGATGATCACCCTGTGCTATCACCGCCCGCTGGACGAGCACTGGCACGCCGCGGCGTCGAAACTGGCGAGCGACCTGGGCGTCAGCATCATCGGTCGTTCCAAGGGCAAGCGCGAAGTGATCGGCCACGACTACGTGGTGGAGAAACTCGACGTGGGCGGTCGCACCTTCAGCTATCGCCAGCCGGAAGGCGCCTTCACCCAGCCCAACGGCACGGTGAACCAGAAGATGCTCAACTGGGCTTACGAGGCGTTGGGCGATCGCAGCGACGATCTGCTGGAGCTGTACTGCGGCAATGGCAACTTCACCCTGCCCCTGGCCACCCGCGTGCGCAAGGTGCTGGCGACAGAGATCAGCAAGACTTCGGTGAACGCGGCGCTGAGCAACCTCAGCGAAAACGCTGTGGATAACGTCACGCTGGTGCGCCTGTCGGCCGAAGAGCTGACCGAAGCCCTGAACGAAGTCCGCCCGTTCCGGCGCCTGCAGGGCATCGACCTGAAAAGCTATGAGTTCGGTAGCGTCTTCGTCGACCCGCCCCGTGCCGGCATGGACCCGGACACCTGCGAGCTGACCCGGCGGTTCGAGAACATCCTGTACATCTCCTGCAACCCGGAAACCCTCGCGGCCAACATCGCGCAATTGCACGACACCCACCGCATCATGCGCTGCGCGCTGTTCGACCAATTCCCCTGGACCCATCACATGGAGTCCGGGGTGTTGTTGACTCGGCGTTAAGCGCTGACGGGACAGGGCAAAGCTATGTGAGTGCATGGCTTGCCCGCGATACAGGCGACTCAATTTTTGAAAACCGCGTCGCCTGTATCGCGGGCAAGCCTTGCTCCCAGAGATAAGTGCCCTCGCCACAAGTAATCCCTTCCCCCCAAACCCAAGGCAATGTTCGATCATCGAACACTTATTAGCCCATGACAGCGGCTTCGTTTGACCAAATTAACCATCTAGTACAATTTATCTCCACCGGCATACAGCTGCGTCATGCCAACAATAAAAGTGGAGAAAATCGCAATGCCTCCGATCATCCTGGTGCTCAACGGCCCGAACCTGAATCTGCTCGGCACTCGCGAGCCGGCGACCTACGGCCATGAAACCCTGGCGGACATTTCGGCACTGTGCGGTCGCGCCGCCGAAGAATTGGGCCTGGCGGTGGAGTTTCGCCAGACCAACCAGGAAGGCGAATTGCTCGACTGGATTCACGGTGCCCGCGGCCGGTGTGCCGGTATCGTCATCAATCCGGCGGCCTGGACCCACACCTCGGTGGCAATCCGCGACGCCCTGATCGCCAGCGAAGTCCCGGTCATCGAAGTCCACCTGTCCAACGTCCACGCCCGCGAGACCTTCCGCCACCACTCCTTCGTCTCATCCATCGCCATCGGCGTGATGTGCGGGTTTGGCAGCCACGGCTATCGCCTGGCACTGGAACATTTCAGCCAGCGGTTGAAGGGTTGATGCGTATGTCGAATATCACCGTGCTTGCCGGCCTGATCGGCGCGGGCATCCAGGCGTCGCGCACACCTACCCTGCACGAACAGGAAGGCGATGCCCAGGGCATGCGCTACCTCTATCGGTTGATCGATCTCGATGCACTGCACCTCGACAGCAGCGCCCTGCCCGATCTGCTGAAGGCTGCCGAGCGCATGGACTTCACCGGCCTGAACATCACCTTCCCCTGCAAGCAGGCGATCATCCCGCTGCTTGATGAGCTGTCGCCCGAGGCCCGTGGCATCGGCGCGGTCAACACCGTGGTGCTCAAGGACGGCAAGCGCATCGGCCACAACACCGATTGCCTGGGCTTTGCCGAAGGTTTTCGCCGTGGCCTGGGTGATGCGCCACGGTGTCACGTGGTCCAGATGGGGGCTGGCGGTGCCGGCGCGGCGGTTGCCCACGCGCTGTTGGCGGAAGGCGTGCAAACACTGGACATTTTTGACGTCGAGGCCGACCGTGCCGAAGCCTTGGCCCATAACCTGAACCAGCACTTCGGCGCCAGCCGCGCCCGGGCCGGGCATGACCTGCCCAGCGCCATGGCGAACGCGGACGGCCTGGTCAACACCACGCCCATGGGCATGGCGAAACTACCGGGCACGCCGGTGCCGGTCGAGCTGCTGCGCAGCGAATTGTGGGTGGCGGAAATCGTCTACTTCCCGCTGGAAACCGAACTGCTGCGCCATGCCCGCGCCCTGGGCTGCCGCACGCTGGACGGTGGCAACATGGCGGTGTTCCAGGCGGTGAAAGCGTTCGAACTGTTCAGCGGCGTCGCGCCGGACGCGCAGCGGATGCTGGCGCATTTCCAGAGCATGAATCACTGAAACCAGCTCCCCGCCCCTATGGGAGCCTGTTCCCACTGGGGCCCCAGGATCAGGCTTGCAGGTAGCGCAACACCGACTCGCAAATCATCTGCCGATGGCGCTGCCTGATCGCTTCGTCCGAAAAATCGATCTGGAAGATCTCGCCGAACGTCTGGCGGTTGGACACGCGATAGAAACAGAACGAGTTGATCAACAGGTGCACGTCCAGCGGCTCGAGGCCGGCGCGGAACACGCCCTCCTCGGCGCCGCGGCGCAGGATCACGCCCAGGGAGTCGAGAATGGTATTGGTCATCGCCTTGATCGCGCCGGATTGCTTGACGTATTCGGCGTTGTGGATGTTCTCGATGCAGACGATGCGCACGAAATCGACGTTGCGGTCGTGGTGGTCGAAGGTGAACTCCACCAGGCGTCGGATGGCATCCACCGGTGCGAGCTCGGCCAGGTGCAGGCGGCTCTCGGTGTTGCGGATGTTACCGTAGAGTTTTTCCAGCACCTCGACGTACAACTGCTCCTTGCTGCCGAAGTAGTAATAGATCATGCGCTTCGAGGTGTGGATGCGCTCGGCGATGGCATCGACCCGGGCACCAGCCAAGCCTTGCTGGACGAACTCGACGATGGCTTCCTGGAGGATGTTTTCCCGGGTTTTCTCCGGGTTGTTCTTGCGTCCCTTGCGCGTTGCGACGACAGGCGCGTCAAGTTCTGTCGCTGGCTCTGGATTCATAGTCATTGCGGGCTCACGGCCATCACTGCACAAGCCGACGATTATGGGCCGCGCCGTGCAGTGAAGAAAGCCACGGGGCGGCCCATTACCGCCACCGTTACGATTTACCTACAACTTGGCGTGTCGCAAACCACCGCTGCGGGATTTGGCCATGGCCGCCAACCGCACCGCGACGTTGGCCGCGCCGTAGCCGGCATAGCCGTTCTTGCGCTGGATGATTTCAAAGAAAAACCGCCCTTCGAACGGCTCGGTGTAGACGTGGAACAGCTCGCCCCCTTGGCCATCCCGGTCGTACAGCACATTGAAATACGCCAGTTCGCTGAGAAACTCGTCGTCGAAATCGAAGCGCGCCGCCAAGTCGTCGTAATAGTTGAGCGGGATGTCCAGCAACGGCACCCCGGCCTCCTTGGCCCGGCTGACCTGGGCGAAGATGTCATCGCAGTCGAAAGCAATGTGATGCACGCCGGAGCCGCGATAACTCGACAGCGCGTGGGAGATCGCGGTGTTGCGGTTTTCGGAAATGTTCAGCGGCAGTCGAATCGAGCTGCAACGACTGCGCAACGCCCGGCTCTTGACCAGGCCATAAGGGTCGGGCAGCACCACTTCGTCGTCGGCCTCGAAATCCAGCAGGCTCTTGTAGAACAGCACCCAACTGTCGAGGCTGTCGGCCGGCAGCGCCATCGCCATGTGGTCGATGCGCTTGAGCCCGGCACCGATGACGGCACCCGGTTGCAGGTTGAAATCGGTGCCGTAGACATCGGCGTCCTGGTCCACCAGGTAGATCAGGCTGCCATCCGGTGCGCGCACCGCCGCCAGCTCCAGCTCGTTGGGCCCCACCAAACCACGATAGGGCTGGCCCTTGTAGGCCACGGCGCGTTTCAGGGCGCTGGCGCTGTCCTTGACCCGCGCGGCGGTGGCGCACAACGATGGCCCGTGGGCCTCGAAAAAACTGTGGCCGAAGGAATAGGGTTCACTGTTGAGAATCAGGTTGATGTCGCCCTGGCGCAGCAGGCTCACGTTCTTGGAGCGATGCTGGCCCGCCTTGACGAACCCGAGGCGCTCCAGCCAATGGCCCAGCTTGGCGCCGAGGTTGTCGTCGACGGCGAACTCCAGGAACTCGATGCCGTCGTACTCGCTGGCCGGCGGGGTGGCGAAGAGGATATCGGCCGTGCTCGCAGGTGCAGCCTCCGTGGCCAGGCGCTGGCGGGTCTTTTCTTCCAGGTACAACAACGAACGCAGGCCGTCGGCGGCATTGGCCCTCGGCGGTGCGGCGCGAAAACCGTCATTGAAGATTTCCAGCGACAGCGGCCCGGTGTAGCCACTCTTGATGATCGGCGCCAAAAAGCCTGGCAAATCGAATTCGCCCTGGCCCGGGAAGCAGCGGAAATGCCGGCTCCACTCCAGCACATCCATCGCCAGGATCGGCGCGTCGGCCATTTGCACGAAGAAAATTTTCTCGCCGGGGATCTGCGCAATGGCGCTCGGGTCACCCTTGAGGGACAAGGTGTGGAAGCTGTCGAGCAACACGCCGAGGCTCTCGTGATCGGCCTGGCGCACGATGTTCCAGACCTGTTGATAAGTGTTCACATGCCGGCCCCAGGCCAGGGCTTCATAACCGATGCGCAAGCCACGGGCTCCGGCCCGTTCGGCCAGCAAGCGCAGGTCATCGATCAGAATGCGTTCGTCGCCGAGGCTATCGGCCGAGGCATTGCTGCACACCAGCACCAGGTCGGTGCCCAGCTCCTGCATCAGGTCGAACTTGCGCTCGGCCCGCTCCAGATTGCGTGCCAAGCGATCGCGGCGGCAGCCTTCGAAGTCACGGAACGGCTGAAACAGGGTGATGGCGATGCCCAGGTCGGCACACATCTGGCGAATGTCCCGAGGGCTGCCGTCGTAGTAGAGCAGGTCATTTTCGAAGATCTCCACCCCGTCGAAACCGGCGGCGGCAATGGCTTCGAGTTTTTCCGGCAGGGTGCCGCTCAAGGATACGGTTGCAATGGATCGCTGCATGACTTCGGCTCCCGCACAACGTGCGCCGCTTTTGAAAGAGTGAGCCGATTATTGGTGGGTCATTTCCTTTGGGCAATTCAATATGTACCATTCGGTTAGTTTTTTGGGCGATTATCGAACAAAATGCCGGTTGCTCAATTGACGATTTTTTGTCCACTGCGCACCATCGCCCCACATCGACGCCGGCCCTGAACACCGGCACCGATGAACAGCCCCAGACCAACCCATAAGAATTTCAAAAACGGGTACACACTATGATTCCTTCCCAAAGCTCCCGCCTTGCTGCTGGCCTGGGTGCCTCGACTGGCGGTATCGGCGACAAGATCCGTGGCGCCATGGCCGTGGGCAAGACCCGTTGGGTCATGCTCGCCCTGGTGTTCTTCGCCACCACCCTGAACTACATCGATCGCGCCGCCCTGGGCGTGATGCAGCCCATCCTCGCCAAGGAAATGAGCTGGACGGCGATGGACTACGCCAATATCAACTTCTGGTTCCAGGTCGGTTATGCCGTCGGCTTCGTGCTGCAAGGCCGATTGATCGACCGGATCGGCGTCAAGCGCGTGTTCTTCTGCGCCGTGCTGCTCTGGAGTCTGGCGACCGGCGCCCATGGCCTGGCCACTTCGGCGGTGGGCTTCATGGTCTGCCGCTTCATCCTCGGCCTGACCGAAGCCGCCAACTACCCGGCTTGCGTGAAGACCACCCGGTTGTGGTTCCCGGCCGGTGAACGCGCGGTCGCCACCGGCATCTTCAACGCCGGGACCAACGTCGGTGCGATGTTCACCCCGATGCTGCTGCCATTGGTGCTGCACGTGTGGGGCTGGCAGGCGGCATTCCTGTGCATGGCCGCACTGGGCGGTATCTGGTTGCTGTTCTGGGGCCTGAAGTACTTCAACCCGGAAGACCACCCTACCGTCAAACAGTCGGAACTGGATTACATCCAAGGCGCAGGCGAACCGGACCAGGTCCGCGTGCCGTTCTCGCGCATCCTGCGCATGCGCGGCACCTGGGCATTCGCCCTGGCCTACTCGATCACCGCGCCGGTGTTCTGGTTCTACCTCTACTGGCTGCCGCCGTTCCTCAACCAGCAATACAACCTGGGGATCAACGTGACCCAGATGGGCATTCCGCTGATCATCATCTACCTCACCGCCGACTTCGGCAGCGTGGGCGGCGGGATCCTCTCTTCGTTCCTGATCGGACGCGGGCTCAATCCGATCAAGGCGCGCCTGGTGTCCATGCTGTTGTTCGCCTGCTGCATCATCGGGGTGATCCTGGCCGCCGGCGCCAGCAACCTGTGGATGGCAGTGTTTGCCATTTCCCTGGCCATCGGCGCGCACCAGGCCTGGACCGCCAATATCTGGGGCCTGGTGATGGACTACACGCCCAAGCACATGATGAGCACGGTGTTCGGTTTCGGCGGCATGTGCGCGGCCATCGGCGGGATGTTCATGACCCAGTTGGTGGGCCACATCCTGACGGTGACCAACAACAACTACACCGTGCTGTTCACCCTCATCCCGGCGATGTATTTCATTGCCCTGACCTGGCTGTACTTCATGGCGCCGCGCAAGGTGCCGACACTGGAAAGCTGACGCCAGCCAGCCCAGGATCCTGCATCCCCCTGTGGGAGCAAGGCTTGCCCGCGATGCAGACGACTCGGTTCACTTAAGACCGCATCGTCTGCATCGCAGGCAAGCCTTGCTCCCACACTCCCCTCTTCACGTTCTGCGTCACCCCCGTCGCTGTTGCCACGCCGCCGCCAACCCACTCAAGCAGATCAGGGTAATGCCCACCACCGTGGTCAACGTTGGCGTATGGCTGAACAACAACCAGCCCAATAACCCAGCGAACACGATCTGGCAGTAGCCGAACGGCGCGAGCAACGCCGGGGCGGCGAAGCGGAAGGCCTGGGTCAGCATCAGGTGCGCCGTCATCCCGCACGTTCCCAGCGCCAGCATCATCGCGCCGTGCACCAGGCTCGGCACTTGCCAGAAGAACGGCACCAGCGCACTCATCACCAAGGTATTGCACAGGCCGGCGAAGAAATTGCTGGTGGTCGGGCTGTCGACCTCACTGAGCTTGCGCGTGAGCAGTTGGTAGAAGCAGAAGAACAACGCCGAACAGAACGGCAACACCACCGCCGGGGTGAACAGGTCGCCGCCGGGATGGACGATGATCAATACCCCGATAAAACCGAAGATCACCGCCACCCATTGTCCACGCGTCACCCGCTCGCCCAGCAACGGCACCGACAACGCCGTCACCAGCACCGGGGCCAGGAAGTTGACCGCCGTCGCCTCGGCCAACGGGATGTACAGCAGCGCCGTGGTAAAGAACAGGCTGGTGCCCAACAGGCACAAGGCCCGGGCCAGTTGCCAGAGCGGACGCTTGGTACGCAGCACCCGCAAGCCCGAACGGGGCAGGAAAATACCGGCCATCAACAAGGTGTGCACCAGGTAACGGGCCCACACCACCATGATGATCGGATAAAAACCCGACAGATACTTGGACAACGCGTCATGACTGGAGAACAGGAACGTTGCGACCAGAATCAGCACGATGCCCTTGAAAGGCCGATTGACGCCGGAGAGCGGGGTGCTGACGGTCATAAGGGAAACCTGCGTTGCTGGATGTAAGGGCCGTGACGCACGCTGCAGTGCTTGGGCCGGGAAGGACCGGATAAGTTCTGCAGCCCGAAGTGTAATGAAAATCCGCGAACCCGGCAGGATCGCTTTACCCATGAACCAAAACCCGTATCCGTTGCCTGACAGCTCAAGCGCGGCGCGCACCTTGGGCGCCTGAACGCTAGACTCACCCCAACGGCAGGCACACTCTTCACAGGGCCAATCAGAGGATTTCGCCATGTTATGGAAAAAAGGTCGCCGCAGTGACAACGTGGTGGACGCTCGCGGGGACGACGGGGGCGGTGGCGGGCTGCGTTTCGGCGGCGGCAAGGGGTTGAGCCTGACAGCCATTGTCCTGATCGTCGGCATCGGCTGGATCACCGGCCAGGACCCTATGCAGATCCTCGGTCAACTGGCCGGGCAGATGGACCAGTCCGCCCCCACATCATCGCAAACCCGCCAGGCGCCACCGGCCAACGACGAACAAGCCGAATTCGTGCGCGCGATCCTCGGCGACACCGAAGACACCTGGGGCCAGATTTTCCAGCAAGCCGGGCGCCAATACCAGCAACCGAAGCTGGTGCTGTTCAGCGGTCGGGTCAACTCGGCCTGCGGCCTGGCCTCTTCGGCGACCGGGCCGTTCTATTGCCCGGCGGACCGGCAGGTCTACCTGGACATGAGTTTCTTCAAGGAAATGACCCAGCGTTTCGCGGCCGCCGGCGACTTCGCCCAGGCCTACGTCATTGCCCATGAAGTCGGCCACCATGTGCAGACGTTGCTCGGCGTGTCGGCGAAAATCCAGCAGGCACGCCAGCAAGGCCGGCAGATGGAAGGCGACGGCGGCTTGCTGGTTCGCCAGGAGTTGCAGGCCGATTGCCTGGCTGGCGTCTGGGCCAACCATGCGCAAAAACGCCTGAACTGGCTCGAGCCCGGCGACATCGAAGAGGCCTTGAACGCCGCCAACGCCATCGGCGACGACCGCTTGCAGCAACAGGGCCAGGGCCGCGTGGTGCCAGACTCCTTCACCCATGGCACCTCGGCGCAGCGCGTGCGCTGGTTCAAGGCCGGCTTTACCCAGGGCCAGGTCGGCCAGTGCGACACCTTCGCGGCGAAAAACCTGTAGATGATGAAGTGGGGGACGTTGATCGGCCTGTCGCTGTGTTGCCTGCTCGCCCAGGCAAACGAACACGGCGTGAATGAGGTCGCTCAAGGACGCCTGCAACTCCAGGGCGGTGCCATGGCGGTTGCCGTAAGCCCGCCGCCCGCGTCCATCCAGCGCGTGCTGATCATCGTCCACGGGCGGTTGCGCAACGCCGACACCTATCTGCGCAGCGCCGAAACAGCAGCCGGGCTCGCCGGGCAACTGGACACGACCCTGATCATTGCCCCGCAGTTTCTCAACGAGCAGGACGTGGCTCGCCATCAACTGCCCAATGACCTCCTGCGCTGGCAAGGCAATGACTGGATGGCCGGCGGTTTATCCACAGGGCCGAATCCGGTGAGTTCGTTCCAGGTCCTGGACGACATCGTGGCGCGGGTCAGCGACCGCCAGCAGTTTCCCGAAGTGAAGGAGATCGTCATCGCCGGCCACTCCGGCGGCGCCCAGGTGGTCCAGCGCTATGCCCTGCTCGCCCATGGCGAATACCGGATCAGCCCGCGTTTCGTCGTTGCCAACCCATCGTCCTATGCCTATTTCGACGGACAGCGGCCCATGGCCTTTGCCCTTGCCAGTTGCCCGGGCTTCAATCATTGGAAATATGGCCTGGAAAATCTGCCCACCTATGCCGTCGGACAAACACCGGCTCAGTTGGAAGAAAACTACGTCAAGCGCGACGTCGTCTATCTGCTGGGACAACAGGACGTCGACCCGGAACAGCCGGCGCTGGATAAAGGCTGTGAGGCACAGACCCAAGGACCGTATCGGTTATTGCGCGGGCACTTCTTTTTCGACTACCTGACCCGGCGCCATCCCGTGGGGTTGAACCAGCGACTGATCGAAGTGCCCGGGGTCGGGCATAGCGGCGAGGGAATGTTCAATTCGGCGCAGGGGCTAAAGGCGTTGTTCGAGCCGTGAGCCTTGTGTCGACCGGAAGCGATCAGCCAGTCCACACAAAATCTCAAGCCAACAGCATCCGCCGCAACTCGAAACAGTCCCGCGCATGCCAATCCGTCAGCTCCGGCCAGGGATTGTCCGGCAGGTTCACCAGCACCGTGCGCGCACCCGCCGCGCGGCCGCAGTCGAGGTCGAAGCGGTAGTCGCCAACCATGACCATCGTCTCGGGCGCAACGGCCCAGGCCTCGGCCAACTTCAACAAGCCACCGGGGTGTGGCTTGGGCGGCGCTTCGTCACGGCCCAGCACATCCTCCACGGCAAAACAGTCCGCCAGGCCGATGGCCTCGAGGGTCACGTGGGCCAGCTCGCGGGCGTTACGGGTCAGGATGCCCAGCCGATAGCCGCGCCCCGCCAGCTCCCGCACCAGCTCGACCGCTCCGGGCGCGGGCCTGGACCCCAGCGCCAGGTCCCGCTCGTGCTCCAGCAGCCAGGCATGCTTGGCTGCCGCCTCCTGCGCCGGCAACGCGGCCAGGTGGGTCAGGATGTCATCCTCAGGGGGAATCGCCAGGGCCACGCGGATCGCCGCAAAATCGTGCACGGCGATGGTCAGCGTGCCGTCCATGTCGAACACCCAATGCCGGACATCCGCCAGGCTCATGCCCAATCCTTGCGATGGCGAATCAGGCCTTCCTGGGTCACCGAGGCCACCAGTTGCCCGGCGCGGTTGAACACGCTGCCACGGGAAAACCCACGGGAATTACCGGCCCAAGGGCTGTCCATGGCATAGAGCAACCAGTCGTCGGCGCGCAGGTCGGCGTGGAACCACAAGGCGTGATCGAGGCTGGCGACCTGCATGTCCTTGTGCCACACCGATTTGCCATGGGGCAGCATCGAGGTGGTCAACAGGCCGAAATCCGACGCGTAGGCCAGCAGGTATTTGTGCAAGGCCGGAGAGTCCGCCAGGGCGCCGTCAGCCCGGAACCATACGTACTTGATCGGGTCCGCCGGCTGCGGGTTGTAAGGGTCTTTTTCGGTGACCGGGCGCACCTCGATCGGCTTGGGGCACAGCAGTTTTTCGCGCATGTGTTCGGGCAACAGGTGCGCACGCTGCTGAGTCAGTTCGAGTTCGGAAGGCAGGTTCTCCGGCCCCACCACCTGCGGCATGCTGCTCTGGTGCTCGAAACCCTGTTCGTCGTACTGGAAGGAAGCACTGCAGGTGAAGATCGGATGACCTTTCTGGATCGCCGTGACCCGGCGGGTACTGAAACTGCCGCCGTCGCGTACCCGATCCACCTGGTAGACCACTGGCAACGCCGCGTCACCGGGGCGCAGGAAATAGCCGTGCATCGAATGCACATGGCGCGCCGGCTCCACGGTCTGGCTGGCCGCCGACAGCGACTGGCCGAGCACCTGGCCGCCGAACAGTTGGCGGAACCCCAGGTCCTGGCTGCGCCCGCGAAACAGGTTCTCTTCGATCGATTCCAGGGTCAGCAGGTCGACCAGATCTTCCAACACGTGGCTCATTCAGACTTTCCTCACACAGCACAATACCGCGCAGTCTGTGCTGCGGCGGTGGATCGATTGTCGGCCCGGGCCGTTCAGGCGGGCATTGTGACATCCATGTTAACCCTGCAGGGTCTGTAACCACTGCTCCCGATTGATGCGATAGAGCACATGGTGCCGCAATGGATGACCGACGGCGAGTTTGGGGTGTTCGAAGTCGTCCGCCGGGTCGTGTTGCATGCCGATGGCCTGCATGACCTTTTGCGACGGCAGGTTATCGACGGCGGTGAACGCCACCACTTCCTCCAGCGACAACCGGTCGAAGGCACAACGCAACGCCGTCCATGCTGCCTCGCTGGCATACCCCAGCCCCCAATGTCGCCGGGCCAGGCGCCAGCCTATCTCGACGGCCGGGGTAAAGTGCGCGTCGAAACCGACCACGCCGAGCCCGGTGAAGCCGATGAACGCGCCGGTGTCCTTGCGTTCCAGTGCCCACAAACCAAAGCCATGCTCGGCAAAATGCCCACGCACGCGGCCGATCAAGGCAGCACTTTCCAGGCGACTCAGGGGGGCCGGGAAATAACGCATCACCTGCGGATCGGCCGACATGGCCGCAAACTCCGCCAAGTCATCATCACGCCACTGCCGCAAGAGCAGGCGTGCGCTTTGCAGTTCGAGTATCGGCTCCATCTTCGCTCCCTTTCCATGCCCCAGAGTCTACAACGCTGGTAGGGTTTGTACGAAAAGTGCCTGCGCGACGATCAGGCTGCGTTGAAAACAGGCTCGTGCGCGAGTCCGATCGGAATGCTCATGTACTCCAGTACACTGCGCTTCCTCGCCTGTTTTCGCCTTGCCTGATCGCCGCTCGGCGACTTTTCGTACAAACCCAGGATCCGTCACATCACCACCGCTGAAAACACCATGCCCCTGCCGCTTATCTATCACGAAGACTACAGCCCCGACTTCCCGGCCGAACATCGCTTCCCCATGGACAAGTTTCGCCTGCTGCGCGATCACTTGGTGGACAGCGGGCTGGTCCATGACGCCGACCTGCTGCGCCCGGCGCTCTGCCCGCCGGATATCCTCGCCCTGGCTCATGACCGCGCGTACATCGAACGCTACATGGGCGGCGAGTTGTCCCGTGAAGACCAACGGCGACTCGGCCTGCCCTGGAGCGAGGCCTTGGCCCGCCGGACAGTACGCGCCGTGGGCGGCTCTATCCTGGCCGCCGAACAGGCCCTCGAGCATGGATTGGCCTGCCATCTGGCCGGAGGCACCCATCACGCCCATTACGACCACCCGGCCGGCTTTTGCATTTTCAATGACCTGGCGGTGATCAGCCGTTACTTCCTGGCCAGCGGCCGGGTCTCGCGGGTGTTGATCTTCGACTGCGATGTGCATCAGGGCGACGGCACCGCCCGAATACTCCATGACACGCCGGACGCCGTGACAGTTTCCTTGCATTGCGAAAAGAATTTTCCCGCACGCAAGGCCCAGAGCGACTGGGACATCCCCCTGCCCATGGGCATGGAGGACGCGGCCTACCTGAAGGTGCTGGACGATGCCCTCAACTACCTGCTGCCGCTCTACCAACCGGACCTGGTGCTGTACGACGCCGGCGTCGATGTGCACAAGGACGACGCCCTCGGTTACCTGAAGCTGACAGACGAAGGCCTCGCCGCCCGCGACGAGCGCGTGATGCGCCATTGCCTGGGGCGCGACATCCCGGTGGTCGGCGTGATCGGCGGCGGCTACAGCAAGGACCGCAAGGCGCTGGCCCGCCGCCACGGGATCCTGCATCACAGCGCACAACGGGTGTGGACGTCATCAGGTTGTCATTGAAACCTGGGCGCGTTACCCACAGTGTCTGTGGAGCGGCCTGTGGATAACCTGAGCGAAACGGCCTCCAGGCTATGCCGCACAGCGCTTGCAGGGCCCTGGATGTTTTTTGATCACTTGTTGGAAAGCACCACTGAATGTGCAAGCGGTGCTGGTAGAATGCCCCGCCTATTCCAGCCCCCACAGTTCAAATCATGACCTCGACCGCCCAGCCCTCTACCCCCACCATCGCCATCATCGGCGGCGGCCCCGCCGGCCTGATGGCAGCCGAGGTGTTGAGCCAGGCCGGCGTCCGGGTGGATCTGTACGACGGCATGCCTTCGGTGGGCAGGAAATTCCTCCTGGCCGGCGTGGGCGGCATGAACATTACCCATTCCGAAGACTTTCCCGCGTTCCTGTCCCGCTATGGCGAACGAGCACCGAATATCGCCCCGCTGCTGCGGGCGTTCGGGGCGGATGATTTATGCAAATGGATTCACGGGCTGGGCATCGACACCTTTGTCGGCAGCTCCGGACGGGTGTTCCCGACCGACATGAAGGCAGCCCCGCTGCTGCGCGCCTGGCTCAAGCGCCTGCGCGAAGCCGGCGTAGTGATCCACACGCGCCATCGCTGGCTCGGCTGGAACCCCGATGGCAGCTTGCGAATCGCGGCGCCGGAAGGGGAAAAAGCCCTACGACCCAACGCGACATTACTGGCGCTGGGCGGCGGCAGTTGGTCGCGCCTGGGCTCCGACGGTGCCTGGATGCTGCCCTTGGAACAGCGCGGCGTCGCCCTCGCGCCGTTGCAACCTAGCAATTGCGGCTTCGACGTGCAGGCCTGGAGCGAGTTGATGGTCAGCAAATTCGCCGGCGTCCCGCTGAAAAATATCGCCATCGGCTTGAACGACGACGTGCCGCGCCTCGGCGAATGCGTGATCACCGCCACCGGCATTGAAGGCAGCCTGATCTACGCCCTGTCGGCGCCGATTCGCGACGCCATCGACCAGCACGGCAGCGCGACGATCCATTTGGACCTGCTGCCAGGCCGGCCTGTGGACAAAATCCAACAAGCCCTGAACAAACCACGCGGCTCGCGCTCGATGGCCAAACACCTGCACAGCCAACTGGGGCTCGATGGGGTCAAGGCGGCGCTGTTGCGCGAACTAACGCCCGCCGAATGCTTCGCGGCCCCGGCGCACCTGGCCCAGGCGATCAAGGCCCTGCCGCTGACGCTGGTGAAGCCCCGTCCCCTGGACGAAGCCATCAGCAGCGCTGGCGGGGTGAAGTTCGAAGCCCTGGACGAACGCCTGATGCTCAAGCAAGTGCCCGGCGTGTTCTGCGCCGGGGAAATGCTCGACTGGGAAGCGCCGACCGGTGGCTACCTGCTGACAGCATGCTTTGCCAGCGGTCGGGCGGCAGGGTTGGGGATGCTGGAGTTTCTACGAAACAGCCAGTAAGCCAAATAAGCTGAGAGCTGCGAGCGTAAATCTTTAGCTCGAAGCTCGAAGCTTGCAGCTACCTTTAAGGCTTACGCTTACGCGGTCCGGTATTGAACACCGGCACTTTGCGCACCGGCTTGATCGCTGGCTCCACGGGGCCCGAATCACCACTGTCTACCCATTTGCCCAGGTTGCGCTTGCCGCCACCGCCGGAAACCTTCGGTTTCTTCGGCTTTTTCGGTTTCTTGATCACCTGGCCGCTGGCGTCGGTGTCCGGCACCCGGTGCTCAGGCTCGAAATCCTGCTCCATCTGGCGAGCCAGCGTTTTGCGCGTCAGCATCTCGATGGCCGACAGCAGGTTCACCTCATCGGCGCAGACCAGGGAAATCGCCTCCCCGCTAGAGCCCGCCCGACCGGTGCGACCGATCCGGTGGATGTAGTCCTCGGCGACGATCGGCAGGTCGAAGTTCACCACCAGCGGCAAGTCCTCGATGTCCAGGCCACGGGCCGCGACGTCGGTGGCCACCAGGATCTGGACCTCACCCAACTTGAACCGGTCCAGCGCACGCTGGCGGGTGGCCTGTGGTTTGTCGCCATGAATGCCATCGGCATTGACGCCAATGCCCTGGAGTTTCTCCACCAGCGCATCGACACCATTGCGGGTCTTGGCGAAAACCAACACTTGTTTCCACTTGTTCTTGCGCAGCAAGTGCACGAACAGCTCCGGCTTGCGCTTCTTGTCCACCGTCACCACCCACTGCTTGACGGTGCTGGCGGCGACGTTGCGCGGGCTCACTTCAATGCTCAGCGGGTCGTTGAGCATCTGCCCGGCCAACAGGCGGATCGCGTCGGAAAAGGTCGCCGAGAACAGCAGCGTCTGGCGCTTCTTCGGCAACGCCTTGTAGATGTTCGCCAGTTCCTCGGAAAAACCCAGGTCGAGCATGCGGTCGGCTTCGTCCAACACCAGGGTCTGCAACTGATTGAACTTCACCGCGTTCTGGCGGAACAGGTCGAGCAGGCGGCCCGGCGTGGCGACCAGCAGGTCAACGCCCCGACGCAGCTTCATCATCTGCGGGTTGATGCTGACGCCGCCGTACACCGCGTAAGTGCTCAACGGCAGGTTCTGCGCGTACTGGCGCACGCTTTCATGGACCTGCTCGGCCAGTTCACGGGTTGGCACCAGGATCAGCGCCCGCACCGAGTTGGCGGCGACCTTCGGCCCTTCGGTGGTCAGCACCTGCAGCAACGGCACGGCGAAACCGGCGGTCTTGCCGGTGCCGGTCTGGGCCGCGGCCATCAGGTCGCGACCGGCCAGCACCGCCGGCATGGCTTGGGCCTGCACCGGGGTCGGGGTCTGGTAGCCAAGCGTCTCGAGGGCGCGCAACAAGGGTTCGATCAGGCCAAGGGTGGCGAAAGTCATGGGAGTACCGTAGGAAAATTCAGTGCAGGGTGTGTGCAAAGGTGCAATGCGCCAAAGTTTACCCTAAATCAGGATTCGGCCGACGCAGGCTTGGGCTTGCGCCACTGCGGCAAGCCGATCAACACCACGGCACTGATGATCACCAGCATCGCCATGCCCTCCTCCATGCCAATGCTTTCACCGGCAAACACGATGCCCAGCAACACCGCCACTGCCGGGTTGACGTAGGCGTAGCTGGTGGCCGCTGCCGGCCGCACATGCTTGAGCAGGTACATGTAGGCGTTGAAGGCGATGATCGAACCGAAGCAAGTCAGGTAGGCCAGTGCGAACCAGCCTTCCAGCGGCGGGACGCTCGCCAGGCGTTCGCCGCTGGCCACGCTGCCGATCAACAACACCACGCCGCCCGCGAGCATTTCCACGGCACTGGCCATCGCCCCCGCCGGCAACGGCACATGTTTGCTCAGCACCGAACCGAAAGCCCACGACGCCGCCGCGAACACCAGCAAGGTCGCTCCCAAGGGGCTCGACTGCAAGTTGGAACCCAGGTTAAGCATGGCGATGCCGATCAGCCCCAGCACAATCCCCGCCCACTCCAGGCGGGTGTTACGCGTGCCCCAGAAATAGCCACAAAGCAAGGTAAACAACGGCACCGTCGCCACGGCCAGCGCCGCCACCCCGGACGCCACGCCCGTATGCTCGGCCACACTGACCGCACCATTGCCGAAACTGAGCAACAACACACCAATGACCACCCCGGCCTTCCATTGCGCCCAAGTCGGCGCCGGCGCCCCGCGCCAGCGCAGGAAGCCGTACATCAGCGATCCGGCCAGCACAAAACGGATCCCGGCCAACAGCAAGGGCGGCCAATGCTCAACCCCGATGCGAATCACCAGGTAGGTCGAACCCCAGATGACATACAGGGCAAAAAAAGCCGCAATCAACGGCAAGGGAAAACGGCGTGGGCCAGGCATGGACGGCTCGGAATCAGGACAGTGAGGGAAGCTATTCTAGAAAGGCAACACAGGGAAAATAAGTTACAAAACCTGTTTATCCGAGCCATACACTTTTCAAAACACGGAGATGAACGCTATAAACCGTGTTTTCCAAAGATCGCTCATCAGGAGCCCGAACCGTGGACAAATACGATCGCATGCTGCTCGGCGCCCTGTTGGAAAACGGTCGTGCCTCCTACGCCGACCTGGCCCGCAAAGTAAACCTCTCAGCCCCGGCCGTGGCCGAGCGGGTCGCCAAACTGGAAGCCTGCGGCGTGATCACCGGTTACCAGGCCAAAGTCGACATGGCGAAGATCGGCCTGCCGATCCAATGCGTCATCGAACTGCGGATGAACCAGCACGGCAAACAATCGACCTACGACGAACTGTGCAAAATCCCACAACTGACCGAATGCCATCGGGTCACCGGCGACCCATGCGTGATCATGCAAGCGGCGGTCGGCTCGATGCCGGAACTGGAAGAGCTGATCAACCGCATCGCCCAGTTCGGCTTCAGCAAGACCTCGATCGTGCTGTCCAGCGCCATTGAAAAGCGGGTGCCGTTGGGGCAGTTGGAAGGCAACGGCAAATAACCTGCTTCCACTAGGTCTAGAACCCGCGATGCCGCTTGAGATGCTCATTGATCTTCGCCGCCGGCACTTTCTGCAAGCTGCACAGCAAGTCATGGGACAACGCTCGCAGCCCGTGCTTGTGCCGCAGTTCCGAGGCCAGGTGGGCGGTGAGGTTGGCGGCCATTTCGGCGTCGGCCATGGCCCGGTGGGCCTGGCCGGTATGGGGCAGGCCGGCGAAGACGTTGAGGGTGCCGAGCTTGTGGTTGGGCGCCGCCGGCATCAGGCGCCGGGCCAACAGCAGTGAGCAGGCAAAATTTTGCAGGCGGGTGCGTTTGATGCGCCCCAGTTCGAAGTCCCAGAACTTCTGGTCGAACGCGGCGTTGTGCGCCAGCAGTGGCGTGGTGCCGACGAATTCGTTGACCTCGTTCATCACCTTTTCCGCCGACGGTGCGTTGCGCAGCATGGCATTGCTGATGCCGGTCAGTTGCTCGATGAAGGCCGGGACACGTACGCCCGCGTTCATCAGGCTCTGATAGCGGTCGACGATCTGGCCGCGCTCAAGCATCACCACGGCGATTTCGGTGGCTCGACAACTGCTGCTCGGGGTAATGCCGGTGGTTTCAAAGTCGATGACTGCAATGCGTTCCAAACCTGCTGGACTCCCTGGAAATCAATTCTTGAGCAACAACGCGCCTTCGATCGGCACGTAGCGGCTGGCGGCGCGGATCAGCGAATTGGCGGTCAGCCCCGGCACGCCATAGGCCACCGCCTGCACGCCGTGCTTGTGGATGATGCGTTCGAGCAGCATGTCGAAATCGCCGTCACCCGAGGCCAGCACCACTTCGTCGACGTGGTCGGCGGCGTCCATGATGTCCAGCGTGATGCCTACGTCCCAGTCACCCTTGGCCGAGCCGTCGCTGCGCTGGATGTAGGGCTTGAGCTTTACGATGAAGCCCAGGTTGCGCAGGATCTGCTGGAATTGCTGCTGCTTGCTGTCGCCGCGGTCGATCGCATAGGCGTAGGCCTCGACGATCTGCCCATGCTTGCTGACATCGGCCCACAGGGCGGCGTAGTTGAAATGGCAGCCATAGGCCTGGCGCACGGTGTAGTAGAGGTTCTGGACATCGGCGAACACTGCAATTTTTTTCACCGCGTTTCCTCTTGAATGCACACGCACACAGACCACCGGGGCCGAAAAGTCGCCCAGTATGCCAGCCAGAAGGATTGTTCCGCGAATAATCGGTCCGGGGCACCAGGGCACCCCGGACGAATGGCAGGTCAGACGTAGGAATCGTCGTCGCCGAAGAAAGACGAATCGTCGGTGTAGTCCGCGTCGCTGAAACCGCCCTGGTCATTGCCATAGCTGTCGTTGTCCGCCACGCGCTGGTCGTCGCCCCAACCACGGTCAGCGTTGTCGTTGCTGGGTTGGACCGGTTCTTCCTTGATGATTTCGACGATTTCCTGGGGTTGCTGGTTGCTGTGGAACAGGCTGCTGATGCCTTGGGCCAGCATCACGCCACCTGCCACGCCAGCCGCGGTTTTCAACGCGCCGCCCAGGAAGCTGCTCGCGGCCGGGGCTTGCTGTTGCGGTGCGCCATAATTGACCGGTGGCGCACCGAAACCTTGCTGGGGTTGCGCATTGAAAGGCGGTGCATTGAAGGACGGCTCGCGCCAGCCGCCACCGCCGGATGCCGGAGCGCTCGGCGCAGGTGCCGGGCGCGAATCCCGGGAGCTGCTGCCGAAAATACTCGAGAGAAAACCACCCCCGCCACTGGGTGCCGAAGCCTGGTTGCGGGCCTGTTGCAGTTCGCCGCGCAATTGCTCGACTTGCTGGTTGAGCTGCTTGTTCTGCTCATCGAGACGCTTGATCGCCGCCTCTTGCACCAGGATCGCCTGAGCCATGAAGTAGCCCGCTGCGGGCTGGCTCGCCAGGTGTTCCTTGATCCGCGCCTCGGCCTGGGCGTCGCGCGGGGCTGAATCCCTTTCGGCCTGTTGCAGCCGTGAAAACAGTCCATCGATCAGGGTTTGTTCTTCGCTGTTCATGGCGACCTCATCAGATTGCCGGGTAGAAAACCATGCCGGTCCCAAGGACCGGCGCCCATCAGTAATGGGGCTCGGCAACCAAGTTTCAACGGTCTTTACCTGATGTTTACGTTTGCTTGTGGCACGGCCTGATCGGTTAAAGTGTCTGACCGCTTTATTGAGCTGCGATACCGACCCATGAATCCGTTTGACGTGCTGCGCGACTCTTTGTATTTCTTCAAACGCCATCTGGGCCGGATCGCCCAACTGTGCCTGCCACTGGTCGTACTCGAAGCCGTGTTGCAACAAGGGGTCGACAACATCGCCGATCCCGAGGGTTTTCCCGGCTACAGCCTGATCCTCGGGTTGTTGGTCTATCCCCTGTACACCGCCGTGTTGATCCTGTTTCTCGATGCCCGGACTCGTGGCGAATCACCGCGCTCCCGTGACCTGCTCGCCGCCGCCGTCGCCCTGTGGCCACGCTTTGCCTTGCTGACGGCCATCAATACGTTGCTGATCCTGGTGGGCGTCTCGCTGTACCTGTTGCCAGGCCTGTGGTTGATGGTGACCCTGGCCTTCAGCGAATACCTGCTGGTATTGAGGGGCCTGGCACCGCTGGCAGCGATGAGGGAAAGCCTGAACCTGACCCGAGGTCATTTCTGGCGGATCCTGCTGTGCATACTCGCCGTGATGGGCCCACTGTGGCTGCTCAAGGGCGCCAGTGTCTCGGTGTACCCGCATCCCCACCCGCTGGTCAGCCTGCTGATCGACAGCGCGCACAGCTTCTTGCAACTGTTCACCAGCGTGGTGCTGTTCCGGATGTTCATGCTGATTGCCGAAAAACCTCAGCCATGACCCGTCCATTGCGCAACATTTTGCTGGGCCTGGCGTTGATCCTCGGCGTCGCGGTCTTCGCCGTCTACGGCCTGACCTGGCGCCCCCAGCCGCGGGAAACGCTGCCGGTCAGTTGTACCGCCAATGCCGCACCGTTGGTGCCCGGCCAGGCCTTGAAGGTGATGACCTGGAACGTGCAATTTCTGGCCGGCAAACGCTACGTGTTCTGGCATGACCTGGCCCAGGGCGACGACGAAAGCCCGACCCTGGAGGACATGGCCTTCAGCCTCGACGAAGTGGCACGGGTCATCCGCGACGAACAGCCCGACGTCGTGCTGCTCCAGGAACTGGACGACGGCGCCAAGGCCAGCGACTACCAGAACCAGCTGAAGTTGCTACAGGAACGCCTCGCCGACCTCTACCCCTGCGTGATCAGTGCCTTCGACTGGAAGGCCGATTTCATCCCCGCCCCGCACATCTTCGGCAGTGTCGGCCGGCAGTTGGCGACCCTGAGTCGCTACCGCATCGACCGGGCCGAGCGGGTGCAGCTACCGGTGGCCGAGGCCAACTTCATCAGCCGCCAGTTCCAGCCGAAAGACGCCTTGTTGGTGAGCTATTTGCCGCTCAGCGACGGCAGCCAACTGGCGGTAGTCAACACCCATCTGGAGCGGGCCACGCAGCCGGACCAGACCCTGGCGAACCAGGTCAGCGCCGTGGCCGGGGCACTCGACAAATTCGAATCCCAGGGTGCGCCCTGGCTGATCGGCGGCGATTTCAACCTGCTGCCCCTCGGCCAATACCGGCGCCTGCCCGACGAACAACGCACGCCCTACTCCGCCGACAGCCCACTGCACCTGCTGTGGGAAAAATACCCGATGATCCCCACCAACGACGAGGCCAGCGGCATCGACCGCGAACACTGGCTGACCCACTACCCGAACGACCCCGGCCTCAACGGCCCCGACCGCACCGTCGACTACCTGTTCTACAGCCCACGGATCAAACGGGTCGAAGCCCAGGTACGACAGGACGATACCTTGCGCATTTCCGATCATCTGCCGGTGATTGCGCGATTTTTGTTGCCGGCGATGCCTTAGGCTTTGTATTTCATATCCTGAATTCCCTCAGCTCACTTACGCGGCTTCACCCGCGCCGTCGCCTCCGCCACCAGCGGATCGTCCGGCCAGTAATGCTTGGGATAACGCCCCTTGAGGTCCTTCTTCACCTCGGCGTAGGTGCTGCGCCAGAAATTCGCCAGATCCTGGGTCACCTGCACGGGGCGGCGCGCCGGTGACAGCAGGTGCAGCTTGACCACCTGCCGGCCGCCGGCGATGCGCGGGGTGTCGGCCAGGCCGAAGAGTTCCTGCAAGCGCACCGCGAGAATGGGCGGATGCTCGCTGTAGTCCAGCCGGATCGACGAGCCCGAGGGCACGCTCAGGTGATGGGGTGCCAGTTCATCCAGGCGTTGCGGCAACGGCCAGGGCAACAGGTCGTGGACAATGCTCGACAGGTCCAGGTTGGCGAAATGGCTGAGGCGCGAAACCCGCCCCAGGTACGGCATCAGCCAATGTTCGAGGCTGTCCAGCAACGCCGCGTCGCTGACGTCGGGCCATTCGCTCTCGCTCTTCGCTTCCAGGTCGAGCCGACGCAACAGCGCCACCCGCGCCTGCCATTGCCGCAACTCTGGGGTCCAGGGCAGCAGCTCCAGGCCCTTGCGCCGCACCAGGTTCACCAGGGCCTGGTTGCGGGCCGACTCATCCAGGCCGGTCAACGGTTCACGGCTGAGCACCAGTTCGCCGACCTTGCGCTGGCGCTCGGCCCGCAGCACGCCTTCGCGCTCGTCCCAATCCAATTGATCCACCACGCGCACCTGCTCGGCCAACACCGAATCGAACAGCGCCGGGTCGAAATCCGTTGCCAGATAAATGCGTTCCTCACGCTGCCCCTGACGGCTGCCGAGGTCGGCGATCACCAGCCAGGGTTGTTTCATCAGGCTATCGACTTCGGCGAACAACGCCGCACGGCCGTTGGCCAGACGATACTCGGCGCCGCCGGCACGGCGCTGCTGGGCGACGCGATCCGGATAGGCCAGCGCCAGCAAGGCGCCGAGCCAGCGCGGATGATCGGAATCGGCCACGGCTTCTTCGGCCTTGCCGCGCAGGTAACCGCGATATTGCCGGGCCAGTTGCCGCGCCCGCTGCACCCCATTCTGACCGCCCCGTGCCGCCCGTTCTTCGCCGGACAGTAACATCAGGCGACTGTGCAGATCCGCGCCCGCCCCCCGCAGAATGTCGCGCTCGCCCAGCAGCGCGGCGACGTTGCAGGCCATGTCCGCCAACCCCAGCGCCTGCCCGCGCAGCAGCAAATGGGCGATGCGCGGATGGGCCGGCAGCTCGGCCATGGCCTGACCGTGACGGGTCAGTTGCTCGCCATCCAGCGCGCCCAGGCGTTGCAACAGGTCCCGGGCCTGGGCATAAGCGGCCGGCGGTGGGACATCGAGCCAGACCAATTGCTGCGGCGCGACACCCCAGCGCCCCAGTTGCAGGGCCAGCCCGGCCAGGTCCGCCGAGAGGATTTCCGCGCTGCCATAGGCGGCCAGTTGTTCATGCTGGTCTTCGGACCACAACCGGTAGCACACCCCCGGCTCCAGGCGCCCGGCCCGACCGGCCCGCTGAGTGGCGCTGGCCCGGGAGATGCGCTGGGTGTCGAGGCGGGTCATGCCACTGCCCGGATCGAAACGCGGGACGCGAGCCAACCCGGCGTCGACCACCACCCTCACGCCGTTGATGGTCAGGCTGGTTTCGGCGATGTTGGTGGCCAACACAACCTTGCGCAAGCCCGGCGGCGCCGGGTCGATGGCCGCGCGCTGGGCGCCAAGGTCCAGCTCACCGTGCAGCGGGCACAACAGCACATCGCTGCGTTCGCCCAGGGCATCGGCCAATTGCTGATGGACGCGACGGATCTCCGCTTGCCCCGGCAGGAACACCAGGACGCTGCCGGTTTCGTCGTGCAGCGCTTCGAGCACCGTCTGCACCAGTCGCGGCTCGATGAACTCGCCTGGCTGGAACGGACGGCCCCAACGCACCGCCACCGGAAACATCCGCCCTTCACTGCGCAGGATCGGCGCGTCATCCAGCAACCCGGCCAGGCGCTCGCCTTCCAGGGTGGCCGACATCAACAGAATCTTCAGCGGCTGATCATCGCGAAACAGTTCCCGACCGTTGAGGCTCAGGGCCAGGGCCAGGTCGGCATCCAGGCTGCGTTCGTGGAACTCGTCGAAAATCAGCAAGCCCACGCCTTCCAACGCCGGATCATCCTGCAAGCGGCGGGTGAGAATGCCTTCGGTGACCACTTCGATGCGGGTCTTGGGGCCGACCTTGCTGTCGAGGCGAATCCGGTAGCCGACCGTTTCGCCGACCTTTTCCCCCAGCTCGCTGGCCAGTCGCTCGGCCGCCGCACGCGCGGCCAGGCGCCGCGGTTCGAGCATGAGGATGGTCTGCCCGGCCAGCCAAGGCTCGTTCAGCAAGGCCAGGGGAACGCGGGTGGTTTTACCGGCGCCGGGCGGCGCTTCGAGCACGGCTTCGTGGCGGGACGCCAAGGCTTGACGCAGGGCGGGTAAAACTTCATCAATCGGCAAAGAAATCATGCTGGCTCCAAGACAGAGGGCCGAGTATAACGGCGAACTGTTTAGCGTGGTCCGGACTCCAACCAGCAACACCTTTACCTGTTCAGGAGATTGTTATGCGTATTCCCTTTCGCGTGATCGGCGGCGCCCTGGTCGTGACCCTGCTGACCCAGCTCAGTGCCTGCGGCTCGATCTTCTACCCGGACCGTCGCGGCCAGATCGACGGCAAGATCGACCCGGCGATTGCCGCGCTCGACGCCGTCGGCCTGCTGTTCTACATCATCCCCGGCCTGATCGCGTTCGCCGTGGACTTCGCCACCGGCGCCATCTACTTCGAGCCAGGCAAGACCGCCCAGATCGCACCGGAAAAACTCAAGCCCGCCATCAACGCCGACGGCAGCGTCGATAACCACAAATTGCAGGCCATCCTGGAAAGCGAGCTGGGCCGCAGCTTCCCGCTGGACGATCCACGCCTGATCCAGCACAAGGGCAGCGCCCAGCAATTGGCCGCCCTCGGCCTCAAGCCAGCCGCGTAACAGACGTCAAGAAAGGAACCACCGAGCCATGACCACCGGTAACGAACACGCTCGTCTGCTACGCCTGGCCACCCGCGCTTCGGTGGCCGTGGCGCTCACCCTGGTGATCGCCAAGGCACTGGCCTGGTGGCTCAGCGGCTCGGTGAGCATGCTCGCCGGCCTGACAGACTCGGCGCTGGACGGCGTCACCTCGCTGCTCAACCTGTTGGCGGTGCATTACGCACTACGCCCCGCCGACGATGACCATCGCTACGGTCATGGCAAGGCCGAATCCCTGGCCGGCATGGCCCAGGCGCTGTTTATCGGCGGCAGTGCGGTATTGATTGCCTTGCAGGCGTTCGAACGCTTGAAAAACCCGGTGCCGGTGGACGCGCCCTGGCTGAGCGTCGGCGTGATCGTGTTCTCCCTGGTGCTGACCCTGGCCCTGCTGGCGTTGCAGCATCGGGTCATCCGCGCCACCGGCTCCAACGCCGTGCGCGCCGATTCGCTGCACTACCGCTCCGACCTGTTGCTCAACGGCAGCATCCTGATCGCGCTGGTACTGGCCGGGTTCGGCTGGTATCAACTCGACGCCTGGTTCGGCCTCGGGATCGCCGTGTACATTTTCTGGAGCGCAATCCAGATCGCCCGGGAAAGCTTTGCGGTGCTGATGGACGAAGAACTGCCGCCCGACGTCAGCCAGCACATGCTGGAACTGGCCTGCGCCGTGCCCGGCGTGCTCGGCGCCCATGACCTGCGCACGCGGATATCCGGCAACCACTGGTTCGTGCAACTGCACCTGGAATTGCCGGGGGAACTGACCCTCTCAGTGGCCCACGGCATCAGCGACCAGGCCGCCGACGCCATCCATGAGGCTTATCCGAAGGCCGAGGTGTTGGTGCATGCTGATCCGACCGAGGTGGTGAAAGGCGCCAAGGCGTAGCCGTCTCCACAGAAAATCCCCTCGCCACAAGAACAGGTTCCCTACTGATCTCAATAGGTCACCTGATACCCACGACTGCTCAAGCAACTGCCCTCGGCCTGGCGATAGGTCTGCACCACTTCCGGGGCCGGCGGGTAGGTGTAGTTGCGCGGATCGAAGCCACTCTGCTGCACCGCCCAGCGATAGCAGTCGTAGCCATCCTGGTTGACCTGTTCGGGCGACTGGCCGTTGACCGGGTAGGCCACCACGTCAAAGCTGTTGCCTTGGGGTTGAGGCGATGGATTGACCACGGGCGGCTCGACCACGACGTAATCCTGGGTGCTGGCCTCGTAGACGTAGTAGGCGCCAGCGGCGAGGAAGAACAGCGAGCTGCCGATCCACACCTCCCGGGCGTAATCGGGCAGGTAGCGGGTACGAATGCCCCGTGGCGGCTCGACCACCACGTAACGTGGCCCATGGGGGCGATACCAGTAGCCGCCCGAATAGAAATAGTCCTGGCCGCGATAGGGGATGCGATAGTTGCGTTCCGGGAAACGGTCGATCACATAGCCAGGGCGATACTTTGGCCCCGGCCCCCAGCCATTGCCACGACCGTCCGGCCGGCCCTGCCAGCGCTGGTCGGGGCGATGGTCCTGATCGGAGCGATGGTTCCAGTCTGGCCGTTGGCCGCCACTCGGATAGCCGTCGCTGCGACGGGGAATATCCCGGTAATAGCCCGGTTGCGGTTCCCGGGTCTGGGTCACGCTGTCGGGCCGGCCCTGGATAGGCAGGTTGTTACCGGGTTGCGGCTGTGGACGGCCATGAACGTTGGTGTCCAGGGGAACGCGATAATCGTGCTGGCCGCCTTGGTATTGAGGCAGCGGCTTGACCTCGAACTGACGGCTGTTGTCGCCTCGAATGATCTCGTTGCTTTGCGGCCGTGGCTGGTTCGAATAGCCCTGGCCGCTGCCCCGTCCTTCATGGCCGCGGTCGCCGTCCGGCCCACCGCGGTTTTGCTGATCGTCGGCCACTCCCTGCGCACTGACACTTGCCAACAACAGACCAACACCTGCCAAACGCCAGATGCGCGACTTCATGAAATTCCTCACAACAGTTCGGGGCCTGATCGTAAGACTGGAAAAGCCCAGGCCGGTTCGGCAACAGATTATCAGCCACGGGGTTTATTTCGCAGGCATTAAAAAAGGGAGACCCGTCGGCCTCCCTTTGAAAAATCTAGTCCGTGCTCGACGCTTTTGACGCCGGCTCACCTCACACGGTCTTCTGGACGGTGTGCAGCTCGGGGGCCTGCCAGTACCGGTGGGTACTGCGGCCGCAGCCGGCCGGATTGGGCGGGCTGCACTGGACTGTTTGTCCGAGCAGTGATCTTGGTGGTAAGCATAGGCCTGGAGCAGCGACAGATGATTGCGAAGATTGCTTGAATAAACACCACTTGCGCAATTTTTAACCCCGGATAGATAATCCGTCGCAATTATCAAGATAAAGGCCCGTTCAATGAGCAAACTCGACCGTTACGACCTGAGCATTCTGGCGGAATTGCAGCGCGACGCGCGCATCTCCAACCAGGAACTGGCCGAGCGCATTGGCCTGTCACCCTCCCCCTGTTCGCGACGGGTCAAGCAACTGGAGGATGACGGCTACATCACCCGCCAGGTCGCCCTGCTCGACCGCAAAATGCTCGGCCTGAGCCTGACGGCCTATGTGCTGATCGGCATGGACCGCCACACCCCCGAGCGCTTCGAGAATTTCGAAGCCGCCATCCGCAACCTGCCGCAAGTGCTGGAATGCAGCCTGGTGACCGGCATGGACGCCGACTACCAGCTCAAGGTCGTGGTGCCCGACATGGACCATTACCAGAAACTGCTGCTGGGGCACCTGACCCGGATCGACGGCGTCACCAGCGTGCGGTCCAGCTTTGTGTTGAATCAGGTACTCAGCAGCACCGAACTGCCGTTGACGCATCTGCGCAACTGACCGCTGTTGTGGCGATGGAGCTTGCTCCCTCGCCACAACGCGTCAGTCCAGGCGATGAATAGCTGCGACACACCGCCGCAGGCCAATCCCTCCCCCGCGCGCCATGCCGTATACTCGCCCCGCCTTTGCAACCCCGCCCACGCCGGAGTGTCCTGATGGATCCTGCTGTTTTCGAAGAGTGGATGATGACCGGCCTGGTCAGCATCCTGATCATTTTCATGGGTTTTATCGTCTGGGACCTGGCGAAGAAATCCAAGGCCGGGCGTTTCGGCTCGTTCATCCTGTTTTTCGTGCTGGGCCTCGGCGTGGCCGCGTTCGTGATCAAGAGCGTGGTGATCGGCCTGATCGAATCCGGGACGTTATAAGCGCGCCGGCACTTCTTTCCACTGGCCCTGATCGAGCCCATCGATCGTCCAATCGCCGATCCTGACCCGTACCAGACGCAGTGTCGGCAGGCCCACGGCGGCGGTCATGCGCCGCACCTGGCGGTTGCGCCCTTCGCGTATCACCAGTTCCAGCCAGCTCGTGGGCACGCTCTTGCGAAAACGCACCGGCGGATTGCGCGGCCACAATTGCGGTTCCTCCAGTTCGCGCGCCTCGGCCGGCAAGGTCATGCCGTCGTTCAACTCCACGCCCTCTCGCAAACGCTGCAATTGTTCGGCGCTCGGCTCCCCCTCCACCTGCACCCAGTAGGTCTTGGCCAACTTGTGCCTGGGATCGGCGATGCGCGCCTGCAATTGCCCATCGTTGGTCAGCAACAGCAGCCCTTCGCTGTCACGATCCAGCCGTCCGGCCGGGTAGATGCCGGGCACGTCGATGAAATCCTTGAGCGTCGCCCGCCCTTCGCCGTCGCTGAACTGCGTCAGCACATCGAAGGGTTTATTGAACAGGATGAGCCTGGGCTCGGCCGGCGGCGCCTTGGCCACACGGCGCGGACCAGGGACGTGCGGCTTCGCACCGGGACGGCGGGAAGCGGGACGCGGGGGACGGGACATGGCGAATACAACATCTAACGGTCAGGGCCGACCATGCTAGTGGCCCGACCGTTAAATAACCACCCTCCGATCAGCGGAACGGTGGTTCGTCGAAACTGCGCAACTTGCGTGAGTGCAGGGAGTTGAGCTCGGTGCGCAACAGGTCCAACGCCGCGATACCGATCTTCAGGTGTTGGTTGACCGCCCGCTCATAGAACGCGTTCGCCGAACCCGGCAGCTTGATTTCACTGTGCAGCGGCTTGTCCGACACACAGAGCAACGTGCCATACGGCACTCGCAGGCGATAACCCTGGGCAGCGATGGTGCCGCTTTCCATGTCCACCGCCACGGCGCGGGACAGGTTGATCAACGGGCGCTCCTGGGCCCAGCGCAATTCCCAGTTACGGTCGTCGTAGGTCAGCACGGTGCCGGTGCGCAGGCGTTTCTTCAACTCCTCGCCCTTTTCGCCGGTGACGTTCGCGGCGGCCTGCTGGAGCGCCAACTGCACTTCGGCCAGAGCCGGGATCGGAATGTTCGGCGGCACCACGCGGTCGAGAATGCCATCGCGGCGCATGTAGGCGTGGGCCAGCACGTAGTCGCCGATGGTCTGTGACTGCCGCAGCCCGCCGCAGTGTCCGATCATCAGCCAGCAGTGCGGGCGCAGCACCGCCAGGTGGTCGGTGATGTTCTTGGCGTTGGACGGGCCGACGCCGATGTTCACCAGGGTCACGCCATGGCCATCGCTGGCCTGCAGGTGATAGGCCGGCATCTGATAGCGGTGCCAGACCACGCCCGCGGCAATGGCCGACGCTTCGTCGTGGCTCATGCTCTTGTCGATGATCACGTTGCCCGGCAAGACCATGCGCACGAAACGCGGATCACTGCGCAACTGCTCCAGGCCATGGACGATGAACTGGTCCACATAGCGGTGATAGTTGGTCAGCAGGATCCACGGTTGCACATGGCGCCAATCGCTGCCGGTGTAGTGCACCAGCCGGCGCAGGGAGAAATCCACCCGGGCGGCGTCGAACAGCGCCAGGGGCAGCGGGTCGGTGTTTTCCCAGTCGTAGAGACCATCGGCGATGCCATCGGTGGCGGCCGACAGGTCGGTGCTGGGGAACACCCGCGCCAACACCGCAGCGGTCACGCCGGAACCGGCCAGTTCATCACCTTGCTCCACCACGTACGGATACGGGATGTTCTGCTCGCTGACGCCCACTTCCACGGTGACGGTAAAGTCGTGCATCAGCGGGGTCAGTTGTTCCAGCAAGTACTTACGGAACGCGGCAGGATGGGTCACGGTGACGCTGTAGGTGCCCGGCAACTGGACCTTGGCGTAGGCACGGGTGGTCTGCGGAACTTCGCCATGGCAGTGATAGGTCAGGCGCAGGGCGGGGTAGCGAAACAATGCACGTTGCTCGGCGTCCGGCTCGATGCGGTCCTTGAGATAACGCATGAGCGCCTGGTTCAGCGCAGTGGTCGCACGCTCATGCAGGGCCGCCAGCCGATCCACGGCTTGTTCGGCGGTTTGAACGACAATAAACGCTTCGGTCACGATCAGCTTCCTGTGTTCTGGCTTGCAGGCCTTCATCTTGCCTGTATCGTCGTCCGACGGGAACAGTGGCGTATTGACCAAACCCTGACAGGGCCTTCTGAGGGAGCGAGCGGGCTCGCTCCCTCAGAAGGCCGGTGCCAGACGCCAACTTCTCAAAACCCTCGTGGGGTCGAGCGGGCCACGATGGCTTCGACATTCAAGCCACGGGGCAAGGTGCCGTATGCACGGCCTGCGGCGCCCAGGCGGCTGGCGATGAACCCATCGCTGACGTCGCTGTTCCCCGCTTCGAGCAGCAGCCTGGCTTGCAGGCCGACGGCGATGTCTTCGGTCAGTTGCCGGGCGCGGTACTGGATGTCGGCGGTGTCCTTGAGCGCGGCGTGCAATTGATTGATGTGACCCGCCAGGCGTTTGTCGCCGTGACCGTCGCCCAGCTCGCTGAACAGCACTTCGAGCACCCCCGCCTCCTTGGACAGGGCCCGCAACACGTCGAGACATTGCACGTTGCCGGAACCCTCCCATGTCGAGTTGACCGGCGCCTCGCGGTACAGCCGTGGCAGGATGCTGTCTTCGACGTAGCCGGCGCCCCCCATGCATTCGGCGGCTTCGTTGATCATCCCGGGGGCGCGCTTGCAGATCCAGTATTTGCCCACCGCCGTCACCAGGCGGGCGAACCGGGCCTCGTGCTCATCGCTCAAGTGATCCAGCGCCCGGCCCATGCGCAGGCTCAGGGCCAGGGCGGCCTCGCTTTCCAGGGCCAGGTCGGCCAGCACGTTTTGCATCAGCGGTTGTTGGTTCAACAATTTGCCGCTGACCATTCGGTGCGCACAGTGATGGCTGGCCTGGGTCAGTGCCTGGCGCATCAGGGCGCTGGAACCGACCATGCAATCGAAACGGGTCATGGCGACCATCTCGATGATCGTCGGCACGCCTCGGCCTTCTTCACCGATCATCCAGGCCAGGGCGCCGCGGAACTCGACTTCGCTGGAGGCGTTGGACCAGTTACCCAACTTGTCCTTCAAGCGCTGGATGTAGAACTGATTGCGGGTGTCGTCCGGACGATGGCGCGGCAGCAGGAAACAGCTCAGGCCCTTGTCGGTCTGGGCCAGGGTGAGGAAGGCGTCGCACATCGGCGCCGAGCAGAACCACTTGTGTCCCACCAGTTCATAGGCCTGGCCCGGGCCGCTGGCGCCCACCGGGTAAGCCTTGGTGGTGTTGGCCCGCACATCGGTGCCGCCCTGTTTTTCGGTCATCGCCATGCCCAGGGTGACACCGGCCTTGTGGGCCATGCCGACATTGCGCGGGTCGTACTCGGTGGCGAGCACTTTCGGCAACCAGCGCTCGGCCAGGTCTGGCTGCAAGCGCAACGCCGGTACGCTGGCGAACGTCATGGTCAGCGGACAGCCGCTGCCGGCTTCGGCCTGGCTGTGCAGGTACGTCATCGAGGCCCGGGCGACATGGGCACCGGGTTGCGGATGCGCCCAGGGCAGGCTGGGCAAGCCATGCTCGACGGCCGTGCGCATCAACTGATGATAGGCTGGATGGAATTCCACCAGGTCAATGCGATGGCCGTAGCGGTCGTGGCTGGAAAATACCGGCTTGTTCCGGTTCGCCAGGAACCCCGCTTCCATCAGCGGCCCACCGGCCAGCGCACCGTATGCATCGATCCGCGCCAGGGCCCAGCCCGCCCCGAAACGCTGCGACCACTGCTGCAGCGGCAGGTCGATGCGGTACAGGTTGACGCCATCCAGGGACGGCGGCTGGTTGGTGACGTCGTGGGTTTCGGCGAACTGGTGCAGGTTCATGACGGGGCTCCTCGGTCGGCCAGCAGAGATTCAGTTAAGCACCGCCTCCAGGCCGAACAAAGTGTCATACCCGCCTAAATACCGGCGCTTTCACCCTGCCTGGGACACAGCACCCGCCGTTGCAGAATCGCCTGCAACGCCTCGAACTTGACCGGCTTGCCCAAGTATTCGATCAACGCACCCGACGGACCATGCTGATGCGCCAGGTTCGGACCGAACACCACGACCGGCAACTTTTCATAGCCGGACAGCGCGTGGATCTGACAGCAGACCGAGACGCCGTCCAGCGATACCTGGCAATCGAGCAGCACTACGTCAAAGCGCTCGTCCTGCAACAAATCCAGTGCTGCGCGGCCACTGTCGGCGGTGCGCACCCGGTAACCCAGCTTGAGCAACATACCGCGCATCACCAGCTGATCGATCGCATCGCCATCGGCCAACAGCACCGTGCAATCCTCGGGCTGCCGCGAGCCCGGGCGCGGGTTGCAGGAAAACGCCGAAGGCGCTTGCGCCGACAGCGCAACATCAAATTCGACATCCAGCTGAAAACGGCTGCCACGGCCGGGCTCGGAGGTATGGGTCAGGCGCCCGCCCAGCAGTTCCACCAGTTGCCGACAGATCGCCAGGCCCACACCGAGACCACCGTATTCGCGGGTCATCGAACCGTCGAGCTGGAAGAAGTGCTGATACAAGGTCGCCTCCCCCAGATCCGTGAAACCGATGCCGGTGTCGATCACCGCGAACGACAAGGCCAACCGATCGAGCTCCGTCGGCCTGCCACTGACTCGCAACGCGAGGCCGCCGACCCGGGTGAACTTAATGGCGTTATCCAGAAGGCACTCCAGGCATTGGGCCAGTTTGCCACTGTCTCCAAGCAACCGATCCGCCAGGCCTGGGGCGATGTCCACCTTGAAATCCAGCCCCTTGGCCGCCGCATTGGCGGCAAACTGCACCTGCAACCCATCGATCACCCCGCGCAGGCTGAAGGGCGCCTGGTAGACCTTGAGCTTGCCGGCCTGCAACTCGGTGAGGGTAAGGATGCCATTGACCATGCGCATCATGTCCCGTGCCGAACCGGCAGCGGTCCGCTGATACTGGGTCAGTTCCTCGTCCAGCTCGACGGTTTCCATCAGTTCCAGCGAGCCGATCACGCCATTCATCGGCGTACGCAACTCGTGGGTCAGGGTGGCGAGAAATTCATCCTTGAGCTTGTTGCCGTGGGCCAGCTGCTGGTTGAGCATTTCCAGCTTCTGCCCGGCGTCGAACAGGGTCTGGGCCTGCTGTTCGCGCATGGCATTGATGCGGTCGGCCAGGGCCAAGGACAACAACGCGACCTCGAGGGCCGAGCCAATCTGGCTGGCGTACATGGTCAAGAACACGTTCGGCAGATAACCGAGCACCATCAGCGTATTGACGACGCCCCCCAGCAAGAACGCCGACCAGGCAATGATGAAATAACGCGCCACCCGCAAGCCGCGCCACCAGGCCAACAGCCCCGCGGCAAAAATCACCACCGAGAAGACCAGTGCCAACACCGTCGCCAGGCGCAACGCCAAGGCATAGCTGGTCATCAGCGACAGACCCACCACCGTCGCGCTGTAGGCGATCAAGGCCAGCAGCAGGCGGTCGAGCCAACGGCTGTGCTGGGCGGTTTGCAGGAAGCGGCAGGCAAACTGGCTGCCGAACAGGCCCGCGCAGCCGATGAAGAACGGCGTCGCGGCGTTGGCCCACCAAGGGTTGTCCGGCCAGAAATACTCCACCGCCGCGCCATTGACCGATAACTGATACAGGCCGAACGAGGCAATGTAGAAGATGTAATAGAGGTAGCTGGTGTCGCGCACGCTCAGGTAAATGAACAAGTTGTAGACCAGCATCCCCAGCAGCACGCCATAGATGATCCCCAGCATATACAGGCGCAACGGCTGTTGCTCCAGATAAGCGGTGCTGGACCACAGCGTCAGCGGCGCCTGGATAGAGCCCTGGCTCTGCAATCGCAGGTACAGGGTCTGGCGTTGGTCTGGTTTGAAATCCAGGCTGAACAGGTAGTTGTTCTGGCGAATCTCGCGGCTGGCGAACGGCAACGCGTCCCCGGTCTGGCGAACCAGGCGATAGGCGCCTGCGGCGTCAGGCTGGTACAGGTCGAGATGGTCCAACGGCGGATACGCCAGCTCCAGTAGCCAGGTGCGCTGGGCATCCGGATTGCCGGGGCGGTAATGCAAATCGATTTTCAGCCAGAACACCGATCGCGAGTAACCGGCGTTCAGCGTGGCTTTGTCATGGGGCTTGAAGGCAGGGGTCGTCGACAGGGCCAGGATGTCGTCGAGGGTGGCCGTGCCGCTTGCATCTTCGAACACTTGCAAGGCATGGCCCAAGGGCAGGCTTTGGGTGAACTCATCGAACTCGAGGGCGCCCGCCAAGGGCGACAAACACATCAACAACATCAGCAAATAACGCATTTTAGCCCCAGCGCGGCTTGTCCGGTTGAATCAGGAAGCCCCCCATTCCCTGAGTAGACGTAACACCGGCATGACCTGTTATTGGTTGGATCCATCCCTAGCATAGCCGTTGATGGCCAATTTGCACCATTGAATTTTTTCCTACAAAAGGCTCTAGAACGGGCATTTCAGAGCAAACCATTGAGCTAGAGCTGTTGCTTCGGTCAGGTTACGTTCCTCTGATACCCAGCTCACCAGTGAATCCCGTCATCGCATGAATTTCCCCCATCAGAGGTACGCGCCGATCAAAGGCGTTTGGTGGTAAGCTCGCGCACCATGAATACCTACAGCTCTCGCCCCGTTGTTCTCTGCCTCTCCGGCCACGATCCCAGTGGCGGCGCCGGTTTGCAGGCCGATATCGAAGCCCTGCTCGCCCAGGGCTGCCATGCTGCCCCGGCCGTGACCGCCTTGACCGTGCAAGACACGGTCAACGTCAGCGATTTCCGCGTACTCGATCGGGAATGGGTCCTGGCCCAAGCCAATGCGGTGTTGAACGACGCCCAGGTCGCGGCAGTCAAGCTGGGGATGCTCGGCTCGCTGGAAATGGTCGACACGGTGGTCGAGCTGCTCCAGGCGCACCCGCACCTGCCCATGGTCTGCGACCCGGTGCTGCGCGCGGGCGGTGGTGGACGCCTGGGCAAGGATGAAGTCGGCTACGCCATGCGCGAACGCTTGCTGCCCCTGGCGATCATCGCCACCCCCAACCTGCCCGAGGCACGCATTCTCGCCGAGTTGCCCGAGGGCAGCGCCGACGAATGCGCTGAAAAACTGCTGCCCTTCGTCAAGCACCTGCTGATCACCGGTGGCCATGGCGATGAGCATGAAGTCCACAATCGGCTGTACAGCCGCGACGGTCGCCGGGAAACGTTCACCTGCCAGCGCCTGCCCGGCAGCTACCACGGTTCCGGCTGCACCCTGGCCAGCGCATTGGCCGGTCGACTGGCCCAGGGCGAGCAACTGGCCAGCGCGGTCAAGACCGCACTGGACTACACCTGGCGAACCCTGCGCGACGCCGAGCAACTGGGCAAAGGCCAGTTCGTACCACGTCGCCTGCCGCTGGATTTCTGCTCGTAACGTTCCAATTCATTACACCGGAGGCCTGTGGCATGAAATTACGTGGCCTTTACGCCATCACCGACAGCCAGTTGCTGGCCGGCAAGTTTCTCGCCTATGTCGAAGCCGCGCTGGAGGGTGGCGTCACCCTGCTGCAATACCGCGACAAAAGCAGCGACGAGCCCCGTCGCCTGCGCGAGGCCGAAGCGCTGCGCAGCCTGTGCGAGCGCTACAAGACCCAATTGATCATCAACGACGACGCCGAACTGGCCGCGCGCCTGGGCGTCGGCGTCCACCTGGGCCAGACCGACGGCCCGCTGGCGCCCGTGCGTGCGCTGCTCGGGTCCAAGGCGATCATCGGTTCGACCTGCCATGCCAGCCTGGAACTGGCCGAACAGGCCAACGCCGAAGGCGCCAGCTACGTCGCGTTCGGCCGGTTTTTCAACTCCAACACCAAGCCCGGCGCCCCCAGTGCAAACCTTGAACTGCTCGAACAGGCACGTATCAAACTGCACATACCGGTGTGCGCCATTGGCGGCATCACCCTGGACAACGCCCCGGCGCTGGTCGCCCACGGCGTCGACCTGCTGGCCGTGGTCCATGGCCTGTTCGGCGCCGACAGCACTGCCGAAGTGACACGCCGTGCCCGTGCCTTCAACGATCTGTTGCAGATCCAGTAATCCCTTTTTCGTTTTCGAGAGCCCAACCATGTCCCGTTCCGAAACCCTGTTTGCCAACGCCCAGAAACACATCCCCGGCGGCGTGAACTCTCCTGTCCGTGCGTTCAAGAGCGTGGGCGGCACCCCGCTGTTCTTCAAGCACGCCGAAGGCGCCTACGTGACCGACGAGGACGACAAGCGCTACGTCGACTACGTCGGCTCGTGGGGCCCGATGATCCTCGGCCACAGCCATCCGGACGTGCTGGAAGCGGTGCGCAACCAGTTGCAGCACGGCCTGTCCTACGGCGCGCCAACCGCCATGGAAACCGAGATGGCCGACCTGGTCTGCTCGATCGTGCCGTCGATGGAAATGGTGCGCATGGTCAGCTCCGGCACCGAGGCGACCATGAGCGCGATCCGCCTGGCGCGGGGCTACACCGGTCGCGACAGCATCATCAAGTTCGAAGGCTGCTACCACGGTCACTCCGACAGCCTGCTGGTCAAGGCCGGCTCCGGCGCCTTGACCCAAGGCGTGCCGAGCTCGGCCGGCGTACCGGCCGCGTTCGCCAAGCACACCCTGACCCTGCCGTTCAACGACCTGGAAGCAGTCGAGAAGATGCTTGGCGAAGTCGGCCAGGAAGTGGCCTGCATCATCGTCGAGCCCGTAGCCGGCAACATGAACTGCGTACCACCGGCCCCGGGCTTTCTCGAAGGCCTGCGTAGCCTGTGCGACCAGCACGGCGTGGTGCTGATCTTCGACGAAGTGATGACCGGTTTTCGCGTGGCGCTCGGTGGCGCCCAGGCCCATTACGGCGTCACGCCGGACCTGAGCACTTTCGGCAAGATCATCGGCGGCGGCATGCCGGTCGGCTGTTTCGGCGGCAAGCGCGCCATCATGGAATGCATCGCACCGCTGGGCCCGGTCTACCAGGCTGGCACCTTGTCGGGCAACCCGCTGGCCATGGCCGCCGGTTTGACGACCCTGCGCCTGATCAGCCGCCCAGGCTTCCACGCCGAACTGACCGACTACACCACCCGCCTGCTCGACGGTTTGCAGCTTCATGCCGACGCGGCCGGTATTCCATTCGTCACCACCCAGGCCGGCGGCATGTTCGGCCTGTATTTCAGCGGCGCCGATGACATCGTCACCTTCGAAGACGTGATGGCCAGCGATGCCGACCGCTTCAAGCGCTTCTTCCACCTGATGCTCGAAGGGGGCGTGTACCTGGCGCCGAGTGCGTTCGAAGCCGGCTTCACCTCCATCGCCCACGGCGAGACCGAGCTGAAGATCACCCTCGACGCGGCCGAACGGGCCTTCGCTGCACTGAAATAAGCCTGTGGATAACTGACGCTGGCTGACACCAGCGTCAGCGATAGCTGACAACCTCCCACCCTTTTCCTACGTATTTCTCTGCAAAGCGGCTGTTGGGGCTCCTTCGCAACAGAAAAACGAGTAAAGACTTTGTAAGGATGGCCCTGCTTATTTCATAATGCGCGCTTATTGGATCCCCCGGAGGGTCCGCGCGCCCCTCAGAGGTAAGTCGATTCCCATGAACCGCACCGGCCGCACCCTTGCCCTGGGCTGCCTGTTGCTCCTTCAGCCGCTGCTCGCGAATGCGCAGGCAGGCGGCAACTCGTTGTTGATCCCGGCACTGGGCCGTTGCACGCTCAATACCCAGCCACAAGATCTCGCACCGGCACTCGACGCCTGTCGAAAAGCGGCAGATGCGGGTGATGCACAAGCACAATACGAGTTGGGTGAGTTCTACTACGAAGGCAAGGCTGCGCCGCGTGACCTCAAGCAAGCCCTCAACTATTTCGAAAAAGCCTCCTTGCAAGGCCACGCCCAGGCGCAATTCAAGCTTGGCGGCATGTTCTTCCATGGCGAAGGCGTACCGGCCAATAACGTCCAGGCCTATATCGTCCTGAAAATGGCGGCGGTCAACGGCGCCGAAGATGCCCTGGACACCGCCGACGAAGTCGCCGAACAGATGCCTCGCGACGAACTGGAAGTCGCCACCCAGGTACTGGGACAGATCTTTCGCAAATACCTGATGGAATTGCAGAACGCCGACGGGCGCACGCCTTTCTCGCCCCTGCCCTGAGGCCCCTCGTCACAAGACTGTGCCCGACCTTACAAACTGGTATTGCCCAGGGCCAAGTCTTACTTCTCAGGCATCGGCATCGGAAACGGCATGACATTGCCACCCGCACCACGGGCTTCACTGATTTTCGCCACGCCCAGGCGCTCCACCTCGTCGATGCGCACGATCGAATGCATCGGCACGAAACTGCGCACCACACCTTCGAACTGCGCCTTGAGCTTTTCTTCGCTCGGGTCGACGACCACTTGCGTGCGCTCGCCGAAGACGAACTCTTCCACCTCTAGGAAACCCCACAGATCACTCTGGTAGATCTGCTTGGCGTACATTTCGAACACCTGGCCCTGATTGAGGAAAATCACCTTGTAGATTGGAGCTTCACGTTTGGTCATGGCGGGCGAAAGGCATCGACGGCTAAAAATGAGGGCGCGGACTATAGCATAGCCACTGCTCGCACAACGGTAGGAACTACGGTACTTGTTCCCTATAATGCGCGGTTCTTTGAATCACGTGATGACCCGTCCATGGCCAAGAAGCTTTACATCGAAACCCACGGTTGCCAGATGAACGAGTACGACAGCTCGCGCATGGTCGACCTGCTGGGCGATCACCAGGCCCTGGAAGTCACCGCCCGTGCCGAAGACGCGGACGTGATCCTGCTCAACACCTGCTCGATCCGCGAGCGCGCCCAGGACCGGGTGTATTCCCAACTGGGCCGCTGGCGCGAACTGAAGCTGGCCAACCCGGAAATGGTCATCGCCGTAGGTGGCTGCGTGGCCAGCCAGGAAGGCGCCGCCATCCGAGATCGCGCACCCTACGTGGACGTGGTCTTCGGCCCGCAGACCTTGCACCGCTTGCCTGAGATGATCGACGCCGCGCGCGTCACCAAGCTGCCGCAAGTGGATGTTTCGTTCCCCGAAATCGAGAAATTCGACCACCTGCCCGAACCGCGCATCGACGGCCCAAGCGCCTACGTATCGGTCATGGAAGGTTGCAGCAAGTACTGCACCTTCTGCGTAGTGCCCTACACCCGCGGTGAAGAAGTCAGCCGGCCATTCGACGACGTGATCGCCGAGATCATCCACCTGGCGGAAAACGGCGTGCGCGAAGTGACGCTGCTGGGGCAGAACGTCAATGGCTATCGCGGCCTGACCCACGACGGGCGCCTGGCGGACCTCGCCGAACTGATCCGCGTCGTGGCGGCGGTGGATGGCATCGACCGCATTCGCTACACCACCTCGCACCCACTGGAATTCTCCGACAGCCTGATCCAGGCCCACGCCGAGGTTCCCGAGCTGGTCAAGCACCTGCATTTGCCGGTGCAATCGGGCTCCGACCGGATCCTGGCGGCGATGAAGCGCAACCACACCGCGCTGGAGTACAAATCCAAACTGCGCAAGCTGCGGGCGGCGGTGCCGGGGATCTGCATCAGCTCGGACTTTATCGTCGGTTTCCCCGGCGAAACCGAGAAAGATTTCCAGCAGACCATGAAGCTGATCGAGGACGTGGGCTTCGACTTCTCCTATTCCTTCGTCTACAGCCAGCGCCCCGGCACCCCGGCGGCCGACCTGGCGGATGACACCCCCGAGGAAGTGAAGAAGGAGCGACTCAACGCGCTGCAACATCGCCTCAACCAGCAAGGTTTCGAAATCAGCCGACAAATGGTCGGTTCCGTCCAGCGAATCCTGGTAACCGACTACTCGAAGAAAGACCCGGGCGAATTGCAGGGGCGCACCGAAAACAACCGCATCGTCAACTTCCGCTGCGACACCCCGGCCCTGATCGGCCAGTTCGCCGACGTCCACATCGACTCCGCGCAGCCGCACTCCCTGCGCGGCTCGCTCATCCAGTAACCCCGCTCCCTGTGGAAGCAGGACTTGTGGGAGCAAGGCTTGCCCGCGATACAGGCGCCTCAATTCTTGAGGAACAGAACTGCATTCATCGCGGGCAAGCCTTGCTCCCACAAGATTGCGCTGCTTAAGAGCTTTCGCACCCAGCCTACTGGCGTTATCCTTGATTTCATCTTAATTGCCCCTGGGCGGCTAAAAACGACCTTGAACGCACCCATCGAACCCCATCGTTTCATTCTCGAGCCCTTCGAGGCTCGCCGCTTCGCCAATCTGTGCGGGCAATTCGACGAGCACCTGCGCTTGATCGAAGAGCGCCTGGCCATCGAGATCCGCAACCGCGGAAACCAGTTCGAACTGATCGGCGAACCCAAGCACACCACCTCCGCGGAACACCTGCTGCGTCGTCTCTATCGGGAAACCAAGGGAAGCGAGCTGTCGCCGGACATGGTCCACCTGTTCCTGCAAGAGTCGGCCGTCGAGGAACTCGACAACCACGCACCCGCGGAACCTGCCGTGGCCCTGCGTACGAAAAAAGGCATGATCCGCCCGCGCGGCGTGAATCAGCAGCGCTACGTGAAGGAAATCCTGGCCAACGACATCAACTTCGGCATCGGCCCGGCCGGTACCGGCAAGACCTACCTGGCCGTGGCCTGCGCCGTCGATGCGCTGGAACGCGAACAGGTGCGGCGCATCCTGCTGGTGCGTCCGGCGGTCGAAGCCGGGGAAAAACTCGGCTTCCTGCCCGGCGATCTCTCCCAGAAGATCGACCCGTACCTGCGCCCACTCTATGACGCGCTGTATGAAATGCTCGGTTTCGAACACGTCGCCAAGCTGATCGAACGCCAGGTCATCGAAGTCGCGCCGCTGGCCTACATGCGTGGTCGGACCCTGAACAACAGCTTTATCATCCTCGATGAAAGCCAGAACACCACCGTTGAGCAGATGAAGATGTTCCTGACCCGGATCGGCTTCGGCTCCACCGCCGTCATCACCGGGGACATTACCCAGGTCGACTTGCCCCGTGGCACCAAGTCCGGGCTGCACCATGTGATTCAGGTGCTCAAGGAAGTGCCGGGCATCAGCTTCACGCATTTCCAACCCAAGGACGTGGTGCGCCATCCGCTGGTGCAGCGCATCGTCGAAGCCTACGAGCGCTTCGAGACCCGCGCGGCGCAAGAAGTATCCACCGGCAAAGGCAACAGCCACGATGCTTGAACTCGACCTGCAAGTGGCCAGCGAACACGCCGCCCCCAGCGAAGCCCGGTTCCGCCAATGGTGCGAACTGGCCCTGCGCCAGCGCAGCGCCGACTCAGAGCTGACGATCCGCCTGGTGGACGAGCCCGAAGGCCGCGAACTGAACCACACCTGGCGCCAGAAAGACTACGCCACCAATGTGCTGTCATTCCCCGCCGACGTGCCGGACGAACTGCTCGATATCCCGCTGCTGGGCGACCTGGTGATCTGCGTCCCGGTGGTCGAGCGCGAAGCCGCCGAACAAGGCAAGACTGCCGAGGCCCACTGGGCCCATCTGGTGATTCACGGCTGCTTGCATCTTCTGGGTTACGACCATATAGAAGACGACGAAGCCGAGGAAATGGAAGCACTGGAACGAACGTTGCTTGCAGAGTTGGGTCATCCCGACCCTTACGCCGGCGACGAACATTGATACATCAACCTGTAACGACAAAGGATTCAGAGTAATCGCTATGAGCGAAGATCGATCGAGCAACGGGCAGAAGTCATGGCTGGGCAAGCTCACCCAGGCTTTTGCCCATGAGCCGAAAAACCGCCAGGAACTCCTGGAACTGCTGCGCGACGCCCACCAGAACAAACTGCTGGACAGCGAAGCGCTGGCTATCGTCGAAGGCGCCATCCAGGTCGCCGACCTGCAAGTACGCGACATCATGGTCCCGCGCTCGCAGATGGTCAGCATCAAGGCGACCCAGACCCCACGCGAATTCCTGCCCGCCGTGGTCGACTCCGCTCACTCGCGTTACCCGGTCGTCGGCGAGAGCCATGACGACGTCATGGGTGTGCTGCTGGCCAAGGACCTGCTGCCGTTGATCCTCCAGGAGAACGGCGACAGCTTCAACATCAAGGACCTGCTGCGCCCAGCCACCTTCGTACCCGAGTCCAAGCGCCTGAACGTGCTGCTGCGTGAATTTCGCGCCAACCACAACCACATGGCCATCGTCATCGACGAATACGGCGGCGTGGCCGGCCTGGTGACCATCGAGGACGTGCTGGAGCAGATCGTTGGCGACATCGAAGACGAGCACGACGTCGAAGAAGACAGCTACATCAAGCCACTGCCTAGCGGCGACTTTTTGATCAAGGCCCTGACGCCGATCGAGAACTTCAACGAGTTCTTCGACAGTGAGTTCTCCGACGACGAGTTCGACACGGTCGGCGGCCTGGTAATGAGTGCTTTCGGACACCTGCCCAAGCGCAACGAAACCACGGAGATCGGCGCCTGGCGTTTCCGCATCCTGAATGCCGACAGCCGTCGGATTCATCTGCTACGCCTGTCTCCCATTGGCCGATAACCCCTGCAAGACCCGTTAAGGACAAACATGCGCTGGATAACCCGTCCCGGCTGGCCCGGTAACCTGCTGGCCGTGGCGGCCGGCGCCATCACCACCCTGGCCCTGGCGCCATTCAACATCTGGCCGCTGGCATTGCTGGCGGTCGGGCTGTTCTACGCCGGGCTGCGCGAGCTCTCGCCACGCCAGGCCCTGGGCCGTGGCTGGTGCTTCGGTTTTGGTCTGTTTGGCGCTGGCACCAGTTGGATCTACGTCAGCATCCACAACTTCGGCGGCGCTTCGATGTTGCTGGCCGGCTTCTTGATGTTGCTGTTCATCGCCGCCATCGCCTGGTTCTTCGCCCTGCCCGCCTGGCTCTGGGCGCGCTGGTTGCGGCGCAACGAGGCGCCATTGGCCGACGCCTTGGCCTTCGCTGCCCTGTGGCTGGGCCAGGAAGCTTTTCGCGGCTGGTTCCTTACCGGTTTCCCGTGGCTTTATTCCGGCTACAGCCAACTCGACGGCCCGCTGGCCGGCCTCGCGCCGCTGGGCGGGATGTGGCTGATCTCCTTCACCCTGGCCCTGACCGCCGCGCTGCTGTACAACGCGCGCCGCCTGCTGCTCAGCGGGCGCAAAGGCTTTATCGCCGCTGGCATCGCATTGCTGGTCGGCCCATGGGTGGCTGGCATGGCGCTCAAGGGCCATGCCTGGACCAGCCCCTCGGGCGACCCGCTGAGCGTCGCGGCGATCCAGGGCAACATCGAACAAAGCATGAAGTGGGATCCGGCGCAGCTCAACGCGCAACTGGAGCTGTACCGCGACATGAGTTTTACCTCCAAGCGCGTGGATCTGCTGATCTGGCCGGAAACCGCGGTGCCAGTGCTCAAGGAATCGGCCCAAGGCTACCTGGACATGATGGGCAGCTTCGCCGCCGATCGGCACTCAGCCCTGATTACCGGCGTGCCGGTCCGCCAACTGGTGCGCCACGAGAAGCGTTACTTCAACGGTATCACGGTGACCGGCGAAGGCGACGGCACGTACCTGAAGCAGAAACTCGTGCCGTTCGGCGAATACGTGCCGTTGCAGGACATCTTGCGCGGCCTGATCGCGTTCTTCGACCTGCCCATGTCGGATTTCGCCCGGGGCCCGGCCGACCAGCCATTGCTGCAAGCCAAGGGTTACCAGATCGCCCCATTCATCTGCTATGAAGTGGTCTATCCGGAATTCGCCGCCAGCCTCTCGGCCCGCAGCGACCTGCTGCTGACCATCAGCAACGACACCTGGTTCGGCACCTCCATCGGCCCGTTGCAACATCTGCAGATGGCCCAGATGCGCGCCCTCGAAGCCGGACGCTGGATGATCCGCGCCACCAACAACGGCGTGACCGGCCTGATCAACCCGTTCGGCCAGATCACCCAACAGATCCCGCAATTCGAACGCGGCATCCTGTACGGCGAAGTAGTGCCGATGCACGACCTGACGCCCTATCTGCAATGGCGATCGTGGCCGTTGATCATCCTGTGCGGGTTGTTGCTGGGCTGGGCGTTGATGGCGAGTCGGATAGCCAGGACCGTTTGACTGATTGCACGGTCCTGTGGCGAGGGGATTTATCCCCTCGCCACAATAGATGTCTTCCCATGGATGGGCCTCATTCGCCGCAATCATAATCAGCGATAGAACAACCAATACCCCACCAACCCTGCCGCCTCATTCATCAACTGCCCTGACTGCCAGATCGACTTGAACTCCGGCATCCAGCCACCCAACGGACGGCCATTGTCAGGCCCGAGGAAGCCCACGGGTGCAGGCACCACTTCAAACCCGGCCCGCTCGAAGCTCAAGACCGCCCGCGGCATGTGCCAGGCCTGGGTGACGACCACGACTCGCTTGATACCTTCCGGCAGCAGGATCTCGGCGCTCATCCGGGCGTTTTCCCAGGTCGTGCGGCTACGCTCCTCCAGCCAGCGCACGTTGACGCCGAAATCCTCGTCCATCGAGTCGGCCATCAGCCTGGCCTCGCTGGGCGGGGTACCGTAGTGCAAGCCGCCGGTGGCCAGCACGGGCAAGCCCGAAGCCTTGGCCAGCCGCGCCGCATATCGCTGGCGCTCAAGCCCCACACCGGTGGGCTGGTCGGCGCCCCAGGCCAGGTCACCACGCTCGCGACCGGCCCCCAACACCACGATGGCATCGGCACGCTGGGCCAAGCCTGCCCATTCACTGCGCGCCAGCGGCGGCTCACGCTCCAGCGCCTTGGCGCTCCATTGCACCACCACCGGCAGGCTCATCAACCAGAACCCGCCCAGCCCCACGCCAAAACACAGGCGAGCCAGGCGCGGCCGGGAATGGCGCCACCACCAGGCAAGCGCCAGCAGCAGCAAAAGAATGCCGGGCGGTAATAAAAGTTGTTTGATGAAATAGCGAAACGGCATCGGGCATCTCCACAGATGCCCGAAGCCTAAGTGGGTTGGCGCAAAGCGACAACAAATTCGAAAACAACTCGATTCGAAAACAGCGACACGCGTGGACCCGGCCTTACTTGAATTGCAACGACCGGCGCTTGGCCGCTTTCTTATCGGATATCCGCTCGTTGAGCCAGACCACCTTGGCCGAACGGGGCGTATCGAGACGCTCGAGTATCGGGGCCCCGCTTGTGCGGGCTCGATGCCCGACCTGCTCAAGGTAAGCCTTGACCAGTTCGAACTCTGCGGGGCTCAAGCCGCGCAGTTCCAGCTCTGCCGGACGCTCATCACGCAAACGACCGGCGGTTCTTGCGGCGTCCAAGGCCATCCCGAGGCGATCGATCAGTTTTTCATACAACTCCGGTGTAGCGACTTTTCGTTGTGATTCAACCATCCCTCACCTCATTGAAGATAAGACTCACTCCCCATTGAGAAGCTTAGCTTCGCTGGGCAAACCGGCAGCTCGCCGCGACCAACGGCCCTGAACGCCGCCCGTCGGCAGATGTCGAGGATGACCACGACGCAATCAGGGTTTCCCTCGGTAGAGCGCGGTCATGTATGCTACGGCGCTTCCTGTAACTCCAATTCCAGCCTGGCTGGGCATCGAAAACGCCACGATCGGCGTCGTCTGCGTCCAACAGGGCCACGAAGAGGATTGGGCCACCCCATTCAGTACAAAAGTAGCCATGCACGAACACTACCAGCCCCGTGAAATCGAAGCCGCCGCCCAGTCGTTCTGGGACGAGCAAAAGTCCTTTGAAGTCAGCGAACAGCCAGGCAAGGAGACTTACTACTGCCTGTCGATGTTCCCTTACCCCAGCGGCAAGCTACACATGGGGCATGTGCGTAACTACACCATCGGCGACGTGATCTCCCGCTACCAGCGCATGCAAGGCAAGAACGTCCTGCAACCCATGGGTTGGGACGCCTTCGGCATGCCGGCGGAAAACGCCGCGATGAAGAACAACGTAGCGCCCGCCAAGTGGACCTACGAAAACATCGCCTACATGAAAAGCCAGCTGCGCAGCCTGGGCCTGGCGGTGGACTGGTCCCGCGAAGTGACCACCTGCAAGCCCGACTACTACCGCTGGGAACAGTGGCTGTTCACCCGCCTGTTCGAAAAAGGCGTGATCTACCGCAAGAACGGCACCGTGAACTGGGACCCGGTGGACCAGACCGTACTGGCCAACGAGCAGGTGATCGACGGTCGCGGCTGGCGCTCCGGCGCGCTGATCGAAAAGCGCGAGATCCCGATGTACTACTTCAAGATCACCGCCTACGCGGATGAACTGTTGGAGAGCCTCGACGAGCTGACCGGCTGGCCCGAGCAGGTCAAGACCATGCAGCGCAACTGGATCGGCAAGTCCCGGGGCATGGAAGTGCAGTTCCCCTACGACGTCGCCTCGATTGGCGAAGCCGGCGCCCTGAAGGTCTTCACCACCCGTCCGGACACGCTGATGGGGGCCACCTACGTGGCCGTGGCGGCCGAACACCCGCTGGCGACCCTGGCGGCCCGCGACAATCCGCAACTGCAAGCTTTCATCGCCGAATGCAAGGGCGGTAGCGTCGCCGAAGCCGATGTCGCCACGCAGGAAAAGAAAGGCCTGCCAACCTCGCTGTTCGTCGAACACCCGCTCACCGGCGAAAAACTCCCGGTCTGGGTCGCCAACTATGTGCTGATGCACTACGGCGACGGCGCGGTCATGGCCGTGCCAGCCCACGATGAACGCGATTTCGAGTTCGCTCACAAGTACAACCTGCCAGTCAAGACCGTGGTGCGCACCAGCGCCGGCGATCAGAATCCAGCGCCGTGGCAGGACGCCTACGGCGAACACGGCGAGCTGATCAACTCCGGCGAGTTCGACGGCCTGGACTTCGCTGGTGCATTCGATGCCATCGAAGTCGCCCTGATCAAGAAGAACCTCGGCGCCTCGCGCACCCAGTTCCGCCTGCGCGACTGGGGCATCAGCCGCCAGCGCTACTGGGGCTGCCCGATCCCGATCATCCATTGCGCTAACTGCGGCGACGTACCGGTGCCGGAAGACCAGTTGCCCGTGGTCCTGCCGGAAGACGTCGTACCCGACGGCGCCGGCTCGCCCCTGGCGCGCATGCCGGAATTCTACGAGTGCAACTGCCCGAAATGCGGTGCACCGGCCAAGCGTGAAACCGACACCATGGACACCTTCGTCGAGTCCTCGTGGTACTACGCCCGCTACGCCTCGCCCCGCTATGAAGGCGGCCTGGTGGAAAAATCCGCGGCCGACCACTGGTTGCCGGTGGATCAGTACATCGGCGGCATCGAACACGCCATTCTCCACCTGCTCTACGCGCGCTTCTTCCACAAGCTGATGCGCGACGAAGGCCTGGTGAGCTCCAACGAACCGTTCAAGAACCTGCTGACCCAAGGCATGGTGATCGCCGAAACGTACTATCGTCGCGAAGCCAACGGCGCCTACACCTGGTTCAACCCGAGCGACGTCGAACTCGAACGCGACAGCAAGGCCAAGGTCATCAGCGCCAAGCTGATCGCCGATGGCCTGCCGGTGGAAATCGGCGGCACCGAGAAGATGGCCAAGTCGAAGAACAACGGCGTCGACCCACAGTCGATGATCGACCAGTTCGGCGCGGACACCTGCCGCCTGTTCATGATGTTCGCCTCGCCACCCGACATGAGCGCGGAGTGGTCGGACTCGGGCGTCGAGGGCTCGCACCGCTTCCTCAAGCGCGTCTGGCGCCTGGCGCAAGCCCACGTCACCCAGGGCCTGCCGGGCAAACTGGACATCACCAGCCTGAGCGACGAGCAGAAAACCATTCGCCGCGCGATCCACCTGGCCATCAAGCAGGCCAGCCATGACGTCGGCCAGAACCACAAATTCAACACCGCCATCGCCCAAGTGATGACGCTGATGAACGTGCTGGAAAAAGCCGCGCAAGCCACCGAGCAGGATCGCGCACTGGTCCATGAAGGCCTGGAAGCCGTGACGCTGCTGTTGGCACCGATCACGCCGCACATCAGCCACGAGTTGTGGAACCGACTGGGTCACGCTGATCCGGTGATCGACGCCAGCTGGCCGGTGGTGGACGAAGCCGCACTGGTACAGGACAGCCTGACCCTGGTCATCCAGGTCAACGGCAAGCTGCGCGGCCAGATCGAAATGCCAGCCGCCGCCACACGCGAAGAAATCGAAGTCGCTGCGCGGGCCAATGAAAACGTACTGCGCTTCGTCGATGGCCTGACGATTCGCAAAGTGATCGTCGTGCCGGGCAAACTGGTCAACATCGTCGCAAGCTAATTGGACCGGGCGCCTGGCCAAGGGCCGGGCGCCGAATCTAATCTGTGGGGTCGCATGATCGACCCATGGGTTTCAAGGGGAGCAACAAGATGATCAAACGTAATCTGCTGGTAGTGGGCCTGGCGGTCCTGTTGAGCGCCTGCGGCTTCCAGTTGCGCGGCACCGGCACCACCGAGCTGGCCATCACCGAGCTGGACCTCAGCGCACGGGACGCCTACGGCGATACCGTGAAAATGCTGCGCGACACCTTGGAAAACAGCGGTGTGAAAGTCTACAGCGGTGCACCGTACAAGCTGGTATTGACCCGTGAACAGCAAACCCAGCGCAGCCTGAGCTATGCCGGTGCCGGTCGTTCGGCCGAGTACGAACTGAACAACGTGCTGAGCTATGAAATCCGCGGCCAGAACAACCTGGTGCTGCTGGACGACAAATTGCAGGTGCAGAAGGTCTACCTGCATGACGGCAACAACATTACCGGCTCCGACCAGGAGTCGACCGAAGTACGCGGCGAAATGCGTCGTGACCTTGTCCAGCGCATGATGCTGCGCCTGCAACAGCTGAGCCCGGCCCAGCTGGAACAGCTGCAACAGACCGCCGACGCCCGCGCCAAGGCCGAAGCCGATGCACTGGAAGCGGCACGCAAGGCTGAAGCGGAAACCCCGCAACAGTCGCCGATGCAGATCCCGGCTGAATAAGCCTTGCGGGGCGCTCCGGCGCCCCGCTCGCCTTCTCTTATGAAGCTTGCTCCCGCCCAACTCGGCAAACACCTGCAAGGTGCCCTCGCGCCGGTCTACATAGTCAGCGGCGATGACCCGTTGCTGTGCCAGGAAGCCGCCGACGCCATCCGTGCCGCCGCTCGCCAGCAAGGTTTCGACGAACGCCAGGTGTTCGCCGCCGACGCCAATTTCGATTGGGGCACGCTGCTGCAGGCCGGCGCGAGCATGTCATTGTTCGCCGAGAAGCGCCTGCTGGAGCTGCGTTTACCGTCCGGCAAGCCCGGCGACAAAGGCGCCGCCGCGTTGATCGAGTATTGCTCACGGCCAGCCGAAGACACGGTGCTGCTCATCAGCCTGCCGAAACTCGATGGCAGTGCGCAGAAAACCAAATGGGGCAAGGCCCTGGTCGACGGCCAACAGACCCAGTTCGTGCAGATCTGGCCGGTCGAAGTCAGCCAGTTGCCGAGCTGGATCCGCCAGCGCCTGTCCCAGGCCGGCCTATCGGCCAGCCAGGACGCGGTGGAGCTGATTGCCGCGCGGGTCGAAGGCAACCTGCTGGCCGCAGCCCAGGAAATCGAAAAGCTCAAGCTGATGGCCGAGGGTGGCCAAGTGACCGTGGAAACGGTCCAGGCCGCCGTGGCCGATAGCGCCCGCTTCGATGTCTTCGGGCTGACCGACGCAATCCTCAACGGCGAAGCCGCCCACGCCCTGCGCATGCTCGAAGGCCTGCGGGGCGAAGGCGTCGAACCGCCGGTGATCCTCTGGGCCCTGGCCCGGGAGCTGCGCCTGCTGGCCAACCTCTCGCTGCAATACAGCCAGGGTGTACCACTGGACAAAGCCTTCAGCCAGGCCCGTCCGCCGATCTGGGACAAGCGCAAGCCGCTGATGAGCAAGGCCCTGCAACGCTACTCGGCATCGCGCTGGGCACAACTGCTGCTCGAAGCCCAGCGCATCGATGCGCAGATCAAGGGCCAGGCCGCCGGCTCACCGTGGATGAGCCTGAGTCGATTGTCGCTGTTGATGGCCGGGCAGCGGTTGAGCTTGCCGGCTGAATAACCCATGTCTCTTCCCTCGCCACAAGAGCTCGCTGGTCGCAAACTCTGTACACATTCCACCGGCCTGCCGGGACTGGACAGCCCCCCAACTCTGCCCCATGATTCGCCCCGCAACCCCCACCGCTGGAGATACTCCACCATGAGCAAAAAGCCATCCAAACATGGCCCCAACAAAGCCAAGTCCATCATCGCCCAGCCCCTGTTCCGCAGCCGCCAGGAACGACCCACCAAGGGCAAGGGCAGCTACCGCCGCGAAGCCTTCCAGTCTGACAACTGGGAGGCTTCTTGCTTTCTGGCAGCCTGAAACACTCGGACAAGCCCTACGGCCCTTTCGCATGTTAAGGTCAGCACCTGATTTGTTTTTCTGGATCCGTGCATGCCCTTTTGTCTTTCCCGTCGTTGGCCCATGCGCCAATTGATTGCTGCCACAAGCGTCGCCCTGCTTGTCGCCTGCGCCGAAAAGCCTACCGCCGCCGACGCCCAACCGCTCCAGACCGTTCCAGCCCTGACCGCTCCGGCCACCGTGCCACCCGTGGTGCCAACCGGTGAGAACCTGGACATCGCACCGACCCAGACCTTCGCCGAATGGCAGGCTGGCTTTCGCAAGGAAGCCCTGGCCGCCGGGATCCGTGCCGACCTGTTCGACCGCGCCTTTATCGGCGTCAGCCCGGACATGAGCGTGATCAAGGCCGATCGCAGCCAGCCCGAATTCACCCGGCCCGTCTGGGAATACCTCGACGGCGCGCTGTCGCCCCTGCGGGTCAACAAAGGCAAGAGCCTGATCCAACAGAATGCCCAAGTCCTGCAAAGCATCGAACAGCGTTATGGCGTCGACCGCCAGGCCCTGGTGGCGGTGTGGGGCATGGAGAGCAACTTCGGCCAGTTCCAGGGCACCAAGTCGGTGATCAACTCGCTGGCGACCCTGGCCTATGAAGGACGGCGCCCGGGTTTCGCCCACGCGCAACTGATCGCCGCGCTGCAAATCCTGCAACAAGGCGACATCTCGCCGGAAAAAATGCTCGGTTCCTGGGCTGGCGCCATGGGCCAGACCCAGTTCATCCCCACCACGTACAACACCCACGCGGTGGATTTCGACGGCGACGGACGCCGTGACATCTGGGGCAGTTCCACCGATGCCCTGGCCTCGACCGCCCACTACCTGCAAAGCTCCGGCTGGCAACGCGGCCAGCCATGGGGATTCGAGGTGGAGCTCGCCGAGGGGTTCGATTACGCCCTGGCCGACGGCACGATCCGCAAACCCGTCTCCGAATGGATGAAACTGGGAGTTTCCACTTACGCCGGCATGCCGATTGCCCCGGGTGATCGACAGTTGTCCGCGGCCCTGTTGCTACCGGCCGGCTACCGTGGCCCGGCGTTCCTGGTGTTCGACAACTTCCGCGCCATCCTCAAGTACAACAACTCCTCGTCCTACGCCTTGGCGGTCGGGCTGTTGTCGGGACGCTTCGCGGGAGAAGGTCTGGTTTATGGCCAGTGGCCCAAGGACGACCTGCCGCTGAGCCGCAGCGAACGCATCGAATTGCAGACACTGCTCGGCCAGCACAACTACGACGCCGGCACCCCCGATGGCATCATCGGCGCCAACACCCGCAAGGCAATCCGCAGCGCCCAGCAGTCGTTCGGCTGGCCCGCGGACGGGTATCCGACGCACAAATTGCTGGAAGGTTTGCGTAACCGCTGATTCGTCCTATGACGGTTACCGCCATCGCGAGCAAGCTCGCGATGGCTGACTCACAAGTCCCTAGACCACCACATCCTGCTCCAGCGTCAAAGTCTGAGCCTCCGCATCCAGCCTGACCAACGCCCCCATCGGCAACGTCAGGTTCGGATCACAATGCCCGCTGCGCCAGCCAGACATCACCGGAATCCGCAGCGCCTCGAAGGTCTGCCTGAGCAACCGGTTCAAGGCCTCGACGTCCACCCCGGCAACATCGCCCACCAGTACACCCCGTAACTTCGCCAGGATGCCGGCCAGTCGTAGCTGGGTCAGCAGGCGATCGATGCGGTACAGCGGCTCGTTGATGTCTTCGATGAACAGGACCACGCCGTCGGCGTCGATCTGATAAGGCGTGCCCAGGGTCGCGGCAATCATCGACAGATTGCCCCCCAGCAGGCGCCCGTGGGCGATACCCGGCTCAACGGTGGTCAAGGGATACGTCGCAGGATGGCTCAGCACACTGCCGGCCTTCGACTGACCCTGCAACAGGCTGAAAAACGAGGTGACGGTTGGGGGTTGCTTGTCGCCCAAGAGATCGGCGTTGAGCAATGGTCCGTGGAACGTCACGAAGCCTGCGTAACGGCTGATGGCCAGGTGCAGGGCGGTGATGTCGCTGTAGCCTACGAAGGGCTTTGGATTGCGTCGTAGCAGGTCGTAATCGATGCGGTCCAGCAAGCGCGGCGTTCCGTAGCCGCCGCGCAGGCAGATGATCGCTTTGACTTCTGGGTCGGCGAAGGCGGCGTGCAGGTCGTTGAGGCGTACTTCGTCGCTGCCGGCCAGGTAGCCGTTTTTTTCGTAGACGCCGGGGAATATCCGTAGGCTGTGACCCCTTGCGTGCATCCATTGGATGGCTTTTTCGGTGTCCAGGGGGGCGGGGCCGGCGGGGGCGATCAGGGCGATCAGGCCTTTTGGGGGGAGGGCTGGGACGGGGGGATGAGGGTTTAGCGGGTGGACGTTCATCCGTGGAGCTCCCGGTTTTTTGGCTGATATGCGTGTGTATATCCGTTTCTGCGGTCACGGCCACTTATGGTTCCGCCCTTACGGCGGGTTACTTTTTTCAAACGCCAAAAAAGTAACCAAAAACGCTGTGCCCCACCACTCGGCACCTCGCCAAGGCGAGGTGTTCCCTCACTCCGGCATTGCTCCGTGGGCCCGCCGCGAAGGGCCATCCATGGCCCAGCGCGGCTAACCCGGCATCCATGCCGGGTTGCCCACTACGCAATGCCTGCGTTCGGCCAGCGTGGTTGATGGGGCGTTTAGATCAAAGTCAAAAGCAGAGCAAAGCAAAGCAAGGGCACGCTCAGCGTGTGTGTAGCTGATCCACCGCCATCGCGAGCAAGCTTTGCTCCCACAGCAGGCCACAGCGCTGTAAGGATGTAGAACCGCTCAAAACAGCGGCCACCAAGCCGCTCCGCTTTTGATCTTGATCTTGATCTTGATCTTGATCTTGCGCCCCATCAACCACGATGGCTGAACGAAGGTATTGCGCAGTGGGCACCTCGGCATGGATGCCGAGGTAGCCGCGCTGGGCCATGGATGGCCCTTCGCGGCGGGCCCGCGGAGCAATGCCTTCGTTCAGGCATGCCGAGCCTAGGCGAGGCACCGAGTGGTGGGGCGAAGACCTTTTGGTTACTTTTGGGGCGTTTGCCAAAAGTAACCCGCCGTAAGGGCGGAACCCTAGGTAGCCGTTACACAAAAAACGGATATACCCACCACCCCAAGAACCAACGCAAAAAAATCAGGCCCCAAGCAGCTCAGCCTTAACCAACTTCGCCTGCTCATCCGCATGATACGAAGACCGCACCAACGGCCCCGAAGCCACGTTCTTGAACCCCATCTTGTACCCCTCCTCGGCAAACCAGGCAAAGGTATCCGGGTGCACAAAACGCTGGACCGGCAGGTGGTTACGCGAAGGTTGCAAGTACTGCCCCAGGGTCAGCATGTCGATGTCATGCTCACGCATGCGCTGCATGACCTCGATCACTTCCTCATCGGTTTCACCCAGGCCCAGCATCAAACCGGACTTGGTCGGAATGTGCGGCATCATCTGCTTGAAACGCTGCAGCAAGGTCAGCGACCACTGGTAGTCCGAACCCGGGCGCGCGGCCTTGTACAGGCGTGGCACGGTTTCCAGGTTGTGGTTGAACACATCCGGCGGCTCGGCGGCGGTGATTTCCAGGGCGATGTCCATGCGACCACGGTAGTCCGGCACCAGGGTTTCGAGTTGCACGTTCGGCGACAGCTTGCGGATCTCGCGGATGCAATCGGCAAAGTGCTGGGCACCGCCGTCGCGCAGGTCGTCGCGGTCCACCGAAGTGATGACCACGTAGCGCAGCTTGAGGTCGGCGATGGCGACGGCCAGGTTTTCCGGCTCGCTGGTGTCCAGGGGCTTCGGACGGCCATGGCCGACGTCGCAGAACGGGCAGCGACGGGTGCAGATGTCACCCATGATCATGAAGGTGGCGGTGCCACCGGAGAAGCACTCGCCCAGGTTTGGGCAGGAGGCCTCTTCGCAGACGCTGTGCAGCTTGTGCTTGCGCAGCAGCGCCTTGATACGGTCGACTTCCGGGGAAACCGGGATGCGCACGCGGATCCAGTCAGGTTTCTTCGGCAGCTCGGTGGTCGGGATGATCTTGACCGGGATGCGTGCGACCTTTTCGGCGCCGCGAAGCTTCACGCCCGCCTCGACCTTGGTGCGCGGGGCCGGACGCTCGGTACCATCTTGCGTCGGAGTTACGGTTTGCACTGCATCATTAGTCATATCAATCGATTCCGCCCGTAAGGGTCGTCTGCTCAGCGTAGTCGAGGTGTTTGACGAGCTGCGCGCGCAGCCTGGCACTTACCTCGGCAAATTCAATCGTTCCTGCGTGATCGCGCAGCTGGGTCATCGCGAGCCCCGCGTAGCCACAGGGATTAATCCGTCGAAACGGGGCAAGGTCCATGTCCACGTTCAACGCCAGGCCATGAAACGAACAGCCGTGGCGGATCCGCAGACCCAGGGAGGCGATCTTCGCCCCGTCGACATAGACGCCTGGCGCGTCCGGCTTGGCCTGCGCACTGATGCCATAGCTGGCCAGCAGCTCGATCAGGCAGGTCTCCATGCGGGTCACCAGCTCGCGCACGCCGAAACCCAGCTTGCGCACGTCCAGCAACAGGTAGGCGACCAATTGGCCGGGGCCATGGTAAGTCACCTGCCCGCCCCGGTCGACCTTGACCACCGGGATATCTCCGGGCAACAACAGGTGCTCGGCCTTGCCGGCCTGGCCCTGGGTGAAGACCGGCGGGTGCTCCACCAGCCAGACCTCATCGTCGGCGGTGTTGCCGCGTTCATTGGTGAAGCGTTGCATGGCGTGCCAGACCGGTTCGTAAGCCATCCGGCCCAGCTCGCGAAAGCCCAGCGTACCCGGCATCACAACACCATGTGCACGAAACCGGTCGCCCGCAGCTCACTGTTGATGTCGTAAAGCTGTTCCTGGCCGGTGGCAATGATGTGCACCTGGATCGTGGTGTACTTGCCGTTGGTGCTCTGGCGCTCGGCCAGGGTCTTGAAGTCGATGGTGGCGTGCTTCTCGACAATGGCGACGATCTTGTCCTTGAAGCCCACCCCGGTGTCGCCAATTATCTTGATGGGATAATCCGCGCACGGAAATTCGATTTTCGGCGCCTTTACTTCGGAATCTGTCATGTCGTAGCGGCCTCGTAAGCCTTGGTAAACGAACATGGCCCCGGACCGGATAGGAACGGGGCCATGCAGCTCAACACTCGAATCAGTTGAACAAGCCGTAGAAGAATAGACGGATGCTATCCCACATGCGGCGCAAGATGCCACCTTCCTCGACGGTGTCCAACGCGATCAGGTCGGCGCTGTGGACCACCTTGTCTTCCAGCTTGACTTCGACTTTACCGATCACGTCGCCCTTGGCGATGGGGGCGGTCAGTTGCGGGTTCATGGTCATGCTGGCAGCGAGCTTCTTGAGCTGGCCCTTGGGCAGGGTCATGGTCAGGTCCTGGGCCAGGCCGGCCTTGACCTGGTTGCTGGTGCCCTTCCAGACCTGGGCCTGGGCCAGTTCGGTGCCCTTCTGGTAGAAGGTCTGGGTTTCGAAGAAGCGGAAGCCGTAGGTCAGCAGTTTTTGCGTCTCGGCGGCGCGGGCCACTTCGCTGCTGGTGCCGAACACCACGGCGATCAGGCGCATGCCATCACGCACGGCCGAGGACACCATGCAGTAGCCCGCTTCGTCGGTGTGGCCGGTCTTCAGGCCGTCGACAGTCTTGTCGCGCCACAGCAGCAGGTTGCGGTTAGGCTGCTTGATGCCGTTCCAGAAGAATTCCTTCTGGGAGTAGATGGCGTAGTGCGCCGGGTCCTCATGAATGATCGCCCGGGCCAGCAGCGCCATGTCGTGGGCCGAGGAATAGTGCTCGGGGTTCGGCAGGCCGGTCGGGTTCATGAAGTGGCTATTGGTCATGCCCAGGTCGCCGACGGTCTTGTTCATCATGTCGGCGAAGGCGTCTTCGCTGCCGGCGATGTGTTCGGCCAGGGCCACGCTGGCGTCGTTGCCGGACTGGATGATGATGCCGTGCAGCAGGTCGCTGACGGTCACTTGCGAACCGACCTTGATGAACATCCGCGAACCGCCGGTACGCCAGGCGTTTTCGCTGACGGTCACCGGATCGTTCTCGCCGATCTGGCCGCGACGGATTTCCAGGGTCGCGATGTAGGCGGTCATCAGCTTGGTCAGGCTGGCCGGTGGCAGACGCTGGTCACCGTTGTTCTCGACCAGCACGTTGCCGCTGCTGGCATCCATGAGTACATAGGCCTTGGCCGCCAGTTGTGGAGGCGAAGGCATCATCTCGACCGCGAACGCGGCAGGTGAGAGCAGCAGCGGGACTAGCAGGCAAAGGCGTTTGGCAAAGGTGGTGATGTTCATCCGTCTCTCGAAAATCGCTAATGGGACTGCCCGGAGGCAAAACTAACAGGCAACCTTCTAACGGGCTGCCGCGTATTAAGTTGCTCACTCACATCCCTTGCCGGGCTTTTTATTATGCGTGGAGCCAACAACCTGACCCGCTCGAACCACAAGCGGGTTTTTCAATCAAATCACTCGGCGGTGACCAGGCTCGGCGAACCGAGGTTGGCCAGGCGCACGCTGTTCTGCACTTGCTGGACCTCACCCGGCGAACCGATCGGCCCCAGGCGCACCCGATGCAGTGTCTGCTGGTTGCGCACGATCGAGCTGATGAACACCGGGGCGCTCACCATCGAGCTGAGCTTCGACCTCAGCAGTTCGGCAGCGTCCGGGTTGGCGAACGCGCCCACTTGCAGAAACTGGCCAGACGCTGTTGCAGAAGCGTTTTTTTTTGCATCGATCTGCACCGGCACGACGGCCGCGGCATGTTGCTGCGGCGGCGGGGTCCATTGCTCGACCGTACCGGTGGATGCCGTCACGGCCGGCGCGGCATTTTGCGCCACTTTCGGCTCGTTGAGCATTAAAGGCGCCGGACGGCCGCGCTGGGCCCACCACTCCTGCGGGTCGATGCCTTCGACCTTGACCCGCGCGGTGCCGATTTCAGCATAACCGAGTTTTTTTGCCGCCGCATACGACAGGTCGATGATGCGGTCGGAGTAGAACGGCCCACGGTCATTGACCCGCAGGATCACGCTCTTGTTGTTGTCCAGGTTGGTCACCCGCACATAGCTGGGCAGCGGCAAGGTCTTGTGCGCCGCGCTCATGCCATACAGGTCGTACACCTCGCCGTTGGCGGTGTTCTGGCCGTGGAACTTGGTGCCATACCAGGACGCCGTGCCCGACGCGACATAGGTCTTGGAGTCGGCCATCGGGAAATAGGTCTTGCCCAGCACCGTGTACGGGTTGGCCTTGTAGGGCCCGGTGTGCAGGGTCGGGGTTGCATCGGGAATCCGCGAAACGTCCACGTCCCACCACGGTGCGCCGTCCTTGTGGGCCCGGTTGATGTCCAGGCCCGGCATGCTGCGCACGGCGTTGGTATTTTTCTGGGTCGGGGCGCGACTGGTCGAACAACTGACGACCAGCAGCGACAGAGCAGCCAAGGCCACGAGTTTGAGGGGCCTGGCGTTCAGGGGAGGATGGGTAGGCAATGCCCGCATTATTTGACGCCCCGTGCTTTGACCAGCTCTTCAGACAGTTGATATACGGCCATGGCGTACATCACGCTGCGGTTATAACGCGTAATCGCGTAGAAATTCTTCAGGCCCATCCAATATTCGGGGCCCTGCTCGCCTTCCAGGCGCATCGCGGTGACCGCCATGTCATCACGCAGCGCATCATGACTCGACCAGCCCAACGCCCGCAACTCCCCGACGGTTTTCGTTGGCTCGAGGCCCTCGGTCAGGCCCTCGTCCACCCGCTCGCCGCGTACGTCGGCACGGCTGACCACCGGTTGGCCGGCCTCCCAGCCGTGGCGCTTGAAATAACTGGCCACGCTGCCGATGGCGTCGGTCGGGTTGTTCCAGATATTGATGTGGCCATCGCCGTCGAAGTCCACTGCGTAGGCGCGAAAACTGCTGGGCATGAATTGCGGCAACCCCATGGCTCCGGCGTAGGAGCCTTTGAGCGTCAGTGGATCGACCTGCTCTTCGCGGGCCAGCAACAGGAACTCACGCAGTTCCTTGCGGAAGAAATCGGCCCGGGGCGGGTAATCAAAGCCCAGGGTCGACAGGGCATCGATCACCCGGAAGTTGCCGGTATTGCGCCCGAAGAACGTCTCGACGCCAATGATGGACACAATGATCTGCGCCGGCACGCCGTAATCCTGTTCGGCGCGGGCCAGGGCGGCCTCGTGCTGGCGCCAGAAGTCCACGCCGCGGGCGATGCGCGCATCGGTGATGAACATCGGCCGGTACTCGCTCCACTGCTTGACACGCTCGGCGGGCCGGGAGATCGCATCGAGGATCGACTGCTTGCGCTCGGCCTCGCGGAACACATCCATCAGCTGCTCACCGGCAAACCCGTAGTCACGGGTCATCTCGCCGACGAACTCGGCCACCTGGGGCGAGCCTTCGTATTCGCCGGCCAACGCCGGCTGCGCGCCGCCGAGCAGGCCGAACAGGCCGATCCACGGCGCGTATCGCGTCGACCAGCCACGCATTGCTTGCATTGAACTCTTCACCTTATTCAAACCTGTGCGATCCACTTGCGGTGGGTATGGATCGACATCAAGACCCCAAACGCTGACAGTAGCGTCACCAGCGAAGTTCCTCCGTAGCTAATGAAGGGCAACGGCACCCCCACCACCGGCAACAGGCCACTGACCATACCGATGTTGACGAAAACATAAACGAAAAACGTCATGGTCAGGCTGCCCGCCAGCAACTTGCCGAACAGCGTCTGGGCCTGGGCGGTGATCACCAGTCCGCGGCCGATCAGCAGCAGGTAGATCAGCAGCAGGATGCAGATACCCACCAGGCCGAACTCCTCGCCCATCACCGCGATGATGAAGTCGGTGTGGCTTTCCGGCAAAAAGTCCAGGTGCGACTGGGTGCCCATCAGCCAGCCCTTGCCGAACACCCCGCCGGAACCGATGGCGGCCTTGGACTGGATGATGTTCCAGCCGGTGCCCAGCGGATCGCTCTCCGGGTCGAGGAAGGTCAGGATGCGTTGCTTCTGGTAGTCGTGCATGACGAAGTACCACATGGCCACCGACACCGGTACGGCGATGGCGATCACGCTGAGGATCCAGCGCCAGCGCAGCCCGCCCATGAACAACACGAAGGCGCCGCCGGCCAGGATCAGCAGCGACGTGCCGAGGTCCGGCTGGCGCACGATCAGGATGAACGGGATGCCGATCAGCAACAGGCTGATGCACACATGCTTGAGCTGCGGTGGAAGGGTGCGCTTGGACAGGTACCAGGCGATGGTCGCCGGCATGATGATCTTGAGGAATTCCGAAGGCTGGAAGCGGATCACCCCGGGGATGTTGATCCAGCGCGTGGCACCCATGGCGTTGTGGCCCATCACGTCCACCACCACCAGCAGGGCCACGCCCACCACATAGGCCAGCGGCACCCAGCGCGCCATGAACCGCGGCTCGAACTGGGCGATGACGATCATCGACACCAGGCCAATGCCGAACGAGGTGGCCTGCTTGGCCAGCAAGTCCCAGCTCTTGCCACTGGCCGAATACAGCACGAACAGGCTGCCGGCCGCGAGGATCAGCAGCAGGACCAGCAACGGACCGTCGATGTGCATGCGCTGCAACAACGTCGCCCGCCGGCGCATCACATCTTCGCTGGAGAGGATCCGGTCGAAATTACTCTTCACGGGCCGTAGCCTCCGCGGTGGTGGGGCTTGCGAATTCGGGCTTGAGCTGGCCGTGCTCATCCAGCAGCCAGGCGTCCATCACCTGGCGCACCACGGGCGCGGCCACGCCGGAACCGGACTCGCCGTTCTCGACCATCACCGACACGACAATCTTCGGGTTGTCGGCCGGCGCGAAGCCGACGAACAGGGCGTGGTCGCGGTGGCGTTCCTGGAGCTTGGAACGGTCATACTTTTCGCCCTGCTTGATGGCCACGACCTGGGCCGTACCACTCTTGCCGGCAATGCGGTATTGCGCGCCGATGGAGGCCTTGCGGGCGGTGCCCCGGGCACCGTGCATCACCTGCTGCATGCCGTTGTTGACCTTCTGCCAGTCCGACGGGTTGTGCAGGACGATGTCCGGCATCGGGTTCGGGTCCACCGGCTTCTGGCCCTCGATGGTCTTGGCCAGGTGCGGGCGGAACCATTTGCCCTTGTTCGCCACCAGGGCCGTGGCCTGGGCCAGTTGCAGGGGCGTGGCCTGCATATAGCCCTGGCCGATCCCCAGGATCAGCGTTTCACCCGGGAACCACGCCTGCCGGCGAGTCACCCGCTTCCATTCCCGGGAAGGCATCAGGCCCGGAGATTCTTCGAACATGTCCAGGGAGACTTTCTGGCCGATGCCGAACTTGCTCAGGTAGGACGACAGCCGATCGATCCCCAGCTTGTGGGCCAGGTCATAGAAGTAAGTGTCGTTGGACCGCATGATCGCCGTTTCCAGGTCCACGTAGCCGTCACCGGTACGGTTCCAGTTGCGGTACTTGTGGTCATAGTTGGGCAGCATGTAGTAACCAGGGTCGAAGACCCGGCTCGACGCGGTCACCACGCCGGCGTCCAGCCCGGCAATCGCCACGGCCGGCTTGATGGTCGAGCCCGGCGGATAGAGGCCGCGCAGCACCCGGTTGAACAATGGCCGGTCGATGGAATCGCGCAACTCGGCGTAAGCCTTGAAGCTGATGCCAGTGACGAACAGGTTCGGGTCGAAACTCGGCTGGCTGACCATCGCCAGCACCTCGCCGGTGTTCGGGTCTAGGGCCACCACCGCGCCACGTCGCCCGCCCAGCGCCGCTTCGGCGGCTTCCTGCAGCTTGATGTCCAGGCTCAGGACAATGTCCTTGCCAGGAATCGGGTCGGTGCGCTTGAGCACCCGCAATACCCGGCCACGGGCGTTGGTCTCGACTTCTTCATACCCCACCTGGCCGTGCAGCTCAGGCTCGTAGAAGCGCTCGATACCGGTCTTGCCGATGTGGTGGGTGCCGCTGTAGTTGACCGGATCGAGGGTCTTGAGCTCTTTCTCGTTGATCCGCCCCATGTAGCCAACCGAGTGGGCAAAGTGCGGCCCCTGGGGATAATGCCGTACCAGTTGCGCCACCACCTCGACGCCGGGCAGGCGGAACTGGTTCACGGCGATCAGGGCAATCTGTTCTTCGGTCAGCTCGAACAGAATCGGCACCGGCTCGAACGGACGCCGCCCCTGGCGCATGCGCTTCTCGAAGATCGCCCGGTCCTCGGGAGTCAGTTGCAGCACTTCGACGATCACGTCCAGCACATGCTGCCAATCGCCGGACCGCTCGCGGGTCATGCTCAGGCTGAAGCTGGGCCGGTTATCGGCCACCACCACGCCATTACGGTCGAAGATCAGGCCGCGAGTCGGCGGGATCGGTTGCACGTGCACCCGGTTGTTTTCCGACAGGGTCGAGTGGTACTCGTACTGGATCACCTGGAGGAAATACAGCCGCGCGATCAGCACGCCGATCAGCGTGACCACCGTAATGGCGCCGAACACGACGCGACTGCGCACCAGGCGGGCGTCTTTTTCGTGGTCCTTGATGCGGATCGGCTGAGGCATGGGGGCGGGATTACTTGTGGTAAGGGTGCCCGGACAGCACTGTCCAGGCACGATACAGCTGTTCGCCGATCAGGATCCGCACCAGTGGGTGCGGCAGCGTCAACGGCGACAACGACCAACGCTGGTCGGCTCGGGCACAGACTTCCGGCGCCAGCCCTTCCGGGCCGCCGACCATGAAATTGACCGTGCGCGAATCCAACCGCCAGCGATCGAGCTCCACCGCCAATTGCTCGGTGCTCCAGGGCTTGCCGTGGACTTCGAGGGTGACGATGCGCTCGTTCGGCCCGACCTTGGCCAGCATGGCTTCGCCTTCCTGGCGGATGAAACGCGCCACGTCGGCGTTCTTGCCACGGGTATTGAGCGGAATTTCCACCAGGTCCAGGGCCAGCTCGGAGGGAAGACGCTTGGCATATTCATGCCAGCCTTCTTCCACCCACTTGGGCACGCGAGAACCGACGGCGATCAGGCGCAGTCGCACAGCGATCCCTTATTGCTGGTCTTTGTTGAGCTTGGTGAAGTGCTCATGGGGGTTTTCCGGGCTGTGGTGGCGAGCATCCGCCGCACGACTCTGCTCGGCACCGGCCCACAGACGCTCCAGGTCGTAGAACTGGCGGGCCGAGGCGGTCATCATGTGCACGATGACGTCGTCCATATCCAGCAGGACCCAGTCGCTTTCGCCCTTGCCTTCTTCACCCAGCGGCTTGACGCCACGGGCCTTCACCACTTCGCGGACCTTCTCCAGCATCGCATTGATCTGGCGGTTGGACGTACCGGTGGCGATGATCATGAAGTCGGTGATGCTCTGCTTTTCACGAACGTCGATCACCTGGATGTCCTGGGCCTTGACGTCTTCCAGGGCCGCCACGGCCACCTTGACCAGCTCCTCGCCGGCCAGCACGACACCAGTCGGGGCCTCAGCGGGCAGCGGGGCGCTCTTGAACGTGCCCTTGCGCTTTACTTTGTTTACGTCTTTGTCAGTCATATAAAACTCGTTTTGCTCGTATGTTCGGGCGCTTCGCTACGCATTCACGTACCTTCAAGCGCGCCGTTTTCAGTTCGACGCACGGTACAGCCCGTGCGCATCGATGTAGGCCAGGACCGCGTCGGGCACCAGGAAACGTACCGACTTACCGCTGGCCAGCAGTTGACGGATCTGGGTGGCGGATACCGCGAGCGGCGTCTGCCAGACGAATGCAATCTGTCCGCTCGGCCCTTTCAGGGCCAGCGGGTCGCTCACCGAGCGGGCCGCCAGCAGGTTGCGCAAGGCATCCGGCGGCTCGCTGTCGGCATCCGGGCGTTGCAGCACCAGGATGTGGCAATGCTGGAGCAACTCTTCCCAGCGGTGCCAAGTGGGCAGGCCGCAAAATGCGTCCCAGCCCAGAAGCAGGAAAACCTGGGCATCCACGGCCAGTTCGGCGCGCATCAACTCCAGGGTGTCTATGCTGTAGGACGGTTTGTCCCGCTGCAATTCACGGGCGTCCACCAGCAACGGCGCCACACCGGCCACCGCGCACTCGACCATCGCCAGGCGGTCCTGCGCCGACACCTGCGGCGCATCCCGGTGCGGCGGCCGGGCGCTGGGCACCAGGCGCAGCTCATCGAGGGCCAGGGCGTCGGCGACTTCCAGCGCTCCGCGCAAATGGCCGATGTGCACCGGGTCGAACGTGCCGCCCAGGATACCGATGCGTCTTGGCGCGGTCGTCGTCACAGAGGGCGTCATCACGGGCGCCGGGTCGAGGTCGCCCAAGTCAGGCTGGCTCCTGTCCACGCAACTGGCCGTCACCGACCACGATGTACTTCTCGCAAGTCAGGCCTTCGAGGCCCACCGGGCCGCGGGCGTGCAGCTTATCAGTAGAAATGCCGATCTCGGCACCCAAACCGTATTCGAAACCGTCGGCAAAGCAGGTCGGGGTGTTGATCATCACCGAGGCCGAGTCCACCTCGGCCACGAAACGCCGGGTTTCGCCCTGGTGCTCACTGACGATGGCGTCGGTGTGATGGGAGCCATGGCGGTTGATGTGCTCGATGGCCTCGTCCAGCCCATCGACCACGCGAATCGACAAAATCGGCGCCAGGTATTCGGTGTCCCAGTCCGCTTCGCTCGCTTCCACGGCCTCGATGATCGCCCGGGTGCGCTCGCAACCGCGCAGCTCGACGCCTTTTTCGCGGAACTGGGCCGCCATCGCCGGCAAAAATTGCGCGGCAACAGCCTGGTCCACCAGCAGGGTTTCCATCGCGCCGCAGATGCCGTAACGGTAGGTCTTGGCGTTGAAGGCGATGCGCTGGGCCTTGGGCAGGTCGGCGTGGGCGCTGACGTAGACGTGACAGATGCCGTCCAGGTGCTTGATCACCGGTACACGGGCGTCGCGGCTGACCCGCTCGATCAGGCCCTTGCCACCGCGCGGCACGATGACATCGACGAACTCGGGCATGCTGATCAGTGCACCCACGGCGGCACGGTCAGTGGTTTCCACCACTTGCACCACGGCAGCCGGCAGACCGGCCTCGGCCAGGCCGCGCTGAATGCAGGCAGCGATGGCACGGTTGGAATGAATCGCCTCGGAACCGCCGCGCAGGATGGTTGCGTTGCCGGACTTCAGGCACAGGCTCGCGGCGTCGATGGTCACGTTGGGCCGCGACTCGTAGATGATCCCTACCACGCCCAGGGGCACGCGCATCTTGCCGACCTGGATGCCCGATGGCCGGTAGCTCATGTCGCGGATCGCCCCGACCGGGTCCGGCAGTGCCGCGACCTGGCGCAGGCCGACGATCATGCCGTCGATGCGGGCCGGGGTCAGCGCCAGGCGTTCGAGCATGGCCGGCTCGAGCCCGTTGACCCGGCCGGCGGCCAGGTCCAGCTCGTTGGCGGCGGACAGCTCGGCGCGAGCGGCGTCCAGCGCATTGGCGGCGGCCTGCAGGGCGCGGTTTTTCTGCGCGGTGCTGGCACGGCCGATGATGCGCGACGCTTCGCGGGCGGCGCGACCCAGGCGGGTCATGTAGTCAAGAACGGACTCAGTCATGGTCTGTGAGGTCTTGGCAGTGAGGAAAGCGGCAGATTATAGCTGTCGTCTCCCTCGACTAACAGCATGGACTCACAGCGGTGACCGGCGGAGGCGCAAAACCTACAGAAATATCCGATGTTCAGCGGCGATTAAGCAATCCATTGCTATCATCGCGCTTCCTTTGGCCTCACTCCGCCTATCGACCATGACTGATTCGCCCTGTCCGCCAAACGCCCTGCCCCATGCCTTTTTTGACCGCGACGCACAAGTGCTGGCCCAGGACCTGCTGGGCAAGGTCATCCGCCACAAGGTCAATGGCCTGTGGCTCAGCGCGCGGATCATCGAGACCGAAGCGTATTACTTCGCCGAAAAGGGCAGCCACGCCTCCCTGGGCTACACGGAAAAACGCAAGGCCTTGTTCCTCGACGGCGGCCACATCTATATGTACTACGCCCGTGGCGGCGATTCGCTGAACTTCAGCGCCCAAGGGCCGGGCAATGCCGTGCTGATCAAATCGGCCTACCCCTGGGTCGATACCCTAAGCGGCCCCCAGAGCCTGGCGCAGATGCTGCGGAACAACCCCGACGCCCAAGGCCGGCCACGCACGCCGCAAAAACTCTGTGCCGGCCAGACCCTGCTGTGCAAGGCCCTGGGGCTGAAAGTGCCAGAGTGGGACGCCAAGCGCTTCGACCCCGAACGCCTGTTGGTGGAGGACATGGGCGTACCGACAGTCAATGTGATCCAGACCACCCGCCTGGGCATTCCCCAGGGGCGCGACGAGCACCTGCCCTATCGCTTCGTCGACGCCGCCTACGCCCCCTGGTGCACCCGCAACCCCTTGCGCCGCGGACAGGTCGAAGGCCGTGATTATTTTTTGCTGCCCTGATGAAATACCGCGTCCCCCACAGCAAAGATTGCGTACCGCTCATTATTCAATGGAGTTGTCCTTATGGGCCCATGGCTCGATAGCATCACCGCCTGGCTGACCGTGAACCCGCAATGGCTGGCGATAGCCGTGTTTATCGTGGCCTGCACAGAATGCCTGGCCATCGTCGGCTTGATCGTGCCGGGCACCGTGTTGCTGTTTGCTGTGACGGTCATGGCCGGCAGCGGTGCGTTGCCCTTGGGCGAGACGCTGCTGCTGGGCCTGCTCGGCGGGTTGTTGGGGGACATGGCGTCGTACTTCCTGGGTCGGCATTTCCACCAGAACATTCGCCGCTTGCCGGGGTTGCGGCATCACCCGGAATGGATGAGCGCGGCGGAGAATTATTTCCAGCGCTACGGCATCGCCAGCCTGCTGGTGGGTCGCTTCATCGGCCCACTCAGACCGATGCTGCCGATGGTGGCCGGGATGTGCGACATGCCGTTCCCGCGCTTCGCCGCCGTCAGCCTGCTGGCCGCGACAGGCTGGAGCGTGGCCTACCTGCTGCCGGGTTGGGCCACCGGGGCGGCGTTTCGCCTGCCACTGCCCGAGGGTTTCTGGCCACAGGCCGGTGTGGTGATCGGCAGCATCGCGGTGATGATCGGCCTGAGCGTCAACAGCAGCCTGCGTCGCCATCGACACGCCACGGCGTTGATTGCCGGCCTGGGCCTGGTGATCCTGATCGGCCTGTTCAGCGGTTTTCGTTATTTGACGGCGTTCGACCAGGGCCTGATGGCGCTGGTCCAGGAGCACCGCAGCCCGGCACTGGATGAAATCGCCGTGACGTTCACGCTGATCGGCGAATTTCGCAACATGCTGGTGATCTGCGCACTGGTGACCGCGCTGCTGTTGCTGGCACGCCAGTGGCGCCCGGCGCTCTTCGCCGGCGGCACGATGCTGTTCACGGCCCTCGCCAACACCGCCAGCAAGCACTTCTTCGCCCGGGTGCGCCCGGAAATACTGACCGACCCGCTGAGCAGCTACAGCATGCCCAGCGGCCATGCCTCCGGCGCCTTCGCCCTGTTCCTGGCCCTCGCCGTGCTGGCCGGTCGCGGCCAACCACCGCGCCTGCGCCTGACCTGGCTGCTGCTGGGCTGCCTGCCGGCGCTGACCATCGCGTTGTCGCGGGTGTACCTGGGAGTGCATTGGCCCAGCGACGTCCTCGCCGGCGCCATGCTCGCCGCCAGCGTTTGCGCCGCCGCCCTGTGGCTGAGCCAACGCCAGGCACCGTTGCAGGCGATGTCGCCGAAAATCTGGTGGCTGATCCTGCCGGCGCTGGTGGCGACGTTCAGCTTCTTCGCACTGCGGCATTTGCCCCATGCGATGTTGCGGTATGCCTATTGAACGCCGTCCTGCCTCCACGGGGGCAGGGTTGTTCAGTGAGTATGAGTGGCGTCAGGCGAACAGTTCCCCTTGCAACTCATCGAGCAAGGCCTGGATCGCATCCAGGCGCTGCTGTGGATCGTCGAGTTGCAGCAGCTCGATCTTGTCCAGTTCCTTGAACGGCAGCAGATAGGCGAGTTGGTTGGCCAGTGATTGCTGGCCAGTCGCCTCGGTGCCCATGTTCAATGCCTCGACCATCGGATGCTCGGCCAAGGCCTGCAGCAGCGCCACCAAGTCCGCATCCTCATCCTGCAACGGTTGCTCCGGCTCCTCTTCCAGCCACTCCACCTCGGCGACCGTCAACTGGTCCGGCTGGACATGGCTGTCATGCACGATAAAGCGCCGGGCGCCCTGCACGCGGATCCCCAGCAGGCCATTGCCCTGCTGGGAGAAGTCGGTGATCAGCGCTTCACAGCCGACCCGGGCATAGCCGTCGGGCGCGAGGCCGACCTCCTCGCCCTCAAGGATGCACACCACGCCAAACCCTTCGCCCTTTTTCATGCAGCGTCCGATCATGTCGAGGTAACGCGCCTCGAAAATCTGCAGATCGAGGATGCAACCGGGGAACAGCACGGTGTTTAACGGGAAAAGCGGCAAGCTCATAAACACGTCCTTAAACCGTCATCGACACCACCAACGGCAATAGCACCGCCGTGGCCACACCCATCAGACTCATCGCCAGCGCCGCAAAGGCGCCCGTTTCCTCACTTTCCTGCAACGCCACGGATGTCCCCACGGCATGCGCGGTCAAGCCCAGGGCCATGCCCCGCGCCTCAGGGCTACGGACCCCGAGCTTCGTCAGGATGCTCGGGCCGAGGATCGCCCCGAGCACACCGGTAATCAACACGAACACCGCCGCCAGGGCCGCTACGCCGCCGATCTGCTCGGCTACCAACATGGCGATCGGCGAGGTCACCGACTTGGGCGCCATGGTCATCAGGATCATGTGATCGGCGCCAAGACTCCAGCCCAGCGCCACCGCAGAACCGGTGGCAAACACCCCAGCTATCACCAGCGTAGTAAAAATCGGCCAGAACAACTGCCGGATCCGCCGCAGGTTCAAATACAGCGGCACCGCCAGGGCCACCGTGGCCGGGCCCAGCAGAATGCTGAGGATCTCGGTGCTCTTGCGGTATTCGGCGTAGCCGATGCCGCACAACAGCAGCACGCCGATCAACAGCACCATCGACATCAGCACCGGTTGCAGGAACACCCAGCGAGTCTTTTCGAATGCCGCCAGCACCAGTTGATAGGCGCCCAGGGTAATGCCGATGCCGAACAGCGGATGATGGATCACCGAAGCCCAGGCGCCCTGCCAATCGAACATCATTGGCTGTCCTCCGGTGCGGCGTGACGCCGGGCCAGGCGCTGCATCAGCAACCCCGTCAATGCCACGGACAGGACCAGGGACAGTGTCAGCGCGCCAACGATGGCCCAGAAATCGGCGGCGATAGCCCGGGCATAGACCATCACCCCCACCGCCGGTGGCACCAGCAGCAACGGCAGGTAGCGCAACAGGCTGGCGGCGGCCTGGCTCAACGGCTCGCTCACCTCGCCGCGCATGATCAGGTAACCCAGCAACAGCAACAGGCCCACGATCGGCCCCGGCAACACCGGCAGGAACAAATGATTGATCGCAGTGCCAAGCAATTGAAACAGCACCAGCCAGGTCAGGCCCCGTAGCAACATTCGCGCTCTCCCCCGCAACAGCCCCCATGAATGCGCCAGCATTATAAGCATGCCCACGCTATGGGGCGGCATTCGTAAAAAGCATGGTCGGTGACCTTCTTCGCCCGCCATGTTGATCTACAGTGGATCTTTCGGGGCAAAGAACCCCGCACCCAAAAAAGACAGTACCGATGAACCAAGGAGAGTTTCGATGCCCTACGTTCCCGTTGCAGCGCTCAAAGATTATGTCGGCAAGGAACTTGGATGTTCCGACTGGCTCACCATCGATCAGGAGCGCATCAACCTGTTCGCCGAAGCCACGGGGGACTTTCAGTTCATCCACGTCGACCCGGTCAAGGCCGCGAAAACCCCGTTCGGCAGCACCATCGCCCACGGTTTCCTGTCGCTGTCGCTGATGCCCAAACTGATGGAAGACATCCTGATCCTGCCAGAGGGCGTGAAGATGGTCGTCAACTACGGCCTGGACAGCGTGCGCTTCATCCAGCCGGTGAAAGTCGATTCCAAGGTACGGCTCAAGGTCGAATTGGTGGATGTCACCGAAAAGAAACCCGGCCAATGGCTGCTCAAGGCTACCGCCACCCTGGAAATCGAAGGTTCGGACAAACCGGCCTACATCGCCGAGCCGTTGTCGCTCTGCTTCGTGTAAACCTTCGCGGTCGCGAAACCGCTCAGGCCGTTTCGCATCGCCTCTCTATATCCAGGGGGCATAGCTGCGGCATACTCGTGGCCTGATGACCTGGATCCCGTTATGCGCTTACTCGTTCCCCTGACCTTGATTGTGTTGCTGACCGCCTGCGGCGACGGCGAATCGTTCCTGCCACCCGACGCACGCCTGCCCGACGGTGGCCGCTATCGCGGCGACCTGGTCAATGGCCTGCTGCAAGGCCAGGGGCGCGTCGACTACCCCAACGGCAGTTGGTACGCCGGGCAGTTCGACCAGGGCCAGTGGCACGGCACCGGGGAATGGCGCGGCAGTAACGGCGAGATCTATCGCGGGCAATTCCAGCGCGGCCTGTTCGATGGCCAGGGTAGCCTCACCACACCGAACAGCAGCTACACCGGTGGCTTCAAGCAGGGCCGGCGGGACGGTGAAGGGACGCTCAAGGAAAACGGCATGACCTACCGGGGCGAGTTCAAGGCCGACCGGTACGCCGGCCTCGGTCGCCTGGAACTCGATGACGGCAGCCAATACCAGGGCCCCTTCGCCAACGGCAAGCCCAATGGCGAAGGCCAGCGCTTCGATGCCAGCGGCAACCAGTTCACCGGCCACTTCGTCGACGGGCAACTGCAGGGCAAGGGCACCTTCAACAGCACCGACGGCGACGTCTACATCGGTGGTTTCAAGGACAACCAGCTCAACGGTCGCGGCCGCTACGAAAATGCCGACGGCGATGTCTGGATCGGCCAGTTCAAGGAAGGCGCACTGACCGGCAAGGGCGAACTGATCGGCGCCGACGGCAGCCATTACCGGGGGCAATTCAACGAATGGCGCTTCACCGGCCAGGGCCGCCTGAACCTGCCCGATGGCAGCTTCTACATCGGCGAATTCGAAAACGACAGCTACCACGGCCACGGCACCCTGGCGCTGGCCGACGGCACGGTACAAAGCGGCACCTGGGCCAACGGCCAACGGGTGCGCGACGCCGACGGCAAGTTGCTGCCGGACGTGCTTGAACTGGGCCTGCTGGCCCAGGGTCGTCTGCTCGACGACGCCCTGGCCAATGTCCCGGCCTCCACGCCGGCCATCGAGCTGTACAGCCTGACCTTGGGTGGCGATGGCAAACAAAGCGTATTCCTGCGCGAGTCCGACTATGTCTCCAACATGCTCGCCAGCCGTTTCGGTGCGTTCGGCCAGATCCGCCTGGTGAACCACCGCGATCACCTCGGTGACCGGCCCATGGCCAGCCGCGAAACCCTGCGCCGCGCCGTCGCGACCCTGGCCGAGCGCAGCGGCCCGGAAGACCTGATCTTCATCTACCTGACCAGCCACGGCACCAGCGACCACGAACTGGTGCTCGACCAGCCGCGCATGGAACTGGCCGACTTGCCCGCCGACGAACTGGCCGCCGTGCTGGAGCCGCTGAAGAACCGTGACAAGATCGTGGTGATTTCAGCGTGCTATTCCGGTGGTTTCATCCCGATGCTCAAGGATGAACGCACGCTGGTCATGACCGCGTCGCGGGCCGACCGGGTGTCCTTCGGCTGCTCCGAGGAAGCCAACTTCACCTACTTTGGCGACGCCCTGTTCGCCCAGGCGCTGAACCAGACCGACGACCTGGAACAAGCCTTCAAACGGGCCAAGGGCATCGTGGCCGAGCGCGAACAAGCGGACAATTTCGAAGCCTCCGAACCCCAGATGTGGGCCCCCCGGACGGTGCTGTCCCATTGGCAGTTGCTGCGCAAGCAACAGGCGCGAAAAGCGTTGCAAAGTGCTGCATTGAACGACGAGGCGACAAAGAGCAACTAAGCTGAAGCGTATCAAGGGGGAAACACTATGTACTTGACGCCTCAGCATGTTTTGCTCGCCGGCGCCACCGGGCTGACCGGGGAACACCTACTGGACCGGCTGCTCAACGAGCCGACCATCACCCGGGTACTGGCGCCCTCTCGCCGGCCACTGGCCGAGCACCCACACCTGGAAAACCCCGTCGGCGAACCGGACCAGATCCTGCCTCGGCTCGGTGGCCAGGTGGACATCGCCTTCTGCTGCCTGGGCACGACCCTCAAGAAGGCCGGCTCCGAAGCGGCCTTCCGGGCGGTGGACCTGGATCTGGTCGTGGCCTTCGCCAAGCGCGCCCGGGAACTGGGTGCCCGGCACCTGATCGTGATCAGCGCGTTGGGGGCCGACCGGCGATCATCGGTCTTTTACAACCGGGTCAAAGGCGAAATGGAAGCGGCGCTCAAGGCCCAGGGCTGGCCACAACTGACCCTCTGCCGCCCTTCCCTGCTGCTGGGCGAACGCGTCGAACCGCGCCTGGCCGAGCAACTGGCCGGGCCGTTATCGAAGCTGATCCCGGGCAAATACCACGGCATCGAAGCCTGCCAACTGGCCCGAGCCATGTGGCGCCTGGCACTGGAAGAGCAGGATGGGGTGCGGGTGGTGGAGTCGGATGAGTTGCGTAAGTTGGGTAAGTGACTCTGTTGCTGCCGGAGCATTTTTTGGTTATTGGTGAGGGCTAACTGTGGGGACAAGACTTGTGTGGGAGCAAGGCTCGTGTGGGAGCAAGGCTTGCCCGCGATACAGCCAACGCGGTTCTGCCTTAGAACCGCGGCGACTGTATCGCGAGCAAGCTTTGCTCCCACAAGGAAATTCCCTCGCCACAGGGCTCTGCGGCATCACATCCCACCCGTCGCCTGAAACCCCACCCCCATCGCCGTAAACAACGACAACGGTAACAACAAGGTATCGAGCAACGCACTGCCGGGCAGATCGAGGCCGGGGTAGCTGGGTGCCTCGGCGCCGAAGCGGTCCTTGGCGCAGCAACCACCATTGAGCGCGTAGAGATCCAGGCGCGTGCCGGCGTACACCACCGGTGCGCCAGGCTTGGCGGCGTCGAGGGTGCGGGCGGTGGCGCAGCCGGTCAGTTGCAGCGCCAGCAACACCACCAGCAGCTTATTCATCGCTGCTCAAGTGATGCTCGCCCCAACGCGGCAACATGTCCTGGGGGATGTTCAGCAGATTGAGGATCCGCGCGACGACAAAATCGATCAGGTCATCGATGGTCTGCGGCTGGTGATAGAACCCCGGCGAAGCCGGCAGGATGGTCACGCCCATGTTCGACAGCTTGAGCATGTGCTCCAGGTGAATACTCGAATACGGCGCTTCACGCGGCACCAGGATCAACTGCCGGCGCTCCTTCAGCGTTACGTCCGCCGCTCGCTCGATCAGGTTGTTGCAGGCCCCGGTGGCAATTGCCGACAACGTCCCGGTGGAACACGGCACCACCACCATCGCCGCCGGCGCACCGGAGCCCGAGGCCACTGGCGACATCCAGTCTTCCTTGCCATACACCCGAATCTGCCCCGCCGCCGCCCCGGTGTACTCGGTGAGGAAGGCTTGCATCATCTGGGTCTTGGCCGGCAGGGTCACGTCGGTCTCGGTGGCCATTACCAATTGCGCGGCCTTGGAGATGAGGAAATGCACCTCGCGGTCTTCACGCACCAGGCAATCGAGCAGGCGCAAGCCATACTGGGCGCCGGACGCACCGGTCATCGCCAGCGTGATGCGTTCGGGACCATTGCTCTCCAGGCGAGCGTTCATTTCAGCGCCTCGGCGAGTTTGCCGTGCAGGCCGCCGAAGCCGCCGTTGCTCATGATCACCACGTGGGTGCCGGGCTGGGCCTGGCTCTTCACGCGCTCGATGATGCCTTCCAACGAATCGCTGACAATCGACGGCACCGTGCACAACGCGGCGGTAGCGCCCAAGTCCCAGCCGAGGTTGGCCGGCGAATACCAGATCACCTGATCGGCATCCACCACGCTTTCCGGCAGGCCATCACGGTGGGCACCGAGTTTCATGGAATTGGAGCGCGGCTCGATGATCGCGATCAGCGGCGCATCGCCAATCCGCTTGCGCAAGCCATCGAGGGTGGTGGCGATGGCCGTCGGATGGTGGGCGAAGTCGTCATAAATGGTGATGCCATTCACCTCGGCGACTTTTTCCATCCGCCGCTTCACGCTCTTGAACGCGCACAACGCGGCGATGCCCATGGATGGCACCACACCGACATGACGGGCCGCCGCCAGGGTCGCCAAAGCGTTGGCGACGTTGTGCTGGCCGGTCAATTCCCATTCCACCACACCCTGGGACTGGCCTTCGAACAGGACTTCGAACTGCGAAGCATCGTCCTTGAGCAACTTCACCTGCCATTGCCCACCCACGCCGGTGGTCTGCACCGGGGTCCAGCAGCCCATTTCAATCACGCGCTGCAAAGCCGGCTCGGTGGTCGGATGGATCACCAGGCCTTCACTCGGGATGGTGCGCACCAAATGGTGGAACTGCCGCTCGATGGCCGCCAGGTCCGGGAAGATGTCCGCGTGGTCGAACTCAAGGTTGTTGAGGATTGCGGTACGTGGACGGTAGTGGACGAATTTCGAGCGTTTGTCGAAAAACGCGCTGTCGTATTCATCGGCCTCGATCACGAAGAACGGCGTGCCACCCAGGCGCGCCGACACCGAGAAGTTCTGCGGCACGCCGCCGATCAGGAAGCCCGGGCTCATGCCCGCATGCTCCAGCACCCAGGCGAGCATGCTGCTGGTGGTGGTCTTGCCGTGGGTCCCCGCCACAGCCAGGACCCAACGGCCCTGCAACACGTGATCGGCCAGCCACTGCGGCCCGGACACATACGGTAGGCCTTTGTTGAGCACGTACTCCACCGCCGGGTTGCCACGGGACATGGCGTTGCCAATGACCACCAGGTCGGGTGCCGGGTCCAACTGCGCCGGGTCGTAGCCCTGGGTCAGCTCAATGCCCTGGGCCTCCAGCTGAGTGCTCATCGGCGGGTAGACGTTGGCGTCGGAACCGGTCACGTGATGACCCAGCTCCTTGGCCAGGACGGCCATCGAACCCATGAAAGTGCCGCAGATACCGAGAATATGGATGTGCATAGTCGACCTCGTAAAACATGGCCGCAGGTTAGCGTAGGGAGGGGGAAATCGCACCTGGTCTTTAAAGCACATGCACATCCCTGCAGGGCTTGTTCGCGATGGCGGTGGGCCAGCTTGCGGTTAGGTTGGATGTCCCATCGCTATCGCGTTCCAGCAGATCTGCGCGAGGGTCACGCAGTTTCCTGGTCTTGAAGATGGGAATAACTCGCAACGAAACGCTTGTATTTATGCTGCCCACAGGTATAGGAAGCATATTTCGCCGGACTCTCTTCAGTCACACAAGTTGGCACGGCTTCCACCATGGCATCGAAATCAAGATCGATGAAAAACGGTATGGAGTAACGCTCGACAAGACTGTTATTAATGACGCGATGCATCGTTGAGACATAACGATCATTGGTCAAGGTTTGCACCAAATCACCGATATTGACGATAAACGTGTCTTTTACCGGCGTAGCGCTGATCCATTCACCCGCCCTGTTACGCACCTGAAGACCGCCCACTTCATCCTGGGAAAGAATGGTCAGGAAACCGTAGTCCGTATGTGCACCGATACCAATTTCTTCTTGTCGGATATCGTGACCGGCTTGCGACGGATAATGCAAAAGCCTTTGTATAGTGATCGGTTTTCGTTGCAGCTTTTCAACATAATCGGCAGGCACTCCCAGACTCAGGGCAATAGCGCTGATTAACTTTCTAGCCAGGCTTAGCATCGCCGCATGGTAGTCATTGCAGGCTTGTGCAAATGCCGGAACTTCTGTCGGCATCTGGTTAGGGCCGAAGAAAGGCGAAACCTGATCTTCGTGAACCCCGAAGTCGAAACACTCTTTGAAATCCCTGGTATTGGTCGGATCGACGTTTTCGGCATACATGGGTATGTAGCCTCTCAACGTTTCGCCAGAGTTAACGACGTTCAGCTGATTTTTAGCCTCAAAAGGCAGAGCAAAGAATTTTTTCGCCTGCGCATAAATTTCTTCTACAAGCTGTTGGTCCACACCATGATTCTTGATATAGAAAAATCCTACCATCTCGCATGCCTTGCCTATTTGATCCGCAACGCTTTGCGGATCCGTTCCTTCAATCAATGGCGACACATCAATCAATGGGATTTCATCGAATGCGAGTTGCTTACTGGCCAAACGGATATCTTTAATTTCTTGCATTGCAACATTCCCAAAGAGTTTGACCCGGAGAATATTCATCCCATCCGCCAGTGACAAACTACTTTTTGGAAAGGCAGCATGACCTCAAGTTATCGCATCCAGGCCTATACAAGAAACGTTCATAACTTAGCTGCAAACACGTACCGCCTACCAGTTGGTTTTATTCCAACAGGTGGCGGCCACTCATGCGCGCATCAGTTGATGGCGTGCTTGCGCAGTTTTCGATAAAGGGTGTTGCGGCTGATGCCCAATTGTTCGGCGGTGTTGGTCATGTGCCACCGCGTCTGCTCCAGCGCGCTTAACAACGCCAGCCGTTCCGCATCCTCCAGCGGACGCTCAGAAGGAGACACTGTCTCCATCTGTGGCCGCCCCTGGCGAATCATCGCCGGCAAGTCCTCCAGCCCAATCCGCCCGCCATCGCACAATGCGGCGAGGGTACGCAACACGTTGCGCATCTGCCGCACGTTGCCCGGCCAGTCGAACCCCAGCAACGCCTGGCGCGCCGGCTCGTCGAGGGTGACCTGCTCGGCGCCGCTTTCTTCCGTCAGCAGAAAATCCAGCAACTGCGATTTGTCACTGCGCTCGCGCAAGGCCGGCAAAGGGATTTCCAGGCCGTTGAGGCGGTAATACAAATCCTCACGAAAACTGCCGTCCTGCACCCGTTCAAGCAGTTGCCGGTGGGTGGCGCTGATGACGCGCACGTTCACTGCCTCGGGTTCGCCGCCAATCGGCACCACTTGGCGATCTTCCAGCACCCGCAGCAAACGGGTCTGCAAGGCCAGGGGCATGTCGCCGATCTCGTCGAGGAACAAGGTGCCGCCGTCGGCCTGTTGCAGCTTGCCACGCATGCCTTCCTTGCGTGCGCCAGTGAAACTGCCGCCGCGATAACCGAACAACTCGCTTTCGATCAGGCTTTCCGGAATGGCCGCGCAGTTGAGGGCGACGAATTGCTTGCCGGCGCGCTGGCTGGCGTGGTGCACGGCCTTGGCGAACGCTTCCTTGCCGGAACCGGTTTCGCCGTGGATCAGCAACGGCACATCGCGCTCGAACACCCGCAGCGCCTTGCGGAAATGTTCCTGCAACGCCGTATCCCCCAGGCAGATACCTGGCACGCGTGCAGGTTCGAGGGTTTTAAGCGCAGGGACGACCGGCACCGGCACGCTGCGCGGCTGCCCACGCAAGACCGCGAACAAATGCCGACCGTCACGGGTGCGCAACGGCCAACTGGCGCTGGCCTGGGCACTGGCGCGGCCGAGCAATTCGTCCAGGGAACAATCGAAAAAGTCTTCCACCCGCTGGCCCAGCAAGCCGCCGCGCAGATGCCCCAGCAGGTTCAACGCGCTCTGGTTGACCGCACAAATCCGCCCTTCACCGTCGAATGCCAACAGCCCTTCGCTGAACAGCCCCACGGACTCGGCCTGCAAGTGGAAGCGCAGCAGCCATTGATTGTCGAAACAGCGCAGGAAATAGCAGCTCTCGATCATCTTCGCCGAGAGATTGACCAGCGCCATGGTGTGGAACTGGCTCTGGCGCGACACGTCCGGCCGGGCCGAGGACACGTCAAGCACCGCCAGCAGTTCGCCATGGGGGTCGAACACCGGGCTCGCCGAGCAGGTCAGGCCGGTGTGGCGACCGCGAAAATGTTCTTCTTGATGGATGGTCAGGGCCTGGCGCTCCACCAGGCAGGTGCCGATGCCGTTGGTGCCTTCGCAGGACTCACTCCAATCGGCCCCGAGCCAGAGGCCGGCCCGCTCGAAAATCTTCCGCTCGCTGGGGGCAGTGACGCAGTTGAGGATCACGCCGCGGGCGTCGGTGAGCAGCACCGCATGACCGGCGCCGGAGAGTTGCTGGTGCAGGCTGGTCATTTCCGTACCGGCGATGTGCAGCACCTGTTGCAAGCGCTCGCGGCTTTCCAGCACCCGGCCATGCTCGAGCACCGTCGGTGCGAGATTCTGCGCTGGGTCGAGGTGGTAATCCTCCAAGCAGCGCAGCCAGGAACGGGCAATCGACGGATCGCTGCCGGGGCCTTGCAGATGAGCCTTGCCCTGGGTGACCGTGAGGACTTGCTGGGCATGGCGACTCAAGTGGTTGCTGTGCATTTCTTATTATTCTCCCGAAGGACCTGCCTCACTGGAGCAACTGGAAAATATCTCACCCTGGGACAAGGGGATTTCTGTGGGAGCAAGGCTTGCCCGCGACGAACGATGACGCGAACTTCCTTTTGGACCGCGTCGAGGCCATCGCGGGCAAGCCTTGCTTCCACAGACCTTGCTTCCACAGACTCTGCTTCCACTGCCACTGTTTCCACAGGGCTGGCTTCCACAGAAATTATACTGGCTGCCAGCATCCTCCAGCCCAACGACCTTTGCAATGCTGGCGCGACCTGGCAGTCACGGACTGTCCCGCCGATGGCACAAAGTGTCACATCCACCGTATCGTAATCGTCACGACAAGCATCCGTTTGTCCGGCCAACTCCTCCTAAAGTCTTGATTTTCGGGCCCTGCAAGGCAATGGCCCAAGCTTTGCTCTACGCTTGATTACCGGCGCTCAATTTTGCGCGGCCTCCCGTATAAGCACAAAAGCCAAGGAGAACATCATGCGTTACGCTCACCCCGGTACCGAAGGCGCTATCGTTTCGTTCAAGAGCAAATACGGTAACTACATCGGCGGCGAATTCGTCGCGCCAGTCAAAGGTCAGTACTTCACCAATACTTCCCCGGTCAATGGCCAGCCCATTGCCGAATTCCCGCGTTCCACTGCCGAAGACATTGAAAAAGCCCTGGACGCCGCCCACGCTGCCGCCGATGCCTGGGGCGCGACCTCGGTCCAGGCCCGTTCGCTGATCCTGCTGAAAATCGCCGACCGCATCGAAGCCAACCTCGAAACCCTGGCGATCACCGAATCCTGGGACAACGGCAAGGCCGTGCGCGAAACCCTCAACGCCGACATCCCCCTGGCCGCCGACCACTTCCGCTACTTCGCCGGTTGCCTGCGGGCCCAGGAAGGTAGCGCCGCCGAGATCGACGGCAACACCGTCGCCTACCACATCCATGAACCGCTGGGCGTGGTTGGGCAGATCATCCCGTGGAACTTCCCCCTGCTGATGGCCGCGTGGAAACTCGCCCCGGCCCTGGCCGCCGGCAACTGCGTCGTGCTCAAGCCCGCCGAGCAAACTCCTCTGGGCATCAGCGTGCTGATGGAACTGATCGGCGATCTGCTGCCGCCAGGCGTATTGAACGTGGTGCAAGGCTTCGGCAAAGAAGCCGGCGAGGCCCTGGCCACCAGCAAACGCATCGCCAAGATTGCCTTCACCGGCTCGACGCCGGTCGGTTCGCATATCATGAAATGCGCTGCCGAAAACATCATCCCGTCCACCGTCGAACTGGGCGGCAAGTCGCCAAACATCTTCTTCGAAGACATCATGCAGGCCGAGCCGGCGTTCATCGAGAAAGCCGCCGAAGGCCTGGTGCTGGCGTTCTTCAACCAGGGCGAAGTCTGCACCTGCCCGTCTCGCGCCCTGGTGCAGGAGTCGATCTACGACGAATTCATGCAAGTGGTGATGAAGAAGATCCAGCAAATCAAGCGCGGCGACCCTCTGGACACCGACACCATGGTCGGCGCCCAGGCGTCCGAGCAGCAGTACGACAAGATCCTGTCCTACCTGGAAATCGCCAAGGGCGAAGGCGCGCAACTGCTGACTGGCGGCGCGGTGGAAAAACTCGAAGGCAACCTGGCCAGCGGTTATTACATCCAGCCGACCCTGCTCAAGGGCACCAACAAAATGCGCGTGTTCCAGGAAGAAATCTTCGGCCCGGTGGTGGGCATCACCACCTTCAAGGACGAAGCCGAAGCCCTGGCGATCGCCAACGACACCGAGTTCGGCCTCGGCGCCGGCCTGTGGACCCGCGACATCAACCGCGCCTACCGCATGGGCCGGGCGATCAAGGCCGGTCGCGTGTGGACCAACTGCTACCACCTGTACCCGGCCCACGCCGCGTTCGGTGGCTACAAGAAGTCCGGCGTCGGTCGTGAAACCCACAAGATGATGCTCGATCACTACCAGCAGACCAAGAACCTGCTGGTGAGCTACGACATCAACCCGCTGGGGTTCTTCTAAGGCCATTGGGGCCAGGCAGGTCGTTTGCCTGGCCCCTTTAGCTAGCCATCGTCGGATCGCCGCCGGAGCCTGCTGGCGATGGCGCCCTCATTCACACACGGAATCAATGCCCCAACGCTCTGGCATGAGCCTTGCGTGCCCGCTTCACAGCAACCCCGAAAGTCCAACAGATCAACAATAAAAAGACAGAGAGGACTTATGACTTCTACTACCCAACTCAAACCCACCCTCGGCACCCTCCATTTATGGGGCATTGCCGTCGGCCTGGTGATCTCCGGCGAGTATTTCGGCTGGAGCTACGGCTGGGGTACCGCAGGCACCCTGGGCTTCCTCGTCACCGCCCTCATGGTGGCGCTGATGTACACCTGCTTCATCTTCAGTTTCACCGAACTGACCACCGCGATTCCCCATGCCGGTGGGCCTTTCGCCTACAGCCGACGGGCATTCGGCGAGAAAGGTGGGTTGATCGCCGGGATCGCCACGCTGATCGAGTTCGTCTTTGCCCCACCGGCCATCGCCATGGCCATCGGCGCCTACCTCAACGTGCAATTCCCGGAACTGGACCCCAGGCTCGCCGCCGTCGGCGCCTACGTGGTGTTCATGACCCTGAACATCCTCGGCGTCAGCATCGCCGCGGCGTTCGAGCTGGTGGTCACGGTGCTGGCCGTCGCCGAACTGCTGGTGTTCATGGGCGTGGTCGCGCCGGGCTTCAGCTTCAGCAACTTCGTGCTCAATGGCTGGTCGGGCTCCAGCGAGTTCAGCCTCGCGTCGATCCCGGGCATTTTCGCGGCGATTCCCTTCGCGATCTGGTTTTTCCTCGCCATCGAAGGCGCGGCCATGGCCGCCGAAGAAGCCAAGGACCCGAAACGCACCATCCCGCGCGCCTACGTCAGCGGCATCCTGACCCTGGTGTTCTTGGCCATCGGCGTAATGATCATGGCCGGCGGCGTCGGTGACTGGCGGCAACTGTCGAACATCAACGACCCGCTGCCCCAGGCCATGAAGGCTGTGGTGGGCAACAACTCGACCTGGATGCACATGCTGGTGTGGATCGGCCTGTTCGGCCTGGTGGCGAGTTTCCACGGGATCATCCTCGGCTACTCGCGGCAGTTCTTCGCCCTGGCCCGGGCCGGCTACCTGCCACGCGGGCTGGCGAAGCTGTCGCGCTTCCAGACCCCGCACAGGGCCATCCTGGCCGGTGGTGTGATCGGCATCGCCGCCATCTACAGCGACGGCCTGGTGAACCTGCAAGGCATGAGCCTGACGGCGGCGATGATCACCATGTCGGTGTTCGGCGCTATCGTGATGTACATCATCAGCATGCTCAGCCTGTTCCGCTTGCGTAAGGTCGAACCGAACCTGGAACGCACCTTCCGCGCACCGGGCTACCCGATCGTGCCGGGCATTGCGCTGTTCCTGGCGGTGGTGTGCCTGGTGGCGATGGCCTGGTTCAACACCCTGATCGGCCTGGTGTTCCTGGGCTTCATGATTGTCGGCTACCTGTACTTCCAACTGACCGCCAAACAACGCTCCAGCGCTCCGGTGGACGCTATGCTCACAGGTATCTGAAAAGTGCACCGGCGCCGGGCCCGTTGCCCGGCGCCTGCCATATAGAAGTGCACTGGCGTATTCGAGTTATTCAGTGAATCAAGAGGACACCGCCCCATGGCCGCATTCGCCCATACCGTCGGCGCCCAGACCTATCGCTTCGACAGCCTCAAAGACCTGATGGCCAAGGCCAGCCCGGCGCGCTCAGGGGATTTCCTGGCCGGTGTCGCGGCACTCAACGATGGCGAGCGCGTGGCCGCGCAAATGGCCCTGGCCGACTTGCCCCTCAGCCATTTCCTGCAAGAAATGCTGATCCCTTACGAAGCCGACGAAGTCACTCGGCTGATCGTCGACACTCACGATAAAAACGCCTTCGCCACCGTCAGCCATCTCACCGTCGGCGGCTTTCGCGACTGGCTGCTCAGCGACGCCGCCGATGAACAGAGCCTGCGCGCCCTGGCCCCCGGCCTGACCCCGGAAATGGCCGCCGCAGTGTCGAAGATCATGCGTGTGCAGGACCTGGTGCTGGTCGCGCAGAAAATCCGCGTAGTGACCAGGTTCCGCGGCACCCTCGGCCTGCGCGGGCGCCTGTCCACGCGCCTGCAACCCAACCACCCTACAGATGAACCCGCCGGGATCGCCGCGAGCATCCTCGACGGCCTGCTCTACGGCAACGGCGACGCCATGATCGGCATCAACCCGGCCACCGACAGCACCGCCTCGATCTGCGCCATGCTGGAAATGCTCGACGCCATCATCCAGCGCTACGACATCCCGACCCAAGGCTGTGTGCTGACCCACGTCACCACCTCCATCGAAGCGGCCAACCGTGGCGTGCCCCTGGACCTGGTGTTCCAATCCATCGCCGGCACCGAAGCGGCCAACGCCAGTTTCGGCATCAACCTCAACGTGTTGCAAGAAGGCTACGACGCCGGGCTCAGCCTGAATCGCGGCACCCTCGGCAACAACCTGATGTATTTCGAAACCGGCCAGGGCAGCGCCCTGTCGGCCAACGCCCACCACGGCGTCGATCAACAGACCTGCGAAACCCGGGCCTACGCCGTGGCACGCCATTTCAAGCCGTTTTTGGTCAACACGGTTGTAGGATTCATCGGCCCGGAATACCTGTACAACGGCAAACAGATCATCCGCGCCGGCCTGGAAGACCACTTCTGCGGCAAGTTGCTGGGCGTGCCGATGGGTTGCGACATCTGCTACACCAACCACGCCGAAGCCGACCAGGACGACATGGACACCCTGCTGACCCTGCTGGGCGTGGCCGGGATCAACTTCATCATGGGCATCCCCGGTTCCGACGACATCATGCTCAACTACCAGACCACCTCGTTCCACGACGCCCTCTACGCCCGCCAGACCCTGGGCCTGAAGCCGGCGCCGGAGTTCGAACGGTGGCTGGCAAACATGGGCATCTTCACCCAGGCCGACGGCCGGGTGCAGTTCGGCGACAACCTGCCTCCGGCGTTCCGTCACGCCCTGGCACATTTGCGATGAGTGAATTAGCGATGGACAAGACCCCTGCCGATTCGTCAAACCCCTGGCTGGACCTGCGTCGCCTGACCCCGGCGCGCATCGCCCTGGGCCGCACCGGCACCAGCCTGCCGACCCAGGCCCAACTGGACTTCCAATACGCCCACGCCCAGGCCCGCGACGCCGTGCACCTGGCGTTCGACCACCCGGGCCTGCGCGCGCAATTGGCCGAGCGCGGCCGCGAAAGCCTGCTGCTGCACAGCGCGGCTGCCGACCGCCACAGCTACCTGCAACGCCCGGACCTGGGCCGACGCCTGGATGACGCCTCGGCGCAGGCGCTGGACAACTACGCAGCGGCCCATCCCGGCGGGGTGGACTTGGCCATGGTGGTGGCCGACGGCCTCTCGGCGCTGGCGGTGCATCGGCATACGTTGCCGTTCCTGGCGCGGCTGGAAGAACAGATCGCCGCCGAAGGCTGGTCGGTTTCGCCGGTCATCCTGGTGGAACAGGGCCGCGTCGCGGTGGCCGATGAAGTGGCCGAGCGCCTGGGCGCGAAAATGTCGGTGATCCTCATCGGCGAACGCCCCGGCCTCAGCTCGCCAGACAGCCTGGGGCTGTACTTCACCTATAACCCCAAGGTCGGCCTGACCGACGCCTATCGCAACTGCATTTCCAACGTCCGCCTCGAAGGTCTGAGCTACGGCATGGCGGCCCATCGCCTGGTCTACCTGATGCGCGAGGCCTGCCGCCGGCAGCTCTCGGGGGTCAATTTGAAGGACGAGGCCCAGGTTCACACTCTAGAGTCGGAAAACGGTGCCGATATGAAAGGTAATTTCCTACTGATGCCGCCCCAAAGCTGATCCGTTCATCCGATTGCGTTTTTGATCCGCTTTCAGGCAGCATCAAAAGCACGGCAGCGCGCCGTTGTTGTCAGACTCTGTGTCGACCTTTGCAAGCGAGACCTGCCATGCGGATTATTCAAGCAACCCTGGAACACCTGGACCTGCTGACCCCATTGTTCGTCAAATACCGGGAATTCTACGGCTCACTGCCCTACCCGGACTCGTCCCGGGCGTTCCTCGAAAAACGCCTGCGCCGCAAGGAATCGGTGATCTACCTGGCCTTGCCCGATGACGACGACCAGAAATTGCTGGGCTTCTGCCAGCTCTACCCGAGTTTCTCGTCGCTGTCGCTCAAGCGCGTGTGGATCCTCAACGACATCTACGTCGCCGAAGACGCCCGCCGCCAACTGGTGGCCGACCACCTGATCCGCACCGCGAAAAAAATGGCCAAGGAAACCAACGCCGTGCGCATGCGCGTCTCCACCAGCAGCAACAACGAAGTGGCGCAGAAAACCTACGAATCGATTGGTTTTAAAGAAGACACCGAGTTCAAGAACTACGTGTTGCCGATCAGCGAAGGGCTCTGAGCCAATTATTACGGACTGATCGTTCTGTGGGAGCAAAGCTTGCTCGCGATAGCGGTCCGTCAGGCGACATCAATACTGCCTGCCCCGCCGCCATCGCGGCAAGCAGGCATATCCACGGGAGATATATCTGTGGGAGATAGACCTGTGGGAGCAAAGCTTGCTCGCGACAGCGGTCTGTCAGCCCCTTCAATGTTGAATGAATAGCCACCATCGCGAGCAAGCTTTGCTCCCACAGGTATTTCACCCCAAGGCAACACACCGAAATCCCTCGCTACAAACTCAACACGCGCTTCACAATCCACCCCGTATAATGCCGCTCTCCCCGGCTTGTAAGAAAAGGCTACAGACGCTGTAGCCTCTTCAAGCCCGATCCACAAGCCTGCCGAGCCAGGCCGCCAGCACAGGTGCATTACATGGATTTCAACCCCCTCGACCTTATCCTGCATCTCGACGTGTACCTCGACATGCTGGTGACCAACTACGGCACCTGGATCTACGCCATCCTGTTCCTGGTGATCTTCTGCGAAACCGGCCTGGTGGTGACGCCGTTCCTGCCAGGCGACTCCCTGCTGTTCATCGCCGGCGCCGTCGCCGCCGGTGGCGCCATGGACCCGCTGCTGCTGGGCGGCCTGTTGATGCTCGCGGCCATCCTCGGCGACAGCACCAACTACCTCATCGGCCGCACCGCCGGTGAAAAACTGTTCAGCAACCCCAACTCGAAAATCTTCCGCCGCGACTACCTGCAGCAAACCCACGACTTCTACGACAAACACGGCGGCAAAACCGTGACCCTGGCGCGTTTCCTGCCAATCATCCGCACCTTCGCGCCCTTCGTCGCCGGCGTCGGCAAAATGCCCTACGTGCGCTTCTTCGGCTTCAGCGTCCTCGGCACCGTGCTGTGGGTCGGCGGCCTCGTCACCCTCGGCTACTTCTTCGGCAACGTACCGTTCATCAAGCAAAACCTGTCGCTGCTGGTGGTGGGCATCATCTTCGTGTCGCTGCTGCCGATGATCATCAGCCTGGTGCGCAGCCGCCTCGCCCGCTGCAACTCCAACGCCGAATCGCGCTGATCGCCCATGTGGTCACTCAGCAACTGGCGCCGTCGACGCACCCTCGCCAAACACCCCGTCGCCGACGACACCTGGCAGCGGGTGCGCCAGCACCTGAGCTTCCTCGACGGCCTAAGCGCCGCCGAGGATCAATGGCTGCGCGAAGCCTGTGTATTGTTCCTGCACGACAAACACCTCACCGCCCTGCCCGGCGTTGAACTGCACCAGGAACAACGCCTGCTGCTCGCCGCCCAGGCCCAATTGCCACTGATGCACCTGGATGACCTGAACTGGTACCAGGGCTTCCACGAAATCGTCCTCTACCCCGACGACTTCCTCAGCCCCCAACGCCATCGCGACGCCAGCGGCATCGAACACGAATGGGACGGCGAACACAGCGGCGAAGCCTGGCCCCAAGGCCCGATCATCCTGGCCTGGGACGGCGTGCTGGCCAGCGGCGGCTGGGACGGCTACAACCTGGTGATCCACGAACTGGCGCACAAACTCGACATGCTCAACGGCGACGCCAACGGCCTGCCACCGCTGCACACCGACATGCGCGTCAGCGACTGGGCCGAAGCCATGCAACAAGCCTTCGACGACCTCAACCGCCAACTGGACCAAGACCCAGACGCCGAAACGGCCATCGACCCCTACGCGGCGGAAAACCCGGCGGAATTCTTCGCCGTCACCAGCGAATACTTCTTCAGTGCCCCGGACCTGCTGCACCAGGCCTATCCCAAGGTCTATGAACAGCTCAAAGCGTTCTACCGCCAGGATCCGTTGGCCCGACTGCGGCAACTTCAAGCGCAGGATCCGGTCTATCAGGCGTCATACCAAAGTCTCTAAGACCCTGGATACGTGGCAACAGCGGCCGAATATGCCTATAATCGCCGCCACTTTTTGGTCAATCCGACCAGCCTTTTGGTCAACTAACGGGGGCACCGCCCAATGAGCTACAGCAAGATTCCGGCTGGCAAAGACCTGCCGAACGACATCTACGTTGCGATCGAAATCCCGGCCAACCACGCCCCGATCAAATACGAAATCGACAAGGACAGCGATTGCCTGTTCGTTGACCGTTTCATGGCCACCCCAATGTTCTACCCGGCCAACTACGGTTTCATCCCTAACACCCTGGCCGACGACGGCGACCCCCTCGACGTGCTGGTCGTCACCCCTTACCCGGTTGCCCCAGGCTCGGTCATCCGCGCCCGTCCGGTCGGCATCCTGAACATGACCGACGACGGCGGCGGCGACGCCAAAGTCATCGCCGTACCTCACGACAAACTGTCGCAACTGTACGTCGACGTGAAGGAATACACTGACCTGCCGAAACTGCTGATCCAGCAGATCGAACACTTCTTCGAGAACTACAAAGACCTCGAAAAAGGCAAGTGGGTCAAGATCGAAGGCTGGGCCGGCGCAGACGCCGCCCGCGAAGCGATCACCAAGTCGGTTGCCGCCTACAAAGGCTGAGACTGAATTGAAGAAGAACCCCGGTATACACCGGGGTTTTTTATGCCTAAATGAAAGTTAATACTAAAATGTATTAGCGATCGTTTAATCGCGTTTACCGCTCTCAATTCAAATCCCGCAAACGGAAAGATCATCTTATAAATTTGAACGACATGTTTATTGCCGAAAACACCGTCGCCCCTAAACTTTCCGTTTATGAAAAAGATCTCCAGTGGCGACCGCTTCAGAGCCCTTCTTAAAGAAGCCCATATCCGATCCGCCGACTTCGCGAAGTTGTACGGCGTGAAATCGCAGCACGTGAACAACTGGTTCAACCGTGGCATCCCTCCAGGACGCATCCACTCCATCGCCAGCCTGCTGACCGTCAGCCCGCAGTGGCTCGCCACCGGCGAAGGCCCGCAAACCCCACTGGGCTTCGGCCCCGGCACCACCTACGAAGCCGCCGAAGTCCAAGGCGTCTACAGCGTCCCGGAAACCACGGACATCGAACTGCCTTTCTACAAGGAAACCCCCATCACCCCCGGCGAACCCGAAACCCACATCATCGAAATCCCCGAACTCGCCATCCGCCTGCCCCGCAGCCACCTCGACACCCTGGAAATCGACCCCAGCGACGCCATCTGCACCACCATGGTCGGCGACAGCATGGCCGAACGCATCGAAGACGGCTCCACCCTCGCCATCGACCGCGGCCTGACCCACATCGTCGACGGCCAGATCTACGCCCTCGAACACGACGGCATGCTGCGCATCAAATACCTGCACCGCGTCCCCGGCAACCGCCTGCGCCTACGCAGCCACAACCACACCGCCTACCCCGACGAAGTCTTCAGTGCCGAACAGATTGATGCGCAGAATATCCGGGTGATCGGCTGGGTGTTCTGGTGGTCCACCCTGAACAAACAGAGACCGCCGCTATACGAATGACCAACCCAAGAGAAGGATCGGTGCCCAAAGCAGGATCTTAGGCAGGAACAAGATCTGTGGCAGAAGCAGGAATCTGTGGCAGAAGCTCTTGTGGCGAGGGAGCTTGCTCCCGCTGGGCTGCACAGCAGCCCCCTGCTTCCCCCCTGAATCACCGATAACCCAATGATTCCACACCACTTACCACTGGGCTTCCGAAGCAAACCCGCGTATCCTGCGCCCCACATTCGCGAGCCCACGCCTCGCACCGACAAGGCAGATCACTTTCTGACCAAGTCCCACAGCCGGCCGCAAGAGCCGGGTGTACGTTTTGAAGGCTGGTGAGGTTTGTCAAAAACGAACTGAGTCAGTCAACGAGAAGCCGGCCAAAAGCCGGCTTTTTAATGCCCAACTGAAATCTATTCTCATCTTCTGCCCCCCTCTCAAAACGCACATGTAAAGCCCTCGATCAAAGCAGGGCTTGTAATACATTCGAAAAGTCATATATTCGAAAAGCCACATATAAACCAAGTCCGTCACACGCCCCACAAGATCCAGGAGCGCATCAAGCTGTTCGTACTCCTGAAAACCAAACACTGAGAACCGCTATGACTGACTCGCTGACACCTACCAAAGTCTTCAAATGCCTCGCCGATGAGAACCGCATTCGGATGATGCTGATGATCGCTCGCGAGGAAGAGCTGTGCGTTTGTGAGTTGATCTGTGCCCTGGAAGAGAGTCAACCCAAGGTTTCCCGCCATCTCGCACAACTTCGTACCTACGGCCTGCTGGAAGACCGCCGACAAGGCCAATGGGTCTACTACCGGCTGCACCCAGAGCTACCCGCCTGGGTACGGGAAGTCCTGACGACGACGCTGGAAGCCAACCGCGAGTGGCTGGGCACCACCTCCAAGCGGCTGGACCTTATGGGCGACCGCCCCCAGCGCGTCGCCACCTGCTGCTGATCACTGCCGAGAACGATACCCTCTGACCGCTCGCTCACTGCAATTCGAGAACACCAACATGGCAATCAAAGTAGGCATTAATGGATTCGGACGTATCGGCCGACTGGTGCTGCGCGCGTCCTGGGACTGGCCAGAGTTTGAGTTCGTCCAGATCAATGATCCGGCCGGCGACCCCACGACGCACGCCCACCTGATCAACTTCGATTCGGTCCACGGGCGCTGGCACCGTGCGGCGAGCGCTGAAGGCGACTCGGTGGTGATCGAGGGCAAGCGCATCAAGGTCACCGCGAACAAGGCGATCGCTGACACTGACTGGTCGGGCTGTGACCTCGTCATCGAGGCCAGCGGCAAGATGAAGTCGGTAGCCGTGCTCCAGGCCTACCTCGATCAGGGCGTTAAACGCGTGGTGGTCTGCGCTCCGGTGAAGGAGAAAGGCGCGTTGAACGTAGTGATGGGCGTCAACCAGCACCTGTTCGATCCGGCTCAGCACCGCATCGTTACCGCCGCCTCCTGCACCACCAACTGCCTGGCTCCAGTGGTCAAGGTCATCCACGAGAACCTGGGTATCCGCCATGGTTCGATCACCACCATCCACGACCTGACCAACACCCAGAGCATCCTCGATACGCCCCACAAGGATCTGCGCCGCGCCCGTGCCTCAGGTATGAGCCTGATTCCAACCACCACCGGCTCGGCCACGGCAATCGCCGAGATCTTCCCCGAGCTGCGGGGCAAGTTGAACGGTCATGCCGTACGCGTACCTCTGGCCAACGCCTCGCTGACCGACTGCGTGTTCGAGGTTGAGCGTGCAACAACGGCTGAAGAGGTGAACTCGCTGCTGAAGGCGGCGGCCGAAGGCCCACTGAAATACATCCTGGGCTATGAAGAACGCCCACTGGTCTCCATCGACTACCGTACCGATCCACGGTCTTCGATCATCGATGCGCTGTCGACCTTGGTGGTCAGCGGTACCCAAGTGAAGATTTACGCCTGGTATGACAACGAATGGGGTTACGCCAACCGCGCCGCGGAGCTGGCTCGACTGGTCGGCATGGCGGAGTAAACGGCGACCATGAAAGCGTTGTCAGCCCTGTCTTCGGAAGTTCGTCAGTACCTGCTGGTGACCGGCAACTACTGGGCCTTCACCCTCACCGACGGTGCATTGCGCATGTTGGTGGTATTGCACTTCCATACTCTGGGCTACACGCCGCTGCAGATCGCAGTGCTGTTCCTGTTCTATGAGATTTTTGGCGTGATCACCAACCTGGTGGGCGGCTACCTCGGCGCCCGCCTGGGACTCAATCGCACCATGAACATCGGTTTGGGCATGCAGGTGCTGGCCTTGCTCATGCTCACGGTGCCGGCAGTCTGGCTCACGGTGCCGTGGGTCATGGCAGCCCAGGCGTTGTCTGGTATCGCCAAGGACCTGAACAAAATGAGCGCCAAGAGCTCGATCAAGCTCTTGGTGCCGGACAGCCAGCAAGGCACGCTGTACAAGTGGGTGGCCATCCTTACAGGCTCGAAAAACGCCCTCAAAGGGGTGGGGTTCTTTCTCGGTGGTGCTCTGCTCGCGCTGCTCGGCTTCACCTTGGCGGTGCTGGTCATGGCGGCAGTGCTGGCCTTGATCTGGATCGGCAGTTTGATTCTGCTGAAAAAAGACATGGGCAAGGCCAAGGCCAAACCGAAATTCCGCGACATGCTGTCCAAAAGCCGGGCGATCAACATTCTCTCGGCCGCACGACTGTTTCTTTTCGGTGCCCGTGATGTCTGGTTCGTTGTTGCGCTGCCGGTGTACCTGAGCACCGCGTTCGGCTGGGATTTCTGGCTGGTGGGTGGTTTCCTGGCCGCCTGGATCATTGGCTACGGCATCGTCCAATCGCTTGCCCCCCACATCACCGGCAAAAAGCGCGGCCGCGTACCCGACGGTCGAGCCGCATTCATCTGGGCGATCGCTCTGGCCGGGCTGCCCGCGCTGATCGCCCTCGGTCTGCAATCAGGCTGGTCGGCTCAAATCGTGTTGATTGGTGGGCTGACGCTGTTCGGTGTGCTGTTCGCGGTGAACTCATCGCTGCACAGCTATCTGATCGTCAGCTACGCCAAGGAAGATGGGGTATCGCTGGACGTGGGCTTCTACTACATGTCCAACGCACTGGGGCGTCTGGCAGGCACGCTGCTTTCAGGCTGGGTGTTCCAGGCCTATGGCTTGGAGGCGTGCTTGTGGGTCTCCAGTGCCTTTGTGCTGGCTGCCGCAGTCATTTCGATCGCGCTGCCCAGGCACGACGACTTTGTGCAGCAGGCTGGCTGATCACTGACGATATGGCGGAGACAATCAAGCTCCGCCCTCCCCAATACGGGAGTTCGTTCCCCTAAACGTGTATCCATCAAGAAGCCCACCAGGCACCAGAGCAGCTTTTTTGGGGGGGCTGCTTCCGACCCGGGCCGTAGATCCCTCACTACAGGCTCTGGCATAAAAAAGGTCTTGCCATGCAAGACCTTTTTTATGCCAGGAGGGCAGCCAACGCCCCGCCCTACCTCAGTTCAACAACATCCAAAACCCGATTAGCCAACAACTCACTCAACTCAACCACCTGCAAAATCCCCAGTACCACATGTCGTCGCGACCCTTCCAGATCAAACGCCAGATCACTGAGCATCGCATTCGCCGAAGCCAGGTTTTCACTGAGATTGACAAGCAGACACTCCGAATCAACATCAGGCGCAATACGAAAAATAGTGTCGGGCTTGTCAGACGTTTCTTTCTTCAGCGTAGGGTTCAGATAAAAATCCAACGCCCGGTTGGCAGCGTTATCCAGTTTCTTGTTGCGGGCAGACTGAACGCGGGATTCATGTTCGTCTGTAACGGGAGGGTTCGGTGTAATTTTGACCATAGCCTTAGCTCTCTTTGGTTGAGGCCACGACCCGATCGCGACTAAACGATGGGAGGCGGCTGTACGCAGGTTAGTCGACCGACGAGCTAAGAAATCGGCGCGCCCGAGGGCGCCCTGCGCACAGCCACCATCGAGTGCAGGGATGGGGATACCTGACTGATGGACGCCTAAGCGACTTAGCAACGACGGGCGACTAAACCCGATCACTGATGAGCAGTGACGGATTCAAACTACCGACGGGACCCAAGACGCACAAGCCGGCCGATTCTGGCGTAGTTGTAGGCAATGGCGCAAGGCGATGTCAGTCGCGCCTGGATCCCACACGCTCCAATAAACATCCGCCCCTCCATCAGGCGTAAGGCTTGAACTCGTTGTTATCCCGAGCCAACAACTGCATCAGTTTTGGGTGGATAAAGAGCTTTTCCTTGCCGACCTGCGCCTCCTGCAAAACGCCGATGTCGACGAGGTCTTTGAGGTAGCGAGAAGCAGCCTGGCGCCCGGCAATTCGTTTCTCGACGACGTTATGAATGCGGCAGTACGGTTGTTCGAAGATCACATCCACCAATTCACGGGAATAGATTTTCGGCAGTTGTTCACGCACGAATTGAGTGGTGTGTTCGGACAGGCTGCGCATGGCGGCGATTTTGGCGCAGGTCCAGCGGGCGGTTTCTTCCACGGCGCTGAGCATGTAGAGCAACCAGGGTTCCCAGGCCTGTTCGCGGGTGACGTCGAGCAGGAGACGGTAGTAGTCGGCTCGGTGGGCGATGATGTAACGGCTGAGGTAGAGGATCGGTAGATTCAACAACCCTTCCTGAATCAGGTACAGCGTATTAAGCACCCGCCCGGTACGGCCATTGCCGTCAGTGAACGGGTGAATCGCCTCGAACTGGTAGTGCCCGACGGCCATACGCACCAGCGGGTCGAGATCCGTTTCGTTGTGCAGGAAACGCTCCCAGTTGGCGAGCAGATCACGCAGATGATCTTCGCCGTCCGGTGGGGTGTAGATGATTTCGCCGGTCCGGTCGTTGGCCAACTGGGTGCCCGGTACGCGTCGAATGTCCATGTTCACGCCTTTGAGCGTGCGGCAGATTTCGACTGCCGTGCCTGTGGATAAAGGGCGCTCGGCCAGTGATAGATAGCCGTGGTGCAGGGCTTTGCGGTAGCGCAGGGCTTCCTTGGTCGCGGGATCGGCATGGCCGTCACCCTCTTGGGCATGCTGAAAGAGCAAGTCAGTGGTGGTGACGATGCTTTCGATTTCGGAGCTGTCCTTGGCTTCCAGCAAGGGGATGGTGTTGATCAGCACCGTTTGGTTGGGGATAAGTTCGGCTGCCTGCTTCAACTCAGCCAAGGCCGTGCGCGCCTCGATACAGCGCTTGAGCACTGCACGGGTTTCCAATTCGGCTGCCGGTGGCAGGGGCGGTAATTGGTTATGGGGCTTATCGGCCTGCCAGACATGAGGGGCTGCGGTCATGGGGGCAATCCTGGTCCTTTGGATTAAAGGGCAAGGGCGTTCAATCAGGCGCCCTCTCGTGTCGTCAGTGTAAACATGAGGGCATAACGTGTCGCTGTTTTTCAATTTCTGCGACACGTTCTGTCCTCATGTCGCTGCCGACGACATGAGGACAGAACGTGTCGTCGAAATGGCGTTTTAACGACATGACATGCTGCCGGCTGAGCCTCTGCCACAAGAAATCAAATCCGATGCCTTGCAGCGCAACGCCCCACGTGATCGATGACTTTGAGTCACCCTCGACACGGAATTAACGCTTACGTGGCGCCATTAGCTCAGAGCGACCGACCTGCACTCGATGTTGTTCCGGCGCTCGAGGCCCCGAGAAACCTGCCTCGGTAATGGCTGTATCCAGCCCCCGAAAATGCGGGGCTGATTTTGGGCTACGTAGCGTTTCCATACCCTCATTCCACGCGTGCACCATGTGTTTAGCCACATCCCGCCAAGCGGGCTCGTTCTTTGCTGCCTCGATAACTTTGTTACCGACGGCGACAGCGGATTCGCACAGTTGCTCGACCATCCCGGCGTACTGACGCGGAGGGATGTTTAAGCGGCCATTGAAAAACATCTCAAGCGTGCGGCCCGGCATCCAAGTTTGCCGACCGCCTACGGACAAACCAGGCGGGTTGGCGGCAAAACGCGGATAGGCCTGAGTAGTCACCAAGTCATAGACAGGCGTAAACGCTACGTCTGCTCGCGAGGTGTAATAAAGCGCAATATTTTTGGCGTGACAGTCGGCGTTACGTACCACGTAGTTCGTCAGCAGATGCCAACCGAAGTGCTCACGCTGTTCGCGCAACCGCTCTCCAGATACGTATGCCCGAGTGGCGCTCCACACTCGTTCCGTGGTGGTTGCGTATTTCTCGTGAGGCGGCAAGCCCAGAAGTCCGCATGCGTCCTCCAGCCCACAACGCGGCAGGCCGTTTTCATCGACATCAAAACGATTCACCACGAGAACTCGACCATCTTCTGACATACGACACGTTGCTACCGGTACGACCTGTAACCGCTCCAACACACGCATGGTGTAAAACTCGTTGAAGCCCAGGTAAGGCGTCGTCTCGTCCGAGCCTTTGATGATGTGAAACCCAGTGCGCAGAGTGGGCTTGCCTAAGGGTAACGCGTCGTGCTCGATATCCTGCGCGATGAACTTGGGTACGACGCCAGAGATGGCCGCACGAGCATAACGGCGTACCAGCGTCGCAAAATGCTCGGTTGTGTTTTCAGCAGTCAGCAGATGATCTATTTCCAAGGGCTCCATTTCGACGCCTGGCATGACGCCTTCCGGCGTTACCGTCACCCGCCCAACGCCTGCACCGCCGATTACGGCTAGCAGCGATAAATCCGTGCCATCGAGCAAGGCACCAAACTCTTCACGGATAACGCCCAACAAGTACCCTTCAGGCAGGTTCTGCCGAAAAAACGGGAATAGATCTCGGGGCCAGCGCCACGGTTCTTCACGCACAGGTAATGCCAAGCTGACAAAGTCCACCGCGGCGGTACCTGGAAGGTATTTCAGGACGTACTCATCACGCTCTCGGTAAAGTTTGGCGACCGTCTTGCCGCTGACGTGTACGTCTAAGATCATTATTCAGAAACTCCGGAACGTTGCTCGGCAAGGATGTCCTCAACTGTGCGCTCATGGCCAGCCTTCACCAATTTCAAGTCGTATCCGGCCGCTTCCAATAATCGGACAAGGGCCGAGACGCTCATGTCCCCCTTTGCCATTGTTTCCATACGTGCCACTGTTGAACGGGATACGCCAGCGCGAGTGGCCAAGGCATCCTGGCTCAAATCGGCCTCACCTCGAGCCTGTTTCAACATTTCAGCCACGTCAAACAAGGTGGTCATTTGTAGCCCCCGAGCATCAAAAATATGGATTCTGCTGATTAATGTAGCCCTGGAGACACAGCACCACAAGTTTCCTATTTGGCTGTCGTGCGGCACCCTGTTGCACAAATTCGAGCGGCGAATCTTCTGGCGCTCCCAAGCCTGACAAGCTCTCTATCAATCTCTCGACCATAAAAAAGGCCTTGCCATGCAAGACCTTTTTTCATACCTGGGGTAAGCGCAACCCCTTGTTACCTCACCTCAACAACATCCAAAACCCGATTAGCCAACAACTCACTCAACTCAACCACCTGCAAAATCCCCAGCACCACATGCCGTCGCGACCCTTCCAGATCAAACGCCAGATCACTGAGCATCGCATTCGCCGAAGCCAGGTTTTCACTGAGATTGACAAGCAGACACTCCGAATCAACATCAGGTGCGATACGGAAAATAGTGTCGGGCTTGTCAGACGTTTCGTTCTTCGGCGTAGGGTTCAGATAGAAATCCAAAGCCCGATTGGCAGCCTCATCCAGTTTCTTGTTGCGGGCAGATTGAACGCGGGATTCATGTTCGTCTGTAACGGGAGGGTTCGGTGTAATTTTGACCATTGCAAAGCTCCTAGAGTCTGTTGGAGCTGCCGCCGTTCGCTGCGAAACGAAGTAGGGTGGCAGCTGTACGCGGGTTCGCAGACCGGGACTCTAGGGACCGGCAGACCCAGGGGGTCTCCCACGCACAGCCACCTCTGACGAAATCACAGACATGGGAGATCTGCTTTCGAAGGTGACGTTGTGCGCTTATAGAGTCCGGGCTGCGAAACCCGATCACTGATGAGCAGTGACAGGACTCAAGCTACCGACCCTCCCCAAGACGCACAAGCCGGCCGATTCTGGCGTAGTTGTAGGCAATGGCGCAAGGCGGTGTCGGTCGTGGCTGGCCCCCAGGCGTCGCGATAAACAGCTGACCGGGATGGTGGGTTGTTATGTCGTCGAGAGTGGGCTAAGGGCATCGCGGGCAAGCCTTGCTCCCACGAGGGTTGGCATAACGTGTCGCTGTTTTTCAATTTCTGCGACACGTTCCACTCTCATGTCGCTGGCGACGACATGAGAACAGAACGTGTCGTCGAAATGGCGTTTTAGCGACATGACAGGTCTCTGCGCAATGGGGGTTTGTGCAAAAAAGCATCAGACAGGTGACCAAACCTGCCCGATGCCAACGACCTGACCTGTCACCCCAACGTATTCAAACAAACCACCTTCGGCTGGGTCATTTCCTCATACGCGAACCGCACCCCTTCCCTGCCCAGACTCCCGTACTTGGACCCGCCAAACGGCATCGCATCAAACCGGAAATCCGACGAGTCATTGATCATCACGCCCCCGGCCTCGATTCGCCGCGCAGCGCTCATGGCCGTGGACAAATCGTTGGTGAAAATCCCGGCGTGAAGCGCATATTCCGGTTCGTTAGCCAACGCAATGGCTTCGTCGAACGTCTCGAACGGTTGCAACACCACTACCGGGGCAAAGGCTTCGTTGCGCCAGAGGCGGCTGCCGTGGTCGACGTTCTCCAGGACGGTGGCGGCGTAGCAGTTGCCCTGACGGCGGTGGCCGCAGAGTAACGTGGCGCCTTGCTGCAACGCTTCGTTCACCACCTGCTCGGCGTTTTGCGCGGCGTGTTGGGTGATCATCGGGCCGATGTCGGTGCCTGCAAGCAACGGGTTGCCGACGACGAGGGCCTGGGCCTGGTTGACGAAGCGTTCGCGGAAGGCTTCGTAGATCGGTGCGTGGATGAGCAGGCGTTGGGTGCCGATGCAGTTTTGCCCGGCGGCCCAGAAGGCGCCGGAGACGCAGCTTTCGACGGCGGCGTCGAGGTCGCAGTCGCCCATGACGATGACCGGTGCGTTGCCGCCCAGGTCCATGGCGAGTTTTTTCAGGCCGGCGTTGCGGGCGATCTGTTCGCCGGTGACAAAGCCGCCGGTGAAGGAAATCATGCGCACGTCGCGGGCGGCGACCAGGGCTTTGCCCAGTTCGGCGCCGCCGGTGGCGACGGTGACCACGGTTTCGGGCAGGCCGGCGTCGACCAGGTACGAGACCAGTTTGAGGGCCGACAACGGCGCCAGTTCGGACGGTTTGAGGATCACCGCGTTGCCGCCGGCGATGGCCGGGCCGAGTTTGTGGGCGACCAGGTTGAGCGGGTCATTGTAGGGGGTGATGGCGACGATCAGGCCCAGGGGTTCGCGGGTGAACCAGCCCTGGCGCGACGCGGCGCCTTCGTAGGCGTCGAACGGTACGATTTCGCCGGCGTTGCGCTTGGCTTCTTCGGCGGAGAGCTTGAGGGTGTTGACGCAGCGTTTGACTTCTTTTTCGGCTTGTTTGAGGGTCTTGCCGGCTTCGTCGACGATCAGCCGAGCGAAGGCTTTGGCGTCGCGTTCGATGTTCAGCGCCGCTTGTTCGAGGATGCTCGCGCGGCGATGACGCGGCAGTGCCGCGCAGGTGCGTGCGCCGCTGCGGCCGGTTTCGAGCAAGTGTGGGACTTCGGATGCGCAGACATCCGCGACGGTGCCGACGACGGTGCCGTCAAATGGGTTGATGACTTCGATGTGCGGCTCGACGACCGCCAGGGCCAGGCGCGATACGTTCACAGGGTGTGCTCCTGTTTGCGGGTTGCCGATTGGTGGATTTGGATGATGTCCGACAGCAGTGCGAAGGCGGTTTCGGTGCGACCTGCGCCCGGGCCGGAGACGGTGACGGCGCCCAGCAGTTCGGAGGTGAACGACACGGCGTTGGTGGCGCCGCTGATGCTGGCAAGTGGGTGGTCGTTGTTCAGCAGGCGGGGTTCGACGCGGGCGCTGATGGAGCCGTCGGGCTGGCGTGCGGCGGCACCGATCAGCTTCCAGCGTGCGCCGTTTTGCCGGGCTTTTTCGATGTCGTCGAGGCTCAGGGCCGAGATGCCCTTGCAGGCGACGTCGCAGACGGTGAGTTTGGCGTCCAGCAGTTCGTTGGCGAGGATCACCACTTTGAGGCGCACGTCATGGCCTTCGACGTCTGCCGTTGGGTCGGCTTCGGCGTAACCCAGGGCTTGTGCCTGGCTGACGGCTTCGGCGAACCCGAGGCCACCTTCCATGCAGCTGAGGACGAAGTTGGAGGTGCCGTTGAGGATGCCTTCGAAACCTGCAATCGAGCTGCCGGCCAGGGATTGTTTGGCGAGGCGAATGACTGGGGTGCCGCTCATCACCGAACCTTCGTATTCGAAGGCGACGTTGTTGCGTTGGGCCAAGGCCTTGAGCTCGGCGCCGTGCAGGGCGATGGGGCCTTTGTTGGTGGTGACCACGTGCTTGCCGCGCTCCAGGGCCCAGCGGCAGAACGAGGTGGCGGGCTCGCCGTCCACCGGGTTGGTGAAGGTGGCTTCGGCGATGATGTCGGCGCCGCAGTCTTTGATCACGGCTTCGTTGAGGGCGTCGACGGTGCCGCCGGGCAGTTGGGCCATGGCGCCTTTGGTGGCGGGCAGTTTGGCCAGCGACGCGGCGTCGAGGCCGTGGCGGTCCATCACCGAACCGAGGAACAGGTCGGTCACGCCGACGATTTTCAGGGTGAAGCCCAGTTCGGTTTTCCACTGCTGGTTGCGCTCGGCAATCAGTTGAGCCAATGCCCGGTTCACACCGCCGAAGCCGACCAGCGCCAGTTTGTATTCAGTCATTTTTGTTATCTCCTTGATCCGGGGGATTGGGGTTGTAGTGGTTGTTGGGATCTAGGTTAGGGGGGTGGGCTGGGCAGTGAAATATGCCAATTTGCTCTATTTTCTGGGCGGTTTGACCAGGGGGTGGGCAAAGCGACAGACATGAAAAAAGCCAACATGGGTTGGCTTTGCAGGTTGGTTGGATGAGGTCCATTTGTGGCGAGGGGATTTATCCTCTAACCACGGGTCGGGCTTCAGACCACCGACGACAACACAAACGAAGTCACGGTGTTTTCCACCCCGGGCAAGGCGGCGATGTCTTTCCAGACTTTGTGCACCCGTTCCGGGTTGGCGGCGCCGACGCGGAGCATCAGGTCGAATTCGCCGCTCATCACGTCGCACTGTTGCACTTCCGGCATGGCCTGCAGGGCTTGCAGCACTTCGGCGCCGCGCATGCGGTCGTAGCGGTAGACGAAGATCACGGCGTTGATGCTCGACGAGGCGTGTGCGCCCTCTCCGGTGCGGACGGTGTAGCCCTGGATCGCACCGTCGCGTTCGAGGCGTTCGATGCGTTGGCGCACGGCGTTGCGGGAGAGGTTGACCTTCGCCGCCAGCTCGGCGTGGGCGGCGCGGGCGTTGAGGCGCAGTTCGGCGATGATGCACTCGTCGACGGGGTCGAGGATTCGCTTCATGTGAGCCTCCTGTTACAGGGCGCCGAGCAGTTGATGGAGGGCACGGAGGTCGTCCGGCTGGATACGCTGGATCGGCGCCGGGCCCTGCTCCGGAATCGATGGCTGTGGCGCTGCGATGCCGATCCCCAATTCACCGAGCAACTGCGCTGACTTGGCCGGTGAGATCTCGCCCAAGGTCACCATCGGTGCCACCAGGCTGCGCCGGTACAAGCGCGCCGCGAGCACGCCGGTGGCGGTGTGGGGGTCGATGACGTAGCCGGTGTCGCGGTACAGCGAGGTGATTTCGTCAAGCGTCTGCTCATCGCTGACCGCGTAGGAGTCGATGATCATCCGCGCCTGCAACCAGAACTCGTTGGCGATGGTCATTTCGCCGCTGGTTTCGAAGGTGTGCATCAGCGCACTCACCGCCTGGTCGTCGTGCCCGTAGAGCTCCCACAAGAACCGCTCCAGGTTGGAAAAGATCGACAGGTCCATGGCCGGCGACAGGGTCTTGCTGGCACGCAATCGCGAGTAATGGTTTTTCAAAAAGAATTGGTGCAGCGCGTCGTTCTGGTTGGTCGCCACGATCATCTGGGTGATCGGCAAGCCCATCTTCTGCGCGATGTAGCCGGTGTAGACCTCGGCAAAACTCGCCGCCGGCACACTGAAACCGATCGGCCGCTGCGCGCCGCCCAATTGCAGCACGGCGTGGAAATAAAACACCAGTTGGGCCATGACGCTGACCCAGTTGCTGGAATTGAAACTGATCGCCTCGTGCTGTCGGAATAGTTGAGTCACCAAGGTCTGGCACTCGTCGAAACTGCCCGCGACGGCCACTCGATGAACCCGCGGATGCGCCGTCGCTTGCAGTTCCTGGAGCTGTGGTTGCGGTACGCCGGCCTCAGGGTAGATCACCACGACATCGGTTTCTTCGCAGTGCTTGAAAGCCTCGATGGCCGCCAACCCGGTGTCGCCGTTGGTGACGCCGATCACCACCGCGCGCCGGGCGTTTTTGCGCAGGAAGTATTGCACCAGCCGCGCCTGCAACTGCGCGGCAAAATCCTTCGAGGAACGGGTCGGGCCGTGGAACAGTTCCAGGACCCATTCGTTGCGATCCACCTGGTGCAGGGGCGCCAGCGAGCGATGGCTGAACTGGCTACCCGCCTCCTTGAGGATGCGCTTGAAGTCGGCTTCGGGAATCGCCTCGCTCACGAACGGGCTCATCACGCGATAGGCCAGTTCGTCATAGGACAAGGTCGACCAGTTGGCCATTTCCTGGGGCTCGAACAGCGGCAGCTCGACCGGGACGAACAACCCGCCGTCCTCGGCGATGGCTGACAACACGACCTTTTCGAAATCGACCTGCACGGCCGAATTCCGGGTACTTACGTAGCGCATGGTTGGCTCCCGACACTCATAGAAAATCCATCATTTGAAACGGTGCGCCTGCTCGACCAGCCAGGTGGAAAACATCACCGCGTCTGGGTGCTGGTCGGCGCCCGAACTGCGCACCAGGTAGAACGATTCGCTGGCTTCGATGCGCTGGGCGAAGGGTTCGACCAAGCGTCCGTGCGCCAGCAGGTCGTCCACCATCGACGAGCGGGCCAGGGCGATGCCCAGTCCCAGCTCGGCCATGCGCAAGGTGCACACCAGCGTGTCGAACTGCATGCCGGTCGAAGAATCCACCGAATCCGCGCCGACCATGTTCAACCAGTAACCCCAGCCTTCTTCGTAGCCTAGTACGTGCAGCAACGGATGCTTCGCCACGTCGGCCGGCGCCTTCAAGCTCGCCATAAGGTCCGGCGAACAGACCGGGAACAGGGTGTCCCAGGTCAGGCGCTGCGACACCAGGCCGGGCCAATGACCGTGGCCCCAGCGGATCTCCAGGTCGTCTTCGCCGTCCAGTTCCTTGACCCAGATGTTGCTGATGTAGCGGATGTCGACGTGCGGATGGGCCTGGCGAAAATCCACCAGTTTCGGCGCCAGCCAGTGCACGAAAAACGCCAGGCTGCCGCGCACCTTGATCGGCCGACGCTTGTGCTGGCCGAAAATCTCGTTGGTGCCCACCGCCAGCCGCGTGATCGCGTCCTGCACCACCGGCAGGTACGCCTGGCCCTCCTCGGTCAAGCCCAGCCCGCGGGGCAGGCGCTTGAACAGCGCCACACCCAGGTGGCTTTCCAGTTGACGGATCTGCTGGCTGACCGCGCCCTGGGTCAAGAACAGTTCATCGGCGGCGTGGGTGAAGTTCAGGCAGCGGGCAGATACCTCGAATGCCCGCAACCAGTTCAATGGCGGTAACGGCTTTTGCTTCATAGTCTTGACCTTTAAACCCCGCCACCGAGCGCAGCTGCCACGTCTTCAACTGGACGGTTGCGCCAGGGCCGCGACCGACAAGCGTTGCTGGCGGCCCTTGCGGGTAATGAAATACACGAAATAACACCAGGCGATGAAGGGCAAGCCGAAGTACAGCGCCACCCGCTGTTCAGGGTCGAAGGCGATCCCGACACACGCCAGGGCGCAGCATACCAGCGCGCCCAGCGGCACCCACGGATAACCCCGCACGCGGAACTTGAGGTCGCGAATGTCGCCGCCGTTGGCCACGTAGTGACGACGGAACCCGATCTGGCTGGCGGCGATGCTCATCCACACCACCACCACGGCCAGCCCGGAAATCGACACCAGCGCCAGGTAGATGGTGTCGGCGGCGAACACGCTGCTGAGCAACGAGGCGGCGCCACCGGCCATGCTGACGATGATCGCGTTGAGCGGCGTGCCCAGGCGGGTCAAGGCCGAGAATTGCTTGGGCAGGTGGCCCAGGTCACTGAGGGTCCAGAGCATCCGCGATGCGGCGTACAACCCGGAGTTGGCCGCCGACAACAAGGCGCTGATGATCACGAAGTTCATGATGTCGGCGGAGTACGGGATGCCGATGTAGGTGAACACGGTGACGAAGGGGCTTTCCACCAGCCCGGCCTGTTCGCGGGGCAGCAAGGTTGCCAGGACAAAAATGGTCCCGACGAAGAACACCGCCAGGCGCAGCACGGTGGTGCGGATGGCCCGTGGTACGTTGCGCTGCGGGTCTCTGGTTTCGCCAGCGGCGATGCCGATCAGTTCAGTGCCGGAGAACGCGAAGGACACCGCCAACAGTGTCATGGCAATCGGCATGAAGCCGGTAGGAAACAGCCCTTCGCGGGTGAAGTTGCCCAACCCGATGCTGTGGGCCTGGTCGATGTGCAGCAGGCCGAGAATCGCCCCGCCACCGATCAGCAAGAACACCACCACGGTCACCACCTTGACCAGCGACAACCAGAACTCGGTCTCGGCGAACAAACGCACCGAAACCACGTTGGTCAGGAACACGAAGCCGGCGAACAGCGCGCTCCAGATCCACACCGGGGTGTCGGGAAACCAGCGGGTCATCAGGATGCCCGCGGCGGTGAACTCGGAGCCGATGGCCACGGTCCAGGTCAGCCAGTACAACCAGGCCACGGTGTAGCCGGTGCCCGGTCCGAGAAAACGCGTGGCGTAGGTGCTGAACGAACCGGTTTCCGGCATCTGCACCGCCAGTTCGCCCAGGCACATCATCACCAGGTAGACCATCAGCGCACCGATGATGTACGCGACCACCGCCCCCAGGGGGCCGGCCTGGTTAACGGTGTAGCCGGACGTGAGAAACAGCCCGGTGCCGATGACACCGCCCAATGCCAACATGACAATATGCCGTGTCTGCATTTCCTGTTTAAAACCGGAAGTTGAATCAGGTTGTTGTTCTTTTATGGACATGGTTGTTCTCATGAAAGTCATAGGGCGCGCATTAACATCTGCGACAAGTTGCCTGGCAGAGTCAAAGTACGTCGCCACTCGGTTTTATTATTATTCCTGCTTCATGAACGCCCCACTCACGGCCTTGTGGTGGGGTACAACTTTCAGACTTCAGTTGGCTGTTTCGACGGATGTTTCATTGCGTTGCGGATGGAGTGTCTTCTTGACGAAGGCGAATGCCTGTTTCAGATCGTCCAGCAGGTCGTCGGTGTCTTCGATGCCGACCGACACCCGCACCAACCCTTCGGAAATGCCCAGGGCCAGGCGTTCTTCCAAGGTGTTCTCGACATGACTGGTGGTGCGGGCCGGGCCGTAGATGGTTTCCACCGCACCCAGATTGCCGGCGCAATGGGCGAAGCGCAGGCGCGGCAGGAGCAGCTTGACGGTGTCCATGCCACCCACCAGGACGAAGCTGACGATGGCGCCGAAACCGGACATCTGCGCACACGCCACGGCGTGGTTCGGGTGAGTGGGCAAGCCTGGATAGTTGACCGACTCCACCAGCGGCTCGGTGCAGAGGAACTCCGCCAGGGCCCGGGCGCTGTGCTGTTGCTGGCGCATGCGCAGCACCAGGGTTTTCATGCCACGGATGATCATGTAGGCCGAGAACGGGTCGAGGCTCGCGCCATTGATTTCCCGGTAATGACGCACCTTGCCCATCAAGGCTTCGCTGCCGCACACCAGGCCGCCGAGCACATCGCCGTGGCCGCTGAGGAACTTGGTGGCGCTGTGGATAACCACGTCCACGCCCAAGGCCAGCGGGTTCTGGTTGAGCGGCGTGGCAAAGGTGTTGTCCGCCACGACCAAAGCGCCCACGCGCTTGGCCGCTGCCACCAGGCGCGGAATGTCGAGGATCTTCAGGGTCGGGTTGGTCGGCGTTTCCAGGTACAGCACCTGGCAGCCCTTGGCGATTTCGCGCTCGATGTCGTCATGATCGAAGGTCTCGCACAAGGTCACTGTCACGCCGGTGCGCGGCAGGAATTCTTCGAAAATCTTGTTGGTGCCGCCGTAGCTGTCCTTGGTCGACACCACGCGATCGCCCTGGGCCAGGAAGGTGTAGAGCACGCTGCTGATGGCCGCCATGCCGCTGCTGAAGGCCACGGCGGATTCGGCCATTTCCATCTCGCGGATCTTGGCTTCGAGGGTCTCGACGGTCGGGTTGCTCATACGGCTGTAGATAAAACCGGGGGCCTTGCCCAAGGCGACGTCGTACCAGACGTCGATGTCGTCGTAACCGTATGCGGCGCTGGCGACGATGGGGGTTTGCGTGGCGTTGTAGGGGTGCCTGACCTGCTCCCCACCCCACACCGCACGGGTGGCTGCTCCTGCGTTATCAAGCCCTGTGCTGTCAGGTTTATTGTTCATTGCGACTACTCACGCTGAAGGCGTGGATGTTGAGCCATCCACTGGATCTGACGGCCAATATAGGGAAAAGCCCCGGCGCCGAGAAACGATGTTATCGGTGCCAAAGGGGTGGTTTTTTTAATGGCTGGATTCAGGGGGAAGGTGGTGATCAGAGTAAGGAGGCATGACTCATTGTGGCGAGTGAGCTTGCTCCCTCGCCACGGGTTTGGGGTGTCTCTTGAGTTTTGCGTTCCTTGCAGATGCCGACCCGCACGCATTCTCAAGAAATACCCGCCAGCAATCCCCCAACCTGGCGTAATCTCGCATCTGCACGACGCACCCTCTGAATCCGGCCAGGAGACGCCACCGCAATGCCCTCCATTTACCAACTCAAACCCGCCTTCCAGAACCTGCTGCGCCCCACGGTCCAGCGCCTCTACGACAAGGGCGTTACGGCGAACCAGGTGACGCTGCTCGCGGGCATCGCTTCCGTGCTGGTGGGTGCCTTCATCGCCTGGTTTGCCAGTCATCCGTGGGTGTTCGCCCTGGTGCCGGCCTGGATGTTCCTGCGCATGGCGCTCAACGCCGTGGACGGCATGCTGGCCCGGGAGTTTGGCCAGCAATCGCATCTGGGCGCCTACCTCAATGAGCTATGCGATATCATCGCCGACGCGGCGTTGATCCTGCCTTTTGCCCTGATTCCCGATGTCAGCCTGTTGCTCGTGTTGTCGGTCACGCTGTTGGCGTTGTTCAGCGAATACGCAGGCGTCTTGGGGGCGATGGTCGGGGCTTCGCGGCGCTATGACGGGCCCATGGGCAAGAGTGATCGCGCCTTCGTGTGTGGCGTGTTGGCCACCGGTATTGCCCTGGGCTGGCTCGGGGCCGGTTGGGTCAATGGGGTGATGGCGGTGGTGGCCGCCCTGCTGGTTTATACCTTGGTCAACCGGGTTCGCCAGGGTTTGGCCCAAGTGAAAAATAACGCTCCCTCAGCATAAGGAAATTGCAATGCGCGAAGCCCAGGAACTGACGTTCACCACCCATGATGGCGTGGAGTTGTTCTACCGGCACTGGCCGGCCGTCACGCAAGATCCGGCCGAACCCCGCCAGGCGGTGTTGCTGTTTCACCGTGGTCACGAACACTCCGGGCGCATCGCCCACCTGGTGGACGAGCTGGACCTGCCCGGCTTCGACTTCTTCGCCTGGGATGCCCGCGGCCACGGCAAGTCCCCCGGCGAGCGTGGCGACAGCCCGAGCTTCGCCACCAGCGCCCGGGACGTGCAGACCTTCTGCGACCACATCGGCGCCACCCACCGGATCGACGAGTCGGACATTGCCGTGGTTGCCCAGAGCGTCGGCGCGGTGATCGTGTCCACCTGGGTCCACGACTACGCGCCGCGCATTCGCTCGCTGGTGCTGGCCTCGCCGGCGTTCAAGGTCAAGCTCTATGTGCCGTTCGCCCGCCCGGGCCTGGCGCTGCTGCGCAAGTTTCGCGGCAACTTTTTCGTCAACAGCTACGTCAAGGCGCAATTCCTCAGCCATGACCCGGAGCGGGTGGCGTCCTACGACAGCGATCCGCTGATCACCAAGGCCATTTCGGTGAACGTGCTGCTGGGCCTCTACGAAGCCGCCGACCGCGTGGTGGCCGACGCCCAGGCGATCCAGGTGCCGACGCAACTGCTGATCTCAGGTTCCGACTTCGTGGTGCAGCGCAAACCCCAGGAGCAGTTCTTCGAACGCCTGGGCAGCCTGCACAAGGAAAAACACATCCTGCCGGGGTTCTTCCACGACACCCTCGGCGAGAAAAACCGCGCGCCGGCCATCGCCAGCGCCCGCCGCTTCATTCTGCAAAACTTTGCCCACCCACTGGAGCGCCCTTCCCTGCTGGAGGCCGATCGCCTGGGCGCGACCTGCGCCGAAGCCGAATCCCTCGCCACGCCCCTGCCGCACAATTCGCCGCGTGACCTGTACTGGCGCATGACCCGCGCCAGCATGCGCTTTGGCAGCACGATGTCGGATGGGGTCAAGTTGGGCTTCGACACCGGGTTCGACTCCGGCAGCACCCTGGATTACGTCTACCGCAACATCCCCACCGGCACCTCGGCACTGGGACGGATGATCGACAAGAACTACCTGAATTCCATCGGCTGGCGCGGTATTCGCCAGCGCAAGCTGAACGTCGAGGAGCTGCTGCGCCTGGCGATGGGCAAGCTGCGCGCAGAGAACCGCGAAGTGCGCATCGTCGACATCGCCGCCGGCCATGGCCGTTACATTCTTGAAGCGCTGCACGGCGTCAATCCGCTGCCCGAGTCGATCCTGCTGCGCGACTACAGCGACATCAACGTACGCGACGGCAGTGCCTTGATCGTTGAAAAAGGCCTGGGCGACATCGCGCGCTTCGTCAAGGGCGACGCTTTCGATCGCCAGGACCTGGCCGCCCTGGAACCCAAGCCGACCCTCGCCGTGGTGTCCGGCCTGTACGAGTTGTTCGCCGACAACCAGATGGTCGGCAACTCCCTCGCGGGCCTGGCCGAAGCGGTGGAGCCCGGTGGTTTCCTGGTCTACACCGGCCAACCGTGGCACCCGCAACTGGAGCTGATCGCCCGCGCCCTCACCAGCCACCGCGCCGGGCAAGCCTGGGTGATGCGTCGGCGCACCCAGGCGGAAATGGATCAATTGGTGGAGGCGGCAGGCTTTCGCAAGATCACCCTACGGGTCGATGAGTGGGGCATCTTCAGCGTTTCGCTGGCGCAGCGAGTGCAGTGATGAGCGCCGTCATCACCCCGGCCCGCGAACCCGCACTGCTGAAACCGGCGGTGCTGTGGCTGCTGTTGCTGGCGCCGCTGTTCTTCACCACCTACGGCTTCGCCACCTGGGTCACCTCCCAGCGCGACGACGTCGGCACGCTGGTGTTCGGCTGGGAAAGCCATATACCGTTCATGGCCTGGACCATCGTGCCCTATTGGTCGATCGACTTGCTGTACGGTTTGTCCTTGCTCTTGCCTACCAGCCGCGAAGAACTCAAGCGCCACGCCTTGCGCCTGCTCACGGCCCAGGCGATCGCGGTCAGTTGCTTCCTGCTCTGGCCGCTGCGCTTCACCTTCCCCCGGCCAGAAATGGATGGGCTGTTTGGTTGGTTGTTCGAAGTGCTGGCGGGTTTCGACAAGCCGTTCAACCAGGCGCCGTCGCTGCACATCGCGCTGTTGGTGATCCTCTGGGTCTGCTATCAGCGCCACTTGCGGGGAATCTGGCGCGGCTTGATGCACGTTTGGTTCGCGCTGATTGGCGTGTCGGTGCTGACCACTTATCAACATCACTTTATTGACCTGCCCACGGGCGCGTTGGCCGGTTGGCTATGTGTCTGGCTGTGGCCGCTGGATCGGCCGAGTCCGCTGCTGAGTGCGCGCCTGGCGACAGACCCTGCCCGTCGGCGCCTGGCCTTGCGTTATGGCTTGGGCGCGGCGGTGATGTTCATCCCGGCGTTTGCCTGGGGCGGTGCCTGGCTGTGGCTGATCTGGCCGGCGGTGGCAGTGCTCATGGTGGCGCTGAATTACCTGGTGTTCGGTGCCGACGGTTTTCAGAAGCGTGAAGATGGCCGGCTGAGCCCGGCGGTGCGTTGGTTGCTGGCGCCTTACCTGGCGGCGGCGTGGATCAATTCCCGGTGGTGGACGCGCCAGCATCCGCAGCCGGATGAGGTGGCGGATGGCGTCTGGCTCGGGCGGGTTCCCACGCCGATGGAGTTGAAAGACAGCGCGTTTACCGGCGTGCTCGACCTTTGCGCCGAGTTGTCGATGAACAGCAGCGCGATCGCCTATCGCTCGTTGCCGGTACTCGACCTGACGGCGCCGACCGCCGCGCAGTGCCTGAAAGCGGCAGAGGCCATCGAAAGCTTGCGCCAGCACGGGCCGCTGCTGGTCTGCTGCGCCTTGGGCTATTCGCGCAGCGCTACGGCGGTGATCGCCTGGTTGCTGCACAGCGGCCGGGCGGCGAGTGTCGATGCGGCGATCGTACAGATCAAGCGCGCCCGCCCGCACATCGTCTTGCATGCCGCGCACCGTGAAGCGCTGGCGCAGTTCGCCCTAGGCCTTGCCCATGAGCAGTGACATGGAACTCCACAGCGTGGCGAGCCTGTTGCGCCGCGGGCATTCGCTGGACCAGTTGTCCACCGGGCTAACGCTGCTGGCGGCGCTGCTGGGTTTGGGGCAATGGCTGGTGGGCAGCGTCGATCCCTGGCTGCTGCTTTTCAGTGCTGTGCTGTTCAGCCTCGGCGTGTTGCAAAAATACTGGGCACTACGCGTGGCGTTCGATGCCGACCTGTTCCAACGCGTGGCGGACGGTATTCAGCCATTGGCCGAGCGTACCCTGGCACTGGATCAGGCGCTCACTACCCTTGGCCTGCAACCGGCTGAACGCGGTGGCCGTCCCTGGAACGAACGCAGCCGTGGCGCCTTGCGGTTGCTGCGCGCACAGTCGCTGTTGTTGGCCGCACAAGTTGTCTTGACGCTGGGCTTCATCCTGGCCAGCCCTTGGTTAGCTTTTTCAGGATAAGGAATCCTCATGCTAGAACCCGTGGTCGCCCACCTCATCACCTCCGCCGCCCGCATGGTCACGGGTGCTCGCAGCCTGTGGCTCGGCTGTGCGCCGAAGCCGGTACAGCGGATCTACTTCGCCAACCACAGCAGCCACGGTGACTTCGTCCTGCTCTGGGCCTCCTTGCCGCCGGCGCTGCGCAAGCTCACCCGGCCGGTGGCAGGTTCCGACTATTGGCAGAAAAGTCCATTGCGCCGCTACATCATCAACCGGGTGTTCAACGGCGTGCTGGTGGACCGTGAGCGCAAGGACCCATCCTACAATCCCTTGCAGCCGATGCTCGAAGCGCTGGAACAAGGCGACTCGCTGATCATCTTCCCCGAAGGCACGCGCAACCCGGACGAAGGCTTGCTGCCATTCAAGAGCGGAATCTATCACTTGATGAAAAACCACCCCGAGGTCGAGGTGATCCCGGTGTGGATCGCCAACCTCAACCGCGTCATGCCCAAGGGCCGTGTGCTGCCTTTGCCGCTGTTGTGCACCACCAGTTTCGGCGCGCCGCTGTGCATCGAAGAAGGTGAAAGCAAAGAGCAATTTCTAGAACGCAGCCGCGCCGCGCTGCTGGCACTGGCCCCGGAGCACGTCTGACATGGATCGATATACCCTGATGTTGTTTGGCGGGATCGGCGCGATTCTGGTGCTGGCGTCGCTGATCGGCTTCATTCTCAAGCTCAAGACCCGTGGCGCGCCGAACTCGGTCATCGACAACCTCAACGCGCGGATCAATGCCTGGTGGGTCATGGTGCTGGTGATCGGCATTGCGTTCTGGCTCGGCAACGCGGCGGTGATCCTGCTGTTCTACGCGGTGTCGTTCTACGCCCTGCGGGAATTCCTGACCCTGACGCCCACACGGCGCAGTGACTACCCGGCGCTGGTAGCGGCGTTCTACCTGGCGCTGCCGCTGCAATACCTGCTGATCTACTACGACTGGTACGGGCTGTTTTCGATTTTCATCCCGGTGTATGTGTTCCTGCTGCTGCCGATCCTGGCGTCCCTGGGCGGCGACAGCACGCACTTCCTGGAGCGTGCTTCCAAGGTCCAGTGGGGGCTGATGATCGCGGTGTTCTGCATCTCTTTCGTACCGGCATTGCTGACGTTGGATATCGCCGGGTTCGAAGGGCGCAACCTGTTGTTGATCGCCTATTTGGTGATCGTGGTGCAGCTGTCGGATGTGTTGCAGTACGTGTGCGGAAAGTTGTTCGGCAAGCACAAGATCGCGCCGAACCTGTCGCCGTCAAAAACCGTGGAAGGTTTTGCCGGCGGCATTTTCCTCGCCTCGTTGATCGGCGGCGCGCTGTGGTGGATCACGCCGTTCAATCCATGGCAGTCGTTCCTCATCGCCTTGCTGATCAACCTGCTCGGCTTTGCCGGCGGCATCGTCATGTCGGCGATCAAGCGCGACCGTGGGGTAAAGGATTGGGGCCACATGATCGAAGGCCACGGCGGCATGCTCGACCGCTTGGACTCGGTGTGCTTCGCCGCGCCGATCTTCTTCCATTTGGTGCGGTACTGGTGGACCTGAAAATGATCTTGGCGAACACCTGAACCTATGGAAACACACCCTGGGGGCAGGTAAGCACCAGTCCCTGTGGGACTAAGCAATCAATCGAGGATCAAATGCGGCAAGAACCGGCTGGAATCCTTGGTGATCAGGCTGTTGTCTTCCCGCACGCCAATACCGGCGGCCTGATCGCCGATGACCCAGGAGCCGATCAATGTGTAGCTGTCGCCAAACCGTGGCAGGGGCGCGAGTTCCTGGAGGATGAACGGTGCATCGGTGTAGGGCCCGTCTTCCTTGACGATCACACCGTCAGCGGTCTGTAGCTCGATGTTCGCCCCTTCCCGGGAAAAATACGGCTTGCGCACCCAGCCCTTGGGCACCGCTTTGCCCGTGTCGCTATCCAGGTGGGCCGCGAGCAGGTTCGGGTGGCCTTTGTGGAACTCCCACAGCAACGGCAGGATGCCTTTGTTGGAGATGATCGACTTCCAGGCCGGCTCAAAAAACTGCGTGTCGCTCTGGGCAATCGCCTCGCCGAACGGCTCGTGGAAGATGAACTCCCAGGCGTGCAGCTTGAACAGGTGGGGAATCCAGCGCTCTTGCAGGTCGACGAAACGCCCTTCACTGTTGAGGCCGATGTCCTCGATGTCGATGTGCCGCGACTCGATACCGACTTTTTCCGCGATCAGGCGCAGATAGTCGGTGGTGCCCTTGTCTTCCACCGAGTCTTTCATCGAGGCGAAGTAAAAGGGCTTCGTGAGTTGCAGCTGGGCAAAGGCCTGGTGCAGCTTGGTGTCGATGCTGTTGAACTGGTCCACATGGGCCGGCAGCAGGCCGCGCTCGATGCATTGCTCCAGCCAGCCCCACTGGAACGCCGCCGCCTCGTACAGGCTGGTCGGCGTGTCGTAGTTGAGCTCCAGCAGCTTGGCCGGGCCGTTGCCGTTGTAGGAGAAATCCATGCGCCCGTACAGGTGCGGATGGCCTTCGAGCCATGACGTGCGCACCAGGTCGAAGTACGGTGCGGGAATGCTCAGGCGCTCCAGCAGTTCCTCGCTCTGCACCACCCTGGCCACCAGGTCCATGCACATCTCATGGAGCTCGTTGGTCGGGTCTTCGAGATCGTCCTCGATCTGCCTGAGGGTGAACTGGTAGTACGCGCGCTCGTCCCAATAAGGTTCGCCGTCGATGGTGTGGAACAGAAAGCCGAGGTTCTCGGCGGTCTGTTTCCAGTCATGGCGTTCGGCGCATTGGATCTTCTTCATGAGCGCGTTCCTCAGCCGCCGAAGCTGCTCGAACCGCCCCAACCGCTGCGGGCGCTGGCCTTGCTGCCGAAACCGCCACGGGACGTGGAGGAGGCAACGGAGATCGGCTTGCTGCTGGTCTTGAGGGAATCGGTGTAGCCGCCGTAGCGCGCCTGGTTGGACTTGGTGAACGTCGTGCCGCGCGACACGCGCTGGCTGAGCGTCGAGGACCCGTAGTCGCCGCGATCATCGCGGTAGCGGTAGACCGGTTCGGCGTAATAGCTGTTGCGGTTGCCGCTCAGCATGTTGCCGATCAGCAATCCGGTCAGCAGGTTGCTGAAGCCTGACCCGCCCGTGTTCGCTTCCGAGGCCGGTAACTGGGCCCGGGCGGCGTCCACCTGGGATTGGGTGACCTCGCCATCGGCACTCAGCTCGAAGCCGCCCAGCTTGGGAATGAACTTGCCGGCGGAGTCTTGCTGGCACCAATCGGCGACAAAATCGGCGTCGCAATCGGCCTGGTTGTCGTACACCGGTGCGATGCGGCGGTGCTCGGCCATGGCGGTCATGTAGGCGTCGGCGCAAATGTCCACCGGCAGCTTTTCATCGACACATTGCTGCACCGACTGGAAGTTGTACTTCTTCTGCAACCGGTAGGTTTTTTCCGTTGGCCCGCAACCGGATATCGCCAGGGCGACCGACGCGGCCAGCGAGAGCTGGACGTACTTGCTTCGTTTCATCGGGATCTCCGTGGCGCAATCAGTTCTGGGAAGGCGTCATGCAGGCGGCGTTCAGCAGGCCGACACTGATGGCCACGGCGGCGATGTAGATACCGGCGGCGATTTCACCCTTCTTGATGCGCTCGGAAGCGCCCTTGAGCACCAGGCTGGTCACCAGGAAAGCCAGTAGTTGAACGAACGCGGCGATCACGGCCCAGACCACGAAGTCGAGCAGGTTGACCGAATAGGCGATCACGTTGCTCGCCGGGATGGCGAAGCCAATGAGGGCACCGCTCAAGGCGATGGCCGCCGCCACGTTGCCCGAACGGATCAGTTCGAGTTCCTTGTGCGGCGTGACATGGATGTAGATGAACTGGAACAGCGCGAACAGCACGGCGGCGCCGAGGATGTACAGGACGAAGCCGAACACCGCGGCCTTGTTCAGGGAAATGGAGAGCGCTTCAAGCATGGATGTCTTCCTTATTCAAAAAGTGTTCAGGTCGGTGGTGTACAGCGAGATGCCCAGCGAAGTGCTCAGGCTGACGGAGCCTTCGGCGTCTTCCTCGACGGAGAACAGCAAGAACTCCCGGCGATCGGTCAGGCCGGTGTCACGGGCGTAGAGCATCGAATGGTGCTCGATGCTGTAGGACTCGTCTGGATTGCTCACACGCTCGCTCATCGCCACCAGTTCAGTCTGGCCGCTCTCGGTGCCCCATTCGCGGTGGTACTCGACGCCATTGTGGGTGTAGGTCGGCAGGCCGATCAGGCTTTCCGGGCCGGCCAAGCGGCGCAACTCCGCTTCACTGTTGATCGTGACGCAGCTCTGGTAGTTGAACAGGATCACCGACTCGACCTGTCCGGCGACGTCGCCGCTGGTGTGCACTTGCAGCCAGTAGTCCTCGTCGTTCATGTAGCAGCGCGACAGCCAGTTCGACTGCCCGAGGTCGACCACACCGAAGCTCCAGATCTGTTGCGAGCCCGGGATGATCACGGCGCTATGGCCGTCGAGCAGCAACTTGAGCGTGGCATCGAACGTGACCTGCTTGCCGGCGGCCAGGCCCAGCGGCCCGCTGATGGGCGTACTGCTGGCGGTGGGGGTCGCGTTCGGGGCTTCGAGGCCCATCAATTGTTTAAACCAGCCCATGGGAGAGGTCCTTGAGACGCGTGGAAGCGATGTAGAAGAGTTCACCGCCCACGACACGCGTGGCACCGGGCGGGTTGATCGAAGGGTGGCGGTCACCCTTGGCGCGATAGCCGATGAGTGTAGCGTTGTGCTGCTCTTTCATCCGGGCGTACAGGTCGCCGAACGTGGCTTCGAACGCCTCGGGCAGTTTCATCAGGTACTGGGTGGCGCCCTGGCCGACGCAGAGCAGTTCGTTGATAACCACCGACGAGCCCGGATCCTGGGAGGCGCGCACCAGCATTTCGATGGCCATGCTGGAGGTGCATTCCAGGCTTGGCGCGTACGCACTGGCGAGGGCGGCGATTTCACTGTCGTTGAAGTGGGCGACCACATGGCCCGCAGGGCTCAATTGATTGATCGCCAGCACGGTGGCCAGGGTCAGGTCGTCGGAGTGGGTGCGCACCAGCACGCGTTCGGCACCCGGCACACCGGCACGCTGCAACAGGGCGACGGAAGACAGGCTGTCGCCCTTGATGAAACTGGCCTTGCCCGGCATCGGGTTTTCGTCGAGGCCGCAGTCACAAATCACGATCAGGTTGTCGTTGGAGGTTTCATCTTGCAGCAGCAGTTCGATGACGCGCTCGCTGGACGTGCCCTCCCAACCGATGAGCACGGTGTGGCCCACCTTGCCGGTGAAGTCGCCTTTGCCCTTCATGCCTTTTCTCCATACGTCGATGACGCTGCTGGTGGTTTTGCCGATGGCTGCCGTCAGCAGCGCGATGCCGCCGAGCATGACCCAGGTGGCCACGAAAATGCGTCCCGCCGCGGTCTGCGGCGCAAGATCGCCGTAGCCGACGGTGAGCGTGGTGGTGAGGTAAAAATAGGTAAATGTGGCGGCCGCGATAAGGTGTTGCTCGCCCAGCAGCACCAGGCCGATCCAGGCCGTTGCCAGGTGCACGCCCAACGCCATGGCCAGGCCCGCCCAGCCGAACCGGTGGAAGAACGACGAGGCGTACGCGCGCAACAAAAGGAAAATCGACATTTCGTCCCTGACTCCGTGGGGCTTTGTTCCTGGCGAGGTCGTCGCTTTGGCGGCTGGACGCTCGAAATGCGGCTACCGGCCAGCATTAAACCTGCTGCGGGGCGTGGATAAAAGTGCTTGGGTGACAATAAATCCGGATGAGCAGCCAGGCCGAGCACAAAACCTGTGGAAGATTGCATTTCTGTGGGAGCAAGGCTTGCCCGCGATGAAGGCGACGCGGTCTTTCAGAGCCCCAGGTGTCTTCTTCGCGAGCAAGCTTTGCTCCCACACATCCCCTCGCCGCAAGGTTCTGTGCCTGGCTTTCACTGATCAGCGCGTACCGATCACTCCGCCGATTTTTTCTTCAGCCGCTCCAGGATCGCATTGGCACTGCCTTCGTTCGGTGTGATGCCGGCTTCGCGCAGCTTGCGTTCCAGGTCGTTGCCGGTCGAGGCCTCGGCCAGTTCGTCCTGGGCTTGCAGTTCGGCCGCGCGCTGCTGCTGCTTGGCTTGCAGACGGTTGAGGGTACCGACGGCGGTTTCCAGCTTGCCATTGGCGCCGCCGCTGGCGATCGAGGCGCTGACCTGGGCTTTCTGCACGCTTTCGCGCGCCTTGGCCATGTCCACTTGCTGGCGCAGGCTCTTGATACGGCTTTCGGCCTTGGTGATGTCCTTGCGCATGTTGTCGGCGTAACCACCGAATTCGGTCGCGTGCTTCTGCTCGGCGTCCAGTTCGTTGGTCAGGGTCGAAATGGCTTCGGCCACTTCCAGCGCCAGGTCTTCGCGGTTGGCCTGGATCGCGGCCAGGGCCTTGGCTTCCAGGTCCTTGATCTTGGCGTTGTATTCGCCGACGCGATCGGTTGCCAGCTTGTGCTTGGCCATGATGGTGACCAGCTCGCGCTTGGCGCTGGCCAGGGCGCTGTCGGCGTCGCGGATCTCCTGGTCGAGGATGCGCAGGGCCTGTTGGTCGACGATCGCTTCGCCGACTTCGCTGGCACCGCCACGCAGTGCGGTGAACAACTTGCTCCAGATGGACTGAGTCATTGAATAGTTCCTATTCGGCGAATTAAATGAAGAAGCGTTCGAAGGCTTCGCTGGCGCGCTGGACGTTGTCGACGAGGGTTTTGACCTCGGTCACGACGTTGGTCAGGCTGGAATCGGCACTCAGGGCACCGAACATGTTGTAGACGACCTGCCCATTGGGCATGGACTCGATGCCGATGGACGACAGCGGGAACATCTCCCGGCTGCGCAACACAGCGTCATTGAAGGCCGCCACGTCGTTGATCGACTCGACATCCACCAGGACGGTGTCGACGATGATCTGGTCGCCCACTACGGCGATGTAAATCGGCAAGCCACCGAAATCGTTCATTTCCAGCTTGATGCTGGACTCGGAACCTTGGACGAGGGAGAGGCCGATGTCGTTCGCAACCACTTCGTCCAGGGCCTGAAGGGCGCTGTAGAGACGGTCGATGTTCCAGTTGTTACCTGCGCTCATGTAATCCTCCGACATGAATGAGCCAGCCAGAATCGGTTGGCGTAGCTGTTTCTCCATCTGCTTGAGCAGGCTTCGGTTTTCGGGAAGCACCCAAGTCTCGTGTTTCACATACCCGGCGGCACTCAAGCCCGCGCGCATCTGCTTCATGTAGAAGCTCGACGGCTTTTTCGCGGGGGATTTCGAGCGCTCTCCCTTGCGGCTCGTTGGTTCGGTGACAGACCCGACAGGTGGGTCTGATGGAGAGCTGCTTTGCATGGTGCTGACCCCACTGTGAAAAACTCACGCGTGAGAAACACTACAGGTACTTCCCAGACCTCACAATAGCTCACGCGTGAGATTTTTCGCAGCCGCCCGATACCCCTGTGGGAGCAAAGCTTGCTCGCGATGGCGGTGGATCAGTTAGCCGCGATGCTGGATGTGTCGATGACTATCTACGGGTAACTGAAGCTCTTGACCAACGTCAGCTCACCCACCGCCCGCATCGGCACGACGAAGGTTTCCATTTTCTCGCTGGGCGTGCCTTCTTCGGTGATCACGGTGACTTGTGCGGTGGTCAGGGCTTGTTGCGCCTGTTCGCCACCGCCCTCGCCTTCCTCGCTGTCGTCCGAATAGCGATAACCGCCGCCGTAGTAGTTCACGTACACCAGGTACTGGCCTTTGATCGGCACGGGCATGGCGAAGATTTCCGGGCCGTAGCCGGTGGTGACGTCGACGTCGAGCGCGGCACCGTTCGGAGCGACACGGTCGCCGTACCAGATGTGGGCGCCGTCGGGGGTGATGAGGTGCAGGTCCAGGTCGGTGCCGTCGCTGTCCCAGGTCAGCAAGACGCGCAGTTTGGCCGGGGTCGCGCCGCCGCGGGCGTTGAGGAACTGCGTGCGATGGCGCTGCTGGCCATCGGCGCTGCGCACCTCAACGCTGTTGCTGCCGTTGGGGAACGAGAACGGTCGGTCGAAGCGACCTTCCGAGTCAACCTTCAGGGGCATGCTCACGCCGTTGACGATGAGTTTGCCTGGCTCATTGTCCTTGGGCGCGCCTTTGATCTGGCCGGTGATCCGCGCCGTGCTGGCCTGGCCCACCGGTGTGTTGACCGACGAGGCCGGGTAGTTGACGGTCTGGCTGAAATTTTCGTCTTCGCCGCCCGGCGCACCGCTGCGCCAGCCGCCGATCGGCGTGTCGAGGGTGACGCCGTTGGCGGCCATGGCCGGTGGCAACGCGGTCAGGGCGCAAAGCAGCAACAAGACCTGGGAGTAACGGAGTGTCATGGTCTATTCCAACAAAAGGTGACGGGCGAGCCCTTCGATGTAGTTTTCATCCTGGCCGTTGGGGTGAGCTTCGAAGGCCAGGTGCAGATATTCGTGCGTCAGGTCCAGGCGATCCTGGAGCGACAGCACGCCGCGCACATAGATGCGCTGGCGTTCGCGATCGACGTAAGGCCGGCCAAAGGCCACACGGCAGACGGCGAACACGCTGATTTCGTTGTAACCCACTTCCCTTTCCAGCCGTTCACGCCAACCGCGACGTTGCTTGAGCAACCAATCCTGGGCGGCGGGTAGCGCTTCGCAAGACGCCACCGGGTTGTCCCAGCGACTGAGGCTGGCGCGCGGGTAGGCGTGCAGCAGGATCGCGTCGTAGCGTTGGCCGGCGTTGGCTTGCTCCACGGCCTGGGCCCAGGACAGTTTGTCCGGGCCTGGCTGGTCGGAGTGGTAGGTGACATCGGTGCCGGCCAGGACCAGGTCGCTGGTCCAGGCGGCAATGGCACGGGTTTCAGGCGCTGCCGGGCGTGGCGCGACGCGCTGGCGATGGCTGCTGTCGTCGATGCTCAGGCAGTCGCCGTTGCGCTGGGCGTTTTGCAGCAGGTAGGTGCGGATCGCCACGGCCAGCGCCTTGGCGGCTTCGGCGGGCTCGGCCTTGGCTTCGCGCTGCAAAACCCGGGCGACGTATTCTTCGCGGTCCAGACGCGCCACCAACTTGCCGGGCAGCAGGAACAGTTCGCCATCGCTGTGAATGTCCAACTGGTTGCCGTTGGTGAACTCGACACGGTAGTCGCCGCGCAGTTGCCCTGGCTTGGCGGGCCGGTCGCCGGCCATCACCCGTTGCCAGGGATAGCGGGCAAACAGGCCGACTTCCACGCAGCGCCCGGTTTCCGCCGGCCAGCGGGACGGCAACGCCGCTGACAAACCATCGCCGTACACCTTCAAGACTTGCTGGCTGGTGCCACGGCCACCGGCCCAGATCGGCGTGCCGTCGGCCAGCCAACCGGCGAAACCGCCCTGCCGGGACGAGGGCCCCTGGTCGCCCAGCCAGCTCCAGGTCTTGACCCGCAGGCGACTGCCCAACTCACCCACCAGGCGCCCGTCCGCCGCGCCGAGCACCACGTCCAGCAGTACCCGACGCGCCCGGTCCTGGGCCGGCAGCGTGGCCAGGGCCTTGAGCAGTTGGGCGACGGGCACTTGCGTCTGCGGTTGCAGGCTCGACAGATCCGCCAGCCACGCCGGCGCCTGGCGGGCCTGCCAGTAGTCGCGCCAGTGGCTGGCCGACAGCCCGAGCCGCTGCGGTTCGAAGTACAAGCCGCAGGATTTTACCAAGGCCTGGTCGCGCCCGATGCTCTGCCCGGCCGTGCAGCAGTAGACCTCTTCTTTCGATTCACCGCGGCACTCATAAGCCGGCTCGCGGGCATCGGTGTCCACCAGCCAGGCATAGACGAACAGTTTCCACAAACTGCCCAGTGGCGTTTGCAGGGAATCCGGCAGCGGCTGGCGATCCAGCACTTGCGCCGGGCTCACCCGCAGCAACTGACCGTCGAAGGCCAGGCGCAACGGTTCTTCCTGCGCTGTTGCCAGCGCAGGAATCAAGCACAACAGCCAACAGACCAGCGGCCTGAGCATGTCAGTTGACCGTGATCTGACCAAGCGCCGGCTTCTGTTCCTGGGCCTGATGCTGTGGCGCGTAGACCTGGGTGAAGCGCACCGGTGGCAGGTTGAACTGGCCTTTCTGGGAGAAGCGCACCAGGTGACGCAGGCGCAGCTCGCCGCTGAGGGCATCCACCGGCACCGCATAGGCCATCTGGCCCGGCTCGAAGCGCGCCCTTTCCAGGGACGTCGGTTCGCTGTCGGCCTTGCCCTGCAGCTGGATGCCCCAGGTGGTGCGTTCCACGTCGGCGCCCGGCGGCAACGGCACTTCCAGCATGCCGTAGCGCAGCGGCGTCGGCGCCTTGCTGTTGATGATCACTTCATCCAGGTACAGGCTGTCGCTGGACAACGGTTTGTTGCCCACGGCTTCAAGCTTGAAGGTGAAGGCCTCGTCACCCGGCACCAGCCGCGACAGACGACGGGTGATGGACACAGCCATCGGCGTCACGGGCGGTTGCTGGCTGCGGAAACTCAGCGCCGCTTGCAGCGGACGCTCCTGGGCACCGCTGAGGGTCAGCATCGTCGGCAACTGCGCCCCTTGCCATTGCCAGTAGGTTTCGCCGCTGGCGCCTTGCTTGGCTTTCCAACCTTCACCCGGCGCCAGGGCCACGGCCGGCGCGGCCTGTTCAATGCTGCGTTGCAGCCAGGTCAGGGCCAGGGCCCGCTCCAGGGTGGACTGTTGCGGCAGCACACGCTCCAGCAGCGCCGTGGCGCGCGCTTGGTCAAAGGTTTGCAACGACAGCACCAAGGCCTCGGCGAACGGCTGCGAGCTGGCCTCCAGTTGCTGTTGCGCAGCGTCCAGTTGACGGCTGAAGGCCGCCGGCAGCGGCACCTTCGCCTGTTTCGCCAGGGAAGCCGTCAGGACACGGGCACTGGCCAGGCCAAGGGCCGAATCCGGCGCGTTCATGACCAGGCTGTCTTCGCCGCCGTCGGTCACGCTCTCGCTGCTGTCTTCGCTGGCCTTCGCCAGGTCATCCATCAGGCCGCTGAGCAAGGTGTTCACCGGCAGTTGCATTTGTTTAGCGAACGACAGGATCAGTGCCCGTTGCAGCAACGGCGTATCGCCGGCCTGCTTGGCGTAGACCTCCAGCACCCGCTGCCAGTGTTCCGGCGGCAGGTTCACGTCCAGGACCTTGCTGGCGTGCCAGTCGGCGTAATAGGCGTACGCGGTGAGGAAGGCATCCGGCTCACCGTCCTGGCCCCACCAGGTGAAGCTCGCCGACGGACCGGCCATCTGCACCAGGCGCAAGCGACTGTTCTGCATGATCAGGCGCAGGCGGTCGCGTACTTGCGGGTTCGACGCCAGGGTCGGGTAGGCAATGCTCAGTGGCAGCAATTGGCTGGCGGTCTGCTCGACGCCACCGTACGGATAGCCCAGCAGGTCATCCAATGCCGAACGGAACAGCGCTTGCGGGCTGTCGTCCAGGCGCAGGCGCACGTCGCTGGCGTCAGCCGGCAGGCTCAGCGGGGTGTCGCCGCTCGCCACGTCGAGGCGTTGGTTCTGGGTAACTAGCCAACCATTGCCGCTGGCACTCAGGTTCACCGCCAGGGTGTCCTGGGTTTCGCCGTTCAATTGCAACTGCACGCTCAGGTCGCCACTGCTCAAGGCCACGGCCGGCAGCGCCACGTAGTTGATGCCGTTCTTCAGGTCCGCCACCACGCGTTGCTCGGCACCAGCGTAACGGATCACGAGTTCGGCCTTCAGCGGTTTTTCCGACTGGCTGAAGGCGAACAGCCCCAGTTGCGGCTTGTCGCCAGTACGGAAGCGGGTCGGGCCGCTCCACTTCAGGTACAGCGGTTTTTCCGAGGCGATGAATTGCTTCTTCTGGCCGACCTGGCCGTCGTCGGAAATCGCCCGGGCGGTGATGCGCCAGCGGGTCAGGGAGTCCGGCATCTTGAAGGTGAAACGGACCTTGCCGCTGGCGTCGGTGACCAGCTCCGGCTGCCAGGCGGCGGTGTCGACGTCTTCGCGACGCGGCCGCTCCAGCACCTTGACGCCCCGCTCGCTGCGGTTGGCCTTGCCCGGCGCACCAGGGCTGCCCGGCAGCGCCACGTCGTAGCTGATGAACGACAGGCTGGCACTGGTGCGCACGTTGTTGCGGCGCGGGTGATAGAAGAACTGGTCGATGGTCGGCGCTACTTCCGGTTGCAGGGCGTAGACCATTTCGTCCACCACGCTGACCGTCAGGTGCGCCGGGACCGCCTTGCCGGCGAACTGGGTGCTCAGGTCCACGGTCACCGTGTCGCCCGGTCGATAAGTAGGTTTATCCGTGACGATGCCCACGTCGATCTGTGGCGTGATCACCTTGATACCCGCGTTCTGGAAGCTGTACTGGCCGCCCTTGGTGTACAGCACCGAGAAGGTCAGGTTCGGCGCGAAGTTGTCTTTCACCGGAATGCGCGCGCGGTACTGGGTGTCGCTGAGTTTCTCCATCTTCAGCCAGTCGCCGCCCTTGGACAGCAGCGCCGTGGCCTCGACCTTGTCGCGCTCGAGCGACAGCAGCGCATCGCTGACCGGTTCCGGGAACGTCAACAGCGCCAGGGCTTCGTCGCCGGCCTTGTATTGCGGCTTGTCGAGCACGATTTCTACGGTGCCCGGCACGGCCTTGACGCCTTCACCGGTCACGGCGTGCGCGGCGGCGCCGATGACCCGGCCGTGGTCGTCCTTGAGCGTCAGGTTGTAGGTGCCGGGGCGGTCGAAGGTCAGGCTGAAGCCCTTGTCCTTGGCGGCCAGCTTGCCTTCGCCGGTGCTCTGGTCTTCCAGGCGCACCCAGGCGTAGCTGCCCGGCGCCACGGCCTTGGCTTGCTCGTTGCCGCCTTCATTGACGTAGCTGAACGCCACTTTCTGGCCGACGGCGCTGAAGCGCTGGGGCGCGCTCAGGCGGAAATTCGCCGCGCCACGGTCGATGAGGATTTCCTTGGTGGTCTTGACCCGATACGCCGCGCCATCGCTGGCAAACACGGTAAGCGTGTAGCGGCTCGGCTTGTCGGCGGCCGGCAGGTCGAGGGTCGCGTTGCCCTTGTCATCGGTGGTCACTTCGCTGCTGGTCAGTTCCACCGGGAATTGCCCCAGGTATTGCAGCTCGTTGTCCACCATCGACAGTTGCTGGGCGCGCAGGCTCAGGCTGACGGTGGCGTTGACCACCGGCTTGCCGTCCGGGTACAGCAACACCAGGTTGCCCTTGACCGGCTCACCCGTGCGGTAATCCTGCTTGGCCAGGTTCAGGGCGATTTCGAAGTGCGGCTTGATGTATTCGGCCACGCGGAAAGCGCTGCTGTAGAGCTGGTCCTTGTAGCTGAAGCGCAGTTCATAGCCACCGGCCACGGCGTTTTCCGGCAGTTGGAAACGACCTTGGGTGCCGGCCTTGGAGTCCAGTTTCAGCGCCAGGGTTTGCAGGGCGGTGCCGGTGGCGTCCAGCACGCTGACGTTGACGTCGGCGGCGGCCGGTTGCACCGAGTCACGGGCATTCTTGAACTCACGGCCGACGATTTTCAGCGAGACCCAATCCCCCGGCCGGTACAGCGGCCGATCGGTGAAGGCATAGAGCTTGGTGTCGTAGATTTCGCTGTCGTAGTAGAAGTTCTCGGAGACGAATACGCCGCCCTCCTCGTCTTCGCCAATGACGAACGAACGCTCCGGACTGACGTGCTTGAGGCGCAACAGGCCGTCGTCATCGGTGGCACCGCTGCTCATTACGCCCAGGCCGTCGGTCCACAGCACGTTGACCTTGGGCACCGAACGCCCTTCATGCTTGCGTGCGGCCCAGACCAGCAGCTCGTCGCCGGCGATCTTGCTCACCGCCACGGTGTTGGAGACGAAGACCATGGTGGTGGCGCGGTACTTGCCGATCAGCGCTTCCACCAGGTACAGGCCTGGCTTCAGCTTGCCCAGCGGCACATAGACGTTGCCCGGCGCGACCGTGACGAACTCGCTGGACGAACCGGCCAGGTCGACGCCCGCCGGCGGCTGGATCGGCTTGGCTTGCCACAGCGGATAACGGAACTGGCTGACCACCGGCAGGCCCGGGATCAGGGCGAATTGCGCTGGCGCGTCGTACGGGGTCGGGGCGACCAGGGCGTCGCCGACCTTCAGTTCCGGCACCTCTTCGGTGACTTGCTGGCGCGACTCGTAGGAGAACGCCCGCTGCATCACTCGACGGGACTTGCGGTACCAGTTGTCCCACAGATACGCGAGGGTGTTCGACAGGCCTTCGCCCTTGAACTGGCCGTCGCTGACCACGCGGTGCAGGTTCTTCTGGCGCTTGAGGAAGTCCAGGGGTTTTTCGATGCGATAGACGCGGATATCGGCGCCGCCGTAGGGCTCCATGCGGAAGCGACGATAGTCACGGCCCGGCGCTTCGAGGCGAACCATGGCTTGCTCGTCGCTGGCGAAACTGCTGTCGGCCAGCAGGAAAAAGCTTTCACCGGACACCGGCGTATAGCCGCTGGGCTCCACCGTGTCTTCGGCATTGACGACGGGTGCCAGCAACAGGGCAAACAGCAGGGGTAGTTTTGAACACAAGCGCAGCATGCGGGCACCGGTCATTGGGAGAGAAAGTTGAGTCGATAGACGCCGATGAAGTTGGGGTTGGCTGCGTCGGGTATCCATCGGGTGTCCTTCCAGTTCATGAGTTGTTGCAGGCTTGCGGAACGCATGCCGTTGTCGGTAGGGGTGGTGGTGCCGGTGTGATAGGCGATGTAGCGGCCCATCCAGATCATCAGGTGCTGGTCGTCGCCCTGGTCGAAGAACATCAGGTCACCGGGACGGGCCTGGGCCACGTCGCGGCCCACCAGGCGACTGTTGAATTGGATCAGCTTGATGGCGTTGACGTAGGGCCCGACCTTGCCGCCGCCCTGCTGCCATTGCTGGGCCAGCCGCCGCTGGGCGTCACTGAGTTCAAGCTCCGGCGGCAGGTAGCGGTTGGACAGGCCATTGCTGCGCAGCCACTTATCGTTGTGGACCTTCAGCGCCTCGTTGGCGGCGAACCGCACCAAGCCGGCGCAGTCCTGCTGATACCAGCGCGGGCTCGGGCCTTTGGTCAGTTGCTCCTCGGCGATGCGCACGAACCAGGCACGAAACACCTGGGATTGCTGCACATCCAGCGGCGGCGTCTCGACGGAAGGCTGCGCCGCGACGGAAAGCGGCGTCTCGACGGCCAGTGCCGGCCCGCCCCACAACAGAGCCAGCAACAGTGCCCATCCGGGGTTGCGGATCAGTCCTGTCACAGCGCTTTCCATTCCAGTGGCAGCCACTGCCAGTGCCCGTCCGGCTCGCTGCCGGCAGGCAACGTCAGGGCGTACTTGCCATAGCCGCCGAGGGTGCGCAGTTTCGGGATCAGGTAGGTTTGCGCGGCGTTGTAGAACACCGGTTCCATGTCCTGGGGCAGGCTGTCGAGGGTTTCGCGCTGCATCAGCTGCGCCATGGCATCGGGGCCGAAATAGATCGGCATCAGCACATCCTTGGGCACTACGTCAGCCATGGGCGGGAAGCGCTTGTCGAGGGTGCCGAGGGCCTTGTCCACCAGTTTGTCGTCGAGGGAGAACAGCAGGGTCGAACCGTGGCGCACCAGGCTGACGCGCAGGAAGGCCTTGCCGGTGATGGCGTCCGGTTGCAGCGACTCCTTGGCCAGGTAAGGGCCGAAATTGGAGCTCACCTGGCGCTGCCATTGGTGCATCGCGCCTTCCTGCTTCTCGACGACCGGGAACACGTGCTCGGCGGCATTGTTCTCATAGGCGCCCACCATCGAGCCGAACAACTTGCCCAGGTCGGCGTCGAGCTTACCGTCGTCTTCGTTCAGGCTCGCCACCAGCAGCGGTGTGTACAGCCGCGAATCGGCGTACCAGCACAGGCCCGCAGCGCCGGCAACATGGTCGACCATGGCCTGGGCGGCTTTTTCGTCGGCGCCGAGTTTCACCAGCAGCGGCTTCTGCGGTTCCGCGGCCAATGGCAAGGCAACGCAGGCACTGGCGCCCATGGGCATGGCTTGCCAGATCGGCTTGAAGTCGAAGTCCGGTTGGTTCTCCAGCTCGTCCATAGCCAGGAAGCTGTGCCAGCCCTTGTCGTCCATGTCGAAGCGCAACCCGGCGAAGTTCGGGATGAAACGCTGGTAACCCATGGCCAGCACGTTGGCATTGACCGAAATGCGTTGCTTGACCTCCGGCGCCTTGGGCGGCAGGCCGAAGGCTTCGGGGAACAGTTTGTCGCCGTTGAGCAAGGCGGCCAGGGCGGTCGTCGACACGCTGCCGCGCTCATCCGACGGGCCGTTGGCCGGGTCATAGAGTTTCGCCGGGTTGGACAACACCACCAGTTTGTCGCCGTGGGAGGCGAAGACCAGGGATTTGCTGGCGTTGTAGCTCAACTGGTAGAGCGCGACTTCATCACCGGCGACTTTCAGGTCGCTGAGCTTGCTCAGTTGCGTATCGTCCAGCGCGACTTTCGCCAGCGGTTCCAGCACCTTGGCCAGACCGCCGCGATCCATCACCAGCAGGAAGTCCTTGAGACGACCGTCGGCACCGCGCCACAGCGCGACATCGGCCGGCTGGTCGAACAGCTCCTCGATCAGGCTGTCCTGCAGCTTGAGGTCATGCTCGTAGATGATCCGGCGCAGGCTGCCCATCAACCCGAGGCGGTCGGCGTGGGTTTCGTAATAAAAGACGAAGTCTTCGGTGAGCGTGGCCTTGAGGAACGGCACGGCCAACAGGTCCTTGGGCAACTGGCTCAGGGAATGGGCTTCGAGCAGGCCGTCGGGCCGGCTCAGGCCGAGCTTCTCCAGCGCCAACGCCGTGGGCGGGGCCTTGGGCTTGGTCATGAACCAGCCCAACCCGGCGGCCACACCGGCCGCCAGGCACAGCCCGATCAGCAGAGCCGGCCAGCGGCGCGCAGGTTTAGCGACAGGTGTCGGCGTGGTCGGGGAAGCAGTGTTGTCGCTCATATTCACAAGGGCCTGTTCATCCGTGGAGCGGATACTTAGTAGTTGAAAGTCTTGACCAGCAACAGATCGCCAATGGCACGCAGGGGCACGACAAAGGTTTCGCGTTTTTCATCGACGGTGTTTTCGTTGAGCACCAGGTTGATCTGCGAGGTGATCACCTCGTTGTCGTTGCTGGTCTCGTCAAAGTTGTAGCCACCGCTGCCGTAGTTGCCCCAGTAGTTCACGTAGACCAGGTAGGTGCCGTGCATCGGCGCGGTCATGGTGAACATTTCGGGACCGGGGCCGTCGACGCCATCCGGGTCGAGGCCACCGCCGTTGCTCAGCGCGGGCTGGCCGAAGAACGCATGCTGGCCGTCGGGCGTAATGATGTGCAGGTCCAGCTCGGCCTTGGGGTCATCCCAGCCCAGCACCACGCGGATCTGCGCGGGGGTGCGCAGGTTGTTGGCTTCATAGAATTGCACGCGCTTGAGGGACTGGCCTTCGGAGCTGCGCACCTCGACGCTGTTGGAGCCGGCGCCGAACGCATACGGCCGGGCGAACCGCCCCTCGTCGTCGGTATAAAGATTGAGAGGGTTGCCGTTGACCGCCAGGCTGTGGGGCGGCCGTGCCGTGCCCATGGCCTTGAGGCGGCCTTCGATCATTGTGCGATTGCGCTGTACGCCACGGTCGATCGGTGGCGTGGGATAGGCGACCTGCGGGTTTTCCGTGCGATCGAGCAGGCCACTGTAGCGCCAACCACCGACCGGCTCCGACAGTTCGGCCGCGGGCTCGGCCCACACCCACGGTGCGGCCACCAGCGCGATCAGCAATGAAAGAAAACGCATGTATGCCTCCTGCCATGCACAACGCAACCTGGCGCCCTTCCCCGGCGCATTTTTTGTCATTTATCAGGTTTCGTCTGAGAGCCCGCCATATGGGGGCTGTAGATGGCGCGAAGGTTAGCGATTCGGCCAATTATTAACAATCGGGGAACGCGTGATTCTGTGTGGGAAATCACGTACTGAGGGTTACATGAGCCGAATACGAGAAGCTGTACAGATTCCGAGCTGTTTCCCCTGCGCCCCGCCCCGCACAAAACCGTGGCGAGGGAACTTGCTCCCGTTGGACTGCGCAGCAGTCCCATCAAAGCTGGACGCATTTCGCCTGACATGCCATGGGACCGGCTTGGGGTCGCTGCGCGCCCCAACGGGAGCAAGCTCCCTCGTCACAAGAGCCAGCACTTCGCTCCCCCGTCCTGGCCCATCCGCCCCACTTTGATCCAGCCCCCCTGATTTGCCCCAACCCCCCATGTCTGCTAGTGTCGCGCCGGTTTAACAAGCAACCGGAATAGCCGCCATGGCCCGCAAAAAAGCTGCACTGGATTTCGAACAATCTCTGGCAGACCTGCAAACGCTGGTCGAGCGACTGGAGAACGGCGAATTGTCGCTGGAAGACTCGCTGACCGCTTTCGAACAGGGCATCGGCTTGACTCGCGACTGCCAGGCGGCGCTGGCCCAGGCCGAACAGAAGGTGCAATTGCTGCTCGAGCGCGATGGTGAGCTGACCGAAGAACCTTTCGACGCGGAACAGCCTGAATGATCGGCGCGTATCAGGCCAGCAGCCAGGCCCGGGTCAATGCTGCACTGGAACGCCTGTTCACCGCCCCGAGCCCAGAGCTGGCGCGGCTGTACGAAGCCATGCGCTACAGCGTGATGAACGGTGGCAAGCGCGTGCGCCCCTTATTGGCCTACGCTGCGTGCGAAGCCCTGGGCGGTGCGGCCGAGCAGGCCAATGGCGCGGCCTGTGCCCTGGAGCTGATCCACGCGTATTCGCTGGTGCATGACGATCTGCCAGCCATGGACGACGACGACCTGCGCCGCGGCCAGCCCACCACCCACAAGCAATTCGACGAAGCCTGCGCCATTCTCGCCGGTGACGGTTTGCAGAGCCTGGCGTTCAGCGCCCTGCTCGACCCGAGCTTGAGTGATTGCCCGGCGCAGACGCGCCTGGAGATGGTCAGCACCTTGGCGCTGGCGGCAGGCCCGGCGGGGATGGTGGGCGGACAGGCCATCGACCTGGGTTCGGTCGGCCTGAAGCTGGACCAGGGTGCGCTGGAATACATGCACCGGCACAAGACCGGTGCGCTGATCGAGGCGAGCGTCAAGCTCGGCGCCCTGGCCAGCGGCCACGCCACCCCCGAACAACTGCAAGCCCTGCAAACCTATGCCCGGGCCATCGGCCTGGCGTTCCAGGTGCAGGACGACATCCTCGACGTCGAAAGCGATACCCAGACCTTGGGCAAGCGCCAGGGCGCCGACATCGCGCGCGACAAACCGACCTACCCGGCTCTGCTCGGCCTCGATGCAGCCAAGGCCTACGCCCTGGAACTGCGCGACCAGGCCCTGGACGCGCTGCGACCGTTTGACGCGTCGGCCGAGCCGTTGCGCGAGCTGGCGCGCTATATCGTCGAACGACGCAGCTGATACGGGGTCAACCCTTCAGGCTGCGTATCGGCCAAGTTCCGGCCTACGCGTGGGCAGCTTGCGATGCATAAGGTAAACTGCCGCCTCTTTCTATACCTATAACGATTCGCCTGATGCCCACGACGTTTCAAGAGATTCCCCGCAAACGCCCGACCACGCCCCTGCTGGACCGCGCCAACACGCCGGACGGCCTGCGTCGGCTAGGTGAAGCCGAGCTGGAAACCCTGGCCGATGAGTTGCGCCTGGAACTGCTCTACACGGTCGGCCAGACCGGTGGGCACTTCGGCGCGGGCCTGGGCGTCATCGAGCTGACGATCGCCTTGCATTACGTGTTCGACACCCCGGACGACCGGCTGGTGTGGGACGTCGGGCACCAGGCCTACCCGCACAAGATCCTCACCGGGCGCCGCAGCCGCATGGGCTCGCTGCGCCAGAAGGACGGCATCGCCGCGTTCCCACGGCGTTCCGAAAGTGAATACGACACCTTTGGCGTCGGTCACTCCAGCACGTCCATCAGCGCCGCCCTGGGCATGGCGATCGCCGCCCGCCTGCAAAACAGCGAGCGCAAGGCCATTGCCGTGATCGGCGACGGTGCACTAACGGCGGGCATGGCCTTCGAAGCGCTGAACCACGCGCCGGAAGTCGACGCCAACATGCTGGTGATCCTCAACGACAACGACATGTCGATCTCGCGCAACGTCGGCGGGCTGTCCAACTACCTGGCGAAGATCCTTTCCAGCCGCACCTACGCCAGCATGCGCGAAGGCAGCAAGAAGGTCTTGTCGCGCCTGCCCGGCGCCTGGGAAATCGCCCGCCGCACCGAAGAATATGCCAAGGGCATGCTGGTGCCCGGCACGCTGTTCGAAGAGCTGGGCTGGAACTACATTGGCCCGATCGACGGCCACGACCTGCCCACGCTGATTGCCACGCTGCGCAACATGCGCGACCTGAAGGGGCCGCAGTTCCTGCACGTGGTCACCAAGAAAGGCAAAGGCTTCGCCCCGGCGGAAGTCGACCCGATCGGCTACCACGCCATCACCAAGCTCGAACCGCTGGACGCCCCGGCCGCCACGCCGAAAAAGGCCGGCGGACCGAAGTATTCCGGTGTGTTCGGCCAGTGGTTGTGCGACATGGCTGCCGCTGACCCGCGCCTGGTGGGTATCACCCCGGCGATGAAGGAAGGCTCGGACCTGGTGGCCTTCAGCGAACGCTACCCGCAGCGCTATTTCGACGTGGCGATCGCCGAGCAGCATGCCGTGACCCTCGCCGCAGGCATGGCCTGCGAAGGGGCGAAACCGGTGGTGGCGATCTATTCGACCTTCCTGCAACGCGCCTACGACCAGTTGATCCACGACGTCGCGGTACAGAACCTCGACGTGCTGTTCGCCATCGACCGCGCCGGCCTGGTGGGCGAAGACGGCCCGACCCACGCGGGTAGCTTCGACCTGTCGTTCCTGCGCTGCATCCCCGGCATGCTGGTGATGACTCCGAGCGATGAAAACGAGCTGCGCAAGATGCTCACCACCGGTCACCGGTTCAACGGCCCGGCAGCGGTGCGCTATCCGCGCGGCACCGGCCCGAATGCGACGATCACGACCGATCTCGAACCGATCGAGATCGGCAAGGGCGTGATCCGCCGCCAGGGCAAGCAAACCGCCCTGCTGGTGTTCGGTGTGCAACTGGCCGAAGCCATGAAAGTCGCGCAGACCCTGGACGCCACCGTGGTGGACATGCGTTTCGTCAAGCCATTGGACGAAGCCCTGATGCGCGAGATGGCCGACAGCCACGACTTGCTGGTGACCATCGAGGAAAACGCCATCATGGGCGGCGCCGGCGCGGCAGTCAGCGAGTTCCTGGCCCGGGAAAACATCCTCAAGTCCGTGCTGCACCTGGGCTTGCCGGACATCTACGTCGAACATGCCAAGCCTGCGCAAATGCTGGCCGAGTGCGGGTTGGACGAGGTCGGGATCGAAGCGGCGGTGCGCCAGCGCCTGCAACTGCTGGGCCTCTGACTTTTCAAACCCCACAGAACCTAGTGGGGCCAAGCTTGCTCGCGATGACGGTGGGTCAGTTGGCGGTGATGTTGACTGTGCCGCCGTCATCGCGAGCAAGCTTGGCCCCCACTGTTTCCGAGCTATTCACCGATCTGGCGTTACCCGCTCATCAACCAAGCTGACGCGGAATGCGATACAGGTAGAACAGCACCGCGCTGGACAACGCCAGCAGCATCAGCGGCACCGCTTCCAACCCCACGAAGACGGCAAGGGCACCGATCCAGGCCGGCAACCCGGCCACCAGGAAGGCTGCGCGGCGACGGGCCGCCAGGGTGATCCAGGCCTGGGGTTCTTCGGGCGTATCGAGGGCTTTCTGGGTCGCGATCAAGGCCTGTTTATAGGACCCGAAGAAGCGCAGGCTGACAAACATCGATGCCATGCCGGCGATGAACAGCGGCATCGCCAGTACCGGCAGGATCGCTTCGCCCTGGCCGAACACCAGGTTGATCACGAACAGCGGCAGCAACGCCAGCGCGAGGTATTTCCACCAGGCGACGGACAGCCGTCGCCGGACCTGACCGCGCGTCACGCCCGGTCAACCTCGCCCTGGTGCTCATTGCCCATCATGTGGTCGAGCTTGCTGGCCTTGGTCGCCAGGTAGAGCTTGTTGTGAGGGTTATGGCCGGTGTGCAGCGGCACGCGCTCGGCCACTTCGATGCCCATGTCGGTCAGCGCCTTGACCTTGCGGGGGTTGTTGGTCATCAACCGCAACGATTTCACGCCCAGGTGTTCAAGCATCGGCAGGCAGATGCTGTAGTCGCGCAGGTCGGCGGCAAAACCGAGGCGCTCGTTGGCTTCCACGGTATCGGCGCCGCCGTCTTGCAGTTCATAGGCGCGGATCTTGTTCAGCAGGCCGATGCCGCGACCTTCCTGGCGCAAGTACAGCAGCACGCCACGCCCCTCACGGGCGATGGCCTGCAGCGCGGCCTCGAGTTGCGAACCGCAATCGCAGCGCTGGCTGAACAGGGCATCCCCCGTCAGGCATTCGGAGTGCAGGCGACCGAGTACCGGGGCGCCATCGGCGAAATCACCCAGGCTCAGCACGACGTGCTCGCGGCCGGTGGCTTCATCGAGAAAACCATGCATGGTGAATTGCGCAAAGGGCGTTGGCAGCTTGGAAGCGGCAACAAAAACGACAGGCACCGGTGTGCTCCTGATCTAGTACTGGAGATTCGCAGAGAGGCGCATTGTAACAGCACGCTCGAAAGGACGCTCAGGCTGAATTGTCGGCCATAACCATCGAAAAGTTCGATTACGGCTTCGGCGGGTTGCCGTTTTCATCGAAGGGATAGGGTTGTTTCCAGCGCTCGAAAATCGGCTTCAGCCGGCCGCTCTTCACCAGCACCTCCATGCGCTGGTCGAACAACGCACGCAGGGCACGCCCGTTCTCGTTGTTGGAAAAACCCAGGTACAGCGGCAGGTTGATCAGTGGCGAGACCTTGAATTGCTGGGGATTATCGGCCTTGGCGAGCACTTCCTGGACTTCCATCAAGGCATCGATGTAGTAGTCGGCGCGATCATGGGTCAGCATCGGCAAGATACCCACGGCGCGGTGAATTTCATTGAAGCGACGGATATTGGGCAGGTAGTTGTTGTACTCATACCCTCGCATCCACACCAATCGGTAGTTGCCGACCGTCGTCAGCGTAGGCGACGGTTTGGAGGCCAGCCCCAGGGCATAGATGTGATCGACGTCGTAATGCCAGTGCGGGTAAAGCAGGCCTTCGGTCTCGTCACGGTAGGCGCCGACCTGGGCGTCCATCTCCCCACGCTGTACCAGGCCGATCGAGCGGGTGTAGGGTACGCTACGGGTTTCCAGCTTGACCCCGGCAGGCTCGAAGACTTCGCGCAGGATGTCCCAGGCCATGCCCTGGCCATCAGCCTGGGTGTAATTCGCCCACTCCTCGCTGGCTGTGCGAATCTTGCCGGGGAGCGGCGTCGATGGGTCCGCCCCTACCCCCAGGCAGGTCCCCAGACACAGCAACAGCAGTAGTGCGCGGCTTACGCCCATGCCTGACTCCTTCAGGTGAAAAACCACACCAATCCTTGCATTGCCAGCCAGGCGAAGACCCCGGCCAGTACATCATCGAGCATAATGCCGACACCTCCGTGCACATGCCGGTCGACCCAGCGGATCGGCCAGGGCTTGAGGATATCGAAGAAGCGGAACATCAGGAAACCCGCCAACAGCCAGTACCAGCCTTCCGGCACCAGCCACAGGGTGATCCACATGCCCACCATTTCGTCCCAGACGATGCCCTCATGGTCATGGACCCGCAGGTCGTCCGCCACTTTGCCGCACAGCCAGAAGCCGAATAGCATGGTGATGCCCAGCATCAGCCAATAGCCCCAATCCGGCAACATCTGCCACAACGGTATGAAGGGTAGCGCAACCAGCGAACCCCAAGTGCCCGGTGCCTTGGGCAACGTCCCCGAACCAAAGCCGAACGCCATGAAATGCCAGGGATTACGCCAGACCGAGGGCGGAACGAATTGTGCCGGGACCTGGTTGGGATGATCTGTCACGGTGTCTCCCGAAAATGTTGATAGCCCCGTGTTTGCGGGGTGATGTCGCGCCCTGAACGGTCGACCAGCATGACGCCCTGCCCTTCGGTGACACGACCTATCACATGGATCGGCAAGCCTTCGGCCTGCAGCTGCGACAATCGGACCGGCGGAACGGTAAATAGCAGCACGTAGTCGTCGCCGCCGCTCAGGGCGGCCGGCTCAGCGTCCCGGCGCCCGAAAAAGGCCACTAAAGCCTTGGACAACGGCAACCGCTCCTGCTCAACCTGCAAGGCCACGCCAGAGGCCTGGGCGATGTGCCCGCAGTCGGCCAACAGGCCATCGGAAATGTCCATCGCCGCACTCGCCCTGCCCCGCAAGGCGAGACCCAGTTCGATTTGCGGCCGTGGGGACCAATAATGCGCCAGCAGCGGCTCGGCGACAGCCGGTTCAGCGTGACGCTGGCCGAGCACCAACGGCAATGCGCCAGCGGCATTGCCCAGCTCGCCCCCGACGCAGAGCACATCGCCAGGCCGAGCACCGCCCCGCGTCAGGGCCTGGCCGGAGGGCAAGCGGCCGAACACGGTCATGGTCAGGCTCAACGGGCCGCGGGTGGTATCCCCACCCACCAGCGCCACACCGCAAGCCTGGGCCATCTGGTTCAAACCGCGGGCATAGGCCTGCAGCCAATCGGTGGTCACCGCCGGCAAGGTCAGGGCAAGGGTAAAGGCAAGCGGTTGCGCGCCCATGGCGGCCAGGTCGCTGACCGCCACGGCCAGCGAGCGCTGGCCGAGCAGGAACGGGTCGCAAGGGTCTGGAAAATGCACGCCGGCCACGAGCGTGTCGGTGGACACGGCCAGTTGCTCCCCAGGGGGAATCGCCAGCAGCGCACAGTCATCGCCGATGCCGAGCGCAACGCCTTCGCCGCCCTGCGCGCATGGCGCGGCGGCGAAGTAGTTACGAATCAGCTCGAATTCGCCCATAGTCGCCGCGCCGCAAGCGCCGATCAGCGCTTGAACGCCTTCACTTCAGCTTCACGCAGGCGTGGGGCCAGTTTGTCGAGTACACCGTTGACGAACTTGTGGCCGTCGGTGGAACCGAAGACTTTCGCCAGTTCGATCCCTTCGTTGATCACCACGCGGTACGGTACGTCGACACGCTTGAGCAATTCCCAGGTGGACAGGCGCAGGACCGCCAGTTCAACCGGATCCAGCTCTTCGATGGTCAGGTCCAGGCATGGTGCGAGCGCGGTGTCGATTTCGTTCTTGAACTGCGGGACCCCGTGCAGGATCTCGCGGAAATAGGCGCCGTCTACATCGGTAAAATCGTTGTCGACCCGAAACTGCGCTTCGATCTCGTTCAGCGACTGCCTGGCCATGTGCCATTGATACAGCGCCTGGGTCGCGAGCTGACGGGCTTCACGACGCTTGGCGCTTTTCGAAGGCTTGCCGGCAGCGGCAGGCTTGGGATCGCGCGGGTTGAAACGATCGCTTTCGTCGCTAATCACTTGGCCTCCAACTGCGCCAGCAGGCTGACCATTTCCAGGGCGGACAGGGCAGCTTCGGCACCTTTGTTACCGGCCTTGGTGCCGGAACGTTCGATGGCTTGCTCGATGGAATCAACGGTCAGCACGCCGAAAGCGACTGGCACGCCGAACTCCATGGACACCTGGGCCAGGCCCTTGGTGCATTCGCCGGCCACGTATTCGAAGTGCGGAGTACCGCCACGAATGACCGCCCCCAGGGCGATGATCGCCGCATATTCGCCTTTTTGGGCGACTTTCTGCGTAACCAGCGGAATTTCGAAGGCGCCAGGAGCACGGATAATGGTGATGTCGCTTTCGCTCACGCCATGGCGAACCAGGGCATCGACCGCACCGCTCACCAGGCTCTCGACCACGAAACTGTTGAAACGGCCCACTACCAGAGCGTAGCGGCCTTTAGGGGCGATGAAGGTACCTTCGATGGTCTTCAGGGTCATTCGTCAGATCTCTTAAAGAGCCAGAGCGCGTTCTTTACGCGCTCTTTCAGTGATTTTAGCCACGAATACAGGGCCGAAAATCCGTCATGTTGTTCACTCGCCACAATGGACCTAACAATCCTTAAGTGAACAACAGGACCGGAATCCGCGGGCCATTATTCGGAGGGCACGTATTCTACAACTTCCAGATCGAAACCGGATATCGCGTTGAATTTCATCGGCGCGCTCATCAGGCGCATTTTACGCACGCCCAGGTCCCGAAGGATCTGCGAACCGGCGCCGACGATGCTGTAGGTGGTCGGTTTTTTCACCGCCGCCTGATCGCCGGTTTCGCGGATGTGCGCCAGCAACACATCGCCATCGAGCGGGTGGCCGAGCAGCAGCACGACACCGCTGCCCGCCTCGGCCACCGCGGCCATGGCGGCCCGCAGGCTCCAACGGCCGGGTTGCTTGACCATCAGCAGGTCGCGCAGAGGGTCCATGTTGTGCACGCGCACCAGGGTCGGTTCTTCGGCGCACACGGTGCCCAGGGTCAGCGCCATGTGCACGTCGCCTTCCACCGAATCGCGGTAGGTCACCAGGTTGAACTGGCCCAGTTCGCTGTCCAACGGCTGCTCGGCAATCCGCTGAACGGTACGTTCGTGGATCATCCGGTAGTGGATCAGGTCGGCAATGGTGCCGATCTTGATGTTGTGTTCGGCGGCGAAAGCTTCCAGTTCCGCACGACGGGACATGGTGCCGTCGTCGTTCATCACTTCGCAGATCACCCCGCTGGGCTCGAAACCGGCCATGCGCGCCAGGTCGCAAGCCGCTTCGGTGTGCCCGGCGCGGGCCAGGGTGCCGCCGGCCTGGGCCATCAGCGGGAAGATATGACCGGGGCTGACGATGTCTTCGGCCTTGGCGTCTTTCGCGGCAGCCGCCTGCACGGTGCGGGCGCGGTCGGCGGCGGAGATGCCGGTGGTCACGCCCTCGGCGGCCTCGATGGAGACGGTGAACTTGGTACCGAAGCCGGAACCGTTGCGCGGCGCCATCAGCGGCAGCCTCAGCAGTTCGCAGCGTTCGCGGCTCATCGGCATGCAGATCAGGCCGCGGGCGTGCTTGGCCATGAAGTTGATGTGTTCGGCCTTGCAGCATTCGGCGGCCATGATCAGGTCGCCTTCGTTCTCGCGGTCTTCGTCATCCATGAGGATGACCATCTTGCCTTGGCGGATGTCTTCAACCAGTTCTTCGATGCTATTGAGCGCCACGCGGCACCCCCTTGGGTCAGGATTTGAGGTAGCCGTTGGCGGCCAGGAAACTTTCAGTGATGTTACCGACGGATGCGGGCTCTGCAGCCTTGTCACCGAGCAGCAGGCGCTCCAGGTAACGGGCCAGCAGGTCGACTTCCAGGTTGACCCGGCGACCGGGCCGGTACGAAGCCATGATGGTTTCGCTCAACGTATGGGGAATGATTGTCAGCAGGAACTCGGCGCCATCCACCGCATTGACCGTCAGGCTGGTGCCGTCGACGGTGATCGAGCCTTTATGGGCGATGTACTTGGCCAACTCTTTCGGCGCGCGAATGCGAAATTCCACGGCCCGGGCGTTGTCGGTGCGCGAAACCACTTCGCCGACGCCGTCCACATGGCCGCTGACCAGATGCCCACCCAGGCGCGTCGTTGGGGTCAAGGCTTTTTCCAGGTTGACCGGGCTGCCGCTCTTGAGGTCGTTCATGGCCGTGCAGTCGAGGGTTTCGCGGCTGACGTCCGCCAGGAAACCGTTGCCCGGTAACTCGACGGCGGTCAGGCAGACGCCGTTCACCGCGATGCTGTCGCCCAGCTTGACGTCGCTCAGGTCGAGCTTGCCGGTTTCGACATGGACCCGCACATCACCGCCCTTGGGGGTCAATGCACGGATACTGCCGATGGATTCGATGATGCCGGTAAACATGGAGTCCTCCTCGAGAACAGGCCGCCGCTTGAGCGAAGGCCGGGAATTATACGCTCGCCTGCGGAGCGGGGACGGCGATGACTCGCCAGTCATCGCCCACGGCGCGAATTTCGGCGATTTTCAGCGCCGGGGCGTCTTTCATCTGCGCCAGCGGCCAATCCAGCAACGGTCGCGCCGAAGAGCCGAGGAACTTGCCGGCCATGAAAATCTGGAACTCGTCCACCAGCCCTTGCCGGGCGAAAGCCCCGGCCAGGCGCGGCCCCGCCTCCACCAGCACTTCATTGACACCACGGGCGGCCAATTCCACCAGCAGGCGATGCAGGTCGACCTGGCCGTCATCGCCTGGTACGAGCATGCACTCAGGACCGTTGGCGTACTGTTCTTCCACCGCCATGCAGGTGGCGACCAGCGCCGGACCGGCCTTGAAGAACGGTGCGTCGAGCGGCACTCGCAAGCGACCGTCCACCAGCACCCGCAGCGGCGGACGACTCATGACCTGCGCGGTTTGCTCGGCATCCAGCCCAAGCTCGTCGGCGCGCACGGTCAGCCGGGCGTTGTCCGCCAGCACCGTATCGGCGCCGGTCAGTACGACGCTGGCCTGGGCGCGTAGGCGTTGCACCGCCGAACGCGCGGCGGCGCCGGTGATCCACTGGCTTTCGCCGCTTTCCATGGCGGTGCGGCCGTCCAGGCTCATGGCAAGCTTGACCCGCACGAACGGCAGGCCGTGTTCCATGCGCTTGAGAAAACCTTCATTGAGCTTGCGCGCCTCGCCCTCCAGCACGCCGCTCTCGGTGGCGATGCCGGCCTGGGCCAGCCGCTGCAAGCCGCGCCCGGCCACTTCCGGGTTGGGGTCCTGCATCGCCGCCACCACCCGCGCCACGCCGGCATTGACCAGCGCATCGGCGCAAGGCGGCGTGCGTCCGTGGTGGCTGCAAGGTTCGAGGGTCACATACGCCGTGGCGCCCCGGGCGTTTTCGCCGGCGGCGCGCAACGCGTGGACTTCGGCATGAGGCTCGCCGGCGCGGATGTGCCAGCCTTCGCCGACGATCTGCCCGTCACGCACGATCACGCAACCGACCCGGGGATTGGGGTGGGTGGTGTAGTGACCGCGCCGCGCCAGTTCCAGAGCACGGGCCATGTACTGGGCGTCGAGGATGGCTTGCTGCGCCGCGGTGGTCATTCTTTCACCGGTTCGCGGGCCAGGCGGTCGATTTCCTCGCGGAACTCATCCAGGTCCTGGAAGCGCCGGTACACTGAAGCGAAACGGATGTAGGCGACTTCATCGAGCTTCTGCAGCTCGGCCATCACCAGTTCGCCGACCACCAGGGATTTGACCTCGCGCTCACCGGTCGCCCGCAGCTTGTGCTTGATGTGCACCAGCGCCGCTTCCAGGCGCTCGACGCTCACCGGACGTTTTTCCAAGGCGCGCTGCATGCCGGCGCGCAGTTTTTCTTCATCGAACGGCTGGCGGCTGCCGTCGGTTTTGATCAGGCGCGGCAACACCAGTTCAGCGGTCTCGAACGTCGTGAAACGTTCGCCGCAGGCCAGGCATTCGCGCCGGCGGCGGACCTGTTCGCCCTCGGCGACCAGTCGCGAGTCGATGACTTTGGTGTCGTTGGCACCGCAGAAGGGACAGTGCATGGTGGCAGGCAACAAAAAAAGGGAAGGCCATGGTAGCGCATCCCACTGGCAAGACAAGCCATAGGGTTTACGGTATACAGACGGGCTTACCGTCAGACTCACCGAATTCACCCCGCTGGAGCCACTCATGCCACTACGATCGCTCGTTTTGCTCAGTCTTTTCAGCCTGCTGATGGCGTGCAGCAGCGACGCCCCCAAACCCACGGCGCCCGCCGCGGCACCGGCACCGAAACAGGCGCAGCAAAAGGCCCGGCAAGCCGCCGAACTGGGGCCGCTACCCGCCTATCAACGGGAACTGAGCGGCACCCTGCAAGGCGTTCCGGCCGGCGCCGAGGTGGAATTGGCGCTGCTGGTGATCGACATTCAGGACCGTCCGCAGCAATTGCTCGCCAGCTCCACCCTGATCGGCACCAACCAGGACCTGCCCTTCCGCCTGCGCTTCAACCCCGATGCGTTCCCGGCCGACGCCCGTGTGGAACTGCGTGGTCGTGCCAGCCAGTCGGGCCAATTGATCCTGCACCTGCCGGAACAACGCATCGCCCAACCGACCACCCAGGCGCTGGGCACCCTGCGATTCGTCAAAGCCCCATGACCGCACCGCAAGACCTGCAACGGGCGCTGAGTGGGTTGCTGGGCGACGCGCGATTGGTGGCTTGTCCATTGCCCGGCGTCGACCTGGCCTTGTGGCTGATCGACGGCGACAACATGGACCGCGCCTTCAGCCCGGAGGAAACCCGGCGCATTCTTCATGAGCCGCCCTATTGGAGTTTCTGCTGGGCCAGCGGCCTGGCGATGGCCCGCTATTTGGCCGAGCAGCCGCAGTGGGTCGAAGGCAAGCGCGTGCTGGATTTTGGCGCCGGCTCTGGCGTGGCGGGCATCGCGGCGGCCAAGGCCGGGGCGCTGGAAGTGGTGGCCTGCGACCTGGACCCGTTGGCGATTGCCGCCTGCCGGGCCAATGCCGCGCTCAATGAGGTGGAACTCACCTATTCGACGGACTTCTTTGCCGAAGCCGATCGTTTCGACCTGATCCTGGTCGCCGATGTGCTCTATGACCGGGCCAACCTGCCGCTGCTCGACCAGTTCCTCAGCCGCGGCCGCGAGGCCTTGGTGGCCGACTCCCGGGTGCGTGACTTCCAGCATCCGCTGTACCGACGCATCGAAATGTTCCAGGCCATGACCCTGCCGGACCTGGCCGAGCCTGAAGAGTTCCGGCATGTGAGCCTGTACCACGCACGGCGCAAGCCCTGAAAACATCGCGAGCCGTCGCGCTTTCAGCCACCCCCCGCCAAGCCGTATAGTGACCCCATTCAAGCGTTCTACGAGATTCCCATGACCCAGGACACGCCGTACATCTTCGACGCCACCACCGCCGATTTCGACCAGTCGGTGATCGCCAACTCTTTCCACAAGCCGGTGCTGGTGGACTTCTGGGCCGAGTGGTGTGCACCGTGCAAAGCGCTGATGCCGATGCTGCAAGGCATTGCCCAGAGCTATCAGGGCGAGCTGCTGTTGGCCAAGGTCAATTGCGACATTGAACAAGACATCGTCGCCCGTTTCGGCATCCGCAGCCTGCCCACCGTGGTGCTGTTCAAGGACGGCCAGCCCGTCGACGGTTTCGCCGGGGCCCAGCCGGAATCCGCAGTGCGGGCAATGCTCGAACCCCACGTGCAGATGCCACCGCCGGCCGCAGCCGATCCGTTCGAACAGGCCCAGGCGCTGTTCGACGAAGGGCGTTTCGCCGATGCCGAAGCCGTGCTCACGGTGCTGTTGGGCGAAGACAACACCAACGCCAAGGCGCTGATCCTCTATGCTCGCTGCCTGACCGAGCGTGGGGAACTGGGCGAAGCGCAGACCGTACTCGACGCGGTAAAGAGCGACGAACACAAAGCCGCATTGGCCGGGGCCAAGGCGCAGATCAAGTTCCTCGGCCTGGCCCGCGACCTGCCCGACGCCGCCGACCTCAAGGCCCGCCTGGCGAAAGATCCGCAGGATGATGAGGCGGTGTATCAACTGGCGATCCAGCAACTGGCGCGCCAGCAGTACGAAGCCGCCCTGGAAGCCCTGCTCAAACTGTTCATCCGCAACCGCAGCTACAGCGAAGGTCTGCCGCACAAGACGCTGCTGCAAGTGTTCGAACTGCTGGGCAACGACCACCCGTTGGTGGCGACTTATCGGCGCCGGTTGTTTGCGGCGCTGTATTAAAGGGGCATTAAAGGGGCAGTTGCGAGCGGCAAGCTTCGAGCGACAAGCTGGATTTAGCTTGCCGCTTGCGGCTTGTCGTTTACCGCTCCAACCCAACTATAGAGCGGTGTATCGGCGCCGCTCAGCACCTTGACCTCGGCGCTGTGACGCAACCGCACCAATAGCCGTTTGCCCGCCGAAGCGCTGCCCGTCAGACCTTCGAGCTGTTCCAGCAGCTCTGGGCCGCTCAATTGGCCGGCCTTGCGGAGTAATTGCCGGGCGGCCTGCCACAACGCATCGTCCTGATTCACCGGTTTGGCCGCAGGCGCTGCCCTGTCCGGTTTGACCGCCTGCAACTGTGCGCCGAGTTGCGCCCAGTCGCCCTCATCCATTTCGATCGACAAGTCCACTGGCCAATCGCCGACGGTTCCGCGTATCCGCAACATTGCCCTGCTCCTGTAAATTTCATGTGCGCATGCTCCCACGGGCCTTGCGCGACGCCAAGCAGACGGTCAAACTCTGCGCAGTTTCGTTATAAGATTACATAACCTTTCCCGGAGACTCGTCATGCGTCGTCTGCTTCTCGCTTTGCCGTTCGCCCTGTTGCCATTGGCTGTCGCTCATGCGGCTGTCGAGCATGACCACGATCATGAGCACGGTAGCCTGGGTGCCCATGAACACGGTGTCGCCCGTCTCAACGCCTCGCTGGACGGCGAGATCCTGGAACTGGAGTTGGACAGCCCGGCGATGAACCTGGTGGGGTTCGAACACGCCGCCACCAGCGATGCCGACAAGGCCAAGGTGGCCGCCATCCGGGCGAAGCTGGAGAAGCCGGCGGCGCTGATCAATCTGGCCGATGCCAAATGCTCCCTGGAGCAACAGGAACTGGAAAGCCCGTTGTTCGGCGACGAACCGGGCCACGAGGAGCATGCGGAAGAGGCCGATGAAGATGGCCACGAACACAGCGAAATCCACGCCCACTACCAGTTCCGTTGCGTCGCGCCGGGCTCCTTGACACATCTGAACCTGGCGCCGCTGTTCCAGATCTTCCCAGCCACCCAGAAAGTCCTGGTGCAACTGGTCGGCCCGAACGGACAGCAAGGTGGGGAAGTGACGGCTGCGGCGCCCACCTTGAAATTCTGATTCACTGCATAACCCCATGTGGGAGAACTTTGTGGGGAGTCCTGTGGGAGCTTTGTCCCCACAGGTTCACACTTGCACAGGTCTCCCGCAGGTCTACCTTTTGAAATCGGCAAACATGACCCAAGCACTCATCGAACTGTCCGACCTGGGTTTCAGTTGGCCCGGGCATCCGCCCTTGCTGGATATCCCGGCGTTTCGCCTCGAAGCGGGCGAGACCTTGTTCCTCAAGGGCCCCAGCGGCAGCGGCAAGACCACGCTGCTGGGGCTCCTGGGCGGTGTGCAGATGCCCGATCGCGGCAGCATCCGCCTGCTCGGCCAGGCCCTCACCGAACTGAACGCCAGCGCGCGGGACCGCTTTCGCGTGGACCATACGGGCTATATCTTCCAGCAGTTCAACCTGCTGCCGTTTCTCTCGGTGCGCGAGAACGTCGAGCTGCCCTGCCACTTTTCCAAACTGCGCGCCCGACGCGCCATCCAGCGCCATGGCAGCGTCGATCAAGCCGCCGCCACGTTGCTGGCACACCTGGGCTTGAACGATCCGAACCTGCTGGAACGCCGCGCCGACTCGCTGTCCATCGGTCAGCAGCAACGGGTTGCCGCCGCCCGGGCACTGATCGGCCAGCCGGAACTGGTGATCGCCGACGAACCGACCTCGGCCCTGGACTACGACGCCCGGGAAAACTTCCTGCGGCTGCTGTTCGCCGAATGCCGCGAGGCCGGATCAAGCCTGTTGTTCGTCAGCCACGACCAGAGCCTGGCACCGCTGTTCGACCGCAACCTGTCGCTGGCCGATCTCAATCGCGCCGCCACGCCACTCGAGGTCTGAGATGTATCTGTTCCGTCTAGCCATGGCCAGCCTGGCGAACCGTCGCTTCACCGCGTTCCTCACGGCGTTCGCCATCGCCCTTTCGGTGTGCCTGCTGCTGGCGGTGGAGCGAGTGCGCACCGAGGCGCGGGCCAGTTTCGCCAGCACCATCAGCGGCACCGACCTGATCGTCGGCGCTCGCTCCGGCTCCGTGAACCTGCTGCTGTATTCGGTGTTTCGCATCGGCAACGCCACCAACAACATCCGTTGGGACAGCTTCGAACACTTCGCCAACAACCCGAAAGTGAAGTGGGCGATTCCCATGTCCCTCGGCGATTCCCACCGCGGCTACCGGGTGATGGGCACCACCGAAGCTTATTTCGAGCATTACCAGTACGGCCGCCAGCAACACCTGGAACTGGCCGAAGGCCGGGCCTTCGCCAGCGATCCGTTCGAAGTGGTGCTCGGCGCCGAAGTAGCCGAGTCCCTGCACTACAAGCTTGGCGACAAACTGGTGTTGGCCCACGGCGTCGCCGCGATCAGCCTGGTCAAGCACGACGACAAGCCGTTCACCGTGGTCGGGATACTCAAGCGCACCGGCACCCCGGTGGACCGCACGCTGCACATCAGCCTCGGCGGCATGGAAGCGATCCACATCGACTGGAAGAACGGCGTGCCGGCCCAGGGCAATGGCCGCATCAGCGCCGACCAGGCGCGCAACATGGACCTCACGCCCCAGGCGATCACCGCGTTCATGCTCGGCCTCAACAGCAAGATCTCGACTTTTGCCTTGCAGCGCGAAATCAATGAATTCCGTGGCGAACCGCTGCTGGCAATCCTGCCCGGCGTGGCCTTGCAGGAGTTGTGGAGCCTGATGGGCACAGCGGAAAAAGCCTTGTTCGTGATCTCGCTGTTCGTGGTGTTGACCGGGTTGATCGGCATGCTCACGGCAATTCTCACCAGCCTCAACGAACGTCGTCGGGAAATGGCGATCCTGCGTTCGGTCGGCGCCCGGCCATGGCACATCGCGACGTTACTGGTGCTCGAGGCGTTTGCGCTGGCCCTGGCCGGGGTCACCGCCGGGCTGGCGCTGTTGTACATCGGCATCGCGGGCGCCCAGGGTTACGTGCAGTCGGCCTATGGCTTGTACCTGCCGCTGGGCTGGCCGAGCGAGTATGAATGGACGCTCATGGCTGGCATCCTGCTCGCCGCCCTGTTGATGGGCTGCGTGCCGGCCTGGCGCGCCTATCGCCAATCGCTGGCCGACGGCCTGTCGATCCGTCTATGAGGATGTTGAAAATGCCCCGCGTCCTGTTTGCGCTGTTGATGATGATCGCCCTGCCGTTGTGGGCGGCCGAGCCGAGGGACCTGGCCTGGACCGAAATGATCCCGGCGGGCGCACCGCCGGAAGTGCCAAACATGACGCCGCTGCACGACCTGTCGAAGATGAGCGACGCGCTGTCCGCCGAGTCGGCACCGGCGGCCAGGCAGGACTTGCCCAACGCGCCGGTGGTCAAGGAACTCGACGGCTTGCAGGTTCGCCTGCCGGGCTACATCGTGCCGCTGGAAGTCAGCGAGGAAGGTCGCACCACTGACTTCTTGCTGGTGCCGTATTTCGGCGCCTGCATCCACGTGCCGCCACCGCCGTCGAACCAGATCGTCCATGTGAAAAGCGAGGTCGGGGTCAAGCTCGATGAGCTGTACCAGCCGTACTGGGTCGAGGGGCCGATGCAGGTCAAGCCGTCCACCAGTGAGCTGGCCGATGCCGGTTACCAGATGGAGGCGCAGAAGATTTATGTATATGAGCTGCCGGAGTGAAACCGGTGGTCATGGGGGATGATGAGAGAGCCTGCTCGCGATAAGGCGCTCAAGCTTTCTCATCAATGCTTTTATTGAGCTGAGTCAATTTATCAGCCCTGCCCCATTGAGCTGTGTCAAAAGACCGGGCCAGAGGGCTTCGTAGGATGGGCCACCAACTTTCGATGCCCTCTGGAGCCCCCATGCACAAGTCACTGCTCAGCGCTTCCCTCGTCGCCCTCGCCCTTGCCGCCCCTCTTGCCCAGGCCCATACGTCCGGGGACATCATCGTTCGCGCCGGTGCCATCACCGTGAACCCGGAAGCCGACAGCTCCAGCGTCAAGGTTGACCGTGGCCCGCTGGCTGGCGCCGACCTGGGCGGCAAGGCGACCATGAGCAGCGACACCCAGTTGGGCTTGAACTTCGCCTACATGATCACCGACAACCTGGGTATCGAACTGCTCGCGGCCTCGCCGTTCGAGCACGACGTGAAAATCAAAGGCACCGCCCTGGGCGCGGCCAATAACAAGCTCGGCACCCTCAAGCACCTGCCACCAACCCTGAGCCTGGTCTACTACCCGCTCGACGCCAAGTCGGCGTTCCAGCCGTATGTCGGCGCCGGTATCAACTACACCTGGATCTACGACGAACACGTCGGCAGCGAAGCCAGCGCCAACGGCTTCAGCAATTTCCGCGCGAGCAATAGTTGGGGCCTGGCCTGGCAAGTGGGCGCTGACTACATGCTGACCGACAACATCATGATCAACGGCCAGATCCGCTACATCGACATCGATACCACCGCGTATGTGGACAACAACGCCGTGGCCGGTGGTACCCGGGCCAAGGTGGATGTGGATGTGGACCCGTTCGTCTACATGGTGGGGTTGGGCTACAAGTTCTAAACGGCAACGCAATGACAAGCTGACAACACATCCTGTGGGAGCAAAGCTTGCTCGCGATTGGGGAAAATCAGTCGACATCTATATTGACTGGCGCACCGCAATCGCGAGCAAGCGTTGCTCCCACAGGTTTTGTGCTGTTTGATCCTTGACTGACCGGCATTACCCCGAAAGGCGCCTTTACTTATGGCAGCTGTAACTCAGCGCCCCAGCAACCGCGCCAACCCCACGCTCATCGGTGTTTGCGCCGGAAAGCTGAAACGCTGCAACAACCGATGATTATCCGCCCGGGAATGCTTGATGTCCCCCGAACGCGCCGGGCCGTAGCTGATCGGCGGTAGATCGCCGACCACGGCGGCCAGGGCCTGGAGCATCTGCTTGAGGGTCGTGGCCTGGTTCCAACCGACGTTCACCGCGCCCACTTCCACCTCGGGTTTGTCGATGGCTTGCACCAGCAAGTCCACCAGGTCTTCGACGTAGACGAAATCCCGGGTCTGCTCGCCATCGCCGAACACGGTGATCGGCAGGCCTTTCTGCGCCCGTTCACTGAAGATGCTGATGACCCCGGAATACGGGGAGGACGGATCCTGGCGCGGGCCATAGATGTTGAAGAAGCGGAACACCACCGGTTCCAGGCCGTGCTGGCGACGATAGAAGTCCAGGTAGAACTCGCTGGCCAGTTTGTCCGAGGCATACGGGGTGAGCGGGGCCTTGGGCGTGTCTTCGTCGATGGACTCGCCTTCGCCGTTGTTGCCGTAGACCGCTGCACTGGAGGCGAACAGCACCCGCTTCACGCCGTTCTGGCGCATGGCTTCGCAGACATTCAGGGTGCCGATGAAATTGCTCTGGTGGGTGCGCACCGGATCGTCCACCGAGGCTTGCACCGAGGCCACGGCCGCCAGGTGCGCCACGGCGCTGCAACCGGCCATGGCCCGGGCGACCAGGGCGGCATCGGCGACGTCGCCTTCGATCAGTTCGACCGCCGGGTTGTCCAGCGGCAGGTTGCTGCGCTTGCCGGTGGACAGATCATCGAGAATACGCACCGAATGCCCTTTGGCGAGCAAGGCGTCGGTCAGGTGCGAACCAATGAAACCCGCGCCGCCGGTGATTAAAACAGGGCCTTCAGCCATGGCGATAAAACCTATCCAGTAAAGCCGGGAGCGCCGCGCGCCAGGCGCGGGGCTTGATCCCGAAGGTGTGCAGAATTTTCTTGCAGGCCAGGACCGCGTGCTGCGGTTCTTCGGCAGCGTCCGGCCTGGCGGCGTGGGCCTGGGGGGTCGGCGACTCGATGGCCAGCGGATGCAGGGCACGGGCCTCGGTGAGGATCGCCTGGCCCAGCGCCAGCGGCGTGGTCGCCTCGTGACCGGCGTAATGATAGGTGCCCCACAGTGGCGCGGCGCAATCGAGTTGCTTGAGCACCGAGATGATCACCCGCGCCGCATCGTCCACGGGCGTCGGGTTACCGCGGCGATCGTCCGCCAGCAGCAGTTCTTCGGGCTGTTCGGCCCGGGCCAGGAAACGCCCGAGGATACCGTCGCTGCTGTCGTCCAGCAGCCAGCCGAAACGCAACAGCACATGTTGCGGACAGGTGGCGCGCACGCTTTGCTCGATGCGCCACAGCGCCTGGCCACGCAGGCCCAGGGGCACCGGCTCGTCTTTTTCGCTGTAGGCGGTGGCGCGGGAACCGTCGAACACCCGGTAGCTCGAAGGCTGCACCAGGATGATCTCATGATGCTGGCAGAGCTCAGCCAGGCGCTCGACGGCCCGCTCCTGGCCGGCCAGGCGCTGCTCGCTGACGGTTTCGGCCTGGAACCAGTCGAAGTAGTACGCCAGGTTGATCAAGGCGTCCGGCCGGGTATCGTCGAGCAGTTGGGTCAGGCTCGCGGCATCCCAACCGTTTTCAGGAGGGCGGGGGGCAAGAAAACCGATGTCTTCTTCTGCACCGAGGCGAATCAGCGCCTGCCCAAGGGCATTTCCGCCGCCCAGTAACATAAGGCGCATTCGCATAAAGTCAGCAGGCCCAGTCTGTTGGCACGAGAATTTGATCGACGACGCCCGCAGGCGTCGCCGGAATCGTTGCATTTTGCGGGTTTAGTGCGCAACCGTCATCCGTAAAGTGCAGACCTTCGGGTTTGACCGGTTTTCAAGGCTGAAACTTATCTTGTGGCGAGGGGATTTATCCCCTCGCCACAGAGGAGTATCGACTTCAGGTTCTGCACAGATTCCTGACGGTACTTGCATCTTCCCCAAGCCCGCCGCATAAACTGCCCACATGAATCTGCCCCTAGCAGCCGACCACGCCATGGCAGGCTTTCACCCCGCCGTTCGCGCCTGGTTCAGCCAGACCTTCCCAGCAGTCACGGCCGCCCAGGCCCAGGCGTGGCCGTTGATCGGCCAACGCCGCTCGACCCTGGTGGCGGCGCCCACCGGCTCGGGCAAGACCCTGACGGCGTTTCTCGCGGTGCTCGACGATCTGGTGCACCGCGGCCTGGAACAGGGTGGCCTACCGGACCAGACCCTGGTGGTCTACGTCTCGCCGCTCAAGGCCCTGAGCAACGACATCCAGATCAACCTGCAAAACCCACTGGCCGGCATCACCGAACAATTGCGGCGAATGGACCTGCCACCCCTGCACATCACCACCGCCGTGCGCACCGGCGACACGCCGCAAAAAGACCGCTCGGCGATGCGCAAGAGCGCACCGCACATCCTGGTCACCACCCCCGAGTCGCTCTACGTGCTGCTCGGTTCCGATTCCGGTCGACAGATGCTCGCCAGCACCCGCACGGTGATCGTCGACGAGATCCACGCCATCGCGGCCAGCAAGCGCGGCAGCCACCTGGCCTTGAGCCTGGAGCGCTTGCAGGCGTTGTGCGCCGAACCGCTGATGCGCATCGGCCTGTCCGCCACGCAAAAGCCCATCGAAGCGGTGTCACGCTTTCTCGTCGGCGAGGGACGCGCCTGCGACATCGTCGACATCGGCCACGCCCGCCCCCGGGACCTGGACATCGAGGTGCCGCCAGTGCCGCTCTCGGCGGTGATGGCCAACGACGTGTGGGAACTGGTCTACAACCGCCTCGCCGAACTGGCCCGCGAACACCGCACCACCCTGGTGTTCGTCAACACCCGGCGCCTGGCCGAACGCCTGACCCGGCACCTGAGCGAACGCCTGGGCAAGGCTGCCGTGGCCGCCCACCACGGCAGCCTGGCCAAGGAGTTTCGCCTCGACGCCGAACAACGCCTCAAGCGCGGCGAATTGCAGGTGCTGATCGCCACTGCGTCCCTGGAACTGGGCATCGACATCGGCGACGTCGACCTCGTCTGCCAGATTGCCTCGCCCCGTTCGGTCTCGGCGTTCCTGCAACGGGTCGGCCGTTCCGGGCACCAGGTCGGTGGCACGCCCAAGGGACGCCTGTTCGCCACCACCCGCGACGATTTGATCGAATGCGCCGCCCTGCTCGATTGCGTGCGTCGCGGCGAACTCGACATCCTGCACATTCCCAAGGCACCGCTGGACGTACTGGCCCAGCAGATCGTCGCCGAAGTCAGTTGCCAGGAATGGCCGGAACAGGCATTGCTGGAGATTTTCCGCCGCGCCTCGCCCTACGCGGAACTGGACGAAGGCCATTACCAGGCGCTGTTGCAGATGCTCGCCGAAGGCTTCAATGGCCGCCAGGGTTTGCGCAGTGCGTACCTGCACCGGGACGCCGTCGCTCGCACCTTGCGCGGTCGCCGGGGCAGCAAGCTGACGGCGGTGACCAGCGGCGGCACCATCCCGGACAACGCCGACTACAGCGTGCTGCTCGAACCCCAGGGCTTGAACATTGGCAGCGTCAACGAAGACTTCGCGGTGGAGAGCATTGCCGGCGACGTGTTCCAGCTGGGCAATACCTCCTATCGGATCATTCGTGTCGAGACCGGCCGCGTGCGGGTCGAGGATGCCCAGGGCCAGCCGCCGACCATCCCGTTCTGGCTCGGCGAGGCCCCCGGGCGCAGCGCCGAGCTGTCCCAGGCCGTGGCCCGCCTGCAAGCGCAGCTCGATCGACTGCTCGGCGCCACGCCGGGCGATCTGCAACCGGCCCTGGACTGGCTGACCGGCACCTTGCAACTGAACCTGGCCAGCGCCGAACAACTGGTGGATTACCTGGCCCCGGCGCGCCTGGCCTTCGGCGCCCTGCCGTCCCAGGACACGCTGCTGATGGAGCGCTTCTTCGACGAGTCCGGCGGCACGCAACTGATCATCCACACACCGTTCGGCAGCCGTATCAACCGCGCCTGGGGCCTGGCCCTGCGCAAACGCTTCTGCCGCACCTTCAACTTCGAATTGCAGGCTGCCGCCAGCGAGGACGCGATCGTGCTGTCGCTGTCCACCAGCCACAGTTTTGAATTGGACGAAGTCTGGCGCTACCTCAACAGCCGCAGCGCCCAACAGATCCTGGTGCAGGCGGTGCTCGATGCGCCGCTGTTTGGCGTGCGCTGGCGCTGGAATGCCAGCGTGGCCCTGGCCTTGCCGCGCTATGCCAGCGGGCGCAAGGTCGCGCCGCAGATCCAGCGGATGAAAAGCGAAGACCTGATCGCCAGCGTCTTCCCCGACCAGATCGCCTGCCTGGAAAACCTCGCCGGCGAGCGCGAGATCCCCGACCATCCGCTGGTGGAACAGACCCTCGACGACTGCCTGCACGAGGCCATGGACAGCGAAGGTTGGCTGGCCCTGTTGCGGCGCATGGAAGCGGGCGACGTTCGCCTGGTCAGCCGCGACCTGCCGGCGCCCTCGCCGTTGGCGGCAGAGATCCTCAGCGCCCGCCCCTATACCTTCCTCGATGACACGCCGCTGGAAGAACGCCGCACCCAAGCGGTGATCAACCGGCGCTGGAGCGATCCGCAATCCACCGATGACCTCGGCGCGCTGGACGCCGAGGCCATCCAGTCGGTCCGGGACGAAGCCTGGCCGGCGCCGGCCAACCTCGATGAAATGCACGAGGCGCTGATGAGCCTGGCCTGCATCGCCGACAGTGAAGCCGATGCACATCCATCGTGGCGGGATTGGTTACAGGCGCTGGCCGAGCGCGGCCGGGCCAGCCACGTGAAGATCAGCGCCGAGCGCGGCCTGTGGGTGGCGCTGGAACGGTTGACCTGCCTGCAAGCGATTTATCCACAGGGCCGCTGGCAGCCCGCCCTGGCGTCCCTGGCCGGTTTCGATGAAACCTGGGACGGCGACGAAGCCGTGGTGGAAGTGCTCCGGGCCCGGCTCAGTGCCTTTGGTCCGTTGCCGGTGAAGGCCATCGCCTACCCGTTGGGGCTGTCGACCGCGCAAGTCACCCAGGCCCTGGCGCACCTGGAGCAGCAAGGCTATGTGCTGCGTGGCCGCTTCACCCCGGGCACCGGGCAAGAGGAATGGTGCGAACGGCATTTGCTCGCGCGGATCCATCGCTACACGGTCAAACGCCTGCGCCGGGAAATCGAGCCGGTGATGTTGCAGGACTTCATGCGCTTCCTGTTCGACTGGCAGCACGTGTCACCCGCGACCCAGGGCCGGGGCAATGCCGTGCTGCCGTCGATCCTGGGCCAGTTCGAAGGCTACCCGGCCGCCGCTTCCGCCTGGGACAGCGATTTGCTGCCGGCACGGATCAAGGACTATTCGCCCACCTGGCTCGATGAGTCGTGCCGCAGCGGCAAATGGGTATGGACGCGCCTGAGCGCTCGCCAGAAGCCCGCCGCCAGTGCCCTGCGCAGCACGCCGGTGGTGTTGCTGCCGCGCAGCCAGGTGACGTTGTGGAGCAGCCTGGCCGAGCAAACCGCCCTGGAGGAATTGTCGCCCAAGACGCAAAAAGTCCATCAAGCCCTCAGCGAACACGGTGCGCTGTTCTTCGATGAGCTGGCGCACGAAGCGCACCTGCTGCGCAGCGAACTGGAGATCGCCTTGCAGGAACTGGTGGGCGCCGGGCTGGTGAATGCCGACAGCTTCGCCGGCCTGCGCGCACTGATTACCCCGACCAGCAAACGCCAGGCCCGCAGCAGCCGGCGCGGGCGCGGGGCGTTCGTCGGCGGCATGGAGGACGCCGGGCGCTGGGCCTTGTTGCGCCGCAGCCAACCCGCGCCGATGGACGGCAAGCGTCCCGCGCCCACCGCGCCCGAGACCCTGGAACACATCGCCATGACCCTGCTGCGCCGTTACGGCGTGGTGTTCTGGCGCTTGCTGGAGCGCGAGGCTGACTGGCTACCGAGCTGGCGCGAGTTGTTGCGCACCTTCCATCGCCTGGAGGCGCGCGGGGAGATTCGTGGCGGACGCTTTGTCAGCAGCCTGGCGGGCGAGCAATTCGCCCTGCCCGAAGCCATCGCGCTGCTGCGCGAAACCCGCCGTCGCCCCACCGATGGCAGCCTGGTGGCGGTGTGCGGCGTCGACCCGCTGAACCTGGCCGGCACCCTGCTGCCGGGGGCGAAAGTGCCGGCACTGGCGAGCAATCGGCTGGTGTACCGCGATGGGTTGCCAGTGGCGGCGCAGATCGCGGGCAAACAGCACCTGTGGCTGGAGCTGGATGCCCAGGGGATGGCTGAGATCAGGAGCAAGCTCATTCAGAGGGGTTGAGACCCGCCGCCCTGCCACCCAACCGCTGGTAATCCCACCGAAACTTTCCGCGCCACACGACAGTCATCCAAAGACACAAGCGCTGCGAGGTCATCGGCACGGGAGGGAGGCATGACGGCGATCCACATTGGCATTTCCGGTTGGCGCTACACGCCCTGGCGGGGGGGATTTCCACCCCAAGGGGCTCGCCACTGTGCCCGGCGAGCTCCGGCCGAGGGAGTGTTGCCATGACGCTTGAATCCACCGAAGCGACCCGCGAACCGACCCAGGAGCCGACTCAGAATCAGGCCCATGGCCTTGAGCGGATCAGCCGTTTCACGGTCCTGACGGTCAACACCCATAAAGGCTTCACCGCGCTGAACCGCCGCTTCATCCTGCCGGAACTGCGCGAAGCGGTGCGCAGCGTGTCCGCCGACGTGGTGTTCTTGCAGGAAGTCCACGGCGCCCACGAACACCACCCGCAGCGCTACAGCAACTGGCCGAGCATGCCGCAATACGAGTTCCTGGCCGACAGCCTCTGGCCACAATTCGCCTACGGCCGCAACGCGGTGTACCCGGCGGGCGATCACGGCAACGCGCTGCTGTCGAAATTCCAAATCATTCGCCACGAGAACCTGGACGTGTCCATCAGCGGCCACGAAAGCCGGGGCATGCTCCACAGCGTATTGCGCCTGCCGGGGGGCGACGGGCCGCAGATCCACGCCATTTGCGTGCACCTGGGCTTGCGTGAAGGTCATCGCGTCGAACAGCTGAAACTGCTGTGCAAGCGCCTGGGCGAACTGCCGCCCGAGGCGCCGGTGATCGTCGCCGGAGATTTCAACGATTGGCGCAGCAAGGCCAACGACCTGCTCGAACCCTGCGGCCTGCGGGAAGTGTTCGCCGAGCACCTGGGCAAACCGGCCCGCAGCTTTCCGGCGCGCCTGCCACTCCTGCGCCTGGACCGCATCTACGTACGCAACCTCAAGGCCCATCATCCCAAGGTGTTGAGCGTACGACCCTGGTCGCACCTGTCCGACCACGCACCGCTGTCGGTGGAGATCGAGCTATGAGCGCGACGCTGAACAAGGCCTCCGTGGAACAGATCGAGGTCGCGCCCAGCGAACGCGACCCGGCGCTGGCCGACATCGAGTACGGCTGGCACGGCAACAACCGCGTCACCCTGCTGGAGAATGGCGAAGCATATTTCCCACGGGTCTTCGAAGCCATTCGCCGGGCCGAGCAGGAGATTCTGCTGGAGACCTTCATTCTGTTCGAGGACAAGGTCGGCAACGAACTGCGCGACCTGCTGGTGGACGCCGCACGGCGCGGCGTGCGCATCGCCGTCAGCCTCGATGGCTTTGGCTGCGGTGAACTGACCACCGGTTTCCTGGCATCGCTGAGCGATGCGGGGGTGCGCTTGCAGATATTCGATCCGGCGCCCCGCCACCTGGGGATCCGCACCAACTGGTTCCGCCGCCTGCACCGCAAAGTCGTGGTGGTGGATGGGGTGATTGCGTTCATTGGCGGGATCAATTTCTCCGTTGACCACTTGGGCGACTTCGGCCCCGAGGCCAAGCAGGATTATTCCGTGGAGATCAAGGGCCCGGCGGTGGTGGACATCCATCACTTCGCCCTGGTGCAGAGCGGCCGGCCTTCGCGGGCCAAGTACTGGTGGCAACGCCGCCGCAGCCGGCGTAGCGAACTGGCGTTCAGCGAGCATGACGGCCAGGTGCGCCTGGTCTATCGCGATAACCACGAGCACCAGACCGACATCGAGGAAATCTATCTGCAAGTGCTGCGCGGCGCCCGACGCCGGGTGGTGATCGCCAACGCCTATTTTTTCCCGGGCTATCGGCTCCTGCGCGAGATCCGCAACGCGGCGCGACGCGGCGTGGAGGTGCGGCTGATCCTGCAGGGCCAGCCGGACATGATGATCGCCAAGCTCGCCGCCCGGATGCTCTACAGCTACCTGCTCCAGGCCGGGGTGGTGATCTACGAATATTGCGAGCGACCGCTGCATGGCAAGGTCGCGCTGGTGGACGAGGATTGGAGCACCGTGGGTTCGAGCAACCTCGACCCGCTGAGCCTGTCGCTGAACCTGGAAGCCAACGTGCTGATCCGCGACCGGACCTTCAACCGTGAGCTGTTCCAACGCCTCGACGACCTGAGCCGCCACCATTGCACCGTCATGCCCAAGGACCACGCACCGCGAGGCCTGCTGTGGCGCATGACCATCGGTTTTCTGGTGTTCCACTTCCTGCGCCATTTCCCGGCCTGGGCCGGCTGGCTGCCGGCGCATAAACCCCGCCTGAAACCTTTTTCGCCGCCAACGGCGGTCCGGAGCGAACCCCATGAACCACTCTGAAGCGCACACCGCGCCAAGAGCTGCCCATGGGCCGGATCAAGCCCGGTCCAAGTCACGCTGGAGCCGCTGGAAAAGACCGCTGACCCTGGCCTTCTTCCTGTTGCTGATCGTCCTGTTCACCACATTGGCCCGCCGCATCGACTGGTCGGAAGTGTTCGCCACCCTCGCTGACTTCAAGGTGCGCACCTTGATCATCGCCGCCACGCTGACGGTCATCAGTTTCCTCACCTATGCCTGTTTCGATCTGATCGGCCGCACCTACATCCGCCAGAAACTGGGTTGGCGGCAGATCCTGCCCGTGGGGGTTATCAGCTATGCCTTCAACCTCAACCTCAGTGCCTGGGTCGGCGGCATCGCCATGCGCTACCGGCTGTATTCGCGCCTGGGGGTCAGTACCGGCAACATCGCCAAGATCCTTGGCCTGAGCCTGGCAACCAACTGGTTCGGCTACATGACCCTCGCGGGCGTGGTGTTCAGCAGCGGCCTGGTGACCCTGCCGCCGGGCTGGAAGCTGAGCAGCCATGCGTTGCAGGGCGTGGGCGTGCTCCTGTTGCTGGCGAGCGCCGGTTACCTGCTGGCCTGTCGCTTTTCCAATCGCCGGGCCTGGACGATCCGCGGCATGGAAATCAACCTGCCGTCCCTGCGCATGGCCGTTCTGCAACTGGCGTTGGGCGCGCTGAACTGGTCGCTGATGGCGGCGGTGATCTTCACCTTGCTGCCCAGCAAACTGGACTACCCGGTGGTGCTGGGGGTGTTGTTGATCAGCAGCATCGCCGGGGTCATCACCCACATTCCGGCGGGGCTTGGGGTACTGGAGGCGGTGTTCGTCGCGCTGTTGCAGCATGACGTTTCGCGGGGCAGCCTGCTGGCGGGGCTGATCGCCTACCGGGCGATCTACTTCATCCTGCCGTTGCTGATCACGGTGGTGATGTACCTGGTGATCGAGGCGAAGGCCAAGGCACTGCGGGTCAGGCCGGGGCCCAAGTGAGTGGTTGCCGGCTCTGGTCTGCTGGCGAAGACGGCAGCGCCTCACAGCACAAAATCACCGCTCCTGAATAATGCTCAACCGCTCTCCCACCACCATTTCCGTGATCCAGTCCACGAGGATCGAGGTGTAGGCCTGCTGTGACACAGAGTCGCTCAAGGCATGGTCGGCGCCGTCGATGATCCGGTGGGTCAACGAATGGGTCTGCTGGCACGCCGCGCGGTAGCTCATGATGGTGGCGTGGGGCACATAGTCGTCGGTTTCCGATTCCACCAGCAGCACATCACCGGTGAATTGCGAGCAGGCGTGCAAGGCGCGGTTGGTGTCGGCATGGACCAGGGTGCTGCGGTAATCGAACAGGTCGGTCTTGTCCAGGTCGCGCTTGGGGGTGTGCCATTGCTCGTCGCGATAGAGCGCCGGGACGCGCAAGGCCAGCCAGCGCACCGGCCGCAGCGAGCTGAGGATCGATGCCAGGTAGCCGCCGTAGCTGGTGCCGACCACGGCAATCGCCGAGGTGTCCAGGGCCGGGTGGGCAAGCAGCCGGTCGTAGGCTGCGAGCAAATCCCGCAGGTTGTCTTCGCGGGTCACCCGCGACAATGGAATCCCCGCGCCGCCGGTGTGCCCGCGCAAGTCAAAGGTCAGGCACACGCAGCCCAACCCGGCGATGCCCTTGGCCCGCTCCAGGTCCCGCTCCTGGCTGCCGCCCCAACCGTGCACGAACAACACGCCGGGGACCTTCGATTTGGGGCTCAGGAAGGTCCCGTTCATGTGTTCGTCGTCGATCTCGATCTGAATGGTTTCGCTTCTAGCCGTCATGGGATTGAACCGTTACGTATTTGAGTAGAAAGCCACCGTTGTGCGCCACGCCGCGATACACCTCTCTGGCACCGGGAGGCAACGGTTGGTCGAAATAGGTTTCCACCGAGGACACCCGCACGGCGCGGGTCGAGGGATCCTCGACGAACACCTGCAATGCCGCCAGCTCCGCGCTGCTGGCCCCGCCCATGCGCCACGACTGTTCGAGCACACCGCCCCGGGGTTGCCCGCCGACATCGATACCCTGGGCAATGTCGTAATTGCGCCGCGAGGCAAAGAAACGCGGATAGGCCTGGTTGGCGGCGTCATCGAAGACTTGCGCCAACCGCACGGCCTCGCGCACTTCGTCGGGCAGGTCGAGGCTGAGCAACTCGATATAGCCGCCCTGCACCACCAGCAAGTCCGAGCCGCCATACACCTCCAGCCCTTCGTTGTCGCGGGTCAGGTGCTGCACGCCGCAATAGCTCAGGACCTGGCCGTTGATGAAGCTTTGACCAACGCTCTGGGTCTGGACCTCGCGCAGGTTCTGTTCCAGCACCACGCCCTCGCGAAACAACGCCTGGGCCCCGGGATCGGCGACCATTTCGTCGAACTGATCGAGGCTCTCGATCACTCGTTGGCCGCGGCCGGCACAGGCGTGGATCGGCTTGAAGCGGATCGGCCCCGCGTACAGCAGATGCTCGGCGGCCGGACGTGCATCCTTGAGCGCAAACACCGTCACGCCATCGAGCACCGCGCCACGGGTCAGCTTGGAAAACAACGGCGACCAGCCGGGCGGCGCGACCGCATGCTTATTCAAAAGACCGTGGGTGATGGCCTTGGTGCAGATGAAATCATGCTCGACGTAGCCGCCCCACAGATCTTCCGGCCCATTGACGCCCAGCGCTTGCGCAGCCTCGGCGCCGATCAGGGTCTGGGTGGGCAACAGATACAGATCGAGCCCGGTATGTTGCTGGGGATCATGGCTGCCGCCGTATTCGCAACCCAGGATCTGCGCCAGCCAGCGGGCCAACGCGCGATTGGTCTCGATCTCATGGAGCGGTGCACGGGGATCGACCGAATGGGCCACCACCCGCTTGTTGCGATTGACCGACGTCATGCGTTGTCCTTACCTGCGCTCGAGGGCTGTGGGTAAAGGGGTGCAGAGATCAGGCCAACGGGCGATGAGGACGAATGGTCAAAGGAAACGGCGGCGAGCGGGAAGTGACTGGCACGGGGCCTGTTTCATTCTGCACGACCGGCCCTGCAAATTGCACGACACTCGGGCGGATACCCCCTCGCCATAGAGGGGTATGAGTTCAGATTTTGGGGACAGTGGACGGGTTCGCCCCGAACCTCGCCCGGTAATCACTCGGCGCCAGCCCGGTGATTTTCTTGAATGTTGCGCGAAACGCACTGGGGTCCTGGTAACCGACGGTCCAGGCGATGTGGTCGATGGTGCCGTTGGTGAATTCCAGCAGTTCCCGGGCCTTGCCGACGCGCAGGTGCTGGCAGTATTCGGTGGGTTTGAGCCCGGTGGCCGCGCGAAACCGGCGCAGGAAGGTGCGTTCTTCCAGCCCGGCCCGCTCGGCCATCGCCGCGAGGGAAACGTCCACCGCCCCGCTGCCTTGCAACCAGTGCTGGACCTTGAGGATCGCCCCGTCGCCGTGCCCGAGGATCGGCGCAAAGTTACTGCCGCACTGGCTGGCGCTGTCGCTGTGCTCGATCACCAGAAATTGCGCGGTGCGCGTGGCGATGCTGGGCCCGAGCAGGCGATCCACCAGGCGCAGCCCCAGTTCCGACCAGGCCATCAGCCCGGCGGTGGTGATCAGGTCGCCGTCATCGACGATGGGTTTGTCGGCGTTGAGCCGGATCTTCGGGTAACGCGCCGCGAAACCCTTCGCTGAGGTCCAGTGGGTGGTGGCGCTGCGGCCGTCGAGCAAACCGCTTTCGGCCAGCAGGATCGAGCCGACGCACACCCCACCCAACACCGTGCCCCCGGCATGCTGGGCCCGTAGCCAATCCATCAGCGCCCGGGTGGCCTGGCCTTCATTGAAACCGGCAAGGGACGGCGGGATCAGCAACGCGGCCAGCTTGCCCGCCGGGCCGCTTGCGCTGTCGAACACCCGCGACGGCGCCGCGTCGTTTTCCATCTGCCAATGACTCACCCGCAGCCTCGGCAGCCGCGCACTGACCTGCTCGGTCGCGATCCGATCCGCCACGGCAAACAAGTCGGTCAAGCCATGCACCGCCGCCAACTGCGCGCCGGGATAGACCAGTACCCCAAGCTCGGCGACCGCCCTTTGTTGCGTCATTGTCAGTTTTCCCTCGCTTATTGTCGTTGCGGCCAATCCTCGAACCGGCGGCGAACGCCAATACTGGCCTCACACACAAACCTGATCGAGGAACCCCTCATGTCCAAGCAAGCGCTCATCGTAGTCGATATCCAGAATGACTACTTCCCCCAAGGAAAATGGCCGCTGGTCGGCGCCGACGCCGCCGCCGACAACGCCGCAAGGCTGATCGAAGCCTTTCGCCAGGCCGGGGACAAGGTGGTGCACATCCGCCACGAGTTCACCTCTGACGACGCACCGTTCTTCACCCCAGGCTCCGAAGGCGCACAGTTGCACGCCAAGGTGCGCAACCGCGCCGACGAACCGGTGGTGCTCAAGCACTTCGTCAATTCGTTTCGCGAAACCGAACTGCAAGCCCTCCTCGAGCATCACGGCATCGAACACCTGGTGGTGGTCGGCAGCATGAGCCACATGTGCGTCGACGGCGTCGTGCGGGCGGCGGCCGACCTGGGTTACGGCGTCACGGTGATCCACGACGCCTGCGCCACCCTCGACCTGGAGTTCAACGGCGTCACGGTTCCGGCGGCGCAGGTGCACGCGGCGTTCATGGCGGCGCTGGGGTTTGCCTATGCCAGCGTGGTGAGCACAGATGCGTTCCTGACAGCCCAGCGCTGAGGGCGCGGCCACTTCGGGCACCGCGCCGGATCACCGAGGCGCGATGCTGTCCGCAGCATCAACGATCCAGGATCTGCCGCAACCTTGGCATCGTCGCCACGAATCCCATCTGCTGCGCTTCGTGCGCCAGCCCTTTCAACGTCTCGTCGCCGGGCCGGTCAGCGGCCCGCAGCCACTGCCCCGCCACGTCGATCAACCGCACATGATGGTCGATCCAGGCGCACGACGCCGACTCGGGTAATGCGCTCATTTGCTGTCCATGCCAGATCGCCTGCTCGACATCCCCCGTCAACAGACAGGTTTCAGCGGCCGCCACGCGAAAGCGCAAGGCGTTATGGGCCAGGCAACCTTGGGTCAGTTGCGCCTCAGCGGTCGACAAGGCCTGCGCGCGCAGTGGTGCGTCATCGACCATCATCGCCAGGCTGCCATAGACCCAAGGTCCGATGTAGCGCTGCAACTCAAAGCGTTCGACCAGGCTCGCGGCCTCCAGGATCAACGTCTGCGCCAACTCGCGCTCATCCCGTTGCAGCGCCACCCGCGCCAACCCTTCCAGCACGATCGCCTCGAAACGGCTGGCGCCGAGGCTGCGCGCCAGTTCCAACGCGCAGGTCAATTGTTGCTCCGCCAACGTGTCCTGGGCACTCGCCACCAGCATCCAGGCCGCCGTCAGCCGTGAGAACACTTGCGCGCGATGATTGCCCATCCTGAGGCTGCATTCGATGGCCTCCAGGGCGTCGCGCAACGCCTGCGCGGGCTGGCCCAGGTACAACTGCGCCGAACCGCGCGCGCTACGGCTGGCCGCCTCGGCATGCACCAGGCCATGGCGCTCGCACAGGCGTACGCATTGATCGAAGACTTCATAGGCGGTCTGCATGCGCCCCTGCGCATAGTACGAATCACCGATGCCACTCAAGGCCTGGGCCTCGGTTTCCAGGTACCGGCCGATGCGCGCATAGGACAAGGCTTCTTCGTGCAGCCGGCGACACTCGGCGTAGTCGCCACGGGGGAAATAGATATTGCCGCGCAAGTGATGCAAGCGAGCCAGCGCCGTGTCGGCCTGGATGGCTCGGGCGACAGGCAGCATGTCTTCGATCAGGCGCTCTTCCTCGTCCAGGCAATCGAGGGTGTTGAGGACCGCCGCCAGTCCCAGCGCGGCCTCGATCCGATCCTGTGGCGAGTCGGCCAGGGCCAGCGCACGCTGGAAATACTCCCGGGCGTCGAGCGTCTGCCCCAACCCCGAACACGCCTGGCCGCACAGCAACGCGAGCGCAAAACTGCTGCCCGTGCGCTCGACGAACGGTGCACTTTGACGCGCCAACGCCAGGACACTGTCGTACTGACAAGCGAGTCGTTTCTCGTCCATGGCCGCCAACAGCGCGTCGAACGCCGCCGGATCGTTGGCCCGCAGCAAATGCTGGGCATGCAGCACCCGGTCGCGCTCTCGGTAGAGGTTGGCCACCTCGCGGTGCAACTGCTCGCGAAGCAGCGTGGGCATCGCGTCGTAGAGGCAGTGCATGACCAAATCGTGGACAAACAGGTAGCTGCCCGGCTCGACTTCCCGCAACAACCCCTGGCGCATGTCCGCCGTCGGCAGATAATCGGCCTGCCCCAGCACTTCGCGCCACAGCGTCAATTCGAAACGATTGCCCAGCACCGCGGCGTAATGCAGGGCGCGACGCTGGTCGGCGGCCAGTCGGTCGAAACGGGTCTGGACCAGATGCCGCAAACTGTCGGGGAAAACACCTTCCTGGCTCGACAGCAGTTGCGTCAGGTACAGCGGATTGCCCTGGGCACGCACCACGCAATCGGCCCGGTAGCCGGGATCGACCTCGGTGAACTGGTCCGCCAGCACGCTGGCCTCCCGCGCGCGGATGGGCGCGATGTCGAGCAGGCTCATGGGGGTGGAGGAATACGTCCGGATAGCGCTTTCCAACGGGTCATCTTCGGGACGGGAGGTCAGCAGCCAGACAATCGGCGCTTCGTCCGTGGCATTGAGCAGCTTGCCCAGCATCGCAAACAGGCGGTTGTCGCCCCAGTGCAGATCTTCCAGGCAAACCAGCAACGGTTGTTGCACAGCGACTCGCAACAGCAACTCGAGCAGCGCCTGGAACAGTCCCTGGACGCGCGCCTCGTTGCTCATCGCGGCATACAGGCCGGGCGGTTCGGCAGCCGACATGCCCGTCAGCACTTCAAGGAACATGCGATGCTCGGCGGCCACCTTCAGGCGAGACAACGCGGCGTCCAACGGCGTCGCCTCGATTGGCGACGCTCCGCGCAGGCCGAGCAGACTGCGCACCACCTGCCCCAAGGGCGACAGGCTGTCGGCCATGCCGAAATCCAACACATCGCCGCGATGGCAGGCGAAGCCGCGCTGGCGGGCCATGTCGAAGAACTCGCTGACCAGCCGCGTCTTGCCAATGCCGGCCATGCCGCGCACGTAGACCACATGGCCGTCCTGGCATTCCTGGGTGGCCTCGATCACCCCCTTGAACTGCAACAATTCCACTGCCCGGCCCACCAGGGGACGCGGTGCGTTCTCATCGAGGCTGCGCTGGCGCAGGCATTTTCGATAGGCGACAACCCCATCGTCCGTGGATGAAAACTCGAACCGTGACGCCAGTTGCTCCAGCAGGTTACGGGCCACGTACACCGGCGCGTGACCGTAGCCATCGGCCAAGGTTTTTTGCGCCAGCGAGACGGCGTCGGTATCGGCCGGCGTCTCGCCACTCAGGCACACCAGCCGCAGCCACAACGCGTGCCCGGGCTTGACGAACTGTTCCCGCCCCAGCGCCAGCGCGCATAACAGGCCGCGTTCGCTGTCGCTGCGGTACGCCTGCGGTGAACCGAACCGAGCGATCAGCACCTCTTGGGTCATGCCCTGTGGCACGCCACCGAACTGACGGACCAGGCGCTCGATATCATCCGCCAACGCCACCGTCACTGGCCCGGCCGGTTCAAAGGACAGTTCCAGCACGTAACGGATCACCGCGTCATCGGCCTGTTTCAGCGCCTGTTGCGCGAAAGCCGTCTCGTGCAGCTCGGCAAGGGTCTGCTCGACGTCACTCAAGGCCACCGAGACGGCATCGGCCAGCAACGCGCTGACGTCAACCTCGAACGCCGTCGCCAGGTGACGGGCCGTTCGATAAAGCACCGGTTTGCCGGTTTCGGCGCGCTTGATGGAGGCGATCGACACGCACAAGTGCCGGTTCAGGCAGGCTTCGGCCAGGGTTTCCTGGCTCAACCCACGTTGCTTGCGCAGCCCCTTCAGCGAGGCGGCATCGAGCAGGACACGGCCGTCGGACACCGCAGCATCGTGCCTGGGCGGGGTAGCAAACGGGTGATGTCGGGTGTCCATGGTGATCGCCAGGTAAAGGCCAACGGCAGCCGAGCGAGTGTACTCCCGCGACCTCTATCGGGGTAAGGCAAAGATGGCATTTTGCCTGATACCAAACTGATACCGGACTGACACCGTCCTGGACTGTTTGCCCATCACCGCCCTCCCGATACTGGGCCCATCAAGATGGTACAACCTGAACGATGGGAGAAAGGCGATGAACAACGGACTAAACGCAAACGAGCCACGGGACATCGGCGGTTCGCAACTGCTGGGGCGTGGCCTGAACCGGCTCGACTGGGCCGGTGACAACAAGGAATGCCAGAAAGTAGGCGACACCGAGTCGGGCAAGCGGGCCGTCACCTACAAGCAGACGTCTTATAACGTGGGCAAGAACGTCACCATGAGCACGGTGGTCAGCCAGGATAATTTCGCGACCGAAACCTTTTCTTCCCGCGACGAGTACGAGAAGCACACCCAGTCGAGCGTCGAGGCCGCCGGGAAATACGGTGCCTTTTCCGCCGGTTTCAAAGCCACCTTCGGCAGCGACATCAAAACCTTCGAAGAACGCGAGGCAGCGCTCTACAGCCACACGGCGCGGTTGTGGAAGTTGACTCTGGAGGTCAATCCCGCCAACACCACCGAAGCTTTCAAGAAACGCATTACAGAGCTGCCCAAAACCTTCGATGCGAATCAGCCGAAGCCGTTCTTCGACTTCTTCGTCGATTTCGGCGTCGACATTGTCAGCGAGGTCACCGTCGGCGGTTCGCTGAACTACGCGATGACCGCGCTCAAGAGCTACCTCAGCCAGACCAACACCCTCGATGCGATGCTCAAGGCCGAGTACGGCGCCTTCGTCAGCGGCAGCGCATCGACCTCGATTTCGGAAACAGTCAAGAAGAACCTGGCCCATCGCAACGCCAACCTGACCACCCAGGGCGGTACGTATTCGATCCGTTTCAACGCCGTCGACCCCAGCAACTGCAACGACGACTTCACGAAATGGCGCGAGTCGCTGGCCGATGACCCGAAGGTCGTCGAATTGCAGCTGTCGCCGGTCTACCGCTTCGTCAACAGCGGCGAAACCCGCACGGCACTGGAACAGGCTTATCAGTGGTACACCAGCTACAAGGCGGAAATCGAGGCGAACTGGCAGGAGTCGACGATTGTTCTCGGCCGCGCCGACCGGCTCAAGGCCTCCCTCGCCCCCAGCGGCCCCGCCCTGCGGATGGTCTGGGTCGATAACCAGAGCAAAGAGACCAGCGAATCGTTTCACAAACCACCGGCAGCGGATGCATCCACCGACGACTTCGAACAGTTCTGGGATGCGCTGGCCCTGCTGATCAAACAGAAAACCGGGCACAAATTGTTGATGGCCACCGAACGCTGGCCCCGCGAAAAACGCTACTACCCGACGCGCGCCATGCGGGAGTCCCTGCTGCTCAACGGCGCCAGCGACAAGGCGCTCAAGCGCTGGGAAGCCCTGACCAAGTACGTGCAGCCGAACCCACTGGCCGGTCTCACGTATGTGCTGGCGGGTAACAACTTCAATGAGCCGGGCGTCGACGGTCTCATCGCCGGTTTTGGCCAGGCAGGCACCGATCTCAACCCGACGGTGAAGGTCCGGGCGCGCCTGTGCCATGACTCATTCGGCCGGGTCAAAGTGGTCCAGACCGAAAAGACCGAAGAAGATCCGTGCACGGTGCTGTACATCGTGCGCAACAACACCGGGGACAAGCCGGCGCTGGCCACCGACCCGCAGAACAAGACCCGTATCGCCATGGAGGCTCCGGACAAGCGCAACCTCGGGCAGTTCTGGTACATGCCCGAGCTGGAAAAACCCTACCCGGACATCAACCACCCGGTACTGCTGATCAACTACGAAACGGGCACCTGCCTACAAGGCATGCATGACCAGAACGACTGCCGGCTCAAGCCCATCGAACCGGGGCGCCAGCAGGACGACGTTATCTGGGACCGGCGCGGTGATGACGTGTTTCATCTGTTGTTGGTCCACTACAAGGGCAACAACATGTGCCTGACCCAGATTGAAAAGCGTGCCGCTGTCCGGCCGTGGCGCCAGCCTCACGGCCTGGACTGGTTGCGCGAGCAGCATCGTCCGTATAGTTGATGCCAACCTCTGTGGGAGCGAGCAACCCGCTCCCACACAGCCCCCTTGCGTGAGTGGTCCATAACGATGCAAGTCTTCAACAGCGTTTCCTTTATCGGCGAAGGCAAGGAGTCGACGCTCGACTGCCGCAAGCTTCCCTACCTGTTCAACGACTACGGGCTGGCGCAGCCCAGTGCCCAGGTGCGCGGCAACCTGATCCAGCTCGCGCCCGAGAATCACACGTTGTCGTTAGGCGCGAGATACTCCGGTATCAGTTGGAGGAATCGGGAAGTGCCAACGAGCACCGGCGCCTACGGGATCAAGCAGTTCGATTTCCACGCCAGGGAGGTGCGCTACGAACCACTCTGGGCCACCAGGGAAACCGCACAAGCGTTCGGCATGACCTTGCTGGCAAACGGCGAATGCCTGCGTTTCGAATACGACCAACTGATCCTGGGCCAATACACCTACGGCAAATGGGCCGGCCACCAATCGCCCTACCTGGGGCCGGCGCGCCAGCGCGAATTGCTGACCTACAACCCGACCGACCTCGAATACCACAACTTCCCCCACGCGTTCTTTTCCCGATATGGGCGCTTGCCGCTGGTGATCAGCGTCGCCCGCTGGCGACCCGGCTCGCGGGAGATCTACCTGACGGACTTGTGGGTCCGTCCCGGTGACGCGCTGGTGCTGCCACCCAAGCATTACCCCATCATCCCTCCCAGCGATGCACCGGGCGTCGAAGCCTGGCCGGAGGTGGTGGACATGCACGGCAATCGAAACTCGGCGCTGGCTTGCTGGTTTGAGGACGGCGAGGACTGTTTGCTGACGGAAACGATCCTCGCCAACTCGACCTTGATGAGTTCCCCAGCGGGAAAACCGCATTATCACGAAGAGAAAACACCGACGCGACATGAGTGGCCGGCGGGTTATCGGCCGTGAGGGTGCCCAGCCATCGACCAGGCACCCAACGTCACTAACCGGCCACTGAGCGCAGCCGAGAAGCAGTGGCTGGGGTCATGACCGAGAACCATTGCAGCATTTCATCCCAGGTTTCCATGGCCGAAGCACGGAAATAGCCCATATGGCCGATGGGCTCCCTGGGATTGGTGGAATGCAGGTCGCGCGTGAGAATCGCGGCATTGCGATAGCCCTTGATAAAGGCGTCACGCGAGGCCGGAGGTGCCCACGGATCGTCCACCGCATTGGAGAAAATACACGGCATGCGCACCTCCGCGTACAGCCGGGTCACCGGCTCCATGGCAGGGTCATCGAAGAAGTAGTGGGGATGCTTGCACCAGCGCCGCCAGTCCTTGTAGACCCCCAATGGCAGATCGTCGCCCATCCCCAACAGGCTCCAGGCCATGTAGCCCTTCACCGATACGATGACCGGTAACACGCAGGACCACAGGAAGCGGACTTTGCGCGCTTCGGCCTTGGGCATCCAGCCGGCCCACCCCGCCCCGGTCCCGAAACAATAGGCGGCGGTGATTTTGTGATGGTTGGGCAGCAGCCCAAGGGCATGTCCACCGAAGGAGTGCCCGACCCAATAGAGCGGCATGTCGTCATGCATGAAATCGACGGCAGCCGCCAGGTCGCGAAAGCCCCAGTCGAGGTAAGACATGTCGAAGCCCTTGAGCGTCTTCGGGCTGGACTGGCCGACGCCGCGGTAGTCCAGGGTCAGGACGTTATAGCCCTGGGAATTGGCGTGTTCGGCGAAGCGGCGATAAAAACGCTGCTGCACCCCGGTCGCACCGGCCATGATGAGGTTGCCCTTGATCGGCCCCACGGCAGCATAACGCGTGGCGGCGAGCCGGTAGCCGTCATCCGCCTGAAGAGTGATGGGCTCGATCGAGCCAGGAATGGTCGCACAGCGGATCATTGTCACGTGTTCTTCGCCCGTTGGAGGGTTGGTTGTCTTAAGGGCATTCATTAGCGACCTTTGAAGACCGGTTCGCGCTTCTGCATCATGGCCATGACGCCTTCGCGCACGTCTTCGCTCTTGATCAGCGAGAACAACAAAGCGTTGATGGTCGACAGGGCGGCATCGTCCCCCTCGTCACGCGCCTGGAAGGCAGACTGGAGGGTCGCCTTGACCGCCAGCGGCGCCGCCTTGGCAATGCGTTCGGCATACTCGATGGCCCGAGGCAATTCTTGTCCCGGTTCGACCACCTCGGTGAGCAGGTTCATGTCCAGCGCCTGGTGAGCATCGAACGCTTCGCCGGTCAGCATGTAGCGCATGGCCCGGGTCCAACCCGCCGCCTGGGTGAAACGCACCGTCGAGCCGCCGGACGGCGGGATGCCACGCAGCACTTCCAGGTGGGCGAAACGGGCGTTATCGGCGGCGATCGCGATGTCAGCGTTGAGCATCAGCTCGATGCCCGCCGTCCAGCAACTGCCCTGTACCGCCACCACCAGCGGTTTGGTCCGGCGCGGCTTGGACACACCCCACGGATCGATCCCTTCGGCTGGATACTGGAAGCCACCGGACGCCAGTTTCGGCGCCAGTTCCATCAAGTCGAGGCCCGCCGTGAAATGCTCACCATGGGCGAAGATCACTGCGCAACGAAGTTCGTCATTGCGCTCGAATTCCCCCAGGGCCAAAGCAAGGTCGCTCAGCATCGCGCTGTCGAAGGCGTTGCGTTTTCCCGCCCGGTCCAGACCGATCAGGAACAGGTGACCACGTTGTTCTCGGGAAACGCGACCGGGGCCGCTGTTCACTTCGCTCATGCCATGACTCTCCCAGGGGGCCGGCTCGTTGAAATCGAGGCACAGCCGCTTACTTACCAAATGTTCGGTTTTAAAACTAACCAAATGTTCGGTAATCGTCAAATTGAGATGCCAGGGCTTATGACGTAAGATCAGCGCGCATTATCGAGAGCAGGATTTTCCCGTGCGGCCACCCAAGATTTCTCGCGACGAGCTGTTGCAGCGCTGTGCCAATACCTTCAAACGGCTTGGCTACCACGGCACGACCATGGACGCGTTATCGACGGCCTGCGGGCTGACCAAGGCTTCGTTCTATCACCATTACTCCAGCAAGGAATCGTTGCTGAGGGATGTATTGGCCTGGACACACCAGGGCCTGAAAGAAGCGCTGTTTTCCGTGGCCTATAACGAGAAGCTGGTCCCAGAAGAGCGGCTTGTCAGCATGGGGAAAAAAGCCCGGAAACTGTTCCAGGACGACTCCATCGGTTGCCTGATGGGCGTGGTCGCGGTGGACGCGAGCTACGGAAAACCAGAACTGATGGAGCCCATACGCGCCTTTCTCGATGACTGGATTGCCGCGTTCAGCCAACTGTTCGAAGCCCATGACCCGGCAGATGCCCAGCGCCTGGCCAGGCAACTGGTGGCCGATTTCGAGGGCGCTATCCTGCTGGCGCGGATCTACAACGACCCAACGTATATCGACGCGGTTATCCAACGCGCGGGGGAAACGCTCAGGCCTGCTCGCGCTCCAGACTCCGCCTGAGTTCTTGCCAGATCACATCCAGCGGCTCGGCGCTTCGAGCCGCGCGGCATAACGCGACCGCCCCCTCGATCGCGGCAATGATCATTGTCGCCAAGCTCCCGGCCCGCTGCGCAGTGATGCCGGAGGCCTGCATGGCCCGACTGATGATGCGTTGCCACTCGCTGAAAATACCGTGGGCCTGGTCCAGCAGTTGCTGTTGTATCTGGTCGTCCTGCTCGGGGCTCACGTCTGCCCGTTGCTCGGACGAATACTGTTCGACCGCCACCGCCAATACCGCGCAACCGGCCTGATACTGGCTGTCTTCCAACATTTGCCGCCAGCCCGCCACAAAGCGTTCCAGCCCCTCCACCAGCCCCTGCGATTCGAGCAGGGTCGCCAGCGGCGTGCTGACTTCAAGCCCGGCCTGCTCCAACGCCGCCTCCAGTAACTGGCGCTTACCACCCGGGAAGTGATGGGCAATCGAGCCCCTGGGCGTATTTGAATGGCGAACGACTTCGCGAACGCTGGTGGCATGCACCCCACGTCGACGGAGCAGGTCGACCGCCCCGATGATCATCCGGTCGCGCGTGTTTTTTTTCATTGCGATTATGCCGCTCGTCATAAATTGGTGTAGGCTCAGGCCCAAACTATGCCATCCGACATAGAAATAAGCCACTCCGTCCACGCGAGGCGAAAACAATATGAATACCCGCCCCATACTTCCCAACCCGATCGACTCCATCGCCACGGCTTCGCTCGATACCGCCGAAGGCTGGCTCCCTTATCCACTGGGGGACGACGTCATCGAAGGCCAACCGGACACCCGGATGAAGTTGCTGCGAACCGTAGGCGTAAAGACGCCGCACAAGTCCGTGGCATTCTTCACCTCGCACCCCGCGAAATTCCATTGGCGGTTCGACAACGACGAAGCCTTTGTGCTGATCGAGGGCCGGATTGCCATTACCCTGGACGATGGCGAGCGCCACGAAATGGGCCCTGGCGATGCCATTTCCGTTCCGGCGGGTCGCAAAGGGGTGTGTGAGGTATTCGAGTTCAGCCGCAAGTTCACGGTGGTGACCAGCGCAGTTGCCGATTGACGAGACGGTTCGTCATAGGGAAACAAGCAACCATAAAAAAAGCGAAGCCAGGTGAATGGCTTCGCTTTTTTTAAACGCCTGGAGTCGCCAGCGTCAGAATGGTTCTACGTACGAAAACTTGTCAACAAATCCAGATTTCCTTGTGAGTCAACGCATTGGAAATCAGACACGCGTCATCCGCCCAAAAAACGTAAACGAATCGAGGATTTGAAGCCCTGTTGTTTACACTTTTCTTCCATGTTGAAGCCGGTCGCACATCTGAATTAGGACCAAAACGGGCGGATCTCCCAACCTGCAACCAGGCCAAGCTCGGCCGTGTTCCGGTCGGCTTTTGATCAATCTTCCCTCTGCAGCCGCCGGCATGCTTCAGTTCAAGGTTTTTATAAAGAAAGTGGCAAGCTGTTCTACAGACGCACGGACTGTCTCAGGGCGATCGTAGAAGTCGAAATGCTTGCCTTCGGTCCAATGCAGATGTTTCGGACCTCCCAGCAATTCGTGAACTCTGCGCGCTTGGTCAGGGAAGGCTGATCCATCAGAATGAATGATCAAAGCCGGAGCGGTAACGGCCGTAGCCTGGGCTACTGGATTGAAGTCGAGCCAGCCCTCCCATCCCATGAGTGCAAATTCGTTGCGCCAGGAGCGCACCGCGCCCCCACGGCTTGTGTCCATGTAGTATTCGCTGGGGCTAGTGCTTGCCGCCGTCTTATCGACGGGGTCGTACGCTCGGACTGTGTCAATGACGCCGGTTTTGTCAAAACGCTTGAGGGCCTCATGGCCTAAAGCTCTGCGCTGCTCCACGCCTTCTGGGCCAAACATCTTGAGCATGAGCTCTGGATCCGCAAAATAACCCGCAACAGTTGCAACCGCACTGACGTTTGCGTCGGTTGCCGCCGTATAAAGCACTGTGCCGCCCGAGGTACAGATACCAAGGAGCCCGGTGCCTGAAACATCAGGACGTTTTTTGAGAAAACGAAGTGCGGCGGACAGGTCTTCAGCCTTGGACGCTGGATCCTCGCACTGGCGCTTCGCGCCGCTGCTTTCACCGAAATTACGGTAGTCAATTGCCAGGGCGATGATGCCGCGTTGAGCTAACTCACCGGCATAGGTATCAGCCATCTGCTCCTTCACCGAACTCATCGAGCCACCGATCGCCACTGCTGGATAGCTCCAGGTCGGATCGTATCTCGATGGTAAATGGAGATGAGCAACGACACTCCCATTTCCGCTTTCAAAACTGACCTTTAGGGGCTTTTGGCCTAGCGGCCTGATATCGGGTTGAGACATAGCGGGTCGACCTATAGCTAGAAGTAGGCCAATTACCCCAATGGACAGGCCAAATGTGCGGCGGGTGATTGAGGCAATGGGCATGATGGAAACTCTCCATACCGGTCATGCATTGTGTTACTCAAGTTGATAATCTGGACGGCATTTGATGGGCCTGAAAACTGGGTTTAACAATGCGCTCCGACATTTTCGACGGGCTATTGATTTTTACGCGTGTTGCCGAGAAGCGGAGCTTCACAGCAGCAGCCGCTGAGCTGGGTATCACCACAGCCGCTGTGAGCTGGAATATCAGTCGACTTGAAGCGCGCGTGGGAGTATCGCTACTAACCCGCACAACGCGGTCGGTCAGGCTCACCGACGCAGGGAAACTGTTCCTGGAACAAGCGCAAGGAAGCGTGTCCTGCGCTGAAGCCGCAGTCCAAGCCGCTCAGCGCTTGGGGGTCAGCCCCAAAGGTCTGCTACGCCTCAGCATTCCTTATGTGGCGCAAACGCTGATTGAGCCAATACTCAAGGGCTTCGCGGTTACATGCCCTGACGTAGAGTTGGAATTGGTATTTGAAGACCGTTTTGTGGATATCGTCGCGGAGGGTTATGACGCGGGCATTCGTATTGGCAAAATGATTGCTCACGACATGGTCGCGGTTCGCCTGACAGATCCATCGCCTTTGACTGTAGTGGGATCTCCAGCGTATTTTGCCGAGCGCGGTAAGCCCCAGTATCCAGACCAGCTTGAAGACCATGCCTGCATCAATGTCAGGCTTGCAGGGGGCGCAATCTATCGCTGGGCATTTGTCGATCATCAGGCGTCAGGTGGGCCACGGGCATTTTCAATTGACGTGAAAGGCCCCCTCATCGTCAACGGCCCAGCCACATGCCTGGCCGCAGCGGTGGCCGGCGTCGGGCTCACCTATAATATTCGCGGAGTTGTCGAACCTTTGATGCGCCAAGGATTGCTAGAACCCTGCCTTGACGCTTTCATGCCTGAGAGTGCAGGTTTCTTCATTTTCTTCCCTAGCCGAAAACATATGCCTCCGAAGCTGCGTGCATTTATCGACTTCGCCCGGAAATTTCATGAGGTTTCAACAACCGAAACTCCCGTTGAACCAGACAAACAGTAAGGCACGGACAATCCTGTAAACAATAAAAAAGCGAAGCCAAATCAATGGCTTCGCTTCTAATGTTTACGGTTCTGAAAAAGCTACACTTCAGAACGGAATATCGTCATCGAAGCTGTCGAAATCCGGAGCCGGTTGCGGCGCGGCTTGTTGTGGGGCCGGGCGTTCGCGTTGTGGCTGTGGAGCCGACTGTGGACGCGGAGCCTGCTGGCGCGGCGCCGATTGCTGGTAGTTGTTACCGCCCTGCTGGTCACCCTGTGGACGACCGCCCAGCAGCTGCATGGTGCCCTGCATGTCGACGATGATTTCGGTGGTGTAGCGTTTGATGCCGTCTTTTTCCCACTCGCGGGTCTGCAGCTTGCCCTCGATGTACACCTGCGAACCCTTGCGCAGGTATTCGCCGGCGATCTCCGCCACTTTGCCGAACATCGACACGCGGTGCCATTCGGTCTTCTCGACCTTCTGGCCGGTCTGCTTGTCGGTCCATTGTTCGCTGGTCGCCAGACTCAGGTTGGTCACGGCGTTGCCGTTCGGCAGGTAGCGAACTTCGGGATCCTGGCCGCAAGTGCCGACCAATATGACTTTGTTAACCCCACGGGCCATAACGTTCTCCTAGGCTTCGCACGTCGCCGGGGCCGGGTTGTTCACCAGGCGTTCAAGCGTCGCGCGATCCAATAATTCGGTGTCCAGTTTGATATATACGGCCGCTTCGTCGGCGACCACCACTGCATCGGTTACTCCAACGACGGCCTTGAGGCGCTCGGTCAGGCCTGCTTCGCGGATGGCTTCGGGCGACAGCGGCAAGCGCAGGCTCGTCACATACGGAGGTTCGCGCATGGTAACAGCAAAGAGCAGCCAAAGTGCAGCCAGCGCGGCGCATCCCAGGAACACAACCGACAAACCGCCATGCTGGAACAACCAGCCGCCGAGGATCCCACCCAACGCCGAGCCCAGGAACTGGCTGGTGGAGTAGACCCCCATCGCCGTGCCCTTGCCGCCCGCCGGTGAAACTTTGCTGATCAGCGATGGCAGCGACGCCTCCAGGAGATTGAACGCAGTGAAGAACACCACCGTCCCGATCACCAGGGCGCGCAAGCTGTCGCCGAACTGCCAGAAGAATAGCTCAGTGAGCATCAGCGTCACGACGGCGCCGAGCAAAACTCGTTTCATTTTGCGTCGCTTCTCGCCATAGATGATGAAGGGAATCATGGCGAAGAACGAAATCAGCAGCGCAGCCAGGTAGACCCACCAATGCTGTTCCTTGGGCAGCCCGGCTTTCTGGACCAGCGCCAACGGCAAGGCGACGAAACTCGACATCAACATGGCGTGGAGCACGAAGATGCCCAGGTCCAGGCGCAACAGGTCCGGGTGCTTGAGCGTCGGGATCAGTGCCTGGCGCGCCACGCCCGACTCGCGATGCTGCAACGGCCCGGTGGAGCGCGGCACCATGACCGCGACGATCAGGATACCCACCAATGCCATGCCGCCGGTTGCCAGGAACAGGCCAGACAAACCAAAGGCCCGGGTCAGCAACGGGCCGACTACCATCGCGACGGCAAAGGACAGGCCGATGGTCATGCCGATCATGGCCATGGCCTTGGTCCGATGCTGCTCGCGGGTCAGGTCCGACAGCAGCGCCATGACGGCTGCGGAAATCGCCCCGGCGCCTTGCAGGATGCGTCCGGCGATCACGCCCCAGATCGAGTCGGCACTGGCCGCCAGTACGCTACCGAGGGCAAAGACGATCAGCCCCAGGTAAATGACCGGACGCCGGCCGATGCGGTCGGAAATGATCCCGAACGGGATCTGGAAAATCGCCTGGGTCAGGCCATAGGCGCCAATCGCCAACCCGATCAGGGCCGGCGTCGCGCCAGCCAGGTCCATGCCATAGGTCGCCAATACCGGCAACACCATGAACATGCCCAGCATGCGGAAGGCGAACACCAGGGCAAGACCGCTCGCCGCGCGTGTCTCGCCGCCACTCATGCGTTCGCTGTGGGGATCGTGCATGGAAAAACCTCGTGTGAACCGGCGGCGATTCTACCAGTCCCATCGATTGAGAGGGTATATCGCGACCGATTGCCGCGCAGTCTTCATGTATGGCTGAAAACTTATCCACAATAGTGTTCATCCATCCAGTATTGCCCGTATACTCCTAGCTTTTCGACGCCCGCCAAGCGAGGCCACTTTGGACAAGATCCTGATTCGTGGGGCCCGTACCCACAACCTGAAGAACATCGACCTGACCCTGCCCCGGGACAAACTGATCGTCATCACCGGCCTGTCCGGATCCGGCAAATCATCCCTGGCCTTCGACACCCTGTACGCCGAGGGCCAGCGACGCTATGTCGAGTCACTGTCGGCCTACGCCCGGCAGTTCCTGTCGATGATGGAGAAACCCGACGTCGACACCATCGAAGGCCTGTCGCCGGCGATCTCCATCGAACAGAAGTCGACCTCCCATAACCCGCGCTCGACCGTCGGCACCATCACCGAGATCTACGACTACCTGCGCCTGCTGTATGCGCGGGTCGGTATCCCTCGCTGCCCCGACCACGATATTCCCCTGGAAGCCCAGACCGTCAGCCAGATGGTCGACCTGGTCCTGGCCCAGCCTGAAGGCAGCAAGCTGATGCTGCTGGCCCCTGTAGTTCGTGAGCGCAAGGGCGAACACCTGCTGGTCTTCGAAGAACTGCGTGCCCAAGGCTTCGTACGCGCCCGGGTCAATGGCAAGCTCTGCGAACTGGACGAACTGCCGAAACTGGATAAACAGAAGAAGCACTCGATCGATGTGGTGGTTGACCGTTTCAAGGTCCGGGCCGACCTGCAACAGCGCTTGGCCGAGTCTTTCGAGACCGCGCTGAAACTGGCCGATGGCATCGCCCTGGTAGCACCGATGGACGACGAGCCGGGCGAGGAGATCATCTTCTCCGCACGCTTCGCTTGCCCAATCTGTGGCCACGCCATCAGCGAGCTGGAACCCAAGCTGTTTTCCTTCAACAACCCCGCCGGCGCCTGCCCGACCTGCGATGGCCTGGGGGTCAAGCAGTTCTTCGACACCAAGCGCCTGGTCAATGGCGAGCTGACCCTGGCCGAAGGCGCAATCCGCGGTTGGGACAGGCGCAACGTCTATTACTTCCAGATGCTCGGTTCGCTGGCGGCCCACTACAAGTTCAGCCTGGACCAACCGTTCAACGAACTGCCCGCTGACCAGCAGAAGTACATCCTGCACGGCAGTGGCACACAAAGCGTCGACTTCAAGTACCTCAACGACCGTGGCGATATCGTCAAGCGCTCCCATCCGTTCGAAGGCATCGTGCCGAACCTAGAGCGGCGCTACCGCGAGACCGAGTCGGCGAGCGTGCGCGAAGAACTGGCCAAGTTCCTCAGCACCCAGCCCTGCCCCGATTGCCGTGGCACGCGCCTGCGCCGGGAAGCGCGGCATGTGTGGGTCGGTGAAAAAACCCTACCGGCGGTGACCAACCTGCCGATTGGCGATGCCACCGAGTATTTCGACGGCTTGAAGCTCACGGGGCGTCGTGGCGAGATCGCCGACAAGATCCTCAAGGAGATCTGCGAGCGCCTGAAATTCCTGGTGAACGTCGGCCTCGACTACCTGACCCTCGACCGCAGCGCCGACACCCTGTCCGGCGGCGAAGCCCAGCGCATCCGCCTGGCCAGCCAGATCGGTGCGGGCCTGGTGGGGGTGATGTACATCCTCGACGAACCGTCCATCGGCCTGCACCAGCGCGACAACGACCGGTTGCTCGGGACCCTCAAGCACCTGCGGGACATTGGTAATACGGTGATCGTGGTCGAGCATGACGAAGACGCGATCCGCCTGGCCGACTACGTGGTGGACATCGGTCCGGGCGCGGGCGTCCACGGCGGGCACATCGTCGCCCAGGGCAGTGCGGCCGAAGTCATGGCGCATCCTGACTCGCTGACCGGCAAATACCTGTCGGGCCGGGTGAAGATCAAGGTGCCGGCCAAGCGTACACCGCGCAACAAAAAGCTTTCACTGACCCTCAAGGGAGCACGTGGCAACAACTTGCGCAACGTCGACCTGGAAATCCCGATCGGCCTGCTGACCTGCGTCACCGGTGTATCCGGCTCAGGCAAGTCGACGCTGATCAACAACACCCTGTTCCCCCTCAGCGCCACCGCCCTGAACGGCGCCACGTCCCTGGAAGCCGCCGCCCACGACAGCATCAAGGGCCTGGAACACCTGGACAAGGTCGTCGACATCGACCAGAGCCCGATTGGCCGCACGCCACGCTCCAACCCGGCCACCTACACCGGCCTGTTCACGCCGATCCGCGAGCTGTTCGCTGGCGTGCCGGAATCCCGCGCCCGTGGTTACGGCCCGGGGCGATTCTCCTTCAACGTCAAGGGTGGACGCTGCGAGGCGTGCCAGGGCGATGGGTTGATCAAGGTTGAAATGCACTTCCTGCCGGACATCTATGTGCCGTGCGACGTGTGCAAGAGCAAGCGCTACAACCGCGAAACCCTGGAAATCAAGTACAAGGGCAAGAGCATCCACGAAACCCTCGAGATGACCATCGAGGAGGCACGGGAGTTCTTCGACGCGGTGCCGGCCCTGGCGCGCAAGCTCCAGACGCTGATGGATGTCGGCCTGTCATACATCAAGCTCGGGCAATCGGCGACAACGTTGTCGGGAGGCGAAGCGCAGCGGGTGAAACTGTCCCGCGAGCTGTCCAAGCGCGATACCGGCAAGACGTTATACATCCTCGACGAACCGACCACCGGTCTGCACTTCGCCGATATCCAACAGTTGCTCGACGTGCTACATCGCCTGCGGGACCACGGCAACACCGTGGTGGTGATCGAACACAACCTGGACGTGATCAAGACCGCGGATTGGCTGGTGGACCTGGGGCCGGAAGGCGGTTCCAAGGGCGGGCAGATCATTGCGGTAGGTACGCCCGAACAAGTGGCCGAGATGAAGCAGTCCCACACGGGTCACTACCTCAAGCCATTGCTGGAGCGTGATCGGGATTGACTCCACCCGCGCATGAAAAAGCCCCTGCCATCTCATCGATGCCAGGGGCTTTTTTCATCAGCGCATCAGCCGATCAGAACTGCGACTGCAGGTAGTTTTCCAAACCAACCAGCTTGATCAGGCCCAGTTGCTTCTCCAGCCAGTAGGTATGATCTTCCTCAGTGTCGTTCAGCTGGACACGCAAAATCTCGCGGGTCACGTAGTCGTTGTGCTGCTCGCAAAGCTCGATCCCCTTGCACAGTGCTGCGCGAACTTTGTATTCCAGGCGCAGGTCAGCGGCGAGCATGTCAGGCACCGTAGCACCGATGTCCAAGTCATCGGCACGCATGCGTGGCGTACCTTCAAGCATCAGGATCCGACGCATCAACGCATCAGCGTGCTGGGTCTCTTCTTCCATCTCATGATTGATGCGTTCGTAGAGCTCGGTAAACCCCCAATCCTCATACATCCGCGAGTGGATGAAATACTGATCACGGGCAGCCAGCTCGCCTGTCAGCAGCGTGTTGAGGTAATCGATTACGTCCGGGTGACCTTGCATCGCCCTACATCTCCACAAACCTTGAAAGGCCCTAGTTTGAACCAAGCCAACTGCAACGTCACGGGCTCATCGCAATAAATACGAAGAAAATCTGAGAAAACAAGCTGAAATAACGCAAAAACCGCCCTAAATGCGGGCGGTTCTGCTTCTCGTTTAGACTTAGTTAAGCTGTACACCCAACGCTTCTGCAATCCCTTCGCCGTAAGCGGCATCCGCCTTGACGAAGTGCTGCAACTGGCGGTCGATGACATCCGCCGACACTCCGGTCATCGCACCGGCGATGTTGCTGATCAGCAGGGCTTTCTGCTCATCATTCATCAAGCGGAACAGCGCACCGGCATGGCTGTAGTAATCGGTGTCTTCCCGATGATCGTAACGATCAGCCGCCCCACCCAGGGCCAGCGCCGGTTCGGCGTAGTGCGGAGCCTGCTTCGGCGCCTCGACGTAGCTGTTAGGCTCGTAGTTCGGCGCGGCCCCGCCATTGCTGCCGAACGCCATGGCGCCGTCGCGCTGGTAGGTGTTCACCGGGCTACGTGGGGCATTCACCGGCAACTGCTGGTGATTGGTGCCGACACGGTAGCGGTGCGCATCCGCGTAAGCGAATACCCGACCTTGCAGCATGCGATCCGGCGAAAGCCCCACACCCGGCACCATGTTGCTCGGCCCGAACGCCGCTTGCTCGACTTCAGCGAAGTAGTTCAACGGGTTGCGATTGAGTTCAAGCTCACCGACTTCGATCAGCGGGAACTCCTTCTGCGACCAGGTCTTGGTCACGTCGAACGGATTTTCGTAATGAGCGGCGGCCTGGGCCTCGGTCATGATCTGGATGCAGACGCTCCATTTCGGGAAGTCGCCGCGCTCGATCGCATTGAACAGGTCGCGCTGAGCGTAATCCGGATCGGTGCCGGCCAAGCGTGCCGCGTCAGCCGGCGCGAGGTTCTTGATCCCTTGCTTGGTCTTGTAGTGCCACTTCACCCAGTGGCGCTCACCTTGGGCATTGATCAGGCTGTAGGTGTGACTGCCGAAACCGTGCATATGACGGTAGCCATCCGGAATGCCACGATCCGAAAACAGAATGGTGATCTGGTGCAATGCCTCAGGCGAGTGCGACCAGAAATCCCACATCGCCTGGGCACTTTTCAGGTTGCTTTGCGGCAGGCGCTTTTGGGTGTGGATAAAGTCCGGGAACTTCAGCGGATCACGAATGAAGAACACAGGTGTGTTGTTGCCAACGATGTCCCAGTTACCTTCCTCGGTATAGAACTTCAGGGCGAAACCACGAGGGTCGCGTTCAGTGTCGGCAGAACCACGTTCGCCACCGACGGTGGAAAATCGCAGGAAAGTCGGGGTTTGCTTGCCCACGGACTCAAACAACTTGGCGCGGGTGTATTGGGTGATGTCCCGAGTAACGGTGAAGGTACCGTAGGCACCCGAACCTTTGGCGTGCACGCGGCGCTCAGGGATGTTCTCGCGATTGAAGTGAGCAAGCTTTTCGATGAGATGGAAATCGTCGAGCAACAGCGGGCCACGCGGGCCGGCGGAGCGGGAGTTCTGGTTGTCGGCGACAGGGGCGCCGCTAGCGGTCGTAAGCGTCTTGGTCTGGCTCATGCTCAATCTTCCTCGGTCGGTCTTCGAACTGCCGGCTAATCGGCTGGAAAGGAGTATTGATCATCTTAGTGACAGTATCCAAATTCATTAAATCATGGATGACGATAGTTATTATCTAATAACTCAGCTTGGCACATAGCGAGGCCAGGCCAAATGCCGCCGCACTTTTTGACCGGACACAAAAAACCGGGCGCAAGGCCCGGTTTTTTGTTTATTGCCGTCTTACTCAGCGGATACAGCTTCACCGCCGGTAGCACGATCAACCAACTCGACGTACGCCATAGGCGCGTTGTCGCCAGCGCGGAAACCGCACTTGAGGATGCGCAGGTAGCCACCCTCACGGGTAGCGTAACGCTTGCCCAGGTCGTTGAAGAGCTTACCAACGATAGCTTTCGAACGAGTACGGTCGAAAGCCAGGCGGCGGTTAGCCAGGCTGTCTGTCTTGGCCAGAGTGATCAGCGGCTCGGCAACGCGGCGCAGTTCTTTGGCTTTCGGCAGTGTAGTTTTGATCAGCTCGTGCTCGAACAGCGACACCGCCATGTTTTGGAACATGGCCTTGCGGTGCGAGCTGGTGCGGCTCAGGTGACGACCACTTTTACGATGACGCATGGTTCATTCCTTACCAAACACAACGTTCGGTGATTACGACGATCAGGCAGTCGCCTTGTCGTCCTTCTTAAGACTTGCAGGCGGCCAGTTGTCGAGGCGCATGCCGAGGGACAGACCGCGGGAGGCCAGAACGTCCTTGATTTCAGTCAAGGATTTCTTGCCCAGGTTCGGAGTCTTCAACAGCTCTACTTCGGTACGCTGAATCAGGTCGCCGATGTAGTAGATGTTTTCCGCCTTAAGGCAGTTAGCCGAACGTACAGTCAGTTCCAGATCGTCAACCGGGCGAAGCAGGATCGGATCGATCTCGTCTTCCTGCTCGACAACCACTGGCTCACTGTCACCCTTGAGGTCGACGAACGCAGCCAACTGCTGTTGCAGGATGGTTGCAGCACGACGGATGGCCTCTTCAGGATCCAGGGTACCGTTGGTTTCCAGATCAATAACCAGCTTGTCCAGGTTGGTACGCTGTTCGACACGGGCGTTTTCCACCACGTATGCGATACGGCGAACCGGGCTGAACGAAGAGTCGAGCTGCAAGCGACCGATGCTGCGGCTTTCGTCTTCATCGCTCTGACGCGAGTCTGCTGGTTCATAACCACGACCACGAGCTACGGTGAGCTTCATGTTCAGGGCGCCGTTGGACGCCAGGTTAGCGATTACGTGATCGGGATTAACGATCTCGACATCATGATCCAGCTGAATATCGGCAGCGGTAACCACCCCCGAACCCTTCTTCGACAAGGTCAGCGTAACTTCGTCACGACCGTGCAGCTTGATAGCCAGACCTTTAAGGTTCAACAGGATTTCAATGACGTCTTCCTGTACACCTTCGATGGCGCTGTACTCGTGGAGCACACCGTCAATCTCGGCCTCGACTACTGCACAGCCGGGCATTGAGGACAACAGGATGCGGCGCAGCGCGTTGCCCAGGGTATGGCCGAAACCACGCTCGAGAGGCTCGAGAGTGATCTTGGCGCGGGTTGGACTGACAACCTGCACATCAATATGGCGGGGTGTCAGGAACTCATTTACCGAAATCTGCATGGATGCACCTATTTTCTAGCCCTTACTTGGAGTAGAGCTCGACAATCAGGCTTTCGTTGATGTCGGCGGACAGATCACTGCGAGCTGGAACGTTCTTGAAAACGCCCGACTTCTTCTCAGTGTCTACTTCTACCCATTCTACGCGGCCACGTTGGGCACACAGATCGAGAGCTTGGACAATGCGAAGTTGGTTTTTAGCTTTCTCGCGAACAGCAACCACGTCACCAGCACGAACCTGGTAGGACGGAACGTTTACGGTCTGACCGTTAACGCTGATCGACTTGTGCGATACCAGCTGACGGGATTCGGCACGAGTAGAACCGAAGCCCATACGGTATACAACGTTGTCCAGACGGCATTCGAGCAGTTGCAACAGGTTTTCGCCAGTTGCACCTTTCTTGCCAGCAGCTTCCTTGTAGTAGCCGCTGAACTGACGCTCAAGAACGCCGTAGATACGACGGACCTTCTGCTTTTCACGCAGTTGGGTGCCGTAGTCGGACTGGCGGCCGCGGCGCTGGCCGTGGATACCAGGTGCTGCTTCGATGTTGCACTTCGATTCGATCGCGCGCACGCCGCTCTTCAGGAAGAGATCGGTGCCTTCGCGACGAGCGAGTTTGCATTTTGGACCAATGTAACGAGCCATTCTTTACAATCTCCTGGATTACACGCGGCGCTTCTTCGGCGGACGGCACCCGTTGTGCGGGATTGGCGTCACGTCGGTGATGCTGGCGATCTTGTAGCCACAGCCGTTCAAAGCGCGGACTGCGGATTCACGACCTGGACCTGGGCCCTTGACGTTTACGTCGAGGTTTTTCAGGCCGTATTCCAGCGCAGCTTGACCAGCACGCTCAGCAGCTACTTGAGCAGCGAACGGGGTGGACTTGCGGGAACCGCGGAAACCCGAACCACCGGAGGTAGCCCAGGAAAGAGCGTTACCTTGACGGTCGGTAATGGTCACGATGGTGTTGTTAAAAGAAGCATGGATGTGGGCGATGCCATCAACCACTGTCTTTTTAACTTTTTTACGAGGACGAGCAGCAGGTTTTGCCATGATTAAATTCCTGTCGATTCGCTGGGGCGATTACTTGCGGATCGGCTTACGCGGACCTTTACGGGTACGCGCGTTGGTCTTGGTACGCTGACCGCGTACTGGCAGACCACGACGATGACGCAGACCGCGATAGCAACCGAGGTCCATCAAGCGCTTGATTTTCATGTTGATTTCGCGACGCAGGTCACCTTCAGTGGTGAACTTCGCCACTTCGCCACGCAGCTGTTCAATCTGCTCGTCGCTCAGATCTTTGATCTTTGCAGCTGGGTTGACCCCAGCCACTGCACAAATTTTCTGTGCAGTAGTGCGACCAACACCATAGATGTAGGTCAGCGAGATAACAGTATGCTTGTTATCTGGAATGTTGACGCCTGCAATACGGGCCATTCAGTGGGACTCCAATTGACAGCTACCTACGCCCCGGAAGCCAAGAAATAGGGCGCGAGATAATATCGCTGTAATAACAAATAATCAACCCGGCAGCGCACTAGCTGCCGGGCTTAAAGCACAATCACACTCAGCCTTGGCGCTGTTTGTGACGCGGTTCCGCGCTGCAAATTACCCGAACAACACCTTCGCGGCGAATAATCTTGCAGTTACGGCACAGCTTTTTCACCGATGCACGAACTTTCATCACCAACTCCTCGAACCTTATGGACGCTACTCAGCGCAACATGCCGCTGCCGTAGCCCTTCAGGTTGGCTTTCTTCATCAGGGATTCGTACTGGTGCGAAACGAGGTGCGATTGTACTTGGGACATAAAGTCCATCACAACCACGACCACGATCAGCAACGAGGTCCCGCCAAGGTAGAACGGTACGTTTGCCGCCACCACCAGGAACTGGGGCAACAGACAGACGGCCGTCATGTAAAGAGCACCGAACATGGTCAAACGAGTCAGAACGCCATCAATGTAGCGCGCAGACTGCTCACCTGGACGGATGCCCGGAATAAAGGCACCGGACTTCTTCAGGTTTTCCGCTACGTCTTTCGGATTGAACATCAACGCCGTATAGAAGAAGCAGAAGAAAATAATCCCTGCACTAAACAGCAGAATATTCAATGGCTGACCAGGAGCGATCGACTGCGAGATGTCCTGCAACCAGCCCATACCTTCAGACTGGCCGAACCAGGCACCCAACGAAGCCGGGAACAGCAGGATGCTGCTCGCGAAAATAGCCGGGATAACACCGGCCATGTTCACCTTCAACGGCAAGTGGCTGGTCTGCGCAGCAAATACCTTGCGGCCTTGCTGACGCTTGGCGTAGTGAACAGCGATACGCCGCTGACCACGCTCAATGAACACCACGAAACCGATAATCGCTACTGCCAGCAGACCGATGGCAACCAGGGCGAAAATGTTGATATCACCCTGACGCGCAGACTCGAAAGACTGCCCGATCGCTCTCGGAAGACCGGCGACGATACCTGCGAAGATCAACATCGAGATACCGTTGCCAACACCACGCTCAGTAATCTGCTCACCCAGCCACATCATGAACATTGCGCCAGCCACGAACGTGGTTACCGCAACGAAATAAAAGCTGAAGTCAGCAGTGAACGAAACGCCCTGCCCCGCCAGGCCAATGGACATGCCAATGGCTTGAACGAGGGCGAGGACGACAGTGCCGTAGCGGGTGTACTGGCTGATCTTGCGACGGCCAGCTTCACCTTCCTTCTTCAACTGCTCCAGCTGCGGACTGACAGCGGACATCAGTTGCATGATGATCGATGCCGAGATGTACGGCATGATCCCCAATGCAAAGATGCTCATCCGCTCCAGCGCGCCGCCGGAAAACATGTTGAACAAGCTAAGAATGGTCCCCTCATTCTGTCGAAACAGGTCCGCGAGTCGGTCCGGGTTGATACCTGGAACCGGGATGTGTGCGCCTATTCGGTAGACGATAATCGCCAGGAACAGAAAACGCAGACGAGCCCAGAGTTCAGACATACCGCCTTTGCCGAGCGCAGAGAGAGCACCTTGCTTAGCCATTTATTCCTCGAACTTGCCGCCAGCTGCTTCGATAGCCGCACGCGCACCTTTGGTGGCGCCGATTCCCTTTCCGATGGTGACAGCACGAGCAACTTCGCCCGACAGCATGATTTTCACACGCTGTACGTTCTGGTTGATCACGTTGGCGTCCTTCAGGGACTGCACGGTGACGATGTCGCCGTCCACTTTAGCCAGTTCGGACAGACGCACTTCAGCGCGATCCATGGCTTTCAGGGAAACGAAACCGAACTTCGGCAGGCGACGATGCAGCGGTTGTTGACCGCCTTCAAAGCCTGGAGCGATGGTGCCACCGGAGCGGGAGGTCTGACCTTTGTGGCCACGGCCACCGGTCTTGCCCAAACCACTACCGATACCACGGCCCGGACGATGCTTTTCGCGACGGGAACCCGGCGCTGGACTCAGATCATTGAGTTTCATCGATTAACCCTCGACACGCAGCATGTAGTAAGCCTTGTTGATCATCCCGCGATTCTCGGGAGTATCCTGGACTTCTACAGTGTGACCGATGCGACGCAGACCCAGACCCTTGACGCACAGTTTGTGGTTAGGGATACGGCCGGTCATGCTTTTGATCAGCGTAACTTTTACGGTAGCCATGATCAGAAGATCTCCTTGACGCTTTTGCCACGCTTGGCGGCAATGGACTCAGGAGACTGCATAGCCTTCAGACCCTTGAAAGTGGCGTGAACCACGTTTACTGGGTTAGTCGAGCCGTAGCACTTGGCCAGAACGTTCTGAACGCCAGCAACTTCGAGGACAGCACGCATAGCGCCGCCAGCGATGATACCCGTACCTTCAGAAGCAGGCTGCATGTACACCTTCGAAGCGCCATGGGCAGACTTCATTGCGTACTGCAGAGTGGTGCCGTTCAGATCAACCTGGATCATGTTGCGGCGAGCAGCTTCCATTGCCTTCTGGATCGCAGCAGGCACTTCACGCGACTTGCCACGGCCGAAGCCAACACGGCCCTTACCATCACCTACCACGGTCAACGCGGTGAAAGTGAAGATACGGCCACCTTTTACGGTTTTGGCTACGCGGTTAACTTGAACCAGCTTCTCGATGTAGCCTTCGTCGCGCTTTTGGTCGTTATTTGACATAACTTAGAACTCCAGCCCAGCTTCACGAGCAGCATCAGCCAGCGCCTTGACGCGGCCGTGGTACTTGAAGCCAGAGCGGTCGAAAGCCACCTGCGAGACGCCAGCGGCTTTAGCACGCGTAGCGACCAGCTGGCCAACCTTAGTGGCCGCGTCGATGTTGCCAGTGGCGCCATCACGCAGTTCTTTATCCAAAGTCGAGGCACTTGCCAGGACCTTGTTGCCGTCGGCCGAAATGACCTGGGCGTAGATGTGCTGCGAAGAGCGGAACACGCAGAGACGCACGACTTCGAGTTCGTGCATTTTCAGGCGTGCTTTGCGAGCGCGACGCAGTCGAGTAACTTTTTTGTCGGTCATTTGCTATGCCCTACTTCTTCTTGGCTTCTTTACGACGGACGACTTCGTCCGCGTAGCGCACACCTTTGCCTTTGTACGGCTCTGGTGGACGGAAGTCGCGGATCTCGGCGGCCACTTGACCTACCAGCTGCTTGTCGATGCCCTTGATCAGGATATCGGTCTGGCTAGGAGTCTCAGCGGTGATGCCTTCCGGCAGTTCGTAATCCACTGGGTGCGAGAAGCCAAGAGCCAGGTTCAGAACCGAGCCTTTTGCTTGCGCTTTGTAACCAACACCGACCAGCTGGAGCTTGCGCTCGAAGCCTTGGCTCACGCCTTGGACCATGTTGTTTACCAACGCACGAGTGGTACCAGCCATTGCGCGAGTCTGCTGATCACCATTGCGAGCAGCGAAACGCAGCTCACCGGCTTCTTCAACGACCTCAACGGACGAATGGACGTTCAGTTCAAGAGTACCCTTGGCACCCTTCACCGAAAGCTGTTGGCCTGCGAATTTGACTTCGACACCGGCTGGCAGCTTAACGGGGTTCTTAGCGACGCGAGACATGCTTATCCCCCCTTAGAACACAGTGCAAAGAACTTCGCCGCCGACACCGGCAGCGCGCGCAGCACGATCAGTCATCACACCCTTGTTGGTGGAGACGATAGACACGCCCAGGCCGCCGCGAACTTTCGGCAGATCCTCGACGGACTTGTACTGACGCAGGCCTGGACGGCTAACGCGCTTCACTTCCTCGATGACCGGACGGCCTTCGAAGTATTTCAGCTCGATGGACAGCAGAGGCTTGATTTCGCTGCTGATCTGATAACCCGCAATGTAACCTTCGTCCTTCAGGACTTTGGCAACAGCTACCTTCAAAGTAGAAGATGGCATGCTTACGACGGACTTTTCAGCCATCTGGGCATTACGGATACGAGTTAGCATGTCCGCTAACGGGTCCTGCATACTCATGGGCTAGACGCTCCTAATACACAAAAAATTAGCCTTTCGGCTAGTACGTGTCGCCGAGCGCATCCGTGCAATAAAAACACGGGCTCAGGCGAGCCGGGTATTCTAGAGATACCCCAGAAATGAATCAAGCCCCAAAAGGGGCTTGATTCAGATTCAAGGCTACCGGCGGTCAGGATCCAGAGAGCCTGAACGCCTGTGCTTTGAAGATGCTTACCAGCTGGCTTTAACCAGACCTGGAACGTCACCACGCATAGCAGCTTGACGCAGCATGTTACGGCCCAGGCCGAACTTGCGGTACACGCCATGCGGACGACCAGTCAGGCGGCAGCGGTTACGCATGCGCGAAGCGCTTGCGTCACGTGGCTGCTTCTGCAGTGCTACGGTAGCTTCCCAACGTGCTTCTGGACTTGCGTTCAGGTCGACGATGATTGCTTTCAGCGCTGCACGCTTGGCGGCGTACTTGGCAACGGTGAGCTGACGCTTCAGCTCACGGTTCTTCATGCTCTTCTTGGCCATTTTCCTACTCCAATCAGTTGCGGAACGGGAATTTGAAAGCGCGCAGCAGTGCGCGACCTTCGTCATCCGTCCGAGCAGTAGTGGTCAGGGTAATGTCCAGACCGCGGAGAGCGTCGATCTTGTCGTAATCGATTTCCGGGAAAATGATCTGCTCTTTAACGCCCATGCTGTAGTTGCCACGACCGTCGAAGGACTTGGCATTCAGGCCGCGGAAGTCGCGAACCCGAGGCAGGGAGATCGACAGCAGACGATCCAGGAACTCGTACATACGCTCACGGCGCAGGGTCACTTTGACGCCGATCGGCCAACCTTCACGGACTTTGAAGCCAGCGATGGATTTCCGAGCGTAAGTCACAACGACTTTCTGACCGGTGATCTTTTCCAGGTCAGCAACAGCGTGCTCGATGACTTTCTTGTCGCCGATCGCTTCGCCCAGACCCATGTTCAGGGTGATTTTGGTAACGCGCGGAACTTCCATCACGTTCGAAAGCTTAAGTTCTTCCTTAAGTTTCGGGGCGATTTCCTTCCGGTAAATCTCTTTTAGTCGTGCCATGGTCTTCTACCTAGCAGTGTTCAAGCATCAACCGCTTTTTGGGTCGACTTGAAGACACGAATTTTCTTACCGTCTTCTACTTTGAAACCAACGCGGTCAGCCTTGTTGGTTTCGCCGTTGAAAATGGCGACGTTGGAAGCGTGCAGTGGCGCTTCTTTCTCGACGATACCGCCCTGTACGCCCGACATCGGGTTAGGCTTGGTATGACGCTTGACCAGGTTCAGACCACCAACAACCAGACGGTTGTCAGCAAGAACCTTCAGCACCTTACCGCGCTTACCTTTGTCTTTGCCGGCGATCACGATGATCTCGTCGTCACGACGAATCTTTTGCATGTCGGATCTCCTTACAGCACTTCTGGGGCGAGCGAGACGATCTTCATGAACTTCTCAGTACGAAGTTCACGGGTCACTGGCCCAAAGATACGGGTGCCGATTGGCTCTTGCTTGTTGTTCAACAGAACAGCAGCGTTGCCATCAAAGCGGATGATGGAGCCGTCAGCACGACGGACACCATGGCGAGTGCGGACTACGACAGCAGTCATCACTTGGCCTTTTTTCACCTTGCCGCGAGGAATTGCTTCCTTGACGGTAACTTTGATGATGTCGCCAATTGCAGCGTAACGACGATGGGAGCCACCCAGCACCTTGATGCACATAACGCGGCGAGCGCCGCTGTTATCGGCCACATCGAGCATGGATTGAGTCTGAATCATATAATTTCTCCGACCCCTAGCCCTTAGACTTCCACAGCGCGTTCGAGAACATCAACCAGCGCCCAAGACTTGGTCTTGGCCATCGGACGAGTTTCACGAATAGTGACCTTGTCGCCGATGTGGCACTGATTGGTTTCGTCGTGCGCGTGCAGCTTAGTCGAACGCTTAACGTATTTACCGTAGATCGGGTGCTTAACGCGACGCTCAATCAGAACGGTGATGGTTTTGTCCATCTTGTCGCTGACAACACGGCCAGTCAGCGTACGGACAGTTTTTTCGGCTTCAGCCATGATCACTTACCTGCCTGCTGGTTGAGCACAGTTTTCACGCGAGCGATGTCACGCTTAACTTGCGAGAGCAGATGGGACTGCCCCAACTGGCCAGTTGCTTTCTGCATACGCAGATTGAACTGGTCGCGCAGCAGGCCGAGCAGTTGCTCGTTCAGCTGCTGTGCTGATTTTTCACGAAGTTCATTCGCTTTCATCACATCACCGTCCGCTTAACAAAGGAGGTGGCGAGCGGCAGCTTTGCAGCAGCCAGGGCGAAAGCCTCACGCGCCAGCTCTTCAGAAACACCCTCGATCTCATACAGGACTTTACCTGGCTGGATCTGGGCAACCCAGTACTCCACGTTACCCTTACCTTTACCCATCCGAACTTCGAGTGGCTTCTTGGTGACAGGCTTGTCCGGGAATACACGGATCCAGATCTTGCCGCCACGTTTTACGTGACGGGTCAGGGCACGACGCGCTGACTCGATCTGACGAGCGGTGAGACGACCACGAGCAACAGACTTCAGCGCGAACTCGCCGAAGCTGACTTTGCTACCGCGCAGTGCCAGGCCACGGTTGTGACCGGTCATCTGCTTGCGGAACTTCGTACGCTTTGGTTGCAACATTTGGCGTACCCCTTACTTAGCAGCTTTTTTACGAGGCGCTGGCGCTTGCGGCTTCAGCTCTTCTTGGCGACCACCAATTACTTCGCCTTTGAAGATCCAAACCTTCACACCGATCACACCGTAGGTGGTGTGAGCTTCGTAGTTGGCATAGTCGATGTCGGCACGCAGGGTGTGCAGTGGCACACGACCTTCGCGATACCATTCAGTACGTGCGATTTCAGCACCGCCGAGACGACCGCTCACTTGGATTTTGATGCCTTTGGCACCAATGCGCATGGCGTTCTGTACGGCGCGCTTCATGGCGCGACGGAACATGACGCGACGCTCCAGCTGCTGAGCTACGCTCTGCGCAACCAGCATACCGTCGAGTTCCGGCTTGCGGATCTCTTCGATATTGATGTGCACAGGCACACCCATTTGCTTGGTCAGGTCCTGACGCAGCTTCTCAACATCTTCACCTTTCTTCCCGATAACGATACCTGGACGAGCGGTGTGAATGGTGATGCGTGCAGTCTGAGCCGGACGATGAATATCGATACGGCTTACGGACGCGCTTTTTAGTTTGTCTTGGAGATACTCACGCACTTTCAGATCAGCGAACAAGTAGTCCGCATAAGTCCGACCGTCTGCGTACCAGACGGAGTTGTGCTCCTTGACGATTCCCAGGCGAATGCCAATGGGATGTACTTTCTGACCCATCTCTTCGACTCCGTTACTTGTCAGCAACCTTGACAGTGATATGGCAAGACCGCTTGACGATGCGATCAGCACGGCCTTTGGCACGTGGCATGATGCGCTTCAGCGAACGCCCTTCGTTGACGAAAACGGTGCTGACCTTCAGGTCATCAACGTCTGCGCCTTCGTTATGCTCGGCGTTGGCTACGGCCGACTCCAGCACTTTTTTCATGATCTCGGCGGCTTTCTTACTGCTGAAAGCCAACAGGTTGAGCGCGTCGCCCACCTTCTTCCCGCGGATCTGGTCGGCGACCAAGCGGGCTTTCTGGGCGGAGATTCGAGCGCCCGACAACTTAGCGGCTACTTCCATTTCCTTACCCCTTAACGCTTGGCTTTCTTGTCAGCCACGTGCCCACGGTATGTGCGGGTACCGGCGAACTCGCCCAGTTTGTGGCCGACCATGTCTTCGTTCACGAGAACTGGGACGTGCTGGCGACCGTTGTGTACTGCGATGGTCAGACCGACCATTTGTGGCAGGATCATCGAGCGACGCGACCAGGTCTTAACTGGTTTGCGATCGTTCTTTTCCGCCGCCACTTCGATCTTCTTCAGTAGGTGAAGATCAATAAAAGGACCTTTTTTCAGAGAACGTGGCACTGTCGTATCCCTCTATTTACTTGCGACGACGGACGATCATATTGTCGGTACGCTTATTACCACGAGTCTTCGCGCCCTTAGTCGGGAAGCCCCATGGCGATACCGGATGACGACCACCAGAGGTACGACCTTCACCACCACCATGTGGGTGGTCAACCGGGTTCATGGCAACACCACGAACGGTTGGGCGAACGCCACGCCAGCGCTTGGCACCAGCTTTACCCAACGAACGCAGGCTGTGCTCGGAGTTCGAGACTTCGCCCAGGGTCGCACGGCACTCAGCCAGTACTTTACGCATCTCACCGGAACGCAGACGCAGGGTTACATAGACACCTTCACGAGCGATCAGCTGAGCCGAAGCACCAGCGGAACGAGCGATCTGTGCGCCTTTACCTGGCTTCAATTCGATGCCGTGTACGGTGCTACCAACTGGAATGTTACGCAGTTGCAGAGCGTTGCCCGGCTTGATCGGCGCCAAGGCACCTGCGATCAGCTGGTCGCCAGCACTCACGCCTTTAGGGGCGATGATGTAGCGACGCTCGCCATCTGCGTACAGCAGCAGAGCGATGTGAGCAGTACGGTTTGGATCGTATTCGATACGCTCGACGGTGGCAGCGATGCCATCCTTGTCGTTGCGACGGAAGTCGACCAGACGATAATGCTGCTTATGACCACCACCCACGTGACGTGTAGTGATGCGGCCATTGTTGTTACGACCACCAGACTTCGATTTTTTCTCGAGCAGCGGTGCGTGAGGAGCGCCTTTATGCAGCTCCTGGTTGACCACCTTGACCACAAAACGGCGGCCAGGGGAAGTCGGTTTGCATTTAACGATTGCCATGATGCACCCCTTCCTTACTCAGCACTGCTGCTGAAATCGAGATCTTGGCCTGGCTGAAGGGAGATAACTGCCTTCTTCCAGTCATTACGCTTGCCCAGACCGCGAGCAGTGCGCTTGCTCTTACCCAGAACATTCAGGGTAGTCACGCGCTCTACTTTCACGCTGAACAGGCTTTCGACGGCCTTCTTGATTTCCAGCTTGGTTGCATCGGTAGCAACCTTGAAAACGAACTGGCCTTTCTTGTCTGCCAGAACCGTAGCCTTCTCGGAAACGTGCGGGCCAAGCAGAACTTTAAATACGCGTTCCTGGTTCATCCCAGCAGCTCCTCGAATTTCTTCACGGCCGACACGGTGATCAACACCTTGTCGTATGCGATCAGACTGACCGGATCGGAACCTTGCACGTCACGAACGTCGACGTGAGGCAGGTTGCGAGCAGCCAGGTACAGGTTCTGATCAACAGCATCAGACACGATCAGGACGTCAGTCAGACCCATGCCATTGAGCTTGTTCAGCAGATCTTTGGTTTTCGGTGCTTCAACAGCGAAGTCCTGAACCACGACCAGACGATCAGTACGCACCAGCTCAGCAAGAATGGAACGCATCGCTGCGCGATACATCTTCTTGTTCAGCTTCTGGGAGTGATCCTGAGGACGAGCTGCGAAGGTGGTACCGCCGCCGCGCCAGATTGGGCTACGGATAGTACCAGCACGAGCACGGCCAGTACCTTTCTGACGCCATGGGCGCTTGCCGCCACCGGAAACGTCGGAACGGGTCTTTTGCTGCTTGCTACCTTGACGGCCGCCAGCCATGTAGGCCACGACTGCTTGGTGAACCAGCGTCTCGTTGAATTCGCCGCCAAATGTCAGTTCGGAAACTTCGATCGCTTGAGCGTCATTTACATTTAATTGCATGTCAGCTTCCCCTTAACCGCGAGCCTTGGCTGCTGGACGTACAACCAGATTGCCGCCAGTAGCGCCAGGAACAGCGCCCTTGACCAACAACAGATTGCGTTCAGCGTCCACGCGCACTACTTCGAGGGACTGCACGGTCACGCGCTCGGCGCCCATATGACCGGACATTTTCTTGCCCTTGAATACACGACCAGGAGTCTGGCACTGGCCGATAGAGCCTGGAACGCGGTGGGATACGGAGTTACCGTGGGTGTTATCTTGCCCGCGGAAGTTCCAACGCTTGATCGTACCCTGGAAGCCTTTACCCTTGGACTGACCGGTTACATCAACCAGTTGACCAGCGGCGAAGATTTCAGCGTTGATCAGATCGCCGGCCTGGTATTCGCCTTCTTCAAGGCGGAATTCCATCACGGTACGACCAGCAGCTACGTTCGCCTTGGCGAAGTGGCCTGCCTGAGCAGCTGTTACACGCGAAGCGCGACGCTCGCCGACAGTGACTTGCACTGCACGATAGCCATCGGTTTCTTCAGTTTTGAACTGGGTGACGCGATTCGGCTCGATCTCAATGACCGTGACCGGAATGGAGACACCTTCTTCGGTGAAAATACGGGTCATACCGCATTTACGACCGACTACACCAATAGTCATGTTGTAAACCTCATGAGTGTACGGGGCTTTCACCCGCTATGGCCGCCCATTTCAGAGCGTTACACGACTAAGACCAAGTCTTAGCCGAGGCTGATCTGCACTTCCACGCCGGCCGCAAGATCGAGCTTCATAAGTGCATCAACGGTTTTATCCGTTGGCTGGACGATGTCCAGAACGCGCTTATGAGTACGGATCTCGTACTGGTCACGCGCGTCTTTGTTGACGTGCGGGGAGACCAGAACGGTGAACCGCTCTTTACGGGTAGGCAATGGAATTGGACCACGCACTTGAGCACCAGTACGTTTCGCGGTTTCCACGATTTCCTGGGTGGATTGGTCGATCAGGCGATGGTCAAAAGCCTTCAACCTGATACGGATTTGCTGATTTTGCATTGGATTTCAGACTCCGGCTGCTATTCCCACCGGGCGCAATACGCCCGTTAAAAGGAGGCGCAATTCTATAGACGCCCCCGATAGGTGTCAACCCAATAAAAAAGCCCCCGCTAAGCGGGGGCTTTTTCAATCATCGAGCAGACTCTAAAAGAGACTTATTCGATAACCTTGGCTACGACGCCAGCGCCAACGGTACGACCACCTTCACGGATAGCGAAACGCAGACCGTCTTCCATCGCGATTGGCTTGATCAGAGTGACAGTCATCTGGATGTTGTCACCTGGCATTACCATTTCAACGCCTTCTGGCAGTTCGCAGTTACCAGTCACGTCAGTTGTACGGAAGTAGAACTGTGGACGGTAGCCTTTGAAGAACGGAGTATGACGACCACCTTCTTCCTTGCTCAGCACGTAGACTTCAGCGGTGAACTTGGTGTGAGCCTTGACGGTACCTGGCTTGACCAGAACCTGACCACGCTCAACGTCGTCACGCTTGGTGCCGCGCAGCAGCACGCCGCAGTTCTCGCCAGCACGACCTTCGTCCAGCAGCTTACGGAACATTTCAACGCCGGTGCAGGTAGTTTTCTGAGTGTCGCGCAGACCGACGATCTCAACTTCTTCCTGGATGCGGACGATGCCACGCTCAACACGACCAGTCACAACAGTACCGCGACCCGAGATCGAGAATACGTCTTCGATTGGCATCAGGAACGGCTTGTCGATAGCACGCTCTGGTTCTGGGATGTAGCTGTCCAGAGTCTCAACCAGCTTACGAACGGCAGTGGTGCCCATTTCGTTGTCGTCTTGGCCGTTCAGAGCCATCAGAGCCGAACCAACGATGATCGGGGTGTCGTCGCCTGGGAAGTCGTAGGTGCTCAGCAGATCGCGAACTTCCATCTCGACCAGTTCCAGCAGCTCAGCGTCGTCAACCATGTCAGCCTTGTTCAGGAAGACAACGATGTACGGAACGCCAACCTGACGGGACAGCAGGATGTGCTCACGAGTTTGTGGCATCGGACCATCGGCAGCCGAGCAAACCAGGATCGCGCCGTCCATCTGGGCAGCACCAGTGATCATGTTCTTTACGTAGTCGGCGTGACCTGGGCAGTCAACGTGCGCGTAGTGACGAACATTGGAGTCGTACTCTACGTGCGCAGTGTTGATGGTGATACCACGGGCCTTTTCTTCCGGAGCGCTGTCGATCTTGTCGAAGTCAACACGAGCCGAACCGAAGACTTCGGAGCAGACGCGAGTCAGAGCAGCGGTCAGAGTGGTTTTACCGTGGTCAACGTGACCGATGGTGCCGACGTTGACGTGCGGTTTGTTACGTTCAAATTTTTCTTTAGCCACGACAATTAACTCCTAGCCTAAAGGGGCTGAATCAGCCTTGTTTTTTAACGATAGCTTCGACGATGTTCGACGGAGCTTCGGAGTATTTGGAGAATTCCATAGAGTAGCTCGCGCGACCCTGGGACATGGAACGAACGTCGGTCGCATAACCGAACATCTCGCCCAACGGAACCTCGGCACGGATAACCTTACCGGAAACCGTATCTTCCATACCCTGGATCAGACCGCGACGACGGTTCAGGTCACCCATCACGTCGCCCATGTAGTCCTCAGGTGTTACGACTTCAACCTTCATGATCGGCTCAAGAACAACACCGCCACCTTTGGTAGCCAGTTGCTTGGTCGCCATGGAGGCCGCCACCTTGAACGCCATCTCGTTGGAGTCGACGTCGTGGTAAGAACCATCGAACACGGTAGCCTTCAGGCCGATCAGCGGATAGCCGGCGACAACGCCGTTCTTCATCTGCTCTTCGATACCCTTCTGGATAGCCGGGATGTATTCCTTCGGAACCACACCACCGACCACTTCGTTCAGGAATTGCAGACCTTCCTGACCTTCGTCAGCAGGAGCAAAACGGATCCAGCAGTGACCGAACTGACCACGACCACCGGACTGACGAACGAACTTGCCTTCGATCTCACAAGCCTTCGTGATCTTCTCACGATAGGAAACCTGTGGCTTACCGATGTTGGCTTCGACGTTGAACTCACGACGCATCCGGTCAACCAGGATGTCCAGGTGCAACTCGCCCATGCCGGAGATGATCGTCTGACCAGTCTCTTCGTCGGTCTTGACGCGGAAAGACGGGTCTTCCTGAGCGAGCTTGCCCAGGGCGATACCCATTTTTTCCTGGTCATCCTTGGTTTTTGGCTCAACGGCAACCGAAATAACCGGCTCCGGGAAGTCCATACGAACCAGGATGATTGGCTTGTCAGCGGAGCACAGAGTGTCACCAGTGGTGACGTCCTTCATGCCGATCAGGGCCGCGATGTCACCAGCGCGCACTTCCTTGATCTCTTCACGGGTGTTTGCGTGCATTTGCACCATACGACCCACGCGCTCTTTCTTGCCCTTGACCGAGTTGATCACGCCGTCGCCGGAGTTCAACACGCCCGAGTAAACGCGAGCAAATGTGAGCGTACCAACAAACGGGTCGGTAGCGATCTTGAACGCCAGAGCCGAGAACGGCTCGTTGTCGTCTGCATGACGCTCCATCTCGACAGTTTCGTCATCAGGGTCAGTACCCTTGATGGCTGGAATGTCGACCGGCGCAGGCAGGTAGTCGATAACGGCGTCGAGAACCAGGGGAACACCCTTGTTCTTGAACGAAGAACCGCATACGGCCAGAACGATTTCACCGGCGATAGTACGCTGACGCAGCGCTGCCTTGATCTCTTCGATCGTCAGCTCTTCGCCTTCCAGGTACTTGTTCATCAGCTCTTCGCTGGCTTCGGCAGCTGCCTCAACCATGTTGCCGCGCCACTCTTCAGCCAGCTCTTGCAGCTCAGCCGGGATCGGACCACGAACTGCCGCCATGCCCTTGTCGTTATCGTTCCAGCGGACAGCTTCCATGGTCATCAGATCGATCTGACCTTCGAAGTTGTCTTCGGAACCGATAGCCAACTGGATAGGCACCGGAGTGTGACCCAGGCGCTGCTTGATCTGGCCGATCACGCGCAGGAAGTTCGCACCAGCACGGTCCATCTTGTTCACGTAAACAAGACGTGGAACGCCGTATTTGTTGGCCTGACGCCATACGGTTTCGGACTGAGGCTCAACACCCGAAGTACCACAGAACACAACGACAGCGCCGTCGAGCACGCGCAGCGAGCGCTCTACTTCGATGGTGAAGTCAACGTGGCCAGGGGTGTCGATGATGTTGAAGCGATGCTTAGGGAACTGCTTGTTGGAGCCTTCCCAGAAAGCGGTAGTAGCAGCGGAAGTAATGGTAATACCCCGCTCCTGCTCTTGTACCATCCAGTCCATGGTCGCGGCGCCATCATGCACCTCGCCCATTTTGTGGTTTACGCCCGTGTAGAACAGGACGCGCTCGGTGGTGGTGGTTTTACCAGCATCCACGTGAGCAACGATACCGATGTTACGGTAGCGTTTAATATCGGTTGTACGAGCCATAAAGCCCTCGCAAATTGAGTGACGCTAAAATTAGAAGCGGTAGTGCGAGAAAGCCTTGTTGGCTTCAGCCATACGGTGCACGTCTTCACGCTTCTTAACTGCAGCACCTTTACCTTCAGCAGCGTCCAACAGTTCACCAGCCAAACGCAGAGCCATGGACTTCTCGCCGCGCTTGCGGGCGAAGTCTACCAACCAGCGCATGGCCAGAGCGTTACGACGGGACGGACGAACTTCGACCGGAACCTGGTAAGTAGCACCGCCTACACGGCGCGACTTCACTTCGACCAGCGGAGCGATGGCGTCGAGTGCTTTTTCGAAGAGTTCCAGGGGATCGGAGTTCTTACGCTCTTTAACTTTTTCCAGCGCGCCATAAACGATACGCTCGGCAACGGCTTTCTTGCCGCTTTCCATTACGTGGTTCATGAACTTGGCGAGAATCTGGCTTCCGTATTTCGGATCGTCCAGAATCTCACGCTTGGCTGCTACGCGACGTCTTGGCATTGATAAGCCCTCAAACGGTCTTCAGGTTAGCCCGGGACAGCAAATGCGTGCCCGACCTTACTCTTATCGACTCAATAAAATTAAAAACTGCAAAACGGCCGATTATTTCGGACGCTTGGTACCGTACTTCGAACGACCTTGGTTACGACCTTTAACGCCGGAGGTATCCAGAGAGCCGCGAACGGTGTGGTAACGAACACCTGGCAAGTCTTTTACACGACCGCCGCGGATCAGTACCACGCTGTGCTCTTGCAGGTTGTGGCCTTCACCACCGATGTACGAGGAAACCTCGAAACCGTTGGTCAGACGCACACGGCACACTTTACGCAATGCCGAGTTAGGTTTTTTCGGCGTAGTGGTATACACACGGGTGCATACGCCACGACGTTGCGGGCAGTTCTGCAGCGCAGGCACGTCGGATTTCTCGACGATACGCTTACGCGGCTGACGTACCAGCTGGTTGATAGTTGCCATCTACTAGCTCCACTGTTGTCTTGCGACGCTATTGTCTTGCAAGAAAAGCAAAATGGCAGGAACGCATTCCCGCCAAATTTAGGGGATCAAGAGTCTAAAGAGGATCTTGCCCCCAGTCAAGGCAAGGCCCCGACCTCCCCGCCCGCCGGATATCGACTATTTGTCTCAATCCGCCGAACGGGGCGACCAGGGCCTGGCACTCAATTACCGCAGAACTCAGTTACCGCTCGAGTTCAGCGCTTCGGTCAGTGCAGCTTCCACTTCACTGGCGCTCACGCGCAACGGCTTGTCTGCATCACGGCGACGCTTGCGCTCGCTGTGATAGGCCAAACCGGTACCGGCCGGGATCAGACGACCCACAACCACGTTTTCTTTCAGGCCGCGCAGGTAGTCGCGCTTGCCGGTTACCGCCGCTTCGGTCAATACGCGGGTGGTTTCCTGGAAGGAAGCCGCCGAGATGAACGATTCGGTGGACAACGACGCCTTGGTGATACCCAGCAGAACGCGGGTGAACTTGGCGACGAACTTGTCTTCCGCAGCCAGCTTCTCGTTCTCTACCAATACGTGAGTCAGTTCCATCTGGTCGCCCTTGATGAAGCTGGAATCGCCGGACTCGGAGATCTCAACTTTACGCAGCATCTGACGCAGGATGGTCTCGATGTGCTTGTCGTTGATCTTCACGCCTTGCAGACGGTAAACGTCCTGGATCTCGTTCACGATGTACTTGGCCAGCGCACTAACACCCAGCAGACGCAGGATGTCGTGTGGATCGCTAGGACCGTCGGAGATAACTTCGCCACGGTTCACCTGTTCACCTTCGAAGACGTTCAGGTGGCGCCACTTCGGAATCAGCTCTTCGTACGGATCGCTACCGTCGTTCGGGGTGATGACCAGACGGCGCTTGCCCTTGGTCTCTTTACCGAACGCGATGGTGCCGCTGACTTCAGCCAGAATCGACGCCTCTTTCGGACGACGAGCTTCGAACAAGTCGGCAACACGCGGCAGACCACCGGTGATGTCACGGGTCTTCGAAGTCTCTTGCGGAATACGAGCGATAACATCACCGATCGCAATCTGCGCGCCGTCCGCTACACCGACCAGGGCGTTGGCTGGCAGGAAGTACTGAGCGATAACGTCAGTGCCTGGCAGCAACAGATCCTTGCCGTTGGCATCGACCATCTTCACGGCTGGACGGATGTCCTTGCCGGCAGCTGGACGATCTTTCGGATCGAGTACTTCAATGTTGGTCATACCGGTCAATTCGTCAGTCTGACGCTTGATCGTGATGCCTTCTTCCATGCCCACGTAGGTCACGGTACCTTTCATTTCGGTAACGATCGGGTGAGTGTGCGGATCCCACTTGGCCACGATGGCGCCAGCGTCGACCTTGTCACCTTCCTTGACCGAAATTACCGCACCGTAAGGCAGCTTGTAGCGCTCACGCTCGCGACCGAAGTCGTCGGCGATTGCCAGTTCACCGGAACGGGACACGGCAACCAGGTGACCGTCCACACGTTCAACGTGCTTGAGGTTGTGCAGGCGGACAGTACCGCCATTCTTCACCTGGACGCTGTCGGCCGCGGAGGTCCGGCTTGCCGCACCACCGATGTGGAACGTACGCATCGTCAGCTGGGTACCCGGCTCACCGATGGACTGGGCAGCGATGACGCCGACCGACTCACCGATGTTCACCTGGTGACCACGAGCCAGGTCACGACCGTAGCACTTGGCGCAGATGCCGTAACGGGTTTCGCAACTGATCGGCGAGCGCACGATGACTTCGTCGATGCTGTTGAGCTCGATGAACTCGACCCACTTCTCGTCAACCAGGGTGCCAGCAGGAACGATCACGTCCTCGGTACCTGGCTTGAATACGTCACGGGCAATGACACGGCCCAATACGCGCTCACCCAGCGGCTCTACCACGTCGCCGCCTTCGATGTGCGGAGTCATGACCAGGCCATGTTCGGTACCGCAGTCGATCTCGGTCACGACCAGGTCTTGCGCCACGTCTACCAGACGACGGGTCAGGTAACCGGAGTTCGCGGTTTTCAACGCGGTATCCGCAAGACCCTTACGAGCACCGTGAGTGGAGATGAAGTACTGGAGTACGCTCAAACCTTCACGGAAGTTCGCTGTAATCGGGGTCTCGATGATGGAGCCGTCCGGCTTGGCCATCAGGCCACGCATACCGGCGAGCTGACGGATCTGCGCAGCAGAACCCCGCGCACCCGAGTCGGCCATCATGTACATCGAGTTGAAGGATTCCTGCTCGACTTCGTCGCCATGGCGATCGACCACCTTCTCTTTCGAGAGGTTGGCCATCATCGCCTTGGAAACTTCATCGTTCGCCTTGGACCAGAGGTCGATCACCTTGTTGTACTTCTCGCCCTGGGTTACCAGGCCGGAGGCGTACTGACTTTCGATCTCTTTCACTTCTTCGGTAGCAGTACCGATGATGCGGGCTTTTTCATCCGGGATAACGAAGTCGTTAACACCGATGGAAACGCCGGAAATGGTCGAATAGGCAAAACCGGTGTACATCAGCTGGTCAGCGAAGATCACGGTCTCTTTCAGACCCACCACGCGATAGCACTGGTTGATCAGCTTGGAGATCGCCTTTTTCTTCATCGGCAGGTTGACGACGTCGAAGGACAGGCCTTTTGGCACAACCTGGAACAGCAACGCACGGCCGACGGTGGTGTCGACGATACGGGTGTTGGTCACGCTGTTGCCATCGCGATCGTTCACGGTTTCGCTGATCCGCACCTTGACCTTGGCATGCAGTGCGGCTTCGCCGGCACGGAACACACGGTCAACTTCCTGCAGATCCGCGAACACACGACCTTCGCCCTTGGCGTTGATCGCTTCGCGGGTCATGTAGTACAGACCCAATACAACGTCCTGCGACGGCACGATGATTGGCTCACCGTTGGCTGGCGACAGGATGTTGTTGGTCGACATCATCAACGCACGCGCTTCCAACTGGGCTTCCAGTGTCAGCGGTACGTGCACGGCCATTTGGTCACCGTCGAAGTCGGCGTTGTACGCCGCACAGACCAGCGGGTGCAGCTGGATAGCCTTACCTTCGATCAGTACCGGTTCAAACGCCTGGATACCCAGACGGTGAAGGGTCGGTGCACGGTTGAGCAGCACTGGGTGTTCGCGAATCACTTCAGCGAGAACGTCCCAGACCTCTGGCAGCTCGCGCTCGACCATTTTCTTGGCCGCTTTGATGGTGGTCGCCAGACCACGCATTTCCAGCTTGCCGAAAATGAACGGCTTGAACAGTTCCAGAGCCATCTTCTTGGGCAGACCGCACTGGTGCAGACGCAGGGTCGGGCCAACGGTAATTACCGAACGACCGGAATAGTCAACACGCTTACCGAGCAAGTTCTGACGGAAACGACCCTGCTTACCCTTGATCATGTCAGCCAGGGACTTCAGAGGACGCTTGTTGGAACCGGTGATAGCGCGGCCACGACGACCGTTGTCGAGCAATGCGTCGACCGCCTCTTGCAACATACGCTTTTCGTTGCGAACGATGATGTCCGGAGCGGACAGATCGAGCAGACGCTTCAAGCGGTTGTTACGGTTGATCACTCGACGATACAGATCGTTGAGGTCGGAAGTCGCGAAACGGCCGCCATCGAGCGGAACCAGTGGACGCAGGTCTGGCGGCAGAACCGGCAGAACGGTCAACACCATCCACTCTGGCAGGTTGCCGGAGCCCTGGAAGGCTTCCATCAACTTCAGGCGCTTGGACAGCTTCTTGATCTTGGTTTCGGAGTTGGTTTGCGGAATTTCTTCGCGCAGACGGCCAATCTCGTGCTCCAGGTCGATCGCGTGCAGCAGTTCGCGGACGGCTTCTGCACCCATGCGGGCGTCAAAGTCGTCACCGAACTCTTCCAGTGCTTCGAAGTACTGTTCGTCGTTGAGCAACTGACCTTTTTCAAGGGTGGTCATGCCTGGATCGATAACGACATAGCTCTCGAAGTAGAGAACGCGTTCGATATCACGCAGGGTCATGTCCATCAGCAGGCCGATACGGGACGGCAGCGACTTCAGGAACCAGATGTGGGCAACCGGCGAGGCCAACTCGATGTGCGCCATACGCTCACGACGAACTTTTGCCAGCGCGACTTCAACGCCGCACTTCTCGCAGATCACACCGCGGTGCTTCAAGCGCTTGTACTTACCGCACAGGCACTCGTAATCCTTGACCGGGCCAAAGATCTTGGCGCAGAACAGGCCGTCACGCTCAGGTTTGAACGTACGGTAGTTGATGGTTTCCGGCTTTTTAACTTCACCGAACGACCACGAACGGATCATCTCAGGCGAGGCCAATCCGATACGGATGGCGTCGAACTCTTCGACTTGACCCTGGTTTTTCAGCAAATTCAGTAGGTCTTTCAAGGCCTTTCCTCCTGGCGGAGCAGAGAGCGGGCAAGACAGCCCCGCTCTCGATTCGCGTCACGTGTTATTCGGTTTCCAGATCGATATCGATGCCGAGGGAACGAATTTCCTTGATCAACACGTTGAAGGACTCGGGCATGCCCGGCTCCATACGGTGATCGCCGTCCACGATGTTCTTGTACATCTTGGTCCGACCGTTCACATCGTCCGACTTCACTGTGAGCATTTCTTGCAGAGTGTAAGCAGCACCGTATGCTTCCAGTGCCCAGACCTCCATCTCCCCGAAACGCTGACCACCGAACTGCGCCTTACCACCCAGCGGCTGCTGGGTAACCAGGCTGTAAGAACCGGTAGAACGAGCGTGCATCTTGTCGTCTACCAAGTGGTTCAGCTTCAGCATGTACATGTAGCCAACGGTAACCGGACGCTCGAACTTGTTGCCGGTACGACCGTCGAACAGCTGCATCTGGCCGCTTTCTGGCAAGTCTGCCAGTTTCAGCATGGCCTTGATTTCACTTTCCTTGGCGCCGTCGAACACTGGAGTCGCCATTGGAACGCCGCCGCGCAGGTTCTTCGCCAGATCCAGGATTTCCTGGTCGGAGAAGGTGTCCAGCTCTTCGTTGCGCCCGCCGATCTCGTTGTAGATCTCGTGCAGGAACTTACGCAGGTCTGCCACTTTGCGCTGCTCTTCGACCATACGGTTGATCTTCTCGCCCAAACCTTTGGCCGCCAGGCCCAGGTGGGTTTCGAGAATCTGACCAACGTTCATACGCGAAGGTACGCCCAACGGGTTGAGGACCACGTCCACCGGGGTGCCATTGGCATCGTGCGGCATGTCTTCAACCGGCATGATCACGGAGACCACACCCTTGTTACCGTGACGACCGGCCATCTTGTCGCCCGGCTGGATGCGACGACGGATTGCCAGGTAGACCTTGACGATCTTCAGCACGCCCGGAGCCAGGTCATCGCCCTGCTGCAGCTTGCGCTTCTTGTCTTCGAACTTGTCATCCAGCAGACGGCGACGATCAACGATATAGGCCTGGGCCTTCTCGAGTTGCTCGTTCAGCGCGTCTTCGGCCATGCGCAGTTTGAACCACTGGCCATGCTCCAGACCGTCGAGGACTTCGTCGGTGATTTCCTGACCTTTCTTCAGGCCGGCGCCGCCTTCGGCCTTGTGGCCTACCAGGGCGGAACGCAGACGTTCGAAAGTGGCGCCTTCAACGATACGGAACTCTTCGTTGAGGTCCTTGCGGATCTCGTCGAGCTGGGTCTTCTCGATGGACAGTGCGCGAGCGTCACGCTCAACGCCGTCACGGGTGAAGACCTGGACGTCGATGACGGTACCCTTGGTGCCGGTAGGCACGCGCAGGGAGGTGTCCTTAACGTCGCTGGCTTTCTCACCGAAGATCGCACGCAGCAGTTTTTCTTCCGGAGTCAGTTGGGTCTCGCCTTTCGGAGTGACCTTGCCGACCAGGATGTCACCGGCGCCGACTTCGGCACCTACATAAACGATACCGGCCTCGTCCAGCTTGTTCAGCGCAGCCTCACCCACGTTCGGGATGTCCGCGGTGATTTCCTCTGGGCCAAGCTTGGTATCACGGGCCACACAGGTCAGTTCCTGGATGTGGATCGTGGTGAAGCGGTCTTCCTGGACCACACGCTCGGACAGGCAGATGGAGTCTTCGAAGTTGAAGCCGTTCCATGCCATGAACGCGATGCGCATGTTCTGGCCCAGTGCCAGTTCGCCCATGTCGGTGGACGGACCGTCGGCCATGATGTCGCTGCGCTGAACCCGATCACCCTTGCTCACCAGCGGACGCTGGTTGATGCAGGTGTTCTGGTTGGAGCGGGTGTACTTGGTCAGGTTGTAGATGTCGACACCGGCTTCGCCCGGTTCTACTTCGTCATCGGCAACACGAACCACGATACGGCTGGCGTCGACGGAGTCGATCACACCACCACGACGAGCCACGACGCAAACGCCGGAGTCACGGGCAACGTTACGCTCCATGCCGGTACCTACCAGCGGCTTGTCGGCGCGCAGGGTCGGTACAGCTTGACGCTGCATGTTCGAACCCATCAACGCACGGTTGGCGTCGTCGTGCTCGAGGAACGGGATCAGCGACGCGGCGACCGAAACTACCTGCTTCGGCGACACGTCCATCAAGGTGACGTCTTCCGGCGCCTTGACGGTGAACTCGTTCAGGTGACGAACAGCTACCAGCTCATCGATCAGGACTTTCTTGTCGTTCATCGTGGCCGAAGCCTGAGCGATCACGTGATCAGCTTCTTCGATGGCGGACAGGAACACGATCTCGTCGGTAACCAGGGCGTCTTTCACCACGCGATACGGGCTTTCAAGGAAGCCGTACTGGTTGGTGCGCGCATAGGCTGCCAGGGAGTTGATCAGACCGATGTTCGGACCTTCAGGCGTTTCGATCGGGCATACACGACCGTAGTGGGTCGGGTGTACGTCACGAACTTCGAAGCCTGCGCGCTCGCGGGTCAGACCACCTGGGCCGAGTGCGGAGACACGACGCTTGTGGGTGATCTCGGACAGCGGGTTGTTCTGGTCCATGAACTGGGACAGCTGGCTCGAACCGAAGAACTCCTTCACCGCCGCCGCTACCGGCTTGGCGTTGATCAGGTCTTGCGGCATCAGGCCTTCGCTTTCAGCCATCGACAGACGTTCCTTGACCGCGCGCTCTACACGCACCAGGCCCACACGGAACTGGTTCTCGGCCATCTCGCCTACGCAGCGAACACGACGGTTACCCAGGTGGTCGATGTCATCGACGATGCCCTTGCCGTTACGGATGTCGACCAGAGTCTTGAGCACCGCGACGATGTCTTCCTTGTTCAGCACGCCCGAACCTTCGATCTCGGTACGACCGATACGACGGTTGAACTTCATCCGGCCGACCGCAGACAGGTCGTAGCGCTCAGGACTGAAGAACAGGTTGTTGAACAGGGTTTCGGCGGCATCCTTGGTTGGCGGCTCGCCAGGACGCATCATGCGATAGATCTCGACCAGGGCTTCCAGCTGGTTGCCGGTGGAGTCGATCTTCAGCGTGTCGGAGATGAACGGACCGCAGTCGATGTCGTTGGTGTACAGGGTTTCGATACGAACGACCTGGGCCTTGACGATTTTCGCCAGGATTTCGACGGTCAGCTCGGTATTGCACTCTGCAATGATCTCGCCAGTGGCCGGGTGCACGATGGCCTTGGCTGTGGTGCGACCCAGGACGTAGTCCATAGGCACCTGCAGCTCTTTGATACCGGCTTTTTCCAGCTGGTTGATGTGACGAGCAGTGATACGACGACCCTGCTCGACAATAACCTTGCCGTTGCCATCCTGGATGTCGAGGACGGCGATTTCACCACGCAGACGCTGAGGCACCAGCTCCAGGCTGAGGGCTTCGGCCTGAACATGGAAGACGTTGGTGGTGTAGAACGCCTCGAGGACTTCCTCGGTGGTATAGCCGAGCGCGCGCAGCAATACCGAGGCAGGCAGCTTGCGACGACGGTCGATACGCACGAATACGCAGTCCTTCGGGTCGAACTCGAAGTCCAGCCACGAACCGCGGTAAGGAATGATGCGGGCGGAGTAAAGCAGTTTGCCAGAGCTGTGCGTCTTGCCACGGTCGTGGTCGAAGAACACGCCCGGGGAACGGTGCAGCTGGGAAACGATTACACGCTCGGTACCGTTGATAACGAAGGTACCGTTTTCAGTCATCAGGGGAATTTCACCCATGTAGACTTCTTGCTCTTTGATGTCCTTGATCGCTTTGTTCGACGATTCTTTGTCGAAAATGATCAGGCGCACTTTTACCCGCAAAGGTACGGCGTAAGTTACACCGCGCAATACGCATTCTTTGACATCAAATGCCGGTTCGCCCAGGCGATAACCGACGTACTCCAGCGCAGCATTGCCGGAGTAGCTGATGATCGGGAAAACGGATTTGAAGGCCGCATGCAGGCCCACGTCGCGGAACTGATCTTTAGTCGCTCCCGCTTGCAAGAATTCACGATACGAATCCAGCTGGATGGCCAGGAGGTACGGCACATCCATGACGTCCGGCAACTTGCTAAAGTCCTTGCGGATACGTTTTTTCTCAGTGTATGAGTAAGCCATCAGCGTTCCCCAGCTTGGTCACCTGCTTGTTTGGCCCTCCCGGCGGGAGTGGCCAGAAAATCTGCAAACCCCTTGGTTTGCGCCACCGCCTCGGGTGGTTGCAGCTCGTTACCAGCACCGACCCAGTCGGCTGCCAATAACGGAAAAAGGCCGGTGGCAAAAGCCACCAGCCATCAGCCTTTCGCTTAACGCTCGGGCTGGAGACGCAAGGTCGAAATTACTTGATTTCGACGGTAGCGCCTGCTTCTTCCAGCTTCTTCTTCGCGTCAGCAGCGGCTTCTTTCGAAACGCCTTCAGCGATAGTCTGAGGAGCGCCATCGACTTTCTCTTTGGCTTCTTTCAGACCCAGACCGGTCAGTTCACGAACAGCCTTGATCACGTTAACTTTCTTCTCGCCAGCAGCGGCCAGGATAACGTTGAACTCGGTTTGCTCTTCAACAACAGCGGCAGCAACAGCTGGACCAGCCGAAGCAGCGGCAGCGGTAACGCCGAATTTTTCTTCGAAAGCTTTGATCAGCTCAACAACTTCCATTACGGACATGTTGCCAACGGCTTCGAGGATATCGTTTTGAGAGATAGACATGACTCTAAATTCCTGAATTGGGGGACGGCCTACGCGACCATCGAAATAAACAAAAAACGCGAAAAGAAGTGTCGAGCCTTAGGCTGCAGCAGCTTCTTTCTGGTCGCGCAGTGCCGCCAGGGTACGAGCCAATTTGCTGGTAGCGCCTTGAATCACGCTCATCAGCTGGGAAATTGCTTCGTCACGGGTCGGCAGAGTTGCCAGTACGTCGATCTGGTTAGCTGCGAGGAACTTGCCCTCGAACGCAGCTGCCTTAATCTCGAACTTGTCCTGACCTTTCGCGAATTCCTTGAACAAACGGGCAGCAGCGCCAGGATGTTGGGTGGAAAATGCGATCAAGGTCGGGCCGCTGAACACGTCGTTGAGGACACTGTATTCAGTGTCAGCAACAGCGCGCTTGAGCAGGGTGTTACGTACAACACGTACGTAAACGCCAGCTTCACGGGCCTCTTTACGGAGTCCGGTCATAGCGCCTACTGTTACGCCACGGGCATCAGCCACGACAGCGGACAGAGCAGCTTTGGCAGCCTCGTTGACTTCAGCGACGATGGCCTTCTTGTCTTCGAGTTTAATTGCCACGGGTTTAACTCCTGCTTGTTACCGTTTCATCCGGTCGAAACCGAATGTCGTTTTGGTGTCTGATTCGGTAAGGAACCGGGAGCACCATCTGCGTAGGCTTGTGGTTTAAGACTTTCGTCGCCTACGGTCTTGGATAGCCCCCGCCAGGCAGGGACCCCAATTTTTTGATTGGCGCAATATCTTGCGCCAACCCGCGTCTTACGCGTCGAGCGAGCTCTGATCGATGACCAGACCTGGGCCCATGGTGGTGCTCAGGGTAACGCGCTTGACGTAGATACCTTTCGAAGAAGCTGGCTTGATACGCTTGAGATCAGCGATCAGGGCTTCAACGTTTTCCTTCAGCTTGACGGCGTCGAAGCCGATCTTGCCAACGGAAGTGTGGATGATGCCGTTTTTGTCGGTGCGATAACGAACCTGACCAGCCTTGGCGTTTTTAACCGCGGTGGCGACGTCTGGCGTTACGGTGCCAACTTTAGGGTTAGGCATCAGGCCACGTGGACCGAGGATCTGACCCAGTTGACCTACAACGCGCATGGCATCCGGGGATGCGATCACGACGTCATAGTTCAGGTCGCCGCCTTTCATTTCAGCAGCCAGATCGTCCATGCCCACGCGATCAGCGCCAGCAGCCAGAGCAGCTTCAGCTGCTGGGCCCTGGGTGAACACGGCAACACGAACGGTTTTGCCAGTGCCGTGCGGCAGCACGGTAGCGCTACGAACGACCTGATCGGATTTACGTGGATCAACACCCAGGTTGACAGCTACGTCGAACGACTCGCTGAACTTGACAGTCGACAGCTCGGCCAGCAGAGCGGCAGCATCTACAATGTTGTAGGCCTTGCCTGCTTCGATTTTGCCGGCGATAGCCTTTTGACGCTTGGTCAGCTTAGCCATTACACACCCTCCACGTTAAGGCCCATGCTACGAGCAGAACCGGCGATAGTACGCACGGCTGCATCCATATCAGCTGCAGTCAAATCCGCGTTTTTGGTTTTCGCGATTTCTTCCAGCTGAGCACGGGTAACGGTGCCAACCTTAACGGTGTTTGGACGAGCGGAACCGCTGGTCAAACCTGCAGCCTTCTTCAGCAGAACCGAAGCTGGGGTGCTCTTTGTTTCGAAAGTGAAGCTACGGTCGCTGTAGACAGTGATGATCACTGGAGTCGGCAGACCTGGCTCAAGACCCTGAGTACGGGCGTTGAAAGCCTTGCAGAATTCCATGATGTTCACACCGTGCTGACCCAGCGCAGGACCAACGGGTGGGCTTGGGTTAGCCTGAGCGGCCTTCACTTGCAGCTTGATGTAAGCGGTAATTTTCTTGGCCATGAGGCACTCCAATTACGGGTTCGAACGCCTCGAAAGGCTCCCCGGTTACTTGCGCGTTTATCCCAGTGACGACAAAACCCCACAGTCTACGACTGCGGGGTTGGGATGCCTGTTCAATCAGACCTTTTCGACCTGGCTGAACTCGAGCTCTACCGGAGTAGAGCGACCGAAAATGAGCACTGCCACTTGGATCCGGCTCTTTTCGTAGTTAACTTCTTCAACGGTACCGGTAAAATCAGCAAAAGGCCCGTCATTGACCCGAACCATCTCACCTGGTTCGAACAACGTCTTCGGCTTCGGCTTATCACTACCATCAGCGACACGACGCAGAATTGCTTCTGCCTCTTTGTCCGTAATAGGCGCAGGCTTATCGGCAGTACCACCAATGAACCCCATGACTCGAGGGGTATCCTTGACCAAGTGCCAAGTCCCTTCGTTCATGTCCATCTGAACCAGCACATAGCCTGGAAAAAACTTACGTTCGCTTTTGCGCTTCTGGCCATTGCGCATCTCTACCACTTCTTCAGTGGGGACCAGAATCTCGCCAAAGCCATCTTCCATGCCAGCCAGCTTCACACGCTCTATCAGCGAGCGCATAACATGCTTCTCGTAACCCGAGTAAGCATGCACAACGTACCAACGCTTAGCCACGGGACACCCTTAGCCAACAATCAAGGAAACAAGCCAGCCGAGCAGGGAATCAAGCCCCCACAACAGCAACGCCATTACCAGAACGACAACCACAACGATCAAAGTGGTCTGCGTGGTTTCTTGGCGAGTCGGCCATACGACTTTACGGATCTCGGTGCGAGCTTCCTTAGCGAGTACAAAGAAAGACTTACCCTTGCTTGTTTGCAGACCAACAAAGGCAGCAACAGCAGCAATAGCAAGCAATGCGAGTACGCGATACAGGATCGGCGATGCAGAAAAATACTGATTGCCAACAACACCAACAGCTACCAAAGCGACTACCACTAGCCACTTGAGCAGATCGAAGCGAGAGCCTTGAGCTTCAGCTTTAGGAGTCATCTATGAAGATCCTGTGAAAAGAAAGCCAGACACACTGAGTGAATCTGGCAGGTCAGGAGGGAATCGAACCCCCAACCTACGGTTTTGGAGACCGTCGCTCTGCCAATTGAGCTACTGACCTAAAACAAAATCAGGCCGACCATTATGCCGGCCCGAAAAAGACATTACAACTGTTTACTCGATGACTTTAGCCACGACGCCAGCGCCAACGGTACGACCACCTTCACGGATAGCGAAACGCAGACCGTCTTCCATCGCGATTGGCTTGATCAGAGTGACAGTCATCTGGATGTTGTCACCTGGCATTACCATTTCAACGCCTTCTGGCAGTTCGCAGTTACCAGTCACGTCAGTTGTACGGAAGTAGAACTGTGGACGGTAGCCTTTGAAGAACGGAGTATGACGACCACCTTCTTCCTTGCTCAGTACGTAGACTTCAGCGGTGAACTTGGTGTGAGCCTTGACGGTACCTGGCTTTACCAGAACCTGACCACGCTCAACGTCGTCACGCTTGGTGCCGCGCAGCAGCACGCCGCAGTTCTCGCCAGCACGACCTTCGTCCAGCAGCTTACGGAACATTTCAACGCCGGTGCAGGTAGTTTTCTGAGTGTCGCGCAGACCGACGATCTCAACTTCTTCCTGGATGCGGACGATGCCACGCTCAACACGACCAGTCACAACAGTACCGCGACCCGAGATCGAGAATACGTCTTCGATTGGCATCAGGAACGGCTTGTCGATAGCACGCTCTGGCTCTGGGATGTAGCTGTCCAGAGTCTCAACCAGCTTACGAACGGCAGTGGTGCCCATTTCGTTGTCGTCTTGGCCGTTCAGAGCCATCAGAGCCGAACCAACGATGATCGGGGTGTCGTCGCCTGGGAAGTCGTAGGCGCTCAGCAGGTCGCGAACTTCCATCTCAACCAGTTCCAGCAGCTCAGCGTCGTCAACCATGTCAGCCTTGTTCAGGAAGACAACGATGTACGGAACGCCGACCTGACGGGATAGCAGGATGTGCTCACGAGTTTGTGGCATCGGACCATCGGCAGCCGAGCAAACCAGGATCGCGCCGTCCATCTGGGCAGCACCAGTGATCATGTTTTTTACGTAGTCGGCGTGACCTGGGCAGTCAACGTGCGCGTAGTGACGAACATTGGAGTCGTACTCTACGTGCGCAGTGTTGATGGTGATACCACGAGCCTTTTCTTCCGGGGCGCTGTCGATCTTGTCGAAGTCAACACGAGCCGAACCGAAGACTTCGGAGCAGACGCGAGTCAGAGCAGCGGTCAGAGTGGTTTTACCATGGTCAACGTGACCAATGGTACCAACGTTGACGTGCGGCTTATTACGTTCGAACTTTTCCTTAGCCATCGAAATCACCCCCAGGAGAAGAATTTAGCAAGTCACACAAGCCATTAAAACAAAGGCAGATATTTTCATATCTGCCTTGTTATATGGAGCTCTTGAGCGGATTTGAACCGCTGACCTCACCCTTACCAAGGGTGTGCTCTACCAACTGAGCTACAAGAGCGAAACACTTTGCACAACCTGCAAACTTGGAGCGGGTAGCGGGAATCGAACCCGCATCATCAGCTTGGAAGGCTGAGGTTCTACCACTAAACTATACCCGCGGAGCTTGCAGCTCACGCTAAAAATGGTGGAGGGGGAAGGATTCGAACCTTCGAAGTCGTAGACGTCAGATTTACAGTCTGATCCCTTTGGCCGCTCGGGAACCCCTCCTAAGCGAGCCGGCATTCTACATCATGCCAGCCTTCTGTCAAGCATTTTCTCATTAAAAACCTGAGGTTAGCTGCGTTGACCGTGTTTCGCGTCGTTAACCTTTAAAGGTCTTCGCTGCGAAGCGGGCGCCATTCTATGCAAACTACCCAGCGGGCGCAACCCCCTCACATGGCATTATTTTATGTTTTAACTCATTGAATTCTTTAGAAAGGTTTTGAAGCAGCGTTTCATTCACCTTCCCAGCGCCATCGACAGGAACCTGAAGCCAGAACCCCTCCATTTCAGGGGAGTTCGACTGACCTAAAGTCGCAGCATGAGTCACGACACCCGAGGCAGCCAGTCGCTGCTCGAGCTGCCTGGCCAGTTCCGCACGCACGAAACCACCCAGATACATACAATTCTTTTGCGAATCACCCGACTTACCCGAGTCACGCCTGATAAGCGCGTCTGCCGCTTCACTCAACAAGTGGATGTCCTGTTGCGACCCCCGATACAAACTCAGCGGAGTCACATCCTTCGCGCGGAGAGGGGCCTCCTGTTGATGCCAGATGTAATAGAAGACATTCAAAACCAGCAACAACAGAAACAGCCACCGCATAGAAACCTCAAGACAAAGGGCAGGCCATCGCCAAACCCACGAAAACCAGATCAGGCACCAGCCTGGCATCAGGGACAACCCCCAAAACCAGATTGGCATCCCCTCCCGTGAGAAACACCACGAAATCATTTCCCCAGTATTGCTTCGCCAATTCAAGCTGAGTCAGAACGAACCCTCTGAGCATTAGCATGCACCCGCGCTCAACCGCCTCGACAGTCGCTCGACCTGGAGCAAGGCTCTCGTGCGCTCGCTCAGCAGCCGTATCGTCATAACGAATTCGCCGCGTGTGGGTGCGCAGCTGATTACGCATCAAAGGCATGCCAGGACAAATAAAGCCCCCAAGATGCTCACCATCAGGCGCTACGAAGTCAGCGGTAATGGCCGTACCAAAATCAAGCACCAAGCATGCTCCGGAAGCCAAACGGAAGCCACCGAGCAAGGCCAGCCAGCGATCAAGCCCCAATCGCGTGTAATCTTCATAACCATTCTTGACGCCCGCCATTTCGCGAGCAGGCACAGCCCGAACCACAGAAATACCAAATGCATCAACCAGCGAAGCGACCAACGAGTCCGTCTCTTCCAAAGTCCGAACACTGACAAGTCGACACTTCTTCAACTGGAATTTCTCGACATCACTCAAACTCGCCAACAAGGCGCTGTCGGAGCTGACCACCCCACCTTCAACAGGCGTTAGACCATCACACTGAAGAACACGCCACTTGATAAAGCTGTTACCGCAATCGAGCTCAAGAATCATCACGCAACCTCAAACTGAGCTCACCACCGCTAAAGACCTTTTCCACACCCTCTACCTTCAAACGCAGCGCACCCTGGAGGTCTATACCCATCACGACACCGTCAATCCGATTGATACCGGCAATCAACGAAACAGCTCGCCCCTGCCAAAGATGATAGCTCTCCCACTCCGACTGAATCGCCGCGAACCCTGATTCATGATGAAGCTTCAAATACTGCCGAAGCTTTCTCCCTAGCTGAGCAACCAATTCATTCCGATCAAAGGTCCTACCCGCCTCGAGAGACATCGACGTCCATTGCTGATCGACCTCATCTGTCGATTGCATATTTACATTAATGCCCACGCCCAGGACCACATGACAAACATCTGCCGGATCCCCTACCAACTCGAGCAAAATACCCGCGATTTTCTTTCCACCAACCAGGACATCGTTAGGCCATTTCAGACCAGCCTCTGTGACCCCCATATCACGCAATGTGCGCATGACAGCAAGCCCGACGACAAGACTAAGCCCCTCTACTTGCCGCATGCCGCCCTCGATACGCAGCACCAAGCTGTAATAGAGATTTTCAGCAAAAGGACTGACCCATCTGCGGCCTCGACGACCACGACCAGCCGCCTGCCGCTCGGCCAAGACAAGGAATGGCGCCTCTACTCCACGCCCAATAGCGCGCAGCGCCTCAGCATTAGTAGAGTCAATGGAATCAAATATATGAACAGGCCATTCAGAGGGTGAGCGTGCATCAATTTCCGCTGCATCCAAAAGCAACAGAGGCTTGGCCAACTGGTACCCCCGGCCACGAACCTTATGGACAGACAACCCCAGCTCCGCCTCCAGATGCTGTAATTGCTTCCATACAGCGCTCCGACTGATCCCCATCGCAACACCCAGCGCCTGCCCCGAATGAAAGCGACCGTCCTTCAGAAGTTTTAGCAACGTGAGCATGCGAGGTGCGCCCTGATGATAAGGCCCGCATGATAGCCATGCGCAAGACGGTTGCATAGAAACACAAGATTGCTTTCCTGCGGGCAAAACAAAACCCCTACCTGCGTCAGCAGATAGGGGTTCCGGAATTTAATCTTGACGATGACCTACTCTCACATGGGGAAACCCCACACTACCATCGGCGATGCATCGTTTCACTT
>NZ_JAODAB010000007.1 GCF_025336485.1 Pseudomonas citri | reverse complement strand
GGCGTACAGCGCGTTGAACTCACCGATCAACACCGCCACCGACCAGCCGTCGGAGACGATGTGGTGCTGGGTCACCAACAGGATGTGCTCGTCCTCGGCCAGGCGCAGCAGGCGGCCGCGAATCAGCGGGCCGGTGCTCAGGTCGAACGCTGCGCGGGCTTCTTCCTGGGACAGCTCCTCGACAGCCTGTTGCCGGGCCTCGGGGGCCAGGGCTTGCAGGTCATGCTCGACCAGGGCGAAACCGATGTCGGCCGGGGCGAAACGCTGCCGCACTTCGCCGTCCTGGCGTTCGAAGGTGGTGCGCAGGCTTTCATGGCGGGCGACGATGCGGTCCAGGGCCCGTTGCAAGGCGTCTCGGTCCAGGTTGCCGCGCAGGTGCAGGGCGGCGGGCATGTGGTAGGCGACGCTGGCGGCATGGTCCAGTTGATCGAGGAACCACAGGCGCTGCTGGGCCAGGGACAGCGGCAACGCCTGGTCACGGGGCGCCACGGCAATCGGTTGCAGTTGCGATTGACTCGCCAGCGCCACGTGCCGGGCCAGTTCACTCAAGGAGGTCTGGGCGAACAGGCTGCGCAGGTCGATCTCGACGCCAAGATCCTGGTGCAGGCGCGCTTGCAACTGCACGGTGAGCAAGGAGTGGCCGCCGAGTTCGAGGAAACCGTCGTGACGGCCGACCTGGTCCAGGCCGAGCAGGTGTTTCCAGATCTCGGCAATGGCGACTTCGGTGTCACCTTGTGGTGCCTCGTAGGCCTTGCTGGCAAGGGCTTCCAGGCCCGGGGCGGGCAGGGCGTTGCGATCGAGCTTGCCGTTGGCGGTCAGGGGCAGGGCGTCGAGGTGGACGAAGGCGCTGGGCACCATGTACTCGGGCAGGTGCTTGAGCAGGGTGTTGCGCAGTTGTTCGACGGGAACCTGTTCGCCGCAGACATAGGCCACCAGGCGCTTGCTCTCGGGTTGGCTGGGATGATCTTCCCGGGCGATGACCGCCACTTCGCGAATACCGGGGCACAGTGCCAGGGCCGCTTCGACTTCGCCGATCTCGATGCGCAAGCCGCGGATCTTCACCTGGAAGTCGTTGCGGCCCAGATATTCCAGGGCGCCGTTGGCGAGCCAGCGACCGAGATCGCCGGTCTTGTACAGGCGTGCGTTCGGGGCATCGCTGAACGGGTCGGCGATAAAACTTTTGGCGCTGAGTTGCGGCAGGTTGAGGTAACCGCGCGCCACGCCGATGCCGCCGATGTGGATTTCCCCGGCGATACCCAACGGTTGCGGTCTGCCACGCGCGTCGAGCACGTGCATCTGGATGTTGGCAATCGGTTTGCCGATGGGCACGCTTTCGCCGGGATCGCTGGGGCGGCAGTGCCAGGCGGTTACGTCGATGGCGGCCTCGGTCGGACCGTACAGGTTATGCAGTTCTACGCCCGCCAGTTGCCGTTCGAAACGCCGTTGCAGGGCACGGGGCAGGGCTTCGCCACTGCACAGCACGCGACGCAGTGCCGGGAAATCCCGGTCGTCGCGATGTTCCAGGAACAGGTCGAGCATCGACGGCACGAAGTGCAGCATGGTGATGCCCGTCTCGCGCATCACCTGGGCCAGGTAAGCCGGTTCCTGATGACCGCCGGGACGGGCCATGACCAGCTCGGCCCCGGCCAGCAACGGCAGGAAGAATTCCCAGACCGATACGTCGAACCCGAACGGGGTCTTTTGCAGGACCCGGTCGCTGGCCTCGACGCCGTATTCGTCACGGGCCCACAGCAGGCGGTTGACCACGCCCAGGTGTTCGTTCATCACCCCTTTTGGGGTGCCGGTGGAGCCGGAGGTGTAGAGCACGTAGGCCAGGTGTTGCGGCGTCAGGCCAGGCACTTGCGGGTTGTGTTCGGCAAGCGTGTTCAGGTCGTCCTCATCGAGCGCCAGCGCCGGGATATTCAACGGCGGCAATGGGTCCAGCAGGGCGCGGGTGCTCAATACGGCGCGAGGGGCGCTGTCTTCGAGCATATAGGCCTGGCGAGCGCTGGGCAGGTCCGGATCGATGGGCACGTAGGCGCCGCCAGCCTTGAGTACGCCCAGCAGGGCGACGACCATTTCCGGGCTGCGTTTGAGGCACACGGCCACTCGGGCATCCGGCTTCACGCCGAGTTCGATCAGGCGATGGGCGAGCTGGTTGGCCTTGCGATTGAGCTGTGCATAGCTGAGCAGTGGTCCGCTGTCGCCGCTCACCGCCCTGGCGTCCGGCTGCTGCTCGGCCTGCTGTTCGATCAGGGTGTGGATCAACACATCCCGCGGATAGTCGCGGGCCGTGGCATTGAACTCGACTTGCAGGCGCTGGCGTTCGGCCGCGCTCATCAGCGGGTAGTCGCCCACTGGCGTGTCATGCTGCTCCAGCACCGCTTCGAGCATCGCGACGATGCGTTGTTGCAGCAGGCGCGCTTCTTCCACGCTGTAGTAGGCGGTGTTGAAGTTGAAGTCCAGGTGCACGTCTTCGAAGGGATGGTAGTCACGCACGAAGATCGCCATGGGTGTCTGTTCGTAGCCGTTATCCATGGTGATAACGGTGGACGAGGTGCCGCCGAACTGATCGTCGCCGTCCAGGCTTTCGAACGACAGCGACACGTCGAACAGCTGCCGGCGCCCGGTCTGCGCCAGGCGCAGGACACGGTTGAGTTCGGCAATCGGGAAGCGTTGGTGACGGTAGCAGCGGCGCAGTTGGCCGCCGGCGGTGTTCATCAGGTCCAGCAGCGAAGCATTCAAGTCGACGGGCAGGCGGATCGGGCTGACCGAGGAAAACATCCCGGCGGTTTCCTTGGTACGGGCGTTCGTGCGGTTGTGCACGGGCATGCCGATGACCATTTCATCGACCCCCACGGTGCGGCAGAAATAGGTGGCGACCACGCTGATCAGCACATGGGCCACCGACAGGCTGCGCTCGCTGGCGAACTGGGCCAAGGCGTTGTACAGCGCGCGCGGCAGCATCGCCTGGACCTGGGCGCTGGGGGCCAGTTCGTTGGCCTGGCCGGTCTTGAAGTCGGCCCGGCGTTGCAGCAACGAAGGCGGCAGCTGTGCGTAGGTTTCCTGCCAGAACTCACGGTCGCGTTCGTAGCGGGACGATTGCAGATAGGCCCGGTCGTCTTCCAGGAACGAAAGATAGGAGTGACCTTGCGGCACCTGCTCGTTACCTGCCAGCAAGCCGTTGTAGGCCGCGCCCACGGCGTGACCGATAAGTGCCACGCTGATGCCATCGGCTACCAGATGATGGTAACGATTCAGCCAGTAATGGAGGTTCGGCCCGCAACGGACCATGCGCGCTTCCCAGAGCTGGCCGGTCAGGGTTTCGAACGGTTGGCGGAAGGCGTTGCGCAGGTATTCCATGGCCAGGCCGGCCTCGGCTTCGGCCTCGGTGAACTCCACCACTTCCAGCTTGACCTTGACCTCGGGCAGGACCCGTTGCCGGCCGATGCCGCCTTCATGGCTGAAGCTCAGGCGCAGGGTGTCATGGTTGTTGGCGACCAGCTCGATGGCTTTTTTGAACAGCGGGATGTCGATCGCGCCCTTGATCTCCAGGGACATGCCGATGTTGTAGTAGGGCAGGTCCGGGTGCGCGAGCTGGTCCAGCCAGATGCCCTGCTGGACAGAGGCCAGCTCATGGGAGACGGAGTCTTGGGTGGGCAACATATCGGTCGACGAATCCATTTCGGAGCACCTGCTGGCAGAATCGATTGAGGTTTTTCTCCGTTCGAATGGCAGCGGTGCGTGAAGACCTGGGCGACTGCCAGTCGGCGGGATCAATAGCCGTTGGGAAGGACATCGAGGCCGGCTTACAGGCGCCTGATGCAGTGGGAGCGGTGGGGACTGTATGCGCCCTGTCGAGGGGCTCGTCCTGCCGTCCGGTTGCGCCTGATATTCCTTCGCAAAGTGAGAAAAAATTAGAACATCCGGTTTGTGGTGTCTGTCATGGGAAGCAGGGACAACAGCCGGGAACGGGGCTTTGCGGCGCTTGGGCGTGGTCGTGGGAGTCTGTTATACCAACGGCCCTGAGTGTGTTTGCGAGGGTCGAATAATGCCGTTGATCGCCGAACCGGATCGCCCAGTGTCGAAGTTCTGGAGCCTGTCCCGCTTCCCCAACTACCCGCAGGCCGGACCGGTCGAAGTGATCGATGCACTGGCGATTTCCAAGGAGCAATTCACTCGCCGCTACGTCAATCGCAATCGTCCCTGTCTGATCAAGAATGCCGTGCGGCACTGGCCGGCATTCCAGAAATGGAAACGCCTGGATTACCTCAAGGCCCACTCGCGCAACAGTGCGGTGGTAGTGCGTTCGCAGATCGTTTCCGAGGTCATCGGCTGGTCCAATCCCACGGTCAAGGCCGAGCTGACCGAATATGCCAACACGGTCTACCGGGACATGCCGTTCCATGACTTCCTCGACAGCCTGGGCGAGGGCGATGCGCCACTGGTGGCCGACAGTTGCCGGTTCTCCGAAGGCTCGGCCATCGAGCAGATGAAGGAGGACGTGGGCGGATTGCCGTTCATGCCTCAGTTGGGCAAGTCCCGGGCTTACCCGTCCCATCGCAGTTTTCTGTATCGCAACTCCTATACCGATTGGCACTTCCATGTCACCGACGAAACGTTCATGGCCCAGGTGGTCGGTGCCAAGGAAGTGCTGTTGCTGCCGCCGGACGAGACCAGTTGGCGGGCGTTGCGCCCGGTGATCGAGCAGGCGGGCTACCTGTACGACATCGACACCGGGCGTTTTCCGGGTACGCGCGACCTGCGAGCCCTGCGCACGGTGGTGGAGCCGGGCGATGCCTTGTACATCCCGGTCTACTGGTGGCACGCGGTGCAATCGGTGGACGATGCGTTCGGCGCCACGGTCGCGGCGACGTTCCCGACGCCCCTGCACGTCAGCGGCGACATCAGCTCGCCCATTGCCCGGCGAGTGTTGCGCACGTATCTGTTTTCCCGTTACGCGCCGTTGGTGCTGGGGGCGGTGGCGTATTCCCTGGTTTATCGGCTGATGAGCAAGCTGATCGGTGTCGCCACGCCACGTGATGTGCGCACATGAGCCTGGAGAGTCGACGCAGGGGCTTTGACCTGGGGCGAGGTTTCTACTTCCTCTGGTGTGGCGAGTCCCTGGCGGTCATCGGCACGGCGCTGATGGAGTTCGCCCTGGGCGTCTGGGTGTACACCCACACCGGTTCGGCGGTGGCCTTCGCCAATGTGGTGCTGGCGGCCACGTTGCCGGCGGTGCTGTTCCTGCCGCTGGCCGGAGGCCTGGCGGACCGGATCAGTCATCGGGTCATCATCGTCTGTTGCGATGTGAGCCTGGCGATACTGCTGCTGGGTGTCATGGCGCTGCTCTGGTTCGAGCGCCTGGAACCGTTGCATCTCTATATCTTCAATTGCCTTGCGTCGATCGTCAGTGCCTTCCGCAAGCCGGCCTACCAGGCCGCTGTCAGCACGATTGTCGAGCCGGACAAGTTCACCCGTGCCTCGGGGCTGGTCAGTATCAGCAAGAACGCTTCGGCCCTGGTGGCGCCGCTGATGGCGGGGGCGATCATGGCGAAGGCCGGGCTGGTGACGATCCTGGCGGTGGACCTGGTGACGTTCTGTTCCGGCACGCTGCTGGTGATCAAGGCGTTTTCCCATGTGCGTGGAGCGTCGGCTCATCCTGACGCGGCGGCCAAGGGCACGGTGTTCGGCGGTGCCTTGGGCAATGTCGCCGCCGCGCTGAAGTTTTTTGTCGCCGAGCGCCTGATGGCCGGACTGTTGGTCTACACCATGATGCGCACCGCGCTGTTGTCGCTGGCCACGCTGATGATGACGCCATTGCTGTTGTCGACCCTGGGCAGCCAGACCTTGGGCATGGCCTACACCTGGGCCGCATTGGGCGGCCTGGCGGGTGCCGGGCTGTTGATTTCCATGGGCAACCCGCGACGGTTGATGGCGTTGGTCGCGGTAGCCGATCTGTTGCTGGCCGCCTGCGTCGTCGCCCTGGGCCTGGTGTCGCAGGCTGTCGCTTACTGCGCGTTGGCCTTTGTCGCGATCACCATGGCAAGCGTCGCCGATGCCAGTGTGAACGCGTTGTGGATGCGCAAGATCCCTGGCGGCAGTCGTGCCAGCGTGTTCGCGCTGATCAGCATGTTGACCATCGCCACCACCAGCCTTGCTGTCATTGTCGGTGGCTTCCTGGTCGATCATTGGTTCCAGCCGGCGCTGATGCCCGGTGGCCTGTACGCCGACTCGATCGGGCGCTGGCTGGGCGTCGGCCCGGGGCGTGGGGTGGGGATGCTGTTCGTCGTGGCCGGAGGGCTGTTTGCCCTCCTGCCGTTGGGCGTCTTGCTCTACGGGCCGATGCGTCGGCTGGACGGGACAACACCGCAAATGACTGTCGCACGGATGGCCGACAGTCCGCAGGTCGAACCCCTGTAAACGCCTGGCCGGCCGCCTGTACCGGATTCCCGTGACAGACAGGCCAGGCGCCAGTGGGTCAACCTTTTGCAGGCGCTTCTGCCGTGCCCGTGCCGCGGACCGGGAGGACTGCCTTCGCATCGCCATCGGAATCGACAACCCTCAACAAAAGGAGCACCTATGCGCCCGTCGTTTTATGATTCCAGCCGTTTTCCGCACCTCCAGAACCTGGCCGACAACTGGGAAGTGATCCGCGAGGAGTTCCTGGCCCTCGACGCGCCGACCCTGACCATCAACCGCGTGGGCAAGTCGATCACCGAGATCGTCGATGAAGTGACCGCGCACATGGAAGCCGGCGGCGAGTACGGTTGGCTATGGGGCTGGGGTGACGACATGGACGTCATGCCGGAGTGGACCCAGTACGGCCTGGTCGCCTATGACACCCCGATCCCCTACGCCCGCGCCGCCATGCCCGGGACCATCGACCTATTGAGCAAAATCCCGGGCATCAAACTCTGCGCCTTGCTGCGCATGGAACCCAACGTATTCCTCGGCACCCACTCCCATACCGGCACCTGGGAAGAAGGCCTGTTGCACATGCAACTGACCATCGATGCACCGACCACCCAGAACTATGCCTACCTCAACGTCAACGGCAATTTCAACCAGAGCACCAACGGCAACCTGGTGATTTTCGACGGCTCCCTCGACCACTTCGCCGTCAACGCCTCCCGGGCGCATCGTACTGTGCTTTATCTTGAGTTCTATCGCGAGAAACACATGGCGGCGTGAGGTCGGCCTGATGTGATGGGGAGCGAGTCTGTTCGCAAAGAATAGGGCGTGTCAGCCGGTATAATCGGCCGGCTGAATCGGTGACGTTGCGAGCAGGCTCTTCTTGGCATCGGTAGGCGTCTCGCGCTTCCAGAAACTGCGACTACACTCGGTCTTGCTGGCCCCGAAGGATCGACGGCTGCCGTGAGTTTTCGTTGATCCTCTTGGAAGTTATCTATCTTCGAGACAAGGAGCAGTCATGACTTCGCTAGACTCACTTCAGCAAAGACAGATCAATCTTACACACGCTTACGTAGTCAATAATGCGGCGTTGTATTCGCAATCTTGGAAAAATATCCCGAACCCCAAGCCGAGTCAGGTCAAAGACAACATTCTTTCGCGTCTTAATGGTTCCAAGGTGGGCGGTGGCTATGGCGTCGCTTGGGGCCCGGCGCTGGTTATGGATGGCGAATACGCGGCTCACATCACGGTGGTGCTGATCGGAGGGAAAAACGAGAACGATATCGTCGTGGTGACGAGTGGGACGCTCAAGGATTCTTTAAAAGATCAAGTGGACGATCTTGATATCTCTCCAATGATACCTTTGCAGAAACTTATCAATAGTTGTCCGGCACCGGTGAGCATATCGCAGGGGACGAAAGATGGTGTAAAGGCAATATTGGATGAGCCCTCCAAGATTGGTTTCCAGGGCACGCTGTGCGATTTTCTGGGAACGCGGCAAAGTGGGTCGACGATTCGATTGGTCGGTCATAGTCTTGGCGGTGCGCTCATGTCGGTAGTCGCGCTTTATCTAAAAGACAAATTTCCGAGCTTTAATTTTTATTGCGAGACATTCGCTGCACCCACGGCTGGCGATGGTTTCTTTGCCAGCTACTTCAATAAGCAGATGGCCGGTAATGCGCTGCGCGTATACAACACGCTGGACGTTGTTCCGATGGCCTGGTGTGCGACCTCTCTCGATTATTCCTTGACACTCTATGAGCCGGATAATGTGATCGATGAGAAAACGAAGGGAATGATTTGTTCCAAGATGGATACGATTGTGAATAGCAATCTGAACTACACGCAGTGGGGCATGGGCAATGCGCAAATGGAGCTGCGGCTCTGCGGGAAGCCTCAATCCAACTGTGCAAGCTATGAGGCTCAATCCGGCTATCAGCATATCTACGAATACATAACGCAGCTGGGATTGCAGCTTGGCGATATACCCATGCCACCGTTTGGCAGCTAGTGCGATAGTCTTGTTGTTCTGTGTCTGAGTTCTAGTTGCAGTTGCGGGTGTTAGGGGCTGCGTAACTGCAACTTTCTTGCCCGCAATCTTTTTTTGCAATAGGCGCGATGCGCCTGGCGAGTCCATGTCTGTCAGGTGTCGTAGCGCTCGCTTTTCTTTGCGCTATTAATTGGCTGTTTGTAGGTAAGGATGTCTGACTGCGGTGCTGGCTCGGCTTTATATATTTTGCTGAGATTGACAAATGGACGAGGAAACCGAGATGACCAACCCAGCTGTTGTAAAGACTTATATCGGCTGCTACTACCTGACTGTAGTCATCAATAATGGTTTAAGCACCAGTACATGGTTCGCGTACCGCCAGGGTGACTCGCTGGCATGCAAGCTTTCGGACAACGGCAACCTGGACGACGCGACCTTGTTCGCTTTCTACCTGGGGGATAGTTTCACCCCCGACAGCGTCAGTCTAGGCGCCCATAACTGGCTACAGGTTCAATCGGTGAGCGACGGGGCATGGTTGGACTTTGGCAGTTCAATTCCAGGCGGAGCCAAAGGCGATTTCTATGTCGCGCTCACCTATCCAGACACGCCTGCGACGCTCGCGTTGTCAAGCGGTACCAAGTACGGTATCCCGCCGTCAAACAACACCATCTGGATGGAACTCGTCCAAGGCAAGTCGGTTGTATCCGTATTCTATATCGACATTCTGGATAACACGGTCGTCTGGACCGATGTGGAAAAGGCGGTGGAGTTTGCCAACCTGTCGGCGCCCGTTACTACGAAACAGCTACTCCCTGCGGCGTGGGACCTGAACAAACAGTCTTACGACGGGACCGACTTCGGCTATCTCTTTCTGGACAATGCGGATTTCTCCGAGACTCGGGTGACGAACAGCAATTTGAGTCATGTCACGTTCTCGGGCACCGCGAATTTTCCGGAAGCGGTGCTCGATGGCAGTAATTTCAGCGGTTGCAAATTGGATGGTGCGAGCTTTTGCAACGCGTCGCTCAAGGGCGCCGATTTCAGCAACGCCAGCCTGAAAGGGTGCGACTTCGCCGGGGCGGTGCTCGACAATTGCAACTTTGAAGGTGCTGATCTGGCAAACGCCGATCTGTCCCTGGCATCCCTCTCGGATCTTACCCAGCCCATCCGCATCACCCGAGATGTCAATAACCGCACTATTTTCTCGAACGCCCGTGTGAACAAAGTCCTTACGCATGTGTTCGATGGCGAGAATAACGACCTCTACATCTGGAGCTACGCCCAGATGGACGGTGTTCAGTTCATGATGGAAGACCCCGACCACCCAGGCGCCGCGATCCTTGACGGCGTACTTGATAATCTAATCGCCCAATATGCCGTTCTGACCGGCGTACAGTTCGGCGCTTTTGACTCTCCAAGTATTCGCTACGCGGATTTTTCCTACGCTCAACTCGGCGGTGCCAACCTGGTGAAAGCGAACCTGGAGTACGCCAAGTTCGACTATGCCATCTTCTCGACACCAGACGGTAAGCACCGCTGTAATCTGGGCAAGGCGTACTTGCTCAATGCCTCATTCAGCAACGCGGACTTGTCGTACGCCATGATGTCGTATTGCTATTTGTTTGGTAACAAGGCGACGCTGGTTGGCGCGACCATCCTGCAGGTGGACTTTACGGGTGCGTACCTTGTCGCGACCGATTTCTCGGGTCTGGGAGGAAAGAATGCGGCGGGCGTGACCTTCGACTCAGCGTGCCTCATCAATGCCAAGTTCAACGACGTCGATCTGACGACCGTGCAGGATCAACGCGCATGTTCGTTCGCAAACGCGTGTCTCCAGGGCGTCGATTTTTCAGGCGCGAATACCAATGGGGTCAATTTTGCCGGGGCTGCTGTCAGCACGGACACAGGTACGCTGACTGTCCATCACGGTCGCGAGGATACGAAGCAGATCAGCTATAAAGTCACGGTGACGCCGACGGACACCACTGGCGCGATGTGTCCGAATGATCAGACAGGGCCTTGCACCGGCACCATGTGGCACTCCAATGACGCCCCCATGAACGACTGGAATTACGAAGGCGACAATTGACCTGGGACGCCGCCAGACTTGTGCGGACATTCGCATCCAATACATCTACTGCAGGGAAAGAACCATGAATCAAGGGAATGATGGATCGGCCAAACTGCCCGGACCGACCGAGACGCGGACGCTGCACTTCAATCTCAAGCACTGCAAGAACCCCGACGATGTGCTCCTGCACGCGAATCTGAGGAAGTACCGGCTCCAACGTCACACGCCGCAAACCCTTGCAAGGGCCAGCCAGGACATGCCCTTCCTGGCCCTGCTCGCGCAGGAGCATGTCACGCATTACATCGAAGGGCTTCCGGTCCCCTCGAACCGCCCGGCATTGATCACAGTGTCCACGGGGACAGGCGACGGATCGATTCGAAAAACCATCTCCATGTACCTGCACGTCCCCAAGGCCGGCAGGGCGGCTGCACGGGCAGAAATGATAAAGCGCGGCAAGGATCCACTTGCCTCGGCTCGCTACAAGCTCGCCAGATACGGCGTCACGTCGGAGCATTTTCAGTCGCTGGCCCAGGATGGCGACTTCCCGGATCACGTGGAAAATTACGGCGAAGCCATGGAGGCCGCGGTCGCGGTGCTTTTTCACCACCCGAGCCTGCTTAACCTCAGCGGCGACAACGGCGGCGCCATCCCTGCGTATATCAAGGAAAACTGCATCAAGGCTGCGATCGCGAATGACAGTGGCACCCTGGCGGACACCATCAACGGTGCCGGTGACGAGTGGCTGATAACGATACCGCTGCTCGACTGGAACAAGAAACAGGTGTACGACGGCAGCAAACCGCTCCATACGTCCAAGCTCGACCAGGGCGTGAGCCTGGCTGTGGCAAGCACGCTTCCCCTGGCGATCCAGCTATCCCGGCAGGATGAATACCTTCGCGGCGCGCTCTGGAAAGTGTCCGATGGTGTCGTATCGAGCGAATACCAGGGCACGGCGGGTTCCCATTCAATGCGCCGGCGTGACCAGGACTCTCAATGGCAATTGAAAAACCTCACCCCCGGCATGGGCGTCGTGGTCGATCCTGCCAGCGTGACGTACGACGATAACCAAATGTCGGTGACGGTGGAGAATCAGTGGCTCAGGCACCTGGGGGCCTACATCGAGTTCCTGGATGCCAGCGGCACCCCGGTCGCGCCGCCGGATTCATGGCCGGCAGCTTCGATCCCGGCCATGTTCAACGGCACCGCCACAACGAAGTACCTCGACCGGGTCGGGCCCATCGATGAAATCGCCGGTATTCCGATTGACGTCACGGACGTGACTCTGACGTTCCCCGTGCCGCCTACGGCCAGCGCGGTGAACATCCATCTCGCAGGGCTCGGTATCTTCGGTCCCGGGCACACCGACCGGCACATTTGCCTCCTTGGCATCTTCATGACGGCGACCTTCGAGTATGCGATCCCGATGATCGTCCTCGTCGCGGGGGCAGCGGTGATGAAAACGGAGCTCGTCACCAACCTGTTGAAGGACTACAAGGTCTACATGGGCATCTTGGGCGTCCTGGCAACGATCGACGCCGCAATCCTCGATTATGCGTTGACGGGTGGGGTCAAGGAGGTCCTCCTCAAGTTGGCCAATATCATCGGACCTTTGATATGGAAAACGGGCTTGAAGGCGATGTTGCTGGAATACATTGCGCAAGGAGCCTTGGAGGAGGCGATCCCGTTCGTGGACGTTGCCCTGGAAGCGGTCAACCTGGCGATCACCGCAGCGCAGCTCGGTCAGACGACGCTCGAGGTGTTCGAGGCTGCGCCGATCTATACCTCAACGGTAACGAGGACGATCGATCTGGACATCACCCTCGTGCCGGACACTCAATTTCACTACCTACCGATGCAGGCGACGCATTACGTGGTGACCGTGACGTACGACAGCCAGGTGACGGTACCTTCCAAGACGTTTTCGCTGCCTGGGGGCACGAACAAAGACTCCATCCCGATCAGTTTCAAAGGTGTCCCGGGCGGAGGAAAGCTGAAGGTGACCGCGATTTTCTACGCCGATAACGGATGGGTTGCAGGCAGAGGGGCGACCGACTGGACACCCGCACTGGGTACGGATGGCAGCACCCTCGTGATTCCAAGCCTGGAGATCAAGAACAGCTTGCCTTCGCTTACCAAGGGTTCGGTCTACGAACATGTGGAGAAGCTGTCCTACGAGGGAGGTCGGCACGTATGGGCCAAAGGGGCATCGTCCCCGACGGCCACGGCGACATCGGGCTCGGATCTCATCAGCCTGGTGAGTGTCACCCTGGCGCAGGGCCCCGCATCGATCGGCTACGCCTGGCAGGCCACCCATCTGAACATTCCAGAGAATCTCTCGACCAACCCCCGGTCGGTCGACGCCATGTACACAGTACAGAACGTGTCGCTTCTCCCACCGCCGGAGCAGGCCTATCAGCCGCTCGACGTCGGCTACAACGAAAAGTCAGGCATCTGCTACGACCTGGTGAGTCCGTCGGATGGCTCAGGGAGAAACTTCTTCCTCGATAGCTACCCAGTTGCAACCAGCAGCGACTATGGCGCACCGTCGTACGTTCATCTTCGCAAGGCGACGCTGAGCTACGACAATGGGTCGAAATGCGAGCCTCTACGCTCTGGAACGGGGCAGAGCTATGGTCGGTTCCCGGCAGGTATCCCATTGGATGATCTCATCCTGCATCCACAGGGTTATGTATTCGCCATCAGTACCGGGCGAAGCAAACTGCTTCGATGCGAGCTGTCGAGCACCCCCGTCGCGGATGCCGAAGCCCCCGATGCCTGCCTGCTCTCCGGCAAGGGCTTGCGGGAGGGCCTGGTGTCAGGGCCGGTGGCGATTGCGATTGGGCTGGATGGGGTCGTGATGGTGCTGGAGTCGGATAGCGCAAGGGTGCAGGCATTCGATATCCACGGTAATCCGGTCAAGTACTTCCAGGGCAAGACCTCGTCGACACTGTCGCTGACGGACCGCGGAAATTCGACTTATCTCGATTTGGATGTGGAGGCCAAGGGGTATGTCTACGTGCTTTCCTGTACCAACGATGGCGACTCGTCAGACGATTACTACATGGACATCTACACACCGCAGGGCGACCTCCTGGTGTCAACGCAAGGCGTTGCGTCCGGAAAACTCACCGTGAGCCTGGACCGGAACGTCTACGCGCTCAACTACGAGTTGATTCATGGTGCGGATGGAAGGCCGGAGCCGTCGATCAGTCATTGGATGCCGCCGGCGCCATCGGCTTAATCGCCGGTTACCCTTTAGGGTTTGTACAAAGACTATTCAACCACGTGGTGCCGACCTGAAGGGGCGGCACCGTTCGCAGGGCTTTGCTCAGGTTTTGAGACCAAAGGCCTCAGACCGCCGCAGACTCCAGCGTCGATTCAAGGAAGTGAAAGGCAGTCTGTTTCGAGCGCTGGGTCGATTCGAAGAACGCCAGGTGACTGCCGTCGGGTTCCACGTGCAGCCTGGCGTCGATGATGGACTCGGCGATGCGCTGGGAACCGCCGATGTGGGTGGTTTCGTCGGCGTCGCCGGCGACCACCAGCGTCGGCACGCTGATCTGTTCCAACCGGGACTGCAGCTCGGTCTTGTTCAGCGCGTCGTTGAGCCGTGCGTAACGGTAGAACAGCTCTTCGTTGACGTAAGGGTAGAGCGCCGCATGGGCAATCGAGTCCGGGATGGTTGCCAAGGTCGCCTGGTCCAGGAACAAGGCTTGCAGGTCGCTGGCCTCGTTGCGGTTCACGGCCGCCGATTCCATCAGCCATTCGAAGTTCTGTTGATGGGCGGTGCGCAGGCTGTCGTCGCCAAGGTTGTAGTCGCCGTGCCACAGGCTCAGGGAATTCACCCGATTGCCGTGGGTGGCGGCGGCGCTGAGGGCGATCACCGCGCCGCCGCAAATGCCCATCAGGTGCGCGCTCTGGAGCTTGTAGTGGTTCATCACATTGATCAGGTCGCCCACCTGGGCGTCGGTGTCCACGCACAACTGGTCGAACGAGGTGCAGGACCCGAACAGCCCGCGGGTTTCCCAGGTGACCACGAAGAACCGTTCGCTCAACGCGTTGAACCAGTCGCGGCACAAGTCGAACGGCATGCCGCAGGGCAGGGCCAGGACAATGGCCGGGCGTTGCCGGTTGGTGCTGGCATGCACGGACAAGGCCACGTTGTCGCGCGTGATCAGGTGCAGTGTCTCGACTTCCGGCACGGCACCACTGAAATCGAAGTGTCTGACCAAGCGCCCGAATTCCCTGGCATGGTCGACGTCGTCGAAATGCCCATAGGAGAAGTCGAGCGCCTGGCAGATTTTCTTGCTGATAAACATTTCGAACGATGACAGCTGCGCCTCACCGTCGTACAGGTACTGCACGGTCTTGACGCCGATCCGCGCGAAGGCGGCGCTGACCGCCCGTTCCGTGGCTCTCACGCTGGACGACGCCTGGTCGGGCGCAAGATTGCTCCCCTGTGCCAGGAAGCTCAGGCAGATCGGATCGGGCAGATGGATGGCAAGGTGCCTAAGCATCCTTACGGTCTCACACAGGCGCGTGGCGGCGTCGGTGGAAGTAGTCATGGATTGGGGACTCCTGTCAGGCACGTTGCGCATGCCAACTGTCATATGGCACAAAAAAAAGAATCAGACCGCTTCGAATTTCTTGCCTCGGGTGGTGTGGGTGACAAGGCGGTTGTATTCCGGGGTCTTGTCCCCGATCACCTGGACCGCGCCGTATTTTTCAAGGCTGATGCGACCGCCGTATTCCTCGATGTGTTCGGAGTCCGGGTAGATCTTCACGAAGGAGGGCACATAGCGCGAGGCAAAGCCCATGCGCATGTCCTGGGATTCGCCACTGTGAGGGTAGGAAGCGTGCATCAGGGTCGACCAGAAAATGATGAACTGCCCGGCTTTCATCTGCATCGGCACGGCGGCGGATTCGTCAGGCTTGAAGTTCTCGTCGATCTGCAACTGGCGATAGTCGTAGCCGAAGAAGCCGCGGCGCACGCCGTCCTTGACCACCGCGCTGTTGTTGGCTTCGGGGTCGTAGGCCATGCGTTTGGTTTCGTCGTAGTTCATGCTGTTCTGGGTGCCGGGAATGAACTGCAGGCAGCCATTGGCGATGTTGGCGTCGGTGAAGGCGGTCCAGACGGTGATGGTGCCACCGAAGTCTTCGTTGTCCGGCCAGAGGATCTGCGGTTTGCCGGAGGCGTTGGCGAAGGTGTCGGCCTGGTGCCAGTCGGTGCCCTCATCGCCTGGGTACTTGGGGAAAAACTCGGTGCGCCAGCACAGCACGTCCGGGCCGAGGATGCTTTCGACGCGGTCGCAGATCTGCGGCCGGCAGATGTGGCTGGCGAGGAAGTCGTCGTCCAGATGGCGATCGTAGTTGGCGATGTTGGTGCCGGCGGAGATCGCGTCCAGGTCCTGGTACGCCGCGGCGCTGCGGTCGAGCAGGCGCAGGCGCGTGCGTTTCCAGGCCTCTTTCATTTCTTCCGGCGAATAGGCGTCGAATGGTCCGATGAAGCCGTTTTTCTCAAAAGACGCGCGTTCTTCCGCGGTCAAGGCGAATTTCTTGCTCATGGCTCTTTCCTTTTCGGTCAATGGGCTTGGACAAGGGAGCGCTGGATGCTCTCGGCCAGTATTTTGGCGGTCGCGCCGCAGGCCAGTGCGCCAGGGTCCAGGTGGATCTGGTAATGGGCCTTGAGGGTGCTCAGCGAGCGGATCAGGGCCAGCGACGTGCCACCGAAATCGAAGAAGTCATCGTTCAGGCCGATGTTCTTCAAGCCGATGTCCTGCGACCAGACCTTGAGGACGAACTGCTCGTGCTCGGTCAGGCTGTCGGCCGTGTGTTGCACGGTGGTTTCAACGGATTCGGGCGAGGGCAGGCGTTTCTTGTCGATCTTGCCGTGGTCGGTGACCGGCAGTTGCGCCAGTGCAATGTAGGCCGAAGGGCGCATGTAGTCCGGCAGGTTGGCGGCCACCAGCGCCGCGACCTCGTTGCGGGTTTGTTCAGTCCAGGCGTCCACGCCCTGGGTCGGCACCACGTAGGTGACCAGGCGCCAGTCGCCATCGCCGTAATCGTGACCGGTGACATGGGCGGCCGCCACGGCCGGGCTGGTTTGCAGGCAGGCTTCGACTTCTCCTGGTTCGATGCGGAAACCGCGGATCTTCAATTGTTCATCGCAGCGACCGGCATAGCGGTATTCGCCGTCATCCCCCAGTACCAGCAAGTCGCCCGTGCGATAGGCACGGCTTGAGGTGCCTGGCAACTGGACGAAGCGCTCTGCATTCAGGCCCGGGCGGTTCAGGTAGCCCAGCGCCACGCCGGCCCCTTCGATGTACAGCTCACCGGCACTGCCCTGGGCGACCGGTTGCCGGTCGGCATCGAGCAGGTGCAGGCGCCAGCCGTCCAGTGGGGCGCCGATCGACACCATGGCGGCGCTTTCCAGGTCCTGGCCGAGCACGCGCTTGAAGGTGGTGTGCACGGTGGCTTCGGTGATGCCATACATGTTGATCAGGGCCGGTTTCTGGTCGCCATGACGTTCGACCCAAGGGCGCAACACGGTGGCCGGCAATGCTTCGCCGCCAAACACCACGTAGCGCAGCGCCAGCGGCGCGCTGGCCGAACGGTCGGCTTCATCGAGGCCACGGAAAGCCGAAGGCGTCTGGCTCAGGACCGTCACGCCCTGGTCGGCGAGCCATTGGCGCATGGCGCCGGGTGAGCGCGACACATCGTAAGGGACCACGGCAACGTGACCACCGTGGGCCAGGGCGCCCCAGATTTCCCAGACCGAGAAGTCGAAACCGATGGAATGGAACATCGACCAGACGTCGTTCTCGTTGAAGCCATACGAACGCTGGGTGCTGTCCAGCAGGCGGCTGACGTTTGCGTGCGCGACCAGCACGCCCTTGGGCTCGCCAGTGGAGCCGGAGGTGTAAATGACATAAGCCACTGCGTCGTCGGGGTTGCGACGGTCGGTGAGCGGTTCCAGCGCCGGGCCGGACAGCAGCTCGGCCAGGGGCAGTACGCGCACGGACGCGCTTGGCGGCAGATCGCCGCGTTCGCCGATCATCAGGCTCAGGCCGCTGTCGCGCACGATGTGCTCGACGCGCTTGCCGGGGTATTGCGGATCGACCGGGACATAGGCGCCACCGGCCTTGAGGATGCCCAGCAGGCTGATCACCAGGTCGACGCCGCGGGGCAGGTACATCCCCACCAGCATGCCGTCCTTGACGCCCTCCTGGCGAAGACGGGCCGCCAACTGCGAGGAGGCTGCGTCCAGCTGCGCATAGCTCAGTGAGCGGGTGGCGTCGGAAACGGCGGTTCGCTCGGGAAATTCCCGGGCCCGGGCGATGAATAATTCATGCAGCAATGCACCGGGCTTGAGAGGGGCTGGCGTGGGATTGATCGATCCGCCAGGGTTCTTGATCGGCATGACTAACGCTCCTGTTAATTGCCAGGCGCAGCGCTTTTGCGCGTACGCGAAAACCGTTGCACTCGAGACGTGACTGCGGCCCACGGGATAGTTTGCGGTACCTGTGCGATTCGCAGCTGGCGCATTTCAGCACCGAGTCCGTGCCGGCGTCTGTCGCGGGAAATGGGGACAAAACGGCGGGCAACCTCTCTGCGCAAAGGCAGCTGTGGGCTCTGTCCCTGTTTGCGGTGCCAGACATCCCCTCGCAACAGTGTTTTTATCCTTGCCCGACAGTGGGGCGCATTGGTCTTGCCCCGTATGAACATCGGGTCCGAGGACCTGGGGTACAGGAGCACTTCATGAGTCTGCAAACTAACGCTTCGCCTGTCATGACCGATGACACCCTGGCGGATTCGCTTGTCTGGCCCGGTCATGACGGCGATGCATCGGTCAGGCTGTCGTTGCTGGCCGAGGGGTTGAGCCTGCCGGTGATGATCGAGCCGATCGAGTCCGGCCTCGATCCCGCGCACTGGGCCGGCATCCATCGCGAGGCGATCGAGGCGTTGCTATGCCGTCACGGCGCGGTGTTGTTTCGCGGTTTCGACCTGGCCTCGGTGCCGGCCTTCGAAGCGTTCGCCGAGGCCTTGTCACCGGGCCTGCATGGCAGTTATGGAGACCTGCCGAAGAAGGAGGGAGGGCGCAACGTCTATCGCTCCACCCCTTATCCCGAACGGGAAATGATCCTGTACCACAACGAGAGTTCGCACCTGGAAAGCTGGCCGCGCAAGCAGTGGTTTTACTGCGAACAGCCGTCGCGGGTCGGTGGCGCTACACCGCTGGCGGACATCCGTCAGGTGTTGCAACGCCTGCCCTCCAACGTGGTGGAGCGATTCGAAGAAAAAGGGCTGATGTACAGCCGCACCTTCACGGCGGGCGTCGAGCCGGGTTGGGAGTCGTTCTTCGGCACCACCGACCGCGCGGTCGTCGAGCGGCGATGCCGGGAACAGGGTACCGATTTCGAATGGCTGGACGACGACACCCTGCAAGTGCGCACCCTCTGCCCGGCAGTGATCCGGCATCCGCTGACCGGTGAGCGCGCCTTCTTCAACCAGGTGCAACTGCACCACCCGTTCTGCCTCGGCGAAGAAATGCGCGAAGACCTGCTCGACATGTTCGGCGCCGATCGTTTGCCGCGCATGGTCAGTTATGGCGACGGCACGCCGATCGAGGATGACGTCATGGCGCTGCTCGGCGAAGCCTACGAGGCCTGTGCGGTCAGGTTCGCCTGGCGCAAGGGCGACGTGGTGATGCTCGACAACATGTTGGCGGCCCACGCACGGGATCCCTACGAGGAGCCGCGCCTGATCGTCGTCGCCATGGGCGAGATGACCGCCAGGGGTGACGTCTGGCAGCCGGCATAAGCCAAATCGCGAATCCATTCGAGGATAGCTACCCATGAAAGACCAGAAAGAGAAGAAGCCCAAGCCGGGTTCGGTCATGCGCCTGCTGTGGCGCAACCATCCCTGGTTGACTTTTTTCACCTTGATTTGTGGTGTCATCAGCGGGGTCGCATCCATTGCGGTGGTGAGCGTGATCAACCAGGCTATCCATGGTGATGGCGATCATATGCAGGCCTTGTTCTGGTTTGTCGGGCTCAGTGCCACGGCGCTGATCCTGCGCAACGGCGCGGCGCTGTTCCCGGCCTACGCCAGCATGCGGATCATGACCCGGTTGCGCATCGCGCTGTGTCGCAAGATCCTCGCCACGCCGCTGGAAGAGGTGGACCGACGCGGTCCGCCCAACGTGCTGACCATGCTGACCAACGACATCCCGCAACTGAACACCACGCTGATCGTCATGCCCACGGTGCTGGTGGAGATGACCGTCTTCTTGTTCGGTATCGCCTACCTGGCTTACCTGTCGTGGGTGGTTCTGGCCTTGACCGTGTCGCTGATGGTCCTGGGAGTGGTCTTGTACCTGTTCTTCTTCGCCAGCGGCGTAAGGTCCACCCGTCGGGTACGGGATGAGTACACCGCGTTCAACGAATACACCCACGCCCTGGTGTTCGGTCTCAAGGAGTTGAAGCTCAACGGTATCCGTCGTCGCTGGTTCGGACGTTCCGCCATCGAGGCGTCATCGACCCGGGTGGCGCGCTACAACTTCGTCGAGCGCCTGTGGTACACCGCGGCCGACAACGTCGGTCAGTTTACCTTGTCGTTGCTGATCGGTTGCCTGCTGTTCGCCGCGCCGCTGGTCAGTGCCGTCGAACCCAAGGTGATGACCGCCAGTGTGCTGGCTGTGCTCTATATCATGGGACCGCTTTCGCTGTTGGTGGGGGCGATGCCGGTGCTGGCGGCAGGCCGGGTTGCTTGCACCCGCCTCGCGGAATTCGGCTTTGCGATCAACGATCCGCACCCCGAACCCGCTGCGATCGAAGCGCCGAAAGTGCATCTGCTCGAGCACAAGAGGACCTGGAACAGCATCGAATTGAAAGGTGTACGGATGCATTACCAGGACCTGCATGCCGCTACCGGTTTCTCCCTCGGGCCAATCGACCTGACGGTGCAATCGGGTGAGCTGATCTACATCGTCGGTGGCAACGGTTGCGGCAAAAGCACCCTGGCCAAGGTACTGTGCGGTCTCTACATCCCGCAGGACGGCGAAGTGCTGCTCGATGGGGTCGCCATCACCGATGAAAGCCGCAGCGATTATCGCGATCTGTTTTCCGCGGTGTTCTCGGACTTCCAGCTGTTCAACCGCCTCATCGGTCCCGATGAAGAGGACGGCAACCCGGCGCTGGCGAGCAAGTACCTGGAAACCCTCGGGCTGTCCGACAAGATCAAGATCGAAGGGCTCGGCTATTCGACCACCAAGGCCCTGTCCTACGGCCAGCAGAAGCGACTGGCGCTGGTGTGTGCCTACATGGAGGACCGGCCGGTCTACGTGCTCGACGAATGGGCTGCCGACCAGGACCCACCGTTCAAGAAATTCTTCTACGAGGAGCTGCTGCCCGACCTCAAGCGTCGCGGCAAGACCGTGCTGATCATTACCCATGATGACCAGTACTTCCAACTGGCCGACCGCATCATCAAGTTGGCCGACGGGCACATCGTTTCCGATGTCAACTGCACCCTGCGCGACAAGCGAGCCTGATGCCCATGTCGACGATTGCATCCGGCTTGCGATGTTGTTGTGACGATACCTGAACACTTTTCTGAACAACGCCTGGCATCCAGCACAACCGACGGGGACGAGTCCTGCGTGGGATGGCGATGCCATGGCGGAGCAATCCGCTGATTCACCCGACACCGTCCGGCGCTGGCAGTTTGCGCGGACCGCATCAACTCCAGGCGTGCCTGTTGTGTTTGTCCCGGGCAGCACTGACGAATCTCTGAGAAGGAACCTATGACATTTTTCTTTGCACGTGTGGATGACGTCGTCGCAACAGGTCTGCCGAGCCACCGCTGTCATGCAGGCGCGAGCCGGACGGCTGGCGCCGGTCTGGCGTGGGTGGGTGTACGGGTATCGGAGGGGCAGGTATGAATCAGTCCCTGCAACTGTCGGCCACCTATCCGCTGACCGCCTCCCAGCGGGACATCTGGCTGGACCAGATGAGCAAAGGGGATTCGCCGCTGTACAACATGGTCGGCTACCTGCACATCAAGGGAGCGGTCGATCCCGTGCGTTTCCAGCGGGCAATCGACTTGCTGATCCAGAAGCACGATGCCCTGCGCACGTTGCTGCACCATGAAGGAGGGGCTGACGGCGTGCCCGTGCAGACCTTCGTCGACAGCCTGGCGGTGCAGGTTCCCGTGCTCGATTTTTCCGACCGTCCCGACCCGGAGGTTTCGGCACAGGCGTGGATGCAGCAAGGGATGACGGTTGCCTTCGAGCTGGACAAGAGCCCGTTGTTCCGCTTCTTCCTGGTCAAACTCAACGAGCAGTCGTTCCATTTTGTCGTCCACCTGCACCACATCATCATGGATGGGTGGGGCATCAACCTGATGCTGGATTCGCTCGCGGAGCTCTACAACGCCCTGGAAAATGACCAGGTGCCTGATGTGTCGGCACCGTCCTATGCCGAGTTCATCCAGGAGGATGCCCGTTATCGTGAATCCCCTCGCTTCAAGATCGATGAAGCGTATTGGCTGGAGAAGTACCAGGACGTTCCCGATCCCCTGTTCACCGCCCGCTACCGTGACCAGCATGCCGACGCACTGTCGCCCAGTGCCCATGCCGTGTGGCCCTTCGCCCATGCATTGAACGAGCGGATCGACGTGCTGGCGCAGGCGCATCAAGCCTCGCGTTTCGCGGTGCTGCTCGCGGCCGTGTATGTCTTTTTCGTGCGTAGCGGTCAGCGGGAAGAATTGGTGGTTGGCCTGCCGATCCTGAATCGCCCCAGCGCCGCCTTCAAGAAAACCGTTGGCTTGTTCACCCAGGTCAGCGCCGTGCGCTTGAAATTCGCCGATGACCTGTCTTTCGGTGAGTTGATCCGCGCGGTGGCGCGCGCGCTCAAGCAGGACTATCGCAACCAACGGTTTCCCCTGAGCGAGATCAATGGGGCGCTGGGGTTGCGTCGCGACAACCGCGCACAATTGTTCGACGTGTCGTTTTCCTACGAGCAGGAAGACCACCGGTACCGGTTCGCACAGGCCCCAGCCCATTCGGTGAAGTGCACCAATGGCCAGGAACAGATGCCGCTGGCCATCCACCTGCGCAGCAATCCGAACGACGACAACGCCTGGCTGCACTGGATCTACAACCAGGCCTATTTCCAGGCCGGTGAAATCGAAGCGATGGTCGATCGCTTCATGCATGTGCTGGAGCAAGGCTTGCGCGATGACTCGTTGCCGGTCCGGCGTTTTACCCTGCCGACGCCGGCCGAAGCGCGCCAGCTCCAGGCCTGGAGCGCGAGCGACGCCCAGGTGTATGAGCAGGAGCGTACCCTCCCGGGTCTGTTCGAAGCGCAGGCAAGCAAACAGCCTGGCGCGGTGGCGGTGGTGTATGAAGACCAGACGCTGACCTATGGCGAGCTCAACGCCCGGGCGAATCAGGTCGCCCACCGCCTGCTGGCCTTGGGGGTGTTCCCGGATGATCGGGTGGCGATCTGCGTCGAGCGCGGCCTGGACATGATCGTCGGCCTGCTGGGCATCCTGAAGTCCGGGGCCGGCTACGTGCCGTTGGACCCGGCCTATCCCCAGGAGCGCCTGGCATTCATGCTCGAGGACAGCGCGCCCGTGGCGTTGCTCACGCAATCGACATTGCAAGCGCGGCTGCCGGCGTCGGGCATGCCCGTATTGGCGCTCGACCAGCCCGCAGAAGCGGGCATCGACACACAGCCGCGGCATAACCCCGGCATCGGTACGCTGGCCCCGCACCATTTGGCCTACGTGATCTACACCTCGGGCTCCACCGGGTTGCCCAAGGGCGTGATGGTGGAGCATCGCAACGTCGCGCGGCTGTTCTCCGCCACCCAGGCCTGGTTCGACTTCGGCCCGCAGGATGTGTGGGCGCTGTTCCATTCCTTCGCCTTCGATTTCTCGGTCTGGGAAATCTGGGGCGCGTTGATTCATGGCGGCCGCCTGCTGGTGGTGCCACAACTGGTCAGCCGCTCACCGCAGGACTGCTACGCGCTGCTGTGCGAGGCCGGGGTGACCGTCCTCAACCAGACACCCAGCGCTTTCCGTCAGTTGATTGCCGCCCAGGGCGAAAGCGACCTGGGCCACAGCCTGCGCCAGGTGATCTTCGGCGGCGAAGCCCTGGACACCAGCATCCTCAAGCCGTGGTACGCCCGTGAGCTCAATGCCCGGACGCAACTGGTGAACATGTACGGCATCACCGAAACCACCGTGCACGTGACCTACCGTGCATTGTCCGCGGCGGATGCCCGACGAGTCGGGGTCAGCCCCATCGGCAAGCGCATCCCGGACCTGCGCCTGTACCTGCTGGACAAATACGGCCAACCAGTGCCGGCAGGGGTGGAAGGCGAGTTGTATGTCGGCGGCGCCGGCGTGGCCCGTGGTTACCTGAACCGGCCGCAGCTTAACGACACGCGTTTCCTGGCCGACCCCTTCGATGACACGCCGGGCGCGCGCCTGTATCGCACTGGCGACCTTGGCCGCTGGTTGCACAACGGCGAACTCGAATACCTGGGACGAAATGACGAACAGGTGAAGATTCGCGGTTTCCGTATCGAACTGGGTGAAATCGAGGCGAAACTGGCGGCTTGCCCGCAGGTGCGCGACGCCGTGGTGATCCCTCGCGAAGACGAACCGGGAGACAAGCGCCTGGTGGCCTACGTGATTGGCGAAGAGGGCGCCGAAATGGTCGCCGCCGAGTTGCGTGGCCATCTGCTGGGTTCGCTGGCCGAATACATGGTGCCCAGTGCCTTCGTGGTCCTGGACGCGTTCCCGTTGACCACCAACGGCAAACTCGACCGCAAGGCGTTGCCGGCGCCCGATTCCCAGGCTTTTGCCCGGCATACTTACGAAGCCCCGCTGGCTGGAGTGGAAACTATCCTGGCCGGATTATGGGCCGAGTTGCTCGGCGTCGAGCAGATCGGCCGGCAGGATCGCTTCTTCGAGCTGGGCGGTCATTCCTTGTTGGCGGTCAAGCTGATCGAGCGCATGCGCCAGGTCGGCCTGAATGTCGACGTGGGGGTGCTGTTCGGCCAGCCGACGCTGGCGACATTGGCGGCCGCTACCGACACCGACGGTGCCACAGCGGTACCGCCCAACCGGATTCCTCTCCACGCCGAGCGCATCACCCCCGACATGCTGCCCCTGGCGGTGCTGACCCAGGAGGAGATCGAGCGCATTGTCGCCGTCGTTCCGGGGGGCGTGGGTAACGTGCAGGATATCTACGGCCTGGTGCCGTTGCAGGAAGGCATCCTATATCACCATCTCGCGACCACCCAGGGCGATCCATACCTGTTGCAAGCGCTGTTGCGCTTCGGCAGTCGTCCGCAGCTGGAGGCGTTCGTGCAGGCTTTGCAGGCGGTGATCGCCCGGCATGACATCCTGCGCACGTCGGCGGTGTGGGAGGGCTTGGGCGAGCCGGTCCAGGTGGTCTGGCGCGAAGCCCGGCTGGCGGTCGAGGAACTGGTCCTGGACACGGCCGGGGGCGATGTCGCCGGGCAGTTGCAGGGGCGCTTCGATCCGCGCCAGACCCGCATCGATCTGCGCCAGGCGCCGATGATGCGCATCCACTTCGCCGAAGACACTGCTGACGGTAGCTGGGTCGCGGTGCTGCTGTTCCATCACCTGATCGACGACGCCACTTCGCTTGGCATGCTGGGCAAGGAAATCGAGGCGCACCAGCAAGGGCAGTCGGCTGCGTTGCCGCCGTCGGTGCCTTACCGCAACTATGTCGCGCAGGTCCGCCTGGGCAGCCACGCCGGGCAACATGAGGCCTTTTTCAGCGAGATGCTGGGGGACGTGGACGAGCCGACGTTGCCGTTTGGCCTGCAGGATGTGCAGGGCGACGGCACCGGGATCGAGGAAGCCGCGTTGCCGCTGGCCGCGCCACTGGCCCAGCGTTTGCGCGCCCAGGCCCGACGCCTGGGGGTGAGCACGGCGAGCCTGCACCACTTGGCCTGGGGCCAGGTGGTAGGACGTTTGTCCGGCCGTCAGGACGTGGTCTTCGGCACTGTGCTGATGGGGCGCCTGCACAGCGGGCAGGACGGCGGCCATGCCCTGGGCATGTTCGTCAACACGCTGCCCTTGCGCGTCGAAGCCGGTAACCAGGGAGTCCTTGCTGCGCTGAAAGCGACTCACGGGCGATTGGCCGCGCTGCTCGGGCATGAGCATGCGCCGTTGTCCCTGGCGCAGCGTTGCAGTGGCGTGGCGGCGCCGGCACCGTTGTTCAGTGCGCTGATGAATTACCGCCAGACCGCCGTCGCCGCGCAGGCGCCCAAGGATGCCGGTCAGGCACGCACTTGGGCCGGGGCGCAGATCCTCGGTGGTGAAGAGCGCACCAACTATCCGCTGTCGTTGTCGGTGGACGACCTGGGGGATTGCTTCGGGTTGACGGTCCAGGCGGTGGCCGGCATCGGCGCGCAACGGGTGTGCGGCTACATGCAGAGCGTGCTCGAAGCGCTGGTCGATGCCCTCGATCACGATGTCGACATGCCGTTGCAGCGCTTGAACGTCCTGCCTGCCAGCGAACGTCGACAACTGCTTGACGACTTCAACGCCTTCGACACGGCTTACCCGGCAGGCTTGTTGATCCATCAATTGTTCGAAGCCCACGCCCAGGCACGGCCCGAAGCCGTTGCGTTGACCTACCAGGACCAGCGCCTGAGCTACGCCGAACTGAACCGCCTGGCCAACCAGATTGCCCATCGCCTGATCGAGCAGGGCATCGTTGCGGATGACCGCGTGGCGATCTGCGTGGATCGTGGTCCGGAAATGGTGGCCGGGCTCGTGGGTATCCTCAAGGCGGGTGCTGCCTACGTGCCGCTGGACCCAGCGTATCCGAGCGAGCGCCTGGACTACATGCTCAAGGACAGCGCGCCCAAGGTACTGTTGACCCAGCGCGGCCTGTTGGAACGTTTCCCCCAGTTGAACGTGCCGGCGCTGCTGCTGGATGCCGGCGAGCGCACTGGCGCCGGTATCAGCGATCAGTCGCAGGCCAACCCGGACGTGCGCGGCGTGAGTCCCGACAACCTCGCCTATGTCATCTATACCTCGGGCTCCACCGGGCAGCCCAAGGGCGTGGCCATGGCGCATCGCGCCCTGGTCAACCTGATGCAATGGCAAATCGCCCAGGCGGCGCCGCTGGCACGGGACGCTGTGCGTACATTGCAGTTCGCGGCCCTTGGCTTCGACGTGGCGTTCCAGGAAATCTTCAGCACCTTGTGTGCCGGCGGCGAGTTGTCGCTGATCCACGCCGATCTGCGCTTGAATTTCCATCACCTGTTCCAGCACATCCGCGAACAACGTATCGAGCGCCTCTACCTGCCTTGCATTGCCTTGCAGGCGTTGGCCGAGGCGGTGATGGGTGACGGTGAAGGCGAACCATTGGCTTGTGCGCTGCGAGACGTCATCACCGCCGGCGAGCAACTGCGCATCACGCCACAGATCCGCGGGTTCTTCGAGCGCCTGGACGGCTGCCGTCTGCACAACCACTATGGACCGACCGAGTCCCATGTCACCACGGCATTGACCCTGCCGGACGATGTGGCGTCGTGGCCGACTCTGCCGGCCATCGGCCAACCGGTGGCGAATACGCGGATCTACCTGCTGGACGAGCACCTGCAACCGGTTCCGCGTGGCGTGGCCGGCGAGATCTACATCGGTGGCGTCTGCGTCGCCCGTGGCTACCTGAACCGCGACGAATTGACCGCCGAGCGTTTTATCCGCGATCCGTTCGCGGCGGATGCACAGGCGCGCTTGTACAAGACCGGGGATTTGGGACGACACCTGCCCGATGGCAGCATCGAATACCTGGGGCGCAACGACGACCAGATCAAGATTCGTGGGTTCCGGGTCGAGCTGGGTGAGATCGAAGCCAGGCTTTGCCAGCATGCCGGGGTTAGAGAAGCGGCCGTCGTCGCCCGCCAAGCCCGTGAAGACCAGCCTGGCGACAAGCGCCTGGTGGCGTATTTCACTGTCCAGGGAGGGGACGCGGCACCGGACGCCGATGCACTGCGCGCCCATCTGCAAGCACTGGTGCCGGACTACATGGTGCCCGCCGCCTACGTGCGGCTGGAAAAACTGCCGCTGTCGCCCAACGGCAAGCTCGACCGTCGGGCACTGCCCGCGCCCGAGGTGGATGCCTTTGCCAGCCGCGCCTATGAGGCGCCCCTGGGTGAACTGGAAACTACGCTGGCCCGGTTGTGGGCTGACGTCCTCGGCCTAGAGCAAGTGGGGCGACATGATCACTTTTTCGAACTGGGCGGGCATTCGCTGCTGGCGGTCAAGCTGATCGAGCGCATGCGCCAGGCTGGCCTGAGCGCCGACGTGCGAGTGCTGTTCGGGCAACCGACCCTGGCCGCCCTGGCCGCCGCAGTGGGCAGCCGCACCGACGTGGTGGTGCCGGCCAATGGGATTGTCGACGGCTGCGAGCGCATCACCCCGGCCATGCTGCCGCTGGTCACACTGGACCAGGAAACCATCGACCGCGTCGTGGCCGCCGTACCGGGTGGCGTGGGCAATGTGCAGGACATCTACCCCCTGGCACCGCTGCAAGAAGGGATCCTCTATCACCATATCGCCGCGCAAGCGGGCGATCCCTACTTGCTGCAAGCCACCTTCGCCCTGGACAGCCGCGCTCGACTCGAAGGGTTCGTGGCGGCCTTGCAGGCTGTCATCGAACGGCACGATATCCTGCGCACGGCCATCTTGTGGGAAGGCTTCGACGTGCCGTTGCAGGTGGTCCTGCGCCGTGTCGGGCTGCTCCTGGAAGAACAGGCGCTGGATCCGGCCGAGGGCGATATCGCCATGCAGTTGCAAGGGCTGTTCGACCCTCGACACGCTCGCCTGGACCTTGGCAAGGCGCCGTTGATGCGCCTGGCGTGTGCCTGGGACAGCCTTCATCAGCGCTGGGTCGCGGTCCTGTTGTTCCATCACATCGCCCTGGACCATACGGCGCTGGATGTGATGCACGACGAGATGCTGGCGTTCCTGGACGGTGAAGACGAACGCCTGGGCACCGCCATGCCTTATCGCAATTACGTGGCCCAGAGCCTGTTGGGGATGAGCCACGCGCAACATGAGCGTTTCTTCCGCGACATGCTGGGCGATGTCGAGGAACCCACGCTGCCGTTCGGCCTGCGGGAAGTGCAGGGCGATGGCCGGGGGATCGAGGAGGTCAAGCTGCACCTCGATGCACAGCTGTGCCGGCGGCTGCGGTGGCAGGCGCGGCAGTTGGGCGTGAGTGCCGCGGCCTTGCATCACCTGGCGTGGGCACGGGTGTTGGGGCGTTTGTCCGGACGTGAGGACGTGGTCTTCGGTACGGTGTTGCTGGGCCGTATGCAGAGCGGCGAGGGCGCGGACCGTGCCCTGGGCATGTTCATCAATACCTTGCCGCTGCGGGTGGATGTGGGTGGGCAGGATGTGCGCAGCGGGGTCAAGGCGACCCACGCCCGGCTGACGGCGTTGCTGGGTCACGAGCACGCTTCACTGGCACTGGCCCAGCGTTGCAGCGGTGTGCCGGCCTCGTTGCCGCTGTTCAGCGCATTGCTCAACTATCGCCACAGCCCGCTCCAGGAGGGCGACAGCGTCGACCGTTGGGCGGGGGCGCAGGTGTTGGAGGTCATGGAGCGCACCAACTACCCCTGCATGCTGTCGGTGGATGACCAGGGCGAAGGGTTCCTGTTGAGCGTCCAGACGGCGGGTGCGGTCGATGCCCGGCAGGTCGGTGCGTATATGCAGACGGCTTTGGCGAGCCTGGTGGATGCCCTGGAGTTCGCGCCGGATTCGTCCGTCAACGAGCTGGAAATCCTCTGTGAATACGAACGCTGGCAACTGCTGCGTGATTTCAACGCGACCCAGGCCAACTACCCGCAGCAAGAGACAATTCATGGGTTGTTCGAGGCGCAAGTGGCGCGCACGCCAGACGTTGTGGCGGTGGTGCACGGTGAACAACGCCTGAGCTATCGCGAACTGAACGAACGAGCCAACCGCCTGGCGCATTACCTGCGCGAGCAGGGCGTACAACCGGATTCTCGGGTAGCGATCTGCGTCGAGCGCGGCCTCGACATGGTGGTGGGCTTGCTGGCGATCCTCAAAGCTGGCGGCGGTTATGTGCCACTGGACCCGGGTTATCCGGCCGAACGCATTGCCTACATGCTTGAAGACAGCACGCCGGCGGTGGTGCTGGCGCAGGCGGCGACCCTTGGTTTGCTGGCCGGGACGTCGATGCCGGTCATCGATCTGGACAGTGGGCTCTGGCAGGACAAATCCGTCCTGAATCCGCAGGTGCCTGAACTGACCTCGTCCCATCTGGCCTATGTGATCTACACCTCCGGTTCCACCGGTTTGCCGAAAGGCGTGATGATCGAACACCGCAACACGGTGAACTTCCTGGCCTGGGCGCACCGTTCGTTCGATGCGGCGACCCTGTCGAAAACCCTGTTCTCGACCTCGCTGAACTTCGACCTGGCAGTTTACGAGTGCTTCGCGCCGCTGACCTGCGGCGGCAGCATCGAAGTGGTCACCAATGTGCTGGAACTGCAACAGGGCGAGCACGACATCAGCTTGATCAACACCGTGCCGTCGGCGCTCAAGGCGTTGCTGGAATCCGGTGGGTTGAGTGAGGGCGTCGATACGGTCAACGTGGCCGGTGAAGCGCTCAAGCGCAGTCTGGTGGAAAGCTTGTTCGAGCAAACCCAGGTCAAGCGGTTGTGCAACCTTTACGGCCCTTCGGAAACCACGACCTATTCGAGTTGGGTATCCATGGCCCGCGAAGACGGGTTTGCGGCGCATATCGGTAAGCCTGTCGCAAACACCCAGTTCTACTTGCTGGATGAGCACAAACAACCGGTGCCGCTGGGCGTTCCGGGTGAAATCTACATCGGCGGCGCGGGTGTCGCGCGCGGCTATCTGAATCGCGATGACCTCACCACTGAACGTTTCCTGGGCGATCCGTTCAGCAGTACGCCAAACGCCCGGATGTACAAGACCGGCGACCTGGGCCGCTACCTGGCGGACGGCAACATCGAATACCTGGGCCGTAACGACGACCAGGTGAAGATCCGCGGTTTCCGCATCGAACTGGGGGAGATCGAAGCCAAGCTTGCCCAGCACGAGGCGGTGAAGGAAGCCGTGGTCCTGGCCCGCGAGGACGTGCCGGGCGACAAACGTCTGGTCGCCTATTTCACCCAATCAGCAGCGGTGGACATCGAAACCCTGCGCGCACATCTGCAAGCACGGCTGCCGGAATACATGGTGCCGGTGGCTTATGTCAGCCTCGACGCCTTGCCGCTGACTCCCAACGGTAAACTCGACCGCAAGGCGCTGCCGGCCCCGGATCAGGCTGCGGTCATCTCCCGTGGCTACGAGGCCCCGCAAGGCGAGGTCGAAACGACCCTGGCGCAGATCTGGCAAGACCTGCTGGGTCTGGAACAGGTCGGTCGCCATGACCATTTCTTCGAACTGGGCGGTCATTCCCTGCTGGCCGTGAGCCTGATCGAACGCATGCGCCAGGCCGGGCTGAGTGCCGACGTGCGCGTGCTGTTCGGCCAGCCGACCCTGGCGGCTCTGGCCGCTGCCGTCGACAACGACAGCGTTCATTCGGTAAGGGTCCCGTCCAACCTGATCGCCCCGGGTTGCGAATACATCACCCCGGCCATGCTGCCGCTGGCCACGCTGACCCAGGACGCCATCGATCGCATCGTGGCGCAAATACCGGGCGGCGCGCTCAATGTGCAGGACATCTACCCGCTGGCGCCGTTGCAGGAAGGCATTCTCTACCATCACCTGTCGGCCGAACAGGGTGATCCTTATGTGCTACAGGCCCAGTTTGCCTTCGACAGCCGCGAACGCCTCACCGAGTTCACCCACGCGCTGCAGGGCGTGATCGACCGCCATGACATCTTGCGCACGTCGATGGCCTGGGAAGGGCTGGACGAGCCGGTGCAGGTGGTCTGGCGCAAGGCGTTGCTGGGCGTGGAAGAAGTACTTCTGTGCGCCGGGGACGGTGACGTCGTCGACCAACTGAAGGCCCGCTTCGATGCCCGGCACCACCGCCTGGATATCCGCCAGGCGCCGTTGATGTGCATCCGCTTTGCGCACGATGCCGTCAATGGGCGTTGGGTCGCGACCCTGTTGTTCCATCACATGGCGCTCGACCATACGGCGCTGGAAGTGGTGCGGCACGAGATGCAGGCCCATCTGCAAGGGCAAACGGATCAGCTGGGCGAGGCGGTGCCGTACCGCAACTACGTGGCCCAGGCGCGCCTGGGGGTCAGTCGTGCAGAACACGAAGCGTTCTTCCACGACATGCTCGGCGAGGTGGACGAGCCGACGCTGCCGTTCGGCTTGCAGGACGTACGCGGCGATGGCAGCCGCATCGAGCAAGCCACGCAAGTGATCAACCCCGGCCTGAGTCGCCGTCTGCGCACCCAGGCCCGCCAGTTGGGCGTCAGTGCGGCGGCCTTGCATCACCTGGCGTGGGCGCTGGTGCTGGGGCGTGTTTCGAGCCGCGATGACGTGGTGTTCGGCACGGTGTTGATGGGGCGGATGCAGGGCGGCGAAGGGGCCGACCGCGCGTTGGGCATGTTCATCAATACCTTGCCGCTGCGCGTCAGCGTGGGGAGGCTAGGTGTCAAGGCGGGCGTGCTGGCGACTCATGCGCGGCTGAGCGGATTGTTGGGCCACGAGCACGCCTCCCTGGCGTTGGCCCAGCGTTGCAGCGGTGTGGTCGCACCCACGCCTTTGTTCAGCGCCTTGCTCAATTACCGTCACTCACTGGCGGAGCCTGTCGAGCAAACATCTTCGACCTGGCCAGGTATCGAGAAACTGGGCAGCGAGGAGCGCACCAACTATCCATTGGCGTTGTCGGTGGACGACCTGGGCGACGGTTTCAGCCTGACCGTTCAAGCTGCCTGCGGAGTCGGTGCGCAACGGGTTGCTGCCTACATGGAAGCGGCACTGGCGAGCCTGGCCGTTGCGTTGGAGCGTGCGCCTGAATCGGCGCTGTCCGGTTTGTCGATCCTGCCGGCGGTGGAGCGTGAGCAACTGTTGGTGGCGTTCAATGCCAGTGAAGCCGAATATCCGCAGCAGCAGACGATTCATGGGTTGTTCGAGGAGCAGGTGCAGCGTACGCCAGACGCCGTGGCAGTGATCCATGGCGCGCAGCGTATGGGTTATCGCGAACTGAACGAACGAGCCAACCGCCTGGCGCATTACCTGCGTGGACAGGGCGTACAACCGGATGCGCGGGTGGCAATCTGTGTCGAGCGCGGCCTCGACATGGTCGTGGGCTTGCTGGCGATCCTCAAGGCGGGCGGCGGTTATGTGCCGCTGGATCCGGGTTACCCGGCCGAGCGCATTGCCTACATGCTCGAAGACAGCACGCCGACGGTGGTGCTGGCGCAGGCGGCGACCCTTGGTTTGTTGGCCGGTGCGTCGATGCCGGTGATTGATCTGGACAGTGGGCTCTGGCAGGACAAATCCGTCCAGAATCCGCAGGTGCCTGAACTGACCTCGTCCCATCTGGCCTACGTGATCTACACCTCCGGTTCCACCGGTCTGCCAAAAGGCGTGATGATCGAACACCGCAACACGGTGAACTTCCTGACCTGGGCGCACCGTTCGTTCGATGCGGCGACCCTGTCGAAAACCCTGTTCTCGACCTCGTTGAACTTCGACCTGGCGGTTTACGAATGCTTCGCACCGCTGACCTGCGGCGGCAGCATCGACGTGGTCACTAATGTGCTGGAACTGCAACAAGGCGAGCACGACATCACCTTGATCAACACCGTACCATCGGCGCTCAAGGCGTTGTTGGAATCCGGTGGCTTGGGCGAGGGTGTCGATACGGTCAACGTGGCCGGCGAAGCCCTCAAGCGTAGCCTGGTGGAAGCGCTGTTCGAACAGACTTCAGTCAAGCGCTTGTGCAACCTTTACGGCCCGTCGGAGACCACGACGTATTCCAGCTGGGTATCCATGGCTCGTGAAGATGGGTTTGCCGCGCACATTGGCAAACCAGTGGCGAACACCCAGTTCTACTTGCTGGATGAACACAAGCAACCGGTGCCGCTGGGTGTTCCCGGTGAGATCTACATCGGCGGCGCGGGTGTCGCGCGGGGCTATCTGAATCGCGATGACCTGACCGCCGAACGCTTCCTCGACGATCCGTTCAGCAGCGCCGCAAATGCGCGGATGTACAAGACCGGCGACCTGGGTCGCTACCTGCCGGACGGCAACATCGAATACCTGGGCCGTAACGATGACCAGGTGAAGATCCGTGGCTTCCGTATCGAACTGGGCGAGATCGAAGCCAAGCTTGCCCAGCACGAGGCGGTGAAAGAAGCCGTGGTGCAGGCCCGGGAAGACGTGCCGGGGGACAAGCGCCTGGTGGCGTATTTCACCGAACACCACACGGTCGACATCGAAACCCTGCGCAGCCATCTGCAAGCACGGCTGCCGGACTACATGGTGCCGGTGGCTTATGTCAGCCTCGACGCCTTGCCGCTGACCCCCAACGGCAAACTCGACCGCAAGGCGTTGCCGGCGCCGGATCAGGACGCCGTCATTTCCCGTGGCTATGAGGCCCCGCAAGGCGAGATCGAAACGACCCTGGCGCAGATCTGGCAAGACCTGCTGGGCCTGGAACAGGTCGGTCGGCATGACCACTTCTTTGAACTGGGCGGCCATTCGCTGCTGGCCGTGAGCCTGGTCGAACGCATGCGCCAGGCCGGCCTGGGTGCCGACGTGCGTGTGCTGTTCGGCCAGCCGACCCTGGCGGCATTGGCCTGCGCCGTTGGCAACCGTCATGAAATAACCGTCCCGGCCAACCTGATTGTCCCGGGTTGCGAGCACATCACCCCGGCCATGCTGCCGTTGGCCGCGCTGACCCAGGACGCCATCGATCGCATCGTGGCGCAAATACCGGGCGGCGCGCGCAATGTGCAGGACATCTACCCGCTGGCGCCGTTGCAGGAAGGCATTCTCTACCATCACCTGTCGGCCGAAGAGGGTGATCCCTATGTGCTCCAGGCCCAGTTTGCCTTCGACAACCGTGGGCGCTTCGAGGATTTCGCCCAGGCTTTGCAACAGGTCGTCGATCGCCATGACATCTTGAGGACTTCGATGCTTTGGGAGGGGCTTGAACAACCCCTGCAAGTGGTGTGGCGTGAAGCCCGGTTGACACCGGAAGAGGTCGTGTTGGACCCGGCCGCAGGCGATGTCGCGGCGCAGCTATATGAGCGTTTCGACTCCCGGCACCATCGCCTGGACATTACCCAGGCACCGATGCTGAGCCTGGTCCATGCCCACGACGCCGCCCACGACCGCTGGCTGGCGATGTTGCTGTTCCATCATATGGTCCTGGACCATACCGCGCTGGAAGTGGTGCAGTACGAAATGCAGGCTCACCTGTCGGGCCAGGCGGATCGCCTGGACGCGGCGATGCCGTACCGCAACTATGTGGCCCAGGCCCGCTTGGGCGTGAGCCAGCCGGAACATGAAGCGTTCTTCCGGGAAATGCTCGCCGATGTGGATGAACCGACGTTGCCGTTCGGCCTGTTGGATGTTCAGGGTGACGGCAGCGCTGTCGAAGAGCGGCAGCAAGGCGTCGATGCCGCGCTGGCCCATCGACTGCGGGTGCAGGCCCGTCAGTTGGGCGTTAGCGCGGCGAGCCTGGTGCACCTGGCCTGGGCGCAGGTGCTGGGTCGGGTCTCGGGCCGTGAGGACGTGGTGTTCGGCACCGTGTTGATGGGCCGGATGCAGGGCGGCGAAGGGGCCGACCGCGCGCTGGGTATGTTCATCAATACCTTGCCGTTGCGGGTGAATCTGGGGCAAACCGCTGCCCGTGCGGGCGTGAAGGCCACCCATGCGCGGCTGACGGCGTTGCTCGGTCATGAGCATGCCTCCCTGGCGCTGGCCCAACGTTGCAGCGGTGTGCCGGCACCGATGCCATTGTTCAGTGCCTTGCTCAACTACCGTCATACCGATGCGACGGCGTCGAGCCAGGCGTCGTCGGCGTGGAAGGGAATCCAGGTACTGGGTGGCGAGGAGCGCACCAACTACCCGCTGACCTTGAACGTGGATGACCTGGGCGAGGGTTTCAACCTGACGGCGCTGGTTACGCCGCAAGTCGGTGCACAGCGGGTTTGCGCCTACATGCATGCCGCGCTGGAGGGGCTGGTGACGGCCCTGGAACAAGCGCCGCAGACAGCTCTGTATCGCTTGCCGGTACTGCCGGCGGCCGAGCGCGAGCAACTGCTGGTGACCTTCAATGCCAGCGCTGCCCAATACCCGGCGGAGCAAACCATTCACGGGCTCTTCGAGGCCCAGGTGCAGCGCACGCCGGATGCGGTGGCGGTGCGTCATGGCCGGGAACAACTCAATTATCGCCAGCTCAATGGCCTCGCCAACCGCCTGGCGCACCACCTGTGCAAGCAGGGTGTGCGACCGGATTCGCGGGTGGCGATCTGTGTCGAGCGCGGCCTCGACATGGTGGTGGGCTTGCTGGCGATCCTCAAGGCTGGCGGCGGTTATGTGCCGCTGGATCCGGGTTATCCGGCCGAACGCATTGCCTACATGCTCGAAGACAGCGCACCGGCGGCCGTCCTGGTACAGGCCGCCACGCGCAGCCTGCTGGGCGACACGACGGTGCCGGTGATCGATCTGGACAAGGGCGTCTGGCAGGACGAAGCGGCGCCGAATCCGCAGGTGCCGGGGCTGACGTCTGCGCACCTGGCCTATGTGATCTACACCTCCGGCTCTACCGGTCTGCCGAAAGGCGTGATGATCGAACACCGCAACACGGTGAACTTCCTGACCTGGGCGCACTGTTCGTTCGATGCGCAAACCCTGTCGAAAACCCTGTTCTCGACATCGCTGAACTTCGACCTGGCGGTCTATGAATGCTTCGCGCCGCTGACCTGCGGCGGCAGCATCGAAGTGGTCACTAATGTGTTGGAACTGCAACAGGGCGAGCACGACATCAGCTTGATCAACACCGTACCTTCGGCGCTCAAGGCGCTGCTGGAGTCCGGTGGCTTGGGCGAGGGCGTCGATACGGTCAACGTGGCCGGCGAAGCGCTCAAGCGCAGCCTGGTGGAAGCGCTGTTCGAACAGACCTCAGTCAAGCGCTTGTGCAACCTCTATGGTCCCTCGGAAACCACGACCTATTCGAGTTGGGTGTCGATGGCCCGCGAGGAGGGTTTTGCGGCGCACATCGGTAAGCCAGTGGCGAACACCCAGTTCTACTTGCTGGATGAACACCAGCAACCGGTGCCGCTGGGTGTTCCCGGGGAAATCTACATCGGTGGGGCGGGTGTTGCCCGTGGTTACCTCAATCGCGATGACCTGACTGCCGAACGCTTCCTCAAGGATCCCTTCAGCGGCGTTCAAGATGCTCGGATGTACAAGACCGGCGACCTCGGCCGCTACCTGCCAGATGGCAACATCGAGTACCTGGGCCGTAACGATGACCAGGTAAAAATTCGTGGTTTCCGCATTGAACTGGGCGAGATCGAAGCCAAGCTTGCCCAGCACGAGGCAATCAAGGAAACGGTGGTCCTGGCTCGGGAAGACGTGCCGGGTGACAAACGTCTGGTCGCCTATTTCACCCAATCAGCAGCGGTGGACATCGAAACCCTGCGCAGCCATCTGCAAGCACGGCTACCGGAATACATGGTGCCGGTGGCTTATGTCAGCCTCGACGCCTTGCCGCTGACTCCCAACGGCAAACTCGACCGCAAGGCTCTCCCAGCCCCGGATCAGGACGCCGTCATTTCCCGTGGCTACGAGGCCCCGCAAGGCGAGATCGAAACCACGCTCGCGCAGATCTGGCAAGACCTGCTGGGGCTGGAGCAGGTGGGTCGGCATGACCACTTCTTTGAATTGGGCGGTCATTCGCTGCTGGCCGTGAGCCTGATCGAACGTATGCGCCAGGCCGGTCTGAGTGCCGACGTGCGCGTGCTGTTCGGCCAGCCAACCCTGGCGACGCTGGCAGCGGCGGTGGGTGGCGGCCGCGAAGTCGTGGTGCCGGCCAACCGGATTGCATCCGACTGCGCGCGGATCACCCCTGACATGCTGGTACTGACCGACCTGGACCAGGACGCGATCGACCGTATCGTGTCCAAGGTGCCGGGTGGCGCGCGCAACGTGCAGGACATCTACCCGCTGGCACCGTTGCAGGAAGGCATTCTTTACCATCATCTGTCGGCCGAACAGGGCGATCCGTATGTGCTTCAGACCCGGTTCGCGTTCGCCAGCCGCGAGCGCCTCGACGCCTTCGTCCAGGCCTTGCAACGGGTAGTGGATCGCCATGACATCTTGCGTACCGCGATGCTCTGGGAGGGGCTGGACGAGCCCCAGCAAGTGGTCTGGCGTGAAGCACGGCTGGGCCTGGAAGAGCTGGTGCCGGACCCGCGGGACGGGGATATCGTCCAACAGCTGAATCAGCGTTTCGATGCGCGTCACTATCGCCTGGACATGACCCAGGCGCCGCTGATGCGCATGGCGTTCGCGCAAGACAAGCCCAACCAGCGCTGGGTCGCGACGCTGCTGTTCCATCACATCGCTCTCGACCATGCGACGCTCAAGGTGGTGCAACGCGAGATGCAGGCGTACCTGCTCGGGCAGGACGGCCCGGTGGACGCCGCCGTACCGTACCGTAACTATGTGGCACAGTCTCGTTTGGGCGTGAGCCAGCACGAGCATGAAGCCTTCTTCGGCCAGATGCTGGGCGATGTGGACGAACCGACGTTGCCCTTCGGGCTGGGGCAGGTGCCGAGCGATGGCGGTGATCTTGAAGAAGCCACCTGGCAGCTCGACGACGCGCTGAGTGCTCGCCTGCGTCGCCTGGCGCGGCAAGCGGGCGTAGGGGCGGCGAGCCTTTGCCATCTGGCCTGGGCGCAGGTCTTGGGACGTGTATCGGGCAAGGACGACGTGGTGTTCGGCACGGTGTTGATGGGGCGGATGCAGGGCGGCGAGGGGGCCGACCGCGCCTTGGGGATGTTCATCAACACCTTGCCGCTTCGCGTCAGCCTGGGCGACCAGGGTGTCAAGGTCGGGCTCAAGGCGGTCCATCGGCAATTGACCGCGTTGCTGGGGCATGAACACGCCCCGTTGGCCCTGGCCCAACGTTGCAGCGGCGTGGCGGCGCCGGCGCCATTGTTCAGTGCCTTGTTGAACTACCGTAACTCCAGTGAACAGGTCGATGCCGACGATACCCGCCTGGCCTGGCAAGGCATCGAGACCCTCGACGGCGAAGCCCGCACGCACTATCCATTGATGCTGTCGGTGGATGACCTGGGTAACGGTTTCACCCTGACGGTCCAGGCGCTGGCCGGCATGGGCGCGCAACGGGTCTGTGCCTATATGGCGACCGCGCTGCAAAGCCTGGCTTCGGCCCTGCAAGACAGTCCGGCGCTGTCGCTGGACCGTCTGGACGTGCTGCCGCAGGACGAGCGCGAGCAGGTGTTGGCGGGCTTCAACGCCACCGCGCGCGCTTACCCGCAGGACAAGACCGTCCAGGGTCTGTTCGAGGCGCAAGTGTTGGCTTGTCCGGAGGCGACGGCGGTGGTGCACGATGCACAAAGCCTGAGCTATGCCGAGTTGAACCACCGGGCCAATCGTCTGGCCCATCATCTGGTCGGCCTGGGTGTGCAACCGGGCGATTGCGTGGCGATCGCGCTGGAGCGCTCGGTCGAACTGCTGGTCAGCCAACTGGCGGTGCTCAAGTGCGCGGCGGTGTATGTGCCGCTGGATGTCAGCGCACCTCTGGAGCGCCAGCAGTTCATGGTGCAGGACAGTGGGGCGCGGGTGGTGCTGACCTTGAACGGCGCTGTCGCGCCTGAAGCCACGTTGCGCGTGGATCTGGACAGCGTCGTGTTGGACGAGTCGTCCGATAACCTGGCGTTGCTCCAGAGCGCCGAATCGGTCGCCTACATCATGTACACCTCCGGTTCCACCGGTACACCGAAGGGCGTGCTGGTGCCACATCGGGCAATCAATCGCCTAGTGATCAACAACGGCTACGCCGACTTCAACGCCCAGGACCGCGTGGCGTTCGCCTCCAACCCGGCCTTTGACGCCAGCACCCTCGATGTCTGGGCGCCGTTGCTCAACGGCGGTTGCGTGGTGGTGGTCGAGCAGGACGTGTTGCTGACCCAGGAACGGTTTGCCGCGCTGCTCACCGAGCAGTCGGTCAGCGTGCTGTGGATGACCGCCGGCCTGTTCCATCAGTACGCCGCCGGGCTGATGCCGGTGTTCAAGCAACTGCGCTACCTGATTGTCGGTGGCGATGTGCTGGATCCGGCGGTGATCGGGCGCGTGCTGAAAGAAGGCGCGCCGCAGCATCTGCTCAACGGTTATGGTCCGACCGAAGCCACGACCTTCACCACCACCTACGAAATCACCGCCGTGGGTGAGGGCGGTATCCCGATTGGTCGTCCGATTGGCAATACCCGCGTCTATGTGCTGGATGCAAATCAGCAACCGGTGCCAGTGGGTGTGGCGGGCGAGTTGTACATCGGTGGCGATGGCGTGGCGAAGGGTTACCTGAACCGTCCCGAACTGACCGCCGAGAAATTCGTCACCGACCCATTCAGCGCCGATCCGGCCGCGTTGCTCTATCGCACCGGCGACCTGGCGCGCTGGCGCGCGGACGGCACGGTGGATTACCTGGGGCGTAACGACGATCAGGTGAAGATCCGTGGCTTCCGTATCGAGCTGGGCGAGATCGAAGCCCGTCTGGGTCAGTGCGTGGGTGTGCAAGACGCCGTGGTGCTGGCGCGGCAGGACGACGTCGGTCCCAAGCGTCTGGTGGGCTATGTCATCCCTGAAAACGATTTCGCCTTGTCGGTGCATGACCTGCGCAGCGAACTGGCGGCATCGCTGGCCGACTACATGGTGCCCAGCGCCTTCGTGGTGCTGCCGTCCTTCCCGCTGACCGCCAACGGCAAGCTCGATCGCCGTGCGCTGCCGGCGCCGGACGCCGAGGCCTACGCCAGTCGTGAATACGAAGCCCCGCAAGGCGAAGTGGAACAAACCCTGGCGCAACTGTGGGCCGAGGTACTCAAGGTCGAGCAGATCGGTCGGCACGACCACTTCTTCGAATTGGGCGGTCACTCGTTGCTGGCGGTGACGCTGATCGAGCGCATGCGCCAGGCCGGCCTGAGTGCCGACGTGCGCGTGCTGTTCAGCCAGCCGACCCTGGCGGCATTGGCGGCGGCGGTGGGCAGCGGCAAGGAGATCACGGTTCCGGCGAACCTGATTCCGCTGGACTGCGAACACATCACCCCAGAGCTGCTGCCGTTGGTCGAGCTGAGCCAGGAGACGATCGATCGCCTGGTGGCGACGGTGCCGGGCGGCGCGGCCAATGTGCAGGACATCTACCCGTTGGCGCCGTTGCAGGAAGGCATTCTTTATCACCACCTGGCGGCTGAACAGGGTGATCCGTATGTGTTGCAGGCTGCCTTTGCCCTGCACAGTCGTGACCGGTTGACGGCGTTCGTGGATGCACTGCAACACGTCATTGACCGCCATGACATCCTGCGCACGGCGGTGGTCTGGGAAGGTCTCGATGCGCCGGTCCAAGTGGTATGGCGCCAAGTGCAACTGCCGCTTGAGGAAGTTGTCCTCGACGGTGCGGCGGGCGACATCCTCACCCAGTTGCAGCAGCGCTTCGACCCACGGCATTACCGTCTCGACATCACCCAGGCACCGATGATGCGCCTGGTCTTTGCAGAGGATGCGGCTCATCAACGTTGGGTGGCGGTGTTGTTGTTCCACCATATGGCGCTCGATCACACGGCGCTGGAGGTGGTGCAGCACGAGATGCAGGCGCGCTTGCTGGGCGACGTCGACGCGTTGAGCGCGGCGGTGCCTTATCGTAACTACGTGGCACAGGTCCGGCTGGGGGAGGGTGAATCAGCGCACGAAGGCTTCTTCACCGAGATGTTAGGCGACGTGGAAGAACCGACATTGCCGTTCGGCTTGCAAGATGTGCAGGGTGACGGACGGGATATCGAGGAGGCCAGGCAGCCTGTAGACGCGGCGTTGAGCCTGCGGCTGCGTACCCAGGCCCGTCAGCTTGGGGTGAGTGCCGCCAGCCTGGTGCATCTGGCCTGGGCGCAAGTGCTGGGACGTGTATCGGGCAAGGACGACGTGGTGTTCGGCACGGTGCTGATGGGGCGGATGCAGGGCGGCGAGGGGGCCGACCGTGCGTTGGGCATGTTCATCAACACCTTGCCGTTGCGGGTGAGCCTGGGTGCACAAGACGTGCGCGGCGGCGTGAAACAGACCCACGCGCGGCTGACCGGCCTGTTGGGTCACGAACATGCCTCGTTGGCCCTGGCCCAACGCTGCAGCGGCGTGGTTGCACCGATGCCGCTGTTCAGTGCCTTGCTCAACTATCGGCACAGTGCCGTGCATGGGCAGGCTACCGCCCTGGCCGGTTGGGAAGGCATCGAGGCCCTGAGCAATGAAGAACGCACCAACTACCCGCTGACCTTGTCGGTGGACGACCTGGGCGAAGGTTTCAGCCTCACCGCCCTGGCCGTGCCGCAGATCGGCGCGCAACGGGTCTGTGGCTACATGAACATCGCCCTGGAGCAATTGGTGCAAGCGCTGGAAGAGGCGCCGCAGACGTCGTTGAACAGTCTGGCGATCCTGCCGTCGGTCGAGCGTCACCAGTTGCTGGAGGTGTTCAACGCCACCACACGTGAGTACCCACAGGACACGACCGTCCAGGGCCTGTTCGAGACACAAGTGTTGGCCTGTCCGGATGCGACGGCGGTGGTGCACGATGCACAAAGCCTGAGCTATGCCGAGTTGAACCGTCGCGCCAATCGCCTGGCCCATCATCTGGTCGGCCTGGGTGTGCAACCGGGCGATTGCGTGGCGATTGCGCTGGAGCGCTCGGTCGAATTGCTGGTCAGCCAACTGGCGGTGCTCAAGTGCGCGGCGGTGTATGTGCCGCTGGATGTCAGCGCACCTCTGGAGCGCCAGCAGTTCATGGTGCAGGACAGTGGGGCGCGGGTGGTGCTGACCTTGAACGGCGCTGTCGCGCCTGAAGCCACGTTGCGCGTGGATCTGGACAGCGTCGTGCTGGACGAGTCGTCCGATAACCTGATGTTGCTCCAGAGCGCCGAATCGGTCGCCTACATCATGTACACCTCCGGTTCCACCGGTACGCCGAAGGGCGTGCTGGTGCCGCACCGGGCGATCAACCGGTTGGTGATCAACAACGGCTACGCCGATTTCAACGCCCAGGACCGGGTGGCGTTCGCTTCCAACCCGGCCTTTGACGCCAGCACCCTCGATGTCTGGGCGCCGTTGCTCAACGGCGGTTGCGTGGTGGTGGTCGAACAGGACGTATTGCTGACCCAGGAACGGTTTGCCGCGCTGCTCACCGAGCAAGCAGTCAGCGTGCTGTGGATGACCGCTGGCCTGTTCCATCAGTACGCCGCCGGGCTGATGCCGGTGTTCAAGCAGTTGCGTTACCTGATTGTCGGTGGCGATGTGCTGGATCCGGCGGTGATTGGTCGTGTCTTGAAAGAAGGCGCGCCGCAGCACCTGCTCAATGGCTACGGCCCGACTGAGGCCACGACCTTCACCACCACCCACGAAATCCAAGCCGTGGGCGAGGGTGGTATTCCGATTGGTCGTCCGATTGGCAACAGCCGTGTCTACGTGCTGGATGCAAATCAGCAACCGGTGCCAGTGGGTGTGGCGGGCGAGTTGTACATCGGTGGCGATGGCGTGGCGAAGGGTTACCTGAACCGTCCCGAACTGACCGCCGAGAAATTCGTCGCCGACCCGTTCATTGCCGATCCGGCCGCGTTGCTCTACCGCACCGGCGACCTGGCACGTTGGCGCGCGGATGGCACGGTGGATTACCTGGGCCGTAACGACGACCAGGTGAAGATCCGTGGCTTCCGTATCGAGCTGGGCGAGATCGAGGCCCGTCTGGGCCAGTGCGTGGGCGTGCAAGACGCTGTGGTGCTCGCACGGCAGGACGAAGCCGGTCCGAAACGCCTGGTGGGGTATGTCATCCCTGAAAACGATTTCGCCTTGTCAGTGCATGACCTGCGCAGCGAACTGGCGGCATCGCTGGCCGACTACATGGTGCCCAGCGCCTTCGTGGTGCTGCCGTCCTTCCCGCTGACCGCCAACGGCAAGCTGGATCGCCGTGCGCTGCCGGCGCCGGACGCCGAGGCCTACGCCAGCCGTGAATACGAAGCCCCGCAAGGCGAAGTGGAACAGGTCCTGGCGCAACTGTGGGCCGAGGTGCTCAAGGTCGAGCAGATCGGCCGGCATGACCATTTCTTCGAATTGGGCGGCCACTCGTTGCTGGCGGTGACGCTGATCGAGCGCATGCGCCAGGTCGGCCTGAGCGCCGACGTGCGCGTGCTGTTCAGCCAGCCGACCCTGGCCGCCTTGGCGGCGGCGGTGGGCAGCGGCAAGGAGATCACGGTTCCGGCGAACCTGATTCCGCTGGACTGCGAACACATCACCCCTGAACTGCTGCCGCTGGTCGAGCTGAGCCAGGACACCATCGATCGCCTGGTGGCGACGGTACCGGGCGGCGCGGCCAATGTGCAGGACATCTACCCGCTGGCGCCGTTGCAGGAAGGCATTCTTTATCACTACCTGGCCGCCGAGCAGGGCGACCCCTACGTACTGCAATCGCAGTTCGCCTTCGACAGCCGTGAGCGTTTCGATGCCTTTGTCGAAGCGTTGCAACAGGTCATCGATCGCCACGACATCCTGCGCACCAGCGTGGCCTGGGAAGGCCTGGACGAGCCGGTGCAACTGGTCTGGCGTCGGGTGGTGCTGGTGCCGGAGTACGTGGAGGTGGACGCCACGGTCGGCGACGTGGCCACGCAACTGGCGTCCCGCTTCGATGCGCGGCATTACCGTCTGGACCTGCGCCAGGCGCCGCTGTTGCATCTGGCCTGCGCAGAGGATGAAACCAACGGCCGCTGGCTGGCGACCTTGCTGTTCCACCATCTGGTGCTGGACCATACGGCGCTGGAGGTCGTGTGCCACGAGATGCAGGCGCACTTGATGGGTGAGCTGGGGCACCTGACCGAAGCGGTGCCGTACCGCACCTACGTGGCGCAGTCGCGGCTGGGAGCCTGCGAGGCAGAACACGAAGCGTTTTTCCGCGAGATGCTCGGCGATATCGACGAACCGACGCTGCCGTTCGGCTTGGCGAAGGTCCAGGGCGATGGTCGTGGCATCGAGGAAGTGAAGGCATTCGTCGATGACGCGTTGAGCTTGCGTTTGCGGGCTCAGGCCCGGCAACTGGGGGTGAGTGCTGCCAGCCTGGTCCATCTGGCCTGGGCCCAAGTGCTGGCCCTGGCGTCGGGTCAGGAAAAAGTGGTGTTCGGCACGGTGCTGCTGGGGCGGATGCAGGGCGGCGACGGGGCTGACCGCGCACTGGGCATGTTCATCAACACCTTGCCGATCTGCGTGCCCGTGGATGAGCAAGGCGCGCGTGACGCCGTGAAGGCCACGCACGCCCGGCTGACCGGCTTGCTGGGGCATGAACATGCCCCGCTGGCGCTGGCCCAGCGTTGCAGCGACGTGGCTTCGCCGACGCCGCTGTTCAGTGCCCTGTTGAATTACCGGCACAGTTCGGTCGAGGTGACGGATGAGTCGTTGTCGGCCTGGAGCGGCATGCAACTGCTGTCCAGCGAAGAACGCACCAACTATCCGCTGACCTTGAACGTCGATGACCTGGGCGAAGGCTTCAGCCTGACGGCCCAGGTCGAATCGCGGATCGGTGCCCAACGCATCTGTGACTACATGCAGGTGGCGTTGCGCAGCCTGATCGAGGCGCTGGAGCAGGCGCCGCAGACCCCTGTGCGGCGCCTGTCGGTGCTGTCGCCGGATGAGCGTCGACAGTTGCTCCAGACCTGGAACGGTTCGGACCGCGCGTATGAGCATGACGCGTTGATCCACCGGCAGTTCGAAGCCTGGGCGGCGCGGCAACCCGACGCCGTGGCAGTGCTGTTCGAAGAGCAGACGCTGAGCTACGGCGAACTCAATGCCCGCGCCAACCAGGTCGCGCATCGGCTACTGGCCCTGGGTATCTGTCCGGATGACCGGGTGGCGATCTGCGTCGAGCGGGGCCTGGACATGATCGTCGGGCTGCTGGGTATCCTCAAGTCCGGTGCCGGCTATGTGCCGCTGGACCCTGCCTATCCGGCAGAACGCATCGGCTACATGCTCGAAGACAGCGACCCCGCAGTGATCGTGGTGCATGCCGCGACCCGGGCACTGCTGGCCGACGAAGCCGCGCGGGTCATCGATCTTGATGGCCCTGGCTTGGACAATCAGTCGGTTGCCGATCCGCAAATAGCGGAGCTGTCCTCCTCGCACCTGGCCTACGTCATCTACACCTCCGGTTCCACCGGCCTGCCCAAAGGCGTGATGGTCGAGCACCGCAACGTCGCGCGGCTGTTCTCGGCCACCCAGGCCTGGTTCGACTTCGGCCCGCAGGACGTGTGGGCGCTGTTCCATTCCTTCGCCTTCGACTTCTCGGTCTGGGAAATCTGGGGTGCGCTGACCCATGGCGGCCGCCTGTTGGTGGTGCCTCAGCTGGTCAGCCGCTCGCCGCAGGACTGCTACAAACTGCTGTGCGAGACCGGTGTCACGGTGTTGAACCAGACACCGAGCGCGTTCCGCCAGTTGATCGCGGCCCAGGGCGAAAGCGACCTGAGCCACAGCCTGCGCCAGGTGATCTTCGGCGGCGAAGCGCTGGAAACCGGCATCCTCAAGCCGTGGTACGCCCGGCCCATCAACGCCGGCACGCAACTGGTGAACATGTACGGCATCACCGAAACCACCGTGCACGTGACCTATCGCGCACTGGAGGCGGCCGATGTCCAGTTGGTCGGGGTCAGCCCGATTGGCGGGCGCATTCCCGACCTGCAACTGTACGTACTCGACACCCAGCGTGAGCCGGTGCCGGTGGGCGTGGTGGGGGAAATGTACGTGGGCGGGGCCGGTGTCGCGCGTGGCTACCTGAACCGCACGGAACTGACCGCCGAACGCTTCCTGGATAACCCGTTCAGCGATGAGCCGAACGCGCGGATGTACAAGACCGGTGACCTGGGGCGCTGGCTGGCTGACGGCAGCATCGAATACCTGGGACGCAACGACGAGCAGGTGAAGATCCGCGGCTTCCGGATCGAGCTGGGCGAGATCGAAGCGACGCTGGCGGTTTGCGAGGGTGTCAGCGAAGCGGTGGTGATCGCTCGCGAGGACGAACCGGGCGACAAGCGCCTGGTGGCTTATGTGATCGCTAAGGAAGGGGCGCAGCCATCCGCTGCCGACCTGCGCACGCAGTTGCTGGGTTCGCTGGCGGAATACATGGTGCCGAGCGCCTTCGTGTTGCTCGAAGCCTTCCCGCTGACCACCAATGGCAAGCTGGATCGCAAGGCCTTGCCGGCGCCGGATCAGTCGGCGGTGGCGAGCCGTGAGTACGAAGCGCCGCAAGGACCGGTAGAGACAGCCATCGCCGGGATCTGGCAAGACTTGCTGGACCTGGCGCGGATCGGTCGCCACGACAATTTCTTCGAGCTGGGCGGCCACTCGCTGCTGGCGGTGAAGTTGATCGAGCGTATGCGTCACGCCGGCCTGAGCGCCGACGTGCGGGTGCTGTTCGGCCAGCCGACGCTGGCCGCGTTGGCCGCTGCGGTCGGCGGGCATACGGAAGTCGTGGTGCCGGTGAACCTGATTCCGGACGGTTGCACACGGATCACCCCGGACATGCTGCCCCTGGCCGACCTGGACCAGGACGCCATCGACCGGATCGTCGCAACGGTGCCCGGTGGCGTCGCCAACGTGCAGGACATCTATGCCCTGGCGCCGTTGCAGGAGGGGATTCTCTATCACCACGTTGCGGCAGCCCAGGGTGACCCCTATTTGCAGTATGTGCTGTTCGGTTTCGACAGCTTCACGCGCCTGGAAGGTTTCACCCAGGCGTTGCAAGCGGTCGTTGCCCGCCACGACATCCTGCGCACCGCTGTGCTCTGGGAAGGTCTGGACGAGCCGGTACAGGTGGTCTGGCGCAACGCACAGGTGCAGGTCGAACCGGTTGTTCTGGACCCGACGGCCGGCGATATCGCTACACAACTGCACCAGCGTTTCGATCCACGGCACTATCACCTGGACATCCGCCAGGCACCGCTGATGCGCGTCGCTTATGCGCAAGACCCGGAAAATCAACGCTGGGTGGGTATCCTGCTGTTCCACCACCTGGTGGACGATGCCACCTCGCTGGCGGTGTTGTCCGCGGAAATCGAGGCGTACATGCTCGGCCAGGGGCAGCGCTTGTCGGCTTCGGTGCCGTACCGTAACTACGTGGCCCAGGCGCGGCTGGGTGTCGGTCGCGAAGCCCATGAGCAGTTCTTCCGCGAGATGCTCGGGGATGTTGACGAGCCGACGCTGCCGTTCGGCCTGCAGGATGTGCAAGGCGATGGCAGCGGCATCGAAGAGCTCCGCCAGGACGTCGACGGGGACCTGAGTCGTCGGTTGCGGGCCCAGGCCCGTCAGCTTGGTGTGAGCGCGGCGAGCCTGTATCACCTGGTCTGGGCGCAAGTGCTGGGCAAGGTATCGGGCAAGGACGACGTGGTGTTCGGTACTGTGCTGGTGGGCCGGATGCAGGGCGGCGAGGGCGCCGACCGGGCGTTGGGGATGTTTATCAACACCTTGCCGTTGCGGGTGAGCCTGGGGCAAATCGGTGTTGGTGCGGCAGTGAAGGCGACCCATACACGCTTGAGCGCATTGCTCGGTCACGAACATGCGTCATTGACCCTGGCCCAATGTTGCAGTGGTGTGGAGGCACCGACGCCGTTGTTCAGTGCCTTGCTCAATTACCGCCACACCGGCGCTCTGACCACGACCGAAGCATTGTCGGCCTGGAACGGTATCCAGGTGCTCAGCGGCGAAGAACGCACCAACTATCCATTGACCTTGAACGTCGATGACCAGGGCGAGGCGTTCAGCTTCACGGTGATGACCCCGCCACAGATGGGGGCACAACGTATCTGTGGCTATGTGCACCAGACGTTGGAAAGCCTGATCGGGATGCTGGAGCAGACGCCGGATACAGCGCTGCACCAGTTGTCTATCCTGCCGTGCAGCGAACGCCGCAAACTGCTGGATGAATTCAATTGTGCTGAAGTCGTTGCGCCGTCGGCAGCGGCCATTCATGAGCTGTTCGAGGCCCAGGTGCTGCGTACGCCGGATGACGTTGCCGTCGTGCAGGGGCACCAGTCACTGAGCTTTCGTGAACTGAATGCCCGGGCCAACCGCTTGGCGCATTACCTGCGCAAGCAGGGTGTACAGCCGGATTCCCGGGTGGCGATCTGTGTCGAGCGCAGCGCGGACATGGTGGTCGGCCTGCTGGCAGTGCTCAAGGCCGGTGGGGGTTACGTACCGCTGGATCCGGCTTACCCGGCCGACCGTCTGACCTACATGCTGGAAAACAGCGCACCGGTTGCGGTACTGACGCAAACCGGGACCCGCGGGCTGTTGTCTCATGGGCCGGTGCCGCTGATCGACCTGGATACCGGAGAGTGGCAAGCCGAACCGGAGCACAACCCGCAGGTGACGGACCTGGCGCCGGACCACCTGGCCTACGTGATCTACACCTCCGGTTCCACCGGCTTGCCCAAAGGCGTGATGGTCGAACATCGCGGCCTGCGCAACCTGCTGGACTGGTACCTCGACGACCTGGCGTTCCACGCTGGCGATGCGGTGTTGCTGGCCTCGTCCTATAACTTCGACCTGACTCAGAAGAACATCCTTGCCCCGCTGATGGTCGGTGCCTCGTTGCACCTGGCCGAAGAACCGTTCAACCCAAGCGCCATCGTCGTCCAGATCGCCGAGGCGGGCATCACCCACCTGAACATGTCCCCCAGCGCCTTCCACGCACTGGTGGATGCCGACCGGCACGAGGCCCTGAGCTGCCTGAAACGGGTGGTCCTGGGTGGCGAGCCGATCCAGATAGCCATGCTGGAAAAACTGCCGCTGCCACGGCCGGTGATCATCAATAGCTACGGGCCGACCGAGTGCAGCGACGTGGTTGCCTGGCACACCGTTGATCCCAGTCTGGAAACCTACCGCCACCGTTCGATTCCGATCGGTCGGCCGATCCGCAACATGCAATTGCATGTGCTGGACAGTTACGGCCAATTGGTGCCGGTGGGCGTCCCCGGTGAGATCCATATCGGTGGCGTCGGCGTTGCACGCGGTTATCTCAACCTGCCGCAGCTCAGTGCCGAACGCTTCATCGTCGACCCGTTCAGCGAGCGGGCCGATGCCCGCCTGTACAAGACCGGCGACATCGGCTGCTGGCTGGCCGATGGCACCCTGCAATACCTGGGGCGCAACGACGATCAGGTGAAGATCCGTGGTTTGCGCATTGAACCGGGAGAGATCGAAGCCAGGCTCGCCCAGCACGAAGTGGTGAACGAAGCCGTGGTACTGGTCCGTGAAGAGGTGCCGGGCGATAAGCGCCTGGTGGCCTGGTTCACCGCCTGTTCGCCAGACGAAACGACAGACATCGAGGCGCTGCGTGCCTACCTGTTGGCGCACCTGCCGGCCTATATGGTGCCGATGGCCTACGTGCGTCTCGACGCATTGCCACTGAGCCCCAACGGCAAGCTCGACCGCAAGGCGTTGCCGGCACCGGACCTGACGTCGGTCATCACCCGCGGCTACGAAGCCCCTGTCGGCGAAACCGAAATCACTCTGGCCCGCTTGTGGGCCGAGCTCCTCAACGTGGAACGCGTTGGTCGTCACGATCACTTCTTCGAACTGGGCGGGCACTCGTTGCTGGCCGTCACCCTGATGGAGCGGATGCGCCAGGAGGGCATGGAAGCGGATGTACGGACGCTGTTCGAGCAGCCCACGCTCTCGGAATACGCGGCAATGACAGAAACAATGGAGATTGTCCTGTGAGTGTGATCGAACTGTTGGCGACATTAAAAGAAAAAGACGTACAGCTATCGGTCAACGGCGATCAGCTCGTTGTACGGGGCCGGAAACAGTCACTGAAGGAGCCGGAGGTGCTGGCCCTGTTGCGCGAGCACAAGGCCGCGCTGATCGAATTGATCAACAGCGGCGAGTATGAAGCTGGCAAGGCCGGCGAGGTCGAGGTTCCCGCCAACGCCATCCCTGTCGGCTGCGAACGGATCACGCCAGAGATGCTGCCACTGGTCACGCTGGACCAGCCGGCCATTGACCGCATCGTTGCCAGCGTGCCGGGCGGCGCGGCCAATGTACAGGATATCTATCCCCTGGCGCCCTTGCAGGAAGGGATTCTCTATCACAACTTGACCGCCACCCAAGGCGATCCTTATGTCTTGCAGGCGCATTTCAGCATCGCCAGTCGTGAGCGCCTGAGGGATTTTGTCGATGCCCTGCAACACGTGATCGATCGTCATGACATCCTGCGCACCGCCATCCTCCGCGAAAACCTGGAGGCACCGCTCCAGGTGGTCTGGCGCGAGGCCCGACTGGGCGTAACGGACATCAGCACCGAGCTGGCCGACGGCAATGTCCTGACGCAACTGCAAGCCCGTTTCGACCCTCGCCATTATCGCCTGGACCTCAGCCAGGCACCGTTGCTGTCGTTGGTGTGCGCCGAAGACCCGGTCAATCAACGCTGGGTCGCGATGCTGTTGTTCCACCACATGGCCCTGGACCATGCGGCACTGGCGGTTGTGCAGGATGAAATGCAGGCTTGGTTGATGGGGCAGGCCAGGCAATTGCAGCCGGCCATTCCTTACCGCAACTATGTGGCACGAACCCGCCAGGCCGGCCAGCGCCAGACCGACGAGGCTTTTTTCAGCAAGATGCTGGGCGACGTCGACGAACCGACCTTGCCCTTCGGCCAGCAGGATGTGCTGGGCGACGGCAGCGCCATCGAAGAGCACCACCAACCGCTGACCCCGGAACTCAGTCGTCGGGTGCGGGTGCAGGCGCGTCAGCTCGGCGTCAGCGCGGCGAGCATCTTCCATCTGGCCTGGGCCCAGGTGCTGGGTCGCGTCTCGGGGCGTGAAGATGTCGTGTTCGGCACGGTGATGCTGGGGCGCATGCAGGCCGGCGAAAGCCTGGACCGGGCGCTGGGCATGTTCATCAACACCCTGCCGCTGCGGGTGGGCGTGGGCGCGCAGAGCGTGCGCGACGGGGTGAAAAGCACCCATGCCTGGTTGAGCGCCTTGCTCAGTCATGAATATGCCTCCCTGGCCCTGGCCCAACGTTGCAGTGGCGTGGCGGCGCCGGCACCGCTGTTCAGCGCACTGTTGAACTACCGCCATAGTGCTGGTGCGGCCCAGGTTCCCGGGCCGGAAGTGCTCCAGGCCTGGGAGGGCATTACAACCCTGAGCGCGCAGGAACGGACCAACTATCCGCTGATCCTCTCGGTGGATGATTTCTCCGATGACTTTGCCTTGGAGGTGCAGGCGAGCGCACAGATTGGCGCAACCCGTCTCTGCGTCTACATGCAGACGGCGGTCGAAGGTTTGGTGCAGGCGCTGGAGCAGGCGCCGCAAACGCCGCTTAACCGTGTGGAGATCCTTTCGCAAGCCGAGCGTAACCGGCTGCTGGTGGACTTCAACGCCACCCGTCGTGCCTATCCGCAGGCGCAGACCGTCCACGCGCTGTTCGAAGCCCAGGCGGCCCGTCTGCCGCAGTCAATTGCCGTAGTGCACGGCCAGTGCCAGATGACCTATGGCGAGCTGAACGAGCGGGCCAATCGCCTGGCCTACTACCTGATCGGCCTCGGCGTGCAAGTGGACGACCGCGTGGCGATCTGCGTGCCTCGCGGGCCACAAATGCTGGTGGGGCTGCTGGCGATCCTCAAGGCCGGTGCTGGCTACGTACCGGTGGATCCGGCGTACCCGGCAGAGCGCATCGCCTACCTGTTGCAGGACAGCGCGCCGCTGGTGGTACTGGCGCAAGCATCGACACGGGAGTTGCTGGGTGCGGCGCCGATGGTGGACCTGGACAGCGGCGACTGGCTGCATCTACCGGGCAGCAACCCGCAACTGTTGACGCTGACCCCGGCGAACCTCGCCTATGTCATCTACACTTCCGGCTCCACCGGCCAGCCAAAAGGAGTGATGGTGGAGCATCGGACCCTGGAAAACCTGGTGCACTGGCACACCGAGGTGTTCGACCTGAACGCCGACAGCCATACCGCGAGCGTGGCCGGGTTCGGTTTCGACGCCATGGCGTGGGAGGTCTGGCCCGCGTTATGTGTGGGGGCAACGCTGCACCTGCCACCGTCCTCGAACCTGGAGGAACTGCTCGACTGGTGGCAGGTGCAACCGTTGCAAGTGAGTTTCTTGCCGACACCGGTGGCCGAGCATGCGTTCAGTCGTGGCCTGCAACACCCGACCTTGCGTACCTTGCTGATCGGCGGTGACCGTTTGCGTCAGTTCAACCACGAGCAAAGCTTCGAGGTGATCAATAACTATGGGCCAACCGAAGCCACGGTGGTCGCCACCTCCGGCCGGGTCGAGGTCGGGCAGGTGCTGCACATCGGACGGCCGATCGCCAATGCCAGGGTCTATCTGCTGGACGCGCACCAGGCTCCGGTACCCGTCGGCGTGGCCGGTGAGTTGTATGTCGGTGGCGCGGGTGTCGCGCGAGGTTATCTGAACCGACCGGAACTGACCGCCGAACGCTTTCTCGATGATCCGTTCAGCGAAGTGCCTCAGACGCGGATGTACCGTACCGGCGACCTGGCCCGTTGGCTGGCCGATGGCACGATCGAATACCTGGGCCGTAACGACGACCAGGTGAAACTGCGCGGCGTGCGCATCGAGTTGGGTGAAATCGAAGCGGCGCTGAGCAGCCACGAAGCGGTGCAGGATGCGGTGGTGCTGGTGCGTGATGGACGTTTGCTGGCCTGGTTCGTCGGGCGCACTGCGGTCGACATCGAAACCTTGCGCAGCCATCTGCAAACCCGTTTACCCGACACCTTGGTGCCCACGGCTTTCGTGCGACTGGACAGCTTGCCGCTGACTGCCAACGGCAAACTCGACCGCAAGGCCTTGCCCGAGCCGGATCAAGGCGCCTGGCTGAGTCGTGAGTATGAAGCTGCGCAAGGCCCGGTCGAGATCGCTTTGGCACGCATCTGGGCCGACGTGCTCAAGGTCGAGCAGATCGGCCGTCACGACAACTTCTTTGAACTGGGTGGCCATTCGCTGCTGGCGATGAGCTTGATCGAACGGATGCGCCAGGTGGGGTTGTCGGTGGATGTGCGAGTCCTGTTCAGCCAGCCGACGTTGCGGGCGCTGGCCGCCGCAGTGGATGGACAACATGACGTGGCAGTACCGGCCAACACGATTTCCGAAGACTGTGCGCGGATCACGCCGGATCAGTTGCCGCTGGTGACGCTGAGCCAGCAAGCCATCGACCGGATCGTGGCGAGCGTGCCGGGTGGCGTTGGCAATATTCAGGATATCTACCCGCTGGCGCCATTGCAGGAAGGCATTCTTTATCACCATCTGACGGCGCAAAGCGGCGATCCCTACGTGTTGCAGGCGCTGTTCGCATTCCACAGCGAAGCGCGCCTTGAGGCCTTTGTGCAGGCGTTACAGGATGTTATTGACCGTCACGACATCTTGCGCACCGCTGTGTTGTGGGAGGGACTGGGGCAGCCGGTGCAGGTGGTCTGGCGCAAGGCTGTGCTGAGTGTCGAGCACCTGACGATGGATGCACTGGGTGCCGATGTGGCCGCCCAGTTGCAGGCCCGTTTCGATTCCCGTACCCATCGCCTGGATATCCGCCAGGCCCCGCTGATGTGCCTGCGGTTTGCCCATGACCCGGTCAACCAGCGTTGGGTGGCGATGCTGCTGTTCCATCACATCGCCCTCGACCATACCGCGCTGGAGGTGGTGCAGCAGGAAATGCAGATGCACCTGCTCGGCCGGCACGACCAGTTGCCTGCGCCGATACCGTATCGCAACTATGTGGCCCAGGCGCGCCTGGGTGTCAGCGAGGCGGAGCACGAGGCGTTCTTCCACGAAATGCTCGGCGATGTCGACGAGCCGACCTTGCCTTTGGGCATGCAGCAGGTGCAGGGGGACGGTCGCGGTATCGAGGACGCCACGCTTGAAGTGAACATCGACTTGAGCCTGCGCCTGCGGGCCCAGGCGCGGCAGATGGGGGTAAGTGCCGCCAGCCTGCATCACTTGGCGTGGGCGCAGGTGCTGGGACGTTTGTCGGGGCGCGACGATGTGGTGTTCGGCACCGTCCTGATGGGCCGGATGCAGGGTGGTACAGGCACCGACCGAGCCTTGGGCATGTTCATCAATACCTTGCCACTACGGGTGGCTCTGGACGAACAGAGCGTTTACAGCGGGATCAAGAGCACCCATGGGCGGCTGACTGCATTGCTTGGTCACGAACATGCTTCACTGGCCCTGGCACAACGTTGCAGTGGCGTGGCGGCACCTGCGCCGCTGTTCAGTGCTTTGCTGAACTACCGGCACAGCGCAGTCGGTACTGTATCGGCGGATACGACGGCAGCGTGGCAGGGCATGGAAGCCCTGGGCAGTGAAGAGCGTACGAACTATCCGCTGACCCTGTCGGTGGATGATCTGGGAGAGGGCTTCAACCTGACGGCGCTGGCGGTGCCGCAGATCGGTGCAACGCGGGTCTGTGCCTATATGAACGTTGCACTGGAGCACTTGGTAGCGGCACTGGAGCAGGCGCCGCAAACCCCACTCAAGCGTGTGGAAGTCCTCCCGCAAACCGAACGCAATCAGTTGTTGGTGGATTTCAACACCACCCGTCGAGCCTATCCGCAGGAACAGACCGTCCTGGCGCTGTTCGAAGCTCAGGTTGTCCATCTGCCGCAGGCGATTGCCGCCGTGCACGGGCAGCATCAGGTGACCTATGGCGAGCTGAACGAACGAGCAAACCGCCTGGCCCACCATCTGATCGGACTCGGTGTGCAGCCAGATGACTGCGTGGGGATCTTGCTGCCACGTTCGATCGACCTGCTGGTCGGTCAACTGGCGATCCTCAAGTGCGCGGCGGCTTACGTGCCGCTGGACCGTACTGCCTCGCTGGAGCGCCAACGTTTCATGCTGGAGGATTGCCGGGCGTCTTTCGTGCTGACCCTCAGCCACGAACCTGCCCCCGTCCGTACCCGTCGTGTCGACCTGGACGCGCTGCAGACGCAGGGCCACAGCCATGACCCGGCGCTCATGCAATCCAGTGATTCCGTCGCTTACATCATGTACACCTCCGGTTCCACCGGTACGCCGAAAGGGGTATTGGTGCCGCACCGGGCGATCAACCGTTTGGTGATCAACAACGGCTACGCCGATTTCAACGCCCGGGACCGGGTGGCGTTTGCTTCCAACCCGGCGTTCGACGCCAGCACCCTCGACGTCTGGGCGCCGCTGCTCAACGGTGGTTGCGTGGTGGTGGTCGAGCAGGATGTGTTGTTGTCCCAGGAGCGATTCGCGAAGTTGTTGATCGAGCAAGCGGTCAGCGTGCTGTGGATGACCGCTGGCCTGTTCCATCAGTACGCCGCTGGGCTGATGCCGGTGTTCAAGCAGCTGCGCTACCTGATTGTCGGTGGTGATGTGCTGGATCCAGCGGTGATTGGTCGTGTCTTGAAAGAAGGCGCGCCGCAGCACCTGCTCAATGGCTATGGCCCGACTGAGGCCACGACTTTCACCACCACCCACGAAATCACCGCCGTGGGCGAGGGTGGTATTCCGATTGGTCGTCCGATTGGCAATACCCGCGTCTACGTGCTGGATACGAATCAGCAACCGGTGCCAGTGGGTGTGGCCGGCGAGCTGTACATCGGTGGCGATGGTGTGGCGAAGGGTTACCTGAACCGTCCCGAACTGACCGCCGAGAAATTCGTCACCGACCCATTCAGTGCCGATCCGGCCGCGTTGCTCTACCGCACCGGCGACCTGGCGCGCTGGCGCGTGGACGGCACGGTGGATTACCTGGGGCGTAACGACGACCAGGTGAAGATCCGTGGCTTCCGCGTCGAACTGGGCGAGATCGAGGCCCGTCTGGGCCAATGCGAAGGCGTGAAAGACGCCGTGGTACTGGCGCGGCAGGACGACGCCGGTCCGAAACGCCTGGTGGGTTACGTGATTGCCGAAGCGGACGTCACCCTGTCGGTGCACGCGCTACGGAGCCAATTGGCAAGCACCTTGGCCGAGTACATGGTGCCCAGCGCCTTCGTGGTGCTGCCGTCCTTCCCGCTGACCGCCAACGGCAAGCTGGACCGTCGGGCACTGCCGGCGCCGGACGCCGAGGCCTACGCCAGCCGCGAATACGAAGCCCCGCAAGGCGAAGTGGAACAAACCCTGGCGCAACTGTGGGCCGAGGTGCTCAAGGTCGAGCAGATCGGCCGGCATGACCACTTCTTCGAACTGGGCGGCCACTCGCTGCTGGCGGTGACCCTGATCGAACGCATGCGCCAGGCCGGCCTGAGCGCCGACGTGCGCGTGCTGTTCAGCCAGCCGACCCTGGCGGCGCTGGCGGCGGCCATCGGCAATGGCAGGGAGGTCGAGGTGCCGATGAATCTCATCGAGTCTGGCTGTGGGCGCATCACCCCGGCCATGCTGCCGTTGGTGAGCCTCGACCAGGAGACGATCGACCGGATCGTCGCCACCGTTCCGGGTGGCGCGTCCAATGTGCAGGACATCTATCCGCTGGCGCCGTTACAGGAAGGTATCCTCTATCACCATCTGGCCGCCGAACAGGGCGACCCCTATGTGCTGCAGTCACAGTTTGTCTTCGACAGTCGCGAACGTCTCGACGCGTTCATCGAGGCGTTGCAGGTGGTGATCGATCGTCATGACATCCTGCGCACCAGTGTGGTCTGGGAAGGCCTGGACGAGCCGGTGCAGATGGTCTGGCGCAAGGTGCTGTTGGCACCGGAATGCTTCGAAGCCGATGCCACGGCCGGCGATGTCGCCGCGCAACTGGTGAGTCGTTTCGATGCACGACACTACCGTCTGGACCTGCGTTGTGCGCCGATGCTGCATCTGGTCTATGCCCAGGACGAAGTGCAGCACCGTTGGGTCGCCATTTTGCTGTTCCACCACATGGCGCTGGACCATACCGCGCTGGAGGTGGTGCAGCATGAGATGCAGGCGCACTTGACCGGCCAGGCCGGGCAACTGACGGAAGCCGTGCCTTATCGAAACTACGTGGCCCAGGCTCGCCTGGGTATGAGCGAGGCGGAGCACGAAGCGTTTTTCCGCGAGATGCTGGCGGACATCGATGAGCCAACGCTGCCCTTCGGATTGGCGCAAGTGCGGGGCGACGGACGCGGCATCGAGGAGGTAACCGAGGCGGTCGATCAGGTTCTGGGGCTTCGTCTGCGGACCCAGGCCCGGCTGCTCGGTGTGAGTGCCGCGAGCTTGGTCCATCTGGCCTGGGCCCAGGTCTTGAGCATGGCAACCGGGCAGAAAGCGGTGGTGTTCGGCACGGTCCTGCTGGGCCGGATGCAGGGCGGCGAAGGGGCCGACCGGGCGCTGGGCATGTTCATCAATACCTTGCCGGTCTGTGTGCCGGTGGATGAGCAGAGTGTGCGTGACGCGGTCCGCATGACTCATGGGCGGTTGACCGGCCTGCTGGGGCACGAGCACGCGTCGCTGGCCCTGGCTCAGCGTTGCAGCGGCGTGGCCGCGCCAACCCCTCTGTTCAGCGCACTGCTGAATTACCGGCACAGCGCGACTCAGGTGACTGATGAGCTGCTGTCGGCCTGGAGCGGCATGCAAGTCGTGTCCAGTGAGGAGCGGACCAATTATCCGCTGACATTGAGCGTCGATGACTTGGGTGAAGGATTCAATCTGACGGTTCAGGTGAATGCACACGTCAGTGCCCGACGTGTCTGTGGCTATATGCAAGTGGCCCTGCAGAGTCTGGTTGCCGCACTGGAACACGCGCCGGACAGGCCCATGTACAAACTCGAGCGTATGCCGGTCGTTGAGCGCCAACATCTGCTGGAAGCATTCAATACCACCGCCGTTGACTATCCGCAGGGGCAGACCGTGCACGGTCTGTTCGAGGCGCAGGTGGCGGCGTCTGCCGATGCCGTTGCCGTGGTGTTCGAAGAGCAGCAACTGAACTACGCGCAACTGAACCAGCGCGCCAACCGGATCGCCCACCGCCTGCTGGCCCTGGGCATCCGCCCGGACGACCGCGTGGCGGTCTGCGTGGAGCGTAGCGTGGAGATGGTCGCGGCGCTGCTGGGCATTCTGAAATCGGGCGCCGCCTACGTGCCGCTCGACCCCGATTACCCGGCCGAACGCCTGGCCTACATGCTGGAAAACAGCGCGCCGACGGTCGTGCTGACCCAGGGGGCTTTGTCGGCGAGCCTGCCCGCGACCGAGGCCAGGGTGATCGTGCTTGACGAGGAGGATTTCTCCACGCAGCCGACCGGCAATCCACGGGTGCAAGGCCTGCGGGCCGATCACCTGGCCTATGTGATCTACACCTCCGGCTCCACCGGCCTGCCCAAAGGCGTGATGAACGAGCATGGCGGGGTGGTCAATCGCTTGCTGTGGATGCAGGACGCGTACGGTCTGGGCGCCGCGGATGCGGTATTGCAAAAGACCCCGTTCAGCTTCGACGTGTCGGTGTGGGAGTTCTTCTGGCCGCTGTTCTGCGGTGCGCGGCTGGTGATGGCGCGTCCGGGCGGGCATCGGGATCCGGCCTATCTGCGCGAGGTGATCCAGGCCCAAGGCATCACCACGCTGCACTTCGTGCCGTCGATGCTGGACGTGTTCCTGGCCCATGGCGAGGCGGACGGCTGTGCCGGGTTGCGCCAGGTGATGTGCAGCGGTGAAGCGCTGCCGGGTCATCTGGTGCGGCGCTTCAAGGCACAACTGCCGCACACCCGGTTGCACAACCTGTACGGCCCGACCGAAGCGGCGGTGGACGTGACGGCCTGGGACTGCTCGGGCGCCGACACCCCGGACAGCACGCCGATTGGCAAGCCGATCGCCAACACCCGCATTTACCTGCTCGATGCCCACGGCCAGCCGGTGCCACTGGGCGTGGCCGGGGAGATTCATATCGGCGGGGTGCAAGTGGCACGGGGTTACCTGCACCGTCCGGAACTGACGGCCGAGCGGTTCCTTGAAGATCCGTTCAGCCGTGCTCCAAACGCGCGTATGTACAAGACCGGCGACCTCGGGCGTTACCTGCCGGACGGCAATATCGAATACCTGGGCCGTAACGACGATCAGGTGAAGATCCGTGGTTTCCGCATCGAACTGGGGGAGATCGAAGCCCGGCTTGCCCAGCACGAAGCGATCAAGGAGGCCGTGGTACTGGCCCGGGAAGAGGTGCCGGGGGAGAAACGCCTGGTGGCGTACCTCACGGTGCATGACGCCGAGGCCGGGGTGGATGTCGAAGGGCTGCGGGCCCATCTGCAAGGGCAACTGCCGGACTACATGGTGCCGGCGGCCTATGTGCGGTTGGAGGCGTTGCCGCTGACGCCGAACGGCAAGCTCGACCGCAAGGCGCTGCCGGCGCCAGATCAATCGGCGTTGATCAGCCGTGCCTATGAAGCGCCCCAGGGTGAGGTCGAAGTGGCGATAGCCCGGATCTGGCAGGACTTGCTGCAGATCGAACAGGTCGGTCGCCACGACAACTTCTTCGAACTGGGCGGGCATTCGTTGCAAGCCGTGAAGTTGATCGAGCGTATGCGCCAGGCGGCGCTGACGGTCGATGTGCGGGTCCTGTTCGGCCAGCCGACGCTGGCCGCGCTGGCCGCCGAGGCGGGTGGCTACACGGAAGTGGTCGTGCCGGCCAATGGCATCCCGGACGGCTGCACCCACATCACGCCGGACATGCTGACGCTGGCCGAGCTGGACCAGCAGGCGATCGATCAGGTGGTTGGGAACGTGCCCGGCGGTGCGAGCAATATCCAGGACATCTACGCCCTGGCACCGTTGCAAGAAGGGATTCTGTATCACCATCTCGCCGCCGCCCAAGGTGACCCCTACCTGCAATATGTCATGTTTGCCTTCGACAGCTTGAATCGCCTGGAAGGTTTCGCCCAGGCGTTGCAAGCGGTCATCGTTCGACACGACATCCTGCGCACCGGCGTGCTCTGGGAAGGCCTGGCCGAGCCCATGCAAGTGGTTTGGCGTGATGCGCCATTGGTGGTTGAAGCGGTGGCACTGGACCCGGCCTCGGGTGACATTGCCGCGCAACTGCATCAGCGCTTCGACCCGAGGCACTATCGCCTGGATATCCGCCAGGCGCCGATGATGCGGATTGCCTATGCGCAAGACCCGGCGAACCAACGCTGGGTGGGCATGCTGTTGTTCCATCACCTGGTGGACGATGTCACGTCCCTGGCCGTGCTGGTCTCGGAAATCGAGGCGCACATGCTCGGCCAGCAACACGCGTTGCCGGCCTCGGTGCCCTACCGCAACTATGTGGCCCAGGCCCGGTTGGGGGTGAGCCGCGAGGCCCATGAACGGTTCTTCCGCGACATGCTGGAGGATGTCGAAGAGCCGACGCTGCCATTCGGCTTGCAGGATGTACAAGGCGATGGCAGTGGCATCGAGGAAGTCCGCCAGGCCGTCGAAGTCGACCTGGGGCGCCGCTTGCGGGCCCAGGCCCGTCAGTTGGGGGTGAGCGCGGCGAGCCTCTATCACTTGGCCTGGGCGCAAGTGCTGGGACAGGTTTCGGGCAAGGACGACGTGGTGTTCGGCACGGTGCTGGTCGGCCGGATGCAGGGCGGCGAAGGGGCCGACCGCGCGTTGGGGATGTTCATCAACACCTTGCCGTTGCGGGTGAGCCTTGGGGCACAAGGCGTACGGGCCGGGGTCAAGGCGACCCACGCCCGGTTGACCGCATTGCTCGGCCATGAACACGCGTCGCTGGCGCTGGCCCAACGTTGCAGCGGCGTGGAGGCACCGACGCCGTTGTTCAGTGCCTTGCTCAACTATCGACACACCGCCACGACGGCTTCGGCCGAGGCGCTGGCGGCGTGGAGCGGCATCCAGGTGCTTCGTGGTGAGGAGCGGACCAACTATCCGTTGATGTTGTCGGTGGACGATCAGGGCGAAGGCTTCAGCTTTACCGTCATGACGCCAGCACGCATTGGCGCGCAGCGGCTTTGCGGCTATGTGCAACAGGCGCTGGAAGGTCTGGTGCGGATGCTTGAATCGACGCCGGAGGCACCCCTGCATCAGTTGTCGATTTTGCCGGCGGCGGAGCGTGAGCAACTGTTGGTGACGTTCAATGCCAGCGAAGCCGAATATCCGCAGCAGCAGACCATTCATGGGTTGTTCGAGGAGCAGGTGCAGCGTACGCCGGACGCCGTGGCAGTGATCCATGGCGCGCAGCGTGTGGGTTATCGCGAACTGAACGAACGAGCCAACCGCCTGGCGCATTACCTGCGTGGACAGGGCGTACAACCGGATTCACGAGTGGCGATCTGCGTCGAGCGCGGCCTCGACATGGTCGTGGGCTTGCTGGCGATCCTCAAGGCCGGCGGCGGCTATGTGCCGCTGGATCCGGGTTACCCGGCCGAACGCATTGCCTACATGCTTGAAGACAGTACGCCGGCAGTGGTGCTGGCGCAGGCGGCGACCCTTGGTTTGCTGGCCGGGGCGTCGATGCCGGTGATCGATCTGGACAGCGGGTTGTGGCAGGACGAATCCGTCTCGAACCCGCAGGTGCCTGAGCTGACTTCCTCGCACCTGGCCTACCTGATCTACACCTCCGGTTCGACCGGTCTGCCAAAAGGCGTGATGATCGAACACCGCAACACGGTGAATTTCCTGACCTGGGCGCACCGTTCGTTCGATGCGGCGACGTTGGCGAAAACCCTGTTCTCGACATCGCTGAACTTCGACCTGGCGGTCTACGAGTGCTTCGCGCCGCTGACCTGTGGCGGCAGCATCGAGGTCGTGACCAATGTGCTGGAACTGCAACAGGGCGAGCACGACATCACGCTGATCAACACCGTGCCGTCGGCGCTCAAGGCATTGTTGGAATCGGGTGGCTTGGGCGAAGGCGTGGACACGGTCAACGTGGCCGGCGAAGCGCTCAAGCGCAGTCTGGTGGAAGCGCTGTTCGAACAGACTTCAGTCAAGCGGCTGTGCAACCTCTATGGGCCCTCGGAAACCACGACCTATTCGAGTTGGGTCTCGATGGCCCGGGAAGAGGGCTTTGCGGCGCACATCGGTAAGCCGGTGGCGAACACCCAGTTCTACTTGCTGGATGAGCACAAACAACCGGTGCCGCTGGGCGTTCCGGGTGAAATCTACATCGGCGGCGCGGGTGTCGCGCGGGGTTACCTGAATCGCGATGACCTGACGGCTGAACGCTTCCTCAAGGATCCATTCAGCAATACGCCAAATGCGCGGATGTACAAGACCGGCGACCTCGGCCGCTACCTGCCAGACGGCAACATCGAATACCTGGGCCGCAACGATGACCAAGTGAAGATCCGTGGCTTCCGTATCGAGCTGGGCGAGATCGAAGCCAAGCTTGCCCAGCACGAGGCAGTGAAGGAAGCCGTGGTGCAGGCCCGCGAGGACGTGCCGGGCGACAAGCGCCTGGTGGCGTATTTCACCGAACACCACACGATCGACATCGAAACCCTGCGCAGCCATCTGCAAGCACAACTGCCGGCCCACATGGTGCCAGCCGCGTACATGCAGTTGGAGACCTTGCCGCTGACCCCCAATGGCAAGCTCGACCGCAAGGCGCTGCCGGCTCCCGACAGCAGCGCGTATTCCCTGCGCCTCTATGAAGCCCCCGAGGGTGAAATGGAGACGAGGCTCGCCGCGCTGTGGGCCGAGTTGCTGAAAGTCGAGCGGGTCGGTCGCCACGACCACTTCTTCGAGTTGGGTGGGCATTCGTTGCTGGCTGTCAGCCTGATCGAACGCATGCGCAAGGAGGGCATGGAGGCCGATGTGCGGGTGCTGTTCGGCCAGCCGACCCTGGCCCAGGTGGCTGCTGCGGTCGGGCAGGTGCAACGTGTCGACGTGCCCATGAGGAAGATCCCGACGCTGACGCGCAAACGCAGTATCTGAAGCTCCGCCATCCCTCTCCGTGGGGCGAAGGGCCTTGTCCGGGGCAGACCCGACAGGGTTTCGCCCCCGGACTTTGCCCCCCGCCGGCATGGCGTCTGCTCGACGTCCCGGGCTTGTCCCTGCTTCCCATGACAGACATGACATGGCGAATGTTCTAATTTTTTTTGGCCTGTAAGGAGACCGTCCGCGGACGGACCTCCTTCGGTTGAACATGACGATTATCCATGGCCCTGGCCCGCCGCCGTGATCGGCCCAATCGCCGTTCATTCTCGCGTCCACACGCCTCGCCGCAGCTGAAAGACACGTTTTTATCGTCAACCACTCCGAATCAGAAAAGCAGGTTCTTCGATGCAATTCAGCGAATTGATGGCAGCTCTGTCCAAGCACCCGATCCGTCTCCAGCAGGATGACGATAACCTTGTGATCCTGGGCGACGACGAAGGACTGGACGGCGCATTGTGGGACAGCCTCACTGTCCATAAGCGCGAATTGCTCGATCTGGTGGAGCGCAACGGTGGCGACTGGCTGAGCCCGGCATTTCGCATTACGCCGGACATGCTGCCGCTGGCGAACCTGTCCCAGGCAGACATCGACCGGATCGTCGACAGTGTGCCGGGTGGCGCAGGCAACGTGCAGGATATTTACCCACTGGCGCCCTTGCAGGAGGGCATTCTTTATCATCACCTCGCTGCTGAACAGGGCGACCCCTATGTCTTGCAGGCCTTGTTCGCCGCCGACCGGCGCACCCGCCTGGACGATTTTGCCCAGGCGCTGCAAGGGGTGATCGATCGCCACGACATCTTGCGCACCTCGGTGGTCTGGGAAGGGTTGGACGAGCCGGTGCAGGTGGTCTGGCACGAGGCCAGGCTGGCATTCGAAGAGGTCGAGCCGGCCCCGGCCGACGGCGATATCGTGGAGCAACTGCAACGGCGCTTCGACACCCGCCACCACCGCCTGGATGTGGGACGGGCGCCGTTGATGCGCCTGGTCTGCGCACCGGACCCGGTCAACGAGCGCTGGGTAGCGATTCTGTTGTTCCATCATCTGGCGATGGACCATGCGGCGCTGGAGCTGGTCCAGCATGAAATGCAGGCGTTCCTGCTCGGCCAGGCCCATGAGCTGCCCGAGGCAGTGCCTTATCGCAACTATGTGGCGCAGGTCAGGCTGGGGGCGGACGGCGAATCCCACGAAGGCTTTTTCCGCCAGATGCTGGCCGATGTCGATGAGCCGACGCTGCCGCTGGGTTTCGCCGAGGTGCCCGAACAGGAATCGGCCACCGAAGAGGTGCACCTGGGGCTCGATGATGCACTGAGTCGTCGCTTGCGGGTACAGGCCCGTCAGTTGGGCGTGAGTGCGGCAAGCCTGCATCACCTGGCCTGGGCTCGTGTGGTGGGCGCAATCTCGGGCCGGCAGGATGTGGTGTTTGGCACGGTGCTGATGGGCCGGATGCAGGGCGGTGACGGTGCCGACCGTGCCCTGGGCATGTTCATCAACACGCTGCCGTTGCGGATAAAAATGACTGGACAGGGCGTGCGTGCGGCCGTGAAAGCCACCCACGCGGACCTGACGGCCCTGCTTGGCCATGAGCATGCCTCCCTGGCCCTGGCCCAACGTTGCAGTGGCGTGCCGGCACCCGCTCCGCTCTTCGGTGCGTTGCTCAACTACCGGCACAGCGGCGGCGCCGCACAGGCGCCTACCACACAGGCGTTGCTGGCCTGGGAGGGGCTGCATACGTTGGGGGGAGCGGAGGCGACCAACTATCCGCTGACCTTATCGGTGGATGACCTGGGCGAAGGCTTCAGCCTGAGCGTGCTGGCCCTGGCCGGGATCGGTGCCCAGCGCATGGGTGAATACATGCGCCAGGCTTTGGAAAATCTGGTCCGGATGCTTGAATCGACGCCGGAGGCGCCCCTGCATCAGTTGTCGGTTTTGCCGGTGGCGGAGCGTGAGCAACTGCTGGTGGCGTTCAATGCCAGTGAAGCTGAATATCCTCAGCAACAAACCATTCATGGGTTGTTCGAGGAGCAGGTTCAACGTACACCCGAGGCCGTGGCGGTGGTGCGCGGTGAACAACGCCTGAGCTATCGCGAACTGAACGAACGGGCCAACCGCCTGGCGCATTACCTGCGTGGGCAGGGCGTACAACCGGATGCGCGGGTGGCGATCTGTGTCGAGCGCGGCCTCGACATGGTGGTGGGCTTGCTGGCGATCCTCAAGGCTGGCGGCGGTTATGTGCCGCTGGATCCGGGTTACCCGGCCGAGCGCATTGCCTACATGCTTGAAGACAGTACGCCGGCGGTGGTGCTGGCACAGGCGGCGACCCTTGGCTTGCTGGCCGGGGCGTCGATGCCGGTCATCAATCTGGACAGCGGGTTGTGGCAGGACGAATCCGTCTCGAACCCGCAGGTGCCTGAGCTGACTTCGTCGCACCTGGCCTACCTGATCTACACCTCCGGTTCGACCGGTCTGCCAAAAGGCGTGATGATCGAACACCGCAACACCGTGAACTTCCTGACCTGGGCGCACCGTTCGTTCGATGCGGCGACGTTGGCGAAAACCCTGTTCTCGACCTCGTTGAACTTCGACCTGGCGGTCTATGAATGCTTCGCGCCGCTGACCTGCGGCGGCAGCATCGAAGTGGTCACTAATGTGCTGGAACTGCAACAGGGCGAGCACGACATCACCTTGATCAACACCGTGCCGTCGGCGCTCAAGGCGTTGCTGGAATCCGGTGGGTTGAGTGAGGGCGTCGATACGGTCAACGTGGCCGGTGAAGCGCTCAAGCGCAGTCTGGTGGAAAGCTTGTTCGAGCAGACCCAGGTCAAGCGCTTGTGCAACCTTTACGGCCCGTCGGAGACCACGACCTACTCGAGCTGGGTATCCATGGCCCGCGAAGACGGGTTTGCGGCGCACATCGGTAAGCCGGTGGCGAATACCCAGTTCTACTTGCTGGATGAACACAAGCAACCGGTGCCGTTGGGTGTTTCCGGTGAAATCTACATCGGCGGTGCGGGTGTTGCCCGTGGCTATCTCAATCGCGATGACCTGACCGCCGAACGCTTCCTCAAGGATCCCTTCAGTACCGTTCCAAACGCGCGGATGTACAAGACCGGCGACCTCGGGCGTTACCTGCCAGACGGCAACATCGAATACCTGGGCCGCAACGACGACCAGGTGAAGATCCGCGGTTTCCGCATCGAACTGGGGGAGATCGAAGCCAAGCTTGCCCAGCACGAGGCAATCAAGGAAACGGTGGTCCTGGCTCGGGAAGACGTGCCGGGCGACAAACGTCTGGTCGCCTATTTCACCCAGTCAGCAGCGGTGGACATCGAAACCCTGCGCAACCATCTGCAAGCACAACTGCCGGCCTACATGGTGCCGGCCGCGTACGTGCAACTGGAAGCCTTGCCGCTGACCCCCAACGGCAAACTCGACCGCAAGGCGCTGCCAGCCCCGGATCAGGCCGCGGTCATCGCCCGTGGCTACGAAGCCCCGCAAGGCGCCGTCGAAACAGCCCTCGCACAGATCTGGGCCGAGGCGCTCAAGGTTGAGCGCGTCGGTCGCCACGATCATTTCTTCGAGTTGGGTGGCCATTCGCTGCTGGCCGTGAGCCTGATCGAACGCATGCGCCAGGCCGGCCTGAGTGCCGACGTGCGCGTGCTGTTCGGCCAGCCAACCCTGGCGGCGCTGGCGGCAGCCGTGGGTCACGGCAGGGAGGTCAGTATCCCTGCCAACCTGATCCCCCAGGATTGCGAGCGCATCACTCCGGCCATGCTGCCATTGGCTGCGCTGACCCAGGACGCCATCGATCGCATCGTAGCGGGGATACCGGGTGGCGCGCGCAATGTGCAGGACATCTATCCGCTGGCACCGCTGCAGGAAGGCATCCTGTATCACCACCTGGCGTCCGGGCAGGGTGATCCGTATGTGCTGCAGTCGCAGTTCGCGTTCGACAACCGTGAACGACTCGACGCCTTCGCCCAGGCGCTGCAATTCGTCATCGACCGGCATGACATCCTGCGCACCAGCGTGGTGTGGGATGGCCCGGATGAACCCCTCCAAGTGGTCTGGCGCGAAGCGAAGCTACAGGTGGACACGGTCGATTTCGATCCCTCGGCCGGCGATGCCGTGACGCAACTGCGTCAGCGTTTCGATCCACGTCATTACCGCCTGGATGTCACTCGAGCGCCGATGATGCGCCTGGCCTGTGGATTGGACGAGGCCAATGGTCGTGTGGTCGCGACGCTGCTGTTCCACCACATGGCCCTGGACCATACGGCGATGGAGGTGGTGCAGCACGAGATGCAGGCCCACTTGTTGGGTGAAACCTTGCAACTGGCGCCAGCGATGCCGTATCGCAATTACGTGGCCCAGGCGCGCCTGGGGGTGAGCCGCGAAGAGCACGAGGTGTTTTTCCGCGACATGCTCGGTGACATCGACGAGCCGACATTGCCTTTCGGTTTGCACGATGTGCAGGGCGACGGTCACGACATCGACGAGGCCGGGCAATCGGTGGACGCCGCGCTGAACCTGCGTCTGCGGGCGCAGGCACGCCAGCTGGGAGTGAGCGTCGCGAGCCTGGTCCACCTGGCCTGGGCCCAGGTGCTGGGCAAGGTGTCCGGCAAGCAGGAGGTGGTGTTCGGGACCGTCCTGATGGGGCGGTTGCAGGGCGGCGCCGGTGCCGACCGGGCGCTGGGTATGTTCATCAATACTTTGCCGCTGCGGGTGGATGTCGGCGTGACGGGCGTGCGGGCCGGGGTCAAGGCGACCCACGCACGGCTGACCGCGTTGCTTGGCCATGAGCATGCCTCGCTGGCCCTGGCCCAGCGTTGCAGTGGCGTGGCCGCACCGTTGCCGCTGTTCAGTGCGTTGCTCAACTACCGACACAGCGCCCCGGGCGAGGTCTCGGTGCAAGGGGAACAGGCATGGCACGGTGTCCATGCCCTGCACGGCGAGGAACGTACCAACTACCCGCTGACCTTGAACGTGGATGACCTGGGCAACGGGTTCAACCTGTCGGTACTGGTTGCCTCGCAAATTGGAGCGCAGCGGGTGTGTGGGTACATGCACACGGCGCTGGAAAAACTGGTGGAGGCCCTGGAGCAGACGCCGCAGGCGGCTTTGTATCGCTTGCCGGTGCTGCCGGCGGCGGAACGCGAGCAACTGCTGGTGGCGTTCAATGCCAACGAAGCCGAATATCCGCAGCAGCAGACCATTCATGGGGTGTTCGAGGAGCAGGTGCAGCGTACGCCGGACGCCGTGGCAGTGATCCATGGCGCGCAGCGTGTGGGTTATCGCGAGCTGAACGAACGGGCCAACCGCCTGGCGCATTACCTGCGCGAGCAAGGCGTACAACCGGATTCGCGGGTGGCGATCTGCGTCGAGCGCGGCCTCGATATGGTGGTGGGTTTGCTGGCGATCCTCAAGGCCGGCGGTGGCTATGTGCCGCTGGACCCGGGTTATCCGGCCGAACGCATTGCCTACATGCTCGAAGACAGCACGCCGGCGGTGGTGCTGGCGCAGGCGGCGACCCTTGGCTTGCTGGCCGGGGCGTCGATGCCGGTGATCGATCTGGACAGCGGGTTGTGGCAGGACGAATCCGTCTCGAATCCGGTCATTTCCGGGTTGGATTCCTCGCATCTGGCCTATGTGATCTACACCTCCGGCTCCACCGGTTTGCCGAAAGGCGTGATGATCGAACACCGCAACACGGTGAACTTCCTGGCCTGGGCGCACCGTTCGTTCGATGCGCAAACCCTGTCGAAAACCCTGTTCTCGACATCGCTGAACTTCGACCTGGCGGTCTATGAGTGCTTCGCGCCGCTGACCTGCGGCGGCAGCATCGAAGTGGTCACTAATGTGCTGGAACTGCAACAGGGTGAGCACGACATCACCTTGATCAACACCGTACCGTCGGCGCTCAAGGCGTTGCTGGAATCGGGCGGTCTGGGCGAGGGGGTGGACACGGTCAACGTGGCCGGTGAAGCGCTCAAGCGCAGTCTGGTGGAAGCGCTGTTCGAACAGACCTCAGTCAAGCGCTTGTGCAACCTTTACGGCCCGTCGGAGACCACGACCTATTCCAGCTGGGTATCCATGGCCCGCGAAGACGGGTTTGCCGCGCACATTGGTAAACCGGTGGCGAACACCCAGTTCTACTTGCTGGATGAACACCAGCAACCGGTGCCGCTGGGTGTTCCCGGTGAAATCTACATCGGTGGCGCGGGTGTCGCGCGGGGCTATCTCAATCGCGATGACCTGACCGCTGAACGCTTCCTCAAGGACCCATTCAGCAGTGCCGAAAATGCGCGGATGTACAAGACCGGCGACCTGGGTCGCTATTTGCCAGACGGCAACATCGAATACCTGGGCCGTAACGACGACCAGGTGAAGATCCGCGGTTTCCGTATCGAACTGGGGGAGATCGAAGCCAAGCTTGCCCAGCACGAGGCGGTGAAGGAAGCCGTGGTCCTGGCCCGCGAGGACGTGCCGGGCGACAAACGTCTGGTCGCCTATTTCACCCAATCAGCAGCGGTGGACATCGAAACCCTGCGCAACCATCTGCAAGCACAACTGCCGGCCTACATGGTGCCGGCCGCGTACGTGCAACTGGAAGCCTTGCCGCTGACCCCCAACGGCAAACTCGACCGCAAGGCACTCCCAGCCCCGGATCAGGACGCCGTGATCTCCCGTGGCTACGAGGCCCCGCAAGGCGAGATCGAAACGACCCTGGCGCAGATCTGGCAAGACCTGCTGGGCCAGGAACAGGTCGGTCGCCATGATCATTTCTTCGAACTGGGCGGTCACTCGCTGCTGGCCGTGAGCCTGATCGGGCGGATGCGTCAGCATGGCCTGAGTGCCGACGTGCGCGTGCTGTTCGGCCAGCCGACCCTGGCGGCGTTGGCCGCCGCGGTGGGTCGTGGCGCTGAAGTGCGGGTGCCGGACAACGGCATTCTGTTGGGCTGCACCCGGATCACGCCGCCCATGCTGCCGCTGGTGAACCTGGACCAGCAGGCCATCGATCGCATTGTGGAAACGGTGCCGGGCGGCGCGTGCAACGTGCAGGACATCTATCCGCTGGCACCGCTGCAAGAAGGCATCCTTTATCACCACATGGCTGCGCACTCCGGTGACCCTTATGTGCTGCAAGCCACGTTCAGCGTCGCGGATCGCGAGCGGCTGGAGGCATTTGCCCACGCGCTGCAAGGCGTGATCGATCGCCATGACATCCTGCGCACCTCGGTGGTCTGGGAGAGCCTCGATGAGCCGGTGCAGGTGGTCTGGCGCAAGGCGCAACTGGCGGTGGAAGAGGTCGTGCTCGCCGCCGAGGCCGGTGATATCGCCGGGCAACTGCGCGAGCGCTTCGACACCCTGCATTACCGCCTGGATATGCAGCAGGCACCGTTGATGCGCATTGCGTTTGCCCATGACCCGGCCAACCAGCGCTGGGTTGCGTTGCTGCTGTTCCATCACCTGGTGCTGGACCACACGGCGCTGGAAGTGGTGCAGGAGGAAATGCAGGCGCATCTGCTGGGCCAGGCCGAACAACTGGGCGCCCCGGTACCGTTCCGCAATTACGTGGCCCAGGCGCGCCTGGGCGTCAGTCGCCAGGAACATGAAGCGTTCTTCCGTAAGATGCTCAGTGATGTGGACGAGCCGACATTGCCCTTCGGTGTGTTGGATATCCGCGGCGATGGCGGCGATATCCAAGAGGCCGCGCTGAACCTTTCGGCCGACCTGAGCCGCCGCCTGCGAGCCCAGGCCCGTCAGCTGGGGGTGAGTGCGGCGAGCCTGCATCACCTGGCCTGGGCGCAAGTGCTGGGACAGGTGTCGGCTCGACAGGACGTAGTGTTCGGCACGGTGCTGATGGGGCGGATGCAGGCGGGCGACGGTGCCGAACGTGCGCTGGGCATGTTCATCAACACTTTGCCGTTGCGGGTGAGCCTGGGTGCGCAAGACGTGCGCAGCGGCGTGAAACAGACCCATGCGCGGTTGACCGGCCTGTTGGGTCACGAACATGCCTCGCTGGCCCTGGCCCAACGTTGCAGTGGCGTGGTTGCGCCGATGCCGCTGTTCAGCGCCTTGTTCAACTACCGCCACAGCAGCGCCGCTGTGACCCTGGACGATGGACTGGCCGCCTGGCACGGCATCGAGATCCTGAACAACGAAGAGCGCACCAACTACCCGCTGACCCTGTCGGTGGACGATTTGGGCGAAGGTTTCAGCCTCACCGCGTTGGCCGTGCCGCAGATCGGCGCGCAGCGGGTCTGCACCTATATGAATGTGGTGCTGGAGAATCTGGTGTCTGCGTTGGAGCAGGCGCCGCAGACGCCGTTGAACAGCCTGGCGATCCTGCCGTCGGCCGAGCGTCGCCAGTTGCTGGTGGACTTCAACGCCACCACCCGTCGCTATCCGCAGGACAGGACCGTCCATGCTCTGTTCGAAGCACAAGTACAGGCCAACCCCGAGGCGCAGGCGGCGGTGCAGGACGAGCACAGCTTGACCTATGCCGAGCTCAACGCCAGGGCCAATCGCCTGGCGCGCCATCTGATCGGCCTCGGTGTGCAGCCGGGCGAGCGCGTGGCCATTTTGCTGGAGCGTTCCCTTGAGCTGCTGGTCTGCCAACTGGCGGTGCTCAAGTGCGCCGCTGTCTTCGTACCGCTGGACATCCACGCGCCCTTGGAGCGCCAGCAGTTCATGCTCGATGACAGCGGGGCGAAAGTCCTGCTGACCCTGGGTTCTGCGACGGTGGCCGAAGGTACTGCACGGGTCGACCTGGATCGGATGGAACTGAATGAAGCCGGCGGTAACCTCGATCTGCCGCAAAGCGCCGAATCGGTCGCCTACATCATGTACACCTCCGGTTCCACCGGCACACCGAAGGGCGTGCTGGTGCCGCACCGGGCGATCAACCGGTTGGTGATCAACAACGGCTACGCCGACTTCAACGCCCAGGACCGGGTGGCGTTCGCTTCCAACCCGGCCTTTGATGCCAGCACCCTCGATGTCTGGGCGCCGTTGCTCAACGGCGGTTGTGTGGTGGTGGTCGAGCAGGATGTACTGCTGACTCAGGAACGGTTTGCCGCGCTGCTGACCGAGCAAGCGGTCAGCGTGCTGTGGATGACCGCCGGCCTGTTCCACCAGTACGCCGCCGGGCTGATGCCGGTGTTCAAACAGTTGCGTTACCTGATTGTCGGTGGCGATGTGCTGGATCCGGCGGTGATTGGTCGTGTCTTGAAAGAAGGCGCGCCGCAGCACCTGCTCAATGGCTACGGCCCGACTGAGGCCACGACCTTCACCACCACCCACGAAATCCAAGCCGTGGGCGAGGGCGGTATCCCGATTGGTCGTCCGATTGGCAATACCCGCGTCTATGTGCTGGATGCAAATCAGCAACCGGTGCCAGTGGCTGTGGCGGGCGAGTTGTACATCGGTGGCGATGGCGTGGCGAAGGGTTACCTGAACCGTCCCGAACTGACCGCCGAGAAGTTCGTTGCCGACCCATTCAGTGCCGATCCGGCCGCGTTGCTCTACCGCACCGGCGACCTGGCGCGCTGGCGCGTGGACGGCACGGTGGATTACCTGGGGCGTAACGACGACCAGGTGAAGATCCGTGGCTTCCGTATCGAGCTGGGCGAGATCGAGGCCCGTCTGGGCCAGTGCGTGGGCGTGCAAGACGCTGTGGTGCTCGCACGGCAGGACGAAGCCGGTCCCAAGCGTCTGGTGGGGTATGTTATCCCTGAAAACGATTTCGCCTTGTCGGTGCATGACCTGCGCAGCGAACTGGCGGCATCGCTGGCCGACTACATGGTGCCCTGCGCCTTCGTGGTGCTGCCGTCCTTCCCGCTGACCGCCAACGGCAAGCTGGATCGTCGTGCGCTGCCGGCGCCGGACGCCGAGGCCTATGCCAGCCGCGAGTACGAAGCCCCGCAAGGCGAAGTGGAACAAACCCTGGCGCAACTGTGGGCCGAGGTGCTCAAGGTCGAGCAGATCGGCCGGCACGACCATTTCTTCGAACTGGGCGGCCACTCGCTGCTGGCGGTGGCCCTGATCGAACGCATGCGCCAGGCCGGCTTGAGCTCCGACGTGCGCGTGCTGTTCAGCCAGCCGACCCTGGCGGCATTGGCGGCGGCGGTAGGCAGCGGCAAGGAGATCACGGTTCCGGCGAACCTGATTCCGCTGGACTGCGAACACATCACCCCTGAACTGCTGCCGCTGGTCGAGCTGAGCCAGGACACCATCGATCGCCTGGTGGCGACGGTGCCGGATGGTGCGCGCAATGTGCAGGACATCTACCCACTGGCGCCGTTGCAGGAAGGCATCCTCTACCACCATTTGGCCGCCGAACAGGGCGACCCCTATGTGCTGCAATCGCAGTTCGCTTTCGACAGCCGCGAACGTCTCGACGCCTTCGTCGAGGCCTTGCAGGTGGTGATCGACCGCCATGACATCCTGCGTACCAGCGTGGCCTGGGAAGGGCTCGATGAGCCGGTGCAGATGGTCTGGCGCAAGGTGCGGCTGGAGCCGCAGCACTTCGAAGCCGATGCCACGGCCGGCGATGTCGCCAGGCAACTGGCGTCCCGCTTCGACGCACGGCATTATCGCCTCGATCTGCGCCGTGCACCGATGTTGCAGCTGGTCTACACCCGGGATGAAGCCCAGGACCGCTGGCTGGCGATCCTGTTGTTCCATCACATGGCGCTGGACCATACGGCCCTGGATGTCATGCAGCATGAAATGCAGCTGCACCTGCTGGGCCAGGGGGCGCAGTTGGGTGAAGCGATGCCTTATCGCAACTACGTGGCCCAGTCGCGACTGGGGGCAAGCGAAGAGGAGCATGAAGGCTTTTTCCGCGAGATGCTCGGTGACATCGACGAACCGACGCTGCCGTTCGGCTTGCAGGATGTGCAAGGCGACGGACACGGCATCGATGAACTCCGCCAGGGCGTCGATCTGACGCTGTCCCGACGCCTGCGGTCGCAGGCGCGTCAGTTGGGTGTCAGCGCTGCCAGCCTGGTGCATCTGGCCTGGGCCCAGGTATTGGGCAAGCTGTCCGGCCGGCACGAAGTGGTCTTCGGTACGGTGTTGTTGGGCCGGTTGCAGGGCGGCGAGGGGGCTGATCGGGCGCTCGGCATGTTCATCAACACTCTGCCATTGCGGGTGGACGTGGGCACCGAGGATGTGCGTGCCGGGGTCAAGGCGACCCATGCCCGACTGACGGCCTTGCTGGGCCATGAGCATGCTTCCCTGGCACTGGCCCAGCGTTGCAGCGGCGTGGCGGCACCGACGCCGTTGTTCAGCGCGCTGCTCAATTACCGGCACAGCGCCACCGAGGTAAACCAGGAGGCCCGCTCGGCCTGGAGCGGGATCGAGGCACTGAGCGGTGATGAACGCACCAACTATCCGTTGACGCTGAACGTCGACGACCTCGGCGAAGGTTTTTCCCTCACGGCCCTGGTGGATACGTCCATCGGTGCGGCGCGCATCTGCGGCTATATGCAGATGGCCCTGGGCAGCCTGGTCGAAGCCCTGGAGCAGGCACCGCAAACTCCGCTGCAAGCCTTGCCGATCCTGCCGGCCGCCGAGCGCCAGCAGTTGCTTGAAGCCTGGAACCGCTGCGATGTCGAATACGCCGGGGATGCCCTGATCCATCGTCAGTTCGAAGCCTGGGCCGCGTCCCGACCTGACACAGTGGCCGTGGCGTATGAAGACCAGGCGCTGACCTATGCTCAGCTCAATGGGCACGCCAACCAGTTGGCTCACCGCTTGTTGTCACTGGGCATTCGCCCGGATGACCGGGTGGCGATCTGCGCCGAGCGCGGCCTGGAGATGATTATCGGCCTGCTGGGTATTCTCAAGTCCGGCGCTGGTTATGTGCCGCTGGACCCGGCTTACCCGGCGGAACGCCTGGCCTACATGCTGCACGACAGTCAACCGGTGGCGTTGGTGACTCAGGCGCACTGCCACGACAACTTGCCGCCAGTGACCGTGCCTACGGTCGTCCTCGACCCGCTCGACGTCGATGAAATCGGTCAGCAACCGTCACACAACCCCGATGTGCCGGGCCTGGTCGCCAGTCACCTGGCCTATGTGATCTACACCTCGGGTTCCACTGGCCTGCCCAAAGGCGTGATGGTCGAGCACCGCAACGTTGCACGGTTGTTCTCGGCCACGCAGCCGTGGTTCGACTTTGGACCGCAGGATGTGTGGGCGCTGTTCCATTCCTTCGCCTTCGACTTCTCGGTCTGGGAAATCTGGGGTGCGTTGACCCATGGGGGCCGCTTGCTGGTGGTGCCACAACTGGTCAGCCGCTCACCGCAATATTGCTATGCGCTGTTGTGCGAGGCTGGGGTGACCATCCTCAACCAGACGCCGAGCGCGTTCCGGCAGTTGATCGCGGCCCAGGGCGAAAGTGATCTGCACCACAGCCTGCGCCAGGTGATTTTCGGCGGCGAGGCGCTGGAAACCGGCATTCTCAAGCCGTGGTACGCCCGTGAGATCAATGCCCGGACGCAATTGGTCAACATGTATGGCATCACCGAAACCACGGTGCACGTGACCTACCGTGCACTGTGCGCGGCGGATGCGCAGTTGGTCGGCGTCAGCCCGATTGGCGGGCGTATTCCCGACCTGCAACTGTATGTACTCGATGCCCAACGCGAACCGGTACCGGTTGGCGTGGTGGGTGAGATGTACGTCGGTGGCGCGGGAGTCAGCCGGGGCTATCTGAACCGTGACGAACTGACCGCCGAGCGCTTCCTGAGTAACCCGTTCAGCGATGAGCCGAACGCACGGATGTACAAGACCGGTGACCTGGGTCGCTGGCTGGCGGACGGCAGCATCGAGTACCTGGGGCGTAACGATGACCAGGTGAAGATCCGTGGTTTCCGTATCGAACTGGGCGAGATCGAGGCCAAGCTGGCCGCGTGCAGCGGCGTGCGTGAAGCCGTGGTGCTGGCGCGCCAGGACACGCCGGGCGATCAGCGCCTGGTGGCCTATGTGATTGCCGAGGAGGGCGAGCCACCGACGGCGGCCGACCTGCGCACCGAGTTGCTGGGTTCGCTGGCCGAGTACATGGTGCCCAGTGCGTTCGTGATGTTGACGGTGTTCCCGTTGACCACCAACGGTAAGCTGGACCGCAAGGCGTTGCCGGTGCCCGATCAGTCGTCGGTGGTGACCCGTGAGTACGAGGCGCCCCAGGGCGAAGTCGAGACCGCTATTGCGCGGATCTGGCAAGACCTGCTGCAGGTGGAGCAGGTGGGTCGCCATGACCACTTCTTTGAAATGGGCGGTCACTCCCTGCTGGCGGTGAAGCTGGTCGAGCGCATGCGTCAGGTCGACCTGGCGGCCGACGTGCGCGTGCTGTTCGGCCAGCCGACGCTGGCGGCGTTGGCTGCAGCCGTGGGCGGTGCCCGCGAGGTCGGGGTACCGGCCAACCTCATTCCTGCCGACTGCACCCGTATCACTCCGGACATGCTGCCGCTGGTCGATCTGGACCAGGCCGGCATCGACCGTGTGGTGGCGATGGTGCCGGGTGGCGTCGCCAATGTGCAGGACATCTATGCCCTGGCGCCGTTGCAGGAAGGCATTCTCTATCACCATCTCGCGGCGGCCGAAGGCGATCCCTATCTGCAATATGTGCTGTTTGCCTACGACAGCCGCGCCCGGTTGGACGATTTCGCCACGGCGTTGCAGGGCGTGGTTTCGCGGCACGACATCCTGCGCACCGGCGTGGTCTGGGAAGGGCTGGACGAACCGGTGCAAGTGGTCTGGCGCGAGGCGCAACTGCAACTCGATGAGATCGAGCTGGACCCGGCGGCAGGGGATATCGCCCAGCAACTGCGCGAACACCTGGACCCACGGCACTACCGCCTGGACATCCGCCAGGCACCGATGATGCGTATCGGCTATGCCGAAGACGCGGCGAACAATCGCTGGGTCGGCATGCTGCTGTTCCACCACATGGTCGACGACGCGACGTCCCTGGCCATGCTCACGGCGGAAATCGAAGCCCATGTGATGGGGCGCGAGCATCTGCTGGCAGCTTCGGTGCCGTATCGTAACTACGTGGCCCAGGCGCGGCTGGGTGTCGGTCGCGAAGCTCATGAACAGTTCTTCCGCGAGATGCTGGGCGATATCGACGAACCGACATTGCCGTTCGGCTTGCAGGATGTGCAGGGTGATGGTCGCGGGATCGAAGAAGTTCGCCAGCCGATCGATGCTGCGCTTGCCAGGCGCCTGCGCACGCAAGCCCGTCAGCTCGGCGTGAGCGCGGCTAGCCTGTATCACCTGGCCTGGGCACAGGTGCTGGGCCGTGTCTCGGGCAAGGACGACGTGGTGTTCGGCACCGTGTTGCTGGGCCGGATGCAGGGCGGCGAGGGCGCCGACCGGGCACTGGGGATGTTCATCAACACCTTGCCGTTGCGCGTGGACGTGGGTGCCCAGGGGGTACGGGCCGGGGTCAAGGCGACCCATGCGCGGTTGAGCGCATTGCTGGGGCACGAGCACGCTTCGCTGGTACTGGCGCAGCGTTGCAGTGGCGTGGCTGCCCCGGCACCGCTGTTCAGTGCGCTGCTGAATTACCGTCATGTCGGCGGGCAGACGGGCTCCGGTGAACGCATGGCCGCCTGGGAAGGTATTCAGGTGCTGGACGGCGAGGAGCGGACCAACTATCCGCTGTCGTTGTCGGTGGATGACCTGGGTGAAGATTTCAACCTGACGGTCATGGCCCAGGCGCCCATCGGCGCCGGGCGTATCTGCAACTATGTACAAACGGTCCTGGAACATCTGGTTCAGGCGCTGGAACTATCACCCTTGGCGCCGTTGAACGGGTTGCCGATCCTGCCGCCGGCCGAGCGCCGGCAGTTGCTGGAAACCTGGAATGCTACGGATGTGGCCTACGCCGACAATGCGCTGATCCATGGGCAATTCGAAGCCCGGGCGGCGGCGCAATCCGACGCCGTGGCGGTGCTGTTCGAGAACCGGACGCTGACCTACGGCGAACTCAATAGCCGGGCCAACCAGCTCGCCCATCATTTGCTGGCCCTGGGCATTCGCCCGGACGACCGGGTGGCGATCTGTGTCGAACGGGGCCTGGACATGATTGTCGGCCTGTTGGGCATCCTCAAGGCCGGCGCCGGTTATGTACCGCTGGATCCGGCCTATCCGGCGGAACGCCTCGCCTACCTGTTGCAGGACAGTGCGCCGGTTGCCGTGTTGGTACAAACCGCGACACGGCGTTTGTTGGCTGACATTTCGGTCCCTGTGGTCGATCTCGATGGTAGCGACTGGCAGGACGAATCCGTCCGCAATCCGCAAGTGGCAGGGCTGGACTCCAGCCATCTGGCCTACGTCATCTACACCTCCGGCTCCACGGGTCTGCCCAAGGGCGTGATGGTCGAGCACCGCAACGTCGCGCGGCTGTTCTCGGCCACCCAGGCCTGGTTCGACTTCGGCCCGCAGGACGTGTGGGCGCTGTTCCATTCCTTCGCCTTCGACTTCTCGGTCTGGGAAATCTGGGGCGCGTTGACCCACGGCGGCCGCCTGTTGGTGGTGCCGCAACTGGTCAGCCGTTCGCCGCAGGACTGCTACGCGCTGTTGTGCGAGACCGGTGTCACGGTGTTGAACCAGACGCCGAGCGCGTTCCGCCAGTTGATCGCGGCCCAGGGCGAAAGCGACCTGGGCCACAGCCTGCGCCAGGTGATCTTCGGCGGCGAAGCGCTGGAAACCGGCATCCTCAAGCCGTGGTACGCCCGGCCCATCAACGCCGGCACGCAACTGGTGAACATGTACGGCATCACCGAAACCACCGTGCACGTGACCTATCGCGCACTGGAGGCGGCCGATGCGCAGTTGGTCGGGGTCAGCCCGATTGGCGGGCGCATTCCCGACCTGCAACTGTACGTGCTCGACGCCCAGCATGAGCCGGTGCCGGTGGGCGTGGTGGGTGAGATGTACGTCGGTGGCGCGGGCGTCAGCCGGGGTTATCTGAACCGCGCTGAACTGACCGCCGAGCGCTTCCTGAGTAACCCGTTCAGCAGCGAGCCGAACGCACGGATGTACAAGACCGGCGACCTCGGCCGCTGGCTGGCCGACGGCAGCATCGAATACCTGGGACGCAACGACGATCAGGTGAAGATCCGTGGCTTCCGTATCGAGCTGGGCGAGATCGAGGCAACGCTGGCCGCCTGTGAAGGCGTCAGTGAAGCGGTGGTGATCGCTCGCGAGGACGAACCGGGCGACAAGCGCCTGGTGGCTTATGTGATCGCCAAGGAAGGCGCGCAACCATCCGCTGCTGACCTGCGCACGCAGTTGCTGGGTTCGCTGGCGGACTACATGGTGCCGAGCGCCTTCGTGTTGCTCGAAGCCTTCCCGCTGACCACCAACGGCAAGCTGGACCGTAAGGCCTTGCCGGCACCGGATCAATCGGCGGTGATCAGCCGCGAATATGAAGCCCCCCAAGGGGAAGTGGAAAGCACCCTCGCGCGGATCTGGCAGGACTTGCTCAAGCTCGAACAGGTGGGTCGCCACGACAATTTCTTCGAACTGGGCGGTCATTCGCTGTTGGCGGTGAAGTTGATCGAGCGTATGCGCCAGGTTGACCTGAGCGCCGACGTGCGGGTGCTGTTCGGCCAGCCGACGCTGGCCGCGTTGGCCGCTGCGGTCGGCGGGCATACGGAAGTCGTGGTGCCAGTGAACCTGATTCCGGACGGTTGCACACGGATCACCCCGGACATGCTGCCCCTGGCCGACCTGGACCAGGACGCCATCGACCGGATCGTCGCAACGGTGCCCGGTGGCATCGCCAACGTGCAGGACATCTATGCCCTGGCGCCGTTGCAGGAAGGCATTCTCTACCATCACCTGGCCGCGGAGCAGGGCGATCCCTACGTGTTGCAGGTGATGTTCGGCTTTGACAGTCGCGAGCGCCTGCAAGCCTTTGCCCATGCCTTGCAGAGCGTGGTGTCGCGGAACGATATCCTGCGCACCAGCATGGTCTGGCAAGGCCTGGAGTCACCGGTGCAGGTGGTCTGGCGCCACGCAACGCTGGCCCTTGAAGAGGTCGAGCTGGATCCGGCGGCGGGCGACGCCGTGCAACAGTTGCACGAGCGCTTCGATCCGCGTCACTACCGTCTCGACATTGCCCAGGCACCGCTGATGCGGGTGGCTTATGCCCAGGACCTGGCGAATCAACGTTGGGTCGGCATGCTGCTCTTCCATCACATGGTGTTGGACCACACCGCCCTGGAAGTGGTGGTGCATGAAATGCAGGCCAGTTTGCTGGAGCAGTCGGAGCTGCTGGCACCGGCTGTGCCGTACCGCAATCATGTCGCCCAGGCCCGGTTGGGCGTGAGTCGCGAGCAGCACGAAGCGTTCTTCCGCGAGATGCTGGGCGATATCGACGAGCCCACGCTGCCGTTCGGCCTGCAGGATGTGCAGGGCGACGGCAGTGGCATCGAAGAAGTGCAGCAGGGCGTTGATGTGGCATTGGCCCGGCGCTTGCGGGCGCAGGCCCGTCAGCTCGGCGTGAGTGCGGCAAGCCTGGTCCATCTGGCCTGGGCCCAGGTGGTCGGGCGTGTTTCGGGGCGTGAGGAAGTGGTGTTCGGCACCGTGCTGATGGGCCGGATGCAGGGCGGTGATGGGACCGACCGGGCGCTGGGCATGTTCATCAACACCTTGCCACTGCGGGTGAGCGTGGGACAGACCGATGTCCGCGCAGGCGTGAAGGCGACCCACGCCCGGTTGAGCGGGTTGTTGGGGCATGAGCACGCGTCCCTGGCATTGGCCCAGCGTTGCAGCGGTGTACCGGCCTCGCTGCCGCTGTTCAGCACTTTGCTCAACTATCGGCACAGCGCCGCTGAAGCGGCAGCCGACCAGGCCATCTCGGCCTGGCACGGGATTCACACCCTGAGCATGGAAGAACGGACCAACTACCCGTTGTGCCTGAACGTCGACGACCTGGGCGAAGGCTTCCTGCTGACGGCCCAGGCATTGGTCGAAGTAGGAGCCCGGCGTGTCTGCGGTTACATGCACATGGCCCTGGAAAGTCTGGTGCAAGCGCTGGAGCACACACCTGACGCAGCATTGTGCGAGTTGTCGATTGTGCCCGCCGACGAACGCGAGCAATTGCTGGTGACATTCAACGCCACCGACGCTGAATACCCACTGGAGCAGACCATCCACGGGCTGTTCGAGGAACAGGTGCGGCGCACGCCGGATGCCGTGGCGGTGCGTCACGGCCGGCAACAACTCAACTACCGGGAACTCAACGGGCTCGCCAATCGGCTGGCCCATTACCTGCGCAAGCAAGGTGTGCGGCCAGACTCGCGGGTAGCGATCTGTGTCGAGCGTGGCATCGACATGGTGGTGGGCTTGCTGGCGATCCTCAAGGCGGGCGGCGGTTATGTGCCGCTGGATCCGGCCTATCCGGCGGATCGGATTGCCTACATGCTGGAGGACAGTGCCCCGGCGGCGATCCTGGTGCAAAGGACTACGCGCGGTTTACTGGGTGAAACGAGTGTGCCGGTGATCGACCTCGACAAGGGCGTCTGGCAGGACGAGACGGCGCCCAATCCGCAGGTCGACGGCCTGACCTCGGCGCATCTGGCCTATGTGATCTACACCTCCGGTTCGACCGGGTTACCGAAAGGCGTGATGATCGAACACCGCAACACCGTGAACTTCCTGACCTGGGCGCATCGTTCGTTCGATGCGCAAACCCTGTCGAAAACCCTATTCTCGACATCGTTGAACTTCGACCTGGCGGTCTACGAGTGCTTCGCACCGCTGACCTGCGGCGGCAGCATCGAAGTGGTCACCAATGTGCTGGAACTGCAACAGGGCGAGCACGACATCACCTTGATCAACACCGTGCCGTCGGCGCTCAAGGCGTTGCTGGAATCCGGTGGGTTGAATGAGGGCGTCGACACGGTCAACGTGGCCGGTGAAGCGCTCAAGCGCAGCCTGGTGGAGAGCTTGTTCGAGCAGACCCAGGTCAAGCGCTTGTGCAACCTTTACGGCCCTTCGGAAACCACGACCTATTCGAGTTGGGTATCCATGGCCCGCGAAGACGGGTTTGCGGCGCATATCGGTAAGCCTGTGGCGAACACCCAGTTCTACTTGCTGGATGAGCACAAACAACCGGTGCCGCTGGGCGTTCCGGGTGAAATCTACATCGGTGGCGCGGGTGTCGCGCGGGGCTATCTCAATCGCGATGACCTGACCGCTGAACGCTTCCTGAACGATCCGTTCAGCAGTACGCCAAACGCCCGGATGTACAAGACCGGCGACCTGGGCCGCTATTTGCCAGACGGCAACATCGAATACCTGGGCCGTAACGACGACCAGGTGAAGATCCGCGGTTTCCGCATCGAACTGGGGGAGATCGAAGCCAAGCTTGCCCAGCACGAGGCAATCAAGGAAACGGTGGTCCTGGCTCGGGAAGACGTGCCGGGCGACAAACGTCTGGTCGCCTATTTCACCCAATCAGCAGCGGTCGACATCGAAACCCTGCGCAGCCATCTGCAAGCACGGCTGCCGGAATACATGGTGCCGGTGGCGTATGTGCACCTGGATGTACTGCCGCTGACTCCCAACGGCAAACTTGACCGCAAGGCTCTCCCAGCCCCGGATCAGGACGCCGTGATCTCCCGTGGCTACGAGGCCCCGCAAGGCGAGATCGAAACCACCTTGGCGCAGATCTGGCAAGACCTGCTGGGCCTGGAACAGGTCGGTCGTCACGACCAGTTCTTCGAACTGGGCGGCCATTCGTTGTTGGCGATGCAACTGATCTCTCAGGTTCGTTTGCGCATGGGCGTGGAACTGAGCCTGACGGAGCTGTTCGCTCATCCCGAACTCATGGGACTGGCGCAGGCCGTGTCGCGGGCCGGGCGTAGCACGTTGCCGGAGATTGTCCGGGCTCCCCGTACCGAAAACCTGCCTTTGTCGTTCGCCCAGCAGCGCCTGTGGTTCCTGGCGCAGATGGAAGGCGCCAGCTCGGCTTACCACATGCCCGCCGGCCTGCGTTTGCGCGGTGCCCTGGACCCTGTCGCGTTGCAACGGGCGCTGGATCGCATCGTCGCTCGTCATGAGTCGTTGCGTACCACCTTCGTGCAAGTGCGGGACGAGGACGCCCGGCAGTGCATTGCGCCGGTCGATGTGGGTTTCGCCCTGTTGCTGCAGGATTTGTCCGGCCGGGCCGATGCCGATGCCGAACTGCACGCCTTGGTGGCGCAAGAAGCCACCGACGCCTTTGACCTGGAGCATGGCCCGCTGATCCGGGGTCGGTTGATCCGCCTGGACGACGAGGACCACGTGCTGCTGGTGACCATGCACCACATCGTTTCGGATGCCTGGTCCATCGGTGTGCTGATCAAGGAACTGGCGGCGCTCTACGACGCCTTCCGCCATGATCTGGACGATCCGCTGCCGGTCCTGACCGTGCAATACGGCGACTATGCCCTGTGGCAACGCCGCTGGTTGAGTGGCGAGGTGTTGCAGGCCCAGAGCAGCTACTGGCAGCAAACCCTGGTCGATGCGCCGGCGCTGCTGATGCTGCCGACGGACCGGGTGCGTCCGGCGCAGCAGGACTACACCGGGGCGGCGTTGCCGCTGGTGTTCGACGCCGATCTGACGGCCGACCTCAAAGCCTTGAGCCAGCGTCACGGCGTCACCTTGTACATGACGTTGATGGCCGCCTGGGCGGCGCTGTTGAGCCGTCTTTCCGGCCAGGATGAGGTCGTGATCGGTTCGCCGGTGGCCAACCGCACGCGTTCGGAAGTCGAAGGGCTGATCGGCTTCTTCGTCAATACCCTGGCCGTGCGCGTCGATGTTTCGGGCGCGCCGACCGTCGAATCCCTGCTGGCGCGGGTCAAGACCCAGGCCCTGGGTGCCCAGGCGCATCAGGACCTGCCGTTCGAGCAGGTGGTCGAAATACTCAAGCCGGTGCGCAGCCTGTCCCACAGCCCGCTGTTCCAGGCGATGTTGTCCTGGCAGACCCTGGACAACAGCGAACTGGTATTGGGCGACCTGAAGCTCGAAGGCCTGGGCGTGGCGAACACCGTCGCCAAGTTCGACCTGTCCCTGGAACTCGGCGAGGCCCAGGGGCAGATCTTCGGCGCCCTGGAATACGCCACGGCGTTGTTCGATGAGACCACGGCGCGGCGTTATCTCGGTTATTTCGAGCGGCTGGTGCGTTCCATGGTGGCCGATGACCAGGCCCTGATCGAGCGGATCGCGCTGGTAGACGACACCGAACTCGAACACCTGCTGGTGGGGCTCAACGCCACCCAGGCGGCGTACCCTCATGAGCGGACGATTCATCAGTTGTTCGAAGCCCAGGTCGCCGCTCGTCCCGAAGCCATCGCGGTGGTGTGCGAAGGTGAGCGCCTGAGCTACGCCGAGTTGAACCGCCAGGCCAACCAACTGGCGCATCACCTGATCGGGTTGGGCATCCGTCCGGACGATCGCGTGGCGATCTGCGTCGAGCGCAGCGCCGAGATGCTGGTGGGCTTGCTGGCGGTGCTCAAGGCTGGCGGCGGCTACGTGCCGCTGGACCCGGCCTATCCCGCCGAACGCCTGGCCTACATGATTGCCGACAGTGCCCCGGTGGCGTTGCTGACGCAACGCGCGTTGCAAGATCGCCTGCCGGTGCTGGCGGCGCCGGTGGTGCTGCTCGACCACGCCGAGCGCGAGCGTTGCGGCATCCTCGACGGTTGTGGCGACAACCCGGTGATCGCGGCCCTGGGCGTGCGCCACCTGGCCTACGTGATCTACACCTCGGGTTCGACCGGTGCACCGAAAGGGGTGATGATCGAACACCGTGGGTTGGTCAACTATTGCGTGGATGCGGTCCGACTGTTCGGCCTGACACCGGCCGACACCGTGTTGCAACAGAACACGCTGAACTTCGACCTGTCGGTGGAGGAGATCTTCCCGGCCCTGGTCGCCGGCGCCACCCTGGCACCGACCCGGCAACTGTTTGGCAGTACCGCGCTGCAACAGGATGCCGACGTCCGTCCGACCTTCCTGCACCTGACGGCGGCGCACTGGCATACCCTGGCGGCCGAATGGCACGGCACGCCGGCCTTGGCTCGCGACCATCTGCGCGATGTGCGATTGGTCAACGTCACCGGCGACGCCTTGTCGACGCAGAAGTTGCAGATGTGGGACGAGGTACGCCCGGCCCATACGAAACTGATCAACACCTATGGCCCGACCGAGGCAACGGTGTCGTGCACGGCTGCCTACATGCAACATGATCCCGACAGCCTGGCCGGCAACGCCACCATCGGCACGCCGATGGCCAACACCCGCATCTACCTGCTCGACGGGCACCGCCAGCCGGTGCCGTTCGGAGTGGCGGGCGAGATCTTTATCGGTGGCGACGGCGTGGCCCGGGGTTACCTGAACCTCGACACGATCAATGCCGAACGCTTCCTCGTCGATCCGTTCAGCGACCAGCCCGGCGCCCGCATGTACAAGACCGGCGACCTGGCGCGCTATCGGCCGGACGGGCGCATCGAGTACCTGGGGCGCAACGACTTCCAGGTCAAGGTCCGGGGTTTCCGTATCGAACTGGGTGAGATCGAAGCCAAGCTCAGCCACTGTGCCGGGGTCAAGGAAGCGGCGGTGATCGTGCGCGAAGACACGCCGGGGGACAAACGCCTGGTGGCCTACGTTGTGCCCCAGGCCAACGTGAGTCTCAGCGCGGCAACCCTGCGCACGGAGTTGTCGACCCTGTTGGCCGAGTACATGCTGCCGAGTGCGTTTGTCAGCCTGGCTGCGTTGCCGCTGACGCCGAACCGCAAGCTCGACCGCCAGGCGCTGCCGGCTCCGGCCGCCGACGCCTACGCCAGCCGCAACCACGAAGCCCCGCAAGGCCCCACCGAAATTGCCTTGGCGCAGATCTGGCAAGGCCTGCTCAACGTCGAAGCGGTGGGGCGTCATGACCACTTCTTCGAACTGGGTGGTCACTCGTTGCTGGTGATGCGCCTGATCGCCCAGGTCCGCGAGCGACTGGGCGTGGAGTTGAGCCTGGGTGAGGTGTTTGCCCAACCACAATTGAGTGCGTTGGCCCAAGGGCTGTCCCAAGCGGCACGCAGCACCCGGCCGGACATCGTGCCGGTGTCCCGTGAGCAGGCGCTGCCGTTGTCGTTTGCCCAGCAGCGCCTGTGGTTCCTTGCGCAACTGGACAGCGCCAGCGCGGCGTACCACATCCCCACCGGCCTGCGCCTGCGCGGTGCCCTGGATACCCAGGCGCTGAACCGCGCCCTGGACCGTATCGTCGCCCGTCACGAAGCCTTGCGTACCACGTTTGTCCAGGGCCAGGAGGTGGAGCAACGCATCGCAGCGCCCGATGTTGGCTTTGCCTTGCGGTCGTTGGATCTGAGCGGGCATCCGGATGCCGAAGCCGAGCTGGCGCGCATGGCCGACGAGGAGGCGCGGCAGGCCTTCGATCTGGCCCGTGGTCCACTGGCCCGGGGTCGATTGGTGCGCATGGGCGATGCTGACCATGTGCTGCTGGTGACCTTGCACCATATCGTCTCGGACGGCTGGTCCGCCGATGTGCTGACCCGTGAACTGGGCGTGCTCTATGCGGCATTCAGCCAGGGTCAGGACGATCCGCTGCCGGCCTTGCCGGTGCAATACACCGATTACGCCGTCTGGCAGCGGCGCTGGCTCACTGGCGAGGTGTTGAGCAGCCAGGAACGCTACTGGCAGGAAACCCTCGCCGGCGCGCCGGCGCTGCTGACCTTGCCGACCGACCGACCACGGCCAGCGCAACAGGACCATCGCGGCCATGCGGTGGGAATCGCCTTTGATGAAACCTTGACCGAAGGCCTCAAGGCCTTGAGCCAACGTCATGGCGCCACGCTGTTCATGACCGTCATGGCCGCCTGGGCCACGGTGCTGAGCCGGATGTCCGGGCAGGACGACGTTGTCATCGGTACGCCGACGGCGAACCGCATGCAGGCGGAAGTCGAAGACCTGATCGGCCTGTTCGTCAACACCCTGGCGGTGCGCGTCGACGTATCTGTCGAACTCACGGTCCAGGCCCTGCTGCAACGGGTGAAGGCCCAGACCCTGGGCGCCCAGGCGCATCAGGACTTGCCGTTCGAACAGGTCGTGGAAGTGGTCCGGCCGTTGCGCAGCCTGTCCCACAGCCCGGTGTTCCAGGCCATGTTGTCGTGGCAGAACAGCGAAACCGGCGGGCAGGAACTGGCCGACCTGTCGCTGCAAGGACTGGGCGTGACCAGCCGTACCGCCAAATTCGATGTGTTGCTGGACATGGCGCTGATCGATGACCGGCTGTTCGGTTCGCTGGAATACGCCACGGCGCTGTTCGACCAGACCACGATGGAGCGCTACCTCGGTTACCTCGAATGCGTACTGCGCGCCATGGTTGCCGATGAGCAGGCCGTGGTAGCCCATATCCTGCTGCTGGGGGATGACGAGCGCCGGCACCAGTTGGAAAGCTTCAATGCGACGACTGTCGACTACCCGCAGGGGCTGACCGTGCACGGGCTGTTCGAAGCCCAGGTTATGGCCTCTCCGGATGCCGTTGCCGTGGTGTTCGACGAACAGCACTTGAGCTACGCACAACTGAACCAGCGCGCCAACCGGATCGCCCACCGCCTGCTGGCCCTGGGCATCCGCCCGGACGACCGCGTGGCGGTCTGCGTGGACCGCAGCGTGGAGATGGTCGTGGCGCTGCTGGGCATTCTGAAATCCGGCGCCGCCTACGTGCCGCTCGACCCGGATTATCCGGCCGAGCGCCTGGCCTACATGCTGGAAAACAGCGCGCCGACGGTGGTGCTGACCCAGGGCGCTTTGTCGGCGAGCCTGCCCGCGACCGAGGCCAGGGTGATCGTGCTTGACGAGGAGGACTTCTCCACACAGCCGACCGGCAATCCACGGGTGCAAGGCCTGCGGGCCGATCACCTGGCCTATGTGATCTACACTTCCGGCTCCACCGGCCTGCCCAAAGGCGTGATGAACGAGCATGGCGGAGTGGTCAACCGGTTGCTGTGGATGCAGGACGCCTATCAACTGGGCGCGGCCGACGCGGTGCTGCAAAAGACCCCGTTCAGCTTCGACGTGTCGGTGTGGGAGTTCTTCTGGCCGCTGTTCTGCGGTGCGCGGCTGGTGATGGCGCGACCGGGCGGACACCGTGATCCGGCGTACCTGCGCGATGCGATCCAGCGGCACGGCATCACCACGCTGCACTTCGTGCCGTCGATGCTGGACGTGTTCCTGGCCCATGGCGAGGCGGACGGCTGTGCCGGGTTGCGCCAGGTGATGTGCAGTGGTGAAGCGCTGCCGGGTCATCTGGTGCGGCGCTTCAAGGCGCAATTGCCAGGGACGTCCTTGCACAACCTGTACGGCCCGACCGAGGCAGCGGTGGACGTTACCGCGTGGGACTGCTCGGGTGCCGACACGCCGGACAGCACGCCAATCGGCAAGCCGATTGCCAACACCCGCATCTACCTGCTCGATGCCCACGGCCAGCCGGTGCCCATGGGCGTGGCCGGCGAGATCCATATCGGTGGCGTGCAGGTGGCGCGGGGTTACCTGCACCGTCCGGAACTGAGCGCCGAACGGTTCCTCGACGATCCGTTCAGCGAGCGGCCGAATGCGCGGATGTACAAGACCGGCGACCTGGGTCGCTATTTGCCGGACGGCAGTATCGACTACCTGGGGCGTAACGACGATCAGGTGAAGATCCGCGGGTTCCGCATCGAACTGGGCGAGATCGAAGCCAAGCTTGCCCAGCACGCGGCAATCAAGGAAAGCGTGGTACTGGCCCGCGAGGATGTGCCGGGTCTGAAGCGGCTAGTGGCGTACTTCACCGTGCATGGCGCCGATGAAACGGTCGACATCGAAGGCCTGCGAGCCGGGTTGCAAGCACAACTGCCTGAATACATGGTGCCGGCGGCCTATGTGCGGCTCGATGCGTTGCCGCTGACCCCGAACGGCAAGCTGGACCGCAAGGCGTTGCCGGCACCGGACCTGTCTTCGGTGATCACCCATGCCTATGAAGCGCCGCAAGGTGACGTGGAAATGGCCATTGCCGGCATCTGGCGGGACCTGCTGGCGCTGGAGCAGGTCGGTCGTCACGACAACTTCTTCGAGCTGGGCGGTCACTCGCTGTTGGCGGTGAAAATGATCGAGCGCATGCGTCAGGTCGATCTGAGCGCCGATGTGCGGGTGCTGTTCGGTCAACCGACGCTGGCGGCGTTGGCCGCTGCGGTCGGTGGACACACGGAAGTCGTGGTGCCGGTGAACCTGATTCCGGACGGTTGCACACGGATCACCCCGCAGATGCTGCCGCTTGCCGACCTGACCCAGGAAGAGATCGACTCGATCATCGCCGGGGTGCCGGGTGGCGTCGCCAACGTGCAGGACATCTACGCCCTGGCGCCGTTGCAGGAAGGGATTCTCTACCATCACCTCGCCGCCGCTGAGGGCGATCTCTATGTGCAGCAGGCGGTGTTCAACTTCAAGGAGCGTGCCCGGTTGGATGCCTTCGTCGATGCCTTGCAGGGCGTAATCGACCGGCACGATATCCTGCGCACGGCCGTGCTCTGGGAAGGATTGCGTGAGCCGGTACAGGTGGTGCTGCACGAGGCGCGACTGATTCTGGATGAGTGTGCTGTCGAGCCCGACCAGGACGTCGCTGCGCACCTGCTGGAACGCTTCAACCCGCAGCATTACCGGCTTGATGTCCGTCAGGCACCGTTGATGCGCATGGCGTTCGCCCATGACCCCGCCAACGGGCGCTGGGTGGCGATCCTGTTGTTCCATCACATGGCCCTCGATCACACCGCGCTGGAGGTGGTGCAGCACGAGATGCAGGCGCATCTGCTGGGGCTGGCGGATCAGTTGGGTGCAGCGACACCGTTCCGCAATTACGTGGCCCAGGCCCGCCTGGGCATCAGCCGCGAGGTCCATGAGCAGTTCTTCCGCGACATGCTCGGTGATGTCGATGAGCCGACGCTGCCGTTCGGCGTGCTGGACGTACGCGGTAACGGCGGCGCCATCGAAGAGGCCGGGTTGAACCTGTCCGCTGACCTGAGCCGCCGGTTGCGGGCCCAGGCCCGTCAGCTGGGCGTGAGCGCGGCGAGCCTGCACCACGTGGCCTGGGCGCAGGTACTGAGCAAGGTCACCGGCAAGCAGGATGTGGTGTTCGGCACCGTGTTGATGGGCCGGATGCAGGGTGGCGAGGGCGCCGACCGGACGTTGGGCATGTTCATCAACACCCTGCCGTTGCGGGTGAAGGTGGGCATCGAGGACGTGCGTAGCGGCGTCAAGGCCACCCATGTCCGGTTGAGTGGATTGCTCGGCCACGAACACGCGTCATTGGCCCTGGCCCAGCGTTGCAGCGGCGTGACGGCACCGATGCCGTTGTTCAGTGCCTTGCTCAACTACCGACATAGCGCCCTCCAGATGGCTTCGAGCGAGGCGCTGACGGCTTGGGACGGCATCGAGACTCTGAACAGCAGCGAACGCACCAACTACCCACTGACCCTTTCGGTGGACGACCTGGGCGAAGGCTTCAGCGTGAGTGCGTTGGCCGTGCCGCAGATTGGCGCGCAACGGGTCTGTGGCTACATGAACATCGCCCTGGAGCAATTGGTGCAGGCGCTGGAAGAGGCGCCGCAGACATCGTTGAACAGTCTGGCGATCCTGCCGTCGGCCGAGCGTCACCAGTTGCTGGAGGTGTTCAACGCCACCGCGCGTGCGTATCCGCAGGACAAGACCGTCCAGGGTCTGTTCGAGGCGCAAGTGTTGGCTTGTCCGGAGGCGACGGCGGTGGTGCACGATGCACAAAGCCTGAGCTATGCCGAGTTGAACCATCGCGCCAATCGCCTGGCCCATCATCTGGTCGGCCTGGGTGTGCAACCGGGCGATTGCGTGGCGATCGCGCTGGAGCGCTCGGTCGAATTGCTGGTCAGCCAACTGGCGGTGCTCAAGTGCGCGGCGGTGTATGTGCCGCTGGATGTCAGCGCACCTCTGGAGCGCCAGCAGTTCATGGTGCAGGACAGTGGGGCGCGGGTGGTGCTGACCTTGAACGGCGCTGTCGCGCCTGAAGCCACGTTGTGCGTGGATCTGGACAGCGTCGTGTTGGACGAGTCGTCCGATAACCTGGCGTTGCTCCAGAGCGCTGAATCGGTCGCCTACATCATGTACACCTCCGGCTCCACCGGTACGCCGAAGGGCGTGCTGGTGCCGCATCGGGCAATCAATCGCCTGGTGATCAACAACGGCTATGCCGACTTCAACACCCGGGACCGGGTGGCGTTCGCCTCCAACCCGGCGTTCGACGCCAGCACCCTCGATGTCTGGGCGCCGTTGCTCAACGGCGGTTGCGTGGTGGTGGTCGAGCAGGATGTACTGCTGACTCAGGAACGGTTTGCCGCGCTGCTCACCGAGCAAGCAGTCAGCGTGCTGTGGATGACCGCTGGCCTGTTCCATCAGTACGCCGCCGGGCTGATGCCGGTGTTCAAGCAACTGCGCTACCTGATCGTGGGTGGCGATGTGCTGGATCCGGCGGTGATCGGGCGCGTGCTGAAAGAAGGCGCGCCACAGCACCTGCTCAATGGCTACGGCCCGACGGAGGCCACGACCTTCACCACCACCCACGAAATCACCGCCGTGGGTGAGGGTGGTATTCCGATTGGTCGTCCGATTGGCAATACCCGCGTCTATGTGCTGGATGCAAATCAGCAACCGGTGCCAGTGGGTGTGGCGGGCGAGTTGTACATCGGTGGCGACGGTGTCGCCCTCGGTTACCTGAACCGCCCCGAACTGACCGCCGAGAAATTCGTCACCGACCCATTCAGTGCCGATCCGGCCGCGTTGCTCTACCGCACCGGCGACCTGGCGCGCTGGCGCGTGGACGGCACGGTGGATTACCTGGGGCGTAACGACGACCAGGTGAAGATCCGTGGCTTCCGTATCGAACTGGGCGAGATCGAGGCCAGGTTGACCGGGCATGAGGCGGTGCGTGAGGCCGTAGTGTTGGCCCGCGAGGAGGTACCGGGACAGAAGCGCCTGGTGGCTTACTTCACGCAAAACGACGCGAACCAGACGGTCACCCTCGAAGCGCTGCGTGAGCATTTGCACGCACAGTTGCCCGACTACATGGTGCCGGCCGCGTATGTCCAGCTGACTGCATGGCCGCTGACCGCCAACGGCAAGCTCGACCGCAAGGCACTGCCGGCGCCGGATCAGCACGCCGTCGTCAGCCGTGTCTACGAAGCCCCGCAAGGCGAGGTCGAAATCCTGATCGCACAGGTCTGGCAAGACTTGCTGGGCCTGCAACAAGTGGGGCGCCACGACAATTTCTTCGAACTGGGCGGCCATTCGCTGTTGGCGATCCGGCTGGTAGGGCTGCTGGCGCAGGCCAACCTGACGGTGTCGCTGGCCGAGTTGTTCCAGCACGACACCATCGCGTCGATCGCCGCGATGTTGCAAACCCGCCCTGCGGACATTCAATTGGAGGAGGCCTTCGTGCCGGTACGTACCACAGGCCAGCAGAACCCGTTGTTCCTGGTGCATGAGTTCAGTGGGCTCGATTTCTACTTCCCGGTACTGGGCAAGCACATCGACCCGGATATTCCGGTCTATGGCCTGCCAGCCATCCCATGGGGCGAGCCGCAGTTGCAAACGATGGAGTGCCTGGCTTCGCGGCTGGTGGGCATCATCCGTTCGGTCCAGCCCAAGGGGCCTTACCGCCTGGCCGGTTGGTCGTTCGGTGGTGTGTTGGCCTATGAAACGGCCATCCAGCTCATTGGCCTGGACGAGCAGGTCGAGTTTGTCGGCCTGATCGACAGCTACCTGCCACGGCTGGTGGATCAGGGACGGGCGCGCTGGGCTCCGGACGAAGCCCACAAACGTCATCTGCTGGACCGTTGCGAGGTCTTCTGGAAGGTCCAGGAGCCGGGCGTCGTGGACTTCCCCTCGATCTTCGCCCGACTGCTCCATCTACAGGCGCAATTGAGCCTCTTCGATTTCGAAGGCCTGGTGCAGCATTGCCGCGACGAAGGCGTGCTGCCTCCCGAACTGGTCGCCTACGATGCCGCCCAGCTCTGGCAATACCTGGACCGCGAAGTCGCCCACGGCCATGCGCTGGCACATTATTCGGTGTATCCGATTTCGGTTCCGGTGCACCTGTTCATGGCCCAGGAGCGCAAGGACGATGCGCCCGGACATTCCGGCTACCTGGGTTGGGAGGCGGTCCTGCCTACGACGCAGATGCGCTGCGTCAACGTGCCTGGCAATCACCAGACGATGATGCAGGCTCCCCATGTCCAGGCATTGGGCCAGGCCATTGAAGATGCACTTCGCACCGTTGCATCGCGTCCGGTTTCTTCGCCGAAGAGCAGCTACCAACCGCTGCTGACGATCCAGGGCGGCCGCGCGGATCACGCACCGATCTTCTGTGTGCCTGGCGCGGGCGACAGCGTGACGGGCTTTATCGGACTGACCGATGCCTTCGGACCGGAGTGGCCGATCCATGGGCTGCAACCCCGTGGGCTGGATGGCAATACCGAGCCTTTCAGCCTGGTGGAAACCGCGGCCCAGGCCTACCTCGACGCGATTGATAAGGTACAACCCGAGGGGCCGGTGCATTTGCTTGGCCATTCCTTCGGCGGCTGGGTCGTTTTTGAAATGGCGGGTCGCCTGCAGGCCCAGGGGCGCGAAGTGGCCTCGTTGACCCTGATCGACAGCGAGTCACCCGGCGGCAATGGCGTAGTAGGCCGGCCTTACACCGCAACGGGTGTGTTGCACCGGTTGATCGAGGCGATGCAACTGGCCTCCGGCAAATCCCTGGGAATCGATGCCAGGGTGTTCGGGGCCCAGGACGACGTGGCGCAGATGCGCTCGTTGCACGCGGGCATGGTCCGCGTCGGCATGCTGCCGCAACGCTCGGCGGTGGATTCGATGCGGGGTCCGGCACGGGCCTTTGGCACCGCCTTGCGCACGGTCTACCGACCGCAACATCGCTACACCGGGCCGGCGCGGCTGGTGCTGGCCAACGATCCGACCTTGGATTCGGCCGGTAACAAACGTGAACAACAGCAAATGATCGAAGGATGGCACAGGCATGTCCGCGATCTGAGCGTCTGGTACGGTCCGGGCAACCATTTCACGATTCTCAAGGCCCCTCACGTCCACCGCCTGGCTGCCTGGTGGCACGACAGCTTGTCCATGCCCGATGAGGAGGCGGCCAGTGATCTCGTCTAGCCGCGCCCCCCAGGGGCGCTTACCTGGAGCCCGGCGCCGTACTGGCCGGGCCTGAATTCAACGCACATAGAGTTATTTATGGAAAAGTCGAAGTTTCGCAGAATCGCTATCGTGCTTGTCCTGGTCGTGGTCACCGGCCTGGTTTTCTACAGCGCGCAGTCGCCGGGAAAACCACCGGAGTACCTGACTGCCACGGTCGAGCGCACTGACATCGAGAACGCGGTCCTTGCCACCGGGACACTCCAGGGCGTCAAGCAGGTGGATGTCGGTGCCCAGGTATCGGGGCAGTTGAAGTCACTCAAGGTCAAGTTGGGCGACAAGGTGAAGAAGGGCCAGTGGCTGGCGGAAATCGACCCGTTGATCGCGCAAAATACGCTTCGCCAGGCCCAGGTCAACGAAGAAAACCTGAAGGCGAAGCGGCAAGCCACCGCAGCACAACTCAAGGATGCGAAAGCCACCTACGATCGCTACAAGGTGCTGCAACCGGACGACGCGATTTCCAAGCAGGAATACGAGACCGCCGAATCGAACTACAAGGTGGAGGCTGCCAACCTGCTGTCCCTCGATGCACAGATCAAGGACGCGCAGATCCAGGTGGAAACGGCCCGGGTCAACCTGGCCTACACCCATATCGTCGCGCCCATCGACGGCTATGTCGTGGGGATTGTGACCCAGGAAGGCCAGACCGTGATCGCCGAGCAACTGGCGCCGGTGCTGCTCAAGCTGGCCGACCTGGACACCATGACCGTCAAGGCACAGGTGTCCGAGGCTGATGTGATTCATATCGTTCCCGGCCAGGAGGTGTATTTCACCATCCTGGGGGAAGCGGAAAAACGTTACTACGCCACCCTGCGGGGCACCGAGCCGGCACCGCAGAACTTCCTCGAGACGCAGACCGCCGGCACGCCCAAGCAGAACACCGCGGTGTTCTATAACAGCCTGTTCGACGTGCCGAACCCCGACCATCGCCTGCGCATTTCGATGACGGCCCAGGTCCGTATCGTCCTGGACAAGGCCAAGGCCGTGCTGACGGTTCCGGTTGCCGCCCTGGGCGCGAAGAACCAGGATGGCAGCTACGTGGTCCGCGTGCTGGACGCTGAAGGCAAGGCCCAGCCGCGTAATGTGCAGACGGGCATCAATAACAATGTCAGGGCTGAAATCAAGGATGGCCTGGTCGAAGGTGACAAGGTGGTCATTGGCGAGCCGACCCCAGCCGTGGCAGGAGCCTGACCATGACCCGACCACTGTTGGAACTCAAGGGGATCACCCGCAGCTTTCAAGCGGGCGAAAAGGCTTTCATCGCGCTCAAGGACATCAACCTGACGATCAACGCCGGGGAAATCGTGGCGATCACGGGAGCGTCCGGCTCCGGCAAATCCACCCTGATGAATGTGCTTGGCTGTCTCGATCATCCGAGTTCCGGCAGCTACAAGGTGGATGGACGTGAAACCGGTTCGATGGACGACCATGAACTGGCGGTGCTGCGTCGTGACCATTTCGGTTTCATCTTCCAGCGTTACCATTTGCTGCCGCACCTGAGCGCTTTGCACAACGTCGAGATGCCCGCCATCTATGCCGGCACCGGCGAGTCGCAACGCCAGCGCCGTGCCGGCGAACTGCTGGGACGTCTGGGGCTGACAGGGCACCAGGGCAATCGACCCAGTCAGCTCTCGGGCGGACAGCAGCAGCGGGTGAGTATCGCCCGGGCCCTGATGAACGGCGGCGACATCATCCTCGCCGACGAACCTACCGGTGCGCTGGACACCGCCAGCGGCAAGGAGGTGATGAAGATCCTGCTGGAACTCAACGCGGCGGGGCACACGGTGATCATCGTGACCCACGATGATAAGGTGGCTGCCCATGCCCAGCGCATCATCGAGATCCGCGACGGCGAGATCGTCAGCGACCGACTCAACCCGCAGCGACCGCTGGAAGATCCGTCGGCACAGGCGACACGCCCGGCCAGGGTCAAACCGTCGAACCGCCTGCTCGCCAGCTTCGGGTTGTTCAGCGAAGCGTTCAACATGGCCTGGGTGGCGTTGATTTCGCACCGCATGCGCACCCTGCTGACCATGCTGGGCATCATCATCGGCATCACGTCGGTGGTATCGATCGTGGCCATCGGCGAAGGGGTCAAGCAGTACGTCCTGAAGGACATCGAGGCGATCGGCAGCAATACCATCGAGATCATGCCCGGGGCGGACTGGGGGGACAGTCGCTCGACGGCTATCGAAACCCTGGTGCTGTCCGATGTCACGGCCCTGAGCGATCAGTACTACATCGACAGCGCCACCCCCAACCTCGGTCGCAACCTGTTGCTGCGCTACCAGAACATCGACGTCAATGCGACCGTCAACGGTGTGAGCGAGAGCTACTTCCAGGTTCGCGGGATCAAGATCGGCTCGGGGGTAGCGTTCAACAAGGATGACGCCCGGCGGCAGTCGCAGGTGGTGGTGATCGACCATAACACCAGCCAGCGACTGTTCGGCCCGCACACGGACCCGCTGGGCAAGGTGATCCTCGTCGACAACCTGCCTTGCACCGTCATCGGCGTGACCGAGGACCGCAAGAGCGTCTTCAACACCAGCAAGAACCTGAACGTCTGGATGCCCTATGAAACGGCGGCGGGACGCTTGCTGGGCCAGCGCTTCCTGGACAGCATCACGGTCCGGATAAAGGACGGGCAGCCGAGCAAGCTGGTGGAGGACAACGTGGTCAAGCTGCTGGAGCAGCGTCACGGCATCAAGGACTTCTTCACCTACAACCTCGACAGCGTGCTGCAGACGGTCCAGAAGACCAGTCAGTCGCTGGCGTTGCTGCTCTCGCTGATCGCAGTCATCTCACTGGTGGTGGGGGGCATCGGCGTGATGAACATCATGCTGGTTTCGGTGACCGAGCGAACCCGTGAAATCGGCATCCGCATGGCGGTCGGCGCACGTCAGTCCGATATACGCCAGCAGTTCCTGGTGGAAGCGGTGATGGTCTGCCTGCTGGGGGGGGCGATCGGTATCGGCTTGTCGTTCAGCATCGGCTATGTCTTTTCGATCTTCGTCAAGGAATGGCAGATGGTGTTCTCGATGGGCTCGATCGTCACCGCCGTGGTCTGTTCGACCCTCATCGGCATCGTGTTCGGCTTCGTACCCGCCCGTAACGCCGCACGACTGGACCCCATCAACGCACTGGCGCGCGATTGACGCCGACCCTGGCGGGAACCAGCTTCACCCTAGCCTGAGCTGCTTGCGAAGAGGGGAGACCATCCCCCCTTCGCACGCCTGGTGATGAGCTTTACACCGCTTCGCGAGCTGCGTGCGGGCGGTTTTCACTGACTTTGCCGACGGCCTGTTCGAACCGGTCCAGCACCATGCCGACCTCGCTTTCGGAGATGGTCAGCGGGGGCAGGAAACGGAGTACCGCGCCATGGCGTCCGCCGGTTTCCATAATCAAGCCGTTATGGAAGCAATTGAGCTTGATGGCCTGGGCGCGAGCGCCATCGGCCTTGCCGGCACGCTGGTGGCTGGCCGGCTGGGTGATCTCCACACCGATCATCAGCCCGCGACCACGGATGTCGCCAATGAACGGGAAACGCTGGGCGATGTCCCGCAGGCCGCTTTCCAGGCATTGCCCCATCCGGGCTGCGTGGGGGACCAGGTTGTCTTTCTTGATCTGGCGCATGGTGGCCGTCCCGGCGACCATCGCCACCTGGTTGCCGCGGAAGGTGCCGGCGTGCATGCCCGGTCCCCAGGTATCCAGATGTTTGGCATACACGATGACCGAAAGGGGATAGCCGCCACCGATGGCTTTTGACAGCACCAGGATGTCCGGCACGATGCCGGCGTGCTCGATGGCGAACGTGCTGCCGGTACGGCCCAGCCCGGTCTGGACTTCGTCGACGATCAGCAGGATGTCCTGCTCGAGGGTGATTTCGCGCAAGGCCCTCAGCCAGTGGGCCGAGGCCGGGATGCAGCCGCCTTCGCCTTGCACCACTTCAACGATCACCGCCGCCGGTTTGGCGACGCCGCCCTCGGGGTCCGACAGGACGGTGCGGATGTAGTCGATGGACAACTGGTCGGTGTGCTCACCGTCCGTGCCGAATGGGCAACGGAACCGATAGGGGAATGGCAGGAAATGCGTGCCTTGGGCGATCAAGCCGTCGCCGGTCTTCGGTGACAGCTTGCCCATGGCGGACAACGATCCGGCCGTCATCCCGTGGTAACCGCCGTGGAAGGCCATCAGCGGCGAGCGCCGGGTGTAGTGGCGCGCCAGTTTGATGGCCGCCTCGACCGCATCCGAACCGCTGGGCCCGCAGAAAAGAATCTTGCTGGTGTCACGCATTTTTGCCGGCAATGTCGAGAACAGTTCCTGCACGAAAGCATGCTTGGCCGGGGTCGCCAGATCGAGCGCCTGTTGCAGGTGATCGCCGCTCAGGAACTGCATCACGGCGTCCCGCACTTCAGGCGGATTGTGCCCCAGGGCCAGGGTCCCGGCGTTCGACAGGCAATCGAGAAACTCCTGGCCGCTGGCGTCCTTGATGCGCATGCCCTTGCCGCTGACGAACAGCCGCTGGAAGGTTTGCGCATAGGTCCGGGCATTCGACTCGACGTTTTCAAGGTAAGTGAGTGCTTCCATATTCGATCATCCATTGGCTATGGAAAGTGAGCCGAGCGGGGTCTTTTCTTTCGAGGCTCGACGACAGGTGCAGCCTTTGCAGGTCCGGGGCATTTCAACAGTACCCCGGGTTTATCGCGAATTTTCTTGCCGGCACCTGTCCCCGTATTCCACGCCAGACACAAAAAACGGTGCAGGGTTAAATGCCTGCCACACGAGCCTCGTCAAGCCAGCACCCGCGATCCGCCATTTGTCTCCAGGATGTTGATGTCGCGTTTTTTATCGTCACCAGGCCTCAAGAGAACGCCATGCCTGTCTTCTCGTCCCCACAGCGCCGTTTGCTGATGACACTGTGCGCAGTGGCCTTGAGTGGCTGCGTGCTGGGCCCTGACTATCGGCTGCCGGCGGTCCCGGTGGCCGCCCGCTGGCAAGCGCCGGTGCCCCATGGCGCGTCCGTAACCGGTTTGGCCGACTGGTGGCAACAATTCGATGACCCCGCGTTGGCCGAACTGTTGCGCCTGGCCGAGGCCGACAGCCCGTCCATGGACCAGGCCTGGGCCAATATTTCGTTGGCCCGGGCAACGGCGGCCGGTGACGCGGCCGACGCCTGGCCACGGGTCGACGGCAGTCTGTCCGGCGGGCGGGGCGGTCAACAGACAGGTTCCCAACGCCTGAGTGGATCGGGTTCTTCCTCCGCGATGGATGCGGCCTGGGAGCTGGACCTGTTTGGCAAGTTGCGTCGCAACAACGAGGCCGCCAGGTCCCGTGTCGAGGCGCGGGTGGACGACTGGCATGACGCACGGGTCTCCCTGGCCGCCCAGGTCGGTGACTACTACGTGCAGTATCGAGGGTGCCAGAAACTGGTGGTGGCTTACCGCGACCAGACCCAGTCGCAACAGGACACCGCGCGGATCACTCGCCAATCGTTCGAGGCCGGCTTTACCTCGTCCGCCGATGCGGCCCTGGCCGATGCGAGTGCAGCCAGCAGTGCGGCGACGTTGGTCCGGCAACAGAGCGAATGCCAGGTGTTGCTCAAAAGCCTGGTGGCGCTGACCGGCAGCGATGAGGGGCGGCTGGTGGAGGTGCTCGGGCATACCCCGGCGCAACTGCCGCAACCGGCCGAGCTCAACGTGCAACAGATCCCGGCTGATCTTTTGCGCCAGCGTCCCGACCTGGCGTCCAGCGAGCGTGAACTGGCAGCGGCGAATGCGGAAATCGGTGTGGCCCAGGCTGAACGCCTGCCGAGCCTGAGCCTGGCCGGCACTTTTTCGGTGGGCACCACAGCAGGCCAGCGTAATCGCTCTTGGTCGCTGGGCCCGGTGTTGTCGATTCCGCTGTTCGATGGTGGCAAGCGCCGCGCGGCCGTGGACGGAGCCAGGGCCACGTATGAGGCCGCCCTGGCCGTTTATCGCCAGACGCTGCGCACCAGCGTGATGGAGGTCGAACAGGCCCTGGTGCGCCTGGATGCGGCTCGTCGCCGCGAGTCGGATGTCGAGCGTTCCACCGCCGGCTTTCGTGAGTCGTTCCAGGCCATCGACCGCAGTTGGCAGGCCGGCAACGTCAGCTTGCTGGACCGCGAAACCGCTCGCCGCCAGGCGCTGACGGCGGAGATCGAGTTGATTACGTTGCAGCAGGACCAAGTGCGTTACTGGATCGCCTTGTACAAGGCCTTGGGGGGTGGTTGGCAGGCCAATCAGCCGTTGGCACGGATTCGGACGTCGAGTGGAGAGGGTGCGTGAGATCCAGGTTGGGTAAATATGCGCTGGCAGTCGTCGTGCTCATGGGGGTGGTGGCGTTGATCTCTCTTCGTCGGGATGACGAGCCCGCCGTGGCCGCCCCCCACGTCAGCAGCCTGAGCGTGGAAGTCGTCCAGGCGCGGCGCCAGGTCTGGCCGCAGTTGTTGTTTGCCAATGGTGCGCTGGCGCCCTGGCAGGAAGCCGTCATCAATGCCGAGACCAGCGGCTTGCGCATTGCCAGCCTCGAAGCCGATGTGGGCAGCCGGGTGAAGAAAGGGCAGTTGTTGGCCACGTTGGCTCGGGAAACCGTGCTGGCCGAAGAAAGCAAGCAGAAAGCGCTCGTTGCCCAGGCTGCGGCCAACCTGGAACAGGCCCGCTCCAATGACCGTCGCGCCCGCGTGGTGGGCCAGGGCGGGGCCCTGTCGGAGCAGCAGCGCGAAGATTATCGGATCAAGGTGGCGCTCGCCGAGGCCGACCTGGCCAGTGCTCGCGCCGAATTGCAAAGCACCCGGATCAGGCTCGCGCAGACGCGTATCGTGGCGGTGGACGATGGCGTCATTTCTGCGCGTACGGCGTTGCTCGGCAAGGTGCTCTCGGCCGGCGACGAGCTGTTTCGCCTGGTACGCGACGGTCGCATCGAATGGCAGGCCGAACTGGACGCCCGTCAGTTGGCGCAGGTGCAGGCCGGGCAGGTCGCGCGCCTGACATTGCCGGACGGGCAGAGCCTGGAAGGGCGGGTGCGACTGGTGTCGCCCACCCTGAACACCAGGACCAGCCGGGGGCTGGTGTACATCGAGCTGCCGAGCGATAGCCCGGCACACTCAACAGGGCCGCGGGCCGGGATGTATGCCAGCGGCCAGATCGAACTGGCGCCTCGCGAAGCCCTTACTGTGCCCGACACGGCGGTCATCCTGCGTGACGGGCGCTCCTATGTGTTCACCCTCAATGACGATATGCGCGTCGTTCAACGGCCAGTGGTGGTCGGCCGGCGCCTGCACCAGGCGGTGGAGATCCTCAGTGGGCTGGATGAGCCGGAGCGCATCGTGCGTGCCGGCGGTGCCTTCCTCAACGACGGCGCGAGCGTGACGTTGGTTCAATCCCAGGTCGCCCAGCCATGAACATCTCCACGTTGTCGATCCGCTATCCGGTGCCAGCCGTCATGCTGTTCATCCTGCTGACGATCTTCGGCCTGCTGGGTTTCGGCAAGCTCGCCGTCCAGGACTTTCCGGACATGGACCTGCCAGTGGTGATGATCAATGCGTCACTCGAAGGTGCGGCGCCCGAGCAACTGGAGACGGAAGTGGCGCGCAAGATCGAGGACAAGCTCACGTCCTTGCGCCTGCTCAAGCACGTGACCACGGTCATTACCGACGGCGCCGTCAATATCAGCATCAGCTTTGATATCGACAAGGATGGCAACGAGGCCCTGAACGAGGTGCGCAACGCGGTCGACAGCGCCATGCCGCAATTGCCGGCCAACCTCGATACACCCTCGGTTTCACGCTTGACCACCAGCACTTCGCCGATGCTCACGTACGTTATCGATTCTGCCACCCTGGATGAGGAGGCGCTGTCCTGGTTCGTCGACAATGAACTGAGCAAGCAGCTGTTGGCGGTGCCGGGCGTGGCCCTGATCTCGCGGATTGGCGGGGTCGACCGGGAAGTGCAGGTCAACCTCGACCCGGCCCTGATGGCCGGGCTGGGGATCCGCGTGGCGGATGTCGCCAGCCAGTTGCGGGCGATGCAAAAGGACAACTCCGGCGGGCAGGGCAATCTGGGCAGTGGTCAACAGGCCGTGCGGACCCTGGGTGCCATCGATGATCCGGCTGTCCTGGGCAGCATCGACATCCCCAGCGGTGATGGCCGTCTGTTGCCGTTGGGGCAGTTGGCGGACATTCGCGACACTCACGCCGAGCGCAGCAGCCGGGCGTTTCGCGATGGCAAGCCGGTGATCGGCTTCCAGATCACCCGGTCGCTGGGGTTTTCCGATGTCGGCGTTGCCAATGACGTGCGCAAGGCCATGGCCATGTTCGCGGACCGGCATCCCAACGTACAGATCGTCGAGGCCGGTGACACGGTCAAGGCCGTCCTCGCCAATTACCACGACTCGATGAACCTGCTGTACGAAGGCATGCTACTGGCGGTGCTGGTGGTCTGGGGCTTCCTGCGGGACTGGCGCGCCACGCTGATCGTCGCCACGGCGCTGCCCTTATCGATCATCCCCACTTTCGGTGTGATGTACCTGGCCGGATTTACGCTCAACTCGGTTTCCTTGTTGGCCCTGGCGTTGGTGATCGGCGTGCTGGTGGACGATGCCATCGTCGAAATCGAAAACATTGCGCGGCATTTGCGCATGGGTAAGACGCCCCTTCAGGCGGCCACCGATGCCGCCAATGAAATCGGCCTGGCGGTGCTCGCCACGACGGTTACCCTGGTTGCGGTGTTCCTGCCCACGGCCTTCATGGGCGGGATCGCCGGGACCCTGTTCCGTCAGTTTGGCGTGACGGCGTCGGTGGCGTTGTTGTTTTCGTTGCTCGTGGCGCGGGTGCTGACGCCGATGATGGCGGCGTATTTCCTCAAGGCCAGCCACGAAATCGCGCACGACGGCCCTGTGATGACCCGTTACTTGGGCTGGGTCCATGCCAGCCTGACCCGGCGCAAGACGACTTTGGTACTGGCCAGCCTGTTCTTTTTCGGGGCGCTGGCCCTGGTGCCGTTATTGCCCACCAGTTTCCTGCCAGCCCAGGATTCGGGGCGCAGCAAAATCAGCCTGGAAATGCCCCCCGGCACGACGCTGGAGCAGACCACCGAGGTTGCATTGCAGGCCAGCGAAAAGCTGCGGGACATGCCTGACGTCGAACACGTGTTCATCGCGGTAGGCAGCGCCAGCCGCTCCGGTGCCGGGCCGGCCGATATCACGGGTGCCGGGGATGCTGACTTGACCGTCGACCTGGTGGCCCGGGATGCCCGTGAGCGCAAGCAGGTAGAGGTCGAAGCCGAGATGCGCGAGCGGTTGCGCACGTTGCCGGGAGTACGCATCAACGTCGGTGGCGACGGCAGTGGTGAGAAACTCGATATCGTACTGGCCAGTGATGACGGCGATCTGCTGGAGCGTACCGCGTTGGCCCTGGAGCCGCAGTTGCGCGAATTGCACGGTATCGGGAACGTCACGTCCAGCAGCGCTTTGCAACGCCCGGAAATCCAGATGCGTCCCGATTTTGCCAGGGCGGCGGAGTTGGGCATCACCAGCCAGGACATCGCCGATACCTTGCGGATGGCGACCTACGGCGAGTACTCCTCGCAACTGGGCAAGATCAATCTGTCCCAGCGTCAGGTGGACGTACGGGTGCGCATGGACTCGCTGTTGCGCAACGACCTGCAGTCGATCAACCAGCTACGGGTGACCGGGCGTGACGGACAGGTCGCGTTGTCGTCGCTGGGCACGATCAGCCTGGGCAGCGGGCCGGCGCAGATCAGTCGGCTGGATCGTCTGCGCAATATCACCCTGTCTGTCGAACTCAACGGGCGCAACCTGGGTGAGGTCATGGCCGAGGCCAGCCAACTACCGGCCATGCGCAATCTTCCGGCCGAGGTGAAACGCGTGGAGCAGGGGGAGTTGCAACTGATGACCGAGTTGTTCGCCAGCTTCAGCCTGGCCATGGCCATTGGCGTGTTCTGCATCTATGCAGTGTTGGTGCTGCTGTTCCACGACTTCTTGCAACCGGCGACGATTCTTTCGGCGCTGCCGCTTTCACTGGGCGGTGCGCTGGTGGCATTGCTGGTATGCAATTTCAGTTTTTCCTTGCCCTCTGTCATCGGCCTGCTGATGTTGATGGGGATTGTGACCAAGAACTCCATTTTGCTGGTGGAGTACGCGATCATGGCGCGCCGCGATTATGGCCTGGGTCGATACGAGGCGTTGGTGGACGCCTGCCACAAACGTGCTCGTCCCATCCTGATGACCACGATTGCAATGGGCGCAGGGATGCTGCCGACGGCAATGGGAATGGGCGAAGATCCGAGTTTCAGGCAGCCGATGGCCGTGGTGGTCATGGGCGGGCTGCTGACTTCGACCCTGCTGAGCCTGTTGGTGGTGCCAGTGATCTTCACGTATGTGGACGATGCCCTGGAGTGGTTCAAGCACCGTGCCTGGCGTGGCATGGACAGGGGCGTAGAGGGGGAAAGTGCAAGAGGATGAACTGTATTCCCCCAACAAATACTCGATGCGATGGACCGAGCAATCGTTGGGGGGAGCGTTTTAGACGGCTTGTCGAATCGCCGTGTTGCCTGCCCATTCGAGAGGGTTTGGCGTGGCGTCCATTGAATGCATCCACCGGATAAGCGAGCGGCGTCCGCCAATGCCCATCTTGATCGCGGCACGTTTCAGGTAACTTTCAACGGTGTTGACTTTCAAATTGAGTTGCTCGGCAAGTTCGGGCGCTGTACGCCCGGCCAGCAAACCCACACACACTTCCGTTTCACGAGAGGACAGGCTCAAACCCGACAACAGCAGGCGGTCGGCAAAGCGTTGGCGCAATGCCTCCATGCCACCATTTTCAGGGCCGTCCAAGGAAAGTTGGGCGTCGTCTCGAACAGTCTCGGCCGGCGCCAGGGCCGCAACATGCTCTTCCACCATGGGCAACAACAGGCAGGAAAAGTCTTTCAGCAAGGCATGTTCCTGCGCCGAAAAACCTTTGGAAAAAGGTGAGCGGTATACCGATAGCACATAGCGACGGCCGTTCTTGCGAGTCGTAAGGTGCAATTGAGTCGTTGCAGAGGGCGAGGCAGGTTTATCCGAATGTTCGCGTTTGAGCAAGCACCGGGAAAAGTTGGGCACTTTATGGGAGGTGCTGTCTTCGAATAACATGTCATCGGCAAGGAAAAAAGGCTTTGCGGTATGCGTGTCCATGATGTCGTCGACACAGTGGGTGTCCATGCCGACGTAACCCAGACTGGAGGTCCTGGGTTCAGCGATATTGCTGCTGCCAATGCGTTGCTCGGTTATATGTGTTGCATCGATGGGGACTTCGGTGAGTATCAAGTCGTGTAATAGGCGGGGGAAATGTCGGCTGCCGGTGCTGGCAATCACTTTGCCAACGTGCGGGAATAGTCGTTGTAGGTTCATCCTTTCTCCAAACTCATGCCAGAGTATTTGACGTTATAGTTGCAGTTCAGTGTGCATGGGGATCTTTGCCGGAATATTTCGATGTGCGTGCATTTGGCGAATATCGAGGGATGGATGGAATGTGCCTGACGAACGGCACGAATTGAAGGGTTGGTCATCTACGGCAGTTTTATTTATTGCGTATTTCTCAAGGGTCTCGTGGTAAGTGTTTGTACTAGCGGGGAGTGCGATTTTACGAGTCGACAGTATTTGTTTCCGGACCCCGGCAGGAATATTCGATTGGTTTTCAACACGGATGGAAATGCTGAAAAAGCGATAGGTGCACGATGAGTCATTCATGAATGCGATTTCTTGGCCGGGTTGAGGCTACTGTTAACTTTGCAATAAAGCATTTCAACTGTCCTAAAGTACAGGGCGGAATTAATAGAGTGTATAGTCTAATTAGTTGAGGGGGTTCTTGTTGTGGTTATTTTTGTCGGAGCAATCGTTACATGACGGTTTAGTATTGATGAATCTCCAAAATAGTACCGGCGCGAGGGAATGGACAGGCCGGGTGCTTTGAATGCGTATCGGCAATATTGATATTCGAAGAATGAGAGTTTTCTTGACGGTCGGGGGTAGGCGCGACTAACTCTTTGATAGTAGGGTGTTCGAAAAATTGACACAGCAGAACAGTAGAGTATTGATGTGGTGAGTGAGCAACAGGTGTCTGGGGGTGCGCTGTTTTGTCCCGGATTTACGGTGCAGGCCTTACAGGCTGTTCTGGGGTAGAAAAGTCGGGTGTGATAGTTGAATGAAATTAGTGTAGCCACTCTATTTTCACCGAATTGATCTGATGTCGTACAACTTGGTGTGATGGATGCTGAAAATAGCTGATGGATCGAACAGATCTCCCGACAAATCGAGCCCGAGTGGCTTTCTGGTATGGATGACCCCATGAGTTATATTGCGCTGTCATTGTTGACTGTTTTGCTGGTTCCAGGACCAACGAATTCGCTGTTACTGCAAACCGGGATCAATCGGGGCTTGAACACAAGTTCGATGAAGTTTGTCGCCGCGGAATGGTTGGCGTATGTCATTCAGATGAGCATGTGGGGTGTGTTCATTGACCTGCTGATCACTGATCACTCCTGGATAGTGGTTGCCACCAAAGTGTTTGCGGTGGGTTTTTTATTCTACATATCGTTAAAGTTGTGGTTCTCGGTAAAAGACAATATGCCGGGTGCGACTGCAGGTGTCAGCGTACCTGATTTGTTTGTGGCGACGCTGACCAATCCAAAGGGATTGTTTTTTGTTTCCTTCGTAGCCCCTGTCGGCACCTTTTTGTCCTTGGATAACTATTTGTCATTCATGTTGCTGTTCACGGCAATCATATTTCCGGTAGGGCTTGTCTGGATTGCCGCTGGCGCATTCTGCAGTCGGAAGTTGCAGGCCATCGTTTCCGGAAGATTTTTGAGCCGAGCCATTTCCTTGGTGATAGGCTTGTTTGCCTGCGGCATGCTTTTTAACATTGCATCGCAGGTCATATTTGCTTGAGGTTGCGCGGCTATCGGATTGGCCTGGCGCGATAGAGATTTTCATATCACCAGGCCGGCGAGTCTCGAGGGAAAACAAGTAGGTGCGGTTGTGCGTGAGCCGATGGGTTAAACGAAATTCAGTTGGATAGCCTTGATCATCGCTTGCTTGACGTTGATGCAATCCAGTTTCTCAGTCATCTGCTTGGCATGGAACTTCACCGTTCGTTCGGTGATGTTCATGATCAGGCCGATTTCCTTATAGTTTTTGCCCAATGCCAGCCAGCGCAGGAACTCGATTTCCCTGGGCGATAATTTCAGATTGTTCTCAGGGGCGTTTTCTTTTGGGCGATATTGGTTGGCGATGAGGCTGAGAGCTTTAATGATGACGAGGTTCGATCGGACAATGAGGGAGAAGTCAGGGGCATTTTCTTCGCAGGACAGATGAACGGAGCCAAAGGCTTTGCCCGGCTCGTGAATGGGCACGGTGAACCCTTGCCTGGCCCCATGGAAAGAGCGTGGGTCGAATACCTCGGCATCGTCTATTTCTGCCGGGATTTCATTCCAGAAAAAGGGCGCTACGCTAATGGCCGCATTGGCTATGACCGGATCCGATTTGTACAGGGAATTCTTGTGGTAGATGTCGACCCATTCAGCGGGATAATTGCTGTGAATGGCGACTCTGGCGTTGTTGAAGGGCAGCGGTTCCAGATGGACATAAGCGAATTTATGGATGCCCAGCCTTGAGAAAACCCACCCGAGGACTTCGGTATATTCTTCCTCGCTCGCCCCAGGGAGGTTGTTTTCCACCTCTTGAATTAAGTTGAACAGATGGCTGGAGATGGGTTTGAGCATAATGGATGCGCTCGAAAATAAAAGTTAAGACAACGACGTAGCCAGGCTCATTACCTTTAGAGTCGCCAAGAGGAGTTGTATTTTTGGCAGCGGCTGTATCAACAACCCCTGCGTCGGGTCGGGGTCGTCGATATGACTGGAAGGTCCGGGTGAGCGGAATTTTTTCCGCTCATCATCGATCGTTTTGGGACGTGATGAGGCTGTTGCATTACGTGAAATGCTGGTGTTCTCAATAGCACTGAGATCATTGCGCCTCCTGGCTTGGACAATCCCCATGGACTACGGGGGACTCCGCAAATTACGACAACTGAATCGATTAATTGAAGGAACAGTATAGACAGCTTTCCCGAGACGACCAGAAGATTAAAAACCTTTAATTTCAATCATCTAGACATTTTTCCTGGAAGCTGGTCGTAGGGTTCTCCCAGCAGCCCGCAAAGGCAAATGCAACCTGGGTCACAGCAATGACATCCAAATGACCCCATTCATTCGCTTTCGTGCAAAAAAAATTTACTCCGGATGAAAGAGATGAGAAAAGCTTCGCAGTTTCCCTTGCGTATGGACCTCTCATGCCTCGATCAAAACTGTTCGCTACGCTGTTTGTCGCACTGCTGGCCGGTGCGGCGCTGTGGTACATGTGGATGATTGCCAGTGCCAAGCTGCAATGGGGGGGCGGCAGTCCTGATCAACAGCCGTTGGGTAGCGTCAAGGACACCCGGTTGCGCGCGATGACCCAGTACTGCACGGGTGTGACGGTGACTCCGCAGGGTACCTGGTTGGTTGCGCGCCTGGAGAGCGAGGCGCGGGAGTTCGAGCCGTCGGCGGATGTCGTGGACCTGGATGCGACGGTCTACGGCAAGCCGGATGAGAACAAGGAACCGGAAGAGCCTGGCGCCTTTGCCGGTTTGTTCTCGCGCGACGATAACGAAACCTCGTTCATTTCCCGCCTGGACGCCCAGGGGCAATTCCAGCTGGTGGCGCATGTCAGCGGTGCCGCCTGCCTGGTCGCCAGTCCGGACGGGACCAGTGTGTTCCTGCTCACGGGCCTTGACCGACCTGAAACGGCGAGCACCGATGAGCTGCGCCAGACCGTGGTGCTGCGCAGTGACGATCAGGGCCGGCACTGGACCTGGTTGAGCAAAGGCTGGTTTGCCGAGGCCGATCAATTGGCCTGGAACCTGAACCTCTATTTCCATGGCGCGAACGACGTGTGGGCCTTGGGGCGGCCGGGCGCCGCGGACGATGGCAGCAATGAAGAGACGCCGGGTGCCGTGCCCACCGGTGTCTTCTACTCGGCTGATCGCGGCGCGAGCAGCGCACCGATAACGGCGCCCGAGTCGTTGCTGGTGTCCACTGAATACCTGCGCGACAAGCGTCCCGATGTCACTGATTGGCACACAACGGACGGCGAGCATGGGGAGATTCGCAGCAATGTCCTGCAGTTGGATGCACAGCGGGCCTTTATCTGGGTGTCCCAGCGTTTCTGGGGCAGCAACCCGGACGGTGTCGGTGACAACGTCGCGTTCAATGTAACGACGCGAGCCCGGTTGCAAGCCAAGGCCGGGCAGTGGCAGGTGGTGGATGTGCAGCGCGATGACAACCTGTTCATCGACAAGCTGGTGCAGAACCAAACAGGGCGGGTAATCGGCCTGATCGACCAGGGCGACCGTGGCCGGGAGGTTGTCGCCGAACTGGACACTCTCGCATTGACCTGGCGTGCGTTGAGTGAGCTGCCCAGTGTGTTCTCGCCACTGGCCTCGGACAGTCAGTTGCGCGAGGGCCATTTCTGGGTGGGACAGGACACCCTGCTGATCAATACCTCCAGCAGGCACCACCCCCCGCGTTGGCTCTACTGGTGGTCGGATGCGAATATCTCCGCCGATGGGGTGTTCTACTCCAAGGACTGGGGCCGCTCCTGGCAACGCCTCGCCATCGACGGATACCTGGGCATCGTCGGCTTTCAACCGGCGCAGGATCGGGTGATCTGGGCCAAGGGCAACTGGTACGACAATAATGACGGCGGTATCTACTCTTATGGCTTGCGCTGACGCCAGCCCAAACAACTCAAAACCCGTGGCGAGGGAGCAAGCGCCCTCGCCACAGGACTGTTCAAGGTTCGGGTGTCGGGGTGAAGGTAAGATCGCTGTCGCGGGCAAGCCTTGCTCCCACATAAGTCTTTCTGCGAGTTGATTTCAATCAAGGGCCGGGACGGGAGGTGGGTCCTACCATGATCGCCAAGATCCTGTCTTTAAGCCTTGGCGTCCATGATCCCTTCCTCTGTGTTGCTGCACCCTTCGCGTTTCTGGCTCCGTGGGCTGTTCGTGTTGCTGATGGTGGTCGCGGGCCTGGCCCACGCCAAGGACTATGGCGACATCGAGCAACAACGCATCCACCATGTCCTCAACCAGACCGATTCGATCTCCGCGCCTGAAGGGCGGTTCAAGGTACGCACACTGTCCGCTGCCGGCAAGGTCATCGGCTACGTGTTCCAGAGTCTGGACGCGGTGGACATTCCTGCTTACTCGGGCAAGCCGATCAATGTCCAGGTGATCCTCGATCCCGCCGGCGTGATCCTCGACGCTTATGTGCTGGAGCACCACGAACCGATCCTGCTGATCGGTATCGCCGAAGAAAAACTCCACGCGTTCAGTGCGCGCTACAGCGGCATCAAGGTCAATCAGCGGGTGGTGGTAGGGCATTCCAGCGACCCGAATGCGGTGACCGTGGATGCGATTGCCGGTGCCACTGTCACGGCGATGGTGGTCAACGAAGTCATCATGCGCGCCGCCCACGATGTCGCGGTGTCCCTGGGCCTGGTCAAGGGCGACGCAGGGTTGGCCGTGGCCCCGGCCCGTGTGCGGGAAGATCTTTACACCCCGGCGGACTGGAACACCCTGACCGGCAATGGCGCGGTGCGTCGTCTGCACCTGACCCGGGGCCAGGTGGATGCTTCGTTCAAGGGTACCGACGCCGAACAGGTTGAAGTCGCCAGCGCCGAGCAGGCCGACGACACGTTCATCGACTTGTACGTCACTCACCTCAACCCGCCGACCATCGGCCGCAATCTGCTGGGCGAGGCGCAATACCGCGAACTGATGAACACGCTCAAGCCGGGCGAGCAGGCCATTGCGGTGATGGGCAGTGGACGCTACTCCTTCAAAGGCTCGGGTTACGTGCGCGGTGGCATTTTCGATCGGGTGGTGCTGCGCCAGTTCGGCGACACCATCAGCTTCCGCGACATGGATTTCCAGCGCCTGGACGACGTGGCCGCCGACGACATGCCGGCGTTCGATGAAATGGCCATTTTCATCATCCGCGCTTCGCACCGTTTCGACCCCGGTTCGCCGTGGAGCCTGGAGTTGCTGGTGCGCCGCCAGACTGGTCCGGTCAGCGGCATCTTCAGCAATTTTGAACTGGCCTATCAACTGCCCGAGCCCTACCTGGAGCGACCGCTGCCCACTGCTGAACAACTTGCGGCGGCCGAAGAAGCCAGCCGGCCGATGTGGCTGACGCTGTGGTACCAGAAAAGTGTCGAGATCAGTGTGCTGGGCGCGGCCCTGTTGGTGCTGACGACCATCCTGTTCCTCCAGGACGCGCTGGCCCGTCGGCCGAAACTGTTGCATTGGGTGCGCCGGGGCTACCTGGTATTCACCGTGGTGTTCCTGGGTGGCTACGCGTTGGCGCAGTTGTCCGTGGTCAATGCGCTGACCTTCGTCCATGCGTTGTTCGAAGGTTTCCGTTGGGAGCTGTTCCTCACCGATCCGCTGATCTTCATTCTCTGGGTCTTCACCGCCGCCAGCATCCTGCTGTGGGGTCGCGGAGTGTTCTGCGGCTGGCTGTGTCCGTTCGGCGCGTTGCAGGAGTTGATCAACGAGCTGGCGCGCAAGTTCAAGGTGCCTCAGTACGAGCTGCCGTTCGCCGTGCATGAGCGGCTGTGGGCCATCAAATACATCATCCTGCTGGTGCTGTTCGGCGTGTCGCTGGAGTCGATGGCCACCGCCGAACGCCTGGCCGAAATCGAACCCTTCAAGACCGCCATTACCCTCAAGTTCGACCGTCAGTGGTGGTTCGTCGCGTACGCGGCGGGTTTGTTGGTGATCAACCTGTTCACCCGCAAAGTCTATTGCCGCTACATCTGCCCGCTGGGCGCCGCCCTGGCGATGCCGACCCGGTTGCGGCTGTTCGACTGGCTCAAGCGCCGCAAGGAATGCGGTAACCCCTGCCAGTTGTGCGCCAAGGAATGTGAGATCCAGGCGATCCATCCCGATGGCCGGATCAATGCCAACGAATGCCATTACTGCCTCGACTGCCAGATGACCTGGCACAACGAAAACAAATGCCCGCCGCTGATCAACAAGCGCAAAAAGCGCGGCAAGGCGCCCGTGACCGAGACCGACCCGCAACTGATTCCCGTGGTGCAGGTGAACCCGGCGCCTTGAGGTCCCCCTCGATGGCCAGTCCCTTGACCGTTTCATTCTTCATGGAGCACACAGCATGAGCGACAAAGAAAACCAAACCCCTGGCGCGGTGGAAGAACCCAGGGGTGTCAGCCGCCGCAGTTTCCTGGGCACCGGCGCGGTAACGGGTGCAGTCCTGGCCGGCGCGACGGCGCTGGGTGCCGGCACGTTCACTCGTGAGACCTGGGCCGCGGCGGCCAAGGAAGCCAAGTCCAAGATCCATGTCGCGCCTGGCGAGCTGGACGAGTACTACGGTTTCTGGAGCGGTGGCCACCAGGGCGAAGTGCGCGTGTTGGGTGTGCCATCGATGCGCGAGCTGATGCGCATTCCGGTGTTCAACGTCGACTCGGCCACCGGTTGGGGCCTGACCAACGAGAGCAAGCGCATCCTGGGGGAGAGCGCGAAGTACCAGAACGGCGACTGCCACCACCCGCACATCTCCATGACCGACGGTAAATACGACGGCAAGTACCTGTTCATCAACGACAAGGCCAACTCCCGGGTCGCGCGCATTCGCCTGGACATCATGAAGTGCGACAAGATCCTCACCGTGCCCAACGTGCAGGCGATCCATGGCCTGCGCCTGCAGAAGGTGCCATACACCAAATACGTGTTCGCCAATGGCGAGTTCGTGATCCCGCATCCCAATGACGGCCGCACGTTCGACCTGCAGGACAAGAACAGCTTCACCATGTTCAACGTCATCGACGCCGAGAAAATGGAGATGGCCTTCCAGGTCATCGTCGACGGCAACCTGGACAACTCCGACGCCGACTACACCGGCAAATACGCCGCCAGCACCTGCTACAACTCCGAGAAGGCCTACGACCTGGGCGGCATGATGCGCAACGAGCGCGACTGGGTGGTGGTGTTCAACATTCCGCGCATCGAGGCGGCGGTCAAGGCTGGCAAGTTCATCACCCTGGACGGCTCCAAGGTGCCGGTGGTCGACGGTCGCAAAATCGACGGCAAGGACTCCGAATTCACCCGCTACATCCCGGTGCCGAAGAACCCCCACGGCTGCAACACCTCGTCCGACGGCAAATACTTCGTCGCCAACGGCAAGCTGTCGCCAACCGTCTCGATGATCGCCATCGACCGCCTGGATGACCTGTTCGAAGGCCGCTACAAAGACCCGCGGGATGTGATCGTCGCCGAACCGGAGCTGGGCCTGGGCCCGCTGCACACCACCTTCGACGGGCGCGGCAACGCCTACACCACGCTGTTCATCGACAGCCAGGTGGTGAAGTGGAACATGGACGAGGCCATCCGCGCCTACAAGGGCGAGAAGGTCAACTACATCAAGCAGAAACTCGACGTGCAGTACCAACCCGGCCACAACCACGCGTCGCTGACCGAAACCAGTGAGGCGGACGGCAAGTGGCTGGTGGTGCTGTGCAAGTTCTCCAAGGACCGCTTCCTGCCGACCGGCCCGTTGCACCCGGAGAACGACCAACTGATCGACATCTCCGGCGACGAAATGAAGCTGGTGCACGATGGCCCGACCTTCGCCGAACCCCATGACTGCATCCTGGCGCGGCGCGACCAGATCAAGACCCAGAAAATCTGGAACCGCAACGACCCGTTCTTCGCCGAAACCGTGGCCCTGGCCAAGAAGGACGGCATCAACCTGGAGACCGACAACAAGGTCATTCGCGACGGCAACAAGGTGCGCGTCTACATGACGTCCATGGCGCCGGCCTATGGCCTGACGGAGTTCACCGTCAAGCAAGGCAACGAGGTGACGGTGACGATCACCAACATCGACCAGATCGAGGACGTCACCCACGGCTTTGTCATGACCAACCACGGCGCCAGCATGGAGATCAGCCCGCAACAGACCTCGTCCATCACGTTCATGGCCGACAAGCCAGGCCTGCATTGGTACTACTGCAGCTGGTTCTGCCACGCCCTGCACATGGAAATGGTCGGACGCATGCTGGTCGAGCGGGCCTGAGTCGGCGGATCGAGGAGAAAGGTCCAATGGCCGGGAACACCCAACGATCTGCGGGTCGCGCCCGTAAACCGGCCATTGCGCTGATGCTGCTCGGACTATCGGGCAGCACGCTGGCCGCACTGCAACCGATCACCGACCTGCCTTTGCAGGCCGAGGGCGAACAGCAATGGCGCCTGCCCGCCGGGCAATACCAGGGCTCGTTCAGCATCGATCAACCGATGACCCTCACCTGTGAGCCTGGGGCGGTATTCCAGGCGCAGGGCGAGGGCAACGGGCTGATCATCCGGGCGCCGGATGTCCGGGTCCAGGGTTGCACCTTCCTGGACTGGGGGCATGACCTGACGGCCATGAACGCCGCTGTGTTCATCCAGCCCGTCGCCCAGCGCGCGCAGGTTCGTTCGAACCGGATGCAGGGCCAGGGCTTCGGCATCTGGGTCGATGGCACGCGGGACGTGAGCCTGATCGACAACCACATCCAGGGCGATCCCAGCCTGCGCTCCCAGGACCGCGGCAACGGGATCCACCTGTATGCGGTGCATGGCGCCCAGGTCATCGGCAACCAGGTGCGCGAAACCCGTGATGGCATCTACATCGACACTTCCAGCGGCAACCTGCTGCAAGGCAACACCCTGGAAGACCTGCGCTACGGCGTGCACTACATGTTCGCCAATGATAACCGTCTGCTGGACAACGTCACCCGCCGTACCCGCACCGGCTATGCCCTGATGCAGAGCCGCCAGTTGACGGTGATCGGCAATCGCTCCGAACAGGATCAGAACTACGGGATCCTGATGAACTACATCACCTATTCCACCCTGCGCGACAACTTCGTCACCGACGTGCGCGACGGGACCACCGGCGACACCATGATCGCCGGCGCCGAGGGCAAGGCCCTGTTCATCTACAACTCATTGTTCAACCGCATCGAAGGTAATCATTTCGAGCGCAGCGCCGTGGGCATCCACCTGACGGCCGGCTCGGAGGACAACCGCATCGCCGCCAACGCCTTCGTGCATAACCAGCGCCAGGTCAAATACGTCGCCACGCGCTTGCAGGAATGGTCGGCGGACGGTCGCGGCAATTACTGGAGCGACTATCTGGGCTGGGACCGCAGCGGCGACGGTCTGGGCGACGTGGCGTATGAGCCCAATGACAACGTTGATCGCCTGCTGTGGCTGTACCCGCAAGTCCGCCTGCTGATGAACAGCCCGGGCATCGAAATGCTGCGCTGGGTGCAGCGCGCTTTCCCGGTGATCAAATCCCCCGGGGTCATGGACAGCCATCCCTTGATGGAGGCGCCGGTCCTTGCCCCGTCACGCAACAGTGCTCAGGAGGACGCGTCGTGAACGTCGTCGAGATCGAAGGTGTCAGCCAGCGCTACGGCGATGTCGCCGTGCTGCGCGAGCTGAACCTCAACCTGGCCCAGGGCGAAGTGCTCGGCCTGTTCGGGCACAACGGTGCGGGCAAGACCACCACCATGAAGCTGATCCTCGGCCTGCTGCGCGCCAGTGAGGGTGAGGTGCGGGTGTTCGGCCGCCAGCCCAGTGACCCCGGCGTGCGGCGCATGCTGGGCTATTTGCCGGAGAACGTCATGTTCTATCCGCAGTTGAGCGGCCGGGAAACCCTGCAACACTTTGCCCGGCTCAAAGGCGCCGCCCCGGAGCAGGTCGAGCGTTTGCTGGAGGAGGTGGGGCTTGCCCAAGCGGCAGAGCGGCGAGTACGCACCTATTCCAAGGGCATGCGCCAACGCCTGGGGCTGGCCCAGGCGTTGCTCGGCCAGCCACGGTTGTTGCTGCTGGACGAACCGACCGTGGGCCTGGACCCCATCGCCACCCAGGACCTCTACCAACTGCTCGATCGCCTGCGCTGGCAGGGCACCAGCATCATCCTGTGTTCCCATGTGTTGCCGGGCGTCGAGGCGCACATCAACCGCGCCGCGATCCTGACCCGTGGACGCCTGCTGGCCCTGGGCAGCCTGGACCGGCTGCGCAAGGAGGCGGGGCTGCCGACGCTGATCCGCGCCTCTGGCCTGAGTCGCGCCGGGCACCTGCGACAGCACTGGCGCAGCGAAGGGCATGCGACCCAGGGCTGGGGCAACGAAGGTTTGCAGGTGTCTGCGCCGGACGGCAGCAAGCTCGTCCTGTTGCGCCAGTTGCTGGCCCAGGACGACCCCTCGGACGTCGAGATCAAACCGCCGTCCCTGGAAGATCTCTACCGCCATTACATGGTCCGCGCGGCCGTCGAGGAAACCCGCTCATGAACCCGATCTGGAACATGGCCCGCAAGGAATTGAGCGACGGCCTGCGCAACCGTTGGTTGTTGGCGATCAGCCTGCTGTTTGCAGTATTGGCCATTGGCATTGCCTGGCTGGGCGCGGCGGCGTCCGGCCAACTGGGGTTCACCTCGGTGCCGGCCACGGTGGCGAGTCTGTCCAGCCTGGCGACCTTCCTGATGCCCTTGATCGCCTTGTTGCTGGCCTATGACGCGATTGTCGGCGAAGACGAAAGCGGCACCTTGCTGCTCTTGCTGACTTACCCGTTGGGGCGCGGCCAGTTGCTGCTGGGCAAGTTTGTCGGCCATGGCCTGATCCTGACCCTGGCGACGTTGATCGGCTTCGGTTGCGCGATGCTGGCCATCGCCATCCTGGTGGACGATGTGCAACTGAGCCTGCTGCTCTGGGCCTTCGGTCGCTTCATGGTCTCCAGCACGCTGCTGGGGTGGGTGTTCCTCGGGCTGGCCTACGTGCTGAGCGGCCTGTCGGCGGAAAAGTCCACGGCCGCCGGCCTGGCGCTGGGGGTGTGGTTCTTTTTCGTGCTGGTGTTCGACCTGGTGCTGCTGGCGCTGCTGGTGCTCAGCGAAGGGCGCTTCAGTCCGGAACTGTTGCCATGGTTGCTGCTGTTCAACCCCACCGACGTGTATCGGTTGATCAATCTGTCGGGGTTCGATTCCGGCTCCAGCGGCGCAGCGGTGCTGACGCTGGGCAGCGACCTGCCGGTGGCGGGGCCCTGGTTGTGGCTGTGCCTGGTGGCCTGGATGGTCGTGCCGTTGTGGCTGGCTTACCGGTTATTCAATCGCCGGTGTCCATGAGTTTCTGAACTTGGTGAAGGGAGCGTGTAACGATGAACAGGATTTACTTCAAGGCGGGACGGATGCTGGCCGGTGTGTTGATCTGCCTGGCGCTGGCGGCCTGCGACAAGGCCGGATCCACACCGCCCAACGAGGCGACACTGGCGTTCCACCCCAGTGATGAGTGCCATGTGTGCGGTATGGTGATCAGCGACTTCCCAGGGCCCAAGGGCGCGGCGGTTGCCGCCGGCGGCGTGAAGAAATTCTGCTCGCCGGCGGAAATGCTCGGGTGGTGGTTGCAGCCGGAGAACCATCGCGACGACGTCAAGCTGTATGTCCATGACATGGGGCGCGGCCAGTGGGAAAAACCGGACGATGCGCACCTGATCGACGCCCGCACCGCCTACTTCGTCATCGGCACCGGCCTCAAGGGTGCCATGGGCGTCGTCCTGGCCTCATTCTCCGACGCCCAGGCCGCGCAGAAACTCGCCACCGACACCGGCGGCCGGGTGCTGCGCCTGGAAGACATCGACCAGAAACTGCTGGGACAGGCGAGCATGAGCTCGATGAGTCACTGACGCGTCAGGAGTATCACTCACTGCCCTGTGGGAGCTTCACTGCTTTGCTCCCACAAGGAATCCATGTTTCCCACAATCATTAAAGCCAGTCACCCAACCCTCAGTGCGAAGTGCCTTCGGCGAATTCGATCTTGTTGCCGACGTTGTACTTGCCCGAAGGTTTGTTCATAGGCAGGCGTTTGATTTCCTGGAGGGTGTTGCTGTCGTAGACGATCAGCGCGCCGTCGGTGTCCCAGATGCTCAGCAGCAGGTAGCGACCGTCGCGGGTGAATTCGACGTGGGCCGCGGTTTTGCCGGGCATGGGGCGCAGGGTGTGGGCGATTTCCAGAGTCTGTTTGTCGATCAGGTGGATGGCATCGTTGTCCGGGCCGAAGAACACATCCGTCCAGGCATAGCGCGAATTGGCGTGGCTGCGCAGGAAAAACCCCGGCCCCAGGGTGGGGATCTGCTTGATGACTTTCCAGGTGTTGAAGTCGATCACCGAAATCAAGCCCTTGCTGATATTGGGCGTGGCGAACACCCAGTGCCCGTCGCGTTTCCAATAGGTGCCCGAGCCCAGGTGAGGCATGCCCGGTAATGCAATGTCTGTCACGACCTTGCCGTTGTCGAGATTGATGACCTGGCCGCCCTGGGCCTTGCGCGAAGTCGCGAGCAACTGGCGGTAATCGGGGGAGAAGGAGAAGTCATCCAGGAAGTCATCCGCGTCGATGCGCCGGGGCACGAAGTCCGGGTTTGGACCGGTAGACAGCTCCCAGACTTCCTTGACGTCCTTCAGCGCGACAATGAAGCTGTTGCGCGGCGGGGCGGTATACACCGCGCTGACACGCGACGCCTGGCCGTCCCGGCCTACCGTGGCGATGGTCTTGACCAGCGACAGGTCGCGGGCATCGAGTACCGTCAGGTTGCCGGGCAGGTAGTTGCCCACCAACACCCAGCGACCGTCCTTGCTCACCGCCAGGTTGCGGGTATTGAGCCCGGCCCGCACTTCGGCGATCAGCTTGAGGTTGTGCAGGTCGTACAGGCTGATCCAGCCGTCCCGGGAGGCCAGGTAGACGAAACGTCCGTCCGGTGAAAACTTCGGTCCGCCATGCACCGCAAAATGCGAGGCGAAGCGCGCCAGCACCTCGAAACGATCGCCGTCGACCACATCGACATGATGATCACCGGCCTCCACCACTACGAACAGGTTCAACGGATCGGCCTGGTGCTGGGGTTTCGCCGGCAACTTGGCGAGGTCCGCGAGCACGTGATGACTGGCGCGGATGTCGTTCTCGCCCCAGGTGGGCTCGACGTCCAGTGGCCGTTGCAGGTAAAGGGTCAGGCCGTCGATCTGTGCGGGTTCCAGTACCGCGCCGAAGGCCGCCATCTGGCTGGCCGGCCGACCTTTTTCGATCACCGTGCGAATTTCATCAGGCTTGATCCGGCTCAGGCTCTGGGGCAACAGGGCCGGCCCGGTCCCGCCGATGCGGTTCACGCCGTGGCACTGCTGGCAGTGCTGCTGGTAGTCACGTTCGGCCTGCGTCAGGTCTGGCGCCGTGGCACTGGCGCCGGGGGCCGCGCCAACCCACAGCAATGGCATCAGCCACAAACGTTTCATAGCGCCACCTTCGACAGGCTGGGGCGGACTGGGGGAGTGGGGTGCAGGCACGCCGGATGTTGCAGCGGCTGGTGGGCGAACAAGCCGACCACCTTGCCGATCACGGTCAAGGTCGGTAGCCCGTCGGAACACGCTTGCGCCATGTCCGGTAACTGCTGGAGCGTGCCGCGCAGTACTTGCTGGTCGGGACGGGTGCCGTTGTTGATCAAGGCGGCCGGGGTGTCTGCTGCCAGGCCTGCTTCCATCAGTCGCGCGGCAATGAGCCCCAGGTTCGACAGTCCCATATAGAAAACCAGGGTCTGGCTGTCATCCGCCAGGCTCTGCCATGGCAGGTTCAGATCGCCTTCGCGCTGCAGGTGGCCGGTAATGAACCGGCAGGAGTTGACCAGGTCGCGGTGTGTCAGGGGAATGCCGGCATAGGCGCTGCAACCGGCCGCGGCGGTGATACCGGGCACCACCTGGCAATCGATGCCGCGGGCCAGCAGGTACTCCAGCTCTTCGGCGCCCCGACCGAAGATGAACGGGTCGCCGCCCTTGAGCCGGACCACCCGTTGGCCCTGGTCGGCAAGATCGGCCAGCAATTCGTTGATCTGCGCTTGGGGCAGGCTGTGGCAACCGGCGGCTTTGCCGACGTAATGGCGGGCGCACGGCAGTGGGATCAGGCTCAACAGTTGGGGGCTGATCAGGCGGTCATAGACCACGGCGTCAGCCTGCATCAACAGGCTCCAGGCGCGTAACGTCAGCAGGCCGGGGTCACCGGGGCCGGCACCGACCAGGGCGACTTCACCGGGTCTGAAGGGCGATTGCAGGGCAGCGGGCAAAGCGAGGGGGGCAAGCATGGGACTTTCCTTGGGTTGGCATCAGGTACGCCATAGGGTTATCGGGCGCAGGGCAAGGTGGCGTCGGTGATCGCGACGCTGGGGATGGCCTGCAAGCCAATTTCTTCATCGCACAGGTGACAGCCGGGGTCCTGGCCCCAGAGGTCACCGTCAGCCCACGCGCGGGTGCGGGTATTGCCATTGCAGATAGTCAGCCAGCGACATTGGCCGCAGCGCCCGCCCACCGCCCGTGGATGCTCGCGCAGCTTGAGCAGCAGGGCGTCGGGACGCTCTGACCAGAGGGTCTTGAACGGTGTCTGGCGCACATTGCCCACCGAGTGCTGCCACCAATACGTGTCGGGGTGGACCTCGCCGGTATTGTCGATGTTGGCAATGCCGCTGCCCGAGGCATTGCCGCCCCAGGCCTCGAGTATCCGTTCCAGGGCGGTGTAATGCTGGGGCAGGCGCTGCGCGACCCATTGCAGCAACAGGATGGCGTCGGCGTCGTTGTTGCCGCTGACGAAATCACTCTCGCGACCTTGCTCGATGTCGCGCCAGGCCCGTTCGAAGATCAGCGTCATGGCGTCGCGACTCATCTGCTGCCGGGCATCGAGCTTGCGACTGCGTTTGCCCCGGCCGCTGTAGTTGAGGTGCGACAGGTAGAATTTCTGCACGTCGTATTCGTTCATCAGGTCCAGCAGTTGCGGCAGTTGCCCATGGTTCTGCTGGGTGAGGGTGGTGCGCAGGCCGACGCGGATCCCTTGCTCGCGACAGAGCCGGATGGCCGCCATGCTGCTGGCGAAACTGCCCTTGAGCTGGCGGAAGGCATCGTGGGTGTGCTCCAGGCCGTCGATGCTGATGCCGACGTAGTCGAAGTGCGCCGCACGGATCTGCTGGATATTGGTCCTGTCGATCAGCGTGCCGTTGGTGGACAGGGCCAGGAAGAAACCCTTGTCGCGGGCATAGGCGCTGAGTTGGAACAAGTCGTCACGCAACAACGGTTCGCCGCCGGACAGGATCAGCACCCGCACGCCAGCTTCGTGCAGGTCATCGATGACCTTGAGCGCCGCGTGGGTGTCCAGCTCATCGCGAAAGACGCTGTCGGCCGAGGTGGCGTAGCAGTGCTTGCAGGTCAGGTTGCAGCGTCGCAGCAGGTTCCAGATCACCACGGGCGGCCTGTGGCTGCCCGGTGGTGCGGTGCGGGGAGGAGGGCATTGGCCGGCCAGGGCTCGCAAGTAGTGGCTGATCCTCAACATAAAGCGCTCCTTGGGTCGACGGGCAGACTCAGCTTGGGACGGGCGACAAGCGCAGACCGGTTTTTTTCAGGATGCGGCTGCTCACCAGCATCTCGTCGGCGGCACAGGCCTCGCCCAGCAGGTAACGCAGGTGGTCGCGATAGTGGTCGATCTCCTCGCGGCTGCGGCCATGGACCATGGCAAACAGGTTGTAGCGCCAACCGGGCCGGCGCGGGCGACGGTAGCAATGACTGACGAAGGGTTGCGCACCCAACAGCGCGCCGAGGCGCGGCATCTGGGCATCGGCCACGTCCCACACGGTCATGCCGTTGTGGCGGTAGCCCAGTCGGTAGTGATTCGGCACGGCGGCGATGCGGCGAATGGCGCCTTCGGCCTGCAAGCCCTTGAGCAGGTCGAGGGTCGCCTCCACGCTCAAGCCCAGTTGTTCCGCCAACCAGGCCCACGGATCTTCGAGCAGGGGCAGGCCGGCCTGGGTCAGTTCCACCAGGCGCAACGCCAGGGACGCTGGCGTCTGGAGCGTGGGTATTTGCCGCGGCGCTTCAGACGGGGAAATACAGGCCGACATGGTAGGTCTCCTCTTTGGGCAGGTTCAGCGCCGCCAGGCCGGTCAGGCGCTCGATGCGCCGCAGGGTGTCGGCGATGGCCTGTTCGCTGGAGCAGGCGAGCACGAACCACATGTTCCAGGTGTGTTCGCGGCGGTAGTTGTGGGCCACCTCGGGCATGTTGGCCAGTTGTTCGGTGACGCTGTCGAAGCGCTCCTCGGGCACCGCCAACGCTGCCAGGGTGAAGGCGCCGCCCAGGCGATCGAGGTCGAACATCGGACCGAAACGGGTGAGTACGCCTTCGTTGAGCAATTCGTGCAGCCGGTCGAGCAGTTCGTTGCTGGTGCTGTCCAGCTCACGGGCCAGGGTCTGCCACGGGTCGCGGACCAGGGGCAGGCCCAGTTGCAGGCGGTTGATCAGGCGACGGTCCAGGTCATCCATCGATGCGCGCTCCGGCCGGCGGGGCGAAGCGGCCGCCGCATTGCTTGAACAGGTGGGTGCTGAACAGCAATTGATGGGGCAGGTCGTTCAGCAGATGCTGTTCCAGCAACGTCTGGACCTGGGCTTGCACGCGGTCTCGCTGGCGACCGTGGATCATGCAGAACAAGTTGTACTGCCACTGGGGCAGGCGCCGTGGCCGTTGATAGCAAAGGCTGATGCCCGGCGCCTGGCCGAGGCGCCGCCCGACTTCATCGACCAACGCATCCGGCACGTCCAGCACCAGCATGGCGTTGGCGGCGAACCCCAGGGCCCGATGGTTGACCACCAGGCCGACGCGTCGGAACAGGCCTTGCTCATGCCAGTGCTGCACCTGGTCGAGGACTTGTCGCTCACTCGCACCGATCTGCTCGGCCAAGGCCTGGAAGGGGCGTGAGACCAGGGGCAGGCCGGTTTCCAGGTGACGGCGCAGGGTCAGTGATTGTTGTTCGTTCAAGGGGTCTTTCATGAAGTGGCCTCCAGGCTTTGTACGAAAAGTGCCTGCGCAACGATCATGCTGCGTTGAAAACAGGCTCGTGCGCGAGTCCGATCGGAATGCTCATTTACAACCCGTAAACTCCGCTTCCTCGCCTGTTTTCGTCTTGCCTGATCGTCGCTCGGCGACTTTTCGTTCAAACCCTAGGGCAAAGCCCAGGTCAATGCGGTAGGCGGTCAGCATGGGCAGGTCCAGGGGCGTGAGGCCGGTGTCGTGTTCCAGTTCCTGGAGGATGTTGTCCAGGTGGCCGCGGTCGGGGCCGGTCAACACGAACCACAGGTTGTAGCGATGTTCCCGGGCGTAGTTGTGATTGACCTCGGGGTACTGGCTGACGCGCGCCGCCACCTGATGCAAGCGCTCTTCGGGCACCGCCAGGGCGGCGAGGGTGCTGGCGCCGGCGCGGGTGTGTTCGAACACCGGGCCGACCCTCGACAGGCTGCCGGCCACTTGCAGATGTTGCAGGCATTCAAGCACTTGCACCTCGGTGCAGCCCAAGGCCTCGGCCATGGCCCGGTAGGGTTCGGCGCACAACGGCAAGCCGTGTTGGAAGCAGTCGATCAGGCGACGGGCCAGCGAGCTCGATGTCATGGTCAATACCCCGGTTTGTGCGCGCGGCTGCTGAAGAAAATGCCACTGGGGCTGAGGGCGGGCAGGGTGCCCAGGCGTTCAAGCCGGTACGGGTTCCACACCTGCACCTGGCCACCGTCGCGGGCGGACAGCCAGACCTGGTCACCGCGGGCGGTGAACTCCATGTGCAGCACCGCAGGCCCGGGGCGCAGGTCGGCGACGATGGCGTGGGTCTGGGTGTCGATGACCTGGACACGGTCGTTGTCCGGGTAGGCGAAGTTGACCCACAGTTGGCGGCCGTCCGGGCGTGCCGTGACGAACACCGGTTGGCCGGCCACGGCGATGGCGTCGGTCTGCTGCCAGTTACGCGCATCCATGACCAGCACCTGGTGATGCCCGACCGCAGGCACGAACGCTTGTTCATCGGCCATGGCCCAGCCCTCCAGGTGAGGCATCTTGTACACCGGCAACTTCTCCTGGCCGCGGCCGTAGTGCCCCAGCACGCGCTTGACGCCGCGCTCGGGGTGCCACAGGTCCAGTTGCGCCATGCCGTCTTCGCCGAACAATCCGGCCATGTAATAGCGCCCCTGCGGCGTGATCAACGCGTCGTAGGGCTGCTGGCCGATAGCGGTGAAGCGCTCGATGCGGGGTGTGAGGCCCTGGCTGAAATCGGCCGTCCAGATCTCACCGGTGTCGAACAAGCTGAACACGAAGCGTTGTCCGGGCGCGTCCACCAGGCCGACCACCCGTGAACGCTTTTGTCCGCCGGGCAACGGTGTGGCAGGGATGTCGGCGACCTGTTCCAGGGTCTGGGCGTCGAAGACCTTGACGCCGCCGGGCTCGTAGTTGGACACGGCAATCAGCTTGCCGTCCTGGCTGATTGCGCCGCCGATGCTGTTGCCGCCCTGGATGATGCGCCGGTCGATGCGCGCGGTCAGCAGGTCGACCTTGCTCAGGCCGCCATCGCGGCCGAACACGTAGGCGTAGCGTTGGTCGCGGGAGAACACCACCGAGGCGTGGGACAGGTCGCCCAGGCCTTCGACACGGGCGAGGGTGGTGCGGGTGTCGCTTTCGATGATTTGCAGGCTGCCGGTTGCGCGCTCCACCACCACGCCCAGGTCACCGGTGCCGCGCAGCGGTGTCTGGGCGCAGCCCGAGAGCAACAGGGCGAGGGCCGTGCAAGACAAAAGAGAACGGATCATGAGGCGGGTTTTCCTTGAAGGAGCCGGTCCACCAGCCAGCGGATGTCATCGGGATCGAGCAGCGGTGCCCAACCGGGCATGGCGCTGCCGGGTCGCCCTTGGGCGACGGTGGCGATAAGGCTGTCGCGGGACTTTCCAGCCAGGGCCTGACGGGTCAGGGGCGGGCCGAGGCCGCCGGTCATGTAGAGGCCGTGGCAGGCGCCGCAGTCCTGGTCCAGCAGGTGCTGCAATCGGGCCTGGCGCTGGCTGTCGGGAGCGGCCAGCGCGCAGGCGGAGAAAACAAAGAGGAGGGTGGTCATCAAGGTTGCTGCGCTGTGTCGTTCCATGACGTCCTCCAGATCAGAAAATAAAGTCGAGCACCCTCCTGTGGCTGGGAGGATGTGTGGGAGCAAAGCTTGCTCGCGAAAACAGGCGACTTGATTTCTCAAAGAACTCATCGCCTTCATCGCGGGCAAGCCTTGCTCCTGCAATGAGTCTATTTAAGGCTCAACACCCACCCCGCCAGGATCTTGGCTTCTTCCTCGGTCACCGGGTTGGCGGGCATCGGCATCGGCCCCCAGTTGCCTTGCGTACCCTCCTTGATGTGTTTGGCCAGCAGGTCCTGGGCCCCGGCGACGCCGGCATTTTTCGCCGCGACGTCCTTGAGGGCCGGGCCGACCACCTTGGTGTCGATGGAGTGGCAGGCGGCACAGGGCTTGCTCTTGAACAATGTCGGACCGTCTTCTGCCAGCGCCGGTAGGCTGGAGGCGGCGGTCAGGGCCAAGGCAATCAGAATAGACTTCATGGTTTTTCCTCTTATTGATGGGGCTCAATAGATATCGTTTTGGGTGTTGTAGACGTTGAATTTCCCGGTCGGAGTGATCAGGCGCTTGTCCTTGATCACGCTCTTGACCTTGAGGGTCTTGTCGTCGATGACCACCAGTGCCGACTCGTCGTCCTGTCCGCTCCAGACCGAGAACCAGACTTCATCGCCCGCCTTGTTGTACTCAGGCTGGACCACGCGCAGGGCGCCTTTCTTGATGCCGGCGTATTCGGCAATCGGCAGCACGGTGTAGCCGGCGTCGAGCTTGTCGATGTTGAACACCGCCACCGACTGGCTGAGCTTGGCGTCAGGGCTCAGGGTGGTGTCGACATACAGGTGACGGGATTGCGGGTGGGTCTTGATGAACAGCGAGCCGCCGCCCTGGCCCTGGAGTGTGCCGACCTGCTTCCAGGCGTATTGCGGGTGTTTGACCGGGTCGGTGCCGATCAGCGAGACGCCGGCGTCGCCTAAGTGGCTCGTGGCCCAGACCGGCCCGTAGAGCGGATGGTTGAAGTTGGCGCCGCGTCCCGGATGCGGTGTCTTGCCGACATCCACCAGGGCGGTGAGCTTGCGTTCCTTGGAGTCGATCACCGCCACCTTGTTGGAGTTGTTGGCCGCCGTCATGAAGTAGCGATGGCTGCTGTCCCAACCGCCGTCATGCAGGAACGGCGCGGCGTCGATGTTGGTGATGGTGAGGTTCTTGATGTCCTGGTAGTTGACCAGCATCACCTTGCCGGTTTCCTTGACGTTGACGATGAACTCCGGCCACTCGTGGGAGGCGATGATGGCCGCGACCCGAGGTTCCGGATGGTATTGCTGGGTGTCGACGGTCATGCCGCGGGTCGAGACGATCTGCTTGGGCTCCAGGGTCTCGCCGTCCATGATGGTGAACTGCGGCGGCCAATAGGAGCCGGCAATGGTGTACTTGTCTTCGTAGCCCTTGAACTTGGAGGTTTCCACCGAGCGGGCTTCGATGCCCACTTTGATTTCCGCGACCTTGGTCGGCTCTTTCGGCCACAGGTCGATCATGTCGATCTTGGCGTCCCGGCCGATCACCAGCAGGTAGCGTCCCGACGCCGAGATGCGCGAAATGTGCACGGCGTAACCGGTGTCGATCAGCTTGACGATTTTCTTGCTGTCGCCGTCGACCAGGGCGATCTTGCCGTCGTCGCGCAGCGTCACCGAGAACAGGTTCTGCAGGTTGAGGGAGTTGAGTTGCTTGGTCGGCCGGTCCTCAGGCTTGACCAGCACTTTCCAGGTCTTGAGGGTTTCGGCCATGCCCCATTCCGGTGGTGTCGGCGGGGTGTGCTGGATGAACTTGGCCATCGTCGTGATCTGGTCTTTGGTCAGGGCGTTGGACGTGCCCCAGTTCGGCATGCCGGCGGCCGAGCCGTAAGTGATCAGCGCCTCCAGGTAGGCCTGGCCGCGGGCCTGGGTGATGTCCGGTGTCAGCGGCTTGCCGGTAGCGCCCTTGCGCAGCACCCCGTGGCAACCGGCGCAGCGCTGGAAGTAGATCTCCTTGGCCGAGTCGAAGTCGGCCTGGCTCATGTCCGGCGCGCCTTCGGTCTTGACCTGGCGCGGTGGCTCAGGGGCAGTGGTCTGGTCGGCGAAGGCGTATGGCGCGGCTAACGCCGTACACAGCGCCGCCGCCCGAATGGCCCACGATTTTTTGTGGCTGATCAGCATTCCATTTCTCCTCAGGCATGACCCGCGCTGCCCTTTAATGGATGTTCGGCGCGCAGGTTTTCTGGTGCGGTGCAAGGCTATGCCCAGGGGGATGGTTGGCCGCTTGACGGCGATCAAGTTTGCCCGCCGGGGCCCTTGCCAGGTTGTCGCAGGGCCCCGTAGCGTGATGGGCAATCCGTTGTTCGAGCAGGCCCTTTTTCATGAACGCCATCCATTCCTTGCAGCATCCCGAAGAACCCTTCTATCAACCCCAGGACAACGAACCGGCCTTGTTCGAACAGGCCTGGCGCCACGGCATGCCGGTGCTGATCAAAGGGCCGACCGGTTGCGGCAAGACCCGTTTCGTCCAGCACATGGCCCATCGCCTGAAACTGCCGCTGTACACCGTGGCCTGCCACGATGACTTGAGCGCGGCCGACCTCGTGGGGCGTCACCTGATCGGTGCCCAGGGCACCTGGTGGCAGGACGGACCCTTGACCCGGGCGGTGCGCGAGGGCGGGATCTGTTACCTGGACGAAGTGGTCGAGGCGCGCCAGGACACGGCGGTGGTGCTGCACCCCCTGGCCGATGACCGTCGCCAGTTGTACCTGGAACGCACCGGCGAGGTGCTCCAGGCGCCGCCGTCCTTCATGTTGGTGGTGTCGTACAACCCCGGTTACCAGAACCTGCTCAAGGGCATGAAACCCAGCACGCGCCAGCGTTTTGTGGCGATGCGTTTCGGCTACCCGGCGGTGGCTGACGAAGAGCGTATCGTCGCCCGCGAGGCCGGTGTCGACATGGCCTTGGCGGCTCAAGTGGTGCGGCTTGGGCAAGCGCTGCGCCGCCTCGATCAGCATGACCTGGAGGAGGTCGCGTCCACCCGCCTGCTGATTTTCGCCGCCCGCATGATCGGCGCCGGCATGGACCCGCGCCAGGCGTGCCTGGCCTGCCTGGCCGAGCCCTTGAGCGATGACCCGCAAACCGTGGCCGCGCTGATGGACGTGGTCGATGTCCACTTCGGCTGAAGCCGTTGTCAGGTCCCGGCGCTTGCCGGGTGACCTGGCGATGTGGTTTTTCATCCTCGCCGAGCTGTCGGTGTTCGCCTTGTTGATCCTGGCGTTCACCGTCGCCCAGGCGCTGCACCCGCAACTGTTCAGCGAGGGAAGGGCGTTGCTCGACCGTTCCACGGGCCTGGCGATGACCCTCAGCCTGCTGACCGGCGGCCTGTTCGCGGCGCTCGCGCTGGAGCAAGTCAGGCGGGGGCGCTCGCGTCGGGGCGCGGCGTTGCTGGCGATGGCCTTGCTCGCCGCCTGTGGCTATGTGGCACTGAAGCTCACGGAGTATGCCCACCTGTTGGCGAACGGCCTCGGGATGGAACGCAACACCTTTTTTACCCTGTACTGGATTCTCACGGCGTTTCATTTCCTCCACGTGCTGCTGGGGATGGTGATCCTCGGCTGGCTGGCCGAGGGCTGCCGGCGCCGGCGCTACGGGGCGCGGCAATACAACGGGCTGGAGTCCGGCGTGTTGTATTGGCACATGGTGGACCTGGTCTGGGTGTTGCTGTTTCCGGTCGTCTACATCCTCGATTGAGTGGAGGTGCTCATGTCGGCTTCCCGACTCTTGATTGCCAGCTGGATGCTGCTGGCGCTGTTGAGCACTGGCACCGTGGCCTTGGGGCAAATGGCTGCCACTGGGGTGGTGTCCGTTGCCATATTGGCCGTTGCGGTGACCAAGGCCTGGGTGATTGCCGAGGGGTTCATGGAGTTGCGCCATGCGCCTTGGTTGTGGCGGGGGCTGGTGGTGTGTTGGGCGGTGTTGTTGGCGGTTGTGATTGGTTTGGTGTTGGTTGTGTCTTGATTCGTTAGCACATCCATCCATGCCTGCAGTACCGACATCGCGAGCAAGCTTCGCTCCCACGGCGGTTGCGGGCGCTCACAGATCTGATGTTCACCTTGGATTCCCGTGGGAGCAAAGCTTGCTCGCGATGACGTCCGCCCAGACGCCCCAAAACTCGTGGCAAGGGGGCTGTCTTGAGGGTCTCGATGAAACAACCCACCAAAACCATCGGAGATTCTTGATCGCCATCAAGCGTTTCCAGCTCCCTCACTTCATAAAATGAACACGCCAAGCAATGAGGAAGTGACCATGTCAGATACCTTCACCAAAGGCATGGCCAGGAATATTTATTTCGGGGGAAGCGTGTTCTTTTTCCTGATATTCCTGGCCTTGACCTACCACACGGAAAAGACTTTTCCAGAGCGCAGTAACCAGGCGCAGTTGACCGAGTCAGTGATACGCGGCAAGGGCGTCTGGGAACGCAATAACTGCATCGGCTGCCACACGCTGCTGGGCGAGGGCGCGTACTTCGCGCCGGAGCTGGGCAATGTGGTCAACCGGCGCGGTGGTGAGGAAGCCTTCAAGCCCTTCCTCCAGGCCTGGATGAAAATGCAGCCCCTGGGCGTTCCAGGGCGTCGGGCGATGCCGCAGTTCCACTTGAGCGAGCAGGAGGTCGACGACATCGCCGAATTCCTCAAGTGGAGTTCGAAGATCAATACCAATGGCTGGCCGCCAAACAAGGAGGGCTGAGAGATGAGCATGGCTAATCCGCATCTGAAATTCGCCTCGCAGGCCGTCGCCAAACCTTACTTCGTGTTTGCCCTGATGCTGTTTCTCGGGCAGGTCCTGTTCGGTTTGATCATGGGCTTGCAATACGTGATCGGCGACTTCCTGTTCCCGCTGATTCCTTTCAACGTGGCCCGCATGGTCCACACCAACCTGCTGATCGTCTGGCTGTTGTTCGGCTTCATGGGTGCGGCCTACTACCTGATCCCGGAAGAGGCCGATCGCGAACTGCACAGTCCGAAACTGGCGCTGGTGCTGTTCTGGGTATTCGCCGCCGCAGGCGTGGCGACGATCCTGGGCTACCTCTCGGTGCCCTATGCGACGCTGGCCAAGTACACCGGCAACGACTTGCTGCCCACCATGGGTCGTGAGTTCCTCGAGCAACCGACCGTTACCAAGATGGGCATCGTAGTGGTCTGCCTGGGCTTCCTCTACAACATCGGCATGACGATGCTCAAGGGGCGCAAGACCACGGTCAGCATGGTCATGATGACTGGCTTGATCGGTCTGGCGGTGTTCTTCCTGTTCTCCTTCTACAACCCGGAAAACCTCGCCCGCGACAAATACTACTGGTGGTGGGTGGTGCATCTTTGGGTGGAAGGCGTCTGGGAACTGATCATGGGTTCGATGCTGGCCTTCGTCCTGATCAAGATCACCGGTGTGGACCGCGAAGTAGTAGAGAAGTGGCTCTACGTGATTATCGCCATGGCGCTGATCACCGGCATCATCGGTACCGGTCACCACTTCTTCTGGATCGGTGCGCCTGAGGTCTGGTTGTGGGTGGGTTCGATCTTCTCCGCGATGGAACCGCTGCCGTTCCTGGCGATGGTGGTCTTTGCCTTCAGCATGGTCAGGAACCGTCGCCGGCAACACCCTAATCGCGCGGCCACCTTGTGGGCCAAGGGCACGACCGTGACGGCGTTCTTCGGTGCGGGCGTCTGGGGTTTCCTGCACACCCTGGCACCGGTCAACTACTACACCCACGGTTCGCAACTGACGGCGGCCCACGGTCACCTGGCGTTCTACGGCGCCTACGCAATGATCGTGATGACCCTGATCAGCTACGCCATGCCACGCTTGCGCGGCTTGGGTGAAGCGGCGGACGAGCGCTCCCAGCGCCTGGAAATCTGGGGCTTCTGGTTGATGACCCTGTCGATGGTGATGATCACCTTGTTCCTCACCGCAGCCGGTGTCGTCCAGGTGTCGTTGCAACGCTGGGCAACGGATGGCAGCGCCTTGCCGTTCATGGCCACGATGGATCACTTGAAACCGCTGTTCTGGGCTCGCCTGGTCAGTGGCCTCGGGTTCCTGCTGGGCCTGCTCTGCTACCTGCTGAGCTTCAGGCAGCGCGCTCGCGCGGCCCAACGCGCGCCGGCGGCGGTAGTGCCTTCGTGAGTCGCTACAACGACTAGTCCGAACCCATTGTGGCGAGGGGATAAATCCCCTCACCACAAATAGGTTTGGCTCAAGAGGAAGATAACCATGGCATTCACCCTTGAGCTGGAAGAGTGGGTCGGCAGTGTCTGGCACCGTTTCATCACCCGCCGGGCCAGCCCGGATTTTCCCGAGGCGCGTGTCGAGCTGAGTCATCGGCAACGCTCGCTGCAAGTGCTGTTTCGCGCCACCGGCGGCGCCAGTCACCAGGGTGTGGAAGCGGTCAGTGACCGTGACCTGCTGCTGCGGCGCAACCTGCTGCAACAGATCGCCGGGACCTGCAAGCAAGTCCCCCTGGCCTGGTGCGATGCCGACAACCTGCGCTTGCCCGCCAGCCTGGCGGCGTTCCCCGATGCGGGGCTGAACGAAGAGTTGTACCGCTGGCTCGCGTTGCTGGCCGCACAATCGGGGCCGATGAAACACTGGGGGCGGGACAACCAGCGCTGGACCCAAGCCCTGCTGCGACGCTACCCCGCCATGCTGCCCCGATACCAGCGACTGGTGGAGGCGCACTTGTCCTTGCGTCCTGATCCGGCTTCGTTGGAACCGGCCGAGGCGGCGCTGGAGCGGGCCTTGTGCCAGGCCTTGCGCGAACCCGGCAGTGTCGAGCATTTCCCCCGCAGCGAACGGGCGGCCTGGCCGCTGCCGCTGTGGCTGTATCCCCCCCGGCACCTGGGCAATCCGCAGGCTGCCAACCTTGAAGAATCCGAGCAATACCTGGCGACGCCGCCGGGTGAACAACAGGGTGGTCGCAAGCGCGCCGAGCGGATCGATGAAACCACCCGCGATGGCGGCCTGTTGATTGTGCGCCTGGAGAATCTGTTCAGTTGGACCGAACACGTGGACCTGGATCGTTGGGCTGACGACAGCGAGGATCCGGACGCCGCCCGTGTTGCCGAGGACCTGGACCAGCTGACGCTGTCGCGCACCCGGTTGCGCAAGGGCGGTGGTTTGAAACTGCACTTGGACCTGCCGCCCGCCGATGTCGATGACATCCCGCTGGGCGAGGGCATCCTGCTGCCGGAATGGGACTACCGCAAGCAACGACTCCAGGCTGATTTTGTCAGCCTGCAAACGCTCATCCCGCGCGACTGCGAGCCTCAGCCGCTGCCCGCGCGGTTGCGCAACCCGGCCCAACGTTTGCGCCGTCAGTTCGAACACCTGCGCAACGATCGCCAATGGTTACGTCAGCAAACCCAGGGTTCGGAGCTGGACATGCAGGCCTGGCTGGACTTTCACGTCGAGCGCCAGCACGGCCGATGCAGCGAGCGCGGCCTGTTCATGGAGCAACGCCAGACCCGTCGCGACCTGGCCTGCCTGCTGCTGGCCGACCTGTCGATGTCCACCGACGCGCACCTCAATGACGAGCATCGGGTCATCGACGTGATCCGCGACAGCCTGCTGTTGTTCGGTGAAACCCTTTCGGTGCTTGGCGACGACTTTGCCTTGTACGGGTTTTCTTCCCTGCGCCGCCAACAAGTGCGGATGCATGAGGTCAAGGCGTTCAACCAGCGCTACGACGACCAGACCCGAGGTCGCATCCAGGGGCTGAAGCCGGGTTACTACACGCGCATGGGGGCCGCCATTCGCCAGGCCACGCAGCGCCTGGAAGGGTGCAAGCGGCGGCGCAAGCTGTTGTTGCTGCTCAGCGATGGCAAGCCCAATGACCTGGATCTCTACGAGGGGCGCTACGGGGTGGAGGACACCCGTCAGGCGGTGCTGGAGGCACGGCGCCAGGGGCTGACGCCGTTTTGCATCACCATCGATCGGGAAGCGGGGGATTACCTGCCGTACATGTTCGGGGCCAACGGCTACACCTTGATCCGCCAGCCCGAGCAATTGCCGCTGCGCTTGCCGCAGCTGTACCGGCAACTGACCCAGGACTGAGGATTCAGACGATGTCGCGGGGCAACCAGAAGAACATGAAGACGCAGAACAGCGTCAGCCCGACGCAGAACCAGGTGAAGCGCCGCAGCCGGCGCTCACCAGCCCGCGCGGCTTCGGTCGGCAGTGGCATGCCGCACTGGCGGCACTCGGCTTCATGGGCGGGGTTGGCCTGTTGGCAATACAGGCAAATGGGCTGGGAGCTCATTCGAACTGCTCCAGGCGCAGGCGATCGAGAATCGCGATCTGGCGGCCGTCCTGGGTGATGATCTTTTCATCGATCAGGCGGCGGATGATCCGCGAGAAGGTTTCCGGCTGGATGGACAGGTGGCCGGCGATCAATTGCTTGGCCATCGGCAATTCGAACTGGCAGTCCACTGCTTGCAGGCGCACCAGTTGCGTCAGCAGGTAGCGCACCACGCGGTGGGTGGCGTTCTTCAGCGACAGCGTCTCGATCTCGTTGACCCGTTGGTGCAGGCGCACGCAAAGCTTGCCGAGCAGGGCGAACGTCAACCGGCTGTTGCTTTGCAGCAGGCGCATGTAGGTGGCGTTGGACAACCGATACAACTGGGTCGGGCCCACGGCTTCGGCGGAGGCGACGTAGTTGGGCGTGTCCATCAGCATCATGGCTTCGGCGAAGGTCTGGCGCTCACCGATCACTTCAAAGACTTTTTCCTGGCCATCCGGGGTCAGCCGGTAGATCTTCACGGCGCCGGAAATCACGAAGTAAAACGCCTGCGCCGGCTCGCCCTGGAGGAACAGCGGGTCGCCCTTGTCGATGTTCAGCAGTTGGCTGGTGCTCATCAACTCGTCGAGCTGTTCTTCATTGAGGGGCTCGAACAGATGATGGCTGCGCAAGATCTGGTGATGGACACGGTGCAATACCATGGCGTGGATCCTTGTGATGGCAAAAATAAACGGGTTCAGACAAGACTCAGGGACAGGCCGCTGGCCAGCGCCACGACGCAGGAAAGGACGACGAACCAGGTGAGTGGCAACGCGACGTGTTTCATGGAAAACCCCCGGGCAAATAAAGTCTGTGCCCCTGCCTGAGCAAGAGCCGGGCCAGGCTCGTGGGGGTTGTTTCTTGGGGTGATGCGGTGGGTGTGGGTAAAAATAACCCTGTGCAAACAGGGTTAAAACAACCATTGCGCGGTAATAAATACCCTTTCCCTGCTACAGTCTTGGTAGAAGCGAGCCTCTGTGGGAGCAAAGCTTGCTCGCGACGAACGATAGCGCGGGCTGACTGTAGAGCGCGGCGCCTTAATCGCGAGCAAGCTTTACTCCCACAACAATCGGGTTCGGCAAGCCCCTTGCAAGTACCTGTGCGAGGTCGATGGGCTGGCTTGATCTGAGACAAGGCCTGCCGACGTCGATAGTCGATCATTCGAACCCTGATTGTTGACCCTCGTCAGTGGGCTTTTCGGCCTGTGGAGAGGTTAAGGAGTGATGTATGCAAGTGCTTGACCGTCGCAAGGCCATGGCCATCGCGCCGCTGTGGCGCCTGGCGTTCCGGCCGTTTTTCCTGGCCGGATGCGTACTGGCGCTGTTGGCCATCCCGCTGTGGCTGGCGGCATTCACCGGGCGGCTGTCTGGCTGGCAACCGGCCGGTGGCTGGTTGGCCTGGCACCGTCATGAACTGTTGTTTGGCTTCGGCCTGGCGATTATCGCCGGGTTCCTACTGACGGCAGTGCAGACCTGGACCGGCACCCCGGGGCTCAGCGGCAAGCGACTGACTGCCCTGGCGCTGCTGTGGCTGGGTGCGCGCCTGGCCTGGTTGGCCGATGCGCCCTGGCCCTTGCTGGCGGTCCTGGAGCTGGGTTTCGCCCTGGCGGTCGCCGCGTGGATGGGCATCACGCTGTGGCGTGTGCGGCAGAAGCGCAACTATCCGATCGTGCTGGTCCTGTTGCTATTGGCCGCTGCCGATGGCTTGTCGGTGTACGGTCTGATCCGGCAGGACGAAGGCCTGGAACGCCAGAGCGTGCTCACTGGCTTATGGTTGGTGGCGGCAATGATGGGGCTGATCGGCGGACGGGTGATTCCATTCTTTACCCAGCGCGGTCTCGGTCGGGTGGAGGGCGTTGCCCCTTGGCCGTGGCTCGATCGTCTGTTGCTGGCGGGCTCGGCTTTGGTGGCGTTGTTGTACGCGTTCGGTCCGGCGTTGTCGGCCAATGCCTGGGTCGGTCTGCTCTTCGCCGCGTTGACCGTCGGCCACACCATTCGCTTGGTGCGTTGGCATGACCGGGATCTGTGGCGGGTGCCGCTGCTGTGGTCCTTGCACCTGGCTTATGCATGGCTGGCGCTGGCCTGCCTGGGCATGACCCTGTGGCACTTCGGTGCGCCGGTCAACCCGAGCCTGGCGGTGCACAGCCTGACCATCGGCGCCATGTCCGGACTGATCCTGGCGATGATTGCGCGCGTCAGCCTGGGCCACACCGGACGGCCCCTCGAACCGCCGCAAGGCATGACACTGGCCTTCATCTGCTTGAACCTGGCCTGCCTGAGCCGTGTGCTGCTGGTGTTGGTGTTGCCACTGGCTGCGCTATGGCTGGCGGGTGTGTGCTGGGCATTGGCGTTCGGGCTCTACGCCTGGCGATATGGCCCGATGCTGTGCCAGGCACGGGTGGATGGGCATCCGGGTTGAGTCCACTGGACAAAGGGGAGCGATGATGTACGGGGTCTTGCTGGTGACGCATCTGTTGGCGGCCATTGCCTTCATCGGCACGCTGTTTTTCGAAGTCTGCATCTGGCACGCCGCCCGCCGGCCATTGGCCCAGGGCACCCGGGATGCAGCGGATGAAGTGATCGCCAAGCGTTCGCGGCACGTCTTGCATGGGGTGGTGCTGGTGCTCTATGGCGCCGGCATTGCCTTGGCGTGGCAACATCGCGGCGCCTTGAGCCAGCCGCTGGGCAACAGCTTCGGCCTGCTGCTGAGCTTCAAGATCCTGTTGGCGCTGAGCATCATCGGCCACTATTTGTGGCTGGCATACTGGCTCAAGAGCGGACGTCTCACGCCGAACCGGGCCACTTGGCTGCGCCGCAGCATCCTCGGGCACATGGTGCTGATCGTGGTGTTGGCCAAGGCGATGTTCTATTGGCAGTTTTGAGTGGGAGAGAAAAGTAACAAAGGGTTGTGAGAGCAAAGCTTGCTCGCGATGGCGTAGTGTCAGTCGATATCGATGCTGACTGATCCAGCGCTATCGCGAGCAAGCTGTGCTCCCACAGGGGGTTTGCTCCCGCAGGAAGAACGGGCAGTGTCTGGGAACTAGCGAGCAGGGTTCATCGCATTGACGAACAACACGTTGTTCTCCAGGTGGATGTGCTGCATCAGGTCATCGCGCAGTTCGACCAGCCCGCGGTACAGGGCGCGCCAGGTGTTGCAGGCGTCGGCGGGCGGGGTGATCTGGTCGGTCAGGGCGAGCATGGTTTCCAGTGCTTCGCCGTGCTGGTCGTGTTCATAACGCAGCACCTGGATCGGCGCCGAGGCGCGTTCACCCAGGCCTTGTTGCAGCATGGGGAACAGCACCTGTTCTTCCTTGAGCATGTGCCCTTCGAGTTCCTGGTAAAGGTCTTGCAGGTGATCGGCCAGGCCGTTGGGGCAAGTAGGACGCGCGCCGTGCACCAGCTCGACGCGACGGGCCAGACGGATCAGTTCCGGCAGCTGTTCGCGGTGGCGAGCGTGATAGCGCTCCAGGATGTGGGCGATCAGTTTGGCCTGGGGTTCGTCGCGCCAGTCATGGCCCAGTTCGCCGGCCGCTTGCAGCGTCTTCAAGGCGTCGGCGATCAGCAGCGGGTTCAGGCCCTTGCCGAGCGCCGCTTCGCGCAGGGACTTTTGCCCACCGCAACAGAAGTCGAGGTTGTAATGATGGAAGGTACGGGTCGCACCGGGAATGTCGCAGGCCAGTTGGCCCAGGCTTTGTTCTAGTAGATCGAGGCTCATCATGTTTCCTTGGGTGAATCCCGGGAGGGACAGATGACTCGACATTGCAGTCGGCATGCCATATTTAACCTGTTGAAATTTAACGAATAATTTTTTAGCAGGGTGATTCTCACCCTGGCTGCACGGGGTCAAACGAACCCTGGAGGGTCATCACTACCATGCTGCGTGAAAGCCTGGCCGCCGACCTGATCGTCGAGCTGCCCAATGCAGTGCGCTTGCAACGCCTGGTGCAGACGCTACGCGAATACTTCAACAGTGGCGCCGTCGGATTGTTGCGCCTGGACGAGGACAGCCTCCGGCCCGTGGCGACCGTGGGCCTGGTCCACGAGGCCCTGGGCCGGCGGTTCGTGATCGCCCAGCACCCGCGCCTGGCGGCGATCATGGCCTCGCGCGAACCCACCTGGTTCGAGCCGGACAGTCGCTTGCCGGACCCCTATGACGGTTTGCTCGATCACCATGTCGGTGAGCCGTTGCCCGTGCACGATTGCATGGGTGTGAGCCTGTACGTGGAAGGGCAGCTCTGGGGGGCGATCACCCTGGATGCGCTGCATGCCGGCACCTTCGACAGCCGCGCCCGCGAAGAGCTCAAGCGCTGCACCCTGCAGATCGAGGCAGCGGTGCGGGTCACCCGGCTCGAACAGGAAAACCGCAGCCTGCGGGCGTCGCGCGCTGACCCGGCGGACTTGCGCGTGCCGACCGGAGAGGGGGAAATCCTCGGGCGCAGCGAAGGGTTGCAGCAATTGCTCAACGAACTGGACGTGTTGGCCGACTCTGAACTGCCGGTGCTGCTGCTGGGCGAAACCGGCGTCGGCAAGGAGATGTTCGCCCGCCGCCTGCACCGCTTGTCCCGGCGTAGTCACAAGCCATTGGTCCAGGTCAATTGCGCGGCGCTGCCCGAGTCCCTGGCCGAGAGCGAGTTATTCGGTCATGTCAAAGGCGCCTTCTCCGGGGCGACGACCGACCGTGCCGGACGCTTCGACGCGGCCAACGGTGGCACGCTGTTTCTCGACGAAGTGGGCGAACTGCCGTTGAGTGTGCAGGCCAAGTTGTTGCGTACCCTGCAGAACGGCGAGATCCAGCGCCTGGGGGCGGACAAGCCGCTGCACGTCGATGTGCGGATCATCGCCGCTACCAACCGACACTTGCCGGACAGCATTCGCGACGGTCTGTTTCGTGCCGACCTGTATCACCGGCTTTCGGTGTACCCGGTGCCGATTCCGCCACTGCGCGAGCGCGGCCACGATGTGCTGATGCTGGCGGGGCATTTCCTGGAGCTCAATCGCACGCGGTTGGGTTTGCGCGGGGTGCGCTTGTCGCCAGCCGCCGAACAGGCGCTGCTGGCGTACAGCTGGCCGGGCAATGTGCGGGAACTGGAGCATGTGATCAGCCGTGCGGCATTGAAGCAATTGAGCCGAGGCGCCAATCGCAGCCTGATCATGACGCTGGAGCCGCAAGTGCTGGACCTGGACCTCAACGCGGGTGTAGCCGCGACCCAGGCCCTGCTCGAACCGTCCTCCGACGGGGCCGACGCACCGTTCCTGCCCTTGAGCGAAGCGGTGGACAATTGCCAGCGCCAGGCGATCTACAAGGCACTGGAGCGCTGCGGGCAGAACTGGGCCGGTGCGGCGCGACTGCTGGAAATCGACCCGAGCAACCTGCACAAGTTGGCGCGGCGGTTGGGGCTCAAGTAGCGGTGGGTCGGCACACTGCGACGGCGTCCAGCCCTTCACCACAAGAACCCGCATTGACAACGATCAAGGCCTGCCAGCCCCACAGAATCCACACTGGGCCAAACCCATCGTGGAGATACCGACATGCCCCTTTCCCTGGCAGAAATGCGCCGCCAATACACCCGTGATGGCCTGGATGAAGCCCAAGCGCCGGACGAGCCGATGGCGCTGTTCGGCGTGTGGATGCAACAGGCCCGAGAGACCGAGCAACCGCCGGTAGAAGCCAACAGCATGGCCCTGGCCACGGTGGACGAGCGCGGCAGGCCCCATTGCCGGGTGTTGTTGCTCAAGGGTTTCGACGTCCAGGGCTTTTCGTTTTTCGGCAACTACGACAGCGGCAAGGGGCAAGACCTGGCGGCCAATGCCTGGGCGGCCATGACCTTTTTCTGGCCGGGCCTGGAGCGTCAGGTCCGCGTCGAAGGGCAGGTCCATAAGCTGGACCCGGCGCTGTCGGATGCCTATTTCCAATCCCGTCCGCTGGCCAGTCGTCTCGGCGCCTGGGCGTCGCCACAGAGCCGGCGGCTGGTCGATCGCGCAGCACTGGAAACCTTGCTGGCGCAGACCGAACGACGCTTCGCCGATCAAGCCGTCCCGCGTCCGGCGCATTGGGGTGGCTATTGCCTGCGTCCCGAACGGTTGGAGTTCTGGCAGGGTCGCGCCGATCGCTTGCATGATCGCCTCGACTATCGCCTGCAAGAGGGCGCGTGGCAGCGCAGTCGCCTGGCGCCGTGAATGCCGAGGGAGGTACCTCCATGGAGGAATAGGCCGGGCAACGATTGCGGTTCAGGCTGGGCCATCTTTTCTGACAGCAGGACGGCTGACCATGGCCCATCTGACGCAACGCCTTTTCCAACCCCTGAACATTGCCGTGTTGACCATCAGCGATACCCGCACTTTCGAAACCGACACGTCCGGCCAGACCCTGGTGGATTTGCTGCAAACCGCCGGGCATGTGCTGGTCGACCGGGGCCTGGTGCGGGACGACATCTACCAGATCCGCGCCAAGGTCTCCGAGTGGATCGCCGACCCCCAGGTGCAAGTGGTACTGATGACGGGTGGCACCGGTTTCACGGCGCGTGATAACACCCCGCAAGCGGTGGCGCCATTGCTGGACAAGCAAGTCGACGGCTTTGGCGAGTTGTTCCGCCAGGTGTCGCTGGCGGAAATCGGCATGTCGACCCTGCAGTCGCGCGCACTGGCGGGCATGAGCAACGGCGTGTTGGTGTGCTGCTTGCCAGGCTCGCCGGGTGCGTGCCGGACCGGCTGGGAAAAGATCCTGGCCAGTCAGTTGGACAGCCGCACCGGTCCGTGCAATTTCACGCCGCATCTCAAGGCTCAGGCCGGTGTCGCTCCGGTCGCTTGCGAGACGCGCTCGTGAACGGCCGGGTGTGCGACAGCGGCGTGTTGATGCCGGTGGATGAGGCTATCCGGCACTTGCTCGATCAGGCACCGCCGCCACCGCCGGTGCAGCGGGTCGACCTCGACCACGCCCTGGCCCGCGTGCTGGCAGTCGATATTCTCTGTCCGATGAACCTGCCGGCCTGGGACAACAGCGCCATGGACGGTTATGCCTTGCGCGCCGCTGACCTGCCGGAGGAGGGCGGTTACCTGGCGTTGACTGGACGCATCGCCGCCGGTGACGAACCGGGCGCGCCGTTGCAGGCCGGGCAGGTCGTGCGGATCTTCACCGGTGCACCGCTGCCGCCGGGCGCGGACACCGTGGTGCCCCAGGAAAGCTGCCGTGTGGACGGCGAGCGCGTCTGGCTCCCGTCGGTCACCCGTGCTGATCACGTGCGCAAGGAAGGCGAGGAACTGCGCCGAGGCGATCTGCTGCTCAAGGCCGGCACACGCTTGCGCGCCCAGGAGCTGGGGTTGCTGGCCGGTGCCGGGATTGCGCGGGTGGAAGTCTATCGCCCGTTGCAGGTCGGCCTGCTCAGCAGCGGCGATGAGTTGCGTGAGCCGGGCGAGCCATTGGCGCCGGGGCAGATCTACAACAGCAATCGTCGCAGCCTGGCGGCGTTGTTACGCGGCTGGGGTGTCGAGGTGCATGACTTCGGGGTCATGCCCGATCAACTGCAGGCCAGCCGCCAGGCCCTGAGCCGGGCGGCCACCGAGTGCGATGTGTTGCTGACTTCCGGCGGCGTGTCGGTGGGCGAAGAGGACCACCTCAAGCAGGCCATCGCGGCCCTGGGCAGCATCGACCTGTGGCGCCTGGCAATTCAGCCGGGCAAGCCGCTGGCCTTTGGCGATGTCCAGGGCAAGCCTTGGCTCGGGTTGCCGGGCAATCCTTCGGCAGCGTTGATCACTGCGCTGATCGTCCTGCGGCCGTTCCTGTTCCGGGCCCAGGGCGTGGACCAGGTGATGCCGGTGCCGCTGCAACTGCCCGCCGGATTCGATTGGTTGCAGCGCAACAAGCGTCGGCAGTATCTGCGGGCCAGGTTGACCCCGGACGCCGACGGACACCTGTGTGTGGAACTGCACCCCCAGCAAAGCTCAGCGATGCTGACCGCCGCGTGCTGGGCCGACGGGCTGGCGGTGGTGGACTGCCAGGCGCAGGTGCACAAGCGCGACAACGTGCTGTACCTGCCCTTTGCCGCGTTGATGCATTGAAGGCAATTGATTGCCGTCAAGGCCGCCGGGCCGTGGCTGATTAGACTGGCGGCGGCCTTAAGGTCTGTACGCAAAGCGCCTGCGCGATTTGCGTACAGACCATCGTTTTCTCACGAGGATGCCCCATGCAACTGGTTTGCCCGGCAGGGAATCTGCCTGCCCTCAAAGCGGCGGTGCGCCAAGGCGCCGATGCCGTTTATGTTGGCTTTCGCGACGACACCAATGCCCGGCATTTCGCCGGGTTGAACATGGATGACAAGCAATTCGACGCGGCGGTCGCGCACATCCGCCAACATCAACGCAAGCTGTACGTGGCGGTTAACACGTACCCGCAACCCAAGGGGTGGGAGCGTTGGCAACGGGCGGTGGATCGCGCCGCCGATTTCGGCGTGGACGCCCTGATCGCCGCCGACCCTGGCGTGCTCGGCTACGCCAGCCAGCGCCATCCACAACTGGCTTTGCACCTGTCGGTACAGGGCTCGGCGACCCATGCGGCGGCCCTGGCTTTCTACGCCGAGCGTTTCGGCATCCGGCGCGCCGTGCTGCCCCGGGTGTTGTCCCTGGCCCAGGTGCGGCAGGTGGCAGCGGCCAGCCCGGTGCCGATCGAGGTCTTCGGTTTCGGCAGCCTGTGCATCATGGCCGAAGGGCGCTGCCACTTGTCTTCCTACATCACTGGCGAATCGCCGAACCTGTGTGGCGTCTGCTCGCCGGCCAAGGCCGTGCGCTGGAGCGAAGATGCCCAGGGTCTCAGCGCGCGCTTGAGCGAAGTGTTGATTGACCGTTACACCCCGGACGAACCGGCCGGATACCCGACCTTGTGCAAAGGCCGGTTCCTGGTGGGTGGCAAGCGCTTCCATGCACTGGAAGAACCCACCAGCCTGGACACCCTCGACTTGCTGCCGGAACTCGTGGCCATTGGCGTGGAGGCCGTGAAGATCGAAGGCCGCCAGCGCAGCCCGGCGTATGTCGAGCAGGTGACCCGGGTCTGGCGCGCGGCACTGGATGCGCACCGCACCGCGCCGCAACGTTTTCGGGTACAGGAAGAATGGCGCCAGGTGTTGGCCGGCTTGTCAGAGGGCAGCCAGACCACCCTGGGTGCCTACCATCGATCATGGCAATGAGGGAGGCGTGATGAAACTCAGCCTGGGACCGGTCCTGTTTTATTGGGACAAAGCGCAACTGGGAAATTTCTACGCCGAGATGTCGGCACTGCCCTTGGATGTGATTTACCTCGGGGAAACCGTGTGCTCCAAGCGCCGGGCGTTCTCGCTGGACCAATGGCTGGGCCTGGGACGCGAGCTGCAAGCATGCAGCCAGGCGCAGATCGTGTTGTCGAGCCTGACGCTGATCGAAGCCGCGTCGGAGCTCTCTTCGCTGCGTCGGCTGTGTGACAACGGACAGCTACTGGTGGAAGCCAATGACATGGGGGCGGTGCAGTTTCTCGCCGAGCGCAAGCTGCCTTTCGTCGGTGGCCCGGCGCTGAACCTGTACAACGGTCATTCCCTGGCGCAGTTGCAGGACAGCGGCATGATCCGCTGGGTGCCGCCGGTGGAATGTTCGGCGGCCCTGATCGCCGATGTGCTGGAGCAAGTGCGGGACATGGACCGCGAAGTACCCGAAGTGGAGATCTTCTCCTACGGCCATCTACCCTTGGCTTACTCGGCGCGCTGCTTTACCGCCCGCGCCGAAAACCGTCCCAAGGACGATTGCCAGTTCTGCTGCATCAACTATCCCGACGGCCTGGCGTTGAGCAGCCAGGAAGGCCAGCAGCTGTTCACCCTCAACGGCATCCAGACGATGTCCGGCGAGGTGACGAACCTGTTGGCCGATTACACCGCACTGACGGCCTGCGGCGCCGATGTACTGCGCCTGAGCCCCCGGGCCCAGGGCATGGCTGAGGTGGTCATGGCCTTTGACAGGGTGCGCCAGGGCGAGGCGCCGCCGCTGTTCGTCGACGGCTGCAACGGTTACTGGCATGGCCATGCCGGTATGTTGAAAGTAGAGGAGGCAGGCCTGTGTTGAGTCCGAAGAAGTGGCTGCTCAAAGGCGCCGACCGGTTGCTGCCGCTGGTGGGCAAGGTTCCATTCATGGTGCAGCGCCTGGCGTTGCAGCAAGCGCTCAATCGCTGCCTGGCGGAACCGCTGCGCGACGGTGGCTTCGACGTGTTGCGTGGGCGCTGGTTGTGCCTGCGGGTGGTGGACCTGAAGTTGTGCTGGTACCTGACCCTGGCCCGTGACGGATTGCGCATCGCCGAACGGGCCGAAGCCCAAGTCACCATCAGCGGCAACTGGCGTGAATTCCTGTTGCTGGCCAGCCGGCAAGAGGATCCCGACACGCTGTTTTTCCGTCGTCGATTGGTGATCGAGGGGGATACCGAACTGGGATTGGCCCTCAAGAACTTGATCGACAGCCTCGACCCCGAGGTGTTGCCGCCCTGGCTGTGGCGCAACCTGGAGCGGGCAGGGAAAGGGTTGGCGGCGGGGTGAGAGGTTGAGTCGCTGTGATCGACGCAGATCCAGTGTGTGGCTTGTCTGCAATATAGGTGGCCTCACAGCCGGTGGCTCCTGCGGATGTACCCCATCCATGTGGGAGCCGAGTTTGCAACTGTCAGATCGAGTCTGAATTTCTACGCCCAAGGGAAACACTCGATGACAATCGGGCTAGCGCTCGTCGAAAACCTTCCACCTTGGACGCATCTCCCCGGGTCCTGTGGGTAATGACGCCATAGGCGTAAGGGAATAAACCCTCCAGCCAGTCTCGTGGGTGGATCTCGACGCTGTTCTCCAGTGTTGCGACGACCCAGTCGGGGAGCCATGACATATCGCGGTCCGAGAAGTTGACTTCGCCTGCGATCAGCAACGCCAATGTGGTACGCAGCGACGATTTGTCCTTCAGTAATCGCTCTTGCAGCGCTTGGCAAGCGCCCGGGTCATCCAATAACACGCGAAGATCGCTGGGCCTGCCCAGCTTCAGCGAAGCAGGAAGCAGCGCAGACAGGACCGGTAACGAGTCGATCCAGCGTTTTTGTACCTCCAGATCAATCCCCACGAAGTCCAGTGCCGGGGGCAAAAGCGGCGTGTGACGGATAGCCGTGGGTGTCAGATAGCGCAGGCGAAGACTCATGATGTCCATAAAGAGCCGGTCACTGGCGCATAAAAACTCCAAGGTAGGTACGGTGCCCAGTATGGTTGATGGCGGTGGACCGATAATGAACGTCGCATTGCGTCGATGGGGCAGGTGGTGAATGTCGCCCCAGCTGTCGTTCAGGCAGTGGGCGAGCCAAGCCTGGGTCGTAGGGCCGCTGAACGGGTCCAGATTCATGGGAACGCCAAAACCGTTGAACACCACGTGACCGAGGGGATTGAGGCGGCTCTTCAATAGCTGGTGGAATCCGTGATCAAACACGATCGGGGCATAAGCGCTCTGGGTGTAGAGGTCGACAATAATGACGTCGTACCGATCGGGAGTGACGACCAGGAAGTGCGCGGCGTCGGCGACCACGCCGTCAAAGTCGATATGCGCTGCAAGTCGGTTCCGGTTGTCGAGGCTGCGCACGAGTGCGGTCTCGTCCAGATCAACGGCCAGCAGACTGGCCACTCTGGTGCTGGCTGCGATCGGCGCCAGCGCCACACCGTCCGAAAGCCCCAGCATCAGAACCGAGATTCGATCCTTGGACGGGTCCCCCAGAAAACCGGTACAGCCCATGTCGTCATAATATTGGCCGCAGAAGATCTGTTCATGTCGAGCAGATTCAGTTCGACCCTTGAAGTCCGGCATGGCGAAAGGCAACTCCGTTTGTAAGAGGCGGGGGGGCGGCGAAGTACGTCAGTGCGCAAACGCTTTGGGGTATTTGTCCAGATAGGCATCATTGAGCTGCGTATCCTGGGAGCGCATAAAAGACTTGAAGTCGGGCACCAGAAAAACCAGCAGAGACAACAGCACCACCATGAAACCCAGCAGCGTGATTGTCAGTGCGACCCCCAGATAGGCGATCAGGGTGTTCATCGCGAAACTGCCCAAGGGGCTAGCTGCCGCAGACAGAAAGGAAACCGTGGCAAAAATCCGGTTGCGATGGAGCTTTGGCGTTGCCAGCAACCTCACGGCTGAGGTGGGGATGTTAATCAACATCAGGCCGACGCCGCCGCAGAAACAGGCCGCAGGCACGATGAGCGACGATGATACGGTCCCGACCACCACCAGGTTGCACCCCAGTAATGCAAAGCCTGCGGACACACACATGTCACGGGGAATCCGGTCGGAAAACCAGCCGATGATTTTGTAACTGCCCGCCAGAATGCCCAGCCCGAAGCACGAATCCAGAAGACCGATGTAGGTGACCGGGTACTGAATGACGTCCTTCACGTACAGTGGGATCAGGATGGTGAAGAACGGAAACAGGGCAAAGTTGATCAGCATTGCAATGATGGCCAGGTAAAATTCGACCTTCACTCCGTACACCACTTTGAAGCCGGAACAGATCATGCTGAAGCCGCTGGCAGCCGGGGCTTTTCCGTCTTGGCCGGTGACCCCGATGTGGCTAGGGATGGTCGCGATCAACGTCCCGGCGATGAGAATCGCAAAAAAATCGGCGGCAAAGGCGAATGTGATGCCGAATCCGTAAATCAACCCGCTGGCCAGTACCGGCCCCAGCAAAATGGAAAAGGACGACATCACGCTTTTGGTCTGGAAGGCCAAGGAGACTTTATCGTCGTCTGCAAACAAAGGAATGATCGATGCCTGGAGAGGGTCGCGTACGCCGACGATCGCACTGCTGATTATCATCAGCGCGCCCACCATCCAGGGGTTGAACGACCCCGTGGCAGATAGCACCGCCATCAACAGTGCTGTCAGCAGGCTGATCCATGAGGCCAGCTTGATGATCAGGATTTTGTTGTACTTGTCCCCCAGCCATCCCAACAGAGGTTTGGCTAACACTTCCGCCGCGATGGAGCAGGCAATCATATTGGCGAAATAGAGCGTAGAGCCTGTTTCCTGCAAGGCCCACCAGGCCACCGCCAGTTGATTACACCGTCCACCCAGAACCATCAGTAAAAAGCTGAACTGCACTTTCAACAGGCGCCGGTCGATGCCGGGAAAGCCCCACGTAATGCCTGAAAAATTTGCACTCATTGACGTACCTTTGATCCGAATAGGGTGACTGCGCAATCAGCGGCGTTCAATAAGTGACGGGGTGACGTTCATCAGGGTAAATCGCTAGATATCGCTCGATGCCACCCTCAAGGCTATAGAGTTCCGCTTCCTGGCTGACGCTGCGAACTGCCAGCAGGGCTGCTTTGCTCCTAATGCCGGACTTGCAATAGAAAACGATAGGGCGGGTGGTATCGAGTTCTTCCTGGCGTTTGATGATGTCTTTGAGCGGAATCAGACTGCCGCCCAGCGAACCTTGCTGATGCTCGCTGATGTCGCGCACATCGACCAATTGAAATGGCGCTTGTGTCGCTATCCAATCATGCAGTGTGTTGGGTGACAGCCAGTCGCTGTCGCGCCACGCAGACGTGGTCGTAGCGCCAAGCATTTTCTCAGGGGGCCGGTCCTGTGATTTTTTGTTGATGTTCAACAGGTGGAAAGTGTTTTCCAGACAGTCGATAGACAACAAATGTCCGCTCAAGGGCTCCCCGGCACGGAGGATGAGCTTGAGAACTTCGTTGGCCTGAAAGCAGCCAAGCAAGCCAGGTATAACGCCAAGAACGCCCGCCTCCGAGCAGCTTTGTGTCAAGTGCGGTGGCGGAGGTGTTTCGAACAGATCCCGTAAACACGGCCCCCGTTGTTGGGTGTGCCGGTTGTAATAATTAAATACCGACACCTGCCCCTCGAACTGACTGATCGAGGCATAGATCATCGGTTTTTCACACTCGATACAGGCGTCACTGATGAGGTATTTGGCGCCGAAATTATCAGTGGCGTCGACGATGATGTCGTATTTCGCCAGCAGCGACAGGACGTTGTCTGGGTTCAGCGTCGTGGCAACGGTGTGGACGACGATGTCGGGGTTCAACTGATTGATGCGACGTTTGGCTGCCAACACTTTCAGGTCGCCTACATCGGCAATCGCATAGAGAATTTGTCGGTGCAGATTGCTCACGTCGACGATGTCGTTATCAACGATGCCGATCGTCCCGACGCCAGCACCAGCCAGGTACAGGAGTACCGGGCAACCCAGCCCCCCGGCACCGACCACCAGCACCTTGCTGTCTTTGAGGCGTTGCTGCCCCTGAGCGCCGACCTCACTGAGGATGATTTGGCGGGTGTAACGGGAGGTGTCCATCTTCAGGTTGCATTGCATGTCAGCCACCTGCCACTGCGTTGATCAGAATCAATTGCGCATTACTGTCCAAGGGCCGATGGCGGTCATGTTCACTGGTCACGGGCATGCCGTCGACGAACAACCCCACGAACGGCAGCGGGTACAAGTCCTCTGAGAAGACCGGACCAATCAGGGCGGGAAACCGTGCGGTCAGATTGTTCAGTACTTCGCTGACACACAAGCCCTCAGTGGCGTGTGTTTTATGCTGATCGGTGTAGGACATGAACTGCCGGGGAAAATGTACGACGGCCATGGGTCATCCTTGAACAGTGTCAGTTGTTAGGCTGCTGGAAAACGCATCCAGCTTGGAGGTGATCAGTTTTCCGATTTCGGACAGTTCCGCCGAAGCCTGAAGAGTGGCCAGACTTTTGAGGAAGTACTGGTGCAAGTAGTCGAGTCGTTCAGGACGAGCTCGCACGGAGCCACTGGCCAGCAACCGTTGGTGGTAGTTCACGGCGCTGACCGCAAACAGGCAAGCCAGCAATACACCCCTAGGGTTCTTACCGCCGGTTCCTGATGGCAGTACGTAGTTGTTCGAACTGTCCTTGAGCTGAAAGTCGTAAATCTCGGCAATCAAACTGGACCAAATATGGGACAGCTCATGCACCAGTAACTCTTCAAGGTCCGTCATGCTGGTAAACGCGGCTTCGCCCAAAAACACTTGTTGCGGTAGCACGGGATTGGTCAGGCTGACTTGTTGAGTCAGTAGCTTATATATGTTAACCGGCAGGTCAAATAATCTGGCCCATTCCGGCAACAAGGCTTTGAGGTTGATCTTCGCTTCGGCCAACATAATCTGCTCGGCGTTACCGAGCGCCTGATGGGGCGGAAACGCGGGTGCACCTTCGACGTGCCGGTTATACAGGCCGGTGGCAAAGTCTGGTTGCAAATAGGTGGTTAAAGGTAACTCGCCTCCCTCAATGTTTTTACGCACAACGGCGACGAGCGTTAAAAGTTTTGTGCTGTTGAACATGGGGTGCACAAAGGGCAAGCCGTTTATTTCACACAGTATCTCTGATGGCGACATTCTGTTTCACCGTTCTCGTCCATGGTTGTTGTTTGAGAAAGTCGATCAAGTCCAGGCTCTTTACTCTGTAAGCGGAAAAGTTGGCTAGGGCGTTGTCTATTTGTTTCGCCGCGACAGGGAGTGCCAGCAAGGCTTCTTTCAAACAATTTAGTGTTCGATGTCCGTACCACATGTTTTTCAGGTGATGAAGTACGTGTTGTTCTTGTGCTGGCGTAATGAACTGTTCGGTCGTCCACTGTCTTAAAAACTGCCTGATATGAATAAGTGGTTCGCTGAGTGAAAGAAAGGGCTCTTGTGCTTGATGTATCAGGGTTACTTCGTCGTCGGACATGTCCGGATCGCTGGCGAATTGTCGATACACTTCGCCAAAGCCTCTCATTCCAAGCGTATCCATTTCACAGGCGCGAATGGCCCCCATGGATGACAACCCCCAAATGCGCCAACCCGCGCCAAGGGCGTCGAGTATCTCGGCATGGCCGACGGCAGGGTGCGCATGGAACACGCCATCGACAATGGCGAGGTTTGAAGGGGGCGATTGCGCCACCAGGCGTTCGATATCGCCGCGTTTGACGGGCGGGCGTAACACCAGGCCGCCACCGCGCAGTAATTGACTGTTTATTCCTTGCAGGGAGGGGCCCGCAAACAGCGTGCATGCCTCAAGCGCTTTGTTTGACATACGTAAGTAACCTCGGACCGACCCTTTTCAAACCGGGCTCAAAGGCTTCCAGTCCCGGAATAATTATTCTGACCACAGTGATGTCGTCCGTCGCTTTGCTGAGCAAAACCCTTAGCACGGTACTGAGCCCGACACTTTGCAACCGCTCAATGAGCAACTCCCAGGCCGATTCGATCGTGGGGATCGCGGCCTCCTGGCAGTCGATGGAGGAGTAATCGATCATCTGGTTCCGGGAGGTGGCCACGGTACGCAAGTGTGAAATAGCCTGAAGCTCGACCGAACGACCCTTCTTCTCGAAGTATTTGACGCGCTCGATGATGTCGTCCCGGCCTCCATGGATGTGGCTTAAACGGCTTTGGGCCGCCTCGCAGATAGCCCGGATCAAAGCGATTTCCTTGATGGGATGTAGCCCTGAACCGCTGGCCACAGAGATAGGCGCCTGGGAGGACTCTTCCATGATAAAAGCCTGAAAGTAGGCCAGGCCAAAACAGTTCTCGGTGTAACGAACCGACAGACTTAATCCCGCGCCATTGATTTTGTTAATCAGGGAGTCGACTTCTGCGCTGTAGCGGTCCAGATTGACGAGGCAGGAGCGGTCATTCAGGTGATTAAAGGCTTGAACATCGCGCTCCATGAGTTCACAAACAGCGTGTACCGAGGCTTCCACCAAGTCATTACCTGAGGCCAGGCCACTGGAGCTTTCCCCGAAGAGTCGTTGCCCGGGGTTTTCGGGGTAGGGAATGAACACCAGTTCGGCGGGTGCAAGCACTTTTTGCTCGCGCAATACATCTTCAACTTCAATGGCCATGATGGGCGAGTCGGCGTCGGCACGAAAGCCGTACAACATGCAGAACTGATTGAACGCTATCCGTCCTTTGTGGCTTTCAATGAGTTGTCTCGGCGTGGTTTTTAACAGTTTCAGTTGTGCAGTGTTGTATTGCGCAAGGCTGAACTCGATGGCTTCCATGTACGCGCCAATCTTGGCTTCTGCTGATCTGAGACCTTTGCCAGCGTTTACGCACAGCGAACCCTTCAATGCGTCGGGTCGTATACTGGCGAACACCGGAATGCCGATGCGGTCCAGCCAGGTTGTGTCTGTCACTCGGGTAATACCCAGGCGCGGGGCTATATCGTTGACAATGATTTTTAATGTTTCTTCGGCACTTCGGCGACGAAGACTTGAACTAAGTCGTTGCATAAATGGCCACCCTTGACTGATGAAAGGTATGAGCACGCGTCATGTTCGACACAACAGAAAGCGGGAGGGAATTACTTCCCTCCCGTTTTTTCAGGCTGCGACTTTAACGTCTTCAGTCAGAGCTAGCGACAATACGTTGTTATTCGACTGATGTGCCACAAAGCCGGCATGCATCAGGCTTTCATCGTTCAGAATCACGGAGAATTTCTCCGCAGTTTCTGCATCCAGTTCAAGCTCAAAGGTTGTATTGTTGACTAAAGAGTCCATTTTATTTGTCCTATCCGTAGCATTGCGTTTGAGAGAAATTTGTTGCGCAACACCTATGAGATTTGCAGATAGTAGAGAATGCGCCACTGACTATTGGTTTCAAGATGTTGCGGTATTGCATCGCTGCGAAGTGTTGTTGAATTATTTGAAATATTAGTCGCGATGATTGTGGGAATTGACTTACAGATTATTGGGGAAGATATATTTCTATTTGGGGATTGATCTCGGAAATTCCTGTAGGCACTTTCTGAAAGTTCTAATGTTCTTGGCGTGTAGTCTCAGTCAAGACCGGGTTTGTAGTATCGGTTGGGCTGATTTAAAAAATCTTAATGGAAAATGGCAGTTTATGGTTTTAGGACCGCTTCGCGGTCCAGCGGGAGCAAGCTCCCTCGCCACAGGTTTTGGCGTTCGACACTAAAACCTGTTCGCTTTCTCAAGCTGTCTTGGTGGCTGCGATCACCCGGCTTTCAATCAGCTGCTTGATTTCCTCAAACAACTCATCACTCTGCTCCTCGGTGCAATCCTCGCCGTTGCGTTTGCGCAAACCGTGGTGGCTGAAGATCAGATGTATATCGGCGTGCAGGTCGTGCTGGTTCAGGCAGCGTTCGACGCATTGCAGCGGGCAGCCGTCCAGCGCCAGGATTCGCCGTCCCGAGCGCGCTTTGTTGACCAGTGCAGCCACATGCCCGCCGACCCCGACGATGCAAGACATTTCGGCCAGGCCGCTGCGATCCAGGCGCAAGGCCAGGGTATTGGCCAGCTGCGCGACATTCGAGCAACCGGAGCAAGAGTAGACCAAGGGAAGGCTTGAATCGGACATGAGGGGTCTCCACTGATGGACTCAGCCAGTGTGCGAGGCCGGCAGTTATGCGCCTTGACCATGGTCAAATCCGAGACTGGCCCGGCTACTGTTGGTAAGCCTCCAACTCCTCCTCGGCCAGGATGCGAATGTTGCGGCGCTCCATGGCGATCAGGCCACCGTCCACCAGGCGATGCAGAATGCGTGAAAACGTCTCGGGCTGGATACCGAGCTTGGAGGCCACCAGGCGCTTGGACACTTGCAGCACCACCTGGCCGTCACGCGGGTCGCGCTCCTGGAGCAGGAAGTTGATGACACGCCGACTGGCGCTGGCCAGGGTCAGGTTGTCGATGTCCTTGAGGCGCTGATGCAAATGCACGCTCATGCTCGCCAGGATCGCCAGGCAGACTTTGGGCTGGTCCTCCAGGGCCTTGCGGTAATGCGTGCCTTCGATACTCACCACCACACTGTCCTTGATGGCCGATGCGCTCACCGGGTAGCAACGGGCCTGGCTGAACAGCAGGGCCTCGGCAAATGTCTGGCCGGGCTGGATGATCTCGACCAGGTTCTCCTGGCCTTCCCCGGTGACCCGGTACAGCTTGACCTGGCCACTGACCAGCAAGAAGAAGCGCTTGGCCGGATCGCCCTGGTGCATGAGGGTGCTGTTGCAATCCAGGCGCTTGAGCACCGCCAGGCCGCACACGTCTTCGAAGACTCGCTCCGGCAATTGGCTGAACAGGTGGTGACGACGCAACATTAAAACAATGGAAGGGTGGGTCAGCATGGCGTACCTCCGCGTGCCGTCATGGTAGAGCCCCAGGCCCTGCCGGCCTATGCCTCGGCCGGCTTACCTCGGAAGAGGGATGGGCTTAGCCCGCCCCGCGCAAATGCTCCATCGCCCACACCGCCGCTTCGACCCGAGAGCGCAAGCCGAGCTTGTGCAACAGGTTCTTCACATGGACCTTGACCGTGCCCTCGGTGATGCCGAGCTTGTGCCCGATCACTTTGTTGCTGTGGCCCCCGGCAATGCTCTTGAGCACCTGGCGTTCGCGTTCGGTCAGTTCGACGTCGGCCTGGCGTGGCGGCGAGCGCAGGGCCTGGGCCATGACGCGGGTCAGGCCGGGGCTGATGACCAGGGTGCCGGCCAGGGCATCGCGGATGTACTGGATCAGCAGTTCCGGTTCCATATCCTTGAGCAGGTAGCCATTGGCGTCCAGGCGCAAGGCGTCGCGGATGTCGTCTTCGGCATCGGACACGGTGAACAGCAAGACCTTGCCGGTGTAGTGCATGGCGCGCAGCCGGCGCAGGGTTTCGATGCCGTTCATCTGCGGCATGTTGTTGTCCAGCAGCACCAGGTCGGGCTTGAGGGGTTCGATCAGGGTCAGGGCCTCTTCGCCGTGGCTGGCCTCGCCGACGATCTGCAAGTCGTCTTCGAGTTCGAGCATCTGGCGGATCCCGCGACGCATCATCGGATGGTCGTCGACCAAGAGAAGGGTGTGGCGTAGGGGGGCGTTCATGGTGCGATGCTCTCGGTGTGTTGGCCCAGGAATTCGGGTTGGAAGCGCACCTGGATGCAGGTGCCTTGGGGTGTTCTGGAGTGGATCTGGAGCTGACCGTGCAGGCTGCGAGCCCGTTCGTTCATGATGTTCAGGCCATGGTGTTCGCGCTGGTCGACCTCTCCGCTGAAGCCGCGGCCGTCGTCCTCGATCGACAACTGCACGGTTTCGCCTTCCTGGCGCAGTTGCAGCCAGGCGTTCTCGGCATGGGCGTGGCGCAAGCAGTTGGACAGGGCCTCGCGGGTGATCTGCAGGATGTGGATCTGTTCGCTGGCCGAGAGCTCGAAAGCCAGCGCGTCGATGAGCAGGTGCACCTTGAAATCGCCACGGCTGGAGAACTCCTCGGCGGTGTCCTTGAGCTCCTCCACCAGGCCATCGTCATGGATTTGCAGGCGGAAGGTGGTCAGCAGTTCGCGCAACTGCCGGTAGGCGTTGTTCAGGCCTTCGCGCAGTTCGGCGGTCACGGTTTCCAGGGTTTGCACCGGTTCGCCACGGCGCATCAGGGTCTGCATGCGGCTGACTTGCAGCTTCATGTACGACAAGGCCTGGGCCAGGGAGTCATGCAGCTCGCGGGCGATGATGGTGCGTTCGTCGAGCAGCAGCAGGCGATGGTCCTGTTCGCGCTGGCGCTTGAGGGATAGGGAGGTGCCGATCAGGTTGGCCAGGGCCTGGATCAGCGCGGTTTCCCACGGTTGCGCCTCGTGGCCGTCGACAAAGTGGGCCTTGAGCTCACCCAGCTCGTTCCCCTGGTTGCTGATGCTGAAGGTCCGGGGCACAAGGGTGACGTGTTTCTGGCAGGTGGCGCAATCGCTGCTGGCGCACACCTGGCGGCTGTCAGCGCCGTGCAGGGACAGCAATTGTCGGGCCGGCGCCTGCCCTTGCAGGCACAGCGTCAGGCGCAGGCCCGGCAGGCGCTGTTGAAAGCGTCGGATCAATTCATCCAGTTCCTGGGCATTGGCCTGGCGCGTGGCGAGGCTGCCGCTGCTCTGGTAAAGCAGCTCCAGGGCGGCGTTGGCCTGTTGCAGGTTCAGGGTCTTTTGCCGGACCTGGTTTTCCAGGGTGCGATGGGACTCCTCGATCGTCTCGGCCATGGTGTTGAAGCTGGTCGCCAGTTGGCCCAGTTCATCTTCGGACTGGTGGTTGACCCGCACCTGGAACTCGCCACGGCGAAACCGCTGGGTCGCGTCGACCAGTTCCTGCAATGGCGTGACCACGCCGTACTGCAATTCATACAGGCCGATCAGCAGGATGATCATGGTGCTGAACAGCGCGACGCCCTGGATCGTCTGCTGCCAGCCCTGCTTATGCTCGCTCTGGCGTTGCAGCAGGGTGACGAACTGGTCCAGTTGCTCGACGAAGGAGCTGGCGCTGGTCTGGAAAAGCACTGCATCGCCGCGCTCGACGGCCGGGCGCAGGGTCTGGTTCCAGCGCTGTACCAGGTTGCGATAGCTCTGGTGCAGCGAGGTGGCTGGCCCGTCTTCCAGGACGGCCCGCAGGGCCGGGCTGTCCAGGCGTTGTTGCAGGCTTTCGGTGATCGCCGGGATCTCGTCGGTGGCACCGGCTGCGAGCTTCCAGCTCAGGTGGTAGGTCTCCATGCGCACGGAGCCGGCGGTGTTGATGGCGGCGGCATCGCCCTGGCTGAACCAGGCGATCAGCCCGGCGCTCAGGGAACTGGCCAGGGCCAGGATCGCGATGAGGATCACCGCCAGCCCGGCGCGAGCGGGCAGGGAGCTGCGCAACCAGCGCATCATTGTGGCTGGCCCGCAAGGGAAATCGACAAACTGGACATGAGCACGCGCCAGGTAATGGGTGTGGCAGTCCATCCTGGACGCACTACCTCTAAAGAGTTGTTGGCCGCTTCAAATCCCTGAAAGTATCGACCTTTTTCTTCAAGGTACTGATAAACAAAGGTTTTCGTCAGTATCAGGGTCTACCCCTTTAGAGGTAGGCAGGCCAAGGATAGGCCAGTACCCCTCAAAGACTCGTTGATCCAAGTCAAGTTTTTGCGGGGTCGGCCTCACTAGGCTGCGCTCATTGAACTGACTGGGGTGCGTCGTTATGCGAGCGCAAGTGCAACAAGGGCTGGTACTAGGGATGAGTACCCTGGCCTTCACCGTGTGCTTCATGGTCTGGATGATGTTTGCCGTGCTGGGCGTTCCGATCAAGGAAATGCTGGCCCTCAACGAAACCCAATTCGGCCTGTTGGCCGCCACGCCGGTGCTCACCGGCTCGCTGGTGCGTCTACCCCTTGGGCTGCTGACCGACCGCTTTGGCGGCCGGATCGTGTTTTTCCTGCTGATGTTGTCCTGCGTATTGCCGCTGTACCTGATCACCCTGGCCACGGAGTTCTGGCAGTTCCTGGTACTGGGGCTGTTCGTCGGGATGGCCGGCGGTTCCTTTTCCGTGGGCATTGCCTACGTCGCCAAATGGTTCGACAAGCACAACCAAGGCTTCGCCATGGGTGTGTTCGGCGCTGGCAATGCCGGTTCCGCCGTGACCAAGTTCCTGGCCCCGGCCCTGATCGCGCTGGGCTCCTGGCATCTGGTGCCGAAGGTGTTCAGCGCCATCCTGTTCATCACCGCGCTGCTGTTCTGGTTTCTCACTGCCGAGAAAAAAGAACACCGCGGCGTGGGCGGCGCCAGTCTGCGCGAGCAACTCCAGGCCCTGAGAGAGCCGGCCGTTTGGCGCTACTGCCAGTACTACTCGATCGTGTTCGGCGGTTACGTGGGCCTGGCGTTGTGGATGACCAAGTACTACGTGCAGGAATACGGTTTCAGCCTGCAAAGCGCGGCGCTGCTGGCCGCCTGCTTCTCGCTGCCTGGCGGCGTGCTGCGGGCCGTCGGTGGTTGGATGTCGGACCGTTGGGGCGCCCAGAGCGTGACCTGGTGGGTGTTGTGGGTCAGTTGGATCTGCCTGTTCCTGCTGTCCTATCCGCAGACCCAGCTGCAAGTGCGGACCGTCAACGGCATCGTCGACTTCCACATCGGCCTCAACGCCACCGTGTTCACTGTGCTGCTGTTCGTGATGGGCATTGCCTTCGCGTTCGGCAAGGCCTCGGTCTTCAAGTACATCGCCAACGACTACCCGAAAAACATGGGCGCCGTGTCCGGCATCGTCGGCCTGGCCGGCGGCCTGGGCGGGTTCGTGTTGCCCATCATGTTTGGCGCTCTGGTGGACCTCACCGGCGTGCGCTCGTCCTGCTTCATGTTGCTGTACGGCGTGGTCTGGGTCTCCCTGACCTGGATGTACTTCAGCGAAATGCGCAAGCGCCCATTCCTGGGTAAACCGCTGCCAGCCACCCAATCCCCGTTTTCCAGCATTGCCCAAGGAGAAGAACATGTCCGTTCTGCAAAAGCCTGAAAAAGGCCCGGTCATTCATGACTGGCGCCCGGAAGACCCCGCATTCTGGGGCAGCAGCGGCAAGCTGACCGCCCGGCGCAACCTGTGGATCTCTATCCCGGCGCTGTTGTTGGCCTTCGCGGTCTGGATGGTCTGGAGCACCGTGATCGTGCGCTTGAACGCCATCGGCTTCAGCTTCAGCACCGACCAGTTGTTCTGGCTGGCGGCGTTGCCGGGCCTGTCGGGTGCCACCTTGCGCATCTTCTATTCGTTCATGGTGCCGATCTTCGGGGGGCGCCGCTGGACCGCCCTGAGCACCGCCTCGCTGCTGATTCCCGCGCTGTGGATGGGCTTTGCCGTGCAAAACCCAGGCACCCCGTACAGCGTGTTCGTGCTGATCGCACTGCTCTGTGGTTTTGGCGGCGGCAACTTCGCCTCCAGCATGTCGAACATCAGCTTCTTCTATCCCAAGTCCCAACAGGGCACCGCCCTGGGCCTGAACGCTGGCCTGGGCAACCTGGGGGTGTCGGTGATGCAGTTCTGCGTGCCGCTGGTGATCTCCTTCGGCGTGTTCGGCTTCATGGGCGGTCAGCCACAGGTGTTGGCTGATGGCAGCTCGCTGTGGCTGCAGAACGCTGGCTTTATCTGGGTGCCGTTCATCGTGGCCGTGACCCTGATCGCCTGGTTCGGCATGAACGACCTGTCCAGCGCCCGCGCTTCCTTCAGCGAGCAGGCAGTGATCTTCAAGCGCAAGCACAACTGGTTGATGTGCTGGCTGTACCTGGCGACCTTCGGCTCGTTCATCGGCTTCTCCGCGGCGTTCCCCCTGCTGATCAAGACCTCGTTCCCGGAAGTCATCGCCCTGAAGTTCGCCTTCCTCGGCCCGCTGGTCGGTGCCCTGGTGCGTCCATTGGGTGGCTGGCTGGCGGACAAGCTTGGCGGTGCGAAGGTCACCCTGTGGAACTTCGTGGCGATGATCGTGATGGTGTTCGCCGTCATGCACTTTCTTCCGCAGCACGGCGAGGGCGGCAGCTTCTACGGCTTCCTGGGCATGTTCATGCTGCTGTTCATCACCACCGGCGTGGGCAACGGTTCGACCTTCCGCATGATCCCGGTGATTTTCCGCACCCTTCATGAAAAAGCCGCCCTGGGCAAGAAGCCCGAGGTGCGCGAGCAGGCCCTCAAGGACGCCGGCAAGGAATCGGCCGCCGTACTGGGCTTCAGCTCGGCCATGGGCGCCTTCGGTGCGTTCTTCATCCCCAAATCCTTTGGCTCTTCGATGGCCCTGACCGGCGGCCCGGAGATGGCCTTCTACATGTTCGTCGGCTTTTACCTGAGTTGCATCGTGGTCACCTGGTGGTGGTACGCCCGCAAGGGTGCCGCGACACCTTGTTAAGTCGAATTCAACCCAATTGCGTGGGCGGGGCGCAGATCCCGCATGGCAAGCCTGAGAGGAAGACACTGTGAGTCATTTATTGGATCAACTGCGGTTTTTCAACCGCAAGCAAGGCGAGTTCTCCGACGGTCATGGCGAGACCCGCAAGGAGTCCCGGGACTGGGAGAACGTCTATCGTTCGCGCTGGCAGTACGACAAGATCGTGCGTTCTACCCACGGGGTGAACTGCACCGGTTCGTGCTCGTGGAAAATCTACGTCAAGAACGGTCTGATCACCTGGGAAACCCAGCAGACCGACTACCCGCGCACCCGTAACGATCTGCCGAACCACGAGCCACGCGGCTGCCCTCGTGGTGCCAGCTACAGCTGGTACATCTACAGCGCCAACCGTCTCAAGTACCCGAAAGTCCGCAAGCCGTTGCTCAAGCTGTGGCGCCAGGCGCGCCAGACCCTGCCGCCGGTGGAAGCCTGGGCCAGTATCGTCGAGAACAAAGCCAAGGCTGACTCGTACAAGAGCAAGCGTGGCATGGGTGGCTTCATCCGTTCCAACTGGGAAGAAGTCAACGAGATCATTGCCGCCGCCAACGTCTACACCGTCAAGCAGCACGGTCCTGACCGCGTGGTGGGCTTCTCGCCGATCCCGGCGATGTCGATGGTCAGCTACGCGGCCGGCGCGCGTTACCTGTCGCTGATCGGCGGCGCGTGCCTGAGCTTCTATGACTGGTACTGCGACTTGCCACCGGCCTCGCCAATGGTGTGGGGCGAGCAGACCGACGTGCCGGAATCGGCCGACTGGTACAACTCCAACTACATCATTGCCTGGGGTTCCAACGTTCCGCAGACCCGTACCCCTGACGCGCACTTCTTCACCGAAGTCCGTTACAAGGGCACCAAGACCGTGGCGATCACCCCGGACTACTCGGAAGTCGCCAAGCTCACCGACCTGTGGCTCAACCCCAAGCAGGGTACCGACGCCGCATTGGCCCAGGCCTTCAACCATGTGATCTTCAAAGAATTCCACCTGGACAAGCCGAGCGCCTACTTCACCGACTACGCCAAGCGCTACACCGACTTGCCGGTGCTGGTGATGCTCAAGCCGATGCTGGGCACCGCGCCAGGCAATGGCTTGCAGCCGGATCGCTTCCTGCGTGCCAGCGACCTGGCCGACAACCTCGGCCAGGACAACAACCCCGAGTGGAAAACCATCGCCATGGATGCCAACGGCGAGCTGGTTTCGCCGCAAGGTTCCATCGGCTATCGCTGGGGCGAGAAGGGCAAGTGGAACATCCTGCCTCGTGAAGGCGGTGAGGGCCGCGAGGTCGACCTCAAGCTGAGCCTGATCGGCGGCGACGTCGCCGAGGTGGGTTTCCCATACTTCGCCGGCGAAACCCAGGATCACTTCCAGCACGTGGCAGGCGAAGCCGTGCAGTTCCGTCGTGTGCCGGTGCACAGCGTGGTGCTGGCCGATGGCAGCGTGGCGAAAGTCGCCACGGTGTTCGACTTGTCGGCCGCCAACCTGGCCATCGACCGTGGCCTGGGTGGCGCCAACGTCGCCAAGGGCTATGACGACGCCTCGGTGCCGGGCACTCCGGCCTGGCAGGAACAGATCACTGGCGTGAGCCGCGAGAAGGCGATCCAGATCGCCCGTGAATTCGCCGACAACGCCGACAAGACCCGTGGACGCTCGATGATCATCGTCGGTGCGGCGATGAACCACTGGTATCACATGGACATGAACTACCGCGGGCTGATCAACATGCTCATGCTCTGCGGTTGCATCGGCCAGACCGGTGGCGGTTGGGCTCACTATGTGGGTCAGGAAAAACTCCGTCCGCAATGCGGCTGGCTGCCCCTGGCGTTCGGCCTGGACTGGAACCGCCCATCGCGGCAAATGAACGGCACCAGCTTCTTCTACGGCCACAGTTCCCAGTGGCGCCACGAGAAGATGAACATGCACGACGTGCTCTCGCCGCTGGCCGATAAATCCCAGTTCCCCGAGCACGCCCTGGACTACAACATCCGCGCCGAGCGGGCCGGCTGGTTGCCGAGCGCACCACAGCTCAACACCAACCCGCTGCACATCTGCCGCGATGCCGCCGCGGTGGGCCTGGATCCTAAGGACTATGTGGTCAAGTCGCTGCAGGACGGTTCCCTGCGCTTCTCCTGCGAGCAACCGGACAACCCGGTCAACTTCCCGCGCAACATGTTCATCTGGCGTTCCAACCTGCTGGGTTCCTCGGGCAAGGGCCACGAGTACATGCTCAAGTACCTGCTGGGTACCAAGAACGGCGTGATGAACGAAGACATCGGCAAGGTCGGCCACTGCAAGCCTACCGAAGCCGAGTGGGTGGACGAGGGCGCCATCGGCAAGCTCGACCTGGTGACCACGCTGGACTTCCGCATGTCCTCGACGTGCGTGTACTCGGACATCGTCTTGCCGACCGCCACCTGGTACGAAAAAGACGACATGAACACCTCGGACATGCACCCGTTCATCCACCCACTGTCCGCGGCCATCGATCCTGCGTGGGAATCGCGTTCGGACTGGGAAATCTACAAAGGCATCGCCAAGGCGTTTTCCGCCATGGCGGTCGGCCACCTGGGTGTGGAGAAAGACCTGGTCACCGTACCGTTGATGCACGACAGCGTCGGCGAACTGGCCCAACCGTTTGGCGGCACCGACTGGAAAACCGCTGGCGTGGCACCACAACCGGGCAAGAACGCACCGAACCTGCAAGTGGTCGAGCGTGACTACCCGAACATCTACAAGCAGTTCACCTCCCTGGGCCCGCTGCTGGAAAAACTCGGCAACGGCGGCAAGGGCATCAACTGGAACACCGATACCGAAGTCAAATTCCTCGGTGAGCTGAACCACCACGAAGTTGAATCGGGCATCAGCCAAGGGCGGCCGAAAATCGACAGCGCCATCGACGCTGCCGAGGTGATCCTGTCCCTGGCCCCGGAAACCAACGGCCACGTCGCGGTGAAGGCCTGGGCGGCACTGTCGGAATTCACCGGCATCGACCACAGCCACCTTGCCGTGTCGAAAGAGCACGAGGCGATTCGCTTCCGCGATATCCAGGCGCAGCCGCGCAAGATCATCTCCAGCCCGACCTGGTCTGGCCTGGAAGACGATCACGTGAGCTACAACGCCGGCTACACCAACGTCCATGAGTCGATCCCATGGCGCACCATCACCGGTCGCCAGCAGTTCTACCAGGATCACCCTTGGATGCAGGCGTTCGGCGAGCAGTTCATGAACTACCGGCCGCCGGTCAACACCCGCACCATCGACGTGGTCAAGGGCAAGCGCAGCAACGGCGAAACCGAGATCGTGCTGAACTGGATCACGCCGCACCAGAAGTGGGGCATCCACAGTACCTATACCGACAACCTGATCATGCTCACCCTGAGCCGCGGCGGGCCGATTGTCTGGCTCTCGGAAATCGACGCCAAGCGCGCCGGTATCGAGGACAACGACTGGGTCGAATGCTTCAACGCCAACGGTGCCCTGACGGCCCGTGCAGTGGTCAGCCAGCGCGTCAAGGAAGGCATGGTGATGATGTACCACGCCCAGGAACGGATCGTGAACGTACCCGGCTCGGAAACCACGAAGACCCGCGGCGGCCACCACAACTCGGTGACCCGTGTCGTGCTCAAGCCTACCCACATGATCGGTGGCTACGCACAGCAGGCCTACGGCTTCAACTATTACGGCACGGTCGGTTGCAACCGCGATGAATTCGTCGTGGTACGCAAGATGGCCAAGGTCGACTGGCTCGACGGTTCCAGCGGCGATGACCTGCCGCGCCCACTGCCGACTGAGCTGGATTGAGGAGATTGAGATGAAAATTCGTTCACAGATCGGCATGGTCCTGAACCTGGACAAATGCATCGGTTGCCACACTTGCTCGATCACTTGCAAGAACGTCTGGACCAGCCGTGAAGGCATGGAATACGCCTGGTTCAACAACGTCGAGACCAAGCCTGGTATCGGCTATCCGAAAGAATGGGAAAACCAGGACAAGTGGAAGGGCGGTTGGGTGCGCAATGCCAACGGTTCGATCAACCCACGCATCGGCGGCAAGTTCCGCGTGTTGGCGAACATCTTCGCCAACCCGGACCTGCCGAGCCTGGATGACTACTACGAACCGTTCGACTTCGACTACCAGCACCTGCACACCGCACCGCTGGGCGAGCACCAGCCTGTTGCGCGGCCGCGTTCGGTGGTGTCCGGCAAACGCATGGAGAAGATCGAGTGGGGCCCGAACTGGGAGGAAATCCTCGGTACCGAATTCGCCAAGCGTCGCAAGGACAAGAACTTCGACAAGATTCAGGCGGACATCTACGGCGAGTACGAAAACACTTTCATGATGTACCTGCCGCGCCTGTGCGAGCACTGCCTGAACCCGGCGTGCGCGGCGTCTTGCCCGAGCGGTGCGATCTACAAGCGTGAAGAGGACGGCATCGTCCTGATCGACCAGGAGAAGTGCCGCGGCTGGCGCATGTGCATCAGCGGCTGCCCGTACAAGAAGATTTACTTCAACTGGAAGAGCGGCAAGTCGGAAAAATGCATTTTCTGCTACCCGCGTATCGAAGCCGGTATGCCGACCGTCTGCGCCGAAACCTGCGTGGGCCGGATCCGCTACCTCGGCGTGCTGCTGTATGACGCCGATCGTATCGCCGAGGTGGCGAGCACGGCCAACGAGCAAGACCTGTACGAGAAGCAACTGGAGATCTTCCTCGACCCGAACGACCCAGCCGTGATCCGCCAGGCCCTGGCCGATGGCGTGCCGCAATCGGTGATCGACTCGGCGCAACGCTCGCCGGTCTACAAAATGGCCGTGGACTGGAAACTCGCGCTGCCGTTGCACCCTGAATACCGCACCCTGCCAATGGTCTGGTACGTGCCGCCACTGTCGCCGATCCAGAACGCCGCCGCAGCGGGTACCGTCGGCATGAACGGTGTGATCCCGGACGTCGACAGCCTGCGTATTCCACTGCGTTACCTGGCCAACCTGCTGACCGCTGGCGATGAGAAACCGGTCAAGCTGGCCCTCAAGCGTCTGTTGGCGATGCGTGCCTACAAGCGTTCCGAGCAGGTCGACGGCGTGAAAGACCTGAAAGTGCTGGCCGATGTCGACTTGAGCGTGAACCAGGTGGAAGAGATGTACCGCTACCTGGCGATTGCCAACTACGAGGACCGTTTCGTGGTGCCAAGTGCCCACCGTGAAGACGCGATGAGCGATGCGTTCGCCGAGCGTTCCGGTTGCGGCTTCAGCTTCGGCAGCGGTTGCAGCGGCAGCTCCGACACCAACATGTTCGGTGGCAAGAAGGCCAACCGCCGTGACGTGATCAAGACCGTGCAGTTGTGGGAGGAATGAGCATGCGCATTCTCAAGGTGATTTCGTTGCTGCTTGACTACCCGACCGAGAGGCTGGTGGAAGGGCGCGACGAACTGGAGGAAGCGATCCTCCAGGCGCGGGAAATCAGCCCCAACCAGCGCGCGGGTCTGTTCGAGCTGCTGGAAGTGATCTGCGGCAAGGACCTGATGGACGGCCAGGAGCACTACGGTGCCCTGTTCGGCCGGGGGCGTTCGCTGTCGTTGTTGCTGTTCGAACATGTCCACGGCGAGTCCCGTGACCGGGGCCAGGCCATGGTGGACATGATGGCCCAGTACGAGGAAGCGGGTTTTGCCATCGGCGTGAAGGAGTTGCCCGACTACATCCCGCTGTACCTGGAGTTCTTGTCCACTCGCGAAGACCTCGAGGCCCGTGAAGGTCTCGCGGATGTAGAGCATCTGCTGGCCTTGCTCGCGGCGCGGTTGGAGGAGCGTGAAAGCGCTTACGCCAACTGCTTCCGGGCGCTGTTGCAGATCGCCGGGGCGGAACCGCGCGACGCGGTGGCCCAACTGCGCGAGCAGGTGAAGGCCGAAGTGCGCGACGACTCCCTCGAAGCCCTGGACAAGATCTGGGAAGAAGAGGCCGTGGATTTCCTCAAGGCCGAGCAACAGGACCGCTGCAGCTCACTGCCAAGCGCACCAGGCAAGGCCCGGGAAGAAAGTGCAGTGCCGTTGCACTGGGTGGATTTTCAGCATGAAGGGCGGGCCGCAGCGCCGGCCGGGGAGGTAGGCAATGTCTAAATGGGATCTGTTGTTGTTCGGGGTGTACCCCTACGTCGCCTTGGCGATTTGCCTGATCGGCAGTTGGGCGCGGTTCGACCTGTCCCAGTACACCTGGAAGGCCGGCTCCAGCCAGATGCTGAACAAGAGCGGCATGCGCGTGGCCAGCAACCTGTTCCACGTGGGGGTGCTGTTCGTGCTGGCCGGTCACTTTGTCGGCCTGCTGACGCCTTCGGCGATCTATCACCATGTGCTGAGCACCGAGAACAAGCAGTTGCTGGCGATGGTCTCCGGTGGCTTCTTCGGGATGCTGGGCCTGATCGGCCTGCTGATGTTGCTCAATCGCCGCCTGACCGACCCACGGGTGCGGGCTACTTCCAACACTTCGGACATCCTGGTGCTGGTGGTGTTGCTGGTGCAACTGGTGCTGGGGCTGCTGACCATCGTGGCCTCCACCGGCCACATGGACGGCTCCGTGATGGTGATGCTGGCTGACTGGGCACAGAACACTGTGCTGTTGCGTCCAGTGGACGCCGCGACCTCCATCGCGCCAGTGAGCCTGGTCTACAAGCTCCATGTCGTGCTGGGCCTGACCCTGTTCGTGCTGTTCCCGTTCACTCGTCTGGTCCACATCATCAGTGCGCCAGTCTGGTACCTGGGACGTCGTTATCAAATCGTTCGGCAAAAGTTCTGAGGAGAAGATCATGGCGAGTGGATGCGGATGTGGCGGTGGTGGCGGCGGCGGTGGTGGCTGCGCTTCCTCCGCGGTGAAAGCGGCACCGGCGGTGGCGGCGGTGGCCGATATCGAACCGGCAGGGGCGGTGCAGTTTGCACCGGCCCAGGCCACGGCGGCGGAAGATCAAGCCCCGCAGTTGATTGCCAGCAGCGAACAGGAATGGCCGATCATCAGCGTCAACGGCGTGTCCATCGCGCCGCAGGCGATGGCCCAGGAGCTGCAATATCACCCGGCCGAGAGCCGTGAGGATGCGGTCTACCAGGCCGCCCGGGCCCTGGTGATCCGCGAATTGCTCCAGCAGCGCATCGCGCAGCTGGGCCTGACGTTGCAGGTCGGTGCCGGCGAAAACGAAGAGGAAGCGGCCACGCGGCTGCTTCTGGAGCGTGAGGTGCAGGTGCCGCAATGTGACGAGGACACCTGCGTGCGTTACTACGAGAGCAACCGTGCGCGCTTTCACAGCGCGCCGCTGCTGGCGGTACGGCACATCCTGCTCGAATGCGCCCCGGACGATGCCGAGGCCCGCAGCCTCGCCCATGTCCAGGCGGAATTGTTGCTGGAGCGGTTGGACCAGAACCCAGGCAGTTTTGCCGAGTTGGCGCTGAAGTACTCGGCTTGCCCTTCCAAGGAGCAGGGCGGATCGTTGGGGCAGATCAGCAAGGGCCAGACCGTGCCCGAGCTGGAGCGTCAACTGTTCAACCTGTCGGCGGGGCTGGCCAGCAAGCCACTGGAAAGTCGTTATGGCTGGCACGTGATCAGCATCGACCAACGGATCGACGGCCAGCCACTGCCTTACGAGGCGGTGGCTACGGCGATCCGTACCCAACTGGAGCAGGGCGTCTGGCAGAAAGCGCTGGTGCAGTACCTGCAAACGCTGGTGGGGGCGGCGGATATTCGCGGCATCCACCTCCAGGGCGCCGACTCGCCGCTGGTCCAGTAAGCATCGGCTCAATCAGGGGAAATGCATGAACGCTGTGTTGCAGGACGGTTTTGGGCGCCAGATCGATTATTTGCGGATGTCGGTGACCGATCGTTGTGATTTTCGTTGTGTGTACTGCATGGCGAAAAACATGACCTTCCTGCCGCGCCAGCAAGTGTTGACCCTGGAAGAGTTGCAGCGCCTGGCGCGGCTGTTCGTGGGCCTGGGGGTGAAGAAAATCCGCCTGACCGGTGGTGAGCCGTTGATCCGTCCGGGCATCGTCGGGCTGTGTCGCGACATCGCGGCACTGCCCGGCCTGCGCGAACTGGTGATGACCAGCAACGGCTCGCAGCTGGGCCGATTGGCCCGGCCGCTGGTCGAGGCGGGGGTCAAGCGCATGAACATCAGCCTCGACAGCCTGGACGGGGAGCGCTTTCGGGCGATCACCCGCAACGGCAGCCTGGACCAGGTGCTGGCGGGCATCGAAGCGGCGACGACGGCGGGGTTCGAGCGGATCAAGCTCAACTGCGTGGTCATGAAAGGGCGCAACTTCGATGAAGTCCCGGCGTTGGTGCAATACGCTATCGAGCAACGCATCGATATCAGTTTCATCGAGGAAATGCCGTTGGGGGAGGTGGGACGTTCCCGTGGCGAGTCGTTCTGTTCCAGCGACGAGGTGCGGGCCGCGATCGCCACTCATCATCGGTTGCTCGACAGCACCGAGAACAGTGGCGGGCCGGCGCGCTACGTGCGCCTGGAACAACATCCCGACACGCGGATCGGCTTCATCTCTCCCAATACCCACAACTTCTGCGCCAGTTGCAACCGCGTACGCATGACCGTCGAAGGACGGTTGCTGTTGTGCCTGGGGCAAGAAAACTCCCTGGACCTGCGCGGCTTGCTGCGCCGGTATCCGCTGGATGACCAGCCGATCATTCAGTCGATAAAGCAGGCACTCAAAGGCAAGCCCTTGCAGCATGATTTCAGCCCCGGTGGGGAAGTGCAGATCGTGCGGTTCATGAACATGAGTGGCGGGTGACCTGACCCATCGCAATCGCGAGCAAGCTTTGCTCCCACAGGTGATTCGTGTGTGCACAGGATTTGTGAGCACCGAGATCCCTGTGGGAGCAAAGCTTGCTCCGGACGGCGATCCGACGATGACCACAGCACAGCCAACATCCCCCACAACTGATCCACCCCCCATTCTTGACATCGATCAATTGCAACCCCGCCTTTTGCCCGTAATCTCCACTGCATATTGTGTTTTAAGATTTTAAAAAATCTATATGTTGTGTTTGGAGCCAAAATGCAGAGCACGTTGATCTCAGTAGGCTGTAACCGCTTGCACAAGCGCGATGGCAGTATCGTCGCCTTTGATGCGGACAAGATCCGCCAGGCGCTGATCGCCGCCGGCAAGGCCACCGGCGAATACGCCGAAGTCGAAGCCGAGGAATTGCTCAAGGCGGTATTGACGCGGTTGGAAGGGCAGACGCGGTTGAACGTCGAGCAGATCCAGGACCGTGTCGAGCGCGTGCTGATGGACGCCGGATTCTTCCTCTCCATGCGCGCCTACATCGTCTATCGCGAGCAACACGGACGCCTGCGCCGCGATCGCCGCACGCTGGTGGAAGTCGCCACGTCGATGAACGAATACCTGGACCGCGAAGACTGGCGCGTGCAAGCCAACGCCAACCAGGGTTATTCCCTGGGCGGCCTGATCCTCAACGTTTCGGGCAAGGTCACCGCCAACTACTGGCTCGACGAGGTCTACAGCCAGGCCATCGGCGAGGCGCACCGCGAAGCCGACCTGCACATCCACGACCTGGACATGCTCGCCGGCTACTGTGCCGGCTGGTCCCTGCGCACGCTGTTGCACGAAGGCCTCAACGGCGTGCCCGGGCGGGTCGAAGCCGCGCCGCCCAAGCACCTGAGCAGCGCCTTGGGACAAATGGTCAACTTCCTCGGCACCCTGCAAAACGAATGGGCCGGGGCCCAGGCGTTCAGTTCGTTCGACACCTACCTGGCGCCTTACGTGCGCAAGGACAAGCTCAGCTACAACCAGGTGCGCCAGTCGCTGCAGGAATTCATCTACAACCTCAACGTGCCGTCGCGCTGGGGCACGCAAACCCCGTTCACCAACCTGACGTTTGACTGGGTTTGCCCACAGGACTTGCGTGAGCAGATCCCGGTGATCGGTGGCGAAGAGATGCCGTTCGCCTACGGTGACCTGCAAGCGGAAATGGAGCTGCTCAACCGTGCCTACATTGAAGTGATGCAGGCCGGCGATGCGAAAGGGCGGGTGTTCACCTTCCCGATCCCGACCTACAACATCACCCATGACTTCCCCTGGGACAGCGAAAACGCCGACCGGCTGTTCGAGATGACTGCCCGCTACGGCTTGCCGTACTTCCAGAACTTCCTCAATTCGGACATGCAGCCCAACCAGGTGCGGTCGATGTGCTGCCGCTTGCAGTTGGACGTGCGCGAGTTGCTCAAGCGCGGTGGTGGCCTGTTCGGTTCGGCCGAGCAGACCGGTTCCCTGGGGGTGGTGACGATCAACTGCGCGCGCCTGGGCTATCTGTACAAGGGCGACACCAATGCCCTGTTGCAGCGTCTCGATACCTTGATGGAGATGGCCAAGGAAAGCCTGGAGGTCAAGCGCAAGGTGATCCAGCATCACATGGACGCCGGCCTGTACCCCTACACCAAGCGCTACCTGGGCACCTTGCGCAATCACTTCTCCACCATCGGCGTGAACGGCCTGCACGAAATGCTGCGCAACTTCACCGATGACCAGCAAGGCTTGCACACCGAGCAGGGCCGGGAATTCGCGTTGCGCTTGCTCGATCATGTGCGCGCCACGCTGCTGCGTTTCCAGGAAGAAACCGGCCACCTCTACAACCTCGAGGCCACGCCCGCCGAAGGCACGACTTATCGTTTCGCCAAGGAAGACCTCAAGCGCTACCCCGACATTCTGCAAGCCGGCAGCCCGGTGGCACCGTACTACACCAACTCCTCGCAACTGCCGGTGGGTTTCACCGACGACCCGTTCGAGGCGCTGGAGCTGCAAGACGAACTGCAATGCAAATACACCGGCGGCACCGTATTGCACCTGTACATGGCCGAGCAGATCTCTTCCACCCAGGCTTGCAAACAACTGGTGCGCAAGGCCCTCGGACGCTTCCGCCTGCCGTACCTGACCGTGACGCCGACGTTCTCCATCTGCCCGGTGCACGGCTACCTGGCGGGCGAGCACGAGTTCTGCCCGAAATGCGACGAGGCCTTGCTGCTCAAGCAGCAGCTCGCCGGCACCGTTCACTGATCCGATCCATCGACCGCAAGGAGTTTCACCCATGAACGCATCGCCTACCATTCCCCAAGCCGCTGTCCCACAGGCACAACGCCAACGTTGCGAAGTCTGGACCCGAGTGATGGGTTATCACCGTCCGGTGGCGGCCTTCAACCCGGGCAAGCAGTCCGAGCACCGCGAGCGGGTGCATTTCACTGAGCGTGCGGCCGGGCGTCCATGAGCCGAGTGCTACGGGTCGGGGGCATGGTGCCCCTGACCACCCTCGATTATCCGGACCAGCTGGCTTGCGTACTGTTCTGCCAGGGTTGTGCCTGGCGTTGTCGTTACTGCCATAATCCGCAACTGATCCCGCCACGCGGCAGCGAGGAAGTGGATTGGTGCCGGGTGTTGGCGTTCCTGCAACGTCGCCAGGACTTGCTCGACGCCGTGGTCTTCAGTGGCGGCGAACCGACCTTGCAGGACGGTCTTGCGGCGGCCATGGACGAGGTGCGGCAGATGGGCTTTCGTATCGGCCTGCACAGTGCCGGTATCAAGCCGGCGGCCTTTGCCAAAGTGGTCGGGCAAGCCGACTGGGTGGGCTTCGACATCAAGGCGTTGCCCGAAGATGCCTTGGATGTGACCCGGGTCGAAGGCAGTGGCGCGGCCAACTGGCGCAGCCTCGACCATCTGCTGGCCAGTGGTGTGGACTATGAGTGCCGCACCACGGTGCATTGGCATTTGTTTGATCCCGAACGACTGCTGACCCTCGCCCGACGCTTGAGCGAGCTGGGCGTGCGGCGTTTTGCCGTGCAGTTGGTACGCACGGCGCGAATGCTCGATCCGCACCTCTCCAGCGTTTCTGCACAAGCCTTGCTGCCGGAGCTCTGGGCTGCCATGCGCGAATTATTCCCATCGTTCGTGTTGCGCAGTTGATCGGGCCGTGATTGCGAAAAAGCCCCGCCCCCCACAAAGGGGGCGGGGCTTTTGGTAGGTGATTCACACGGTTTCCATGGTTTACCAACCCCAGAACTGCAACCACCAACCGTATCCCACCAAGCCGCTGGCCAGCGCCAGACAGGCCAGGGCCGAGTGTTGTCGGATCGGCGATACGGCCGTTTGCCGCAGGCGCTTGAAGCCCAGCCACAGGCTCCAGGCGATCGCCGCGCTCAGCAAGCCGGCCCGGGCCGGTTGTACCCATTCCAGCAACAGCCCTTCATAACGCAGCAGTTTCACCGTGGTGGCCGACAAGCCGAGGAACAGTCCGGCACCGCCAAGAGGCGTGAGAGTAATGGCCAGGGACGAATATTCTGCGCGATCGCCCACCAGCCGTGCCGCCAGGTGCATCAGCAGCATCAGGGATGTACCCAGCAGCACCGCGCTCATGCCCAGGTACGCGAGAATGCAGAAGCCGTCGAGCCAGCTGAAGCTGTCGTTGAGTTGCGGGTAATGGGTCAGCAACCACCAGGGCGCGTTGTCCTGCAACGGCCAGAACAGATCATGGGCCACCAGCCATTGGGCCAGCCCTTGCTTGAGGACGATGAACCAAGGGCTGACCGTCCATTGGAAGGCCCCCATGGCCAGGCCGATCACGCCGAACAACAGTAGGCGTGCGTCCCAGGGCGAGAGGTTGGTCGCCGTCGAGTGAAGGATTTCCTGGTTGCTGGAGCGGGCAATCAGGCGCACCGCATCGCGCTGGCCGCTGCAGCGCCCACAGGCGTGGCAGTCGGCGGCGCCGCGCAGGCGGCGAATGTCCAGCAGCGGTGCACAGTTGGGCGGTGGGCGACGTGGCGCGAGGTTTTCCTGCCAACGCTGTTCGTTCACCTGGAAGTGCACCGGGGCCAGGCGGGCGAGCAGGGCGAAGACGCCACTGACCGGGCACAGGTAGCGGCACCAGACCCGTTTGCCACGGGCGAACAACAGCCCCACGATCACTGCCGCCACGGTCGACCCTCCCAGGATCAGCAACGCCGCCTGGGCATAGTCGTAGACGCTGATCAGTTGGCCATAGATTGTGGTGAGGCAGAACGCAAGCGTCGGCCAGCCCGCCCAGCGCAGCGCCCGCGGCATTCCCAGGCCCTTGCCGTACTGGCTGGCCCATTCGCTCAAGGCGCCTTCAGGACACAACACGCCGCACCAGAGCCGACCGAACAACACGATCGACAGCAACACGAACGGCCACCACAGGCCCCAGAACAGAAACTGCGCCAGCAACGTCAGGTTGCTGAGCGTGTGCGCCTGGCTGTCCGGCATCGGTAACAAAGCCGGCACCACCAGCAAGATTGCGTAGAACAGCACGACCGCCCACTGCACGGCGCGAATGGTCGCGCCGTGGCGCCGCATTCCATCGCCCAGGCGTTGCAGCCAGGGATTCAGGTTGGGCATGGCAGGCTTTCCACCTTGCGGGGCCGCAGCCATCCGGCGACGACCAGCCAATAGCCCAGCCACACCAGCAAGGTCAGCAGGCTGGGGCTTGCACGATAACCGGTGAAATCGGCAAGGAAACCGCCCAGGCCGTGGCCGTCGTCGAGGAGCGCGCTGCTGTCCCACAGTGCGTCGCCAATCGCGCGATACACCGCTTCGGGCCAGTCCATCGCCAGCAGTTGCCCGCCGATCCGTTCGATGCCGCTGACCAACAATGCGCCCCCCAACAGCAGCAGGATGGCTTCGCTGATGGCAAAGAAGCGCGGCCAGGAAATGAACCGGCGACTGCTGTGCAGCACCGAGACGGTCAGCAGCGACAATACCAGGCCCGCCGCCGCGCCCACCGCGAATAGCCCCAACTGCGGCCCTTGCAGGCGCGCTCCGGCGCCGTACAGGAAGACCACGGTCTCACTGCCTTCGCGGCTGACCGCCAGCAACGCCAGTACCAGCAGCCCCAAGCCACCCTGGCGACTCAGGCGCTGATCGGCGTGACGCGTCAGGTCCTGCTTGAGTGAGCGTGCGTTGTGGTGCATCCAGCCGACCATTTGCACGATCAGCCCGCTCGCCACCAGCGCGAGTGACGCCTGGAACCATTCGTTGGCAGCACCGCTCATGGCTTCGCCGGCCAGCAGAATCAGGCCGGCCAGCACGCCAGACAGCAGCAGGCCCAACGCCGCGCCGGCCCAGACGTAGCGCAGCAGTTGGCTGGCCTGTTGCTGGCGGCTGACCCAGGCCTGGAGAATCCCGATCACCAGCAACGCCTCGACGCTTTCGCGCCAGACAATAAACATCGATTGACTCATGCAAACGCCTCCTGTTGACGATCACTGGGCGAGGATTTCGCCCTCGGGCAGTTGCGGGTTGAACTCATCGAAAAACGGATACTGCCCGGGGCGCAATGGATGGATCACCACGAACGTGGTGACCCCTGGCGACAACACCTTTTCCACCCGCAGGGGCGTGCTCTCGAATTCCGCAGGGCCCTGGCCGACATTCTTCAGCACGATCTTGAAGCGCTGGCCGGCCGGCACTTGCAACTGCGCCGGGGTGAAATGCCCATCGCGTATGCTCAGTTCATAGGTCGGCAGTTCGGCCTGGGCCAGAGAGGGCAGCAGCAAACCGGCCAGCGTCAACCCGACCAGGCGGCGAAGACGTGCACAGTAGCGTGCACAGGAGGAGCGGTTCATCCTCAGTACCCGCCTTTTTTACCAATACCGGCGTAGACGAATTCGTAGCGCAGCTCGCAACGCTCGAACCAGGGGGCTACACCGGTTTCCTTGTCGGTGTGCCGACCGAGGGAGCCATGGCCGCCGGGTGGCAGAATGGTGAAGGTCAGTTGATATTTGCCAGGGCCGAGCAGCTTCACGTTATCGCCATAGTGAGGGCCGTCGTTGGCGACCATGGCGTGGAAGTCGCCCTTGAGCTCGGTGTCGTTGCCTTGTTTTTTCAGTTGGAACGATACGTTGAGGTACGGCACGAAGCTGCCTTCCTGGAAACCCTGCGGGTTGTCGGCCGTGGCGCGGATGTCGGCTTCGAGGTGGACATCGGAATCGGCCGTAGGGCGCATCATGCCGGCCGGTGCCATTTCAATCGGCTGCAGGTACACCGCGCCGACTTCCAGTCCCGGGCACATTTGGGGTTCGCCGATGGGGTATTCCTTGGCCTGGGCCAGGGGGGCGAGAAACAGCAGGGCGAGGGACAGGGGAGCAAGGGTGCGCATGATGACTTCCTGACAAGGTAAGAGGTGCCCGAGTCTAGAAAGCTTCGCTGCGAATAATAATGATTCTTGTCAATTTTTCATAAGATTGTGCGATTGATTCGCAAGTGCCGGTACGGCACGGGGGTGGTTCTTGATTCTGGTCAAGACGGGGCTGATCTTGAAGCGGTAGGGTGCAAGCACACCCATCTGCTATCGGGGTTCACTATGGCCAAGCCCTTTCCACTCAATCCCAAGCATCCCGAACGCATCTGCTGGGGCTGCGACCGCTACTGCCCGACGAGCGCCCTGGCTTGCGGCAACGGCGCCGATCGCACGATGCATCCATCGGAGATGATCGGGGAGGATTGGTACCTGCATGGCGATTGGGGATTGGAGCTGGTGGATATTACGGACAAGGCCATGGTTGAAAGCGCCGCTCAACCGAAGGAATGAAGTACTACCTGTGGCGAGGGAGGTTGTCCCTCACCACAGCTCATCTGTCCTTAGAGTCTTGGTAACTGCCCGACGCGCCCCATCATCTCCGTCACGATCTGCAAGTCCAGGAGGAACTGCTCCACCGTCTTGAACTCGTTGTCGTTATGGCCGGTGTACTTGACGTCGGGCATGGCCAGGCCGAACTGCACACCATTGGGCAAGTCATGGACCGAGGTGGCGCCGGCGGACGTGCCGAACTTATGGGGCATGCCCAGGTTTTCAGTGGCTACGGCCAATAGTGCCTTGACCCATTCACCCTCGGGGTTGCGGTACATCGGCTCGTCGATGCTGTAGTCGAAGGCCACTGCAACGCCGGTCTTCTTGCTCCAGGCATCCAGTTTGCCGGCGATTTCGCGTTTGAGGGTTTCGGTGGATTTGCCCACCGGCACCCGCAGGTTGACTGCCAGCTTGAAGGTCTTCTCGTCCATGCCTACATAGGTCAGGGAAGCGGTCAGTGGCCCCATGAAAGCATCGGAAAAGCCAATTCCCAACGTGTTGCCCAGGTAGTCCAGGCCCCAGTTGTTGGCGGCGTAGCGGGCGGCGTCGGTGATGTGGTTGTGCTTGAGCGCGATCTTGCCGTCGAGGCTGTTGATGAAGTCGAGCATCCGCGCCACCGGGTTGATGCCGGATTCGGGCTCGGAGGAGTGGGCCGACACGCCCGTGAAGGTCAACTGAACGCTCTTGTCGACGACTTTGCTGGTGACTTCTAAATTGCCGCCGTTGCGCTTGGCATAGTCCTTACCGGCCTTGAGCAGGCTGGCGGCCAGTTCGGCGGGTTTTTCGCCGGAGAAGGTCGCCACGGACGTCGATGGGATCTGGTTGGTCGCCAGGCCACCCGTCAGCGCGGTAATTTCCGCGCCCTTACCCTGTGGGGCGCGTCGGGGGAAGTTCGCCATGACCGTGCCGTAGCCTTTTTCGGCAATCACCACGGGGTAGCCGCCATCCAGCGCCAGGTTGTAGTTGGGCGTCGGGTTGCGTTCGAAATAATAGGGGATGGCGTCGCCGCTGGTTTCCTCTGTGGTGTCGACCAGCAGCTTGAAGTTGCGTGCCAGGGGCAGCTTTTCTTCCTTGATGATCTTCATGGCGTAGAGCGCTACGACGATGCCATTTTTGTCGTCCTCGGTGCCCCGGCCATAGAGGCGGTCGCCGACCTGGGTGACCTTGAAGGGATCCAGGCGCGTGCCGTCCTTGAGCACCCAGTTTTCCGGCGTTACCGGCACGACATCGGCATGGGCATGAATGCCCACGACTTCGTCCCCACTGCCTGGGAGGGTGATCTCATAGACGCGGTTGTCGACGTTGCGGAAGGCCAGGTTGAAGGACTCGGCCAGGCTCTTGATCTTGTCGGCAATCTTGAGGAATTCGGGGTTTTCGTGCTGGGGGACGCCGTCCTTGCGAAAGGTCGGAATGGCCACCAGCTCCTTCAGCGTCTCGGTGGCGGCCTTGCCATATTTCACCCGCGCATAGAGGCCCAGCAGGCGATGGATTTCGTTCTGCTGTTCAGCCGAGAGTGGCTTGTTATCGAGGAACCCACTGATGGCGGGGCCAAGGTTGGCGGTCTTGCCCGGCTCGCTTTTGGCCACGCTTGCCAGGAATTGCCGGAAATCCTTGATGGAGGTGTCGGTGAAGGATTTGACCAGGGTCGCGTTCTGTTGCGCGGTGAGGTTGGCGAATGCGGGGGTGGCCGAGGCGAGGCTGGACAATACCAGCGTGGTCACGGCCAGGTGCTTGAGCGAGAAGTTCATGGTCGGGGGCATTCCTTTGCAGAGCAGTGGAGGAAGGTGTTTCAGTAATGAAACAAACCTTTGCAACCTAGCACATCCTTAGGGTTTGAACGAAAAGCGCAGCATGATCGTCGCGCAGGCACTTTTCGTACAAAGCCGAGTCACTCAGTGCGGTGCGCGGGGAATGGTCTTGAGCAGGTCTTCCGGGCTGATGTAGCCCACCACCGGCTCCGCCGCGCTGCCCGGCAATGGCAGGTCAAGGATGTGCCCCTTGATCTTGCCGATGACGTGCATCTCGCAGGGTTTGCAGTCGAACTTCAGTGTCAGCACCTCATCGCCCTGGATCAGTTGCATCGGCGCGACCTTGGTGCGCACGCCGGTGACGCCCTTGGCCTGCTTGGGGCACAGGTTGAACGAGAAGCGCAGGCAATGCTTGGTGATCATCACCGGCACTTCGCCTGTTTCCTCGTGGGCCTCGAACGCCGCGTCGATCAATTCAACGCCGTGGCGATGGTAGAAATCCCGGGCCTTCTGGTTGTAGACGTTGGCGAGGAACGACAGGTGCGATTCCGGGTACACCGGCGGCGGGTTGGTCTCGGCCTTGCGACCGCCCCGGGGATGGGCCGCGACGCGGGCTGCGGTCAGGGCTTCGATGACTTCGCGGCGCAAGGCCTTGAGCTGGGAGTTGGGAATGAAATACGCCTGGGGGGCGTCCAGCTCGATGGCCGTGGCGTGGTACTCGGTGGTGCCCAGTTGGCCCAGCAGGTCATGCAGTTGTTCCAGCGCTTGCTCAGGCTTGTTCGCCAGGCCGAACGGCCCGTCCAGGGCGACGCTGGCGCGGATGCCTTCCTCGCTGGTAGCGGTCAGTTCCAGGCGTTCTTCGCGCAGGCGGGCGACCCACGACAGGCCGATACGACGCTCCGAAGAAGTCTTGAGCAGCGCTTGTTGCCAGTTGTGGTCAAGGTTGCGACTCAAGGGGTGGTTGGGACGCAGTTTGTACAGGTCCGCCGGCATCTCGTTGGGCTCGACGCGGTAGCGATAACGCTTCTGGCCGTCCTCTTCGAATTCGCCCTTGGGCTCGGCGATGTTGGCCCGGAAGCCGAGTACTTCGCGCTTGACCAGCACATTGAGGCCGTCACCGTTGGACAGCGGATCGAAGGTCACCACTTGCAGGTCGCGCTTGCCGACTTTCTCTACCACGCCCACCGGCACGCCGGTAAAGGTGGGCGAGTCGAAGGCGCCGATGTCGATCTTGCGCTCGCTGACGAAGTAATCGGTGCTGCCACGGTGGAAGGTCTTTTCCGGATCCGGCACGAAGAAGTGCGCGGTACGACCGCTGGAGGCGCGGGCCAGGTCCGGACGATCCTCGAGGACATCGTCCAGGCGCTGGCGATAATAGGCGGTGATGTTCTTCACGTAGCCCACGTCCTTGTAGCGTCCTTCGATCTTGAACGAGCGCACGCCGGCCTCGACCAGGGCGCGGATGTTGGCGCTCTGGTTGTTGTCTTTCATCGACAGCAGGTGCTTCTCATAGGCGACCACGCGTCCCTGGTCGTCCTTGAGGGTGTAGGGCAGGCGACAGGCCTGGGAGCAGTCGCCACGGTTGGCGCTGCGACCGTTCTGGGCGTGGGAAATGTTGCATTGCCCGGAAAACGCTACGCACAGCGCACCGTGGATGAAGAATTCGATGGCCGCGTCGGTCTCGTCGGCGATGGCGCGGATTTCCTGCAGGTTCAGCTCGCGGGCCAGCACCAGTTGCGAAAAACCGGCCTGGTCGAGGAACTTGGCCCGTGCCAGGGTGCGGATGTCGGTCTGGGTGCTCGCATGCAGCTCGATCGGCGGGATGTCCAGCTCCATCACCCCGAGGTCCTGGACGATCAAGGCATCGACGCCGGCGTCGTACAACTGGTGGATCAACTGGCGGGCCGGCTCCAGCTCGTTGTCATGCAGGATCGTGTTGAGGGTGGTGAACACCCGGGCGTGGTAGCGATGGGCGAACTCCACCAGCCGGGCGATATCGCCCACCTCGTTGCAGGCGTTGTGACGCGCGCCGAAACTCGGGCCACCGATGTACACGGCGTCGGCGCCATGCAGGATGGCCTCGCGGGCGATGGTCACGTCGCGGGCGGGGCTGAGCAATTCCAGATGATGTTTGGGCAAGGACATGTATTTTTTATCAGGCAGGTCACGGTCGAAGCGAGCATTGTAGCCGTCGGACGCCCGGCAGGCACCTGTGAACCGACATGGATCGATGCGCGGAGGTCATCCCTGGGACGCGTCGGCGCTGCACCAACGGTTTCGCCCGGTGTTCTTGGCCAGGTACAAGAAGGCGTCGGCGGCCTTGATCAGCATGGCCGGGGTCACGTCTTCGGTGCTTGGCTGGCTGACGGTGACGCCCGCGCTGGCCGTGACGATGCCCAGTGGATGGTCGCCATGTTCGATGCGCAAGGCCCTGATCGCCTCCAGGATATCTTGTGCGACCTTGCTGGCGCCCGCCGCGTCGGTGTTGGGCAGCAACACGGTGAATTCTTCGCCACCGTAGCGGACCGCCAGGTCACCGGGGCGCCTGATGGTTTTCTGAATCGCGCCGGCTATCGCGCGGAGGCAGTCGTCCCCGGCAGCATGGCCGTATTTGTCGTTAAAGCGCTTGAAGTAGTCGACATCGAGCATGATCATCGCGAGGGATGAGCCCTGGCGCTTGGCCAGGCGAATCTCATCGGCCAGGGTGCTGTCCAGCCGTCGGCGGTTGCCCAGCCCGGTCAGGCTGTCGGTCAGCGCCATATCCTTCATGGTCTGGTGGGCGCTGCGAATCTGCTTCTCCATGCTCATCCGGTAGCGCAACTGGCTCAGCACGATAAGCCCGAAACCCACGAGTATCGCGATGAGGAACAGCAGCACCACGCCCGTCTTGAGCAAATCACGACGCCACGGCGCGATGATGGACTCGCGCGACAGGCCGGCCTCCACCACCAGCGGGTAGGTGGTCAGGGCCCGGTAACCGTAGACACGCTCGGTGCCGTCGACGACCGCCTTGGCCTCCACCACACCCTGGTTTGACGTGGGCAGGTACTCCCTGAAGATCACGCTGTCGACCAGGCTCTTGCCGATCACCGATTCAACGAAGGGCCGGCGGACCAGGATCGTTCCCTCGCGGGTGGCCAGGACCAGGGCGCCTTTGTCATCGATCTTGAAATCACCGTAATAGTCGACGAAATAGCTGACCTTGACCGTCCCCAACAGCACACCGGCGAACGAACCGTCGGGATTGTTCAGGCGACGCGAGATCGGGATGATCAGGTCGTTGGTGGAGCGGCTGCGGATCACGGTACCGATCCGCACGTTACGGTCCTCATGGGTGCGGTGGTACTGGAAGTAGTCACGGTCGGCGTTGTTCGCCGGTTCCGGGATGGTTTCCTTGTCCGTGACCAGCCACTGTCCGTTGGCTCCGTAGATAAACAGTCCGTGCAATTGCGGCATGATGGCCGACTGCTGCACCAGCAGTTTGTGAATGCGTGGGATGTCCATGTTCTGCAGCCCATCGCCCTCGACCCGCTCACCCAGGGCGGCGGTCACCACATCCACTTGCCGGATGGTGTCTTCGGCATGCTGGGCCGTTGCCCGTGCCAGGTTGGTCACCGAATCGCGGGCCGACGCAAACGCGGCTCGATAATCGCGCCAGGTCCGCCAGCCTTCGACGGCAAGGAAAGCCATGACCACCACCAACATGAAACTCACGGTGAGGCGCAAGGCTGCGCCAGCGCGCGCAGTCGGTGGTGGGAAGGCTTCAGAGCTGTCAACCATCGGCTCTGGCCGTTTGCGTCCGAGCATCAATATTTCCTTTTACGACAAGTCTGCGCACTATGGATGCGCAGCCTATCCTATTCAATTGCGGCACGTTAGCCCGTTGCGACGAGGCAAACGTCGGCGGAGACACAGCGGGAAACTCTCATGAGAGTCGGCGTCATTTCCGATACCCACGGATTGCTCCGCCCTGAAGCGCTTGCCGCGCTTGTGGGGTGCGAGCGGATCATTCATGGCGGTGATATCGGCAGCCCTGGGATCCTGGAACAACTGGCCTCCATTGCTCCGCTGCACGTGGTGCGCGGCAACAACGATCTCGATGCCGATTGGGCCGGGCAGCTTGCCGATAGCCTGCAATTCGATCTGTGTGGATGGCAGGTTCTATTGGTGCATGACATTGCCGATGTTCCGGCTCCGCTCGACCCGGATGTGAAGATGGTTGTCACGGGGCATTCCCACAAACCCGGCATCGAATGGCGTGGCGAGCGTTTGTACCTGAACCCCGGCAGCGCCGGCCGGCGGCGTTTCAAGTTGCCGGTGACGCTGGCGTTGCTTGAGGTGAGTGAGGGCTTGATCGAGCCGCGGATCATTCGTTTATTGGAATGATGGTGCGTCGGCGCAAAGGAACCTGGATTCGAAGCACTCAATCATCCGCTCTACCACGCTGACCCAGGCATCGTCAGTCAGCGGTTGGTCCTGCGGCCGACCCGTCAGGCCGTTGAGGAACCGGGTAATAGCATGTCCCGCTGCCGCGCAGGACGAGTGGGCAAGCAGGGCATCGCTGAAGACGACACGCAGAAACGCGTTCTCATACCGGGCGTACTGCTGGCTGACCTGCTGCTGTTGGACTGCGTCCAGGTAGGCGAAACCCTGCAAGGCCAGTTGGAAATAACAGGAGGTGGTCGGCAGTCGCACAGACCTGGGTAACGCCGCTGCCCATCGTCTCGGCACCGGTCACTGCGATGTAATGCATGGTCATATTGAACCCCTGAAAATCCGGGAACGAGCCGTTAATCGCGTTTTGCGCCGATCATCACAAACAGCGCACGGGCAATCCGGTCACTTTTGTTACGCCAGGCGTGCCGGGTTCCCTGCTGGATGACCACGTCGCCGGGCAGGATCCGTTTCTGTTCGCCGTTGTCCAGTTCCAGCCAGAGTTCCCCTTCGAGGAGGATGCCGTAGTCGATGGTCGGGGTCGTATGCATGCCCGGCTGGTCGGGCTCGAAGCATTCGAAAAGGCCGGGCAGGGCACCGCCCAGTTCTTCAATCATCTGCCCGATATCGATAGGATTCTGCATGACCGGGTCCGGGGGGAAGTCATAGATCGCCAGACTGGTTTCGCCCGGTCCAGGAACCAGTGGAGGATAGTCAAGCGTAGGATCCAGTTGCGTATTCGACGATCGGGTGACGGTGCCGGTGGACCATAAGTGTGCCATGGCGTGGCCGGGGATCGACTCGAAGGCACGCGCGCGTGGTGCTGTTTCATCGCTGATAAAAACCGATTGGCCCGCGGCGTCCAGACCGGTGACAACTCTTCGAATCTTCATGACATTCCTTTAATTCGATGGGCGGGCATCACGGTGCCCGCCGTTGCGTGGACGGTTCCGATCAGCCTCAAGGGCAGATGACGTAGTTGCTGAAGCCACCGTTGCGATTTTCGATACCGGTAATCGCGTCGTTGACGGCTTCCAGGCTGAACGCCGTGTTCTCGAAGAAGGAAAGATCCAGGACGCCGGATTCCACCATGTCAGTCATGTCCTGCCCTTGTCCGGTGGTGAACCACGCGGAGCCGCTGATCTGGATATCGTTGTCCATGATCCAGTGCAGATCGATGGGTACTTCGCCGGCGATCGCCCCGATATTGATCAGGTGCCCACCGCGATGGATGGACTTGAGCGCTTGGGTCAGCGTCTCATGTGGCGCCCCTGGACCGAGGGCATCGATCACCACATCGACGCCTTCGCCTTGGGTGACCTCATCGACCCATTGCTGGGTTGGTTTCGTGCCCAGGGTATGGATTTCAATCCGGCCCGGTGCCGCGAGATCCTTCACACGCTGGAAAAGCTCCTGGTTCCTGGCGGTGCCGAGGATCTTGCGCACACCCATGGCGAGGGCCAGGGCGACGGCACCCAGGCCGAGGGTGCCGCTGATGCCATTGATCAACAGGGTGGTGCCGGGGCCGACGTTGGCCTTGATCATCGCCTTGTAGGCGGTGCCCAGGTAGCCCAGTCGCGCGGCGGTCTCGAAGCTGAGATTGTCTGGCAGTTTGACCAGGCTGTATTGCGGAGCCGGGATGTATTCGCACAGGCCGCCGTAGGGGTAGTCTTCGAACATCCGTGGGCTTTTCGGGGTGAAACCGAAGTAGCCGTTGAAGGTGTAGGCGGTGCAGGCGATGGTGTTGCCCGAGCGACAGGCCCGGCAGGAGCCACAGTGGCGTCCCGGATTCACATAGACCCGGTCACCGACCTTGAAGTCATACACCTGGGGACCGACCGCCTCGATGATCCCGGTAGGGTCCAGGCCGAACGTGGCCGGCAATTTCGGCAGCGGATTATGGGGAAACCATTTGACCCAGTTGGTCAGGATGTTGTGCAGGTTCGGCACGATCCCGCAGGCCTTGATCCTGACCAGTACCTCGGTCGGACGAATCTGCGGGACGGGCAGGTGTTCGATGACCATGGGTTTGCCGCCTTCATACAGGCGTGCGGCGCGCATTGTTCTTGTCGTCATGATGTTCTCCAGCACTTGTCTTGTTTTTGTAGTGGAACGCGACCTTCGAGCCTTGCTTCAATCGGTCTAGCGCAAACCGTCCTCACCTTTTACGTCCGTCGCCGCCAAGCCACCCAGGCGTGCATGGATCCTGCCACCACTGGCCATGGCCAGGCCAAAGGCAATTTCGCCACGACGAGGGCCGTCCCACACGGTCATCTCGGCCACGCCGAAGTGGCTGCGCACATAAGCTGCCTGGATGTGCCCCAACGGGATCATCACCCGGCAGCCAGGGCCGCCGATGGTTTTACCCGCGGGAACGATGGCCTTCGGGTTGCCCAGCGCTTCGCGCATGGCCCAGCCGCCGGCCTCGTGCCAGACCGCGCCATGCTCCAGCTCGCCGTCGTCGCCGACAATCGCGCCCTTGCCATAGGCCTGCACGTGATCGACGCCCCCCAGGGCATCAATCAGCCGTTCGGCCAACTCGGCCCCCAGGCCTCTCAATTGCTGCATGAACGGCAGCAGGTCCTCTACATATCTGCCCGCATAAGGGTTGGCCACCACTGCGGTAGCGACTGCAATCCTCAAGGGTTGCGGAGAGCGAGGTCCACCCTCGTGGAAGACTTCTTCTATGTCCAGCTTGATCTTGCGAACCATCACCAGCGACATGCCTGACCTCCAGGAACCGTGAGCCTCAGCGGCTCGTTATTTTTTGAAGTGGTGTTTTGCATTATGCATTTAATGATGTATGGTGCAAGAAATTAGTTTTTGTGCATAAAAACAGGAGGGACAACATGAAGCTGATTTCGTACCGTAAAGAAGGAAAGGCTCACTTCGGTGTGCTGGTTGGTGAGGGTGTGGTCGAGCTGACCCGTCGTTTCGAGCAGGTGCCGGACCTCGCGTCTTTTCTCGCCGACCCGTCTTATCTGAGTCAGGCACGGCAATCGCTGGAAACCGTGCAGGCCGATTACCCGCTCTCCAGTGTCCAGTTGGAAGCGGTCATTCCCAACCCCGGCAAGGTCATCTGCGTCGGCATCAACTACGTCGCCCATGCCGAAGAAGCCGGCCGCAAGGTGGGCGAGTTCCCGGTGATTTTCCAGCGTTTCGCCGAGACCCTGCTTCCCCATGGCGAGCCGCTGGTCAGGCCCAAAGTGTCGGAGCAATTCGACTTCGAGGCCGAACTGGCCGTGGTGATCGGCAAAGGAGGGGCGCATATCGATCCGGCCGATGCCATGGATCACGTAGCGGGCTACACCTGCTTCAACGACGCCAGCGTGCGTGACTGGCAGTTTCACACCCATCAGTACGGCATGGGCAAGACCTTCAGGAAAACCGGTGCGCTGGGCCCATGGCTGATTCCAGCGGCGGAGATTTCCGATTACCGTACGCTGGTGGTGCGTGGTGTTCTCAACGGTGAACAATTACAGGAAGGCAGCCTTTCAGAGCTGGCATTCGACATTCCGCATCTGATCGCCTACGTGTCGAAAGCCTTGCCTTGGAACCCGGGGGACATTCTGGCAACGGGTACGCCAAGTGGCATCGGTTTCAAGCGAAAGCCACCGATTTTCCTCAAACCCGGCGACGTATTCGAAGTGGTCATCACTGAGATCGGGACGCTATCGAACGGCGTGATTGACGAAGCCTGAGTGTTGCCCTCTACACAATCATAAAAACCGGAGGTTCCAGATGCCCACATTACCGACTATCAACTTCACCCACACCGGCGTGTTCTGCGAAGACCTCGATCACATGGTCGATTTCTACTGTCGCACCCTGGGCTTCATCGTCAGCGACAAAGGCGTGGCGTCCACCGGGCACCGTCTGTTCTTCATGACGCAAAACCCTGAGGTGCATCATCAGGTGGTGCTGTTCGATGGCAAGCCCGTCGATCTGCCGTTCAACCCGATCAATCAGTTGTCGTTCCTGCTCAATTCACTGGAGGATCTGCAAACCTACTACCGGTTCGCCAGGAACAGCGGCATCCAGGGGATTGGACAGGTCGACCATGGCAATGCCTGGTCCATCTATTTCAAGGACCCTGAAGGCAACCCGATCGAGATGTATGTCGACACGCCCTTCTATACAGCCCAACCCTGCAAGGAGCCGCTCGATCTGGAGCTGCCCACCGAGGTCATCATGGCCCAGACCGAAGCCATGTGCCTTCGCCGCCCGGGCTTCCAGACCCGCGAACAATGGATGGCGTCCATCCGAGCGAAAATCGAAGAGCAGCGGGTTCGCATAGCCTGATCATGGCCGGGAACAGGTCCGGCACCTGTTTCGCTCGCTACAGATGAAGCCCGGTTGATGAATGCCTGCGTTGATCAACCGGCAATCGACAAGAACAAGAAGCGGAGTAGACGATGGACTACGATGTCATCATTGTTGGAATGGGACCGGTGGGCGCCCTGTGCGCCAACCTGGCCGGCATGTGGGGGCTCGACGCCCTGGTGGTGGACAAGTCCGAAACGGTGTACGCCAACCCGCGGGCCATGGGCTTTGATCATGAAGTGATGCGTGTCCTGGGCAACATAGGCCTGGCAGATGACATTGCCGAACACGTCATGCCTTACCGTCCTTCGGAATACCGCACCACCGGTTCGCAGTTGATCAAACGTATCGATGCTGCCCAGCCGCCTTTTCCACTGGGCTGGGCACCCAACTATGTTTTCTCGCAGCCGCCGGTGGAGCGGGCGCTTCGGGCCCGGATAGCCAGTTGCGAATCGGTCACCGTCGAGCTTGGCTCCGAAGTGCTGTCGGTGGACGCCGCCGAAGCCAATGCTGCGGTGCGTATCCGCGGCAAGGATGGCGTCGAGCGAACCGTGACGGCGACCCATGTACTGGCGTGTGACGGCGGCACCAGCCAGATCCGTAGCCGCCTGGGCTTGAAAATGGAAGACCTGGCGTTCGACGAACCGTGGCTGGTGGTCGATGTCATCCTCAATGAAGGGGCGGGCGAACACCTGCCTCAAACCAATGTGCAATTCTGCGAACTGGCCCGGCCGTGCACTTTTGTGGTCGGTCCCGGTCGACATCGCCGCTGGGAGTTCATGATCAACCCGGATGAGCAGCCGTCGGAGATCTCCCAGCCGGAAACGATCAGGAAGCTGATCGCTCGCTGGTTGCCTGAGAGCGATTACCAGCTCTGGCGAGCCTCGGCGTACCGGTTCCATGCCTTGATTCTTGAACAGTGGCGAGCCGACCGGGTGTTCTTTCTCGGCGATGCGGCTCATATGACCCCGCCGTTCCTGGCGCAAGGCATGTGCCAGGGGATTCGCGACGCCTTGAACCTGGTCTGGAAACTGGCGCTGGTCAAAGGCGGGCTGGCCGCCCCGGCGTTTCTGGATACCTACCAGACTGAACGTGTCCCTCATGTCCGCCAGACCACGATGGCGGCCAAGGAGTTTGGTGGGGTGATCTGTGAGCGTGACAAGGACAGGGCGGCACTCCGGGATGCGCGGTTGATCCAGCAGATGCAGGAAAATCCCGGCGGGATCGTCCGCCAGTCGCTGATTCCGGGATTGACCGAAGGTTTTATCGCCCACGTCGCACCGGCCGGCGAGTTGTTTCCGCAACCGATGGTCATCAATCATACGGGCAAGCGAGCCTTGCTCGATGAGTTTACCGGTCAGTCATTTCGCGTGGTTATTGCGCCGGGGTTCGATGCCAGCGCCTTGCTCCGCTGCCTGCGCAGCAGCCAGGCGCTCAAGGGGCTGCCGATTCATGTGGTACGGCTGGTCGATGTGGGGCAGGCCGGGACGCGTACGGCCGATGATTACCAGGAAGTCGATGGACTGTTGGCTCAGTGGTTGGAGCGCAGAGGTTGCAATGTGGTGATCGTGCGACCGGACCACTACGTGTATGGCGGTGCGGTGACCGTGGCCTGGGCCATGGAACTGCTCGAGGGGATGGAGCTTGCGCTTTGGGGCAGGCGGTCGGAACAGACTTCGAAGCAGCAGGGTGGCGATGAGACCATCAGGTTTGCCCAGGCCTTGAGCTAGTGGCCTGTGTGGCTAATTCGTTTACTCAACTTCGGCGCCAGGACTTGCCGGACTGCGTTGCCATTCCTCGCCGTAGCGAGGCTACGACTCGTCATGGCGCCTTGCCTGACAAGTCCTGGCACTCGAATTTGAGTACTCGAATTAACCGTACAGGCCACTAGTAAGAAAAAAGGCCCTGCGCTACGCACTGTCCACGAAAGCAGTGCGCGGCGAAGGGCCTTTCCAGCAGGGGCGGATCGGCTTACTGAAGCGTGGCTTGCCGGCGCTCGATGGCCTCGACGATTCGCCCCAGGGTTTCCTGGATGTGATCGCGCAACAGGGTCACCGCTTTTTCACGATCACGCCCCAAGGCAGCCTCCATCAACACCTGGTGCTCATTGCCCTTGTGTCGCTGGGTGGTGCGTTGCTGGGCGGAAAAGCGCCGGTAGCGCTCGGCACGGTCAAACAGCGAGTCGATCATCTTCAGCAGCAGCGGTGACGGGCAGGCCGCGAACAGCGCGAAGTGGAAAGCCTTGTGGCGGGCCGACCATTCATCATCGAGCACCAGCGCACCGCTGCCGAGTTTTTTTTCGATCAGGTTCAGTCGATGAAAAGCACCCAGGACGTCCGCTTCCCATTCATCGTCACCGTACTGGATGGCATCACTCAGCGCCTCGCATTCCAGCAGGCAGCGCATGCGGGTGATGTCACGAAAGTCAGTGGCTGAAATGGGCGCGACCCTGAAGCCTTTGTTATCGCTGGCTTCCACCACGCCATCCTGGGTCAGCCGATTGAGTGCTTCGCGAATCGGCGAGCTGCTGAGCCCGTAGGTCTTGGAAAGCTCAGCGACCTTGAGCTTCTCGCCTGGGGCCAGCTCACAGCAAACGATCGCTTTCTTCATCTTGGTCAACGCGACATCAATCAGCGGCGTGCCTGGGGGGAGAATCATGGTCGGAGTCATCCTGAATTTGCATTAAACGGATTTTATGCGCAAAAAACAGTTTAGTGCAAAGGTCTCGTGTCGACGGATTTTTTTCCTCAATCATTCAGGCAGCAGAGAACCCTTAGGTCCTTTCTCTCTTGAACCCTCCCGAAGCCGATGCAAATACCTCGGCTGAATCCCCTTGACTTTGAATTTGTGCAGGATTAGTTTTTGTGCACAAAGTGTTTTTAAGTGTAGAAAAATATGTTTTGCGCATAATAATTGGAGGAGCGGTACCTGCAATCTTCACGGTAAGCGCCGTGAATGGATGACCTTCTACAAAAACAAAAAAACAGGAACATCTCATGAAAACAGCCAATCAGCGGTTTTGCCCGTTGCCGGTGTCCGGCCTTGCCTGCGCCGTCAGCGCAACGGTAATGCTGAGCCTCTCGACGCAGGTACATGCCTTTCAGATCGACACAGGCAACCCGGATCTTTCGGCGACCTGGGACAACACGATCAAATACAGCAACGCGTGGCGCGTGAACAAACTAGACCACAAGGTGGCCGCGGGGCCCGGAACCTCCAACAGCAACCCCAACCTGGACGATGGCGACCGCAATTTCGACCGCGGCCTCATTTCCAATCGCCTGGATATCCTGTCCGAGCTCGATATCAAGTACAAAGACGTCGGTGCGCGCCTCAGCGCGGCGTCCTGGTACGACAGCGTCTACAACCAGCACAACGACAACGATTCGCCGGGCACCGCCAACGCCGTGAGCGTCGATCACGACGAGTTCACCAGCGACACTCGCCGGCTCCACGGTCAGAAAACCGAGATCCTCGATGCCTTTGTCTATGGCTCAAGGGACATTGGCACCACCACGTTGTCCGGGCGGCTCGGCCAGTTCACGCAGATCTATGGCGAAAGCCTGTTCTTCGGTGCCAACGGAATTGCCAATGCCCAGTCCACCGTCGACCTGGTCAAGCTGCAATCGGTACCGGGCTCGCAGTTCAAGGAAATCCTGATGCCCACCAAGCAAGTGTCGGGCAACTGGCAGTTGAACGACACGGTGAGCGTGGGTGCCTACTACCAGTTCGAATGGAACAAGACCCGTTTGCCCGCGGCGGGCAGCTACTTCAGTGGTGCGGACTTTGTCGGTGAAGGTGGGGAGCAGGTGTTCTTTCCTACCGGCGTACTGCATCACGGCAAGGACAAGGATGCACGGGATTCCGGGCAATTCGGCGCTCAGTTGAAGTTCGCTCTCGAAGACTGGGAATTCGGTTTCTATGCCGCGAAGTATCACGAGAAGACCCCGGTGTTCTACTTCCGTCCGTCCGCGCTGGTACCGGGTGCCGACGATTCGTTCATTAATGTCTACCCCGAGGACATCAAGGTTTTCGGCGCCAGCTTCAGCACCCAGGTGGGCGAGAGCAACATCGCTGGCGAAACCTCGATCCGGCTCGATACGCCGCTGGCGGGAGTGGGTGGAACGATCATTACCGGAATGGATGCGGACAACGATTCCAACCCGGCATATCCCATTGGCCGGTCCTGGCATGCCCAGGTGTCGATGATCAATGTCTATGGCGGCTCGGCCCTGTGGGACGGTGCGTCGCTGGTGGGTGAGCTGGCGTTCAATCGGCGCCTGAGTGTCACCAAGAACGCCGACCAACTGGATCCGAATACGACGCGCGATGCGTTCGCCCTGCGCTTCACCTTTGAACCGCAGTACTTCCAGGTCTTCCCTGGCGTCGATGTGCAGACGCCGATCACTGTCGGCTACAACCCGTCCGGACGCTCCTCCGTGACACCCCAGGCGTTCGGCCCGGAACATGGCGGTGACCTGACCCTGGGCCTCAAGGCCGATTACAAGAAGCAATGGTATGCGTCGCTGAGCTACACCAATTTCTTCGGTGAGGCCGGACCGGTCATCAACTCCGCCAACTCCTTCACCTATCAGCAAAACATGAAAGACCGGGACTTCGTTGCGTTCTCGATCCAGCGAACCTTTTAAGCAAAAAACAGGCGGGCCCTGATAATGACAAAAATCAAATTGCTGTTGCTGTCCACGCTGTCGATCTCCCTGTCCATCGGTATCGCCTCGGCGGCGGTCAACCCCGACGAGGCGGCGAAACTCAAAACCACCCTGACGCCCATGGGCGCTGAAAAAGCCGGTAATGCCGACGGCTCCATCCCGGCCTGGACCGGTGGGTTGACCAAGGACATCGCTGGTGCCAAGTTCGGTGATGTGCCGGCCGATCCGTTCCCTGGGGAGAAACCGGTGTTGCAGATCACTGCAAAGAACGCAGCCCAATACGCGGACAAGCTGAGTGAGGGCACCAAGGCCCTGCTGGCCAAATACCCCGATACCTTCCATCTCGATGTCTACCCGACCCACCGCAGCGCGGCGGCGCCGGACAGCGTCTATCAAAACACCTTTGCCAATGCCACTCGTTGCAAGACCACCAGCAACGGCCTGTCGGTCGAAGGGTGCTACGGTGGCATCCCGTTCCCGATCCCAAAAACCGGCAATGAGGTCATCTGGAATTTCCTGCTGCGGGTCGAAGCCGAATCCATACAGATGGGCTACGCCAACATCATCGGCAACAGCGACGGAACCCGGACGCTGGCCAGCCGTGGCGTGGAGAACTGGCAGTATCCGTACTACTACAAGGACGGCGCCGTGGATAAATGGTCGGGCGAGTATGCACTGTTGCGTTTCCTGACGAGCGAACCACCGTTCAAGGCCGGTGAGTCGCTGGTAACCCACGATGGCATCAATGCCGAGGAGCCTCGGCAGGCCTGGCAGTACCTGGTGGGACAACGTCGGGTGCGGCGTGCGCCGACCGTCGGCTATGACACGCCGGACTTCGTGGCATCAGGCGCCAACTACTTCGATGAAGTGCACGGTTTCATCGGTCACCCGGATCGCTACGACTGGAAACTGGTCGGCAAGAAGGAGTTGTACATCCCTTACAACGACAACAAGTTCCATGCCGAGAAACGCGACGACGTGTTTGTCGCCAATCACCTCAATCCGGACAAGTTGCGTTGGGAACTGCACCGTGTCTGGGAGCTGGAAGCCACGGTGGCGCCGGGCAAGCGGCATGCGGTGCCCAAGCGCCGATTCTTCATCGATGAAGACAGCTGGACGATTGCCCTGGTGGATGGCTACGACGCCGAAGGCAAGCTGTGGCGCGTCTCCCAGGTGTTGCCGTTCGTAGTGCCGGCGATCCCCGCAGTGGTGGTCAAACCGGTGGTCATCTACAACCTGCAGGCCAAGACCTACAGCGTGGTGCAGGGGCTGAACGGGGAAACCTACAGCGTCATCCCGCGCAAGGCCGAGAACTTCTTCACCGGTACGGCAGTGGCCTCCGGATCGGTTCGCTGAGCCTCGCAGCAGCTTGCCAATACATTTGTTTTCCTGGGGGCGGTGCCTGGTCGCCGCTTTCGTGAATGGCATCAACGAGGTCCTGACATGCGTACTTCCTGTATACGTCCCTTGCGGGCATTGATTGTCAGCCTGGGGATGGCGACGCTCTACGGTCCTCCAGTCGTGGCGCAAACCAGCGAGTTGCCGGATCAACCCGCGATCATCAGCACAATGGCGACGCAATCGGTCATGCTCAGCGTTGCGCGTGCGGGGCAACGTTTGGTGGCCGTTGGCGAAAGAGGCTTCATCATCGTCTCCCAGGACAACGGCGTTACCTGGAAGCAAGTCAGCTCCCCGGTCAGCATGACACTGGTCAAGGTCCGCTTCATCGATGCCAACCTCGGTTGGGCGGTGGGGCATGCCGGGATAGTCCTGCACAGTCGCGATGGCGGCCTGACCTGGGAGAAGCAGCTCGATGGTGTCCAGGCGGCCCGGATAGAGCTGGACCAGGCCAGCGGAGCAACCGGTGAGCAGGCCGCGCAAGGTCTGGAACAGGCGCGGCAGTTGGTGGAAGAAGGGCCGGACAAACCCTTTCTCGACGTGCTTTTCCTCGACGCACGTAATGGTTGGGTGGTGGGTGCCTATGGTCTGGCTTTCGTCACCCATGACGGCGGGGCCAGTTGGCAGTCGATCCGGTCCGCTATCGACAACCCCTCCGGGCTGCACCTCTACAGCATCCAGCGGGTTGGGGCGGATACCTTTATCGCTGGCGAGCAAGGGGTCTTGCTGCGCTCAAGCGATGACGGGCGGACCTTCGAGCCGCTGACCTCGCCCTATGAGGGCACCATTTTCGGGCTGCAGGCCAGCGCGAAACATGCGCTGCTGATGTTCGGGCTGCGGGGCAACGCATTTGAATCGCGAGATCGCGGCGATACCTGGCAGCGTCTCGATACCCTGGAACCAGTGACACTGACCAGCGGTTTGCGCTTGGAGAATGACTCGGTTCTGTTGGCGGACGAATCGGGCAGGGTGCTGCGCTTTGCCGACGGCCATGACAAAGCGGTCACGCTGCCAATACCTCAACCAGGTTACTTCACGGGCATGGCGCAAGCGGCGAATGGTGAGCTCATCATCAGCAGTTCGCGGGGCATGCTGTCGTCACCTATTCAAGTGGAACCGTCGGAGCCGCAACAATGAACAGTTTTACTCGCTCTGCCGAACACCAGCCCGCACTTGCATCGGCACCGTTTGACCCTGCCTCCGGTACCCTGGTCGAACGGTTGTTGTTCAATCATCGCAGTATCGTCCTGGCCGTCTGTGTGCTGCTCAGCCTGGTGCTTGGCTATCAGGCGCTGGGCCTGAAGCTCAATGCCGCATTCGAAAAAATGATCCCCACGGATCATCCCTATGTACAGAACTACCTGAAGAATCGTGGTCAGTTGGGGGAGGGCGGCAATACCTTGCGGATTGCAGTCGAGGCTCGGCAAGGCAGCATTTTCGACGCGGGCTACCTGGAGACGGTCAAGAAGATCAACGACGAAGTGTTCCTGCTGCCGGGGGTCGATCGTTCCTACATGAAATCCCTCTGGACCCCGGCGACGCGTTGGATTGGGGTGACCGAGCAAGGCTTCGACGGCGGCCCGGTGATTCCCGATGATTACGACGGTTCGGTTCGCAGCCTCGAACAGGTGCGACAGAACGTCGAAAGATCGGGTGAAGTCGGTCGACTGGTGGCTGCCAATTTCAAGTCCAGCATTGTGCTGCTACCGCTTCAGGAAAGTACCTCGGAGGACGGCAAACCCCTGGATTACAACGCACTGTCCAACCAGCTTGAACAGATCCGGACCAAATACGAAACCTATAACATTCGGGTCCACATCACCGGTTTCGCCAAGGTTGTGGGCGACCTGATCGATGGCATGCGTCAGATGCAGCTGTTCTTCGCCGCTACCCTGGTGATCTGCGGGCTGGTGCTGTTCTGGTACACCCGCTGCGTGCGCAGCACGGTGCTGGTGCTGTTGTGTTCGATCATTGCCGTGGTCTGGTTGCTGGGCCTGCTGCCTACCCTGGGGTTTGACCTGGATCCCTATTCGATCCTGGTCCCGTTCCTGGTGTTCGCCATCGGTCTGAGCCACGGTGCGCAGAAGATGAACGGCATCATGCAGGACATCGGACGTGGTGCGAACAAGCTGGTTGCGGCACGTTTTACCTTCCGCCGACTGTTTCTGACCGGGTTGATGGCGCTGGTGGCCGACGCGGTGGGATTTGCGGTGCTGATGATCATCAAGATCCCGGTGATCCAGGATCTGGCCATCACTGCCACCCTCGGTGTGCTGGCGCTGATTTTCACCAATCTGATTTTGTTGCCGATCCTGCTGTCCTACACCGGCGTCAGCAAGGTGGCGGCCCAGCGGGAGGCGACCAATGAGCGGTTTTCGAGGCTGGACGCCGGTCACGCCCGGCATCCGTTCTGGGCCTTCCTGGACCGCTTCACCGAGCGCAAATGGGCCAGTGGCGCAATCATCGTCGCGGTGCTGCTGGGGGCGGCGGGGTTTGCAGTCAGCCTTCAGGTCAAGATCGGCGATCTGAACCCCGGCGCGCCGGAGCTACGTCCCGAGTCGCGCTACAACACCGACAACCGCTTCATGGTCAGCAGCTTTTCCGCCAGCAGTGACAAGTATGTGGTGATGGTAAAGACGCCCCAGTACTATTGCGCCAACTACCAGACACTGGTTTCGGTCGATGCACTGGAAGCACAGCTCCAGCAATTGCCGGGAGTGGTGTCCACCACCTCCCTGGCAGCCCTCAGCAAGCAGGCCGCCGCCGGCATGAACGAAGGCAGCATGACCTGGTATGAGATACCGCGTAACCAGGGGCTGTTGAACGCGATCATCACCCGTGCACCACGGGAGCTGTTCAACCAGAACTGTGACCTGCTGACCGTATATGTCTATCTCTCCGATCACAAGGCCGACACCCTGACCCGTGTGGTACAGGCCGTTGAACAGTTCGCGGCGACCCATGACAACGATCAGATCCAGTTCTTGAACGCGGCGGGTAACGCCGGAATCGAGGCAGCCACCAATATCGTCGTGAAGCGCTCGAACGTGCAGATGCTGTTCATGGTGTACGCGGCGGTCATTGCCCTGTGCTTCATCACGTTCAGGTCCTGGCGTGCGGTGGTGTGCACAGTGTTGCCATTGATGCTGACCTCCGTACTGTGTGAGGCCCTGATGGTCGGGCTCAACATTGGCGTCAAGGTCGCGACCCTACCGGTGATCGCCTTGGGCGTGGGTATCGGCGTGGACTATGCGCTGTATATCCTCAGCGTGACACTCGCCCATCTGCGCAGTGGCGCCAGCCTGTCGAATGCCTATTACCTGGCCCTGCTGTCGACCGGAAAGGTCGTGGTGATGACCGGGATCACCCTGGGTGTGGCCGTGACCACCTGGGTGCTGTCGCCGATCAAGTTCCAGGCCGACATGGGCATCCTGCTGGGATTCATGTTCATCTGGAACATGGTAGGGGCGCTGATCCTGGTGCCCGCGCTGGCCCATTTCCTTCTCAAACCCAAACCGCAGACGGTGAGCCTCTAGATGACCTCGACGATCAATCTCCTCGGCCTGTCGGGCAGCCTGCGTCAGCAGTCGGCCCATACGGCGATCCTGAATACGGTGGCTGAACGGCTGGCCGGACCGGTTCGACTGACGCTTCATGGGCTGGAACACATCCCGCCCTACAACGAGGACCACGACGGTGTGCACGCCCCACTGGCGGTGGTCGGCCTGCGCGCGGCCGTAGCGCAGGCCGACGGAATCCTGATCGGTTCACCGGAGTACAACCACGGAATGTCGGGCGTGCTGAAAAATGCCTTGGACTGGTTGTCACGTCCCCACGGGAAGTCGGTCGTGAGTGGGCGACCGGTGCTGTGTTTCACCGCCTCGCCTGCATTTACCGGCGGGGTACGGGCGCATCAGCAGCTCAATGAAACACTCTGGGCGATCCAGGCGACGATGGTGGTCTACCCGCAGATTGTCATTGGCGGGGTGGCCGGAAAGATAGAGCACGGACGTCTGGTAGATACTGCCGCCTGCACGTTCCTGATGGATGGGGTCGGTGCGTTGATTGAGCAGGCGTCGTCGGGTCGGGCTGTTTGACATAAGCTGACCCATTGCTATCGTGAGCAAGCCCGCTTCCACAAGGGGGCCAGGTTGATCGCAGGCTGGGTTGGGCGAGAAGAAAAACACCCGCCTAACCATCAATGGCGGGTGTCTGGGAAAGACCGACTCAGAAAGGAGGGATCTGGCCGGGGTTGGGAAATGAAATCACGCCACCGGAATCGACGGGTCGGCCGCTGCCAGGGCTGCCGCGCGGTCGGCGGCGGGTGGGTAGATCCAGATCGAGTTGATCTGGTTCTTGAGGCTCTTGGCTTCCTGGCCCACCAGTTTGAGCTGGCGATCCCAACCTTCGGTGTACACCGCGCCCCAGGCGCCCAGGTCCAGGCAGGTCACGTATTTGGGCTGGCTGTAGGTCATCGGCGCCACGCCCAGCAGGTCGGCGGCGACGTTGTTGCCGGCGTAGCGTCCCAGGGCAATGGCGTGCTGGCAGGACATCGCCGCATAGTTGCCCAAGGTGTCGGTGGCGGCGTAGGCCACATCGCCGGCAGCGAAGATGTGGTTTTGCCCTTGTACCTTCAGTGTGCCATCGACGTGCAGGCGTCCGAGGCGATCACGGGTACCCGGCACGTGCTGGGTCAATGGACTGGCGGAAAAACCCACGGTCCAGATCACGGTGTTGGATTCGATGCGCTGGCCGTCCGACAGGGTGACGCCGCCGGCGTCCACTGAGTCGACCGAGGCATTGAGGATCCACTCGATACCCAGGTGATCGGAGGCTTCGATAAGGGCCGGACGGATACCGACCCCCAGCGATGCGCCGATCTGCGGTCCGCGATCCACAACGATGACCCGGATTTTCGCATCATTGCCCAGGACGGCGCGCAGGCGGGCGGGCATCTCGGTCGCGGTCTCGATCCCGGTAAAGCCACCGCCGGCCACCACCACGGTGTTGCGAGCCGGGCTGTCCGGCAGGTCCTTGAGGGATTTGAGGTGGGCTTCGAGGCGCGTTGCCTGTTCGATTTCATCGACGTCGAAGGTGTGCTCGCTCAGGCCGACCAGGTCCGGGCGCGTCAGTTTGCTGCCCGCCGCCAGTACCAGCCGGTCGTAGCTCAGTGAGCCTCGGGCCCCTGAGGCGTCGCTGTAGCGCACTTGCTTGAGGTCGGCATCGATGCTCTCGGCAAACCCCTGCACGAAATTCACGCCGACGGCGTTGAACAACTCGTCCAGCGGCGCCTGCATGGTGTGCACGTCCGGCTCGTAGAAGCGTGGGCGGATGCGCAATTGCGCCTGGGGGGCCAGGACGCTGATCTGCACGTCATTGCGATTATGTTGGTCCAGCAGGCGGGCGGCGCTCAGCGCACTCCAGATCCCACCGAACCCAGCGCCGACAATCAGAATATGTTGTTTCATGATGTGCTCCCGAAGACAAAATCGATACGTTGAATGTTCAGCTGTTTCAGCGTGAGCGTGTCGCGAAGTGGCCAAAGTGCGTGACTTCAATGGCGTTAGCTTCGGTTCGCTGTAGGAAATGGTATGCGTGGGGGCTTCATCCAACACTTCTACATAAGGTCAGCGCGGGCATGTCTGGGTATGAAGCTTCTATACCAAGGTATGAAAAGCGGGCCGATGGGGAGGGCGGCGTCAGGCCGGGCGATCGATCACTGATTCGATGCAGGCGATCAGTTGCGCGCAGTCAAACGGTTTGGAAAAAAAAGCCACCGGCTCGGTGGCGGCCGCGTCGACACGGGGTGGTACGCCGGGGTATCCCGTGATGAAAATCACCGGGATATGAACGCCTCGGGCAGCCAGTTCGTTGTACATCTGGATGCCGCTCATGCCGGGCATCGTGATGTCCGAGATCAGGCAGCAGGCCTGTTCGGCGCGAGTGCAAGACAGGAAGTCCAGGGCACTGGCATACGTCCGGACGGTGTAGCCGTTGGCGCGCAGCAGCCCGTCGAGGGCCATTCGAACGAACTCATCGTCATCGACAACGGAAATAATTGCGGTGTGGGACATTTTCATACCTGGGTGATGTCAGGTAGCCATGGCGGGCGTCTGTGCTCCCGCAAGATACGCTGTCCCCTGGTCACGCCTAGTATACGTGGGTATGAACGCTCACTTGGCGAGGCTGATGTCCAACGCCTGCGCCATCCGCACCAGGTCGGCAAACGAACGTGCGCACATCTTGCGCATGGCCTGGCCGCGATGAATCTTGACCGTGATTTCGCTCAGGCCGATTTCCCCGGCGATCTGTTTGTTCATCAAGCCTGATACGGCCAGCGCCATGACCTGTTGTTCGCGGTTGCTCAGGGTCGCGTAGCGGCCATGGAGTTGCTGGCGACTGTGCTCGGATTCGCGGCGCACACGGTCTTGCGCAAGGGCGGCGGACACGGCGTCGATCAGGTCCTGCTCGCGGAACGGCTTGGTCAGGAAGTCCACCGCCCCGGCCTTCATCGCCCGCACCGTCATGGCGATGTCACCGTGACCGGTGATGAACACGATGGGCAACTGGATATTGGCCGTTGCCAGTGTCTGCTGGAGTTCCAGGCCGCTGGCGCCCTGTAGTCGTACATCCAGCACCAGGCAACTGGGCCCGCCTGCGCGTGGGTGTTGCATGAACTGGGCAACCGAGCCGAACAACTCGGCTCGCAGGCCAATGGAGCGCAAGAGGCTGCCGAGGGCTTCGCGCAACGGCGCGTCATCATCCACGACGTAGACGACAGGTTCGTGATTGATGTCCGTAGAGTGATCGGGCGTCATTGGTGGTTCCGGGCAAATAGGCGCAAGCAAAAGGTGGCAACGCGGACTCGAACGAAGTACCAGGGGGCACTTCGCCGGTGAGGCGGATTCTGCCATCATGATAATCATCGGACCTGGATGGATCGAGACAGATTTTGACCCTGGCACAGCTCATTGTCGCAACGTTCATCGCGCTGTCATTCTCAAGCGCCGGCCTCGCTGCGCCGCGCGATAACGCCTCAGCGGCTGTCCATGCAGGGTCCGAGGGTGGCCCCGCGTGCGGCGACCTGCTGCTCGATCTCCAGCACAAACCACCGCATCTGGAGTTCGTCGGTTGCCGGGCGGACGTGCTCTATGGGCTCAAGGCCCTTGTCGCCGACTATCAGGTCGAAGGCCGGTACGCGGCGGCGGTGGAGGGTTATTTCATTAAGGTCGCCCACCTGCCTGCTCTTGGTTTCTATTGCTGCGGTTGGGATTCGATCGGCAAGGTCGGGCGGGACGGAGAGCTGCACGAGGGCGCGCTGTCTTTCGAAGTCTCGATGGGCTCGGGTGAAACCCTGGTCAACCGTCGTGAGGATTGGTCGCGGATTCCGCTGTTCCATGTCGGCGTGACCCGTTATCTGGAAGAGCCGTAGGCGCGGGTGATCTATACCGAAGTATCAATGAACCTGCCTAAAGCGTGAGCTGGGTGTCCCCACGTACGACAGACGTCGGCCAGTGGCGGGAATAATCTTCATTCACCACGTCTATCCCTTCCTGACTCAATGGCCTGGCGCCTGGGGCGGCTATTATGATGAACAGAAATGACCTGCGTCGTGCTGACATCAATCTGCTGGTGGTCTTCGAAACCTTGATGCATGAGCGCAATGTCACGCGCGTCAGCGAGAAGCTCTTTCTCGGCCAGCCGACCATCAGCAGCGCCCTGGCGCGCCTGCGGTTGATGTTCGATGACCCGTTGTTCATTCGCGCGGGTCGGCTGATGGAGCCGACGTCCCGGGCCCAGGAAATTTTCTCCAACCTGTCTCCGGCACTGGATGGCATCGCTGCGGCCTTGAGCCGTTGCCAGGCGTTCGACCCCGGCACCAGCGAGGCGACCTTTCATATCGGGCTTTCCGACGATGTCGAATATGCCTTGTTACCGGACCTGTTGCGACGCCTGCGGGTCGAGGCACCGGGCACGACGCTGGTGGTGCGCCGGGCCGATCAGTGGCAGATGTCGCAGCTCTTGGCCTGCGGTGAAATCTCCCTGGGAATCAGTGACACCCAGGAACTGCCGGCCAACGCCCGGCGCAAGGTCTTGCGCGCCATTCGGCCGATGCTGTTGCGCGCCGACGCGCAACCTGGCGTGTTGAACCTGGACCAATTCTGCGACCGGCCCCACGCAGTGGTGTCGTCCATGGGCAATGTGATGGATGACTCGGACCGCGCGCTAGGGCTGATGGGGCGCCAGCGTCGGGTCGTGTTGACCGTGCCGCAATTCAGCGCCTTGCCGGTGTTGCTGGCCCACAGCGACATGATCGCCATCGTTCCGGACTACGTCGCCCGGGCGATGGCGGTCACCACGGGCTTGCGCGCAGAGCCGGCGCCGATCCGCTTGCCCGAACACGAGCTGTCCATGGTGTGGCGGGGGGCTTCGCACGATGATTCGGGGGAACGCTGGTTACGCTCCCGTTGCAGCGCATTTGTGGCCGAGCAGGCGCAGGCCATCTGTGAGCACCCGCTGTGGGAGCAAAGCTTGCTCGCGATGACGGCGGTACAGTCGATATCATCATCAACTCAGTCACCGCTATCGCGAGCAAGCTTTGCTCCCACAGGGAACTGAGGATGTCAGGCCGACAGGGGCGGCGTCCGTGGCGGAACCCGGCGCTTGGAACCTGTCGATTCGAATGCAGAGGCCAGCCGCAGCAGGTTCGAGTCATCGTAGGCTCGCCCGGCAAACGTCAGCCCGACCGGCATGCCGATGTCCGCCATGACGCCCATCGGGACGGTGACGGTCGGGACGCCGAGGTGGCGGATGGCGAGGTTGCCGTTGGCGACCCAGACGCCATTGCTCCAGGCGATGTCGGCGGACACCGGATTGATATCCGCATCCGCTGGCCCGACGTCGGCCACGGTCGGGAAGATCACCGCATCGAGGTCGAGCCGATCCATCCATTGCTCCAGGTCGATACGCCGGGTTTCTTCGAGGCCGCGCAGTCCGTCCGGCAGGGTGGCGATCTGGTCCCACGGCGTGATGCCACGCTGGGCCATTTTCACGTATTCGTCCATGCCGGCCGCCAGATCGTCCTCGCGGTTGGGCAGGGTGCCGGGGTCGTGGGGGAAGATCAGCGGCCCATCGACATCCGCCAGGCGATTCAACTTCGGATCACCATTGGCCCGCAGGAAATCATCGAACGCCCAGGCCGACAGGTCCCACAGCTCATGGTGCAGGAACTCCTTGGAAACCAGGCCGCGGGTGAACACCGTCGGCGCACCGGGGCGATCGCCCTCGCAGTTGGACACCAGTGGGAAATCCACCTCGACCACTTCGGCGCCACAGGCTTCAAGGGCCTTGCGGGCGTTTTTCCAGAGGTCGATCACCGAGTCGCGGGTGACGATGCGCTGGCCGGTCGGGCCGCCGATGCCCGGTGCTTCGGACGTGCCCGCCTCGGCGTCGGCGTTGATGTACATGCGCGGGACGCCGAACCGCACGCCCGCCAGAGCGCTGGCGTTGGCGGCAAGGCTTGGGTAGGAGGCCGGGCGGACCGAGTCGACGCTCGGGATCGGCACCCAGGGTTGCAGGCGCCAGAGGTCGCCCCGGGTGTCGGGATCCGGCGCGACCACCACATCCAGCACTTCAAGCAAGTCCGCCATGGTCCTGGCGTAGGGCACGACCACGTCCATCGTCGGCGTCAGCGGCCAGTTGCCGCGCACCGAGATCACTCCGCGCGACGGCGTGTAGGCGCACAGGCCATTGTTCGAGGCCGGGCCGCGTCCGCTCGACCAGGTTTCCTCGGCTAGGCCGAAGGCGGCGAAACTGGCGGCGGTGGCGGTTCCGGCACCGTTCGAGGAGCCCGAAGCGAAAGGGGCGGTGAGGTAATCGGCGTTGTACGGGCTCTCGGCCCGGCCATACACCCCGCGCTGCATGCCGCCGTTCGCCATGGGCGGCATGTTGGTCTTGCCCAGGCAGATCGCCCCGGCGCCGCGAAGCCGTTCGATGGTGAACGCATCGCAATAGGCAACCAGGTCCTTGAACGCCGGGCTGCCGGACGCGGCGGTGAGTCCCTTGACCAGGTAACTGTCCTTGGCCGTGTAGGGAATGCCATCGAGTGGTCCCAGGGTCTGGCCGCTGGCCCGACGGGCGTCGGAAGCCTGGGCCTCCTTCAGTGCATCGGGATTGCGCACCACCACCGCATTGAGGGCGGTAGCGGTATCGGGGCCGTCGTAGGCATCGATCCGGGCAAGATAGGCCTGGACCAGCTCGACGGCGGTAGCCTGGCCGGATTCGAGTGCCGCCCGCAGGTGGGCGATGGAAACTTCGGTGATGTCGATCATGCAGTTACCGCCGCGGCAGAAGGGTGATGGGGAGTGCGGGGCCATGTTGGAGCCTGGCACTTGAGGTTATCTCAAAATGGATATTTATCGGGTTTTGCCTACTGTACTACGGAAGAGCGAGCAAGGGCAGCCAGGTTAGATCGGACTATTTGTCGGGCGTGACAAAACTTTCCACCTTCAGGTTTCGTTAAGAAACGCTCCCGATACTTCTCCCAACCGCTTGAGGGAGAAGGTTTATCCATGGCCGATTTTGACTGGAACATCCACCTGCCGCTGGCCTTCGGCGAGGCCGGCCAAGCCGTCCGCCATCTGCACCAGGCCCTGCCGGAACAGGCGCGACGGGCCGAATTCGAAGCCTTTATTCGACAGCGTTTCCGCCATGTCCACGGCGCTGACATCCGGCACTTCATGCCCGAGCTGTTCGGGCTCGACGATGCCCAGGGGCGGCTCTGTGCCGTGGCTGGGGTGCGCCTCGCCACGCAGGGGCCGCTGTTCCTGGAGCGCTATCTGGATGAGCCCATCGAGTCGTTGGTAAACGCCGCCGCCGATCGCCCGGTGGACCGCGAGGGCATTGTGGAGGTCGGCAACCTGGCCGCCAGCGACACCGGCAGTGCCCGATTGAGCATCATTGCGATCACTTACCTGTTGGCCATGGGCGGCCTGGAGTGGGTGGCCTTCACCGGCAACGTCGGGCTGGTCAACAGCTTCCATCGCCTGGGGCTAAAGCCGGTAACCCTGTGTCCGGCCGACCCGCAGCGCCTGGGGGAAGACCGCCACCTCTGGGGCCGTTATTACGAGAGCCAGCCGTGGGTCCACGTTGGCAACATTCGCGCCGGCTTCATCCATTTGCGCAACACCGGCCTGTTCTCCCGCCTGGGATTGCCAGCCACGCTGGGGGAGACCAGTCATGTCGCCTGAAATGCAGCGATTCAAACGTACCCTGCACGAACATGCCCGGCGCCAGGGACACGCTGTCGCGCTGTGGGGCGACGATTCGCAGATGGACTACGCCACGCTCTGCACCGAAGTGGAACTGCGTCAGCAACGTCTACGCGACGAACACATCGGCGTCCTGGCCCTGGCCCTGGACAATGGCATCGAAGCGATGCTCTGGGACCTCGCCGCGCTGTTCGAAGGCGTGTGCTGCGTCATCCTCCCGGCGTTTTTCAGCCCGGCCCAGCGCCGTCACTGCCTGGAGCAGAGCCAGGCCGAGCGCGTGCTTGCCGAGCCGGTGTTCGACACCGAGTTGCAAGCCGCCGGCTATCAGCGCAACGGGGCGTTCTGGCGGCGAGACTTCGACGAGCCGGGCCGCCTGCTGCCCGGCACCGCCAAGCTGACCTTCACCTCCGGCACCACCGGCACGCCGAAGGGCGTGTGCCTGAGCGCCGACAGCCTGCTGCGGGTGGCCTACGAACTGGAGCAGGCCAGCCGCCCGGTCGCGCCCGGACATCACTTGGCCTTGTTGCCCCTGGCGATCCTGCTGGAGAACCTCGGTTGCTACGCGGCACTGTATGCCGGCGCGATGCTCAGCCTGCCGAGCCAGAAGACCCTCGGTATCCAGGGCGCCAGCGGAATCGACCCGGCGCGCCTGTTCGGCTGCCTGGCCGCGCGTCGGCCGCAGAGTCTGATTCTGGTACCGCAGTTGCTGTTGATGCTGGTCATGGCGACCGAACAGCAGGCGTTCGACCCACGTACCCTGCGGTTTGCCGCGGTGGGCGGTGCGCGGACCTCCCAGGAATTGCTGCAACGGGCCCAGCGCCTGGGCCTGCCGGTGTTTGAAGGTTATGGGCTGTCGGAGTGCGCCTCGGTGGTGTGCCTCAATCGACCGCAGGCCCAGCGTGCCGGCAGTGTTGGCCGGCCGTTGCCCCATGTGGAGGTGCGCCTGGCCGACGACGGTGAAGTGCTGATCAAGGGCTCGACCTTGCTCGGTTACCTCGGCGAGCCACCGCACCAGGGCCCGTGGTGGCCCAGCGGCGACCTGGGCGAGTTCGATGCCGAGGGTTTTCTTTACTTGCGCGGTCGCAAGAAGCACCAGTTCGTGACCAGTTTCGGACGCAACGTCAGTCCCGAATGGGTGGAAGCCGAGCTCACCCAGGGCGGCGAGATCGCCCAGGCCTTTGTCTACGGCGAAGCCCTGCCACTGAACCATGCATTGCTCTGGCCGATCCGGCCCGAATGCTCCGACCAGACGCTGGAACTGGCCGTGGCCAAGGCCAACGCCGCGCTCCCCGATTACGCCCGGATCCATCGCTGGACGCGCCTGGAGCAACCCTTCAGCGCCGCCAACGGCATGCTCACTGCCAACGGCCGACCACGCCGCGAGGCCATCCTCGAGCATTACCGGGCGCTGCTTACCGAACCTGTTCTGTCTGAGGAATCCCCATCATGAGTTTTTTCGACACCTTGCAAGAAGCCACCCAGCAAGAACGCCAGGCGTTGTTCAACCTGCCGATCATCCGCGATGCCCTCGCAGGCCAGGTCAGCCTGACCAGCTATCGGGGTTTCCTGACCCAAGCCTATTACCACGTGCGCCACACCGTACCGTTGATGATGGCCTGTGGCGCGCGCCTACCCGCGCACCTGGAATGGTTGCGCAAGGCCGTGTGCGAGTACATCGAGGAAGAATACGGTCACGAGCAATGGGTGCTCGATGACATCGCCGCCTGCGGTGGTGACAAGGAAGCAGTGCGCAACGGCCAACCCGCGCTGCCTATCGAACTGATGGTCAGCTACCTCTACGACCTGATTGCCCGGGGTAACCCGGTGGGGTTGTTCGGCATGGTCAATGTGCTCGAAGGCACCAGCATCGCCCTCGCGACCCATGCGGCCGAGAGCATTCGCCAGCGCCTGGAACTGCCCGCCACTGCGTTCAGCTACCTGAGTTCCCACGGGTCCCTGGACATCGAGCACATGCAGACCTACCGCAGCTTGATGAACCGGCTCGATGATCCGGCGGACCAGGCTGCGGTGATCTACGCCTCCAAAGTGGTGTACGGACTGTACACCGACATGTTCCGGGGCCTGCCCCGTGATGGGGGGCATGAACATGCGCCTGTGTGATGCTCGCGTGGTGCTGACGGGCGCCAGCGGCGGGATCGGCCAGGCCATCGCCGACGCCCTGTGCGCCAGTGGTGCGCGGGTGCTGGCCGTGGCCAGGCATCGTGAGGCGTTGCTGCCATTGATGGAGCGTTACCCGCAGCAGTTGTGCTGGGTGGGCGCCGACCTGACCGTCGCGACGGAACGGCGCAAGGTCCTGGCCGCCGCCGAAGCGTTCGGAGGCATCAACCTGCTGATCAATGCCGCGGGTGTGAACCACTTCGCCATGCTCGAACAGCTGGATGACAGCGAAATCAACGCCATGCTGGCGGTGAATGTCAGTGCGCCGATTTGCCTGACTAAACTGTTGCTGCCGCTGCTCGAACAGGCTGACAGCGCCATGGTGGTCAATGTCGGCTCGACCTACGGTTCGATCGGCTATCCCGGCTACGCCAGTTACTGCGCCAGTAAGTTTGCCTTGCGTGGGTTTTCCGAGGCACTGCGCCGCGAGCTGGCGGACACCCGCGTCGGTGTGCTCTACGTGGCGCCCCGGGCCACGCGCACATCGATGAACAGCCCGGCAGCCGACGCCCTCAACCAGGCGCTCAAGGCCAATGTCGACGATCCGCAGACCGTCGCGTCGGCGGTGATCCACGCCATCATTGGCGACCGCCGGGAACTGTACCTGGGCTGGCCCGAACGTTTTTTCGTCGGCCTCAACAGCCTGCTGCCCAATCTGGTGGACCGCGGCCTGCGCAAGCAATTGCCGCTGGTCCGCCGCCTGAGTCATAAACCCGAAAACGAGCATCTCAAGCCATGAAAAAAATCCTCGCCTGTGTCCTGTTCGGCGCCTTGAGTCAAGGTGCCTGGGCATTGGATAACGCAGACCAGCAGCGCCTCGCGGCCATCCAGCAAAGCTGGGCACACATCCAGTACGAACTGCCCGAAGGGCAACGCGCCGAGGCTTTCGAGAAGCTGGCAGCCCAGGCATCGACGTTCAAACAGGAACGACAGTCAGTGGCCGAGGCGTGGATCTGGTCCGGCATCGTCAACAGCAGTTGGGCCGGCGCCAAGGGCGGGATCGGCGCGTTGAGCAAGGTCAAGGAGGCCAAAGGTGACCTGGAAACCGCCTTGACGCTGGACCCCAAAGCCCTGCAAGGTTCGGCCTACACCAGCCTTGGCGCGCTCTATGACCGGGTACCGGGCTGGCCGCTGGGTTTCGGCGATTCGGACAAGGCCGAGCAGTTGCTCACCCAAGCGTTGCAACTGAACCCGAATGGCATCGACAGCTTGTACTTCTGGGGCGACCACCTCTACCGCCAGAAGCGCTACGCTGAAGCCAGGACGGCCCTGCAAAAAGCCTTGCAGGCCGCGCCCCGGCCCGGTCGGGAAAGCGCCGACGCCGGGCGCCGCAAGGAGATCGAAGCGTTGCTGGTGGACGTGAACAAGAAACTCGACTGACGGAGTGTGCGTGCGTCTATTGCTGATCGAGGATGACGTGGCCCTGGGGGACGGCATCCGCCAGGCCCTGGGCCGCGAAGGGTACACCGTGGATTGGTTGCAGGACGGCAGCAGCGCCTTGCATTCGTTGCAAAGCGAAGCCTTTGACCTGGCAGTGCTGGACTTGGGCCTGCCACGGATGGATGGCCTGCAAGTGCTGCGTCGCTTGCGTGATGGCGGTTCGAACCTGCCCGTGCTGGTCCTTACCGCCCGGGATGCCACCGAAGACCGCATTGCCGGGCTGGATGCCGGTGCCGACGACTACCTGATCAAGCCCTTCGACCTGGCGGAGCTCAAGGCGCGACTACGGGCCTTGTTGCGCCGCAGCGCAGGCAGGGCACAGGCGCTGATCGAACACGCCGGTATCAGCTTGAACCCCGGTGCCCAACAAGTCAGTTATCAGGGCAAGCCAGTGGCATTGACGCCCAAGGAGTATCAACTGCTCCATGAACTGCTCTCGCCGCCTGGCCGGGTCATGACCCGCGATCATCTGATGCAGTTGCTCTACGGCTGGAGCGAGGAGGCCGAGAGCAACACCCTGGAAGTGCACATTCACCACTTGCGCAAGAAATTCTCCACCGACCTGATCCGCACCATCCGGGGTGTCGGTTACCTGGTGGAGGAGCGTCGATGAGTTCGATCCGCCGGCGCACCCTCACGCTGATCCTTGGCCTGCTGTTCCTGGGTCTGTTGGTCATCAGCGTTTTCAACGTTCACGACAGCAACCACGAAATCGCCGAAGTCTATGACGCCCAGTTGGCCCAGAACGCCCGCTTGCTGCAAGGTGTCATGCGCATGCCGATGGCGAGTAAAGAGCACGCCGAGTTGTACCAGGCGTTCAATCAGGCGCTGGGGCAGGCGACCCCCGGGGGGGGCGGCCATCCCTACGAAAGCAAAATCGCCTTCCAGGTCTGGAGTGCGCAGGGCGCGATATTGGTCCATACCACCAGTGCACCGACTTTTACGGCGGCTCCAGCGAGCGCAGGCTTCAGCGATGTGGTGGATCAGAAACAGCGCAAGTGGCGGGCGTTTGTCCTGGACGACCCGCAATATGGCTTGAAGATCTGGGTTGGCGAGCGTGATGACGTGCGCGCCGACCTGGTCGATCGAATCGTGCGCCATACCGTCGTGCCCAACCTGATCGGCAGCCTGATGCTCGCCGCGGTGATCTGGCTGGCGATCGGATGGGGCCTCAAGCCACTGGTGGACATGGCTGCCCGCTTGCGCGCCCGACATCCGGGCTCGCTCGAACCCTTGCGGTTGATGCCGCTGCCTACCGAGCTTGAGCCTATGCAGGCGGCACTTAACCGGGTCCTGGCGCAAATCCAGGAACTGATGGGCCGCGAGCGCCGCTTCATCGCCGACGCGGCCCATGAGTTGCGCACGCCCCTGGCGGTCCTCAGGGTGCATGCCCAAAACCTGATGGAGGCGGGGAGCGAGCAAAGCCGTTGCGAATCCCTGGCCCATCTGATCGCGGGCGTCGATCGGGCCACGCGCCTGGTCAATCAATTGCTCACCATGGCCCGCCTCGAGCCGCAAGCGGACGTGCGAACCCCGACGGCCATCGACCTTGCCGCCACGGTTCGCGAAAGCCTGGTGCAACTGACGCCATGGTTATTGAGCAAGGGACTCGAGCCGGTGCTGGACGTCAGCGGTGACGTAGGGCCGGTCAGGATCGACCCGGCGGTCATCGATATTGCGCTGAACAACCTGGTGACCAACGCTGCCAATTTCTCGCCCTCCCACGGGGTGATCACGGTTCGACTGACAAAGAAAGAAGATCGCTACGAGTTGTCCGTCGAAGATCAGGGCCCGGGAATCGACGAAGCCGCGCATGATCGGCTCTTCGAGCGTTTCTACAGCCGCGGAAATGATCAGGGCGCAGGCTTGGGGTTGACCATCGTGCGTGCCATCGCCGATCGCCTGGGAGGCCAGGTCCGGTTGGAGAACCGGGCCGAGGGCGGGCTAAATGCCACGTTGGAGATCGCTCGTTTTTAGCCCCGCGGCGCGCTCGCCCGGCAAATGAAGTCGGCTCAGCGGTTGCGTCGGCGCTCCAGCGCGTTGAACAGCACCATGCCGGCCAGCATGGCCAGGGTGAACACCCAGGCTTGCCAATGGCCCGTCAGCAGGGTGGTCACGGCAGGCCCGGGGCAGATCCCCGCGATGCCCCAACCGATACCGAATACCAGGCTGCCGCCGATCAGGCGTCGGTCCAGTTCCCGCTTGACCGGGAGCTGCATGGGGCTACCGAGCAGCGAACGCGATTGCCGGCGTGCCCAGGTCAATGGGCCAAAGGCGACCCCAATGGCTCCGATCATCACCAAGGCCAGGGAGGGGTCCCAGGTTCCGGTCAGGTCCAGGAATGCCAGCACTTTGGTCGGGTTGGTCATGCCCGCCAACAGCAGGCCGGTGCCAAACAGCAGCCCGGCCAGGAATGCAGTCAGTTTGAGCATGTCACACCCCCAATACGTGGCGCAGGACAAACGCTGTGGCGAAACCGCTGAGCATGAAGCACGCCGTGGCGATCATTGAGCGCGGCGACATACGCGAGACGCCGCACACACCGTGGCCACTCGTGCAGCCGGAACCGTAGCGGGTGCCGACCCCCACCAGCAGGCCGGCGACGATGAGACCGAGCCAGCCGCTCTGAAACACTATCGAGGGAGCAACGGCAAATACTCCCCAGGCCAGCGGGGCGACGAGCAGGCCCAGGAGAAACAGCGCCTTTTCACTCGCGCCGTCGTCGCCACGTTGCAGGAGGTTGCCGATCAGGCCGCTGACGCCGGCGATGCGCCCGTTGGCCACGACGAACAGGCTCGCCGCCAGGCCAATCAGTGCGCCGCCCGCCAGGGATGACCAGGGGGTGAAGTTGAGCCAGTCGACATTCATATGTTTTCTCCAACAGCCACAGCGTTGATATTAGGCTCTGTACGAAAAATCTAGACGACGCGATCAGCCAATGGCCTTTACCAGCAGGGCCACTGCCACCAGCGTAGACAACAGGGCAAAGCCTTTTTGCAGATGAGGCTCCGCTAGCCTGGCTGCGATCAGGCGCCCGAGCGCCATCCCCAAGAGTGCGCCCAGGGAGAACGGCGCGGCAATCGCCCATTGCAAGTGACCGGTGGCCGAGCTTGCGAGTACCCCGGAAATGGAAACCAGGGCGATGACGGTCAGTGAGGTGGCGAGCACCGACTGCGTGCTCAAGTTGGTGTAGCGCTGCAGCGCCGGCACCATCACGAAACCACCGCCCACCCCCAGCAGGCCGGAAAGCAACCCGGCCAGCATGCCGGAGAGCGTGAGCGCCCACGCACAAGGACCGGTCCAGTTGAGCTTGCCGCGATGTTCATCCAAGAGGCATGGTGGTGGTTTTTGCCTGAGCGCGGCCTTTTGCCTGGCGTAACCGGGCAAGGATTTTTGAAAGGCGCGCAACGCCACGTACATCAGCAAAAGGGCAAACGGTATCGTCAGTGGACGGTTGGGTGTGCGTTGGGCCAGCCAGAGCCCAACGGGCGAGCAGATGATCCCTACGCTAGCGGTCAGCAGGGCGGCCTTATAGCGTACGGTGCGGTTTCGCAACCCCATCACGGCCCCCAGGCTGGCGGCCATGCCCACCGCGAGTAAACCGATCGGCCCGGCTTCAGCCATGCCCATGCCCACCCCGAACACCAGGAATGGCACGGCCAATATGCCTCCGCCTGCGCCCGTCAACGCCAGGACGATGCCCACCATGAAACCGAGCAATGGCACGGTCACGTTCTCGTACTCCCGGCTTTCAGGTTCGACTTCATAAGTCCGCCAGCTCCGGTTTTGCCATCCACTCGCGACCCTTGAGCATCCCTTTCCAGTACAGCGGTGGAAGAATTCGCTCTTTGAGCAGCCAGGCCAGCCTCGAAGGGCGGGTACCGTCGATCAGCCAGGAGGGAAAACTGGGCGCGACCCGGCCGCCATAGGTGAACTCCGCCAGGACGATCTTGCCGCGTTCCACCGTCAGCGGGCAGGAACCGTAACCATCGTAATGGGCACTGCCCTTGGCCTTGTCCATGGCTGCCAGCACGTTATGCGCCACGACCGGCGCCTGCTTGCGGGCGGCTGCCGCTGTCTTGGCGTTGCTGGTGTTGGTGACGTCACCTAATGCATGAATATTAGTCCACGCCTTGTGGCGCAGCGTGTCGGGAGCCACGTCAACCCAGCCGGCCGCATCGGCGAGCGGGCTGACGCGAATGAAGTCCGGTGCGACCTGCGGCGGCACCACGTGCAGCAGGTCGAACTCGCGAGTTACCCGCCGGGAACTGCCGTCGGCTTCGACGCAGTTGAATGTCGCGGTCCGTGCCGGACCATCCACGCCTGTCAACGTGTTGCCCAGGTTCAGGTCAACCCCATAGGCGTTGATGTACTGCATCAGCGCCGGCACATAGTCGGGGACACCGAACAGCACGTTGGCCGCGCTGCAAAACTCAATACAGCGTGTCGCGCCTTCACGGTTGCCGGTGCTGCTGTTGGGTGAATCCGGTACCGGCAAAGAGCTGTTCGCGCGGGCCGTGCATGAAAACAGTGATCGGGCTAACGGGCCCTTTGTGGTGGTCGATTGTTCCGGCTTGACCGAAACGTTGTTCGAGAGCGAGTTGTTCGGTCATGAGAAGGGCGCCTTCACGGGCGCGACGATGCGCAAGCCAGGCCTGGTGGAAACGGCCCAGGGCGGTACCTTGTTTCTCGATGAAATCGGCGACGTGCCGTTGGCCATGCAGGTCAAGCTGCTGCGCCTGATTGAATCGGCCACCTATCGGCGTGTGGGCAGCGTCGAGACTCGCCATGCGGATTTCCGGCTGGTGGCCGCGGCCCATAAACCCTTGGAACGGATGATGGCCCAGGGCGGGTTCCGGCAAGACTTGTACTACCGCATCAGCGCATTCCCCATCCAGTTGCCTGCGTTACGCGATCGCATCGACGACATCGACCTGCTGGTAGAGTCGTTGTTGCAACGCTGCGGCAATGGCACGCGGCGGCTCGCTATCGACGCCGATGCCTTGGAGCAACTGCGGCGGTTTTCCTGGCCGGGCAATATCCGCGAGCTGCGCAACGTCCTGGAAAGAGCCAGCCTGTTCGCCGATGACGGCGTCATACGCAAGATCCACCTACCCCAGACGAACAGCGCGCAGCCCCAGCCTGCCGCACTCGCGCAGGGCTGCACGCTGGCCGAGGCCCTGGCGACCTTCCGGGGTAGCCGCAGCGAACTGGCCCGGCACCTGGGGCTGAGCGAGCGTACGTTGTACCGGCGACTCAAGGCCCAAGGCTTGGACTGCGGCGGTTAGCCGACCGGCTGCGGGGCAATCACCCACAAGCTGCACGGCATCTTGTACAGCAGGCTTTCGATGGTGCTGCCGATCAGCTTGTTTTGGTTGGCGTAGCGTACACGGCCCATGACGATGACGTCGATGTCGTGGGACGCTGCATAGCTGGCCAGCACCTTGGCCGGGTCGCCCATGATCATGCGCCGTTGGTCCGCTGCGATGCCGTTGCGTTCGGCCAGGGCATCGAAGGCGGCGCCCTGGGACTCGTAGAGTCGTTGGGCCAGGGTCGAGGAGAAGAACATCGAGCCATCGCCAAAGCCGTATTGGGCGGCGGTAATGGACGATAAGTCGTAGGCGTAGACGACTTCCAGCGTCGCGTCGCAGGAGGCCGCCAGCTTGCTGGCCTCGCTCAGGATCCGGTCGTTGAGCCCCTCATAGCCGGCATCGTGATGAAACGGATCGATGGCCGCCAGGATCTTGCGTGGACGGGCATGGACGACTTTGTTGACAAAGTGCAGGGGCACCTCGCATTCGCGTAGCAGGTGCACGTCCAGGGGCGTGAACATCATGCGCGAGAGCCAGGACTCGTGTTCGACAGCCTTGACCAGCGCGGTCATCGGTTCTTCCTTGAGGTGAATCAGGATCTCCTGCAAGGGGCGCTCGACCCAGGTCACTTCGGTCGTGACTTCGATACCCAGCTTGCGCAGTGGCCTGGCCTGTTCTTCCAGCCACTGGCGGTGGCGCTCGATGTAGCCAAGACGCATCTGCTCCAGAGCCTGCTCGTTGACCAGGTTGGCCGTGGCCAGGCCTTCGAGGTAGTCGAAGGCGACGATGTGCAGCGCGGCTCCCTCGGCCTTGGCCAGCGCGGCTGCCCGATCGAAAGCCGGACTGTGCTCCATCAGCGGTGAGACGACCAGCATCAAGCGTGATTGTGTGGACATGGCAAACCTCCCGGGCAAGAACCTGTGGGCACCGGGCGACGCTTCGCCCGTCTAGAGTCAATCATGGGCGTCAACGGTGGCGCTGACTTGACCTGTATCAAACTCACCTCAGGCGTTGTACGAGAAGTGCCTGCGCGACCCCGGGCCGAACAAAAGCTTTGTTTGATCAGAATCAATCCGCAGGGTGCGAGAGCGGCGCACGCTCGGCAGGTCATAGGGCCGTTGGCGGGAGGCAGGTCATGATTATCCGCATATACGAGCAGCAGGCGGGGCAACGCTGGGTGGTCACCCTGGACGCCTGGCAAGTGGGCTTCCGACGCCTGGATGAAGCCCAGGCTTTTGCCAGGACATTGCAGGGGCGAATTGACGCGCCGCATCCCTGGCCGTCGCGGCGACCGGGTGCGCTCAACGCTCTTGCGGCCAGACCGTCACCTGGGCCAGCCGCACCATGATCGCGACCCTGGGGTTCGCCAATGCCGCCGCCGCGCTGGGGATCGGCCTGCTGATCGGCCTTGAGCGCGAGCGGCGCAAAGGCGAGGACGAACGAAGCCACTTCGCCGGCCTTCGCACCTATGCCATTACATCGTTGCTCGGCTATGTCGTTGCCCAGGTCGGCGGGGCCTTGCTGCTGGGGTTCGTGGCGCTTGGGTTGGGCGCGTTGGTGACGGCCGCGTATTGGCGAGCCTCGGGCAAGGACGCCGGCATTACCAGCGAAGTGGCGTTATTCGGCGTGCTGGCCCTGGGCGCGCTCTGCGTGAGCGACCCGGCCCTGGCGACTGCCATTGGCGTGGTGATTGCCGGGTTGCTGGACAGCCGGCAGGCGTTGCACCACTTTGCCCGTGACCAATTGACCGCCGCCGAATTGCGCGATGGCCTGGTGCTGTTGATCGCGGCGCTGGTGGTACTGCCGCTGGCGCCGGATCGTTACCTTGGGCCTTACAACGCGATCAACCTGCGCACCATTTGCACGCTGACCGTCCTGTTGATGGCCGTGGGGGCGCTGGGGCACATCGCGGTGCGGACCCTCGGCACGCGCTACGGCTATGCCTTGGGGGCGATCGCCTCGGGGTTCGCCTCGGCCACGGTGACCATCGCCGCCATGGGGAGCATGGCGACCAAGGAACCGATGAACCTCAAGGTATTGAGCGCCGCGGCCGTGCTGTCCAACTTGGCCACCGTTGCCCAGATGAGCCTTATTTTCAGCGCTGTGGAGCCTGGACTGCTGCGTTGGATGTGGGCCCCGTTGCTGTTTGGTTTTTTGGTCACCCTGTTCTACGCCGCCGTGCTGATGTTTCCCCGACCCAGGGTGCGCGCTGCGGAGTCGATCAAGGTGGGTGGGGCGTTCAGCCTCAGACTGGCTTTAATGGTCACCCTGGCGATGACCGGCATCACGGTGCTGTCGTCGATGATGCTCGATGAATTCGGGCAAGCCGGCGTGATCGTTACCGCAATCTTCAGTGGCCTGGCTGACGTCCATGCCTCGACCGCCTCCGTCGCGTCCCTGGCAAAGGCCGGGCTGCTGTCTTTCGACGGTGTCGCGGTGCCGGCCCTGATGGCGTTCAGCAGCAACTCCCTGAGCAAATGCGCGGTGGCCTGGTTCAGTGGTGGGCGCGGGTTCGCCAGGTATGTCATTCCCGGGCAGGTGCTGATCACGTTGGCAATGTGGGGCGCCGTCCTGATCCCGCACGTTTGACCCCTGGGGGGCCCTTGACTTGCTCGCCATTTGATAAAGATCAAATGCCTGCCCGGGCAATCCCTCATCCTGAAAGTCTCCATTGACCCAAGTGGCTGTCGCCACGTGCCGAGGTGTCCCATGTCCCAGACTCGACGTTTGTTGTTAGTGGCGCCTGACGCCATGATCCGTACACCTGCATTCGACCGGGCCACCGAGCTGGCGTTGGTGATGGACCTGCCCTTGCATATTGTCGCCATCGATTACCTGGAGTTGCTATCGGTCGCCGGCCTGTTCGCGCCCGACCAGGTCAAGCAGGCCCGCGATGGCTATGTGGAAACCCATCGTCACTGGTTGTGGCAGCAGGCCGAACTGGCGCGCCGGCACGGCGTGGAGGTGACGAGCGAGGTGGTATGGTCCAAGGACGCGTATCAAGCCCTGCAGCACTACGTCACGGAGATACCGCTGGCGCTGATCATCAAGGATGCCGAGCCGGAGCCGGCCATGAAGCGGATCTTTTTCACGCCCCTGGACTGGCGCCTGCTGCGCGATTGTCCGGTGCCCGTGCATCTGGTCACGAACGCCCGTCATCCGCGTCCTCGACGGGTCCTGGCGGTCGTCGATGTGTTGCGCAGCGAGCAGCAGGACCTGGTGTTCAACGACCAGATCGTCGATGCGGCGGTAAAACTGGCCGAGCAGTGCAACGCACAGGTCGAGTTGCTGCACGCCTTCGACTGGGTCGCCGTGTACGCCTCGGACATGGGGGTGGGCGCGCTTCCCTTGGCCACGGGACTCTACGAGGCGCTGGGCCAGGAACAGCGCGCGGTGTTCGAATCCCTGGCCGAGCGTCATGGTGTGCCACCGCAGCAGCGCCATTTCATTGAAGGCGCGCCGTTGAGCAGCATCTGCACGTTCGCCACCGACCAGCAATGCGACGTCATCGTCATGGGCACGACACAGCATCGTGGCCTCGATCGGCGTTTGGGCAGCACCGCCGAACAGATCCTGCAACGTGCGCCCTGCAGCCTGCTGGCGATCAAGCCGCAGGAGTGAAGGGCGTACCCGTGCGCGAGACCTCGAAACGAGGCCTCGCGTAGGGACTTTTCGTACAAAGCCTAGAGATAAAGGCTGTGGATGACCTGGCGAGTGTCATCGGGGTCGGACCGGGTCTCGAACCCCAGGCTACGGGCCAGATCACGCATGGAGGCATTGTCGGCGGCGTCGACGGAGTACAGCCGGTGAAAGCCGTTCTTGCGTGCCGTCTCTATCAGGTGCTCCATCAACAACGTGCCCAGGCCCAAGTGCTGCCATAGGTCGGCAACGGTCACGGCGCACTCGCACTCCTCTTCGTCGGTTGCGCAGTAACGACTGACACCGATCTCGATCAACTGGCCATTTTCGTGAACCAGGGCGACGTAGGCCATGCGGGTTTTGCAATCGATGTCCATCAGTTGATCGAGCATGGCCGTGCCCGGCTCGTTGATCTGCGCCAGAAAGCGCATGTGCCGCGATTCTGGCGACAGGCGCTTGATGAAATCATATTCGCGCTGGCGATCTTCCTCCTTCAACGGTCGGATCAGCACGTGCCGACCGTCCTTGAGGGCCTGGATCCAGTGCTTGCCACGGGTACTGGCGTACATGGCTGCGGCGCGTTCATTGTGGTCTTTGACGGTGAGCATGACGCAATCCTCCGATGGATGTGAGCAGCGGCATGGCAGAGGCCACGCATTGAGTTCTTTTCTACGCCCGCGCAGGGCCCGGGTTCTGATCTGGATCAGTGCTTGCGTGTTCGTCCATCGATTGGCGGGCTCTTGATAAATATATCGCTGGATCGGCAGCACGACCGGGCGGGTCTTGTACTCTGTGCCCGGTAGCCTGCTGACGGTCAGGGGATGAGCACGATGGCGCCGTTGACCTGCCCGGACCGCAGTTGCTCCAGGGCCTGATTGGCCTGGGTCAGGGGGTAGCAGGTCACCTTGCTGTGCACGGGAGTGCGCTGGATCTGCTCGAAGAACGCCACGCCGTCTGCGCGGGTCAGGTTGGCCACGGAGCGCACGCTGCGTTCCTGCCACAACAGGCAATAGGGGAAGCTCGGGATGTCGCTCATGTGGATGCCGGCGCACACCACGCAACCGCCCTTGGCCGTGGCTTGCAACGCCGCTGGCACCAGCGCGCCGACAGGGGCGAAAATCACGCTGGCGTCCAGCAAGTGGGGAGGGACCTGGTCCGACGCTCCAGCCCAGGTTGCACCCAGCGAGCGGGCGTAGGCCTGGCCCTTGTCATCGCCGGGGCGGGTGAAGGCATAGACTTTCTGGCCGCGCCCCACGGCGACCTGGATCGCCAGATGGGCGGCGGCGCCGAATCCGTACAGGCCAAGGTGCAGGGCCTCTGGCGCCATTTGCAAGGCACGGAAACCGATCAGCCCGGCGCACAGTAACGGCGCGGCTTCGGCAGCGGCCAATGTGTCGGGGAGCGGAAAGCAGAAACGTGCGTCGGCCAGGGTGTAGTCGGCATAGCCGCCGTCCAGCTGACAACCGGTGAACAGCGCCTGGTCGCAAAGATTCTCCCGGCCCGAACGGCAGAAGTCACACGCCCCGCATGTCCAGCCCAGCCAGGGGACGCCGACCCGTTGGCCGATCCGGTGTGTGGTGACGTCGGCACCGACGGCTGTGACCTCGCCGACAATTTCATGGCCGGGCACCCGCGGCAGGCGCGCCTGGGGCAGTTCGCCGTCAAACAGGTGCAGGTCGGTGCGGCATACACCGCAGGCCAGCACCTTTATCTGCAATTGTCCGGCAGATGGCGTCGGCAGAGGACGCTCTTCCAGTTGTAAGGGTTGGCCGGGGGTGTGCAGGACCATGGCGCGCATGAGCGGTCTCCTCTGAAGGATAGGGGGAGCGCCATGGGGCGCATGGCGGCAAGCCCATCAGCAGGCACGATGGATGAGCCTGGCATTCGTGATTCTGATGTAAATCAAGTCGGGTTGATTGCCGCGGGTCAGAATCAGGCATGGGCCGGCACCCGGGACGAACCGGGCGCTCCGGAAAATGACTGCCTGGGCGCGTCAAGGCGCTCAGGCCCGACGTTCGGAGTTCCATCATGAGCCAGTACCAACGCTTATTGTTGATCATCAACCCGGCACAGCGGCATTCTCCGGCCCTTCACCATGGCGCGGCCCTGGCGGCAGCCAGCGGGGCGCACCTGCATGTCGCCGCCTTGGTGCCTTCGCTGGACATCTTGTCGCTGCTGGAAGAGGAACCCCGTGAAGAGGCGCGAGAGCGCTACCTTCAAGACCATCGCACCTGGTTGGAAGAAGAGGCCGACAAACTGCGTCGCAGGGGATTACGGATCACCACCGAGGTGGGATGGGCCGACGCGATGCGTGAGCAGATCCTGGAGCATGTCACGCAACTGCAGCCGGACCTGCTGATCAAGCAGGTGCAGCACGAATCGGTGCTCAAGCGGGCCTTTTTCACGCCGCTGGACTGGCGTCTGCTACGCGAGTGCCCGGTGCCGTTGTACCTCGTAGGTGCCAGCGGACATGCGTTGCCGCGCAAAGTGGTTGCCGCCGTGGATCCTTCCAGTGCGTTTGCCCGGAACAGCGGCCTCAACGAGCGCATCATCCGCCAGGCCCTGGGCCTGGCCGTGCAGTGCGATGCCGAGCTGCATCTGGTTCACGCCTCGCAGGAGTCGTCGGCCTACCTGGGGGACGCCGGCGGTGGCGGCCTGTTGCTGTCCAAGCTTGGCAAAGAGCTGCGCAGGAGCCTGGAGAAGGCTTTTCAGGAATTGGCCAATCTGTTCGGCGTGCCGGCCGAGCGCAGGCATTTTCTGCTGGGGCATCCGGTAGCGGCCCTGAGCGAGTTCGCCCTTGAACAGGATGTGGACGTGATCGTCATGGGGCGGTCCCAGCAAGACGCTCTGCAAGGACTGCTGGGCAGCACGACGGAGCATATTCTCTACCAGGCGTCTTGCAGCGTCCTGGCGGTGTGATGCCGAGTTCATGAAGGGCACAACAGTCAACGATTGTTCAGGAGCACGCTCATGCGCATGACATTTCTGGGGGCTGCCGGCACGGTGACCGGCAGCAAATACCTGCTGGAACATGACGACCAGCGCATCCTGATCGATTGTGGGTTGTTCCAGGGCTACAAGCAGTTGCGCTTGCATAACTGGGACCCTTTCGACTTGCCGATGCGCGAACTGGACGCGATTGTCCTGACCCATGCGCACCTGGACCACAGCGGGTATCTGCCGGTGCTCGCGCGCAACGGCTATCGCGGCCCGATCTACGCCACCCCGGCCACCTGCGAGTTGGCCAGGATCCTGCTGCTCGACAGCGCCCGGTTGCAGGAAGAAGAAGCCGAATACGCCAATCGCAAGGGGTTTTCCAAACACAGCCCGGCGTTGCCGTTGTACACCCGCGAGCACGCCGAGCGGGCGTTGAAGCTGCTGCACCCGGTGGCGTTCGATCACCCCGTGGAGATCGCCCGGGGAATGAGCCTCTTGCTGCGCCGCGCCGGGCATATCCTCGGCGCAGCGACGGTGCAGATTCAGGTTGCAGGCCGGACGCTGGTGTGCTCCGGTGACCTGGGCCGTCCCGAGGATCCGGTGATGTTCGCCCCGCAGACCATCGAGCAGGCCGATTATCTGTTGGTGGAATCCACCTACGGCGACCGTCGGCACCCTCGCGAACCGCCGGAAGATCAACTGGCCGAGGTCATCACCCGGACCGCCTTGCGCCACGGTATTACCCTGGTGCCCTCGTTCACCGTGGGGCGGGCGCAATTGCTGATGTACCACCTGTATCGCCTCAAGCAACGCCGGGCGATCCCGGATATTCCGATCTACCTCAACAGTCCCATGGCCATCGACGTCACCCGTTTGTACCAGCGGTTTTGCGATGAACACCGCTTGTCCCGAGAGGAGTGCGAAGGCATGTGCCACATCGCCCATCCGGTGCGTTCGGCCAAGGACTCCATGGTCCTGGACGATCAGCGCGAACCGGCGGTGATCATCGCTGCCAGCGGCATGGCCACCGGTGGGCGGGTGCTGTACCACCTCAAGAGCCTGGCTCCCCACGCGGTCAACACGCTGCTGATGCCGGGTTTCCAGGCCGGCGGTACGCGCGGCGCGCGGATCGTAGCGGGCGAGCCGTCGGTGCGCATCCATGGCAGGGACGTGCCGATCAACGCTGAAGTGGTGCCGATGCAAACGCTGTCGGCCCATGCTGATGCCGACGAAATCATGCAATGGCTGCGCGGCTTCAAGACACCGCCCCGGCATACCTATGTCGTTCATGGCGAACCTAACGCGTCGGACACGTTGCGCCACCGTATTCGCTGCGAACTGGGATGGTCGGTGTCGGTGCCGGAGTACCGTGACACGGTGGAGTTCGATTAAGTAAGCGGACAAAAAAATGCCCCTCGTCGTTGGCCGGCGAGGGGCAGGACAGTCACGTTCAATCGGCCTTGATTGGCACCACTTTTTCCGCTTTCAACGCCTCGGGTTTCTTTGGCAGGGTCAACTTCAGCACACCTTTGCTGAACTGGGCTTCGATCTTGTCGGTATCGACCCCCTTGGGCAGGTTGAACACCCGTTCGAAAGAACCGTAATGACGTTCGGTCAAGTGATAGCCCTTATTCTTTTCTTCGCGGTCTTCTTTTTTCTCACCCCGGATGATCACGTTGCCATTGGCCAGGCGGATCTCGATGTCCTTTTGATCCATGCCAGGCAGTTCTGCGGTGATTTCGAAGCTTTTTTCCTTTTCGCTGATATCCACCGCCGGCAGGCGAGTGGCGAACTCGCGACGCCAGGCGGGCTGGACATCGAACAAGCCGCGACTGAAGGGCGAAAGCCCCGTGCCCCGGGTGAAGTCATCGAACAGGTGATCGACCTGCTGGCGCAGTCTTTCCAGCGGATGCCAGAAATCGGCCTTGGCAGGTTGTTGGTTTTTTTCGTCGGTTTTTACCGGCATTTTTTTCACTGAGTTGGACATGTTGCTTTCCTCTTGGAGGATGTCCGGATCGACCTGCGCAGGAGTGCGGGGCGGATTCCGGAACGGGTTAGCGCACGCCTGCAAGTCTTACAGTGAGAGCTGGCCGGACCAGAGCATCCAGCCGGCGATGATCGCGGCCGCCCAGATCACCAACAACAGGGCCCAGCCGAAACCATTGAGCGCACGCTCCGTCCTGGCTCGTTGCGCACTCAGGTAAATCAGCGAGCCGGGGGCGTAGAGCAGAGCACTGAGCAGCATGTACCGGGGCCCTGCGGCGTACAGCAGCCAAACGCAATACCCGGTGGCGACGAGGGCGATGGCCGTGTCGCGCAGTTGCAGGCCACGATGTCCGGCATACGTCTGGCCTTGCCAGGTCATCTTCAGGGCATACAGGCCGCTGAATAGGTAGGGCAGCAGGATCATCGAGGTGGCGAGCGAAATCAGGGCCAGGTAGCTGGCGCTCGAATACAGGGTAAGCAACAGGAACAATTGGATGCAGCCGTTGGTCATCCACAGCGCGTTGGCAGGCACGCCGTGCTGGTTTTCCGAGGCCAGCGCACGGGGCATGACCTTTTCCTTGGCTGGCGTGAACACCGATTCGGCGGCCAGCAGCGTCCAGGCCAGCAGCGCACCGCCCACCGATATGATCAGGCCGACGCTGATCAGCATCGCTCCCCAGGGCCCGGTCACGGCTTCCAGGACACCGGCCATCGAAGGGTTCTTCAGTACGGCCAGGTCCGGCTGCTTGAGGATGCCCAGCGACAGCAGCGAAACGGCGATCAGCAGGAGTAACGTCAGGATAAAACCGATCACCGTGGCCCGGCCCACGTCCGCCCGGTTCGCGGCGCGGGCGGAAAATACGTTGGCGCCTTCGATGCCGATGAACACCCATACCGTCACCAGCATGGTGCTCTTGACCTGATCCAGGGGGCTGCCCAGTGCTGGCGAGCCCCAGAAGTCCACCATGAAGGTGTCTTTGGAAAAACCGGCGATCACCAGAGCGATAAACAACAGCAGCGGTACGACCTTGGCCACCGTGGTCAGGGCGTTGGCCTTGGCGGCGGTGCGCATGCCGCGCAGGATCATCCAGTGCAGCGACCACAGCACCACGGACGCACCGGCAATCGCGGCTTTGTTATTGCCCTCGCCAAACAGCGGGAAAAAGTAGCTGAGGGCGGCGAACAGAATAACCAGGTAACTGACGTTGCCGATCCAGGCACTGATCCAATACCCCCAGGCCGAATTGAACCCCAGGAACTCACCGCCCAGCGCACGGGCATAGGCGAACACACCATTGTCCAGTTCCGGCTGACGGTTGGAGAGCGTTTGATAGACCAGTGCCAGCGACAGCATGCCCACGCCGGTGATCAGCCAGCCGATCAGGATCGCCCCGGCGCCTGCGCTGGAGGCCATGTTCTGGGGCAGGCTGAAAATGCCGCTGCCGATCATCGAACCGACCACCAGGGCAACCAGCAGGCTCAGGGACAGGCGTCTGGGCTCGACCTTTCGCAAACTGCCGGCTAAAGGATGAGGTGAGTTGGCCGGGGCGACCGGATTCGTGCCTTGCAGATGCGTAGCCATGATGAAGCCTCCACTCGACGAAAAGTCCGAGGACCGTCGCAGGTGCGAAGGTCCTGATGCTATGGCTTACTGTCGGTGCGAAGGCCAGGAACGGCATTGATTTAAATCAGAGGTTACGCAGGCTCTCCATGCCGTGAATGCTGCACATCTCATGCTCAATCGTGCAAGTGTGCGCACCGGCATTGCGAGCCTATGTGTCGCAGTCGCAAGCCTTGACATAAATCAACGCCATGCAAGTGACGTGGTCTCTAAATGAAGGGGTTGGTAACGAAACGACAGGCGCAATCGCCTGGGGAGGTTTTCCAATGACGAACAGTCCCTCAATACAGACGCTTCTGGAGGACCGGTGCGCAGCGGGCCAGGAGCTGGTGGAGCCGTTGTCCAGGTATGCCGGCCGCCCCGATGCGATCGTCCTGGCCTTGCCCCGTGGCGGGGTTCCGGTGGCTTACGAAGTGGCGACGGCGTTGCGGCTGCGTCTGGACCTGATCATCGTCCGCAAGCTGGGTTTCCCGTCCCGTCCGGAATTCGCCTTGGGGGCCATTGCCAGCGGCGGTATCCAGATACTCAACGACGATGCGCTGGCTGCTCACCCGGTCGACCGGGCCAGCTTCGATGCGCTGGTGGCTAGCGAGAAACAGGAGCTGTTGCGTCGTGAGCAGGCGTACCGGGGTAAACGCCCGCCCGCAGACCTCAAGGACCAGGTGGTGATCCTGGTGGACGATGGCCTGGCAACCGGGGCTTCGATGATGGCGGCTATCCACGCGGTGCGTACGCAAGCCCCCTCACGCATCGTGGTCGCTGTACCGGTGGCACCGCTTGAAACGGTCGAGGCGCTGCGCGGCGAGGTGAATGAAGTGGTGTGCCCGCACGTGCTGGAGTGGATGGTTTCCATCGGCTATTGGTACAACGACTTTACCCAGACCTCGGATGACATCGTGATGGATCTGCTGCAGCGCGCCTGGCACCGCGAGTCGGTGGGCGATGGCCCGGCTCAGGAGGGCTCTGATGTCTGAGATGCAGGCCCGTCTGCTGGACCTGACGGACGTTGAGTTGCCGGCCGATTTTTGCCTGCCCCCCAACGCTCGCGGCCTGGTGATCTTTGCCCATGGCAGCGGTAGCAATCGTGCCAGTCCGCGTAATCGATACATTGCAGAGGCGCTGGCAGGGCGAGGGCTGGGGTCGCTGTTGTTTGACCTGCTGACGAAGTCGGAACAACGGCTGGACAATCTGACCGGGGAGCTGCGATTCGATACAGCGCTGCTGGCCCGGCGGTTGGTGGAGGTCATCGATTGGGCGGGCCGGAACAGAGCGTTGCGATCACTGCGCATCGGGCTGTTCGGTGCCAGCACGGGCGCTGCCGCCGCGCTGATAGCGGCGGCCGAGCGCGCTAACGCGGTGCGTGCGGTGGTCAGTCGAGGAGGGCGCACTGACCTGGCGGGCGCAGCCCTGGTGCGGGTTCAGGCGCCCACCCTGCAGATCGTCGGTGCCCTGGATCCGGTGGTACTTGGGTTGAACCGTCGCAGCGCCCAGGCCCTTAACTGCGAGCAACAACTTTCAATCGTGGCAGGCGCCACGCATCTTTTCGAGGAGCCGGGCAGCCTTGAGGAAGTCGCCAGGCTGGCTGGCGACTGGTTCGACAAATACCTGTGCGCAAGTGCACCTGGCGCCAGCGGATCTGCTAGCCGCCTGATTTGCGATTCCAGTACTTCTGCATCTCCAGGAACAGAAACGAAGCCGTCCAGGTGATGAGCACCAGGCCCGTCAGGGCTTCTACTCCGGTGAGGTACTTGAGATTGCCCACGGGGGAGATGTCACCGAAGCCGATGGTCGTGTAGGTGGTGAAGGAGAAGTACACGCAGTCCAGCAGCGAACCGTTGAAATGGCCCGCCAGGGTGCCCCATTCGCCGGAGCGGGCCATCAGGTAATAGACCAGCGCGAAGCACCAGACCTCGATGGCGTGAGCCACCAATGCGCCGAAGACTCCGACGACGATCCTGAACCGGCTCCACAGCTTGAGCCGGGGCAGCCAGTCGTTCAGGCGCAACAGGCATTCGTAGTGGACCACCACCACGCAGATCACGACCAGGGTATTAATCAGCGTGACGATCAGCATGGTTAACCTGCGACTGGAATGGACAATAGGGGGAGGACGCCGTGGGTCGTCAACACCATTGCAACGCCTGTGCTGCGGGCCCGGTCGGTAGGAGCGGGGCGAATTCTTCCGGCGTCAGGGTTTCCTTTTCCAACAATAGACGGGCACCGGCGTCCAGGTCAGCCCGGCGACTGTGCAGCAGTGTTTGCGCGCGTTGGTACGCTTCGTCGAGCAAGGAACGGATGCCCAGGTCGACTTCCCGGGCCGTCTGTTCCGAATAATCCTTCTCACCGATTTCCGAGAGGCGTTCGCCCAAGTAGCTGGCACTCTTGCGCTCCAGCACCGCCAGGCCAAGCTCGCTGCTCATGCCGAAGCGGGTGATCAACTGGCGGGCGATGTCCGTGGCATGGCCCAGGTCATCGGCCGCCCCGGTGGACACCTGGCCATAGGCAAGCAGTTCGGCGGCGCGCCCGGCCATCAGGACGACCATGCGATCCTTGAGCATCTGGCAACTGATGAGGAAGTGGTCTTCGGTTGGTCGCTGCAGCGTATAGCCGAGTGAGCCGATGGCGCGAGGTACAATCGACACCTTGTGTACCGGGTCCATGGCCGGCAGGCCGCTGGCCGCCAGGGCATGGCCCATCTCGTGATAAGCCACCACCTGGCGCTCATCCAGGCGCAGCAGGCTGCTCTTGCGCGCGATACCGGCGACGATGCGTTCAACTGCCGCCGTGAAGTCGTCGAGATTGACCGTTTCAGCGTCGCGTCGGGTGGCGACGATGGCCGCTTCGTTGACCAGGTTGGCCAGGTCGGCGCCGGTGAAACCGGTGGTCAGGTCGGCGATACGGTCGCTGTCGAGGTCCGGGGCCACGACGATTTTCTTCAGGTGGACCTGGAGAATGGCCTGTCGACCTTTGCGGTCGGGGCGATCGATCAGAATCTGCCGGTCGATCCGGCCCGCTCGAAGCAGCGCCGGGTCCAGTACCTCCGGCCGGTTGGTCGCCGCCAGCAGCACAACGCCTTCGCGGGGATCGAACCCATCCAGTTCCGCCAGTAATTGGTTAAGGGTCTGTTCTTTTTCATCATTGCCACCGAAGGCGCCGACGCCGCGCATCTTCCCCAGCGCGTCGAGCTCATCGATAAAAATGATGCAAGGCGCAGCCTGGCGGGCTTGCTCGAACAAGTCATGGACGCGGGCCGCTCCCACGCCGACGAACATTTCGACGAACTCGGAGCCTGAAATCGAAAAGAAGGGTACGCCGGCTTCACCGGCAATGGCCTTGGCAACCAGTGTCTTGCCGGTGCCTGGCGGGCCGACCAGCAGCGTACCTTTGGGAATGTGCGCCCCCAGGCGCGCGTATTTGGCCTTGTCCTTGAGAAACGAAACGATTTCCACCAACTCGGCCTTCGCTTCATCGATCCCGGCGACGTCAGCGAAGCTCACCCCTGTATCGCGTTCGACGAACACCTTGGCCCGGGATTTGCCGATGTTCATCAGCCCGCCCAGGCCCTGCTTCTGCGCAAGGCCACGAAACAGAAATTGCCAGGCCACCATGATCAGCATGAAAGGCAACAGCCATCCCAGCAGGCCGTTCAGCCAGTTGTTGTCAGTGACACCGGTAAAGCCGACACCTGAGCGGGCGAGGTCCGTTGCCAGCGCCGGGTCGATTCGCACGGTCGAGAACTGGCTATGCCCCTCGACAGGTTCGCGCAGCTTGCCGCTGATCTGGTCTTTCTCCACGCGCAAGTCGCTGACCTTCTGTTCATTCAGCAACTGTAGGAATTGGCTGTATGGAATGATCTGCACCGTCGAGCGTTCAACGAACAGAAACTGCGCCAGGCTGAGCACGGCCATTGCGACCAGGAAGAAGGAAATATTCCACTGATGCGTTTTTTTCATGGCCTGGGCTCGCTGGCGTTATCAAGGGAACGTCCCCGCAGGGTGGCCGCCCGAAAGCGCCCATTGGTTCGTTCTACGCTTGGGTGAGGTAAAGACATTGAGCTACATCAACAAGCTTGAAAGTCAGCGGCAGGGGAAACCGCGCTGCCTGCCTATAATTCGGTATGCCGATGGCAGCCGGTGACTTTCTGCCTGAGGCCGGGCAGGTCGAGGATCTTCACGTTGCGCCCTTGCAGGTCCACCAGGTTCTCCTCGCGCAGATGGGCAATGCAGCGGCAGATGGTTTCCAGGCGCAGGCCCAGGTAGGAACCAATGGCTTCGCGACTCATGCGCAGCACGAAATCCCGGGATGAATAGCCGCGTCTGTTAAGCCGCTGAGACAGGTTCAACAAAAAACCCGCCAGGCGCTCGTCGGCGTTCATGTTGCCGAGCATCAACAACATGTCATGGTCGCGGACGATTTCCTGGCTCAGCAGTTTGTTCAGGTTGTGCTGCAGCGACGGGAGGTCGCGGGCCAGTTTTTCCAGGTTCGAGAAAGGAATCGGGCAGACCTCGCTGTCTTCCAGCGCTATCGCGTTGCAGGCGTAGTGATCGGTGCTGATGGCGTCCAGGCCGAGCATTTCTCCTTGCATCTGGAACCCGGTGACCTGTTCCCGACCGTCCACCGACAGCACGCTGGTCTTGAAAAAACCCAGTCGCACGGCGTACAGCGAGCGCAATGGATCGCCGGTGCGATACAGCGCCGCGCCCTTTTTGACCTTGACCCGTTGGGCAATCAAGGTGTCGAGCCGCTCGACTTCAACGCCGGTCAGGCCGATCGGCAGGCACAGCTCGAGCACACTGCAACTGGCGCAACTGGCCTTGAGCGTATGCAGGTGCAGAAGCTGGGGTTCGGAGTCGGACATGGGCGTGATTCCGTCGTTTGAACCAAGCATAGAGGGAGCAGGGCCATCGTGCCTGTTTTGTGTGACATCCAGTCGTGCCGGTTGTCGACTCCGGGCTTGCTGGTGATTGCAGCGGAGCAACTTGCCGCGAGGTCGAGCCTACCGCCGTCATCGCGAGCCAGCTTAGCTCCCGCGGCGCATTTTGAAACTGCTCGCGCCGTTATTGCAGCGGAACATACACGTCCGTTTGCCATTGATCCTGCGGGGTTTGCGGATAGGCGCTCAGGTAGTGAAAGAACAGCGGATGGTCACGAAGCTCTTCGTTACTGGCGGGAAGCCAGTCTCGGTAAATCGGATAGATGGTTTCGCCGATGTGATCCGGTGATCCCATGTGTCTGACTACGGCACAGCGACCGCCGGGAATGATGAGTTCGTGCACACCGAATTCGTTAGGCGCCACCGCCTCGTGTATTTCTCCGCAGATTGCGAAGCGGAAGGCATGTGGCGGGGTGGTATCGGGATTGTTATAGGGAATGCCAAAGGTGCGACTCGATGCCACCGGCGATTGTCCACTCTGCATGCGCCACTCGATGAACTTGCGCACGCTCTCATTGACCTGACCGCTGGGGCCGCGGTGCTCAAGCACTGCGACCTTGGTTTCAGGGAACTCCACGATTTGTACTTGCATGAGGACAGTCCTGGAAAAGTGAGGGATGGTGAATACCGTATTCCAGACCTGCCAGTTCGGCTCTTTCCGAAACGCACTGGGCGTTATGCCGAACGCTCGCCTGAAGGCCCGGCTAAAGGCCTCGGGACTTTCAAAGCCGGCACCGAGTGCGGCGTCCAATACCGAATGATCAGCCAGGGCGGCCAGGCTATGTGCCGCCCGCCGCAGCCGCATCAGTTGCACGTAACGTGAAACAGGCACGCCTACGAAGCCGGTGAATTGTCGATGGAAGTGGAACGCTGAAAAGTTCGCCACCTGGCTCAACGTCTTCACCGACAAGTCACCTTCGAAATTGGCATCAATGTAGGCGAGCACGGCATTGAAGCGTTTGCTGTAGGCGCAATGTGTCGGCGTGTCAGGCATCGGGAAAGACTCTTGGAAGTACGGTCGGCATAGCGTCGACTATAGCGCCGTGAGCGTGCCTAGCCGTGTTTGCTCAAGGCTGTTTTTTAGGAGAGGGCCCGAAAGCCGGTCAAGTCAGCTTGCATTGATCCAGGGTGTGCCGAACTCCACAGAAACCAGCAAAAATTCGGTGGAAATCCAATCCAGGCGCTAACATCCGCACCGACCTCCCGACACCCCCGGACTTCACCTTCATGAAATTGCGCCTGTTTGCCGCTACTTTGCTTCTCGCCTCAACCCTGACCCACGCCGCCGAACCCAAGCCTATCCCGAAAGCCCTGGAAGAACAGATCGGGCACCTGGTGGCGCTCGTCAAGGACAGCTATGCCACCGGCTATCCCGAGGCGACGCTGGTGCAGACGCTGGACACCGGCGAGGAAAGCCAGGTCACCTTCGCGGTCTTCACGGTCGAGGGGTTTGGCATGGGCAATAACTACAGCCAGTACCTGGCGGCGTTTACACCCGAAGAGAACGAAGAAGGCGTGCCCCATTACAGCCTGCTGGACGTGATACGCATCGGCGGGGACAGCTGGCGTGCGATCGACAAGCTCGACGCCAAGCTGGTCAGCGACCCGGCGGGTGAGCAGACCCTGATCGACATTCCGGTGATGGAAAATACTGACAGCGATGCGCCGAACTTTCCAAGCAAAGCTGCCGTGATTCACCTGTCGCTGGAGGGTGAGCAGTCGCTGCGGCTGGTCGAGAGAAAATAAACCGCTTCGCCCAAACGCTCATACCTGATCCATCGCCTCGGTCACCCACCGGTCCTCACCCAGGAAACCGCCGCTCTGATGGTGCCACAGCCGCGCATAAATGCCGTTCTTGGCGAGCAACTCAGTGTGGGTGCCCTGTTCGATGATGCGTCCGTCATCCATGACAATCAGGCGATCCATCGCCGCAATCGTAGACAGCCGATGGGCGATGGCGATGACGGTTTTGCCCTCCATCATTTCATCGAGGCTTTCCTGGATGGCCACTTCGACTTCCGAGTCGAGTGCGCTGGTGGCCTCGTCAAGCAGCAGGATTGGGGCGTTCTTGAGCATCACTCGAGCAATCGCGATGCGCTGGCGCTGGCCGCCCGAAAGCTTGATGCCGCGTTCGCCCACCAAGGTGTCGTAGCCGGTGTGGCCTTGCCGGTCGCTCAGTTGGCTGATGAACTCATCGGCCTGGGCGTTGGCCGCGGCACGGCGGATTTGTGCCTCGCTTGCATCGGGTCGGCCATAGGCGATGTTGTCGCGAATGGAACGATGCAACAGGGACGTATCCTGGGTGACCATACCGATGGCGCCGCGCAGGCTGTCTTGTGTCACGCGCGCAATGTCTTGCCCATCAATGCGAATCTGCCCGCTGTCGACATCATAGAAGCGCAGCAGCAAGTTGATGAGCGTGGACTTGCCTGCGCCGGAGCGGCCCACCAGGCCGATTTTCTCGCCCGGGCGAATGTCCAGGCTCAGGCCATCGAGCACCTGGCGTTCACCGTTGTAATTGAAGCTCACCTTGTCGAAGGTGACTGCCCCGCCGGAAGTCACCAGTACCCCTGCGTCCGGCGCATCCTGCACCTTCGGGCCGCGGGTAAGGGTTGCCATGCCATCCTGCACGGTGCCGATGCTTTCGAACAGCGAGGTCATTTGCCACATGATCCAATGCGACATGCCGTTGATACGCAACGCCATGGCGGTGACCGCCGCCACGGCCCCTGCGCCGACTTCGCCCAAGTGCCACAACCACAGCGCATAACCACCCGCTGCCATGATCAACCCCACCACCAATGCCTGGTTGACGATTTCGAACTGGCTAACCAGGCGCATCTGGCGAAAGCCGGTCTGCTTGAAGTCCTCCATGGCCGCGCGCGCGAAGTGCGCTTCACGATTGGAATGGGAGAACAGTTTCACTGTCGTGATGTTGGTGTAGGCGTCTGAGATACGTCCGGTCATCGAGGAGCGCGCATGGGCCTGCTCCTGTCCGACTTCCCCCAAGCGGGGCACGAAGTAGAACATGGCCAGCCCGAACAGCACGACCCACGCCACGAAGGGCAGCATCAGTTTCAGTGCGAAGCCGCCGGCCAGTGCGATGATCGCGATGAAATACACCCCGATTCCGGGTGCGATCTCGATCAGGGTAAACAACACGTCGCGCACGGCCAGTGCAGTCTGCATCACTTTGGTGGTGACCCGGCCGGAAAATTCATCGGAAAAAAACGAGAGGCTCTGCCGCAGCATCAGGCGGTGGAAGTCCCAACGCAGCCGCAACGGCAGATTGATCGCCAATATCTGGTGCTGCACCATGGTTCGCAACGCCACCAGTGCGATGCTGGCCAGCATGACGATGCCCATGCCCCACAATACGCGACGTTCCTGCGCAATCGCATCGCCACCGGCTTGCCAGGTCGAAAGCAGATCCACGACCTGACCGAGGAAAGAAAACAACCAGGCTTCGTAGATCGACACAGCGGCGCTGAGCAGCGCAAACGCAAGCACGTAACCGCGGGCGCCCCGTGTGCAGGCCCAAAGAAACCGGGCCAAGCCGTTGGGTGGCGGGGGGACCTCATCGGGCGGGAAGGGGTCGAGTCGTTGCTCAAATAAGCGAAGCATGGTGGTCTCCGAAACGATCAATGACGGAGATTCTGCCATCTAAAGGTTGCTTTGATGAAAAAGCGGCGAAGTGAATGGCCGCCTGGATCAGCTCTCAGGGGGGCTGACCGAGTCCTCATTGGCCTCCGCCGCCTGTTTCAGGCGATCGGCCTTGCTGATGTATTTAGGCTTGGCCGGTGCCAGTTTGGCGCTGGCCTTCTTGGCGTGGGCTTGCAGTAGCTGCTTTATCTTTTTACGGCGGTTCATTTGTGGTTCTGCTTGTAGGTCATGGGCTGAAGATAGGCTGGGGCCTGCTTTGCAGGCCAGCGGGAGGGCTGGATTGCCATCGCGAGCAAGCTTTGCTCCCACAGAGATAGCGGCCCGCGCTCAATCGCTCAATTCTCCGTCGTTTCCGCACGCTTATCCACCTTCGCCAACAGCTTCCCCCGGCGCTCGATAATGATCGAGTCGTTGGGAACCTCCAGCCGGATCGCCGTTTGCGGGGTGCGCACCTCAATGAGTGTCGAGTCGCCGATACCGCGAAAAACCACCGTGGCCTGCTCGAAGGTCTTGTAATCCGGCAACGGTGAGTCCTTGGGCTCCGGCAACAGGTCGGCAAAGGGCTGCTTGACCAGGATCGTCGCTTTTTCTATCCGTATTTGCGCCACGCTCATGGCCGCTTGCAGCAGGTCCGAGGTCACGCCGCCCATGAGAATGGGCGTCAGGATGAGAAGAGCGGCCATCATCGCCCTGATTTTTTTCAGGGATTTCAGCTCACCGAGTTCAAGATCAGCTTGCCGCGCCGCTTTAACCTTGCTGTTCTGCTCGGAGAAGGCGGTATAGACGATGTACTGGAACAAGGGCAGTACGATAAGCGGGAGGTGTTCGATGGGGTTTGAGTGGGCGATGAAATAAATGATCGCCACGCCACAAAGGCCAAAGAATACCGAAAGTAAGCCAATTCTTTGCCACTTGAAGTCCAGCGTGGATTTGTCTTTGCCGAATTTTCTTTTGATCCAGCTAAAAAGCTTAAGCAAGGGGATGAACAACGGCGAGAGCAAAAGGCCGGCCGCCGTGACGGAAACCGAAAAATAAAGACAGACGACTCCAAAGCAGAACGCGGCGACTGAAAACAGCAAACTGTCGCCAAGGGACACGCCTTGTGGGAAATGACCGTTGATCAGCAGATAGCTGACGATGCACAGGCTGCCAATGAGCAAACCGACTTTGGCGGCCACCCCCGGTGTCAGGATAGTTGTCGCCTCTCCAGATTCACCTGAAAACAATCCCTGGGGGCGGAAAGAGAGTCGATGT
>NZ_JAODAB010000006.1 GCF_025336485.1 Pseudomonas citri | reverse complement strand
TGATCAAGAGCAACAGCACCTCGAACAAGCTGCATAGTTTGATGGCTGACGCGACAACTACCTTGAAAAACGCCGGCACTGAAGGTGTTGTTCAGGTCGTTGGTGTCCTTGACGTTGCCCAGCAAACCGTCGAGCAGCGGATTTTTTTCCGACCCGCCGCCGAGCAAGCTGCCCAGGCCGGTGAGGCCGCCGAGGGCGTTATTGCCGGCGAGCTGATCGAGGCCCGGGACGCTTTTGCTCAATTCGGAGAACTGCGGCTCGCTGAGCTGGTTCCTCGCCAGCCCCAGCATCGCGCCGGCACCGCCGATGGCCTGTTCCGGGGTGATCTTGAGTTCCGACCCCAGGGTATCAAGCAGCCCGGCGGTTTTCGGCGCGCTGGCACTGGCGCCCTCCTCCTGACTCCCCTGCATGGCTGACACTGCATCAGTGAGGCTGAACTGCGCGAAGGTCGGGCTGGCTGCCAGCGACAACAGGCAAGACAGTGCAAAACCGCGTGAAACCTTCATTCCGGGACGTCCTCTTGAGCCATGAAAAAGCCGCCTCATGAGGGCGGCGCAGAATCGAGCTTTGGACTGGCGGCCTGACCGATTGTTCCCTGTGCGCATTCCCCGTCCGGATCAAAAGAAAAGGCCATAGTGTCGGTGTTCACGGGCGGTTGTTATCGCCAAATATCCGAGAAAGACCTATACCAAATTCCAAATAGGCATAAATAACTGTCAGCCCTGACAGTAGCCCGCGCCGGACATAGCCGTAACCATGGCCTCGGACCAGAACATTGGAGGGCTGGCAAATGCGAAAGATCATGGCAAACCTGATGGCAGGTGGTGCGGCGGGGCTCTTTTTGTGGAGCGTCGGCCAAGTCCACGCGGGGGAAATAACCTGCCCTGGCGTCACTCAAATCCAAAGGACGATCGAGCCGGTAGAAGTGCAGGATAATCGCCAATGGGAGAGTCAACGGCTCACCGACGTCGCCGACCCGGCCATGGCGCAATTCAATAGCGCGGAGTTCGTTGCCCAGGAAGCTGAAGCCGACGAACAATCACCGACCCGCGCCACCTGCACATTCGGCACCCTGAGCCTGAGGCTGGAGTACCTGTCAGTGCAGGGACCGGCATTGTCGTCGTGGTCGAATCGTCGCTGCGAAAGCCCGGACGCCACCTTGTGCAAGCTAATAAAGGCCGATGAACTCAATCTGAGTTTCTGACAGTCAACCTAGATCTATCCGTCGCGGTTCCCCTTCTCAATCCTCTGCCACAACAGCATCTCGACTAAAAATCCCACAAATACTTGGGAAATCCCCCGCAACCGCGGACCTTGCCCGGGCCAAAGTGCGCTGCCTATAGTTCTTCCCGTCGCCCACATGGCGACTCGGGTTTGGCGACTCGATACACTATGATCAGAAGCCCTGCTTTTTGGCACGGGCTTTTGCACTCGCAGAACTGCTCAATGGCAGTTGTGCGTGGGAGGCCTTCGGGTCTGCCGGCTTCTCCATGGTGTCCGGTTCGCCAACCTGCGTACAGCTGCCACCCATTCGTTTGGCGACGAGTGAGTGGCGGCATCATCGAACCACCATGGAGATCTACCCAATGAACCGATACATGCCCCTCACCGGCGTCGACTGCACCCCCGCTTCCCTGCTCATCGACACCCAAGCCCCCCTCGACGTCCTCCACGAAACCGCTGCCTACCGCATCCGCGCCGTCACCCAGGTACTGGAGAACATCGCCTTTCGCGAAGAACTCAGCGCCGACGCCGTCGTCCTCCATGACTTCGCGCTGTTGCTGGCGATTCCACTGCGCGATGGCTGCGATGTGCTGGACGTAATCGGTCGGCGGTTGCAGGCGCAAGCCATGGCATGACCGCCGCGTGACAGTCGTTTGAATATCATCGGCAATCAGTTATTCCCTCTCGGTATTGCCTACTGTCAGCCCTGACAGTAGGCAACTCTCTTCGCCAATTCTAAGCTTGCGCCCAGGCAACAAAAACAAGGCAACGGGCAAGCGGCGGTTCCTGTGCCTTTCTTCATTCGGGCAAGGACAATAAAAATGAGCGACCGAATCAAAGGAACCGTGAAATGGTTTAACGACGCAAAGGGCTATGGCTTTATTACCTGCGGCAAAGGAGGCGCGGAACTGTTCGTTCATTATTCGGCGATTGCCGGTGAGGGTTATAAAACTTTGAAGGAGAGGCAGAGCGTTTCGTTTGAAATCGAGAAAGGCGAAAAAGGCATGCAAGCCACGAGAGTGACGCCGGACTAACGACTGGACCCTTGGAGAACGCCAACCATGTCCAAGAACCGCACAACGCTACTCTGCCGCTACCACTACGACCCGCTGGATCGCCTGGCCGACTGCACGCCATCGGCGCAAGCGAACAGCCAGCGCTTTTACCTGAAGAACCGTCTCGCCACCGAGATTCAAGGCTCGACGCAGCGCTCGATTTTCCAGCAGGACGACCAGCTCCTGGCGCAGCAGCAGCGCCAGGACGGCGTGATCGAAACCACCTTGCTCGCGACCGATCAGCAACGCTCGGTGTTGCATGTACTTGATGCCACGCAACCTCACCCTCTGGTCTACACACCGTACGGCCATCGCCCGTCCGAAAATGGTTTACTCAGCCTGCTTGGCTTCAACGGCGAACGACCAGACCCGATTACCGGGCACTATTTATTGGGCAATGGTTATCGGGCGTTCAACCCGGTGTTGATGCGGTTTAACAGCCCGGACAGTTTGAGTCCGTTTGGGGAGGGGGGGCTGAATGCATATGCATATTGTGTTGGTGATCCGGTTAATAGAACTGACCCCTCTGGACACCTTCCTTCCTTTCTTAAATTTCTGAGAAATTTTCTGAGACCTCAAACACCAAGAACCCGGGTAGCTACCACCGCAGGTGCTACGAACAGCAATGTTCAAGCCACCGCCCAAAGCCTTACGAAGCGGGGGAAATCACCTGAAAAGTCTATCCCTCAATCGTCACTTGAGCGCTTTTCCAAAGACCCCATTTACGCTCAGGTCCAGGACAGTCAAGCTCCAGTAAAAATCTCCCAGCGAACTGGACCATTACCAGCTCCACCTCCAAATGCACGGTTGCATACCGAATGGTCTGTTCCTGAGCCGGAGTTCTTAAAAGGTTCGCTCTATGACGTACCAGAAAATAAAACAACCTCGTCACGCCCTCGCCGTTTAGAAACCATTCCTGAGCACCCAAGCCCTCAAACGCCTCAATACATAAAGAAAGCTATGATGATCAATATAATAGGCATTGATCACTACAACGACGCCCAAAAAGTTATTAGAAACGGGGAGATGGTTAATCAAGTGCGGCTTCTTCCCTTCTTAGCTTTCTAAACCCGTCGCATACTAAACAACTTAAATCACCTTGAGGCACCCGAGTTATTTCAAACAGCCCTAACCCACTGTCAACTCTGACAGTAGCCCCCCATTTCCAGAGCGTTAAGCTCGAACACGCACCAAAAGAAACACAAGCGACTTCCATCGCTTTTATGCACCAACCATTCGGCAAGGCGAGAACACCATGAGTAATGTCGGAACAGTCAAGTGGTTCAACGATGAGAAGGGCTTTGGCTTTATCACGCCGGAGGACGGCGGAGCGGACCTCTTCGTTCATTACAAAGCCATACAAGGCAGCGGCTTCAAGACCCTGAAAGAAGGACAAAAAGTGTCCTACGAAGCAGTCCAGGGACAAAAAGGCATGCAAGCCGAAAATGTCCAACCTGCATGAGGTGAGCGCCGGCTGAGGTGTTTCCATACGCCGACGCTCCTGATCGCAGGTCAACTCTTTGAATAGGAGATGGCCATGCAAAAGCAGCCCGCAAGACGCAATATCCCTGCGGCCGGAAGCACCGTGTCGAGGATTGCCGCCGAATGCGAGCGGGATATCTATTTTTGCTCACCACCGACGGAAGACGGCGGGCCCGTTATAAAACCTGGGCAGAAAGTGACGTACGAACTGATGTTGGGCAGCGATGGACAGTATTACGCGGTCAACCTGGAACTTATCAGCAAAGACCCCTGAGTTGGGTCGAGCCCAGCCAGAAACCAGTCCAACCCGGTTCCCTCTGGAAGCCACCCATGACATCCACACGGACACTGCTCAGCCGGTATCGCTACGATCCGCTCGACCGGGTGGTGAGTTGCACACCGACCAACCTGACAAGTCATCAGCGCTTTTATCTGAAGAGTCGTCTGGCTACTGAGGTTCAAGGCGCGGCACAGCGCTCGATTTTCCAGCACGAGGACCAACTCCTGGCGGTACAACAGCGCCAGGACAATGTCATTGAAACCACCCTGCTCGCCACTGATCACCAACACTCGGTATTGCAGGCACTCAATGCCACGCAACCTCACCCTTTCGTCTATACGCCGTACGGCTACCGCGCCCCGGAAAATGGTTTACTCAGCCTGCTCGGCTTCAACGGCGAACGACCAGACCCAATTACCGGGCACTATTTATTGGGAAATGGTTATCGGGCGTTCAATCCGGTGCTGATGCGGTTTAACAGTCCGGACAGTCAGAGTCCGTTTGGAGCGGGTGGGTTGAATAGCTATACCTATTGTTTGGGGGATCCGATCAATCAGATAGACCCGACAGGAGGTATATCATTCAGCTTATTGGGTAGCACGTTGCACCGACTCTTTAGAAGCTACATCGACAAGCTATTTGGCATCACAAGAAAAACCATCAAAAACTATCGAACAATTGCAAAAGGTGTTGCTATATTCGAGGACACCCAAAAAAGCAACTTGAGTCGTTTGAATGTAGTAGCCCATGGCGGACAGCCCATCGAAGGAAAATTTCCGTACATCATCGCAGACGATAGACTTATAACACCCTCCCAATTACATTTCAGACTTAAAAATAGAGTTAACCTTGGAAAATATGACACCATTCGGACACTCGTCTGCTATTCAGCCGATGGCGAAATACCATTCGGCTCGACGCTTTCAGAACTCACTGGGAAGCCAGTAAAAGCATTCTCGGGCCGGGTTCTTTCTGGGCCAACCCAGACGCCTAAAAACAACCTACCGAACGGAACCATCGATAACACCGTATCAGAGTACATGGTGGTCAAAGATCGCTATCTCAGTCGCTTGTTATTTAACTATCGCCCCGAAAAATTCATAAACATCAGAAAAGCCCCATAAAAAAGGGCGACATCACTGTCGCCCTTTTTTCCGTCTTGCCCTTTACCGCTTACGCCGCACTGAACAACTTGTGCGGATCAATCACAAACTTCTTCGGCACGCCCGCGTCGAACTCGCCGTAGCCTTTCGGCGCGTCGTCCAGGCTGATCACCTGTACGCCGACGATTTCGGCGATGTTGATGCGATCCCACATGATCGCTTGCATCAGCGCGCGGTTGTACTTCATTACCGGGGTCTGGCCGGTGTGGAAGCTGTGGGATTTGGCCCAGCCCAGGCCGAAACGGATGCTCAGGGCACCGATCTTGGCGGCGGCATCGACCGCGCCCGGGTCTTCGGTCACGTACAGGCCAGGGATACCGATCTTGCCGGCGACGCGGGTCACTTGCATCAGCGAGTTGAGCACGGTAGCCGGGGCTTCGTGCTTGACGCCGTCATGGCCGTGGCCGCGGGCTTCGAAGCCGACGCAGTCGACAGCGCAGTCCACTTCTGGCTCGCCCAGCAACGCAGCGATCTGCTCGTGCAGCGGGGTGTCCTGGGACAGGTCGGCGATTTCGAAACCCTGGGCCTTGGCGTGAGCCAGGCGGATCGGGTTGACGTCGCCGACGATGACCACGGCAGCGCCCAGCAGGCGGGCGGAAGCGGCGGCCGCCAGGCCAACCGGACCGGCACCGGCGATGTAGACGGTGCTGCCAGGGCCAACGCCGGCAGTGACGGCGCCATGGTAGCCAGTCGGCAGGATGTCGGACAGGCAGGTCAGGTCACGGATTTTCTCCATGGCCTTGTCGCGGTCCGGCAGCTTCAGCAGGTTGAAGTCGGCGTATGGCACCATCACGTATTCGGCCTGGCCGCCGGTCCAGTCGCCCATGTCGACGTAACCGTAGGCACCACCGGCACGCGCCGGGTTGACGGTCAGGCAGACGCCAGTGTGTTGCTCTTTGCAGGAACGGCAGCGCCCGCAAGCCACGTTGAACGGCACCGACACCAGGTCACCGATTTTCAGGTTCTCGACGTCAGTGCCCTTTTCGATCACTTCACCAGTGATCTCGTGCCCCAGGACCAGGCCGGTCTGGGCAGTGGTACGGCCGCGCACCATGTGCTGGTCGGAGCCGCAGATGTTGGTGGATACCACGCGCAGGATCACACCGTGCTGGATCTTCCTGCCGCGCGGGTCCTGCATTTTTGGATAGTCGATTTTCTGTACTTCGACCTTGCCGTTGCCGAGATACACGACACCACGATTACCAGACATGCTTTCACCTCGCTGTTGTTTTTGTGGAACTGCGTCACCCAGGCAGGCAGCGCGTTTGTGCTCGGATTAGTACTGGGATTATCAGAGAAGAACTGCTCGCCAACGCACCTCAAAGCGCCACAAAGCATCTAAAGAACGACAGTGCGATTGGCGTTCAGGAACACCCGTCTTTCGATGTGATAGCCCACCGCCCGGGCCAATGTAAGGCCTTCGATGTCCCGGCCCTTGGCGATCAGGTCCTCGGGGTAGTGGCTGTGGTCCACCACCTCCACGCCCTGGGCGATGATCGGGCCTTCGTCCAGGTCGTTGTTGATGTAGTGCGCCGTCGCGCCCACCAGTTTCACGCCTTTGTTGTAGGCCTGGTGGTACGGCTTGGCACCCTTGAAACCCGGCAGCAGCGAGTGGTGGATGTTGATCGCCTTACCGTCGAGTTTGCGGCACAGCTCTGGCGACAACACCTGCATGTAGCGGGCGAGAATCACCAGCTCGGCGCCGGTGTCTTCGATCACTTGCCACACCTGCCGCTCCTGGGCCGGCTTGTCGTTCGGGTCCAGGGGGAAATGGTAGTAGGGAATCTGGTGCCAGTCGGCCAGCGGCTTGAGGTCGGGGTGGTTGGATACCACGGCCACCACGTCCATCGACAACTGGCCGATGCGCTGGCGGTAGAGCAAGTCGTTGAGGCAGTGATCGGCCTTGGAGACCATGATCACCACTTTCGGCCGGTAGTTCGGCGCGGTCAGTTCGAAGACCATGCTGAAGGCTTGCGCCCGCTCGGCCAGGCCGGTGCGGAACCGCTGTTCGTCAAAACCGTCCGGCTGGCGGAACTCCACACGAATGAAGAAACGCCCCGAGAGCCGGTCGTCGAAGGAATGGTGCTCGGTGACGTAGCAGCCCTGCTCGAACAGAAAGCGTGTGACCGCATCCACGGTGCCGAGCACGCTGGGGCAGTCGGCGGTGAGAATCCATGTGTCTGGGGCGCGGCTCATGGGGGTGACTCCTGTTCGTTATGGATACCCCCCTGCCCAGCACAGAACCCTGTGGCAGAGGAGTTTATCTGTGGGGGCAAAGCTTGCTCGCGATGAAGACAACGCGGTCTCGTTGGGGACCGAGGCGCCTGAAGTCGCGAGCAAGCTTTGCTCCCACAAAGTCCTTCGTGTTTCAGGCCTGCACGTTCAAACCGTACTCGGCCGCCGCATCCTGCAACCACAACCACCAGTAATCGGAGAAGCTGCGACGGATCAGCAGTTCCCAGGTGTTTTCGGCGGTATGGCGGATCACCAGTTGCGACTTGGCGAACACCGTGCCCACGGCCTTGCCGACCGGGAAGTTGCTTGGGTGTACATCGTAGCTGGTGGATTTCATCAGCACGTCGCGCACGTTCGGACCGGACAGTTCGAGGATCTGCTGGCCGCCGCTGACGTTAACGATCTGGATGTGCAGGTCGCCCAGCGCTTCACGCAGTTTTTTCTCGGCGGCGAACTCTTCACCGCTTGGCACGACCAGCAACCACTCGTCCGGGCCAAGCCATTGCAGGCTGGTTTCGCCCTTGACGATGACGGCCAGCGCACCTGGCAATTCCAGGCCCAGGGCCTTGTGCACACCCGCGGCGAACGCCGGGTTATGGCCGTCGCCACGCAGGGTCAGGTGACCCAGGAGTTTTTTCTCGCGCACGGTCACGCCGGCGTTCTTGCGGCCCTTGCCGACCAGGCTGGCGAGGTCGGCATGGTGCAGCGACGACTCGGCCTTGGCCCCATTGGTTGGGCGTTGTTGGTACACGTTGACTGCGGTCATATAGCACCTGTCTTGAATTCTGCTTTAGACCTGTCGAGGCGTGGCGCGTGGGAGCAAGCCTTGCTCCCACGCGCCCCCACCCCCACAGGGTCCAGGTCATTTAGATATTCTGCCGATCCCCCTTCGGATCGAAGAACACCGAAGAAACGATCTCTGCCTCGATCACCGTGCCGTCGGCCAGCGGTGCGAACACGCGTTCGCCCATGCGCTTGAGCCCGCCCTTGACCACGCCCATGGCGAACGAGTAGCCCAGGGAGTTGTGCGCGTAGCTGGAGGTCACGTGGCCGACCATCGTCATCGGGATGGCCTGCTTGGGGTTGAACACCAGTTGCGCGCCTTCCGGCAGCCAGACATTCGGGTCGATCGGCTTGAGGCCCACCAGTTGCTTGCGGTCTTCGCGCAGGCAGTCTTCGCGGTTCATGCCACGCCAGCCGATCCACGAGAACGGTTTGGTACGGCCTACGCACCAGCCCATGTTCAGGTCGTCCGGGGTCATCGAGCCGTCGGTGTCCTGGCCGACGATGATGAAGCCTTTCTCGGCCCGCAGTACGTGCATGGTTTCGGTGCCGTACGGAGTCAGGTTGTACTTCTTGCCCGCCTCGACGATCTGCTCGAGCACGCCCATGGCGTAGTCGGCCTGCACGTTGACTTCGTACGACAGTTCACCGGTGAACGAGATCCGGAACACCCGGGCCGGCACGCCGCCCACCAGGCCTTCCTTCCAGGTCATGAACGGGAAGTTGTCCTTGTCCATGTCGATGTCGGTGATTTCGCTCAGCAGCTTGCGGCTGTTGGGGCCCGACAGGGTCATGGTCGCCCAGTGGTCGGTGACCGAGGTGAAGTACACCTTCAGCTCCGGCCATTCGGTCTGCTGGTAGATCTCCAGCCATTGCAGCACACGGGCCGCACCGCCGGTGGTGGTGGTCATGATGAAGTGGTTCTCACCGACGCAGGCGGTCACGCCGTCGTCGAACACCATGCCATCTTCCTTGCACATCAGGCCGTAGCGGGCCTTGCCCACGTCGAGCTTGGTCCAGGCGTTGGTGTAGATGCGGTTGAGGAACTCACGGGCATCCGGGCCCTGGATGTCGATCTTGCCCAGGGTCGAGGCGTCCAGCAAACCGACGCTGTCGCGCACGGCCTTGCACTCGCGCTTGACCGCGGCGTGCATGTCTTCGCCGTTCTTCGGGAAGTACCAAGGGCGCTTCCACTGGCCGACGTCTTCGAACTCGGCACCGTTCTTCACGTGCCAGGCATGCAGCGCGGTGAAGCGCACAGGCTCGAAGATATGCCCGCAGTTACGACCGGCGATCGCACCGAAGGTGACCGGCGTGTAGTTCGGCCGGAACATGGTGGTGCCCACCTGCGGGATGCTCACGTTCATCGAGCGTGCCGCGATGGCCAGGCCGTTGATGTTGCCCAGCTTGCCCTGGTCGGTGCCGAAGCCCAGTGCGGTGTAGCGCTTGACGTGCTCCACCGACTCGAAGCCTTCGCGGGTGGCGAGTTCGATGGCGGCGGCGGTAACGTCGTTCTGCAGGTCGACGAATTGCTTCGGTGCCCGTGCAGTGGATTTTTCATGCGGCACCTGGAACAGCGCCAGGGTCGCTTCTTCGTGACGGCTCAGCGCTTTGGGCAACACGCCCTTCACGGCTTTGAGGCCGGCTTCGCTGGCTGCGCGCACGCCGCCTTCGAAACCGTCGGCCAGCACATCGCCCAGGCTGTAGACGCCATTCACGCCGCCGACGCAGACGCGTTTCTGTGGCGCTTCGCCCGGTACGAAACCGAGGATGTCTTCACGCCAGACCGGCCGGCTGCCCAGGTGCGAAGCCAGGTGGACCACCGGGCTGTAGCCGCCGGAGCTGGCGACCAGGTCGCAATCGAGCCATTCGCCAGGGCTGGTGACTTTGTGCGCGCGGACGTCGATCGCGGCGACACGGGCGGCGGTGACACGCTTGCTGCCGCGGGCCTCGATCACGGCGCTGCCGGTGAGGATGCGAATGCCTTTGGCGCGTGCTTCTTCCACCAGCGCACCGCGAGGGTTGCTGCGGGCGTCGGCAACGGCGACCACTTGCAGGCCGGCGTCATACCAGTCCAGGGCCACACGGTAGGCGTAGTCGTTGTTGGTGCTCAGCACCAGTTTCTTGCCCGGTGCCACGCCATAGCGGCGCACGTAGGTGGACACCGCACCGGCCAGCATGTTGCCCGGCACGTCGTTGTTGCCGTAGACCAGCGGACGTTCGCAGGTACCGGTTGCCAGCACGACACGCTTGGCGCGGACACGGTTGATGCGCTGACGGACCTGGCCGATCGGCGCGCGATCGCCGAGGTGGTCGGTCAGGCGCTCGTGGATGGTCAGGAAGTTGTGGTCGTGGTAACCGTTCACCGTGGCGCGCGGCAGCAGCACCACTTCAGGCAGCGAACGCAGTTCAGCCACCGCAGCGGCAACCCATTCGGTCGCAGGCTTGCCATCCAGGCTTTCACGGGTGTCGAGCAGGCTACCGCCGAACTCTTCCTGTTCATCGGCCAGGATCACGCGCGCACCGCTGCGCGCGGCAGCCAGCGCAGCCGCCAGGCCGGCAGGGCCGGCACCGACCACCAGCACGTCACAGTGACGGTTGATGGCGTCGTAGGTGTCCGGATCGTTCTCGGTCGGCGAGCGACCCAGGCCCGCGGCCTTGCGGATGTACTTCTCGTAAGTCATCCAGAACGATTGCGGGTACATGAAGGTCTTGTAGTAGAAGCCCGGTGGCATCATCTTGCCGCCGACTTTACCCAGGATCCCCATCACGTCGTTGTTCACGTTCGGCCAGCCGTTGGTGCTGGAGGCAACCAGGCCCTGGTACAGCGCCTGTTGCGTGGCACGCACGTTAGGGATCTGCGTGGCTTCGGTGGCACCGATCTGCAGCACGGCGTTCGGCTCTTCCGCACCGGCGGCGAAAATGCCCCGTGGACGGGAGTATTTGAAGCTGCGGCCAATGATATCGACGCCGTTGGCCAGCAGCGCAGCGGCCAGGGAATCGCCTTCGAAACCTTTGTAGCTCTGACCGTTGAAGGTGAAGCTCAATACTTTGCTGCGGTCGATCCGTCCGCCGTTGGACAGGCGATTGATCTGGCTCATACCTTCTCTCCCAGAGCCTGTGCGGCCGCTTTCGGACTGTCAGCCTTGTCGGTGAATTGCGGCTTTTGGCCGATCTTGTAGGTTTCCAGAATTTCGTAGGTCACGGTGTCACGGGTCGCGTTGAAGTACTGGCGGCAACCGGCGGCATGGATCCACAACTCATGGTGCAGGCCACGCGGGTTGTCGCGGAAGAACATGTAGTCGCCCCACTGCTCGTCGGTGCAGCCGTTCGGATCCAGCGGACGCGGGATATGTGCCTGGCCGCCGGCGTGGAATTCCTCTTCGGAGCGCAGTTCGCCGCAATGAGGACAGAAGATGTGCAACATAGGATTTTTCTCCTGTTAGTGGGCGACGGCAGCAGCGCCGTGTTCGTCGATCAGTGCACCGCTGTGGAAGCGGTCCATGGAAAACGGTGCGGCCAGTGGGTGCATTTCACCCTTGGCCAGGCTGGCGGCAAACACGTTGCCCGAGCCTGGAGTGGCCTTGAAGCCACCGGTACCCCAACCGCAGTTGAAGAACATGTTCGGCACTGGTGTCTTCGAAATGATCGGGCAGGCGTCCGGCGAGGTGTCGACGATACCGCCCCACTGGCGGTTCATGCGGACCCGCGAGAGGATCGGGAACATCTCGACGATGGCCTGGACGGTGTGCTCGATCACCGGGTACGAACCACGCTGGCCGTAGCCGTTGTAGCCGTCGATACCGGCACCGATCACCAGGTCGCCCTTGTCGGACTGGCTGATGTAGCCGTGTACGGCGTTGGACATGATCACGCTGTCGATAATCGGCTTGATCGGCTCGGACACCAACGCTTGCAGCGGGTGCGACTCGAGCGGCAGGCGGAAGCCGGCCAGCTTGGCCATGTGCCCGGAGTTACCGGCGGTCACCACGCCGACACGCTTGGCGCCGATGAAGCCTTTGTTGGTTTCCACGCCGATGCACACGCCGTTTTCCTTGCGGAAGCCGATTACTTCGGTCTGCTGGATCAGGTCCACGCCCAAGGCGTCGGCGGCACGGGCGAAGCCCCACGCCACGGCATCGTGACGGGCCACGCCGCCACGCCGCTGGACGGTTGCGCCCAGTACCGGGTAGCGGGTGTTCTTCGAGCAATCCAGGTACGGGATCTCGTCGGCCACTTGCTTGGCGTTGAGCAGCTCGCCGTCCACGCCGTTGAGGCGGTTGGCGTTGACCCGACGCTCGGAGTCACGGATGTCCTGCAGGGTATGGCACAGGTTGTAGACGCCACGCTGGGAGAACATCACGTTGTAGTTCAGGTCCTGGGACAGGCCTTCCCACAGTTTCATCGCGTGCTCGTACAGGTGGGCCGATTCGTCCCACAGGTAGTTGGAGCGCACAATGGTGGTGTTACGGGCGGTGTTACCGCCGCCCAGGTAACCTTTCTCGACCACGGCCACGTTGGTGATGCCGTGCTCCTTGGCCAGGTAGTAGGCGGTCGCCAGACCGTGCCCGCCACCGCCGACGATGACCACGTCGTAGACCTTTTTCGGGGTCGGCGTGCGCCACATCCGCTGCCAGTTCTCGTGATGGCTGAGAGAGTGTTTGAAGAGGCCGAAGCCCGAATAGCGTTGCATAGTCATTACTCCAAAACCGACTCAGCGATAAACCGGGAAGTCCGCGCACAGGGCCGCCACTTGCTGGGCGACATTGGCCTCGACGTCGGCATCGCCGAGGTTGTCGAGGATGTCGCAGATCCAGCCGGCCAGCGTGACGCACTGGGTGACCTTGAAGCCGCGCGTGGTCACCGCCGGGGTGCCGATGCGCAGGCCGGAAGTCACGAACGGCGATTGCGGGTCGTTCGGCACGGCGTTCTTGTTCACGGTGATATGGGCACGGCCCAGGGCAGCATCGGCATCCTTGCCGGTCAGGCCCTGACGGATCAGGCTGACCAGGAACAGGTGGTTATCGGTGCCGCCGGACACTACATCGTAGCCGCGCTTGACGAACACGCCAGCCATCGCCTGGGCGTTGTCGATCACTTGCTGCTGGTAGGCCTTGAAACCTGGCTCCAACGCTTCCTTGAAGCACACGGCCTTGCCGGCGATCACGTGCATCAGCGGGCCGCCCTGGGCGCCCGGGAACACTGCGGCGTTGAGCTTCTTCTCGATTTCTTCGTTGGACTTGGCCAGGATCAGGCCGCCACGTGGACCGCGCAGGGTCTTGTGGGTGGTGGTGGTGACCACGTCGGCGTAAGGCAGCGGGTTCGGATACAGGCCAGCGGCCACCAGGCCGGCAACGTGGGCCATGTCGACGAACAGCAGTGCGCCAACCTTATCGGCGATCTGGCGGAAACGTGGGAAGTCGAGGGTCTTGGAGTAGGCCGAGAAACCAGCCACGATCATTTTCGGCTTGTGCTCGACCGCCAGGCGCTCGACTTCGTCGTAGTCGATCAGGCCGGTGGTGGTATCAATGCCGTATTGCACCGCGTTGTACAGCTTGCCCGAGGACGACACCTTGGCACCGTGGGTCAGGTGGCCGCCGTGGGCCAGGCTCATGCCCAGGATGGTGTCACCGGCCGACAACAGCGCCAGGTAGACCGCGGCGTTGGCCGAAGAACCGGAGTGCGGCTGGACGTTGGCATAGTCGGCGCCGAACAGTTGCTTGGCGCGCTCGATGGCCAGGGCCTCGACTTTGTCGACGTACTCGCAGCCACCGTAGTAGCGCTTGCCCGGATAGCCTTCGGCGTACTTGTTGGTCAGGCCGCTGCCCTGGGCCTGCATGACGCGCTTGCTGGTGTAGTTTTCCGACGCGATCAGTTCGATGTGATCTTCCTGGCGTTGCTCTTCGGCATTCATCGCCGCCAACAGTGCATCGTCATAACCTTGGATTTGGTCTTGCTTGCTGAACATCGCGTCTCTCCCAGCGGTGGCGGTGCGCCTATTGTCTTGGTAAAGGCACTGCCCCTTCGACAGTACCCTTTGGATGCGATGGTATGGCGGGCGCAGGCAGGTCAAATGCCTATGGACGCCACGCAAAGGTGCTTTTACGACATGAGCGCGCAGACTTTGGGAGCAAAACCTGGGGCGGGATAACTGCGCAAGTGCGCTCCCCCACCAATCTTGGGTAAAGTGCGCACCAGCATCGAGCACGGCGCTGCGGACCCAAGCACGCCGAACCAGGGAGTTCTTTACCCAGGACTCTCTATTCAAGATTCAAGGAGCAAGGCCATGACCGACAAGAGTCAACAGTTTGCCAGCGACAACTATTCCGGCATTTGCCCCGAAGCCTGGGCGGCGATGGAAGAAGCCAACCAGGGCCATCAACGCGCCTACGGCGACGACGAATGGACTCACCGCGCGGCGGACGGGTTCCGGGCCCTGTTCGAAACCGACTGCGAAGTGTTTTTTGCCTTCAACGGCACTGCGGCCAACTCCCTGGCCCTGTCGTCGCTGTGCCAGAGCTACCACAGCGTCATCTGCTCGGAAACCGCCCACGTCGAAACCGACGAATGCGGCGCCCCGGAATTCTTCTCCAACGGTTCGAAGTTGCTCATCGCCCGTACTGAAAACGGCAAGCTGACCCCCGAGTCGATCCGCGAAATCGCCCTCAAGCGCCAGGACATCCATTACCCCAAGCCGCGAGTCGTCACGCTGACCCAGGCCACGGAGGTCGGCAGCGTCTACACCCCGGAAGAAATCCGCGCCATCAGCATCACCTGCAAGGAACTGGGGCTGAACCTGCACATGGACGGCGCGCGTTTTTCCAACGCCTGCGCCTTCCTCGGCTGCACCCCGGCCGACCTGACCTGGAAGGCCGGCGTGGACGTGTTGTGCTTTGGCGGAACGAAAAACGGCATGGCGGTGGGCGAGGCGATCCTGTTCTTCAACCGCGACCTGGCCGAAGACTTCGACTATCGCTGCAAACAGGCCGGGCAACTGGCCTCGAAGATGCGCTTTCTCTCGGCGCCGTGGGTCGGCCTGCTGCAAGACGACGCCTGGCTCAAGCACGCCCGCCACGCCAACCACTGCGCCCATCTGCTGGCACAACTGGTCAGCGACATCCCCGGCGTGGAACTGATGTTCCCGGTCCAGGCCAACGGCGTGTTCCTACAACTCTCGGAACCGGCCATCGCCGCCCTGACGGCCAGGGGCTGGCGCTTCTACACCTTCATAGGCAAGGGTGGCGCACGCTTCATGTGCTCGTGGGACACCGAAGAGGCACGGGTGCGGGAATTGGCGGCGGATATTCGGGAAGTGATGGCAATCTAGAAAAGGACGCTCACGCGCCATCGATAGCAAAAGGCACTGCGAGGGCAAAAAAACACTGTGGGAGCAAAGCTTGCTCGCGATGCAGACGACTCGGTTCCCGAGAAACCGCGCAACCTTCATCGCGGGCAAGCCTTGCTCCCACAAGCGCCTGCCCACCCCTACCAGGAGATGCGGATCAATACTCGATCCGCACGTCCCCTTTCGGCACGCTGCAGCACGACAGGATGTAGCCTTCGGCCTCGTCGTCCTCGGTGATGCCGCCGTTGTGATCCATTTCCACTTCCCCGCCCAGCTTCAGGACCTTGCAGGTCCCGCAGATGCCCATGCCGCAGGCCTTGGGAATCATCATGCCAAGTTTTGCAGCGGCGGCATGGACGGTTTCTCCCGGGCCCACGCGAATGCTCTTGCCAGAGGAGGTGAATTCCACCAGGTGCAGTTCCGCATCATCGACCTCGGCTGCCTCGGCGGCCTGGCCGGCATGTTCCACGGCGTCGGCCTTGGCTTCCGGCGGCGTGGCGCCGAAGGATTCTTCGTGATAGCGCTTCATGTCGAAGCCGGCGGCTTCCAGCAAGCGCTTGACTGCGTTCATGTACGGCGTCGGGCCGCAGCAGAACACCTCGCGCTCCATGAAGTCCGGCGCCATCAGCTCCAGCATCTTGTGGTTCAGGTAACCGCGATAACCGGCCCAAGGCTCGCCCAGACCGTGTTTTTCGCAGATCAGGTGCAGGCTGAAGTTATCGATCCGCGACGCCATGTGTTCCAGTTCGCGGTGATAGATGATGTCCTTGGGCGAACGGGCGCTGTGGATGAACACCATGTCGACGTTGCCATTGGTGTCGTAGTACCAGCGCGCCATGGACATCACCGGGGTAATGCCGACGCCGCCGCTGAGGTAGAGGACCTTCGGGGCGGAGAAATCGATGGCATTGAACAGCCCCACCGGCCCGTGCACCGCCAGCTCCTGGCCTTCGTGCAGGGTGTCGTGCAGCCAGTTGGAGACCTTACCCCCCGGCACGCGCTTGATGGTCACCGAAAAGCTGTAGGGCACCGACGGTGAGCTGGAGATGGTGTAGGAGCGCATGACCTGCTGGCCTTCGATTTCCAGCTCCAGGGTGACAAACTGCCCGGGCTTGAAAAAGAACATGATCGGCTGGTCTGCCATGAAGCAGAAGGTGCGCACATCCCAGGTTTCCTGGATGACTTTGACGCAGCGCACGATATGTCGGCCATTGGCCCAGGTCTGGGTGGTGACCGGGTTCAGGAAATTATTGGACATGTTGTTCTCCACGGCCGACTGTCGGCCTCATCATGATGGCGATTGTGCGCAGGCGCCGAAAGCGTCGTTTACCTATTCGCGACATTCACATACTTATCGCGACCAGCCCCCAACCACCGGGGGTTGCGCGTCGGGAACAGATTGGGCCATGTCGCCCATGGATAAGGTTCGACCCCTGCGCGGCCCCACACTCGCCTCCACAGACAAACATAATTTCTGCCTTGCGTAGCACTACCGATTAGCCACTTTCACCGGCTCCACTTAGAGAGCCACTGAGGATAAAACGATGGACGTCACCACTACCCTGAGCCTGGGCGATCCGCTGGAACCCGCACGCAAGGCCACCGCGCAGATGCTGCAAGAGCGCGAACGCACCTATTCGCTGCCGCAGCCGTTCTACAGCGATGAGCGCGTGTTCGATATCGACATGCAGGAAATCTTCCACAAGGAATGGCTGATCGCCGGCATGACCTGCGAGATTCCGGCCAAGGGCAACTTCCTGACCCTGCAGATCGGCAAGAACCCGATCATCGTGATCCGCGGTGCCGACGGTGTCGTGCATGCCTTCCACAACGTTTGCCGCCACCGCGGTTCGCGCCTGTGCACCAGCGACAAGGGCAAGGTTGCCAAGCTGGTTTGCCCTTATCACCAGTGGACCTACGAGCTGGACGGCCGCCTGCTGTTCGCCGGCACCGAAATGGGCGCCGACTTCGACATGAAGCAGTATGGCCTCAAGCCGGTGAATGTGAAGACCGCTGGGGGCTACATCTTCATCAGCCTGGCTGAAAACCCTCCGGCCATCGACAGCTTCCTGTCGACCCTGAGCCACTACATGGAACCGTACGACATGGAGAACACCAAGGTGGCGGTGCAAACCACCTTGATGGAAAAGGCCAACTGGAAGCTGGTGCTGGAAAACAACCGCGAGTGCTACCACTGCAACGGCTCGCACCCTGAGCTGCTCAAGACCCTGCTGGAATGGGACGACGTCACCGACCCGCGCGCCGACCAGGCGTTCAAGGACCACGTCGCTGCCTCCGCCGCTGCCTGGGAAGCCGAGAAGATCCCGTACGCCCACGCCAGCTTCGGCCTGCGTAACCGTATCGTGCGCATGCCGTTGCTCAAGGGCACCGTGTCGATGACCATGGACGGCAAGCAAGGCTGCGCCAAGCTGATGGGCCGCATCAAGAACCCGGACCTGGGCTCGATGCGCATCCTGCACCTGCCGCACTCGTGGAACCACTGCATGGGCGACCACATCATCGTGTTCACCGTGTGGCCGATCAGTGCCCAGGAAACCATGGTCACCACCAAGTGGATCGTGCACAAGGACGCGGTCGAAGGCGTGGACTATGACGTGCAGCGCATGCGCGAAGTCTGGGACGCCACCAACGACCAGGACCGTCGCCTGGCCGAGGAAAACCAGCGCGGCATCAACTCCACCGCCTACCAGCCTGGCCCTTACTCCAAGACCTATGAGTTCGGCGTGGTGAACTTCATCGACTGGTACAGCGGCCGCATGCTCCACAACCTGGGGGCCGAACCGGCACCGTACCTCAAGGACGTGGCTATTCAGAAGTAAGCATGATCGATGGAAGAACACCCCGTGGCGTCGAGACGCCACGGGGTGTTTTGCTCAGGGCAATTGAATGTCCATGCTCGAAACCTTGCCATCCAACTGACCCGCATCAGCGTGCGAGATAATTTTCCATGAGCCTTCATCATGGCTGCGCTCGAAGCTGTCGATGATGACGGGCTGGGTGATATCACTCACTATCTCCACCCGGGCGAAACCCTGGTCTTCTTTCTGGTCGCGATTGCCATACACACTGAAACGGGTACCGGCCCGGGCACTGAGGATTTTCGCGGACCGGGCTTCATCATTGCTGCAACCCTCCCCGAAATTGAACCGGGTGTCGGGAGCCAGGCTTACCGTGCAGACGATACTCTGGCTGGCCCCATTACCCTCATACAACACCACCTTCCCATCGGAAAAATCATCCGGCGTACGGCCCTCCGTAATCCGCGATACCTTGCCGTCCAGGCCGTTATTGCGAACATAGGCCAGCTTGTAGTCTGCGTTATCGTCATTGCGCTCGAAAGTGCCGATCACCACCGACTCGTCAATACCGATATCGCGTTTTACATCGATATAGGCATGGTCATCCTTCAGGTTGCCATCGGGCGAATCATAAATGCTGATTCGCGTTCCTGCCTTTACGCCGCGTAACCGCATGGACCGGGCCTCATCGTTCCCACAACCCTGGGCCGGCAAGCTGAGGTCGTAATCATGACCGACCGCAAGAACGCAGAGCGTGTCACCGTCAGGGGCCGCGTCATTTTTTTCGTAGAAGTACAGGCCACCCTGGGTCAACGCCGCCGCATAGGAAAATCCATCGCCCGCCTGGTTGAACTCGATCGCCAGGTAATTGGGAGCGGTACGCTTGCCTAACGCACTTGCACAGTGACTGTCGACCCGTCGCTCAAGCTCAGTCAGGTTGTTATCCAGACCACCCGCATGTTCGGCCGTCGCTCCATTGGGGTGAAACTGATTCATCACGAACAATCTCGGCCATTGGACAAACCCCGATGCCGCCACCGTTGACCTGTAGGAACCCCAGCGGGATAGGCAACTCCAATCATGTTTGCGCGTGTTTTCCCCAAGCTCCCAGGTGTTCTGGCTTTCCCATTGACTGTCCTCCAGCACATTGATGGTTTTTCCATCGACCTCATACTGACCGGCTCGGTTGTCAGAGAGGATGACCAGACGTTTGCCCTGGCTGATCATTTGCTGCAGCGTCGGCCAGCCCGCAGAGTTCCTGTAAACCTCTGGATCGAAAACCATGTCCGCAAGGCCGGGCACGCGACCGAAAGCATGGGCCAGGCTCTCCCTGTCGACATGACTCTGGAGCAACAGCGTCACCACCGCATCGGCGTTGCTGCGCAAGTAGGGCAGGAACACCCTATTCAACGCATCGGCAAATTTGATGTCGGCCCGTATATCGCAGGAGGCGGTATCTTGCGCATCGCACAGGTAGACATCCGAACCACCGGTCAGGTTGCCCGGGCGCAGGTCCAGCCTGAAGCCACGCGTACCTCGCTCAAGCTGGGAACGCATGTCATCCCGATAGCCATGATGCGCCGTGACCCACGCATATTCGTTGAACGGCTTGCTCAAATCCGTGATCCCCGGTGCCGTTTCAGCCGCGCGGGCGAGGTTGGCAACGCCGATCTGAACACCCAGGAGACTCAAAAAACATACAGCCTTTTTAAAATGAATCATTCCAATCTTCCGTGATATGACTGCGACAACTCCATTGAAGTCGGACCGTCACCATACGGAAAACCGGGCCTGATACAGGCCCGAAGATCTTTACTCGATATTTAGGCTCTGTACGATGTGCCCCGAAAGAGCACATCGAATCCCTCCGAGAACATCCGCCTTCATCCCCTGACCGAAGACCACCGCACCGACCCATCCTCCCCGTAGAACGTCTCGACAATCGCCTCCCCGCGCAGTTGCACCTTCACATAACCATTCAACACCCGCTCCGGATACGCCGAGTCCCCGGCCAGTTGCGTCTCCGACCACAGCACCCGCGCATGCCCGTTCAACTCGCTGGTGGTGCCATAGGGGATCGCCCCGTGTCCGGCACAGCGGGCGTGCAACCCGCCCTGGGGCGCGTAGCAGATGCCGTTGTGCAGATGGCCCCAGTACCAGTAGTCCGGCTCACGCCCCAGCGCATCGCAGACCGGTTGGTAAATCGCGGTCTTGTTGTGCCCGCTGATGTCGAAGCCCTGGTGATGACTGAGCACCATCAGCTTCTTGCGTTTGGGCAGGGTTTTCATCCACTCGATCTGTGGCGCATTGAGGGCACCGTCCATGTACAGGTTCATCACATCGGAGGCATAGGCGGTGTCCAGACCGACCACCAGCCAGTCGTCGTTGTACAGGGCAAAATAGCTGGTGCCTTGTTGCACCGGAAAACGCTTGGCCAGTTCCTTGAAATAGCCATGCGCGCCGCTGTACATCTCGTGGTTGGAGTTGAGAGTGAAGGCGCCATGCTTGCCTTGGGGCCAACCGGCCATGTCGACGTCTTCCTGGGATTGGGTTCCGGCGTAATACACGTCGCCCAGATGAATGGTGAAATCGGCCTGGGCCAGTTGCATCTGGTTGGCCACGGCCACCGCCGGCGCATGGCTGTCGAACGGCCCGGTGCCCCAGTCGCCGGCAATCGCCAGCACCACGTCGCTGTCCATTTTCACCAGCGCCGGGTTGGTGGCGAATTTCGCGTGGTGGCGCAGGTTTTCGATCCACTTGAGCAGCGCCTCGCTCCACAGCAGATCCAACAGCTCCCATTTACGACAGCCCAGCAAGGTGCCGTCCTTGAGCACCCGGGTCGGCAGCTCCTCCTCGGTTTGTGGCAACGGGCTGGCGTTGCCGATTTTCAGGATCGACAGGCCATGGGCCAACTCCCACGGCACGGCCGGCTCGTCGTCTGGCAGGTCGCCGTGGTCGATCACGTGCCGCGCCTGGTCGTGACCGCGCTGCAACAGCTTGACGATGGCCTCGAACTCCTCGGGCTCCAGGTCGTTGACCAGTTTTTTCCAGGACATTTCCAGCCGCGTGACCAACCCGTGGAGGCGGACCTTGACCTTGTCGAACTCATGTTCCCAATGCTGCAGTAATGACATGTGAACGCTCCTTCGCAGTGCCCTGGATCACAGGGTTTTCATGAATTCGATCAGGGCCCGTTTATCGACATCCGACAGCTGTGTGCCATACAGGTGGCCACCGTTGTGGTTGCCCTCCAGGCGGGTGTCGTATTTGAAGTCCGCCGAGGCCTTCATCTGCGCGCCACGGGTGACGAAGCCGACTTTCTCCTGGTCGTAGATATCCGAGCCGGTATAGAACACTTGCGGGCGCAACTCAGGCGGTTGCAACAGATCCCACAGGGTCGGCACCGAACCGTTGTGCAGGTACGGCGCACGCAGCCAGATGCCGTCGGTGGGGGTGTTGCTGTAGCTCTGGGTCTTGCGGTAGGCGCCAAAGTCGAACGGCGGTTTCTTGAAGCCGTGGAACGCCGTCACCAGGCCGGTGGTGAAGGAATCCAGCCGATGGGGGTCGGTGCCCAACTGGTCGATGTTGGTGGTGACCTGGCCGGTGTCGGTGCGCCCGAAATCATGGCAACCGGCGCAGTTCTTCTCCCAGATCGGCTTGCCCTGGGCGACTTTCGCCTGATCCAGTGCAAACGGCCAGGCCGGCGCCTTGTGCCCCAGCAGCCAGTTGGTCACCCGGTTGAAACTCGGCGGCAACACCGACTGCGGCGTCGCACCCACGGCCATGGCCGCGGCGTAGTTACGCTCATGGATCTTATTGTTATTGCCGTCCCAGTGCAGGTACATCGACTCGCGGGGTTTCTGGTTCCAGACCTGCGGCAGATCCACGGTGCCGATGGTGGAATCATCCGGGAAGCCGAACACCACCATTTTGGTCGGGTTGAAGGTGTCGGTCCGCCCGGGGCCCTGGGCTGGCCGCAGTTTCTGCCAGGCATAGGCCTGTTTCTGCTTGAGCAGCGCGCTCTTGGCCATCGGGATGATCAGGTAACGGTTGTAGAGCTTTTCGAAAAAACCGAGCTGGAACTTGCTATTGATCGCGGCCATCACCGCGTCGGGGGTGAATTTCGGATCGCTGGCGCAATCGTAGGCGAACCACTGGAAGGCTTGCAGCTGTAAAGTATTGGCCGGCGCCGAGGCGACCGGGATCGCGACGTCCGTGGCGTTGGCCCGGTAGGAGCCGGTATGGCACAGGGCACAATTGGGCTCCACGGTCGGGTAGCCGAGCTGCCGCTTGGCCATGCCGATGGGCAGGTCTTTGCCGTTCTCATAAAGGAAGCCGAACACCTCGTAGCCGCCCGGCTTGGGCAGTTTTTCCGGGCACATCTGCGGCAGCACGGCGAACAGGTAGTACGGGATCCGCGCCTCGATGCCCAGGCCAATGGCAGCGTACTTGTAATGGTCTTCATCGGAAGCGAAGTCCGGTTGCGGCACCTCCCTGATCATCTGGTACCAGGTCTGGTAGCCGATGAACCCCAGCAGCAACACCACCACCAGCGTACCGAGCCGGAAACCGCGGCTCTGCCAATGCCGCGCCCACGCTTCGCGCCACGCTCGACAACCGGCACAGAGCAAGGCCACCGGGCGATTCTCCGCTGGGCTGCCCAGGTACAACAGGATGCCCAGCAGCACGAACATGGTCAGGTCGCCCAGCAGCATCGGCTCGAACAACTGGCCCTGGTTATTGGTATTGATCAGGTAGATCCAGAACACCACCGCCACCAGTCGGGACAGCACGCACAACCAGGAATTGACCACGAAACGCGGCGCGTTGAACCCCGAGGGCATGTAGAACAGGCTGATGCCCACCAGCAACATGCCGGTGTTTTCGAGCCAGGGATTGGACAACACGGGTGGCAGGCCGAGCATGGACGTCAGCAACGCCGGCGCGAACAGCGCCGGGATCGCAAAGACCATGTTCATGACAATCCCGACCCAGATGATGCGTTGGAACCAGCGGATGTAAGTATTCATAAGCATCCTTTTCCTTATTCTTGCCCCAGAGCGACGCCGTCGTGGCGAGGGAGCTTGCTCCCTCGCCACGGGTTCGGCGCTAATCAACCCAGCGCCGTCTTCTCCAGGTGTTCAAGGATGATCGGATACACATCCACCGCCGCATTCTTGCCAAAGATGCAGTCGATGTGGCCGTAGCCCGGTATTTCATGGCGGCTGAACAACTGCGGGCCATGCATGTCGCACAGTCGCTCGTAGGTCTTGAGGGTGCTTTGCGGCAGGTAGCACTGGTTCTCGGCGCCGCTGATGAAGCAGATCGGCAACTTCAGCCGGTCGAAATGCGGCATGTAGACGTCGTTGCCCTTGAAGTCCACCAGATGCCCCTTGCGCACGATCAGCGCCAGATGCTCGAAGGTGTGCATGTTCGACTCGCCGAACAGTTCATGCAGGTTGTCGTGCAGGGTTTCGTTGAGGGTGTCGTGGCGGTACAGCGAGGCGTACATGAAGGTGATGCGGTGGCAGACCGGGTTGGTGCAGTAGCCCTGGGCCTCGATCCGGGCATAGCCATTGAGGGCCTTGTCGTAGAGCTTGTTGAACCAGTTTTCCTTGGTGTCGGCGTAGGCGGTCAGCGACTTGATGCCGATGGCGTCGAGCATCCCCGGCAGGTGCAGGCCGGCCTTCAGGCCCGTGGCGGTGGCAACCACCGTATCGGCGGCGATCTGCGAGCAGACCACCGAACGCACCCCTTGCAACCCGGCCAGCAGCGACATGAAGAACGTCGTCGCGCCGTAGCAATGCACCACGCATTGCACGTCACGGGCCAGCGTCGCCTGCTGGATCTGCTCGATGGCCGCCTTGAAGTCGTACTGGGCTACCTGGTCACCGTTCCACTCGCGCTTGCTGGCGGGCAACAGGATGCTCACCCGCAAGTCCAGCAGCCAGACGTCGTAATCGTGCTTGCACAGGTACTCCAGCAGGTTGGTGTGGATGGTGTCGGTGGAGAAGATGTTCGAACCCACGCCCAGGCCATGGACCAGCATCACCGGGCCTTTATTGCCCGCCTGGTAGCGGGTCAGGCGCAGTTGGACGTTGTCCTCGGTCTGGAAGAAATGCACGACCGGCGCCGGCGCATCCAGTGGCCGTTTCAACCGGGGCGGCGCATCGGGGTTGAAATACACATCGCCGGCAAACACCCCGCCGTAGCTTTCCCACAAGATCCCGGCAAAGAACTTGCCGAACCGCGCCAATGCCTCCACCCGTTCGCGCTCGTTGCGGGCGTTGAGCACCTTCATGGTGGTCATCTGCTTGGCGAAGTCGGCCGGCTGGATATGCATCACGCCTGAGCCGAGCACCGCACCGCTCTTGTCCGGCCCGTGATAGAGCGTGACGTACAAGGTGCTGGTGTCGTGCCAGACATTCAGCACGCCGTTGTCCTCGGGCACGGTCTTGAACGCGCTGAAGTAATAGTCCGTGCCGTCTTCGGCGGTCAGCTTCATGTCGTAGTTCATGTGCCGCACATCGACCTGTTCCTGGTACTGCTCGAACAGGTTGAACACGCCATTGCTGGCCACCAGGGGCTTGGGCGAAAGCATCGGCGCGTCGAGGGTGCCCACCAGGGTCGCGGCGTGTTCCGGTTCCTTGATCAGGCGGTTGAGGTCGGCGGCGGTGATGGTCAGCGTGAACTCGATGGGCGAGTTGTCTGCCTTGCCGCGCTTGGCCGCCGTTTCGTAGACCGTCAGGTCGGTGCCCTGGGGCTGGGTGAAGGCGGTGGAAAAGTAGCCTTTCATGGTTTCGGTGAACTGCACGCCGAGGGTCGGCGCCGCCACCGGTTTACGCGGTGCGGAAGGCAACGTGTAGTCGATGATCCAGCCCCGGTCAGCCGCCAGCAGGCCCATGTTGCGCTCGCTCACCGCCGAGATGGTCAACAGCGGGTTGACCGCCAGGGACGTGGGGATCACCGCGCCGTCCGCCACGTACAGGCCCGGATGCACATCGGTGCCGCTGGTACCGCTGAACACTTGGCCCTTGTGGTTGACCACGCCTTGGCCCGCGTCTTCGCCCATCACGCAACCGCCCAGCGGATGGACCGAAACGATGCTGTGCTTGAGCAGCTTGGTCCAGATCGGGTTCTCGACCCAGATCCCGCCCAGGGCCTTGGTGCTCTGGTGCAGGCGCTCGTTGCCAAGGGTGACGTTTTCCTGTTCGCCCACACCCGGCCAGTCGATGCGCAACTGGTCCTTATTGTCGAGCACCATGCGCCCCTTGGCGTCGTCATGGCTCATGATCAGGTAGGTCTGCATGTTGTGCAGCGCGCCGTGGTACGGGCCGCGCAGGAAGCTCTCGGCCTCCCGGGCCTTGTACTTGACCCCGGCGCCGAAACCGGTGTCGGTGGGCACGCCGATCATTTCGGCGAATGCCGCCATGCTCGGCACCATGGGGCGGCCGAGGGCACCGGGGATGGAGCCTTCTTCGATAACCATGCGGCTGCGCCAGTCGCCCTCGGTGCGCATGTCGATGATCGAGGTGATGCACGGCCCTACCGCCTCCAGCTCCTTGGCCGAATGGGCACCGAAGCCAATGCCGTTGATGACCTGGTCGCAGTTGTGGCCGAACCCGAGGATGTCGCCGTTGCCGCTCATGTGCTCGCCCAGTTGGCTGGACATCGACAGGCCCTTGTCGCGGGAACGCAACATGATCTCGGTGGTGCCCAGGGTACCGGCGGAGACGACCACGATGTCGGCCCGCACGAACAGCGTCGGCGCCGAAAACAGCTCGCGACCGCTGTCCAGGTACTGGAAGTGGACGATCCAGCCATTGCCGTCGCGTTCCAGGTGCCGCACCTCGGCCTGGCAGAAAATCTCCGCGCCATGGTTCCAGGCATCCGGCAGGTAATTCATCAGCGTGGTGTTCTTGGCTTTGTTGTTACAGCCCGAGACGCAATCGCCACAGCCGTTGCAAGGCAGTTGCTCGACGCCGACGTGGTTGAGGTTATTGGGCAACTTGTCGAAGGTCACGTTGATCGGCGGCTTGTAAAAATGCGCGCTCTGCTTGAGGTAATCGGCGGATTTCTTGTGGGCATCGAGCTTGGGCAGGTTCGGCTGCGAAGCCGGATACGGGTTGGGCTTGAGCATCTCCCGGGCCCGCGCGTAACCGTCCTTGAGCAGCGTGTCGCGGTGTTCGCGCACCGCTTGTGGCCAGCGCGGATCCTCGAACACGCCCGGCTCCGGCTCCAGCGACACATTGGCGTTGATCAACGACGTACCACCCAGGCCACAACCGACCACCACGTTCTGCTGGGCGTTGACGTGCAGGTCAAACAGCCCGGTACGCGAACCGATGTGACCGTCCGGGTCATGCACCTGCAACTCCTCGGTGGCGGCCAGCATGGTGTTGGGGTATTCGCCGGGCTGCATCTCCCGGCCACGTTCCAGCAGGCACACCTTGCGCCCGGCCCGGGACAGGCGCGAAGCGGCAATACCGCCGCCGTAGCCGGAACCGATGACGATCACGTCGTAGTGTTCCTTGATTTCACTGATGGGGGTCGAGATCCGTGTCATGTCCAAGTCCTCTCAAGGCAGATGGGCAACTCTGCGGTTGCCTGCAAGTCAGGCGCACGAACGCCTGGCCACTCTCCGGTACAGAGGCGAGCGGCAGTCAGCGGTTTACTAGGGGAATCAGGTCTTACAGCGGGCTATAGACGCGCACGCTGGTTGACGGCACGACGGTGAGTGCGCCGGGGCAACGAAACAGGGGGCGTCGGGACGCCTATCACAGGGCCTATTACAAGAGAAGTGGGGTAGGCCTTGGGGCCCTGGCTATCCATCATGCGTTCTCCCTGAACCAGATGTGGATACATTCGCGGTGTCCTTGTGCCATGAGTGAAGACACACGACAGTCCCTCGTCAAGGTAGCTCCTTAGAACTGTATGAAATTTGATCAATCGCGTTTCGAACTATAGCCGGCGCGGGTCGCAGCGTTTGACGAACAAGTTATCCACATGACCGCCCACAGCAAATGGGGACAACTGCGCTTATGGGGCGTCTCGCTGGGCCAAAAAAATCAGAAAAAAACCGCGACTTATTAACAAGTGCGGTCGGCGCAGAGGATTGGTTGTTTTTTGATCAATTCATGGAAAGCCCCGCCTGGCCTGGCTTCCAAGGGAAAACAAACATCTTATCCACAGAAACGCCAACAGTGTTTGGGGGTAATTTGGACGGCTCTGTGGAAAACCGCCGCAATGCCTGGATAAACCTGGGATTGCAGGATCCTTGCGGCGGAAAAACCTGAATTGATCATTTACTGATCAATTGTCTGAAACGCACGATGCATAAGGCTTGCAGCGGAGAGCGAACATCTTATCCACAAAGGCGCCAACAGAGATTGGGGGCAAGTAGCCCCCCGTGTCCGCGTTTATGCACCGGTAAAAGTCCCTAAAAACAGCGAGTTAGGTTGATCAGTTTTTGATCGCAAGCCTGGAGGGCTTGATTGGCGGGGAGTGTGGCGAGGGGCGAACAGGTTATCCACAGAGGCGCGCACAGCGATTGTGGGTAAACCCGCGCCCCAAGGATTTCATCTCAGGGCATCAGAGCCGTTTCCTGACGTTCAAGGCCGATGCATGAGGTACGCCTCTCCTGTCACCCGGATCAGCGGATGCGGGACGACCTGGCAGGTCTTGACGATGGCGAAGCCGTGGCGCTCGTAAAAGCGTCGGGCACCGGTGTTCGCGGCGTAGTCGATCAGGCTCAGGCCGTTGAGCGCCAATTGCTCGGCACGCTGCTGGGCCCGTTCGAGAAAACGCACGCCCAACCCCTTGTTCCGCCAGCCCTCGTGCAGGGCCAGGCTGGAAATGTAGAGCGTGTCGGGCACTTCCATGTCGGCATAGGGAGCCAGGATCGGGTCGGTCACGGGCTCCGCCTCGGGGTCGTGACGCATCACGTAGCTGTGCATCATGCCGATGACCTGCCCATCGGCCTCTGCGATCAGGCAGTTCTGGTAGGAGAAATCGACATTATCCCGGGCATAACGTGCAGCGCCCACGTCGAGGAGATCCTGGCCAGGCTCGGCCAGTTGGCTCCAGATGTAATCCGACGCACCTTCCGAGGAGATTTGGAACAGGCGGGCGATATCACGCGTATCCGTGGGCAAAGCTGAACGAAATTCAACTTCCATCGAGGTGACTCCATTGTCTATCGGGCGACCTTTTTAACGCCAGGTTCGAGGCATAACAACGCGTCAGGCCAGCGCTTTTATCGCCAGATGTTGCGGCAGGTCGGATGGGTTGTCTCTTGAGCGAAGGCTACAAGGGCTTGATGCGTCTGGGTGTACCTGAAACCTTTGTAGGAGCGAGCTTGCTCGCTCCTACAAAGGCCCATTCCCACAGGGGATCGCGTTGATCGCCGGGATCAGCGAACCACCCCTTCCTCGACCAGCAACTTGAGAATCGCCTCGGCACCCGCTTGCGGGCTGAGCCCCTTGAGCACTTGCCCGCCTCCGCCGCTGGCCTTGGCCGTGGCGGCTTTCATGCGGTCGGCGCCGCTCTTGGCCTTGATCACTTTCAAACGCTTGGGCCGTGGCTTGGCCGGTTGCAGGGTGGCCACCGCCAGCAGGGCATCGTCGATCACCTCCACCTCTTCGGCGTGCAAGACACCACGCCGAGCCGGGCCATAGGCGCTTTGCCGAGGCTTCGGCGCAGCGTTATCCACAGTGGCGAGGAACGGCAGGCGCACCTTGAGGCGACGCCGTTGGCCGCGAGGCAAGGCTTGCAGCACCAGGGCCGCACCATCGTTGATGGATTCGACCTGCGCCAATCCCACCACCAGCGGCCAGCCGAGTTTTTCCGCCAGCAGGAACGGCAGCATGCCCGAGCCTTCGCCGGTTTCCGCCTGGCTGCCGGTGAGCACCACTTGGGGGCCCGCGTCGCGCAGGTAATCGGTCAAGGCCGGCAATGCGTCGGCGCCCATGGGGTTTTCCAGCACGTGGAGTTCGTCCAGGCCCATGCCCAGGTAGGCGCGCAGGGCCGGCTCGGCCACATCGCCGGCGTGCAACACTTGCAGGTCCTTGCCGGCCAGTTGCAGGCCCAGCTCCACCGCCCGGGCGTCCTGCTCGGCGCGCCGGGGCCGACCGGAAGTCGGGTGGGCGCCGATGGACACCAGGCTGATCACTTGAGTACTCATGGTTGAATCCTTCGCTTAAGCCGCATCGCGCTTGGCTTCGTTGCGGTAAGCCTCTACCGCCGCGATCAAGGCCTGGAGAATCGCCGAGCCGTCGCCGATCACCGACAGGTCCGCCCGCTTGATCATGTCGCAGCCCGCATCGAGGTTGATCGCCACCACCTTGTCGCAGGCACCGATGCCTTGCAGGTGCTGGATCGCCCCGGAAATCCCGACCGCCACGTAGACCCGCGCCGTGACCCAGGTGCCGGACGCACCGACCTGGCGATCGCGCGACATGAAGCCGTCGTCCACCGCCACCCGCGAGGCGCCTTCGGTGGCGCCCAGGGCCGCGGCGGTCTTGTGGAACAGCTCCCAGTCCTTGACGCCGTTGCCACCGGAGAAAATGAACTCGGCTTCGGCCATCGGGATCGCCCCCGGGTCGACTGCCACCGCGCCGAGGTCTTCGATCCGCGACAGGCTGCGCGCCACGCTTGTGGATAACTCCACCGGCAAGGCTTCGTGACGGGTTTCGCTGACCGGCTCGGCGCATTCGGCCGCCGCCAGGATCAGGCGCGCCAACGGCCGTGCCAAGTCTTGCAGGCCCGCACCGGCGCGACCGATACACTCTTCGCCCTTGACCTGCCAGACCCGCGTGGCCGGGCGTTCGCCCAAGGCCGCGGCAAAACGCCGGCCCAGTTCGCCACCACCGCTGCGGCTGTCAGGCAGCAACCAATGACGTGGGCTGAACTGGTTATCCACAGCCCGCAGGCCCTGGACCCGTTGTTCCGGTGCATAACCGCTGAATTCCTCGCCTTCGAGCACCAACAGACGGTCGACGCCCGCTGTGGCGAAAGCGCTTTCCTTGTGCTCGCCGAAGACCACCGCCAGCACCGCACCGTCCGTGCCAGCCAGCTGATGGGCCAGGCCGAGCAAGTCGCGGTCGTGGCTGCTCAAGCGGCCACCGACCATGTCCGGCACCACGCTGATGTAGAACTTGGGTTGCGGCACCGAATGCAACGGCAGTTGCACTTCAGCGGCGGCGGTGCGCTTGGTCGTACCGCCCTGCTGGGCACCGCTGCGGTCGATCCGCTTGATGCCGTTGGGGCCAATGAAACCTACGCCGTGGACATTCTTGCGGATGATCCCGTTAGGGCCCATCCAGCTGTGCTGCACCGGTTGCATGGCCGCGTGCAGCGGATGCAGGCGGTTACGGGCGATCCACTCGGCGCGAGGGTCGCGGCGGACGATGTCGCTCATTAATGCACCTCCGCAGGTTCACGTTTGGCCGAGGCCGCTTTGCTCGGGGCCGCGTCTTCCAGCAACGCGTCGGCCACCAACTCGGCAATGTCCTTGATCATCGGCCGTGGTTCGACCACGCCTTCGAGCATCGCCGTGCACTGTGGACAACCCACGGCCACCAGCTCGGCACCGGTCTCGCGGATGTCTTCCATGCGCATGTCAGGAATACGCTGCTTGCCCGGGATGTCGGTGATCGGCGCACCGCCGCCACCGCCGCAGCAACGCGAACGGAAACCGGAACGCTGCATCTCCTTGACCTCGATACCCAGCGCACGCAGCACCTGGCGCGGCGCCTCGTATTCGCCGTTGTAGCGGCCCAGGTAGCACGGGTCGTGATAGGTCACGCTGTCGCCCTTGTGCTGGCCGAGGTTCAACGCACCGGCGTCGATGATTTCCGCCAGGTAGGTGCTGTGGTGCTGCACCAGGTAGTTGCCATCGAAGGCGCCATATTCGTTCTTCAGCACATGGAAGCTGTGAGGGTCACAGGTAACGATGCGGTTGAAGCGATACTTGGCCAGGGTCTGGATGTTGCGTTTGGCCAACAGTTGGAACGTTGCCTCGTCGCCCAGGCGCCGGGCCACGTCGCCGCTGTCGCGCTCTTCGAGGCCGAGCACGGCAAAATCGATCTTCGCCGCCTTGAGCACTTTGACGAACGCACGCAGCGTGCGCTGGTTGCGCATGTCGAAGGCGCCGTCGCCGACCCAGAACAGCACGTCGGTGGATTTCTTCTCGCTGAGCAGGCTCAGGTTCAGGTCCGCCGCCCAGTTCATCCGTCCGCCGGGGGCAAAACCGCCAGGGTTGTCGGTGGCGATGAGATTTTCCAAGACCTCGGCGCCCTTGTTCGGGGTGGCGCCTTTTTCCAGGGTCAGGTGGCGACGCATGTCGACGATGGCATCGACGTGCTCGATCATCATCGGGCATTCCTCGACGCAGGCCCGGCAGGTGGTGCAGGACCACAGGGTCTCGGCGTCCACCAGGCCGTTGACGATCGGCTGGTGCGGATTGCCGCCGTGTTCGCCCACAGGCTTGCCTGGGTAAGGGCTACCGGCAAATTTCGCATCAGTGCCGCCGGCCAGGCCGACGACCATGTCCTGGATCAGCTTTTTCGGGTTCAGCGGCTGGCCGGCGGCAAAGGCCGGACAGGCGGCTTCACACTTGCCGCACTGCACGCAGGCGTCGAAGCCGAGCAGTTGGTTCCAGGTGAAATCCTTGGGCTTTTCCACGCCCAGCGGTGCGGCAGGGTCATTCAGGTCCAGCGGCTTGAGGCCCGTGGAGCGGCCACCGCCAAAGCGCTCGGCACGACGGTGCCACGCCAGGTGCAGGGCCCCGGCGAAGGCGTGTTTCATCGGCCCGCCCCAGGTCATGCCGAAGAACAACTCCGACACACCCCACAGCACGCCCACACCGAGGATGGCCACCACCAGCCAGCCACCAAAGTTTTCCGGCAGGATACCGGCCACCGGCAAGGTCACCAGGAAGAACGACGCCGAGAACGCCAGCAGGCTTTTCGGCAGGCGCATCCACGGGCCTTTCGACAGCCGCGAAGGCGGGTTGCGCCGACGCAGGTAGACGAAGATCGCACCGACGAACATCACCGCCGACATCAGCAGCAACGCGTAGCCGAGGAAACGGTTATGCAGGCCGAAACCATGCACCAGGATCGCCAGCACAATGGACGCCACCGCACCGCCGGCCGTGGCGACGTGGGTGTTGGCGATGTATTTGTCCCGCGCCACCACATGGTGCAAATCCACCATGTAGCGCTTGGGCATGGCGAAGAGACCGCCGATCAGGTTGACCTTGGAGGGTCGCCCCCGGCGCCACATGTTCACCCGCCGCAAGGCACCGAGGGCCGCCAGGCCCAGGGCTGCGAACAGCAGGATGGGAAGAAGGGTGTTCAACATGGTGAAGCTCCCAAAGACCTCAGGTCTTGCAGGCACAGAAACCTGGATGTCTTGCTCGATTCCTGTGGGAGCGAGGCTTGCCCGCGATGGGATCGACTCGGTCAGTCAGATGCTCCGTATCGCTGCTATCGCGGGCAAGCCTTGCTCCCACAGGGTTATCCACAAGCCGTTAGAAATCCTTGCACAACCGCAGGGCGTCATAGATGGCGGCGTGTGTATTACGCTGGGCCACGCAGTCGCCGATGCGGAACAGCAGGTAGCCGTCGCCGCTCTGTTCCAGGCATGGCTGCGGCTTGATCGCGAACAGGGCTTCGACGTCGATCTGGCCCTTGTTGCGCGAACCTTCCTTGAGCGCGTAGTAGATTTCTTCGTCCGGACGCACGCCGTTCTCTACCACCACCTGGTCCACCACGCGTTCTTCCTTGGCGCCGGTGTATTCGTTCTCCAGCACCGCCACCAGCTTGTCGCCTTCGCGGTAGACCTTCTCCAGCATCATGTCCCCGGTCATGATCACTTCTTTCGGGTACATGCTGCGGTAGTACGTCGGGAACGAGGTCCCGCCGATGGCCACGCCCGGCTTGATGTCGTCGGTGACGATCTCGACCTGGCTGCCCTTGTCCGCGAGGAAGTCGGCCACCGACATGCCGGTGAACTCGCAGATGGTGTCGTAGACCAGCACGTTCTTGCCCGGTGCAACCTTGCCGTCGAGCACGTCCCAGCTGCTGACCACCAGCCCTTCGGCGGCGCCCCAGTGTTCGTTCTGCTCCAGGTACGGATGCCCGCCGACCGCCAGCACAACCACGTCTGGACGCAGGTCCATGATGGTCGCCGCGTCCGCCGCCACACCCAGGCGCAGGTCGACTTTCAGGCGTGCCAGTTCCAGTTGGAACCAGCGGGTGATACCGGCGATCTGGTCGCGCTGCGGGGCTTTCGCCGCCGTGGTGATCTGCCCGCCGATGAATTCCTTCTTCTCGAACAGGGTCACGTCGTGGCCACGTTCGGCGGCCACGCGAGCGGCTTCCATACCCGCAGGACCGGCACCGACCACCACCACCTTGCGTTTCGGCCCGGTGGATTTTTCGATGATGTGCGGCACGCCCATGTATTCACGGGAGGTCGCGGCGTTCTGGATGCACAACACGTCCAGACCCTGGTACTGACGGTCGATGCAGTAGTTGGCGCCGACGCACTGCTTGATCTGGTCGACCTGGCCCATCTTGATCTTGGCGATCAGGTGCGGGTCGGCGATGTGGGCGCGGGTCATGCCGACCATGTCGACGTAACCGCCCTCCAGGATCCGCGTGGCCTGGTTCGGGTCCTTGATGTTCTGCGCGTGCAGTACCGGAACCTTGACCACTTCCTTGATACCGGCGGCCAGGTGCAGGAACGGCTCCGGTGGATAACTCATGTTCGGGATAACGTTGGCCAGGGTGTTGTGGGTGTCGCAACCCGAACCCACCACGCCGATGAAATCCAACATCCCGGTGTCGTCGTAGTACTTGGCGATTTGCTTCATGTCTTCATGGGACAGGCCGTCCGGGTGGAACTCGTCACCGCAGATGCGCATGCCCACGCAGAAGTCGTCGCCCACTTCGGCGCGCACGGCCTTGAGCACTTCCAGGCCGAATTTCATGCGGCCTTCGAAGGTGCCGCCCCATTCGTCGGTACGCTTGTTGACCCGCGGGCTCCAGAACTGGTCGATCATGTGCTGGTGCACGGCCGACAGCTCGACGCCGTCCAGGCCACCGGCCTTGGCACGACGCGCCGCCTGGGCGTAGTTACCGATCACCCGCCAGATTTCTTCCGGCTCGATGGTCTTGCAGGTGGCGCGGTGTACCGGTTCACGGATGCCGGACGGCGACATCAGGGTCGGCCAGTTGAAACCGTCCCAGCGCGAGCGACGACCCATGTGGGTAATCTGGATCATGATCTTGGCGCCATGCTTGTGCATGGCATCGGCCAGGTTCTGGAAGTGCGGGATGATGCGGTCGGTGGACAGGTTCACCGAGCTCCACCATTCCTGCGGGCTGTCGATGGCCACCACCGACGAACCGCCGCAGATCGCCAGGCCGATACCGCCCTTGGCCTTCTCTTCGTAATACTTCACGTACCGGTCGGTGGTCATCCCGCCGTCAGTGGCATAGACCTCGGCGTGGGCGGTGCTGAGCACGCGGTTGCGGATGGTCAGTTTGCCGATCTGGATCGGCTGGAACATTGCTTCAAAAGCCATGGCGCAATCCTCGACTTACAACGGCTTGGTGATGAAGAGGCCGTCGTCGTGGCCTTCTTCGGAGCCACCATAGACCTGTTCGGCCACGGTGCGGATCGAACTGCCGCGGGCGGCGAGGATCTGATCCATGGCACCCGCGAACCAGCCGGTGAACATATAGTCGACCTTACGCCCGACCTTGCCGTACACATAGACGAATGCCGAGTGCTCGAGCTTGACGCTGCAGGTGCCTTTGTCCAGGTCGATGTCCTGGATCTTGAACAGGCCCCAGCCACGCTGCGACAGACGCTTCATGTAGTGCTCGAACACCGCGACACCTTCCAGGCCATGGCATTCGGCTTCTTTTTCACACCAGTGCCAGGCCGATTTGTAGCCGGCCTTGTAGAGGATCTCGGCGTAGGCCTCGGCGCCCAGCACTTCCTCGATGCCCATGTGGTTGTTGACGAAGAAGTGACGCGGTACGTACAGCATCGGCAGGGCGTCGGAGGTCCAGACACCGGTTTCGCTGTCGACTTCGATAGGCAGTTGGGGGGCGATTTTGGCCATGAAAACTTGACTCCGGAAATTCGTGATCATTACTGAGCGAAGCGTTTGCTTTTGCTCTTATAAAAAAACTGCGTGAATGCCTTTGGAGCCGTAGCGAGCACGTCGAGAGCAAGGAAGGACCGGAGCGACAAGCGAGACAGTACGCATGTACGGCGAGCTTGGCGCGAGGACCTGACGCAGCTATCGGCGAGCGGAGTAGGCTCCAGAGGTATTCACTCGCCCCAGACGTCCTTGAGGACATTGACCCAGTTTTCGCCCATGATCTTGCGCACCACCCGCTCGGAATGGCCGCGCTTGAGCAGCGTCTCGGTGAGGTTCGGGAACTCGCCCACGGTGCGGATGCCCAGCGGGTTGATGATCTTGCCGAAGTTGGTCAGGCGACGGGCGTAGCCCTTGTCGTGGGTCAGCATTTCGAAGAATGCCTGGTCATGACCCTGGGTGAAGTCGGTGCCGATGCCGATGGCGTCTTCGCCGACGATGTTCATGGTGTATTCGATGGCTTCGGCGTAGTCGTCGATGGTCGAGTCGATGCCCTTGGCCAGGAACGGCGCGAACATGGTCACACCGACGAAACCGCCGTGGTCGGCGATGAATTTCAATTCTTCATCGGACTTGTTGCGCGGGTGCTCTTTCAGACCGGAAGGCAGGCAGTGGGAGTAGCACACCGGCTTCTTCGATTCGAGGATGACTTCTTCGGAGGTCTTGGAGCCGACATGGGACAGGTCGCACATGATGCCGACGCGGTTCATCTCGGCGACGATTTCGCGACCGAAACCCGACAGGCCGCCGTCACGCTCGTAGCAACCGGTGCCCACCAGGTTCTGGGTGTTGTAGCACATCTGCACCACACCGACGCCAAGCTGCTTGAAGATCTCGACGTAGCCGAGCTGATCTTCGAAGGCGTGGGCATTCTGGAAGCCGAAGATGATGCCGGTCTTGCCCTGCTTCTTGGCGAGGAGGATGTCGGCGGTGGTTTTCACCGGGATCACCAGGTCGCTGTTCTCGCGGATCAGTTTCTGGCTGGCGGCGATGTTGTTGATCGTGGCCTGGAAGCCCTCCCACACCGACACGGTGCAGTTGGCGGCAGTCAGGCCACCCTTGCGCATGTCTTCGAACAGGTCGCGGTTCCATTTGGCAATGATCAGACCGTCGATAACGATGCTGTCGGCGTGCAATTCGGCTGGGCTCATCAGGCAGTCCCCTTTTGTCAGCGATTCATGCGCCGAATCGTGTGCCGGCGCTTTGGGGCCAGCATATGCCGGAGGGCCGTGGCGACCCGGTGCAAAAACGACAGGGGAATTGCCGAAAGCGTCAATCCGCGACAAAGGGCTACGACAGGCCCACCCTGCCCGTCTGTTCTTTACCCGACGCTTGCGCCAGAATCCGCCGCATCACTGGTTTTCCCTGGACTTGAGCGGCAACGCGATGAAATCTATTTTCCTGGCTTTGGCACTGATCAGCACCGTCGCCCACGCGACTGAAGACACCGAACAAAACCCTTGCGACGCGGTGGAAAACGACGTCCAGACCCTGGCCTGCTCGGCCTACGGCAAGACTGCCGCCGAACAATTGCTGAGCGAAAACCTGCAAAGCCTCAACGAACGCCTGCAAACCCGCTACGCCAGCGACAAGGCCCAACTCGCTGACATCACCAACAAGATCAAGGCCGCCCAGCAACTCTGGCAAAAACAACGCGACGCCGACTGCGCCATCGCCGCCTTCCCGGCCAAACCCGGTAGCGAAGCCTACAAAATCGCCGAAAACGACTGCATGGCCCAGGTAAGCGACGATCGGTCGGAGTTCTTGGAGTCGATCGGGCAGGAGTGAGGGCAACCCGCGGGCAAATATCCAGACACTTTTCACGCGTTGGCCTTGGGACGGATATAAGTCAGGATTCGCAAATCTTATAAAAGACTTATATTCTTCCATGAACACTATCCACTGGACCCGAAAAGCCGTTAAGCAGCTTCTGAAGTTGCATTCTGCCCATCAGGCTCAGGTTCGGGACGCCGTTACGGCGCTCGCCCAGATGCCCGATGCGATGAACGTCAAAGCGCTTGTCGGCCATGACTACGCCTATCGTCTTCGGGTAGGCAGCTATCGAGTCATGTTCGATTAGGACGGGGCGATCAAGATCGTCAGCATTCAAGAGGTCAAGAAACGCGATGAACGCACCTACTGATATCCAGATCATCAATGACGCAGATGGGCACCCGGCATTTGTGGTCATTCCTTATGCCCAATACGTGGCGCAACATAAACTGCACCCTGATCTGATTCCCCATGAAGTCGTTAGCCGAATCGTCGACGGCGCCACGCCCATCCGCGCCTGGCGCGAGCACCTGGGCCTGACTCAGGACGAGGTGGCCCGGCGCTTGGGCATTTCCCAGCCAGCATTTGCCCAGCAGGAATCAGTGACCAAACCCCGGCGGGCAACCCGCGAGAAAATTGCCGCAGCCTTTGGCATTCATGCTGATCAGTTGGAACTGTAGTAAACACCGGTCGCCATTCGATCAGTTGGGACAGGAATAATCCGCAACACCTCCTACACTGGCTGCATACCCGTCCGAGCCCGGCCGTACAGACGAGTCACACACGACGATCAGGAGATTTTCGTATGCTCTCGCTTACCGCCCTGCCCTTCTACGGGTTAGCCATCTTCATCGCCATCGTGCTGGGCATCGAGGCCGGGCGGCGTGTCGGTAACCGCCATCTGGCCCTGGACCCTGACGGTGCCCGCCAGGGCATCGGTGCCATCGAAGGGGCGGTGTTCGGCCTGTTGGCGCTGTTGATTGCCTTTACCTTCTCCGGTGCGGCCTCGCGCCTGGACCAGCGGCGCGCGCTGATCGTCGCTGAAACCAACGCCATGGGCACGGCCTGGTTGCGCCTGGACCTGCTGCCGGCCAGCGAGCAACCGGCTCTGCGCCAGGTCTTCAGGGATTATGTCGACGCCCGCATTGAGTACTACCGCAACCTGCGAGAGGACGCATTCGACGAAGCCGCCTATGACCGGGCCAATGACTTGCAGCAAACCATCTGGAAACGCACCGTCGCCGCCCTCCAGCAGATGCCCACCCCAACCCTGGGCACCCCGGTGTTGCAGGCGCAAAACGAAATGATCGACATCACCACCACCCGCACCGTCGCCCAAGAGACCCATCCACCTTTGGCCATCTACTTGATGCTGCTGACCATGACCCTGATCAGCGCCCTGCTGATCGGCTACGGCATGGCCGGGACACAGCGGCGCAACTGGCTGCACAGCCTGGGCTACGCGGCAGTCATGGTCTGTGTGTTGTATGTGATCCTGGACTTCGAATACCCACGCTTCGGCGTTATCCGGGTCGACTCTTTCGATAAAATCATGCTGGATCTGCGTCAGGGCATGAACTGAACCACGCGCTCGCCCGGGCGGGATACACTGCAACGCCAGACCTTCAACCCAAGGGCTCACATGATTATCTGCGGCATCGAAATCAAAGGCAGCGAAGCGATCATCGCCGTGGCCTCGCTAGATCAACAGGCATTGAGCCACGTCGCGCTGAACACCCGGAAAATTGCCCTGGACGACGATGACGAAGCCACCAACGTCAAGGCCTTCGCGGCCCGGGTACGGGCATTCGTCGCCGAAAACGGCATCGAACGCATCGCCATCAAGAAGCGCAGTAAGAAAGGTGAATTCGCGGGTGGACCGACCACATTCAAGATCGAAGGGGTGTTCCAGTTGCTGGAAGGGTGTGAGGTGACGTTGTTGTCGCCACAGACCATCAACGCGCAGAGCAAGAAACACGACTTCGCCCTGCCGGCGACGCTGAACAAGTATCAGCATGAGGCCTATAAGGCAGCGTGTGCGGCGCTGGTGAAGAAATAAACCGATCCCCCTTCAACCAATCGGCATGGTTTTATACTCAATTATTGCAACAGGTATAATTTATAGTCGCGAGCATAATTGAGTATAAAAGCCTGTCAAACCAGCTCCCGCCCATCCCCCTGGCGCCGCCGATCCTCCCGAGGGCACCGCTCGAATCGCGCCCGATAACTGCGGGTGAAGTACGACGGTGATTCGAACCCGCAGGCGATGCTCACTTCCAGCACGCTCAGGTCGGTCTGGCGCAGCAGTTGCCGGGCCTTTTCCAGGCGCAGGCGCAGGTAGAAATTGCTCGGGGTGTCGTTCAGGTGCAGGCGGAACAGGCGCTCGAGCTGGCGACGGGTGACGCCGATGGACTCGGCCAGTTCAAGGGTGCTCAACGGTGGCTCGCTGTGGGCCTCCATCTCGCCGATGACGTGCACCAGTTTCTTGTTGCGAATGCCGTAGCGGCTGGCGATCTCCATCCGCTGGTGGTCCTTGCGCGGACGGATGCGGCTGAGCACGAACTGTTCGCTGACCTGGATCGCCAGCTCCGGACCATGGGCCTGGCCGATCAGGTCAAGCATCAGGTCGATGGATGCGGTGCCGCCGGCGCAAGTAATGCGTCGACGGTCGATTTCAAACAGCTCCTGGGTCACCCCCAGCTGTGGATAAGACTCCTTGAACGCCTCGATCGCTTCCCAATGCAGGGTCACGCGGTGGCCCTCCAACAGCCCCGCCTCGGCCAGGACCACGCTGCCGGTGTCGATCCCGCCGAGAATCACGCCTTCGCTGTCCAGGCGGTGCAGCCAGCGCTCCAGGGCCGGCGTCACGAACTTCAACGGCTCGAACCCAGCCACCACCCACAAGGTCGCCCCTTTCCTCAACGGCTCCAGCGCCGCATCGGCGTTGACCGACATGCCATTGCTCGCCAGCACCGCCCCGCCATCGCTGCTCAACACGTGCCAGCGGTACAGCTCGCCGCGAAAACGGTTGGCGACCCGCAACGGCTCGATGGCCGAAATGAAACCGATGGCCGAAAAACCCGGCATCAACAAGAAGTAGAAATCCTGGGACATGGGGCACACTCGGTTGACGGGGCAGCGTGCGGACCTTGATACGCCAGTTGCAACAACCGTACAAGAGTCGCCGCAGTGCAAGAGCACGTCGCCGCAGGGCGTTTTGCCCAGGGCCTGGCTGCGTAACTTGGCATCACCGGCGCGCAGACACCGGAACCCATAACAATAAGCTGCCGAGGACCCACGCCATGAAACGATTGATCAGTTACTGCGTTCTTGCACTCAGCGCCACCCAACTCCTGAGCCCGGCCGCCATGGCCGCCGAGCCCGCCGCGTGCAAGGACGTACGCCTTGGGGTGGTCAACTGGACCGACGTCATCGCCACCAGCGCCCTGACCCAAGTGATGCTCGACGGCCTCGGCTATCAGACCAAACAGACCAGTGCCTCCCAGCAAATCATCTTCGCCGGTATCCGCGATCAGCACCTGGACATGTTCCTGGGCTACTGGAACCCGCTGATGACCCAGACCATCACGCCGTTCGTCGAGGCCAAGCAGGTCAAGGTACTGGAGCAACCCAGCCTGAAGGACGCCCGCGCCACCCTGGCAGTGCCGACTTACCTCGCCGACAAGGGCCTGAAGACCTTCGCCGACATCGCCAAATTCGAAAAAGAACTGGGCGGCAAGATCTATGGCATCGAACCCGGCTCCGGCGCGAACACCCAGATCAAGGCAATGATCGCCAAGAACCAGTTCGGCCTGGGCAAATTCCAACTGGTGGAGTCCAGCGAAGCCGGCATGCTCGCCGCGGTAGACCGCGCGGTGCGACGCAAGGAAGCCGTGGTGTTCTTCGGCTGGGCGCCGCACCCGATGAACGTCAACGTGCAGATGACCTACCTCACCGGCAGCGAAGACGCCCTCGGCCCGAACGAAGGCATGGCCACGGTATGGACCGTTACGGCGCCGAGCTATGCCGAACAATGCCCGAACGTCAGCCGCCTGCTGAGCAACCTGACCTTCAGCGCTGAAGACGAGAGCCGGATGATGCAGCCGCTGCTCGATCACAAGGATCCGCTCGAATCGGCGCGGCAATGGCTCAAGGACCATCCACAGGACAAGCAGCGCTGGCTCGAAGGCGTGACCACCTTCGACGGCAAGCCGGCCGCCGAAAATCTGAAACTGACCAGTAACTGATCGAACGTTATTCCTCTGCGCAGCACCCAACTGGCTGCGCAGTGACTCACTACGCCTGAAGGAAACCGCACCATGAACCACGACGTCATCATCACCTGCGCACTCACCGGTGCTGGCGACACGACCGCCAAGAGCCCCCACGTGCCGGTCACCCCGAAACAGATCGCCGCAGCCGCCGTCGAGGCCGCCAAGGCCGGCGCCACGGTGGTCCACTGCCACGTCCGCGACCCGCAGACCGGCAAATTCAGCCGCGACGTGGCGTTGTACCGCGAAGTGATGGAACGCATCCGAGAGGCGGACGTGGACATCATCGTCAACCTCACCGCCGGCATGGGCGGCGACCTGGAGATCGGTGCGGGCGAACGGCCAATGGAGTTCGGCCCCAACACCGACCTGGTGGGCCCCCTGACCCGCCTGGCCCACGTCGAAGAGTTGTTGCCGGAAATCTGCACCCTGGATTGCGGCACCCTGAACTTCGGCGACGGCGACACCATTTACGTCTCCACGCCGGCACAACTGCGAGCCGGCGCCAGGCGCATCACTGAGCTGGGGGTCAAGGCCGAGCTGGAAATCTTCGACACCGGCCACCTGTGGTTCGCCAAGCAAATGATCAAGGAAGGCCTGCTGGACAACCCGCTGTTCCAGCTCTGCCTGGGCATCCCGTGGGGCGCGCCAGCCGACACCACCACCATGAAGGCCATGGTCGACAACCTGCCGACGGACGCGGTGTGGGCCGGCTTCGGCATCGGCCGCATGCAAATGCCAATGGCGGCCCAGGCCGTGCTGCTGGGGGGCAACGTGCGAGTCGGGTTGGAAGACAACCTGTGGCTGGACAAAGGCGTACTCGCCACCAACGGCCAACTGGTGGAGCGCGCCGGCGAGATCCTCAGCCGCCTCGGCGCGCGCGTGCTCACGCCGGCTGAAGGCCGCAAGAAGATGGGGCTGACCCAGCGCGGTTGAGCGACGTAGGAACATTGCTTGTAAGAGCAAGACCTGTTGAGAGCAAGGCCTGTGGGAGCAAGGCTTGCCCGCGATAACGGTATGTCAGTCAACATCCCTGTTGAATCCACTGCCGCCATCGCGGGCAAGCCTTGCTCCCACAGACCTTGCTTCCACAGGAGACGATCACCGAACTATTTTTTCAGGAAACCACCATGAGCTTTATCACCGACATCAAGACTTTCGCCGCCCTGGGCAGCGGCGTGATCGGCAGCGGCTGGGTCAGCCGCGCCCTGGCCCATGGCCTGGACGTCGTCGCCTGGGACCCGGCGCCGGGCGCCGAGGCGGCACTGCGCAAGCGCGTCGCCAATGCCTGGGGCGCCTTGGAAAAGCAAGGCCTGGCACCGGGTGCTTCCCAGGACCGGCTGCGCTTTGTCGCGACCGTCGAGGAGTGCGTGCGCGACGCCGATTTCATCCAGGAAAGCGCCCCCGAGCGCCTGGAGCTTAAACTCCAACTGCACAGCCAGATCAGCGCCGCCGCCAAGCCGAACGCGTTGATCGGTTCCAGCACCTCGGGGCTGCTGCCCAGCGAGTTCTACGAAAGCGCCACTCACCCGGAACGCTGCGTGGTCGGGCACCCGTTCAACCCGGTTTACCTGTTACCGCTGGTAGAAGTGGTCGGCGGTAAAAACACCGCGCCCGACGCCGTGCAGGCGGCGATGCAGGTGTACGAATCCCTCGGCATGCGCCCGCTGCACGTGCGCAAGGAAGTGCCCGGCTTCATCGCCGACCGCCTGCTCGAAGCGCTGTGGCGCGAGGCGCTGCACCTGGTCAACGACGGCGTGGCGACCACCGGGGAAATCGACGACGCCATCCGTTTCGGCGCCGGGTTGCGCTGGTCGTTCATGGGCACGTTCCTGACGTACACCCTGGCCGGCGGCGACGCCGGGATGCGTCACTTCATGGCCCAGTTCGGCCCGGCGTTGCAGTTGCCGTGGACCTACCTGCCGGCACCAGAACTGACCGAAAAACTGATCGACGATGTGGTGGACGGCACGAGTGCGCAACTGGGTCATCACAGCATTCCAGCCCTGGAGCGCTACCGCGACGATTGCCTGTTGGCAGTGCTGGAGGCGGTAAAGAGCACCAAGGCCAAGCATGGGATGGCCTTTACCGAATAAACACCGGCCGATGTGGCGAGGGAGCAAGCTCTCTCGCCAAAAATTGTGTACACCCGCGACTCTCTGTGGAGTTCCACGATGCCCACCCTTACCACCTACCAGACCCGCATCCATCCCGAATGGGTCGACTACAACGGCCACCTGCGCGATGCCTTCTACCTGCTGATCTTCAGCTACGCCACCGACGCGCTGATGGACCGGCTCGGCCTGGATAGCCAGGACCGCGAAGCCAGCGGTCATTCGCTATTCACCCTGGAACTGCACCTCAATTACCTGCACGAAGTGAAGCTCGGCGCCGACGTGGAAGTACGTACGCAGATCATCGGCCATGACCAGAAACGCCTGCACCTCTACCACAGCCTGCACCTGGCCGGCGGGGACAAGGAGTTGGCGGGCAACGAGCAAATGCTGCTGCACGTCGACCTGGCCGGCCCGCGCGCGGCGCCCTTCACCGAACGGACACTGGGCGAACTCGGCGCCCTGCTCGAAGCGCAATCCGACCTGCCAGCCCCGGCCTATGTCGGCCGGGTCATCGCCTTGCCACCCGCCCGATAAGCCTTGCACAGGAGATAGCCATGCACACCGCTGCCGCTTTTGCCGACTTCCGCCCGTATCCGCTGATCTGCGCGTTAGCCGGTGCAACTTCCTTGGCCGACCGGGTGCAGGTCATTTGGGCCGACGGCCGTATCAGCCCGTTTCATCATCAATGGCTACGGGACAACTGCCCCTGCCCGCAATGCGTCTACAGCGTGACCCGCGAACAGGTGCTGGAGATCGTCGACGTCCCCGAAGACCTGACACCCAGCGCCACCCGCATCGATGGCGAAGGCTGCCTGTGCGTGGATTGGCAGGACGGCCACCGCAGCCGTTTCGACCCGGGCTGGTTGCGCGCTCATGCCTACGACGACATCTCCAGGGCCGAACGCCTGGCGAACAAACCCAAACGCCATTTATGGCGGCACGATTTGCAACTGCCGGTGTTCGACTACCCGGCGCTGATGGAAGACGCCGACACGCTGCTGCAATGGCTGCTGGCTGTACGCGACATCGGCCTGACCCAAGTGCGCGGCGTCCCCACCGAACCGGGTTCGCTGAAACAGATCGCCCAGCGTATTTCCTTCATCCGTGAGAGCAATTTCGGCGTGCTGTTCAATGTGCAATCCAAGGCCGATGCCGACAGCAACGCCTACACCGCGTTCAACCTGCCGCTGCACAGCGACCTGCCGACCCGGGAATTGCAGCCGGGCTTGCAGTTCTTGCATTGCCTGGTGAATGACGCCGACGGCGGCGAGAGCATTTTTGTCGACGGTTTCGCCATCGCCCAGGCGCTGCGCCAGGAGGACCCGGAGGCGTTCGCCGCGCTGTGCCAGATTCCGGTGGAGTTTCGCAACAAGGACCGCCACAGCGATTACCGCTGCCTGGCGCCGATCATCGCCCTGGATGCCGTGGGGCAGGTCTCGGAAATCCGCATGGCGAATTTTTTGCGCGGACCATTCGACACCTCGGTCGAACAGATGCCGAAGCTTTATCACGCCTACCGACGATTCATCGCATTGACCCGCGAGCCACAGTTTTGCCTGACGCAACGCCTCGAACCCGGCCAGCTCTGGTGCTTCGACAACCGCCGCACCCTCCACGCCCGCAACGCCTTCGACCCGGGCACCGGGGCGCGGCATTTCCAGGGATGCTATGTGGATCGGGATGAGTTGTTGTCGCGGATTCTGGTGTTGCAGCGTTAGAGCGCGTCCTCGCTCAGCGCAAGCCTGCTCGCGATAGCGGCCCGTCAAACACCCTATTGAAACCTGATTCACAGGCAAAAAAATCCCCGATCAAGCCGTGACAGGATCGGGGCAGATGGCGTTACTGGAGGAGCTGCAGCGCGAGGGTGACCAAACCATCGTGATTCAGCTTGGGATCAGTGTGCCCCCTGTTCGTTCATTCGAGTTAACCGAAAACGACCTGTTCATAGGTATCCGGGCCATTGCGACAATTTGCCCTTGCCGCCGCTTCGGGTGGCTACCAGAATCGGTTCACGACCCCAATCCCTGAACAAGGAAAAGCGTCATGATGCACGCCGATTTGATCGACCAGGAAGACCTGCTGGGCCAGCTCAAGGCCCTCGGGCTGCAGATACCCAGTGGCTCCACGGCCGAGCAGGCCTGCGAATGCGCGGTACGGGGTCTGGACAGGGCTCGCGCCAATGAACTGCGCAGGATGGTCAAGGAGATGTACACCAGCAGCGCGACCATCCTGCCGGTCGTGCGCCAGGCGATCGACAAGCAGCTGTTACCGGCACTGGCTGAGTATCAGCAGAACCACAGCGCCTGAGAACCCAATCGCGAGCAAGCTTTGCTCCCACGGGCTCAATCGAACACCTGAGGGAACAACGCTTGTGTGGGAGCAAAGCTTGCTCGCGATAAAGGCGCCTCGGTTTACAACCTTACGCTGGCAAACGTCGACTCATTGCGCGCCTGGCTCAACGCCGACAGCGGGCCGGACAACGGTGACATCACGATGGCCTGCGGCAATGGCATCATCGCCACTTGTTGCGTGGTATTCGAACCTACACGCTCATCGCGCGGCGGGATGCCAAAGTATTCGCGGTAGCACTTGGAGAAATGTGGCGTGGAAACGAAGCCACACACCGAGGCCACTTCGATGATCGACATCGGCGTCTGCTTGAGCAATTGCCGTGCGCGAATCAACCGCAGCTTGAGGTAGTAGCGCGACGGCGAACAGTGCAGGTATTTCTGGAACAACCGCTCCAGCTGACGCCGGGACACCGCGACATACACCGCCAGTTCGTCCAGGTCGATCGGCTCCTCGAGGTTGGCTTCCATCAGCGCCACGATTTCCTGCAACTTCGGCTGGTTGGTGCCGAGCATGTGCTTGAGCGGCACGCGTTGGTGATCCTGCTCGTTGCGGATACGTTCGTAGACAAACATTTCGGAAATCGCCGCCGACAGTTCACGGCCGTGATCGCGGCTGATCAGGTGCAGCATCATGTCCAGCGGCGCCGTGCCGCCGGAGCTGGTGAAACGATTACGGTCGAGGGTGAACAGGCGCGTGCTCATCGATACCCGTGGGAAGGCTTCCTGCATCGCGGCCAGGCATTCCCAGTGCACGCTGCAATCGAAACCGTCCAACAGGCCAGCGCAGGCCAGGGCCCAACTGCCGGTGCACACTGCGCCAAGGCGACGGGACTGACGGGCCTGGCCTTGCAACCATGACACGTGCTCGCGGGTCACCGTGCGCTGGATGCCGATGCCGCCACAGACGATGACGGTGTCCAGATTTGGTGCTTTGTGCATGGCGGCGTCGGGGGTGATCTGCAATCCGTCACTGGCCCAGACCTGCCCGCCGTCGACGGTCAGGGTGGTCCAACGATACAGCTCGCGACCGGACAACTGGTTGGCCATGCGCAGCGGTTCAACCGCAGACGCCAGGGAAATCAGCGTGAAATTGTCCAGCAGCAAAAAGCCAATGGATTGAGGCGCACGGTTCTGGGGTTGGGCCCCGGAGTTGGACGTCGTCATCGCGGTATCTCCTCACACAAAGCGGGTAATGGCCTCAGGCTCAGGCTCTTTTTATTGGTTATGGCCCCGGGCTTTTTTCACAAGCGTTGGGCTTTACAGCAATACAGCAAATGCCATGCCTAAATTTGAATAGGCGTTCGATAAATCCTGAAAACGACATCTCGGCCCGTCTATATAAGGCGTGCGTCGAGTGGGGTTATAGGCGCGATCAAACGCCGTCTGGCACCTGCCACAGCAAACTGTGAGCAGTTCGGTAGCACTTGTGGGAACTGGGCTGCGGCGTTTGCGCTACGGGTATCACCACCGGAGCGAAGGACGGACGGTCAAGCGAAGACTCAGACGCGCCCCGCCCAGCCAACTTGTCTGTTTGCGACGCGCTAAAAGGTGGCGTTTTTCCGCTCGGTGTTCATTTAACGAGCGGTTTCGATCTGCTGAAAAAGTGAATCATCTGTGGGAGACAATGTGGGAACAAAGCTGGCCTTGTTCCCACCGAACCCCGGGTTCGATCAGCACTCCACCGCGCTGACCGCCAGGCCGCCGCGCGATGTCTCTTTATATTTGTCATGCATGTCGGCACCGGTATCGCGCATGGTGCGGATCACCCGGTCCAGGGAAATGAAGTGCTGGCCGTCACCGCGCAGCGCCATTTGTGCGGCGTTGATCGCTTTCACGGCGGCAATCGCGTTGCGCTCGATGCACGGCACTTGCACCAGGCCGCCCACCGGATCGCAGGTCAGGCCGAGGTTATGCTCCAGGCCGATTTCCGCCGCATTGCACAATTGTTCCGGCGTGGCGCCAAGCACCTCGGCCAATCCCGCCGCCGCCATGGCGCAGGCCGAACCGACTTCGCCCTGGCAGCCGACCTCGGCACCGGAGATCGAAGCGTTCTTCTTGCACAGGATGCCCACCGCTGCCGCGCCGAGGAAATAATCCACCACGTTGGCGTCGGTCACCGCTTCACTGAACCTCATGAAGTAATGCAGCACCGCTGGAATGATCCCCGCCGCGCCATTGGTCGGCGCAGTGACCATGCGCCCGCCGGCCGCGTTTTCTTCGTTGACCGCCAAGGCATACAGGTTGACCCACTCCATGGCGCTCAAGGTCGAGCCGATGACGTTCGGCTTGTTCAACTCTTGCAGGCTGCGATGCAACTTGGCTGCACGCCGCCGCACATTCAAGCCACCGGGCAAAATGCCCTCGTGCTTGAGGCCGTGCTCGACGCAATCCTGCATGGCCCGCCAGAGTTTCATCAGGCCGCTGCGGATTCCCTCCTCCGAGCGCCAGACCTTCTCGTTGGCCATCATCAGGTCGGCGACCCGCAGGTTATGGGTGCGGCACAACTGGAGCAGTTCTTCGGCGCTGGAAAAATCATAAGGCAGCACCGTGTCATCCAGGTCCACCACACCGCTGGACGCCTGGGCCTGGTCGACGACGAAACCACCGCCGACTGAATAGTAGGTGTCGCGATGCAACTCACCGTTGTCGCCCTCGACTATTAATGTCATCGCGTTGGGGTGGAACGGCAGGTTCTCGTCGAGCAGGCGCATGTCCCGCGACCAGACGAAAGGCACCGGCAGGTGACCGTCCAGCAATAACGTGTCGGTTTCACGCAACTGCGCGATGCGCGGGGCGATCTGCGACGGGTCGATTGCATCCGGCCATTCGTTCATCAGGCCCATGATCACTGCCGTGTCGCTGCCGTGACCGATGCCGGTGGCCGACAGCGAGCCGAACAACTGCACTTCTACCCGGCGCACCTCGTGCAGCAGAGCCTTTTCCCGAAGCGCCTGGACAAACAACGCCGCCGCGCGCATGGGGCCAACGGTATGGGAACTGGACGGGCCGATACCGATCTTGAACAGGTCGAACACGCTGATTGCCATTGTCGAAAATCTCCAGAACAGGGCACTTCCGGACGCAGGAGCGACCGGTGACGGAGCTGCTACGCTCAACGCCGGGATGGCCGCATCATCCGGCTTTTGCCTAGGGGTTCGACGTCTGACACCGACGCAATCATGCCCAGCAACGCCGCCCACCCTTCAGCCCGGTTTTGCGCCGCTTTTTCGCGTTTCAAAGGCCCGCCGGGGGCTGAAAAAATCTGTAAACGACGTCACCAACACTGGATGCGACCCTCCCTGTACTGGATACGACTATCCCTGTAGGCGTCGGATTTGCACTGGTACATGATCAGTTACGGCTCGTTTGCAAGGCCGCGTGTCAAGAGATTGCCCACGCGCCACCAACCGCAACATCCCATAAGCGCGCGGTTGTCCCGAGCGGACACCGCCGATAAAACACCAGGAGTCCACCCATGAAAGGTTCCAAGCCGTTGTTGTTGGCCGCCATGTTGAGTCTTCCAATGCTGGCCAACGCCGCAGACCCCGCACAGTGCAGCACCGTTAACTTCTCGGACGTCGGCTGGACCGACATCACCGTGACAACGGCCACCACCAGCGTGGTTCTCCAGGCGTTGGGCTACAAGACCAAGACCACCATGATTTCCGTTCCGGTGACCTATAAGTCCCTGGCCGACGGCAAGAACATGGATGTATTCCTCGGCAACTGGATGCCAACCATGGAGAACGACATCAAGGCCTACCGCGATGCCGGAACCGTGGAAACCGTGCGCACCAACCTCACGGGCGCCAAGTACACCCTCGCCGTTCCCCAGGCCCTGTATGACAAAGGCCTGCACGACTTCGCCGACATCGCCAAATTCAAGAAAGAACTCGACGGCAAGATCTACGGGATCGAGCCCGGCAACGATGGCAACCGCCTGATCCAGAGCATGATCGAGAAGAACGCCTTCGGCTTGAAGGACGCCGGCTTCAAGGTCGTCGAGTCGAGTGAAGCGGGCATGCTTTCCCAGGTCGACCGCGCCTCTAAACGCGGCACCGACGTGGTGTTCCTGGGCTGGGCGCCACACCCGATGAACACCCGTTTCAAGATCCAGTACCTGACCGGCGGCGATGACTTTTTCGGCGCCGATTTCGGTGCGGCGACCGTGGCGACCAACACCCGCAAGGGCTACAGCCAGGAATGCAGCAACGTCGGCCAGTTGTTGAAGAACCTTGAATTCACCGTCGACATGGAAAGCTCGCTGATGGGCAACGTGCTCGACGACAAGATGAAGCCCGAGGCCGCCGCCAAGGCCTGGCTGAAAAAGAACCCACAGGTGCTCGATACCTGGCTCGCTGGCGTGACCACCATTGACGGTAAACCAGGCCTGGAGGCCGTGAAAGCCAAGCTCGCCCAGTAACGTGCTTATGCCGGGCGAGTTCGCTCGCCCGGGCTGTTTATTCCTTGCATGCGGACGTTCACTACCATGCTCATTGATCAGAAAATACCCTTAGGCCAGTACATGGCGGCTTTCGTGGAATGGTTGACGCAACACGGCGCCAGCCTCTTCGACTTGATCGCCCTGTCCCTCGAAACGATGATTCACGGCGTGACGTTTGCGCTGGTCTGGTTCAACCCCCTGGCCTTGATCGGCCTGATTGCGGCACTTTCACACTTCATCCAGCGCAAAGTGGGCCTGACGCTGTTCGTCATCGCCTCGTTCCTGTTGATCCTGAACCTGGGTTACTGGCAGGAGACCATGGAAACCCTGGCCCAGGTGATGTTCGCCACCCTGGTCTGTGTCGTGATCGGCGTACCGCTGGGCATCGTTGCCGCGCACAAACCGGTGTTCTACACCGTGATGCGTCCGGTGCTCGACCTGATGCAGACCATTCCGACCTTCGTGTACCTCATTCCTACCCTGACCCTTTTCGGTCTGGGTGTCGTCCCAGGCCTGATCTCCACGGTGGTGTTCGCGATTGCCGCACCCATCCGCCTGACTTACCTGGGTATCCGCGACGTTCCCGACGAACTGATGGACGCCGGCAAAGCCTTCGGCTGCTCCCGTAGCCAGTTGCTGTCGCGCATCGAGCTGCCCCATGCGATGCCAAGCATCGCCGCCGGTATCACCCAATGCATCATGCTGTCGCTGTCGATGGTGGTAATCGCCGCCCTGGTGGGTGCCGACGGCCTGGGCAAACCCGTGGTCAACGCACTGAACACCGCAGATATCGCCCTGGGCTTCGAAGCCGGCCTGGCGATCGTATTGCTGGCGATCATGCTCGACCGAATCTGCAAACAACCCGACGCAAAAGTAGGGGGTGACGCATGAGCATCATTCGATTCGAAGACGTCGACGTCATTTTCTCCGCCCGTCCAAAGGCTGCGCTGGACCTGCTTGACCAAGGCTTTTCGCGCCCGGAAATCCTGCAGAAGACCGGCCTGATCGTCGGCGTGGAAAAAGCCAGCCTGTCCATCGAGAAAGGCGAGATCTGTGTACTGATGGGCCTTTCCGGCTCTGGCAAATCCAGCCTGCTGCGCTGCATCAACGGCTTGAACACCGTCAGCCGTGGCAAGTTGTTCGTCGAGCACGAAGGGCGGCAGATCGACATCGCCTCCTGCACCCCCGCCGAACTGAAGATGATGCGCACCAAGCGTATCGCCATGGTGTTCCAGAAGTTCGCCCTGATGCCTTGGCTGACGGTGCGCGAGAACATCAGCTTTGGCCTGGAAATGCAGGGCCGGCCGGAAAAGGAACGCCGCAAGCTGGTCGACGACAAGCTTGAACTGGTGGGCCTGACCCAGTGGCGCAACAAGAAACCCGACGAGTTGTCCGGCGGCATGCAGCAACGGGTCGGCCTGGCCCGTGCCCTGGCGATGGACGCCGACATCCTGCTGATGGACGAACCGTTCTCGGCCCTCGACCCGCTGATCCGCCAAGGCCTGCAGGACGAGTTGCTGGAACTGCAACGCAAGCTGCACAAGACCATCGTGTTCGTCAGCCATGACTTGGACGAAGCCCTGAAACTGGGCAGCCGTATCGCGATCATGAAAGACGGCAAGATCATCCAGTACAGCAAGCCGGAAGAAATCGTGCTGAACCCGGCGGACGACTATGTGCGTACCTTCGTCGCCCATACCAACCCGCTCAACGTGCTCTGCGGCCGCAGCCTCATGCGCACCCTGGACAACTGCAAGCGCATCAACGGTTCGGTGTGCCTGGATCCGGGCGGCGACTCCTGGCTCGACCTGGCCGAGGGCAACACCATCAAGGGCGCACGGCAGAACGGCGCGGCACTGGACCTGCAAAACTGGGTACCAGGCCAAGCGGTCGAAGATTTGGGTCGCCGTCCGACCCTGGTGGACTCCAACATCGGCATGCGCGAAGCCTTGCAGATCCGCTACCAGACCGGCAACAAACTGGTGCTTCACGACAACCAGAAGGTCGTCGGGATTCTCGGTGACAGCGAGCTGTACCACGCATTGCTAGGCAAGAACCTGGGCTGATCCTCAACCCTGTGGGGGCGAGCCTTGCTCGCTCCCACAGGGTTTTGCTTTACTTCTTTTTTATTGATTGAACGTTCAATTAAAACAAAATAGACTGCGTTCACGAAGCCGGCGCCTGCCGGATGATTCAAAGAAAGAGGTCCAGATGCCCAAGGTCGGTATGCAACCCATTCGCCGCCAGCAATTGATCGATGCCACGTTGCAAGCGGTCGATCAGGTCGGCATGGGGGATGCCAGCATCGCGTTGATTGCTCGTTTGGCCGGCGTTTCCAACGGCATCATCAGCCACTACTTCCAGGACAAGAACGGCCTGATCGCAGCGACTGCCCAGTACCTGATGACGGTCCTGAGCGAGAACGTCACCGCACGCCGCCTGGCGTTGGTGGATAGCAGCCCACGGGCTCACCTGAAGGTGATCATCGAAGGCAACTTCGACGCCAGCCAGGTCAGTGGCCCGGCCAGGAAAACCTGGTTGGCCTTCTGGGCCACCAGCATGCATCACCCGTCTTTGCACAGGTTGCAGCGGATCAACGATCACCGTCTGTATTCCAACTTGTGTTGCCAGTTCCGCCGCGTGTTGCCCCTCGACGAGGCACGCAACGCGGCACGGGGCCTGGCCGCCCTGATTGACGGTTTGTGGCTGCGCGGAGCGCTGTCGGGCGACGCGTTCGACACCGCTCAGGCGCACCGCATCGCTTACGAATACATGGATTTCCAACTGACCAAGGCAGGGGTGCCAGAGCACACAGAACCGCTCGACTCCTGAACCGCCACCCAAGCGCGTAGTCAGCAATAAAACGACACGCTCGGTGGTCAGCCAACCACTTATGCACTTGCGAGGACTTTATGGCCCGTTTCGAACTGCAAAAACTCTACATCGACGGCGCGTACAGCGATGCCAGCGGCGACGCCACCTTCGAAGCCATCAACCCAGCCAACGGTGAAGTGCTCGCCCAAGTGCAGCGCGCCACGTTCGCAGACGTCGAGCGCGCCGTGGCCAGCGCCGAAAAAGGCCAGAAAGTCTGGGCCGCCATGACCGCCATGCAGCGTTCGCGCATCCTGCGTCGCGCCGTGGAAATCCTGCGCGAACGCAACGACGAGTTGGCCGCCCTGGAAACCCTGGACACCGGCAAGGCCTACTCCGAAACCCGCTACGTCGACATCGTCACCGGCGCCGACGTGCTCGAATACTACGCCGGCCTGGTGCCCGCCATCGAAGGCGAGCAGATCCCGTTGCGCGATACCTCGTTCGTCTACACCCGTCGCGAGCCGCTGGGCATCGTGGCCGGGATCGGTGCGTGGAACTACCCGATCCAGATCGCCCTGTGGAAATCCGCACCGGCCCTGGCGGCCGGCAACGCAATGATCTTCAAACCCAGCGAAGTCACTTCGCTGACCACCCTGAAGCTGGCCGAGATCTACACCGAAGCGGGCGTGCCGCCGGGTGTGTTCAACGTACTGACCGGCAGCGGCCGTGAAGTCGGCACCTGGTTGACCGAGCACCCGCGCATCGAGAAGGTCTCGTTCACCGGCGGCACCGACACCGGCAAAAAAGTCATGGCCAGCGCCTCGGGCTCGACCCTCAAGGACGTGACCATGGAACTGGGCGGTAAGTCGCCACTGATCATCTGCGACGACGCCGACCTGGACCGCGCCGCCGACACCGCGATGATGGCCAACTTCTACAGCTCCGGCCAGGTCTGCACCAACGGCACCCGCGTGTTCGTGCCAAGCCACCTCAAGGCTGCCTTCGAAGCCAAGATCGCCGAGCGTGTGGCGCGCATCCGCATCGGCAACCCGGAGGACGAAAACACCAACTTCGGCCCACTGGTGAGCTTCGCCCACATGGAGAGCGTGCTGGGCTACATCGAGAAGGGCAAGGCTGAAGGCGCACGCCTGCTGTGTGGCGGCAAGCGCCTGACCGACGGCGAATTCGCCAAGGGCGCGTTCGTCGCACCGACCGTGTTCACCGATTGCACCGACGAGATGACCATTGTGCGCGAAGAGATCTTCGGCCCGGTCATGGCGATCCTCAGCTACGAAACCGAAGAAGAAGTGATCCGCCGCGCCAACGACACCGACTTCGGCCTGGCCGCCGGCGTCGTGACCCGCGACCTGAACCGCGCCCACCGCATCATCCATCAACTGGAAGCCGGTATCTGCTGGATCAACGCCTGGGGCGAATCCGACGCCAAGATGCCGGTCGGTGGCTACAAGCAATCGGGTGTGGGCCGCGAGAACGGCATCAGTTCACTGAACAACTTCACGCGCATCAAATCGGTACAGGTCGAGTTGGGCGATTACGCCTCGGTGTTCTAAGGCCCAGCTTCTGCGGCGCCTGCGAGGCCGTCATCGCGGGCAAGCCATGCTCCCACAAGGAATCTGCTGTAACACAACTGTTGTGTCCACCAGAGACCTGTGGGAGCAAAGCTTGCTCGCGATGGAGTGCAAGGCACTCCCCGGCCCTGACCTGAACCCATTAAAAGAGGGTGCATTTCATGTCCCAAGAATTCGACTACATCATCATCGGTGCCGGCTCGGCCGGTAACACCCTGGCGACCCGCCTCACCGAAGACGAAGGCGTCACCGTCCTGCTGCTCGAAGCCGGCGGCCCGGACTATCGCCTGGATTTCCGTACACAAATGCCCGCCGCCCTGGCGTTCCCGTTGCAAGGTCGGCGCTACAACTGGGCCTACGAGACCGACCCGGAGCCGCACATGGACGGTCGCCGCATGGAGTGCGGTCGCGGCAAGGGCCTGGGTGGCTCGTCGCTGATCAACGGCATGTGCTACATCCGCGGCAACGCCCTGGACTATGACAACTGGGCGAAGTTGCCAGGCCTCGAGGATTGGACGTACCTGGACTGCCTGCCCTACTTCAGAAAAGCCGAGACCCGGGACATCGGCCCGAACGACTACCACGGCGGTGACGGCCCGGTCAGCGTGACCACGCCCAAGGCTGGCAACAACCCACTGTTCAGTGCCATGGTCGAGGCCGGCGTACAGGCTGGTTACCCGCGTACAGAAGACCTCAACGGCTACCAGCAGGAAGGTTTCGGCCCGATGGACCGTACCGTGACGCCGAAGGGTCGGCGCGCCAGCACCGCCCGTGGTTACCTGGACATCGCCAAGAAGCGCTCGACCCTGACCATCGTCACCCATGCGCTGACCGACAAGATCCTCTTCGAAGGCAAGCGCGCGGCCGGCGTACGCTACCTGGTGGGCGCCGCTGAAGAACGCGTCGAAGCCCGCGCCCGCAAGGAAGTGCTGCTGTGTTCCGGCGCCATCGCCTCGCCACAGATCCTCCAGCGTTCCGGCGTCGGCCCGGCCAAATTGCTGCAAAGCCTCGACATTCCCGTGGTCCACGACCTGCCGGGCGTCGGTGAAAACTTGCAGGATCACCTGGAGTTGTACCTGCAATACGCCTGTACCCAACCGGTCTCGCTGTACCCGTCGCTGCTCTGGTACAACCAGCCGGCCATCGGCGCCGAATGGCTGTTCAACGGCACCGGCATCGGCGCCAGCAACCAGTTCGAGGCCGGTGGTTTCATCCGCACCCGCCCGGAATTCGAGTGGCCGAACATCCAGTATCACTTCCTGCCGGTGGCGATTAACTACAACGGCAGCAACGGTGTCCAGGAACATGGCTTCCAGGCGCACATGGGCTCCATGCGTTCGCCAAGCCGTGGCCGGATCCAGGCGAAATCCAAGGACCCGCGCCAGCACCCGAGCATCCTGTTCAACTACATGGCCACCGAGCAGGACTGGCAGGAATTCCGCGACGGTATCCGCCTGACCCGCGAGATCATGCAGCAACCGGCGCTCGACGCGTTCCGGGGTCACGAGATCAGCCCCGGCATCGAGGTGCAGACCGACGAGCAGTTGGATAAATTCATCCGCGAACACGCTGAAACCGCGTTCCACCCATCCTGCTCGTGCAAGATGGGCACCGACGACATGGCGGTGGTGGATGGCGAAGGCCGCGTGCATGGCTTGCAAGGCCTGCGCGTGGTGGATGCCTCGATCATGCCGATCATCACCACCGGCAACCTGAACGCGCCGACGATCATGATGGCCGAGAAAATCGCCGACAGGATCCGTGGTCGCAAGCCCCTGCCTCGCAGTACCGCGCCGTACTACGTCGCCGACGGCGCCCCGGTGAAAGGCAAGCCACTGCGTGAAGTCGGGGCTACAACCCGGTAACACGCCGCACCGCTATCGCGAGCCTGCTCGCGATAGCGTCCCCCCTGTATCCCTTGTTCCCTCCCCCGCCCAGGCCTACTCTAGGCTTTGTATGAAAAGCCGCCGCGTCAAAGCACCGCACCTCGCAGCAATCGCCACTTCAGACAAGGAGGTTCCATGTTCGACTTCCACCCCCAGCTCAAGCAGCGCTTTGCTGCCTTGCGCACGGGCGCCGAATTCTTTTCCCTGCGTTATGTGCGCGAGTCCGGCCAGCATCTGTCGGTACGCAAGAACGTCGCCGAACCACCGAGCCTGGGCCGTGACGAGGGGGCAATGCTCACCGTGCGGGTCAATGGCGTCGAGGCGTATTCCGCCACCAACGACCTGTCCCAGGCCGGCCTGCAGGCGGCGCTGGAGCGAGCGGAGCAGCAAGCCCGCCGCCTCAAGCCCCATGCACTGCTGGATTTGCGCGAGCAAGCAGTGTCCAGCGACCGTGCCGATTACTTCTCGCCGCATTTTGACCAGGCCTTCCCCTCCCTGAGCGACTGCTATGAATTGCTCGGCGCGGAATCCGCCGCCGTGCCGGTGGACGAGCGACTGGTGAACTGGCAGGCCAGCATCGGCCTGACGCAGGTCGAACAGATCTACCTCAACAGTGCCGGCGCCGAACTGCGCCAGGCCCAGCGTTTTGTCTACCCGGCGCTGGAAGTCACCGCCTTCGATGGCCACGACAGCCAGACCCGCACCCTGGGCCGGGAAAATTTCGGCCAGCAGGGTGGCTTCGATGTGATCAGCCGCTGCGGCCTGATCGGTGCCGGTCCGAAGATCGCCGACCAGGCCCTGCAACTGCTGTTGGCACCGAACACCCCGCAAGGTCCACGGGACCTGCTGCTGATGCCCGACCAGATGATGTTGCAGATCCACGAATCCATCGGCCATCCGCTGGAACTGGACCGGATCCTGGGGGATGAGCGCAATTACGCCGGCACCAGCTTCGTCAAGGCCAGCGACTTCGGGCACCTGCAATACGGCTCCAGCCTGTTGAACGTGACCTTCGATCCGGACATTCCCGAAGAGCTGGCCAGTTATAGCCACGACGACGACGGCAGCGCCGCCAGCAAACAATTCCTGATCCGTGAAGGCCTGCTGCTGCGCCCGCTGGGCGGCGCGCTGTCGCAGTTTCGCGCGGGGCTTAGCGGCGTCGCCAACAGCCGCGCCTGTGGCTGGAACCGCCCACCCATCGACCGCATGGCGAACCTGAACATCGAGCCGGGCGATCAATCCCTCGCGCAACTGATCCAGGGCATCGAACAGGGTGTGCTGATGCGCACCAACCGCTCCTGGTCCATCGACGACGCCCGCAACAAATTCCAGTTTGGCTGCGAATGGGGCCAGCTGATCGAAAACGGCGAGCTCAAGGGCGTGGTGAAAAACCCCAACTACCGGGGCATTTCCGCGCAGTTCTGGAAGAGCCTGCGCGCCGTGGGCGATGCCAGTACCCGCCAGGTGCTGGGCACGCCCAACTGCGGCAAGGGCGAACCGAACCAGGTCATCCGCGTCGGGCACGCGTCGCCGGCCTGCGTATTCAGCAACGTTGATGTGTTTGGGGGGGATGCCTGATGAGCACTGTCTATAATCAGGCCGAGGCGTTCAAGGCCCTGGTCGACTGGCTGCACAGTGCGTTGCATACGCCTGAACAATTCACCCTCGGCTACGCCGCCGAATCCTCGGCCTTCGTGCGCTTCAACCATGGCAAGGTCCGCCAGGCCGGGCATGTGCAACAGGCCAACGTCAGTCTCAAACTGATCGATGACGGCCGCCACGCCGACTTGCAGATCACCTTGTCCGGCGACGCCGGGACCGATCTGCAACGCCTGTCCGAAGGTCTGCAACAGCTGCGCGAAACCCTGCCGCTGCTGCCCCGCGATCCGTACCTGCTGCTCAACCACAACCACTGGCAGAGCGACAACGTGCAGGATCATCCGCTGCCGGACACCGAGCAGGCCGTGGCGCAAATCAGCCGCGCCGCCGAAGGCCTGGACCTGGTCGGTTTCTACGCCGCCGGGCCTATCAGCCGCGGGTTCGCCAGTTCGTCGGGGGCGTTCGGCTGGCACCAGGCCAACAGCTTCAACTTCGATTTCAGCCTGTTCCATGAGAACGGCCAGGCGGTCAAAGCCAGTTACGCCGGCCAGCAGTGGAGCAGCGACGGGTTTGCCCGGCGCTTCGAACAGGCCCGCCAGCAGTTGGCGTTCCTGGGTCGCCCACTGCGCACGCTGGCGCCCGGCGAATACCGCGCCTACCTGGCGCCGGCCGCCCTGGAAGAGATCATGGGCATGCTCAGTTGGGGCGGCTTCTCCGCCCGGGCGATCGCCAGCAAACAGAGCCCGCTGCAAAAGTTCTACGCCGACGAGGCCAGCTTCAGCCCTTGCGTGTGCTTGAGCGAGCAGGTCAGCGGCTCCTTGAGCCCGGCGTTTTCCGATGAAGGTTATCCCCGCGACGACCTGGCGCTGATCGCCAAGGGCAGCGCCAACGCCCGGCTGGTCAACTCGCGCAGCGCCGCCGAATACGGCCTCACCGCCAACGGTTCGAGCAGCTACGAGTACCCCACGGCGCTGGTCATGGAAGAGGGGCAACTGGAGCAAGCGGACATTCTCGAACGCCTCGGCACCGGGCTGTACATCAGTAACCTCTGGTACCTGAACTACTCCGATCAGCCGGCCGCGCGCCTGACGGGCATGACCCGCTTCGCCACGTTCTGGGTCGAGAACGGCCAGATCGTGGCACCGGTCAGCACCATGCGCTTCGACGACAGTGCCTACAGCCTGCTGGGCTCGCAACTCGAAGGCCTGACCCGGGAACGGGAACTGCTGCTCTCGGCCAGCACCTACAGCCAACGGGCCACGGCCTCGATGCTGTTGCCGGGGGCGCTGGTCAAGCGGCTGACATTGACCCTGTAAAAAGCATCGCGGGCAAGCCTTGCTCCCACAGAATGTGTGCCGTACCTGTGGGAGCGAGGCTTGCCCGCGATGAAGCTAACAGACACCCGAACACAAACAAGAGGCCCCATGCCCAACCGCGAACCGCTCGACGCCGTCACCGCCCGCTGGCTTCCATGGGTGGTGGCGATCGCCTTCTTCATGCAATCCCTGGACGGGACCATCCTCAACACCGCCCTGCCCGCCATGGCCAGCGACCTGGCGGAAAACCCGCTGCGCATGCAGGGCGTGATCATTGCCTACATGCTCACCGTGGCCCTGCTGATCCCGGCCTCGGGCTGGATCGCCGATCGTTTCGGCACCAAGAAGATCTTCTTCGGGGCAATCCTGCTGTTCAGCTTCGGCTCATTGCTGTGCGCCCTGTCCAGTTCGCTGACCATGCTGGTCGGCGCACGGGTGGTCCAGGGCCTGGGCGGCGCGCTGATGCTGCCGGTGGGCAGGCTGGTGGTGCTGCGGGCGTATCCGCGTTCGGAACTGGTGCGGATCATGGGTTTCATTACGATTCCCGGGCTACTCGGCCCACTGATCGGCCCGACCATGGGCGGCTGGATGGTGCAATACCTGACCTGGCACTGGATCTTCATCATCAACCTGCCGGTGGGCGTGATCGGTTGCTACGCGGTGTGGAAGTTCATCCCCGACCTGCGTGGCAGCGAGCGCACTCGTTTCGATGGCCTGGGCTTCTTGCTGTTCGGCGCGGCGATGGTGTTGATCACCATCGCCATGGAGGGCCTGGGTGAATTGCATCTGCCACACCTGCGGGTGATGTTGCTGCTGTTCGGCGGCATGGCCTGCCTGGCGGCCTATTGGCTGCGGGCCGGGCACGTCGAGAACGCGCTGTTCCCGCCGTCGTTGTTCAAGACCCGGACCTTCGCCGTGGGCATTCTCGGCAACCTGTTCGCCCGCCTGGGCAGCGGTGCCCTGCCATTCCTGGTGCCGTTGCTGCTGCAAGTGGCCCTGGGCTATTCGCCGTCCCAGGCCGGGATGAGCATGCTGCCCCTGGCCGCCGCCGCGATGCTCGCCAAGTCCGTGGCCCGGCCGTTGATCGAACGCCTGGGCTATCGCATCGTCCTGACCGGCAACACCCTGGCCCTGGGCCTGATGCTGGCGAGCATGGGCCTGGTCAGCGAACAGACACCGTACTGGCTGCTGCTGGCGCAACTGGCAGTGCTGGGGGCGATCAACTCGCTGCAATTCACCGCGATGAACACCGTGACCCTCATCGACCTCGACGACGCCAGCGCCAGCAGCGGCAACAGCCTGCTGTCGGTGGTCGCGCAACTGTCCCTGAGCCTCGGCGTGGCCTGCGCCGGCGCCCTGCTCGGCGGCTTCACCGCCCAGGTCGGCAACGACGGCGTGGACACCGTGCTGGGGGCGTTCCAGTTGACGTTCGTGACGGTGGGGATCATGGCAATGCTGGCGGCGACGATTTTTTCGCAGTTGTCGAAGCAGGATGGGCGGCGGGAAAAGCGGCCGGATGAGCACATCGAGCACTAGGCTCTGCCTGAAAAGCCTTGATACTCGGTGATGCTGCGTTGAAAACCGCCTCGGAATGCTCATTTACTCCAGTAAAGTCGAGCGCGACCCCGGCCGTTCCTCGGCGGTTTTCGCCTTGCCTGACCTTCGTCTCAAGACTTTTCAAACAGAGCCTAGGATCTCAATGGCGAATGAGGCACCGGTGGGAGCAAGGCTTGCCCGCGATGCGGGCAACGCGGTTTTCTTGAAGAGCGCATTGTCTGCATCGCGAGCAAGCTTTGCTCCCACAACAAGCTTTGCTCCCACAAAAAGAAACCAAGGCGAACGCACGCCCCCCCACAGCTCGTCCAGATCTTTCGAGGAAGTGGCAAGAGGCTGCTACACTGCGCGACATTTTGTTTTGCAGGCCTGTCCCGTGACCACCATTGCCACCGCTTTCAACACTTTGCCGCTGTCCGCCGCCATGCTGGCCAACCTCGAATCCCTCGGGTACGCCCAGATGACGCCGATCCAGGCGCAGAGCTTGCCGGTGATCCTCAAGGGCATGGACCTGATCGCCCAGGCCAAGACCGGCAGCGGCAAGACCGCCGCCTTCGGCATCGGCCTGCTGAACCCGATCAACCCGCGTTTCTTCGGCTGCCAGGCCCTGGTGATGTGCCCGACCCGCGAACTGGCCGACCAGGTCGCCAAGGAAATCCGCCGCCTGGCACGCGCCGAAGACAACATCAAGGTCCTGACCCTGTGCGGCGGCGTGTCCTTCGGTCCGCAGATCGCTTCACTTGAACACGGTGCCCACATCATCGTCGGCACCCCGGGACGCATCCAGCAGCACCTGCGCAAGGGTTCGCTGGTGCTCGACGGCCTCAACACGCTGATCCTCGATGAAGCCGACCGCATGCTCGACATGGGCTTCTACGACGCCATCGAGGACATCATCCAGCAGACCCCGGAACGCCGCCAGACGCTGCTGTTCTCCGCCACCTACCCGGCGGGCATCAAGCAATTGTCGTCCAAGTTCATGCGCGACCCGCAGCAGGTCAAAGTCGAGGCGCTGCATTCCGACGCACAGATAGAGCAGCGTTTCTACGAGATCGCTCCCGAACAGCGCATGGACGTGGTGGGCAAGGTCCTGGCGCACTTCCGCCCGGCCTCCTGCGTGGCGTTCTGCTTCACCAAACAACAGGTCCAGGACACCGTCGATCACCTGGTGTCCAAGGGCATCTCTGCGGTCGGCCTGCACGGCGACCTGGAACAGCGCGACCGCGACCAGGTGCTGGCGATGTTCGCCAACCGCAGCACCTCGGTGCTGGTAGCTACCGACGTAGCGGCCCGCGGCCTGGACATCGATGCCCTGGACATGGTGATCAACGTCGAACTGGCCCGCGACTCGGAAATCCATATCCACCGAGTCGGCCGCACCGGTCGCGCCGGGGAGAAAGGCCTCGCCATCAGCCTGGTGGCGCCATCCGAAGCCCACCGCGCCCAGGCCATCGAGCAGTTGCAGAAAGCGCCATTGAACTGGGACCAGCTGGACACGCTCAAGCCCCAGGCCGGTGGCCCGCTGCTGCCGGCCATGAGCACCCTGTGCATCGCCGCCGGGCGCAAAGACAAAGTCCGCCCCGGCGACATCCTCGGCGCCCTGACCGGCGAGGCCGGCATCCCAGGCACCCAGGTCGGCAAGATCGCGATCTTCGACTTCCAGGCCTACGTGGCGGTGGAACGCGGCATCGCCAAGCAGGCGCTGAAGCGTTTGAACGAAGGCAAAATCAAGGGGCGTTCGTTGCGGGTGCGGATCCTGTAAACGATCTTCCATCCAACGAAATCCCTTTGTGGGAGCGGGCTGTGTGGGAGCAAAGCTTGCTCGCGATCCAGGCGCTGCGGTCCTCAAGAGACCGCGGCGTTTTCATCGCGGGCAAGCCTTGCTCCCACACAGCCCCACTCCCACAGTGGTTTTCGGTGAAATTAAAATTTGTGTGAGGACACCGTTTTGCGCTCTACCGAAGTCGTGATCATTGGCGCTGGCGCCGCTGGGCTGATGTGCGGGCTGACTGCCGCCGGACGTGGCCGGCAGGTGATGCTGCTCGACCACGCCAACAAGGCCGGCAAGAAAATCCTCATGTCGGGCGGCGGGCGCTGCAATTTCACCAATATGTACACCGAGCCTGGCAACTTCCTCTCGCAGAATCCGCACTTCTGCAAATCGGCCCTGGCCCGCTATACCCAATGGGACTTCATCGCCCTGGTGGCCAAGCACGGCGTGCCGTATCACGAGAAGAAACTCGGCCAGTTGTTCTGCGATAACAAGTCCAGCGACATCCTCGGGATCCTTTTGGATGAATGCGAGCAGGCCGGCGTCGACCTGCACCTGGACACCTCGATCACCCACATTGAAAAGATTGAAGGCGGTTACCTGCTGCAAACCACCCTCGGCGCCGTTACCTGCCAATCGCTGGTGATCGCCACGGGCGGGCTGTCGATCCCGACCTTGGGCGCCACCGGTTTCGGCTACCAAGTGGCCAAACAATTCGGCCATCAATTGCTGCCCACCCGCGCCGGGCTGGTGCCGTTTACCATCACCGACCAGCTCAAGACCCTGTGCACCGAGCTCTCGGGCACGTCGGTCGATTGCCTGGTGAGCTGCAACGACCAGAGCTTTCGCGAAAACATCCTCTTCACCCATCGCGGCCTGAGCGGTCCGGCGATCTTGCAGATCTCCTCGTTCTGGGAGCCGGGGGACACAGTGCAGATCAACCTGCTGCCCGATCACGACGTGCCGCAGTGGTTGACCCAACAACAGGCCGAACGCCCCAACAGTGAGCTCAAGACGCTGCTGGGCGAACTGTTCACCAAGAAAATGGCCGGCCTGCTGGCCGACACCTGGTTCGTCTCCAAGCCCATGAAGCAATACACCCACGCGGAGCTGGCGGACATCGCCGAGAAACTGGCGAGCTGGAACGTCGTCCCCGCCGGCACCGAAGGCTACCGCACCGCCGAAGTCACCCTGGGCGGCGTCGACACCCGGGAAGTCTCCTCCAAGACCATGGAATCGCTGAAAAGCCCGGGGCTGTATTTCATTGGCGAGGTGCTGGACGTCACCGGCCACCTGGGCGGGTTCAACTTCCAGTGGGCCTGGGCGTCGGGGTATGCGGCGGCTCAGTACGTCTGAGCCAACACATGCAGGCCAGCATTGTGGTGAGTATGTCCATGAGCCTGGCGGAACACTTTTTGCTGTGAGATGTGATCGCCGCCATTGCGTCGGCGTCATTACTGCCTCAATTTAGCGTCATTGCCCGTCAGGCCCGTGCACTTCATGTCATCGACCTCGTTCAGCCAATCTCTGCGTCGCCTTTGGGCGTTGGATAAATTCAGCTACAGCGTACGGGTGTTCATCGCCCTGACCGGCAGCATGGCGCTGTGCTGGTACCTGGATCAGATGGTGCTCTTGATCCCCTTGTTCCTGGGGATTATCGCCAGCGCCCTGGCCGAGACCGACGACACCTGGCAAGGCCGCCTCAACGCGCTGGCCGTGACCCTGGTGTGCTTCACCATCGCCGCGCTGTCGGTGGAGTTGCTGTTCCCCTACCCCTGGCTGTTCATCATTGCCCTGGCCCTGGCGGCCTTCGGCTTGACCATGCTCGGCGCCCTCGGCGAGCGCTACGGCGCGATTGCCTCGGCCACGTTGATTCTTTCGGTCTACACCATGATCGGCGTGGACCAGCGCGGTGGCGCGGTCAACGATTTCTGGCACGAACCCGTGTTGCTGGTGGCCGGTGCCGCGTGGTACGGCTTGCTCTCGGTGCTATGGCAGGCGCTGTTTTCCAACCAACCGGTGCAGCAAAGCCTGGCGCGGTTGTTTCGCGAACTGGGGCGCTACCTGAAACTCAAGTCGACGCTGCTCGAACCCATCCGCCAACTGGACATCGAAGCCCGACGCCTGGAGCTGGCGCAACAGAACGGGCGGGTGGTGGCAGCCCTCAACGCCGCGAAGGAGATCATCCTGCACCGCGTGGGCAATGGCCGACCGGGTTCGAAAGTCAGCCGCTACCTCAAGCTCTACTTCCTCGCCCAGGACATCCACGAGCGCGCCAGTTCTTCCCACTACCCCTACAACGCACTGGCCGAAGCCTTCTTCCACAGCGACGTACTGTTTCGCTGCCAGCGCCTGTTGCGCCAGCAAGGCAAGGCCTGCCAGGCGCTTGGCGAATCGATCCAGATGCGCCAGCCGTTCGTCTACGACGACAGCTTCGCCGAAGCCCTGAACGATCTGCACGCCTCCCTGGAGCACTTGCGCATCCAGAGCAATCCGGCCTGGCGCGGGTTGCTGCGCTCACTGCGGGCCTTGTCGGTGAACCTGGCCACCATGGACCGCCTGCTCAGCGACGCGAGCAACCCCGATGCCCTGGCGGACGCCACCGACAGCAGCCTGCTGGACCGCTCGCCGCACAACCTCAAGGACATCTGGCTACGCTTGCGCACGCAGCTTACGCCGACCTCGCTGCTGTTTCGCCATGCCCTGCGCCTGCCCTTGGCCCTGAGTGTGGGCTACGCCTTGGTGCACGTGATCCACCCGTCCCAGGGTTACTGGATCATCCTCACCACGCTGTTCGTCTGCCAACCGAGCTATGGCGCCACCCGGCGCAAACTCGGCCAACGGATCGTCGGCACCGCCATCGGCCTGACAGTGGCCTGGGCGCTGTTCGATCTGTTCCCCAACCCGCTGGTGCAATCGTGCTTCGCCATCGCCGCCGGCGTGCTGTTCTTCACCAACCGCACGACGCGCTACACCCTGGCGACGGCGGCGATCACCGTCATGGTGCTGTTCTGCTTCAACCAGGTGGGCGACGGCTACGGGCTGCTGTTGCCGCGGCTGTTCGATACCTTGCTCGGCAGCCTGATTGCCGGGGTGGCGGTGTTCCTGTTCCTGCCGGACTGGCAAGGACGCCGGTTGAACAAGGTGCTGGCCAACACGCTGACCTGCAACAGCATCTACCTGCGCCAGATCATGCAGCAGTACGCCGCCGGCAAAAGCGACGACCTGGCCTATCGCCTGGCCCGGCGCAACGCCCACAACGCCGACGCCGCGCTGTCCACCACCCTGGCGAACATGCTGATGGAGCCGGGACATTTCCGTAAGGAGGCCGACGTTGGGTTCCGCTTCCTGGTGCTCTCCCACACCCTGCTCAGCTACCTGTCAGGCCTGGGCGCCCATCGAGGCACCGAACTGCCGGCTCAGGTGCGCGAACAATTGATCGAAGGCGCCGGCGCGAAACTGGCGACAAGCATCGACGAAATCGCCCAGGGGCTGGCGAACAAGGCTCCGATCGCGATCCAGAGCGACGAGGAGGAAACCCTCGCCAGTGAGCTTGAGCAGATGCCCGATGAAATCGATGAAGGCCAACGGCTGGTGCAAACGCAATTGGCATTGATCTGCCGTCAGTTGGGGCCGTTGCGCACGTTGGCGGCGCATCTGATGAAGGAGGCCTGACGGCGAGCTCCGAGCTGCTACATCCCATGCGCCTTCAATAATCTGTCATAACTCCCATCCGCCTTCATCTCCGCAATCGCCCGATCGAATCCCGCCACGATCTCTTCATGCTCGGGATTCTTCAGGCTGACCAGGATGTGCAGGCTGTTTTCGCTCAAGGGCTTGGGCAGGAATTCCAAGGCATTGCGCACCTTGGGGGATTCGCGAGCCAGGTAATAGCGAGCCACGTATTCGTCTTCCAGCGTCAGCTTCACGCGGTCGGCCGCCAGCATGCGTGCGGCCATCGCGAAGTTATGCACAGGGACTTTCTGCAACAGCGGGTCTTCGTCGAAATCCTTGCCGTAGGCGTAACCGCGAACCACGGCGATGGGATAAGCCCGCAACTGTTGCAGGTTGTCGAACTGGATCGCATCGTCCTTGCGCTTGAGGAAGCACACGCGATTGAGCAGGTACTCGGCCGAAAACTGGCCTATACGGGTGCGTTCCTCGGCATACCAGGCATTGATCAGTACGTCATAACGGCCCTCGCCGATGCCCAGCATCGCCCGGGCCCAGGGCACCTGTTCGAAATCACTGGCATAACCGGCACGGGCCAGGGCGGTGCTGACGATATCGGTCGCCAGGCCACCATTGACCAGCGTCGAGTCGGTGAACGGTGGCCAGGCATCGGCCACCAGGCGTAACTTCTGCGCACAGGCGTTGTGGCTCAACAACAGCAACCCGACCAAAGCCAGAGCTCGATGCAATCGCGGCATGCCAAACATCCTTGACGGGTTCATAGCCCGGTTGGTTCTTAGGATTTTTACTTTTTCGTAAAAGCCTAGCCGTCACTCAAAAACATCCTTGGGTGTCCGGTCCTAACATTAGCTCATCGAAACCGCTGCACAGCCCTGGAATGAAGATTACACAAAGAAGACAGCGGCGGCAGCAGGGTGATGGCATTTTGTTTTCTTTCAGACGGTTCATCCGCCCGACCGAAAAGAGACTTCCGTCCACTGCACGCTTACTATCGGTATCAGGTTCTTGAGGAAATTCAAAAATGGACATCGAATGGGTCTGCAAACATCACAGTGACCTGAGCAAGGAACAGCTGTATGCCATCCTCAAGTTGCGCGCCGAGGTGTTCGTCGTCGAGCAGAACTGCGCCTACCAGGACGTCGACGGTCTCGACCTGGAAGGGGACACCTGCCATCTGATGGCCTGGCAGGACAATCACCTGGTGGCCTATCTACGCCTGCTCGACCCGCACTCGCAAAACAGTGACGTGGTGATCGGCCGCGTAATCATCGCCCCCCACGCACGCGGCCAGGGGTTAGGCCACATCCTGATGGAACAAGCCCTCAAGCAGGCCGAACTACACTGGCCCGGCACGCCGGTCTCATTGTCGGCCCAGGCGCATCTCCAGGGCTATTACGGGCGATACGGGTTTGTGGTGGTGGGGGTGGAATACCTGGAGGACGGGATTCCACACATTGGCATGCACAGGCCCAGCTCGTGATGAGGCCAGCCCAGGCAGCCAGCGTCAGGGGTACTCAAGCACCGCCTTGATCCGCTGCAAATTCTCCTCGATCCACCGTCGATCGATCGCCCCCCAATCCCGGATCCGATACCGCCCGGCGTGGTTGCGGGCCCCCTCTTGCTGCTCGAATTCGCACACGATATCCAGGTCCGCCAGCGCCGCCACGGTGTCCTGGGCGGTGCGCCGTGGCATGCCGGTGGCTTCGGTGAGCGCCGGGACGTTGCAGGCCATGCCGCTGTCGATCAGGTAAGCCACGTACAAACGCCGATAGAAACTGCTTTTGGTCTTGCTGACGTCCATCCAGTCATTCCTTGTGTGGTTGCAAGTCCCGCCAGGTCAGGTACACCCGCAGGTCGAATTCCAATTGGTGATAGCCAGGCAGCATGTACTCACAGAGCTGGTAGAACGCCTTGTTGTGATCCGATTCCTTGAAGTGCGCCAATTCGTGCACCACGATCATCTTCAGGAACTCCGGGGCTGCTTCCTTGAACAGCGCGGCGATGCGGATCTCCTTCTTGGCCTTGAGCTTGCCGCCCTGCACCCGTGACACCGTGCTGTGCAGACCGAGGGCACGATGGGTCAGGTCGAGGCGATTGTCGAACAGCACCTTGTCGATGGCCGGAGCGTTGCGCAGGTATTGCTGCTTGAGTTCCAGCGCATAGCCGTACAAGGCCTTGTCGCTCTGGATCGAATGGCGCTGCGGATAGCGCTGGTGCAGGTAATCGCCCAGCCGATCCTGGGTGATCAATTGCTGCACTTGGGCTTGCAGGGCGGCGGGATAGGCCTGGAGGTACTTGAGCGCGGTCATCGGGCGGCAACACGGTCACGAAAGGTCGCCAGTGTAGCGAATTCAGGCCTGCACCGCGCTCCAGTCGAAAGGTTTGGCGAAGGCGCTGGTATCGGCGGCCATCAACGGCCGTGCCACCAGGAACCCTTGCACGTACTCACAGCCGTGGGCTTGCAGCCAGTGATATTGCTCCAGCGTCTCCACGCCTTCGGCGATCACCCGCAACCCCAGCTGCGTGCACAGGTCGATCACCGCCGCGGCCAACGCGGCGTCCCGGGGCGAAGCCGGCAGGCGCGCGATCAAGTGCCGGTCGAGCTTGAGCGTGTCGAGCTCAAGGTCGCGCAGATGCGTCAGCGAGCAAGGCCCCGAGCCGAAATCATCCAGGGCCACCCGAACCCCCAGGTGACGCAAGAGTTGCAGTTGCTTCTGGGTTTCGTCGGGATTGCGCATCAGCGCATCCTCGGTCACCTCGACCTCCAGTTGCCGGGGTTGCAAGGCATGACGCTCCAGGACCTGACGCAACTCGGTCACCAGGTTAGGCATGCCGAACTGAGTGCTGCTCAAGCTCACCGCCAACACCAGATCCTCCGAGAATATCTGCCCCCAGATTTTGCGCTGGGCCGCGCTGCGATGGTAAATCCAGCTGCCCAACTGGCTGATCAACCGCGCTTCCTCCAGCAACGGCAGGAACAGCCCCGGCGGTACATCGCCGACACTCGGATGCTGCCAGCGCAACAACGCCTCGAATCCACGGACCTGCCCATCGACGATACTCACCTGGGGCTGATAGACCATGTTGAAGTCGCGGTTCTCGATGGCCGAGCGCACGCTTTCTTCAAGCATCAGCCGTGAACGGGCGCGGCCGTTCATTTCATGATCGTAAAAACGATACTGCTGGCGACCGGCTCGCTTGGCCTCGTACATGGCGATGTCGGAGGCACGCAGCAGGCCATCGAGATTGGCACCGCAATCAGGGTACGTCGCGATACCAATGCTGGCTCCCAGCGCCACATCCATGCCTTCGATCTGCTGGCAGATCGCAACCCGCTCGATCAGTTTCTCGGCGATCTTCGCTGCTTGCTCGGGGAACTCCAGGTCCAGCAACGCCGTGAATTCGTCACCGCCCAGGCGTGCCAGGATATCGAACGGCCGCAGGCAGGCCTTCAGTTGTTCCGACACCCAGCGCAACACCCGGTCACCGGCGTCGTGGCCCAGGGAATCATTGACGCGCTTGAAGCCGTCGAGGTCCAGGTACAGCAACACCCAATTGCTTTCCAACCGCTCGCTGCGCATCAACAGGTTTTCCGCCGTCTGATAGAAACCCCGGCGGTTGAGCAAACCGGTCAGCGGGTCGGTGACGGCCTGGTATTCCAGTTGTTGATGCAAGTGACGTATCACCGACATGTCCTGCAATGTCACCACCATGGCCTTCTGTTCCGAAGGCAGCGGCGCACAGGACAAAGCCACCGACACCTGCTGGCCGGGCGCAGTGCGCAACACGGCATCGTGCAAACGCAGGGTTTCGCCGCGACGATAGGCTTGCAGCAGCGAAGAGTCGGCCCATTCGGGAATGTGGGGGTTCTGCAGGAAATCGAGGAACGGCATCCCTTGCAGTTGCGCAGCGGTGGCGTTGAGCAAGCGGCAGGTCGACGGGTTGGCGAAGCGGATCGCGCCGTTTTCATTCACCACGAGAATGCCTTCGGCGGCATTTTCCAGCACCGAGGCATTGAAGGCCCTGGCAGCTTCCAGGTCCTGGCTCAGGCGCTGCAAGGCCCGGCGATTACGCTGGTGCTCCAGCAATGCCTGGACCTTGGGCTTGAGGATCTGCGGGTCGAAGGGTTTGAACAGGTAATCCACCGCGCCGTTGGCGTAGCCCTTGATCACCGCGTCCTGGGATTGTTCGTTGGCGGTCAGGAAGATAATCGGCGTAAGCCGTGTGCGCTGGCTGCCGCGCATCAGGCGGGCCACCTCGAAACCGTCCATTCCAGGCATCTGTACGTCCAGCAGGACCAGGTCGATGTCATGCTCGAGCAGCAGGTTAAGAGCCTCGAACCCCGAGGACGCCGTCATCACCTGCCAATCCTGACGCTGCAACAACGCTCGCATGCTGAGCAGGTTTTCAGGGTAATCATCAACAATCAAAAGGACGGAGCTTTGTTCATCAAGCTTAAGTTGCGCGCATTCCATGCTGCTTCTCTTATCGGGGCGCCCTGTCCGTTTTATGTACCGGAACGGACAAAATACTGTGATCTCACTCTAGACCGGGATTTTGAAAAGCAGTAGCTGTCACCCAGCCATCATCCAGACAAAGCCAGAAATAGCCGACTAACGGTCACCCCTCCCAGGCACAAAAGCTGCAACGGCAGTCACTGACGATCAATTGACGTCAATCATCCGCCGGACGGTGACCCTCCATCCTGCGTGATCAACCCTTCCAAATGCCCGGAGTAGAGCCTCCCGCTTTGGTGAGTACATTTACACTAGTTACGCAGGATCCCACCATGATCGATCTCAATACCTGGAACTTGAGCGTCCCCGAAGGCAGCCCGGCCATCACCATCGAAACGCCTCGGCTGGCGCAAGGATTCAAGGATGAATACTTCCACTCCGACACCGGCACGCTGTTCTTCTGGGCGCCGGTGACCGGCACCAAGACCGCCAACGCGATCTATCCGCGCAGCGAATTGCGCGAAACCTACAGCGACGGCAGCCTGCGCAACTGGCTGTATCCGACGGCGGACAACATCCTGCGCGCAACCCTGGCAGTCAACCAGGTGCCCAGCACCGGCAAGATCGTGATCGGCCAGATCCACACCAAGGACAGCACCAGCCCCATGGTGAAACTGGAATACCAATACAAGGCCTACAGCGCCACGGGCAACATCGTCGCCAAGGTGCGAATGCACCCCGATGACGAAACGGGCCAGGTGATTACCATCGCGACAGGCGTAACGCTCAATCGCAACTTCTCCTACATGATCCACCTCAGCCCAGGTGGCGCGTTGGGCATCACTGCAGCCGGCTACAACTGGCGGACCACCATCAATCCGGCCTGGAAGGTCAAGCCGTTGTACTTCAAGGCAGGCGTCTACGTGCAGGACAACACCGGCTACACCACTGAAGGTGGCCAAGTGACGTTCAGCCTGTTGGAAATCAAGCACAACACCCTCTGATTGGAGGCAATCGCGCAGCAGCACGGATGGCTGCTGGTCCTTGCCTGGCGCATCCCATGGGGGGAGCCGCCAAGGACATTGCGATTTTTGTTCAAAAAGAAAAGCGAAAAAGTCGACCAACGGTCACGCCTCTCGGGCACAAAATCCGTCGAGACCACTCTGACGGACAGTTGACGCCAACCATCCGCCGGTCAGGTATTGGAAAGTTCATCTCCCCCGCGCCCAAGAACAATAACAACGCGGGATAACACCCTGCGGATGAGGCTTTGAGTTTTTTCACTCCGAGTAAGGATCACCCATGGTCGATTTAGCAACCTGGAACTTGAGCATTCCCGAGGGCAGCCCGCCGAAAACCATCGAAACACCGCGCCTGTTGGACGGGTTCCAGGACAAATACTTCAATCCCGAAGGCAGTACGGTGTACTTCTGGTCGCCGGTCACCGGCACCAAGACGGAAAACGCGATCTACCCCCGCAGTGAATTACGCGAGACCTACCGCGACGGCACCCTGCGCAACTGGGTGTACCCCGATGCCGACAACCAGTTGCGGGCCACCCTCGCCGTCAACCAGGTGCCCAGCAGCGGCAAAGTGGTGATTGGCCAGATCCATGCCAAGGACAGCAGCAAGCCCATGGTCAAGCTGGAATACCAATACAAGGAGGACAGCGATACCGGCAACATCGTCGCCAAGGTGCGCATGCGCCCCGACGATGACGAAGGCCGGGTCATCACGGTTGCCACGGGGGTACAGCTCAACCGCTCCTTCTCCTACCGGATCCACCTGGACCGTACCGGCGACCTGGGCATCACCGCCGCCGGCAACAGCTGGTACACCACCGTCAGCGCAACGTGGCGCGACAAGCCGTTGTATTTCAAGGCCGGGGTGTATGTGCAGGACAACACGGGCTACAGCACCGAAGGCGGGAAAGTGACGTTCAGCGTGCTGGATATCGATCACAACACCTGAAATTCCACTTCCGAAAATCTCGTAGGAATTTACGTCCCGTAACGAGGGAGCTTGCTCCCGCAGGGCTGCGAAGCAGCCCTTCTTTTCGTCAGCCCTTGCGCATGCGCCGGTTTTACGGCGGCTGCGCCCCCGAGCGAGAGCAAGCTCCCTCGCCACAGGAACGGAGGGCGTCCTACAGGTCGGTTTTGGCCTTGGAAATCTGCTCTATAGTTCGGTTGGCCTGCTGACTTGGTCAGTGGGCAGGGGTTTCGCAGCCCTGGTGAGTTAGAATCATGGCCGTCAAAAATCAACATGGGCATATCCTGCCTGTGTTCGGTTTTTATGGCGGCTGTGTGTGGGAGATCTTCGGATCTGCCGGGTGCTAACTCCTCGGTCTGCGAACCCGCACATGGCTGCCACCTCATTTGTTTCGCAGCAAACGGTGGCAAATATCTTTCTTGAGTTAGAGGTTTGTCATGAAAGCCGAACAATTGCTTGGCCGCTTCACCCCGCTCACCCCAATCGCCACCACCCACCCCGTCCTGTTCATCGACCGCACGGTCCCACTGACCGAACTCCACGCCTGCGCCAGCGAACGCCTGCACGCCACGCTCGATTATTTGACGCTCATGGCCTGTGCTTCCCTGCGCGACTCGGCGGCCAGCGATTTCAATACCCTCACCAATGTTGCGCGGATACTGGTTCAGGATGTCACCGACGTGTTCGGGGTCATCGAACAGCGCGGCCTCGAAGAACAATAAAGCCCAGTGGGAGCGAGCCTGTTCGCGATGCAGCGGATCATCAGCCTCCGGGCGCTGCTGGCTCGTGATCGTGCATTGGAAAACTGGCTCGCAGGCCAAGTAGCCCCAGCCTATGATGCTTTGCAAGCCGACCCCTCGCGTGCGCTGAGCATCGATCAGGTGCGCTCCCGATTGGCGGCAGAGCACGAAAATGCCACTCTGAAGCCGTAAATGAAAAAACCCGCATCACTGCGGGTTTTTTCATGACCGTTGAGCCTCAGTTAACCTTGGCGTTCAACTCACCTTTCAGATAACGCTGATACATCCCTTCCAGGGAGATCGGCTTTATCTTCGAAGCATTGCCGGCAGTGCCGAACGCTTCGTAACGCGCGATGCACACGTCACGCATGGCGGTGACGGTAGCGCCGAGGAACTTGCGTGGGTCGAATTCGCTCGGGTTGGTCGCCATCAGGCGACGCATGGCACCGGTGGAAGCCAGGCGCAGGTCGGTGTCGATGTTGACCTTGCGTACGCCGTGCTTGATGCCTTCGACGATTTCTTCAACCGGCACGCCGTAGGTTTCCTTGATGTCGCCGCCGTACTGGTTGATGATCGCCAGCCACTCTTGCGGTACCGAGGAAGAGCCGTGCATCACCAGGTGGGTGTTGGGGATGCGCTTGTGGATTTCCTTGATGCGGTCGATGGCCAGCACGTCGCCGGTAGGTGGCTTGGTGAACTTGTAGGCGCCGTGGCTGGTGCCGATGGCGATGGCCAGGGCGTCGACCTGGGTCTTCTTGACGAAGTCGGCGGCTTCTTCCGGATCGGTCAGCATCTGGCTGTGGTCCAGCACGCCTTCGGCACCGATGCCGTCTTCTTCACCGGCCATGCCGGTTTCCAGCGAACCCAGGCAACCCAGCTCACCCTCTACCGAAACGCCACAGGCGTGGGCCATGGCGACGGTCTGCTGGGTGACGCGTACGTTGTACTCGTAGTCGGTCGGGGTCTTGCCGTCTTCGCCCAGGGAGCCGTCCATCATCACCGAGCTGAAGCCCAGTTGGATGGAGCGCTGGCAGACGTCCGGGCTGGTGCCGTGATCCTGGTGCATGCACACCGGGATGTGCGGGAACTCTTCGATCGCGGCCAGGATCAAGTGACGCAGGAACGGCGCACCGGCGTATTTACGGGCGCCAGCCGAAGCCTGGACGATCACCGGAGAGTCCGTCTTGTCAGCGGCTTCCATGATGGCGCGCATCTGCTCAAGGTTGTTGACGTTAAAGGCTGGGACGCCGTAGCCGAACTCGGCTGCGTGGTCCAGCATCTGACGCATGCTGATAAGTGCCATGGGTGTATCTCTCCCGGTCGAGGGTCGTTAATCGTGCCAGCCTGCCGGAGCGGCGGCGGCTATTCAAGTCATTGCGGATCGGGGGTTGGCCCGGTCCGGTAAATTGCTACAACAAAATTCGGATGCTGACTCAACCCCTGTGGGAGCGGGCTTGCGGCATGCTTGTCACTGCGCCTTGCAGCCACGCCCGATCAAGTCATTGGTGGCAACCCAGTACACCAGGCCTTCCTCACCGTTGACGTGAAACGCCAGCATGTCGTCGCTGTACAGCGAACCCGACGCGCCCGGCTCCTGTTTCAGGTGGTAAACCTGCTCGGCACCGCCCAGACGCACATCGACGGCCTTGCGAGCCGCATCGGTGTAGCGCCAGAGCACCTTGGCTTCGCTGTCGCACGTCCAGGTCGTCCAGCCTTGCGCGGCAGGTTCGGACGAATGCAACAAGTCCAACTGCGCACACCCCGCCAGCAATGCCGGCAACGCAACGGCGATAAAGCCTTTCATCCACGTTCCTCGGCTGACGGCATACGCCGCCAGCCCTGAGTTAAGAGTCAGACCCGTCAAGGGCATCCATGTTCCTTGTCCGGGGTTTGCGTCTCGTATTTATCCAGGCCGTCCGGTCCGGAGCGCTTGTTGAGCACCGGGTTGGTTTCGGCCTGCCAGTCTGCCTGATAGCAGCCTGCCTGCGGCTCACTGGATGCCGGCTCCGGCGCGGCTTTCGGGGTACTCCCGCAAGCCGTCAGAAAACCGGTCAGCAACAAAAGCGCGAACGTCTTGACCATCAGAACACTCCTTTGCCCGGTCAACGCAGCCTCAGGCCTTGGCCCGGCTTTCCAGGACTTCCACGGCCGGCAGCACTTTGCCTTCGACGAATTCGAGGAACGCGCCGCCGCCGGTGGAAATGTAGGAGATCTGCTCGGCCACGCCATATTTGTCGATGGCCGCCAAGGTGTCGCCACCGCCGGCGATAGAGAAGGCAGCACTTTCGGCAATGGCCCGGGCCAATACCTGGGTGCCATTGCCGAACTGCTCGAATTCGAACACGCCCACTGGACCGTTCCATAGGATCGTCTGGGAGGTTTTCAGCAGTTCAGCGAAGTTGGCTGCGGTTTGCGGGCCGATGTCGAGGATCATGTCGTCTTCGGCCACGTCAGCGATCAGCTTGACGGTGGCGACAGCGCTCTCGGCGAACTCCTTGGCCACCACGACGTCAACCGGCAACGGCACGCTGACCTTGGCGGCAATGTCCCGCGCGGTGTCCAGCAGATCCGGCTCGTACAGGGACTTACCAACCGGATGGCCCGCGGCGGCCAGGAAGGTGTTGGCAATGCCGCCACCGACGATCAACTGGTCGCAGATCTGGCTCAGACTGTTCAATACGTCCAGCTTGGTGGACACCTTGGAGCCGGCCACAATGGCGGCCATCGGTTTGGCCGGGGCATCCAGGGCCTTGCCCAGTGCTTCCAGCTCGGCGGCCAGCAGTGGGCCGGCAGCGGCGACCTTGGCGAACTTGGCCACGCCATGGGTCGAGCCCTCGGCGCGGTGAGCGGTGCCGAAGGCGTCCATCACGAACACGTCGCACAGGGCCGCGTATTGCTGCGCCAACTCGTCGGCGTTCTTTTTCTCGCCCTTGTTGAAGCGCACGTTTTCGAACAGCACGACATCGCCGGCCTTCACATCGACGCCGCCCAGGTAGTCAGCCACCAGCGGCACTTCGCGGCCCAAAGCACGGCTCAGGTAATCGGCCACGGGCTTGAGGCTGTTTTCGGCCGAGAACTCGCCTTCGGTCGGACGACCCAAGTGGGAGCAGACCATCACAGCCGCACCTTTTTCCAGGGCCAGCTTGATGGTCGGCAGCGAAGCCAGGATACGCGCGTCGCTGGTGACAACACCGTCCTTGACGGGGACGTTGAGGTCTTCGCGGATCAGTACGCGCTTACCTTGCAGATCGAGGTCGGACATCTTCAACACGGTCATGGGTCGCAATTCCTGGGTAACTGTTTAGAGAGCGGTTTTTTTAGAAGCGGTTTGCAGGTAATGCCCGGCAACGTCCAGCATTCGGTTGGCAAAACCCCATTCGTTGTCGAACCAGGCCAGGATGTTCACGAGCCGTGGCCCGGAAACACGGGTCTGGCTGGCATCGACGATGGCCGAATGCGGGTCATGGTTGAAATCACAGCTGGCATGAGGCAACTCGGTGTAGGCCAAAAGGCCTTTGAGCGGGCCGCTGGTGGCGGCTTCGCGCAGGATCCGGTTGATCTCGGTGGCGTCGGTATCGCTCACGGTCTGCATCGTCATATCGAGGCAGGACACGTTGACCGTCGGCACCCGCACGGCTTTGGCCTGAATTCGCCCGGCAAGTTCCGGCAGCAGCCGTTCGATGCCGCGCGCCAGACCAGTGGACACCGGAATCACCGACTGGAACGCCGAGCGGGTGCGGCGCAAGTCTTCATGGTGGTAGGCGTCGATCACGGGTTGATCGTTCATCGCCGAGTGGATGGTGGTGATCGACACGTACTCCAGGCCGACGGCCTGGTCCAGCAGGCGCAACAGCGGCACGCCGCAGTTGGTGGTGCAGGACGCGTTGGACACGAGCAGTTCGTCGCCGGTCAGGCAATCCTGGTTCACACCGTAGACGATGGTGGCATCGACATCCGCTTCGCTGGCCATCGGCTGGGAAAACAGCACCCGCGGCGCACCGGCGGCGAGAAAACGCTGGCCGTCTTCACGGGTGTGGTAGGCACCGGAACACTCAAGCACCAGGTCGACGCCCAAGGACGCCCAATCGATGCCTTCGGGGCTGGCACTGCGCAGAACCTTCACGCAGTCGCCATTGATATGCAGACAATCGCCCTCGACCCGCACTTCGCCGGGAAACCGGCCGTGAGTGGAGTCAAAGCGTGTCAGGTATTCGATACTGGCCATGTCGGCCAAGTCGTTGATGGCCACGATCTCGAAACCGGCCCTCGCTCCTCGCTCGAACAACGCACGCAAGACGCAACGACCAATCCGGCCGTAGCCGTTGAGTGCAACTTTGTAGGGACGCGGTTGGGGCATGGGGGTCTCTGACTTGGTTGATTCCATGAAGAGGGCGCTGAACATTCCATTGTCATCGCGGGCAAGCCTTGCTCCCACAGGATGTGCATGCTCCCACAGGGAAATACCATCCTGTGGGAGCAAGGCTTGCCCGCGACAGCGTCAGAACAGGCAATACATTCCTTGGATCAGTCTTCCAGCAGCTCTTCAGCCTGCCCCAGGATGTTCTCCAGGGTGAAGCCGAACTCTTCGAACAACGCCGCCGCCGGGGCCGATTCGCCGTAGGTGGTCATGCCGATCACGCGGCCTTCCAGGCCCACGTACTTGTACCAGTAGTCGGCGTGGGCAGCCTCGATGGCGATCCGGGCGCTGACTTGCAGCGGCAATACCGATTGCTTGTAGCCGGCGTCCTGGGCATCGAACACACTGGTGCACGGCATGGACACCACGCGCACGTTGCGGCCCTGCGCGGTCAGCTTGTCGTAGGCCTGCACGGCCAGGCCGACTTCGGAACCGGTAGCGATCAGGATCAGCTCAGGCTCGCCGATGCAATCCTTGAGCACATAGCCACCGCGGGCGATGTCGTCGATCTGGCCGGCTTCACGGGCCTGATGCGGCAGGTTCTGGCGGGAGAAGATCAGTGCCGAAGGGCCATCGTTACGCTCGATGGCGAATTTCCAGGCCACTGCCGATTCCACGGCGTCGCATGGACGCCAGGTGTCCAGGTTCGGCGTGCAGCGCAGGCTGGCCAGTTGCTCGATCGGCTGGTGAGTCGGACCGTCTTCACCCAGGCCGATGGAATCGTGGGTGAACACATACAGCACGCGTTTTTTCATCAGCGCCGACATACGCACCGCGTTGCGGGCGTATTCCATGAACATCAGGAAGGTCGCGCCGTAAGGCACCAGGCCACCGTGCAAGGCCACGCCGTTCATGATCGCGCTCATGCCGAATTCGCGAACGCCGTAGTACACGTAGTTGCCGCTGGCGTCTTCGGCGCTCACGCCTTTGCAACCTTTCCACAGGGTCAGGTTGGAACCGGCCAGGTCGGCCGAACCGCCCAGCATTTCCGGCAGCAACGGGCCGAAGGCGTTCAGGGTGTTCTGGCTGGCCTTGCGGCTGGCGATGGTTTCGCCCTTGGCCGCGACTTCGGCGATGTAGGCCGAGGCTTTTTCAGCGAAATCGGCCGGCAGCTCACCACGCAGGCGACGCACCAGTTCATTGGCCAGCTCTGGGAATTGGGCGGCGTAAGCGGCGAAACGCTGGTCCCAGTCGGCTTCGAGCGCACGACCTTTTTCCTTGGCATCCCACTCGGCATAGATGTTCGCCGGGATTTCGAACGGGCCGTGTTCCCATTTCAGCGCGGCGCGGGTCAGGGCGATTTCCTCGGCACCCAGTGGCGCACCGTGGCAGTCTTCCTTGCCTTGTTTGTTCGGAGAGCCGAAACCGATGGTGGTCTTGCAGCAGATCAGGGTCGGCTGGGAGCTCTTGCGGGCGGTCTCGATGGCAGTCTTGATCTCTTCCGGATCGTGGCCGTCGACGTTGCGGATCACCAGCCAGTTGTAGGCTTCGAAACGCTTGGGCGTGTCATCGGTGAACCAGCCTTCGACTTCGCCGTCGATGGAAATGCCGTTGTCATCGTAGAAGGCGATCAGCTTGTCCAGGCCCAGGGTGCCGGCCAGGGAGGCGACTTCATGGGAAATGCCTTCCATCATGCAGCCATCGCCCAGGAACACGTAGGTGTGGTGGTCCACGACGTTGTGGCCCGGGCGGTTGAACTGCGCCGCCAGCACTTTTTCCGCCAGGGCAAAGCCCACGGCGTTGGCCAGGCCCTGGCCCAACGGGCCGGTGGTGGTTTCCACGCCTGGGGTGTAGCCGTATTCCGGGTGGCCCGGGGTGCGGCTGTGCAGTTGACGGAAGTTCTTCAGGTCATCGATCGACAGGTCGTAGCCGGTCAGGTGCAGCAGCGAATAGATCAACATCGAGCCATGGCCGTTGGACAGCACGAAGCGATCGCGGTCGGCGAACGACGGGTTGCTCGGGCTGTGCTTGAGGTAATCGCGCCAAAGCACCTCGGCAATATCCGCCATACCCATAGGGGCACCGGGATGGCCGCTGTTGGCTTTCTGCACGGCATCCATGCTGAGGGCACGAATGGCATTGGCACGCTCACGACGGCTGGGCATCGCTGATCTCCTGCGGGTATTGAATCGAAAGTGAATAAAACGAAATTGAAAAAGGCGTGCATTTTCCCTCACACACCCGCCTGGGGCAATGACAGATAGTCATCCGGAGGCGTTTTTTGCGGTGGATTTCAGTCGCCTTCGCCCGATGAAACCTTTCCGCCCGTGGTTTGCAAGGCCGAGCAGGTCTGGAAAGTGCCGCCCATCATTCAATATCAAAATTTTTTGATATTGAACTTGCGATGATCCGCCCCCCTCACTAGACTGCCGCTCTATGAATTTACCCGCGCCCACGCTCCGTCATGACGATTGCGATGACCTGGCGGCCCTTTGCAAGGCCGGCGGCGATCCTTTGCGACTCAACGTGTTGCGCGCCCTGGCCAATGATTCGTTCGGCGTACTGGAACTGGCGCAGATCTTCGATATCGGCCAGTCCGGCATGAGCCACCACCTCAAGGTACTGGCCCAGGCCGACCTGGTCGCGACCCGGCGCGAAGGCAATGCCATTTTCTACCGTCGCGCCCTGCCTCATACCGATCTTCCGGGCGGCCGGCTGCACGCAGCGCTCCTCGACGAAGTCGATCAGTTGCACCTGCCAGCGGCCGTACAGGCACGCATCGCCCAAGTGCACCAGCAACGCGCCGCCGCCAGCCAGGACTTCTTCGCCCGGGTGGCCGAGAAATTCCGCGCCCAGCAAGACCTGATCGCAGGGCTGCCGCAGTACCGGGAAAGCGTGGTGGCGTTGCTGGACAAGCTAGGCTTCGAACCCGACGCCACCGCCATCGAAGTCGGCCCCGGCGACGGCGCGTTCCTGCCGGAACTGGCACGACGCTTCAGCCAGGTGACGGCCCTGGACAACAGCCCGGCCATGCTCGAACTGGCCCGCCAGGTGTGCGAACGCGAAGCGCTGGCCAATGTCAGCCTGCAACTGGCCGATGCCTTGAACGGTGTGAACCATCAGGCCGATTGCGTGGTATTGAACATGGTGCTTCATCATTTCGCCGCGCCGGCCGATGCACTCAAACACATGGCCTGCCTGTTGCAGCCGGGCGGCAGCCTACTGGTGACGGAGTTATGCAGCCACAACCAGAGCTGGGCCAGGGAAGCCTGCGGGGATCTCTGGCTGGGCTTCGAACAGGACGACTTGGCCCGTTGGGCCACCGCTGCGGGTCTCGCACCCGGAGAAAGCCTCTACTTAGGCTTACGCAATGGTTTCCAGATCCAGGTTCGCCACTTTCAGCGACCCACTGGCGACACTCACCAACGGTAACTTGCAGGAAAACATCGAGATGAGCGAATACTCCCTTTTCACCTCCGAGTCCGTGTCTGAAGGGCATCCGGACAAAATCGCCGACCAGATTTCTGATGCGGTGCTGGACGCCATCATTGCTGAAGACAAATTCGCCCGCGTGGCGTGCGAGACGCTGGTGAAAACGGGCGTGGCGATCATCGCCGGCGAAGTCACCACCTCGGCCTGGGTCGACCTGGAACAGATCGTCCGCGACGTGATCCTGGGCATTGGCTACAACAGCTCCGACGTCGGTTTCGACGGCGCGACCTGCGGCGTGATGAACATCATCGGCAAGCAGTCCCCCGACATCAACCAAGGCGTCGATCGCGCCAAGCCTGAAGACCAGGGCGCAGGCGACCAGGGCCTGATGTTCGGCTACGCCAGCAACGAAACCGACGTGCTGATGCCGGCCCCGATCACCTTCTCGCACCAACTGGTTCAGCGCCAGGCCGAAGCGCGCAAATCCGGCCTGCTGCCTTGGCTGCGCCCGGACGCCAAGTCCCAGGTGACTTGCCGCTACGAAGGCGGCAAGGTAGTCGGCATCGACGCCGTGGTCCTGTCGACCCAGCACAACCCCGACGTGTCCTACAAAGACCTGCGCGAAGGTGTGATGGAACTGATCGTCAAGCACGTACTGCCTGCCGAACTGCTGTCCAAGGACACCCAGTTCCACATCAACCCGACTGGCCAGTTCATCATCGGTGGCCCGGTCGGCGACTGCGGCCTGACCGGTCGCAAGATCATCGTCGACAGCTACGGCGGCATGGCCCGTCACGGCGGCGGAGCATTCTCCGGCAAGGACCCATCCAAGGTTGACCGTTCGGCGGCCTACGCCGGTCGTTATGTCGCCAAGAACATCGTCGCCGCCGGCCTGGCCGAGCGTTGCGAGATCCAGGTGTCCTACGCCATCGGCGTCGCCCAGCCTACTTCGATCTCGCTGAACACCTTCGGCACCGGCAAGATCGGCGATGACAAGATCATCAAGCTGGTCCGTGAAGTGTTCGACCTGCGCCCTTACGCCATCACCACCATGCTCGACCTGCTGCACCCGATGTACCAGGACACCGCAGCCTACGGTCACTTCGGCCGTACGCCACAGACCAAGACGGTCGACGGTGACACCTTCACCACCTTCACCTGGGAAAAGACCGACCGCGCCGACGCCCTGCGCGCCGCTGCCGGCCTGTAATACCCGCGTGTAAAGAGAAAGCCCCTGGCGACTGGGTCGTCAGGGGCTTTTTCATGCCGTTGTGTTTTCATGCCTTTGTGGCAAGGGAGCTTGCTCCCTCGCGCCACAAAGGCTTAGCGCAATGTTCAGGTCCGTCGTGCCACCAGCAAAAACGAAGCCGCACTGGCCAGTAGCCCCGCACACAGCCGATTGAATAAACGCTTGCCACTGGGCCGGGCGAACAGCCGCCGCGCGTAAATCCCCATGTAGCAATACAAGCCGATGGCGATGCACTCCAACGCCAGGAACAAGCCGCCCAACACGGCGAATTGCTGCGCGACGGTGCCCGTCCGGTCGACGAACTGCGGCAGGAACGCGGTAAACAACAGGATCGCCTTCGGATTGCCGATGGCCACCCAGAACTCCTGGCGCGCCAGGCTGCGGCGACTCATCGACGCGAGCGCCGCTTCGCCACCGACCTCCGGCTGGGCCCGCCACAATTGCACGGCCAAGTAGAACAGGTAACCGGCGCCGACCAGCTTGATCCCCAGGAACAACAACTCCGAGGTATGCAGCACGGCGGTGAGCCCCGCCGCAGCCAGGGCGATCATGATTGCAAATGCCAGCAACCGACCGACACCACCGCTGCACGCCCGGACGAAGCCATAACGCGAGGCGTTGCTGATGGACAGCAGGTTATTCGGCCCCGGCGCCATGTTCAGCGCGAAGCAGGCCGGAATGAATACAGCGAGTGTCGGCAGGTCCATCCAGGGGCTCCTGGTACAGGTCGATCGAAGGCCCATTCTGCGCCGCCCCTTGCACCGTGCAAGGGACAGTTGCACGGCTAAATCGAGCTGGACTGTACCGCCGCGACTTTGCCATCAGGCTGTGCAAAATCCGGTAACGCTCCGAGCCTCGCAACTTCCCGGACGCTGGCTAGCCTTCAGGTACTCAACCAAGCAAGGATGCTTCGATGCCACCGTTTTTGTATACACTCGCCTGTCTGTTATTCATTGTCACACCCACCCAGGCCGCGCCCTGCCCTGACTGGCCCACTGAGCGCGCCCGGGCCGAGATCGTCGCGCTGCAACAGCAAATCGACACCTGGGACGACAGCTATCACCGCCTCGGCCAATCCCAGGTGACCGACGCGCTTTACGATCAGTCTCGTGCACAACTGGGCCAATGGCGCCGCTGCTTCAACCTTGAAGCGCCCGACGATCCCCTGCGCACGGTTGACGGCAAGGTGCCGCACCCGGTTGCTCATACCGGCCTGGACAAGCTCAAGGATGCGCACGCCGTACAGGCGTGGCTGCATGGGCGGCAAGACGTCTGGGTCCAGCCGAAAGTCGACGGCGTGGCGGTGACCCTGGTCTATCGCGAGGGCCGCCTGCATCAAGCGATCAGCCGTGGCGACGGCCTTCATGGACACGATTGGACCGTGAACGCATGCAAGATCAAGGCCATCCCCCAACAACTGCGCCAGCCCACGGACCTGGTGGTCCAAGGCGAGTTGTACTGGCGGCTGAACACCCATGTCCAGGCCAGCAGCGGCAGCCTCAACGCCCGGGGCACCGTGGCGGGCCTGATGGCACGCTCGAACTTGACGGCGCAGGAGGCGTCCGACATCGGCCTGTTCGTCTGGGACTGGCCCGAGGGTCCGCAAACCCTGCCCGAGCGAGAGCGCGCGCTGGCGGACCTGGGCTTCGCCGAGCCTGGCCGTTTCAGCCATCCGGTCCACGGCCTGGCCGACGCCCAGTATTGGCGCGACCACTGGTATCACGCATCGCTGCCATTCGCCAGTGACGGCATTGTCCTGCGCCAGAGCCGCCGTCCACCCGCGGCTCGCTGGCAGGCCCGGGCGCCGTTCTGGAGCGTGGCCTGGAAATACCCCTATGCCCAGGCGCTGGCCGAGGTGCGAAAGGTGCATTTCAAGGTCGGTCGAACCGGACGCATCACACCCATCCTGGAACTTGAACCCACGCTGCTCGACGATCGACGCATCCGCAGGGTGAGCGTCAGCTCCCTCGAGCGCTGGACCGACATGGACATCCGCCCCGGCGACCAGGTTGCCATCAGTCTCGCGGGGCTGACCATTCCACGCCTCGACGCCGTCGTGCTGCGCAGCACCGAGCGCCAGGACGTCAGCGCTCCAGCGGCAGCCGATTATCACTTTTTGAGTTGCTGGCAACCGACACTCGGCTGCGAAAGCCAGTTCCTGGCACGAATGACCTGGCTCAGCGGCAAACAAGGGCTGGCCCTGCCCCACGTCGGTCCGGGCACCTGGCAAAAGCTGCTGGCCGCCGGCCGGCTCGACACAATGCTGGATTGGTTGACCCTCGATGCCGCCGAGCTTGCTAACATTGCCGGTTTCGGCGAGCGCAGCAGCGCCCGTCTGCTCGACAGCCTGCACAGCGCCCGGCAACGCCCTTTCCGGCAATGGCTCAAGGCCTTGGGCTTACCGCCCACTGGCGAAGCCCGGCTGGAGGGGCCTTGGCAGGTACTGGCCGAGCGCAGTACCGAACAGTGGCAAGCCGAAGCCGGTATAGGACCGGGACGCGCCGCGCAATTGAGCGCGTTCTTTCGCGACCCGCAGGTAGTGGCTTTGAGTGAACAGTTACGCGCCGCCGGGGTCGATGGTTTTTGACGCGAGCCCCGTGCAGTTGAACCCAAGGGGCAAACATGCGTTCCAACAGCGCATCTGTACCGACCGCTCGCGAGTTATTTTACGGAGTTGCTATGAATTTCCTGTCCCCCGCTGCCCTGCTGATCCTGTGCAGTGTCATGGCCACGCCTTTGCTGGCGGACGAGCAGGCGCCGGAGCTCACCGGCTGCGCAGCCAAGCGCCAAGGCATCATCAACCAGATCGAACTGGCCAAGTCCCATGGCAACCCGGACCAGCAGGCTGGCCTTGAAACCGCACTGAGCGAAGTCACCAGCCATTGCACCGACGCGTCCTTGCGCAAGGAACGTGAAAACAAGGTGCTCGATGCCAAGCATGAAGTCAGCCGGCGTCAGGCCGACCTGGAAAAAGCCATGAAAAAGGGCGACGCGGAACGGATCAACAAGCGCAAGGACAAACTGGCGGCTTCACGCAAGGAACTGCAAGACGCGGTGGAGGAGTTGGATAAGTAAGCTACAAGCTCGAAACTTGCCGCTTGTAGCTGCTGGCTCTGGTACGAAAAGTCTTGAGACGAAGGTCAGGCGAGGCTGTTTTCAACGCAGCATGAACGAGTATCAAGGCTTTTCGTACAGAGCCTAATCAATGATCCCGAAACTCCTTATGACAGGCACTGCACGCATCTTCGACCTTCTGCACCGCCGGCCCCAGGTTGCTCGCCTGGTAGGGTTGGACCTTGCTGACGGTCACCAACTCGCCGGTGGCGGCCTCGAGGCTTCGAGCCAGGTCCTGGAAGCGTGCCTGTTTTTGCCAGACCTCATCCCGGGCGCTGGTGTGGCTTTCTTCGCGCACTTGCGGGAAATGTTTCCACGGCTCATGGGACAGTTGGTCCAGTTGCACCGCGCCTTCGGCGAAACGCGCTCCGTCGAACGGGACGCGACCTCGCAGCATGCCACCCAACTCTTCATTGGTCTTGAGCATCTGCTTGAAGATCGCCTTGCGCTGGCCCAGGGGAGAATTGGGATCGACGCCGCCACAGGCGGAAAGCAACAGGCAGGCCAGTACTGCCAGGGAAAATCGTTTTACAAACATCTTGGCCTCGGAGCAGGAAACGGCGGTTAGTATCCTCGGATCGTCGGTAAAGACCAATGGCCCCATCAACAATGCGGGTTGTTCTAACCCCTGACTGCGTTTGAACGATCGCGAAGGAAATCTTCATGAACAGCCGCTCCAAGCCCTGGCACAAAGGCCTGGCATTGACCCTCCCGCTGATGGCCCTGCTGGCCGGCTGCAACCTGGGGGACAAGACCGAGAAGCCGGAAACCCATGCCGTCGCCACTTATGTCAATGCACCGTGGGACGCCCTGCCATCGGTTAGCGACGAAGACCTGCTGGCCGGCTTCGCTTCCTGGCGCAGCGCCTGCACCCGGCTCAAGGCGGACGCCACCTGGGGCCCGACCTGCGCGGCGGCGGCCAGCGTGCCGCAGAACCCAACGGATGTGCGCCATTTCCTGAAACAGAACCTGGACGTCTATGGCCTGCGCTCGGGGGACAACAGCCCCAACGGCCTGATCACCGGTTACTACGAACCGGTCTATCCCGGCAGCCTCACCCAGACCAGCCGCGCGAACATTCCGGTGTATGGCGTACCGGAAGACATGATCATCGTGTCGCTGGAAAGCATTTACCCCGAACTCAAGGGCAAGCGCCTGCGCGGTCGTCTCGAAGGCCGGGTGCTCAAGCCCTACGACGACGCCGCCAGCATCGAAACCAACGGGGTGAAGGCGCCCGTGATCGCCTGGCTGACAGACCCTATGAACCTGCAATTCCTGCAAATCCAGGGCTCGGGCCGCATTCGACTCGATGACGGTCGGCAATTGCGCATCGGCTATGCCGATCAGAACGGCCACCCTTACCGCCCCATCGGACGCTGGCTGGTCGAACAGGGTGAGCTGAAGAAAGAAGACGTGACCATGGGCGCCATCAGCGCCTGGGCCAAGGCCAACCCGAACCGGATTCCCGAGCTGCTCGGCAGCAACCCCAGCTATGTGTTCTTCAACCGCAACCCTGACAGCAATGAAGGCCCGCGTGGCTCGCTGAACGTGCCATTGACCGCCGGCTACAGCGTGGCGGTGGACCGCAAGGTGATCCCCCTGGGCAGCCTGCTCTGGCTCTCCACCACGCGCCCCGATGGTAGCCCCTTGAACCGCCCCGTTGCCGCCCAGGACACGGGCGGCGCCATCGCCGGCGAGGTACGGGCCGACCTGTTCTGGGGTACGGGTGAAGTGGCCGGGCAACTGGCCGGGGACATGAAGCAACAAGGCCAGATCTGGATGCTCTGGCCCAAGGGCATGGCGTTGCCGCAAGTGCCGCAGGTGGGCAATGCCGTTACCGCCAATCCCTGAGTAAACGCGCTGACTTGTGCCGGCCCCATCGCGATCAGGCTCGCGACGGGGCCGACACAAGAACCAGGACTCAACAGCCAGGCTCAGATCGAGACAAAGAAGAAACTCGCGATCAACCCTACGCCCACGAGCCACACCAGCGAACGCAGGATCGCCCAATCCGCCAGGTAACAGATGATGTACAGCAGGCGACTGGTAATGAACAGCACTGCCAGCACGTTGATAGTCACCAGCTCAGCATTGCCGGCCAGATGCGCGACGATCACCGCGGCAGCGAAAAACGGCGAGATTTCAAAACCATTCAGGTGCGCGGCATAGGCACGCCGGGGAGCACCGTCAAGGGATTCGAGGAAGTCCCGGGGATCGTGGTTGTCGCGCAACCGGAATCTTCCGCCGATCTTGGCGATTGCAATGCACAGATACGGCAGCAAAAAGGCAATCAAAATACACCACAGGGCAACCGTCATGACGCAGTTCCTTCTTTGGGTTTCATAGGGAGTCGAGAATCCGGGCGCAGGTCAAGACTTCATCACCAGCATGCCAATCAGCACCAGCCCGCAGGCTAAGAGCCGCGGCAAGCCGAAAGGTTCTCTGAGGTAGCGCATGCCGAACAGCACCACCAGGATCACGCTGATCTCGCGCAGCGCCGCAGCCTCGGCGATCGAGCCCAATTGCATGGCCCACAGCACCAGAGCGTAGCTCAGCAATACGCAGAATCCGACCGCCACCCCCAGCGCCCATTGTTCACGCCAGAACGAGATGAACGCCGGTCGCTTGCCCAGCAACGCCAGCAAGGGGAACGGCCAGGCGCTGAGCAGCGTGACCCAGACCAGGTAATCCAGCGGATGGGGCCAGCGCCGTAGCGCATGACCGTCAATGAAGGTGTAGCCGCCGATGCACAGCCCGATCAGCGCCACCACCGGCAACATTGACCAGGGCAGCCGCTCACCGCCACCACCTCGCCACAACAGGCAAAGCATGCCGAAGGGAATCAGCAAGATGCCGGTAACCTGCTGCGCCGTCAGCGCCTCGCCAGCAAAGATAAAGGTCAACGCCAGCACCACCAGCGGAGAGAGACCGCGCATCAACGGATAGACCAGCCCCAGGTCGCCAACCCGATAGGCCTGGATCAGCAGATACCGGTACAACAACTCGAGCGCCGCCGACGCCACGATCCATGGCCAGATCCCAGGCGGTGGAAGCGCCACGAAACCCAGGGCCAACGCGGCGAACAGCAAGGCGACGCTGTCCATGCACGCCACCACCAGCAAGCGCTCACCGCTGAACTTGATCAGCGTATTCCAAGCCGCGTGCAGCAGCGCGGCGATCAGTACCAGGGTCGTTGCCAGCACAGTGGACTCCCTATCATTGAGAAATCTGCCCACGCCACTAGCGAACAAGCGACGCGCTCAGTAAGACGTTATCCCCATCCATGTGGGCTGTTTTACCTACCTCCCCAAAGCCCTATTCCAGAGCGTTTCCATGGAAACCTGCCGGGGCTCGCTTGCAGTCGATGGATGTTTATCCAATTGAGTCTCAACGCCATAAGCCTACAGAACTTGCTTACAGTTCGGTCCTTCACTCCTGGGCACACGGAACGAACCAGAATGCTAGCAATCTCTCAAAGCACCCAAGCCACTCGCTCTTTTAATGACGAAAGACCGGTCACAAAACAAGCGCCCCCGGCAGATGGCTACCGATTGGTCACCAACGCGACAGACCGGTCGATCTCCATCGTTCGACATGAGGACGGTAGCGTCGATGTCAGCATGCAGCCTCCGCCCGCTACCAAACTTGTCCTGAGTGGCGGCGGCGCCAAGGGGGTGGCCTATTCTGGATTCGTCAATGCGCTCGAAAACATGGATGTCCTGAAATGTATCCGGACGATTTCAGGATCCTCGGCAGGGGCCATATCGGCCGCTTTACTGGCCAGCGGCATAAATCACAAAGTTTTCGACCAGATCTCTGACCACGTCCCCCTCATTTCCCTGCTCAACAGCGCCAAGCCTGACGTATCAGCCAGCCAGGACGAATGGTCGAAGTGGGGCGAGAAACTGAAAAAAGTCCCGCTGGCGCAATTGCTCTGTGATCTATGGCCGCGCCTGGGTTCCAAAGGAATACCGCTGGAGAATCTGATTCGGGAGAAATCCTGCAAGGCGTTTTTACAGCGTTGCAAAGAACACCCGGGGCCTCTTTCCGCAGCAGCGCAACAAGCCGTTGCCAACGTGGAAAACAACCGGTACGTCACCTTTGCCGACCTGGCCGTCCTGAGCCAGGAGATCCCGCAGATCAAGACCGTGGAGATCACCGGCACCGCCCTGTTCGAGAAAAGCGCGCAACTGGTGGTCTTCAGCGCGGAACTGACCCCGGACATGGACATTGCCGTGGCGGCGCATATCTCCGCGTCGCTGCCGGTCGTCTTCAGCAAACCGACTCAGCAGGAACTGCCCTTCCAACAGAGCGACGAGAACCGTACTGAGACCACGGCATTTGCCGATGGCGGCATCCTGAACAACACACCGATACCGGCCCTCTACAACCCGCACTCCTCCATGAGCCCGATCCCGGACGGTGAGCATTTGATCCTGGTATTCGACGCTGACGAACCGGGCAAACAAAGCCAGCGAGCTACGGGCCTCTCGGCGCTGACAGACAGATTCCTCAAGGCGCCCCATACAGCGTCCTCTGCACTGAATGCCGAGCAAATGAAGCACTTTGCCGACCAGATCGTCACCGTGCCACTGAACACCGATAAAGGCGACTTCCGTGGACTGTTGAATGGAACGGTCAACTTCCGCATGTCCAAGGACATCAAGAATCATCTCCAGGAAGAACTGCGCAAGGTTGTCCAAACGCACCTGGACACACGTAGCGCCACGCAGCAGACCTTCTGGTTTGCCTCGACCGAAGACGCCCTGTTGGCATTGAGCGACGAAACGCTCGCGCAGCTAAGCGCAGAACTGGAGCACGACCAAGCCTGCACCGAGGTGATCGCCTTCAGGCAGTTGGCGCAACAGGCACTGGCGCAACTGAAACAAGCGATCCAGGAGGCCAACGACACCTCCACCCGGCTTGAACCAAGCCCACAAATACACATGGCCATCTGGGCCCTCGATCAACTTGCCGACCGGCCCGGCAAGCTGGAATGGCTGGCCAAACGCCTCAACCATGGCAATGACCCGGACTTCATGCAGTTCTTGCAAGCCGCCGCCCGCTGGGACACAGGCGCGTCTAGCGGTGTGTCCGAGGTGACCCGCCAGGCCGTCGAGGAGATGAAGCTGCACGACCTGGCCACGCGCGTCGATAACGTCGTGCGCTACGTGCTCTACCCCTCGCTGTTTCGCGGTGGCCAGCCGGAATCGAACATCAAGTTGCTCAACGGAGCCATCAGGGACCTGAACGAAGTACGCAGCCAAGAGGCGTTCAACAGCGCACTCGACCGGGTCATCGCAAACTACAAATCGCGCTACACGGGGCTGCCTAATCCTGAATCAACAACCCGCAACAGCCTGCTCGCCATGAAGTATCCGGAACAGAAAGCCTGATACACCGCTCTCACTCGACGACGGCGTCCTTGAACTGATCCTTGACGTACTTGATCTCGGTCCGCCCGTGCGGCGCGGGCAGACCGTCTTCGCCGAGGTTGACGAAAACCATTTTCTCCACGGTCAGGATGCTTTTGCGGGTGATCTTGTTGCGCACTTCGCAGGTCAGGGTGATGGACGTACGTCCGAACTCGGTGGCGGTGATGCCCAGTTCGATGATGTCACCCTGGCGCGAAGCGCTGACGAAGTTGATTTCCGAGATGTACTTGGTGACCACGCGCTGGTTGCCGAGCTGGACAATCGCGTAGATCGCCGCCTCCTCGTCGATCCAGCGCAGCAAGCTGCCGCCGAACAGCGTGCCGTTGGGGTTAAGGTCTTCGGGCTTGACCCATTTGCGGGTGTGGAAATTCATGTTCACTCCTGAGTGTCTGGCCGATCGATGCGAGCATCATGGCAGACCGGACCGCCAGGCTCTACGCCGCCGGCCTGATAACAGTCATCGGCAATTTCGATTTGCCGACAACAAACCCTTTTGGAAGATCCGATTAGCCCGCTATAATCGCCACCGCTTTACCTCGGTCCACGCATTGGACCGTTCCCGCCACCTGTCCGAGGGGCGCTGCAGCAGGCTCGACCTGTCAGGCTCGGATGGGGCGTTGTTTGTACGGGGGCTCCCCGCACGGACACTAAACGCACAACGGCGCCCATTCGCATACATTACGAATGGAGGCTCTTCATGAGCGCTGTTATCACGCCTGCAGATTTTACCGACTACAAAGTTGCCGACCTGTCCCTGGCTGCCTGGGGCCGTCGCGAAATCATCATCGCCGAATCCGAAATGCCTGCCCTGATGGGCCTGCGTCGCAAGTACGCTGGCGAACAACCGCTCAAGGGCGCGAAGATCCTCGGCTGCATCCACATGACCATCCAGACCGCCGTGCTGATCGAGACCCTGGTCGCCCTGGGCGCCGAAGTACGCTGGTCGTCCTGCAACATCTTCTCGACCCAGGACCAGGCTGCCGCCGCCATCGCCGCTGCCGGTATCCCGGTATTCGCCTGGAAAGGCGAGACCGAGCAAGAGTACGAGTGGTGCCTGGAGCAGACCATCCTCAAGGATGGCCAGCCATGGGACACCAACATGATCCTCGACGACGGCGGCGACCTGACCGAGCTGCTGCACAAGAAATACCCGGCCGTACTGGACAAGGTCCACGGCGTGACCGAAGAGACCACCACCGGCGTGCATCGCCTGCTGGACATGCTGGCCAAGGGCGAGCTGAAAATCCCGGCCATCAACGTCAATGACTCGGTAACCAAGAGCAAGAACGACAACAAGTACGGCTGCCGTCACAGCCTCAACGACGCCATCAAGCGCGGCACCGACCACCTGCTGTCGGGCAAGCAGGCGCTGGTGATCGGCTACGGTGACGTGGGCAAGGGTTCGGCCCAGTCCCTGCGCCAGGAAGGCATGATCGTCAAGGTCTCCGAAGTCGACCCGATCTGCGCCATGCAAGCCTGCATGGACGGTTTCGAAGTGGTTTCTCCGTTCATCAACGGTAACAACGACGGCACCGAAGCCAGTATCGACAAGGCGCTGCTGGGCAAGATCGACCTGATCGTGACCACCACTGGCAACGTCAACGTGTGCGATGCCAACATGCTCAAGGCCCTGAAAAAGCGTGCCGTGGTGTGCAACATCGGTCACTTCGACAACGAAATCGACACCGCTTTCATGCGCAAGAACTGGGCATGGGAAGAGGTCAAGCCGCAGGTCCACAAGATCCACCGCACCGGTGCTGGCAGCTTCGACCCGCAGAACGACGATTACCTGATCCTGCTGGCTGAAGGCCGCCTGGTTAACCTGGGCAACGCCACCGGCCACCCAAGCCGCATCATGGACGGTTCGTTCGCCAACCAGGTTTTGGCCCAGATCTTCCTGTTCGGCCAGAAATACGCCGACCTGTCGCCGGCCCAGAAAGCCGAGCGCCTGACCGTGGAAGTACTGCCCAAGAAACTCGACGAAGAAGTGGCCCTGGAAATGGTCCGCGGTTTCGGCGGCGTGGTCACCCAACTGACCAAGCAACAGGCTGACTACATCGGCGTCACCGTCGAAGGCCCGTTCAAGCCGCACGCTTACCGCTACTGATCGGCGCTGCTCCCCCGTGGGAGCAGGCTCTTCTGTGGGAGCGAGCTTGCTCGCGATGCAGACACCTCGGTTCCGTTGTCAGACCGAGGCGACGCCAATCGCGAGCAAGCTCGCTCCCACACAAGCCTACCTCTCAAGGCAAGAGCTGACCTCTCCGGCTTACGAGTTTCCAAGGATATGACCATGTCCCAAGACCGTCGCTACAGCTTCGAGTTCTTCCCGACGAAGACCGATGCTGGACATGAAAAGCTCATCGCCACTGCCCGCCAGCTGGCCACTTACAACCCCGACTTCTTTTCCTGCACCTACGGCGCCGGTGGTTCGACCCGTGACCGCACCCTGAACACCGTGTTGCAGCTCGAAAGCGAAGTCAAAATCCCCGCCGCTCCGCACCTTTCCTGCGTGGGCGACAGCAAGCAAGACCTGCGCAGCCTGCTGGCCGAATACAAGGCGGCGGGCATCACGCGCATCGTTGCCCTGCGCGGCGACCTGCCGTCGGGCATGGGCATGGCCAGCGGCGAGCTGCGCCATGCCAATGAACTGGTGAGTTTCATTCGTGAAGAAACCGGCGAACACTTCCACATCGAAGTCGCCGCCTACCCGGAAATGCATCCCCAGGCGCGCAATCTCGAAGAAGACCTGCGCAACTTCGTGCGCAAGGCCAAGGCCGGCGCCAACAGCGCGATAACCCAGTACTTCTTCAACGCCGACAGCTACTTCTACTTCGTCGAACGCGTCCAAAAACTGGGTGTCGACATTCCTGTCGTACCGGGGATCATGCCGATCACCAACTACAGCAAGCTGGCGCGTTTTTCCGACGCATGCGGTGCAGAAATCCCACGCTGGATCCGCAAGCAACTGGAAGCCTATGGCGACGATGCGACAAGCATCCAGCGCTTTGGCGAAGACGTCGTCACGCAGATGTGCGAACGTTTGTTGCAAGGTGGCGCACCAGGGCTGCATTTCTATACCCTGAACCAGGCCGAACCCAGCCTGGCGGTATGGAACAACCTCAAGCTGCCGCGTTAAATGATTCATGGGATGGCAACAGGCCTTGGCCCGGACCAAGGCCTGTTGCCATCCCAGTCATCTGAAGGATTCGATGGATGCCCAGCAGGTTAACGACCCCACAACTCATATACCTGGTCTACGGGGCCGAGACTTATCACCAGGAAGCGTTGTTCAGCATCGCCAGTGCGCTGGCCATGCTGCGCGAGACGCCCGGCGAAGCGCTGGACATCCAGGTTTTCACCGATAACCTGGCGCCGTACGAAGGGTTGCCGGTGCGCTTGCGTCTCTTGGACAACGAAACCCGCCAGGCCTGGATCCAGCCCCACGGGTATCACTTTCGCGCCAAACATGTGGTGATGCAGAAGGTCCTCGAAGAAGCCGAGCTGGCGCTGCTGATCGACACCGACACCTTCTTCCACAGCTCCCCCCTGGAACTGTTCCGCCGCGTCCAGCCTGGCACCCTGCTATGCAATGCCTTCGGCCTGGCGTATGGCGCCAACAAGGACTCGCTACTGCACCTGACGCTGGCGGACATCTTGCGCCAGCGTGGGTTGGCGGACGACGACATGCCCTTGTTGAATTCGGGCGTCATCGGTCTCCATTACACAGACGCGTCGATCATGGATCGCTCGATTGCCCTGATGGACGAGTTCTACCCCGTGGCAAAGGGCGCCTATACCCTGGAGGAGTTCTGCCTCTCGGTAGCCGCCTATCGCACGGTGCAAGTGCGCGAATGCCCGGACCTGATCCATCACTACTGGAGCCGCAAGCAGCTGTTCCGCGCCAAGACCAAGGCCTGGCTCGACAAGCACCGTGCCTCGCCGGTGTGCCAGCATGCCCTGGATGAAACGCGGCAAGTCACCGCGATCCTGCCTCGGCCGCCGACCTTCCAGCGCCTGGCTTATAAACTCGTCACCCTGGCATTGCCCGGACATAAACGGCAGTTCATGCGCGAGATCCTCTACGGCTGCTACCGCCATACCAACCCGTTCGATCAGGCCTGTGCCCCGGTCTGGTGGGAAAAGGCCCTGGAGAACGTCGAGCACCGCCGCAACCAACCCTTGCAAGACCATGAACTCAAGCGCTGGCTCAATCATCCGTTGATTCGCCTGGTGCTGGGCAAACGCCGTGAAGCCATTTATACGCATCTAATGCAAGCAAAAGGCCACTAACCCCCAAGCCAGAGCGCTCTAGCTATTTGATGAGTTCCCGTCGTAACCTCAGGTCATGCCCATCATCACCCAGCTATTCACTGTCGTTGTTCTCCTCTGCCTGAGCCTGGCCGCTCGGGCAGAGAAGTTGCGCATCGTCACCGAACCCTGGGCGCCCTACGTCTACGAAGAAAATGGCAGGGTGCTGGGCCTGGACTACGAAACCACGGCCATCGTGTTCAAACGCCTGGGCATCGACATTGAATGGCAGTTCCTGCCCTGGAAGCGCTGCCTGGCCATGCTGGAACAAGGCATGGCCGACGGGGCGCTGGACATTTTTCACAGCGACGAGCGCGACTCCCTGCTGCTTTACCCCAGCGAACCGCTCTCGGATGTGGAATTCGTGATGTTCTACGCCAACGCCCGCCCCCATCCGTTTCGCACGCTCGATGAGCTGTCCGGCCTGACCGTCGGTACATCCCCCGGCTATTTGTATGGCCAGGCTTTCATGGACTCGACAGTGTTCGAGCGTGAGACGGCGCCCACCCACGAAGCCAACTTCGGGAAGTTGCAGTTGGGACGGATCGACCTGCTCATCACGGATCGCCGAGTGGGTCGGCGCGTGCTCCAGCAGATGCAACTGAGCGGGCAGTTCACCGAGAACCCCATGGTGGTGAGCCGACAAAGCCAGTACCTGGCCGTCAGGCGCAAGGCTGGAATGGACCTGCTCGTGCAGCGTTTCAGTGCCGAACTCAAGCGTTTCAAGCGCGAACAGGCCTATGCCGAGCTGATCGCCCGATATGACGCCGCCCCGGCAACCCGCGCAACGACAGCCCCGTTGCGGCGCTGAAATAAACCGTTGAGCAGCAGGAAAGCGGCGTACGGCGTTTGCTCTGTTATACTCGCGCCTTCCCGCCAGGCTCACGCCCGGACGCCCGGTCTTGCAAAAGGCAGCCCGACACCGCTACAGCGCAGCTTCCAGCCCCGCGCGAGCTTGTCCGGACCCGCCTCTGAGACCCGGCAGGACCGGACGGGATGACGTCTTTTGGTTGAACGTCATTCGCGCCCGGCAAGATTATCCCATTGGGCCAAGCCCTCACTAAAAACAGGATTACTCATGTCCTTTGCTTCCCTCGGTCTCTCCGAGGCTTTGGTCGGCGCCATCGAAGCCGCCGGCTACACCGAGCCTACCCCGGTGCAACAGCGGGCCATTCCCGCCGTGTTGCAAGGTCGCGACCTGATGGTTGCGGCGCAGACAGGTACGGGCAAAACCGGCGGTTTCGCCCTCCCGATCCTGGAACGGCTGTTCCCCAACGGTCACCCGGACAAGTCCCAGCGTCATGGCCCGCGCCAACCGCGCGTGCTGGTCCTGACCCCGACCCGCGAACTGGCAGCCCAGGTACACGAGAGCTTCAAGGTCTACGCGCGTGACCTGAAGTTCGTCAGTGCCTGCATTTTCGGCGGCGTCGGCATGAACCCCCAGGTCCAGGCCATGGCCCGCGGCGTCGATGTCCTGGTGGCTTGCCCCGGTCGCCTGCTGGACCTGGCTGGCCAGGGCAGCGTCGACTTGTCCCACGTTGAAATCCTCGTGCTGGACGAAGCCGACCGCATGCTCGACATGGGTTTTGTCCATGACGTGAAGAAAGTGCTGGCACGCCTGCCGGCCAAGCGCCAGAACCTGCTGTTTTCGGCAACATTCTCCAAAGACATCACCGACCTGGCCAGCAAACTGCTGCACAACCCAGAGCGCATCGAAGTCACGCCACCGAACACCACGGTCGAGCGTATCGAACAGCGCGTGTTCCGCCTGGCCGCCAGCCACAAGCGCGCGCTGCTGGCGCACCTGATCACCGCCGGTGCCTGGGAACAAGTGCTCGTATTCACCCGCACCAAGCACGGCGCCAACCGCCTGGCCGAGTACCTGGACAAGCACGGCCTGCCAGCCGTGGCGATCCATGGCAACAAGAGCCAGAACGCCCGCACCAAGGCCCTGGCCGACTTCAAGGCCGGTGAAGTACGGATCCTGGTCGCCACCGACATCGCCGCCCGCGGCCTGGACATCGACCAGTTGCCTCACGTGGTCAACTTCGAACTGCCGAATGTCGATGAAGACTACGTGCACCGTATCGGCCGTACCGGTCGCGCCGGTCGTTCGGGCGAAGCGATCTCGCTGGTCGCGCCGGACGAGGAAAAGCTGCTCAAGAGCATCGAGCGCATGACCAAGCAGAAGATCCCTGACGGCGATCTGATGGGCTTCGACGCCAGCACGATAGAAGCCGAGAAGCCTGAGGTCCGTGAACGTCCGGACGTGCGCAACCCGCGCAACGCCCGCGGCCCACGTGGCGAAGGCTCCAACAGCGGCAGCGGCCGCAAGGACAAAGGCAAGGACAAGGGCAAGGAAAAAGCTGCCAATGGCCGCGGCGAACGCCCCGCCCGCGAGCAAAAGCCCCGCGAAGGCACCCCGGCCCGCGAAGCGCAGCGCCAGGCCCCCCGCATGCCTGCCGATCGCGCTCCGGACGAATTCCTGGATGACGATATCGATAATTTCGGTAACCGCGTCGACTACGTGCCGCAACAGAAGCCTGCCCAAGGTCGCGGCCGCCGTCCGGGCACGCCAGCCCAAGGCGCGGGTGCAGGTACTGGGCGCGGTCAGTCCCAGGGACGCCAGAACGGTCCTCGCAACAACAGCGGTTCGTCCACGGGCAACTCACCTGCCAAACGCAGCGGCCCACGCAACGGCAGCGCACGTGACGGTCAGGCCCGTCGCGAAGATTCGCGCCCCCGCCGTCCGGCCCGGGACGATCAGTCGCGTCAGGAACCGGCGGTACAGAACCCCCGTGGCAACCAGCCGAAGATCATGCACAAGGAATCGAAACTCGATCGCTTCCCGACGCCTGAGCAACTGGACCAACTGCCAAGCCGCCCTCGCGGTGAGAAACCTGCGCTGCTGACCCGCAATCGCTGAGTTTTTCCAAGTAATGAAAAACGCCCCTGATCGCAAGATCAGGGGCGTTTTTTTGTCTGGCCGTGGCGAAAGTTACTTCGCTTTGACACCTTCAAACGAAATGTACAGTTCAACGGCATCGGATTGTGGACCCAGGTCCATCATCTTGCCGAAGTCCGAGCGCTTGATGCTGGTGGTGCCCTCGAAGCCTGCACGGTAGCCGCCCCACGGGTCCTTGCCCTCACCCAGGAAGGTGGCCTTGACCACGATCGGTTTGGTGACGCCGTGCAGGGTCAGGTCGCCTGTCACATCGGCAGTGTCTTTGCCATCGGCGTTCTTGCCGGTGGGCTTGACGCTGGTGGAGACGAACTTGGCATCGGCGAACTTGCCGACGTCCAGGAAGTCTTTGCTGGCGATGTGTTTGTCGCGCTCGGCGTGGTTGGTGAAGACGCTGGCGGTACGTACGTTGAATTCGATCTTGCTGGCTTCAGGCTTGGCGGCATCGAAGCTGAACTTGCCGTCGATGTCCTTGAAGGTCCCGGTGATGTAGCTATAGCCCAGGTGACTGATCTTGAAGTCGACGAAGGCGTGCTGGCCTTCCTTGTCGACCACATAGTCGGCGGCCATGACCTGGCCGGCCGACAACAGAGCAGAACCGATTGCCAAGGCGGCGAGCGTCTTTTTCAACATGCTTTCTATTCCTTTGGAGTCGAGGTTGTACATCAGGCTTGGCGTCCCAGCATGCGCTTGAGGGTCGCGTCACGGTCGATAACGTGGTGTTTCAATGCAGCTAACGCATGAAGGCCGGAGAAAATAACCAGCGCCCATGCCAGGTAGAGGTGAATCTGGCCGGCGACGTCTGCCTGATCGGGCAGTCCGGACACCAGCGCCGGTACTTCGAACAAACCAAACACCGGGATCCCGACACCGTCTGCGGTGGAAATCAGGTAACCGGCCACCATCACGGCGAACAACCCGAGGTACAGCGCACTGTGACCCAGCTTGGCGCTGACCCGGGTCAGGCGCCCATAGGTCTCCAGGGTTGGCGGCGGCGGGCTGACAAAACGCCAGACCACTCGCAACACCATGACCGCCAACAGCACCAGGCCGATGCTCTTGTGCAGGTCCGGCGCGTCTTTGCGCCAACTGCTGTAGTAGTCCAGCCCGACCATCCACAGGCCCAGGGCGAACAACCCGTACACCGCCAGCGCAACGCCCCAGTGCATAACGAGGCTGACCCAGCCATAGCGAGAAGAAGAGTTGCGTAGCTGCATTTCTCATATCCTGTAAAAACTGCGACCAAGACTAGCGAGTTATCTATCGATTTAAAGCGGAAAATTTCGCTTTGAAATATCGAGAAATACGATGATCAGTCTGGGTGGGGTGGGTTAAGGAAGGATTAAAGCCAGTACGGTGCCTGGCATCAACGCGTCAGGACGGGGCCCTTAGTCGGATCGCCCCCCCCGGCGGAGGCTCGCACACATTGGTGAGCGTGCTTGCCGTGGGAGCTTGCACATTATCGCAACCGACACGGCGAGGTTCTTTTTGCGACGGTATATATATGTATCGCCATTTTCGCTTCTGCCCTTGGTTGAATGAGTTTCCAACAACTCATGAACAAGGTGAAGAACATGGCCGTTCCTTACACTCCATTTCGAGCAAATGGTTCGCCGCTGCTGCCGCCCAATCAAACGATGTCGCCGGGGCAATACCTCCAATCCCCAAACGGGAAATATCGATTGGTGTTGCAGGCAGATGGAAATCTGGTCATCAAGGGCGGTGAAACTGTCATTTGGGTTGCCAATGACAATCAACGCTATAGCGCAACTTTGTATCCCAAAAGAATGCGCGAGCCTCTGCAATTTGTAATTGCCAACAGTGGATTTCTTTATGACCCGTCCAGAAGACGCTTATGGATCGCTGAAAGTACTCACAGCACTGATAAGTCGCTTTGGTACAACGCTTGTATGGTCATTGAGGATGACGGCAATCTGGTTATCCATGATAGGCGAACGGGCAAGCTATGCTGGGCCCGCTTTAGTTTCGTCCCAGGGCGCACCTCAAAGCCAAGACGAGTCAAAATCCTATTCGAAGATATACCTATCCATACATGGAAATTTTCCTTAGGGTCTCTTTAGCGCTATTGGCAGCCCAAGTACAAAAGCTCAGGGCAATTTAAAAAGCATTAATTGACCGAACACTCCGGCTTATACGGATCTATCGTACATTTGTATGCCAGCTGAGGGTCCCTCTTTGGAATCATCGGAATTTGCAGAGGATCTCTACATTCGCCAACTACACAACCAGCAAGCATGATCAACATTATTACCGCCGTTAATAATTTCATATGCACCCCAGTTTTTTGAAGAGACTAGAGCGCAATACCTCGCGCGCTCTATCATCTCCTTCCGACTGTTTTGTGGGAAGCATCTGATATATCGCCAGGACCTGTAGGACCTTAAAAGAAAAACGCGGCCTTTGGGCCGCGCTTTCTTTACAACCTGACGTTACTGAGCCTTGGTCTCAGTACCCGTCACCGGTTTAGCCGCTGGGGTCTTCGCCGGATCCACCTTTTTCACCGGCGCCTTCACAGTGGGTTTCTTTACCGCCGCCTTGGCTGCCGGCTTCTTCGTCGAAGCTTTAGTCGGTGTCTTCTTGGCAGGCTCAGCTTTTACCGGAGCAACAGGCTTCGGCGCTTCTACGGGGGCTGGTGCCGGAGTTGGCGCTGGAGCAGGTGTCGGGGCCGGCGGCGCTACCGGCTCAGGCGCCTTGACCGGTTCTGGCTTCTTCTCGTCATCCGAACCACCGAACAGGTTGGTAAAGAAGTTGCCCTTCTTCGCCGCCACTGCGCCGGCCGCTGCCGCCGTGGCAGCCGGAACGACCTTGGCCGGTTCGAACGACTTGCCCGCCGCCAGGTCCTGCACCTGGCTGGCGGCGCGCTGGCCGGTGCGCAAGGCGCCTTCCAGGGTGCCCGGATACAGGGTGTCGGTGTGTTCGCCGGCAAAGGCTACGCGTTGCAATGGTTTTTCCCACAGGCGCCAGAATTTGCTGATCTGGCCCGGACCAAAGGCCAGGTAAGCGCCGCCCGTGGACGGGTCGGTGCTGTAGCGACGGATTTCATAACCGGTGAAGGCGCCACGCGCTTGTGGATAGAAAGCATGCAGGCGGATCAGCACCTGGTCGACCATCTGCTTGTCACCGAAGGCCTGCATCACCCGGGCGTTGTCGCCGGACAGGTTGATGACCACATTGGCGCCGCCCTTCAAGGCCGGCTCGATCCACATCATGCCCAGGCCGGTATTGCTGTAGATCTCACCCGACATGCGCGCCTTGCTGTCCCAGACCGGGTTCTTGAACTTGAGCATGATCTGGTCGCGCCAGCCGTAGTTGGTGCCCTTGATCGCCGCTTGATGTTGGGCATCGAGTGCCGGCGTCAGCTGGATCTTGTTCAGGGCCCGCAACGGCACGGCCAGCACCACGTAGTCAGCCTGGTAGCCGACGCTGCCGACCTTGACCGTCACGCCATCCTTGTCTTGGGAAATTGCTGAGACCGGCGAATTGGTCTTGATGGTTTTCAGTTGCTTGACGAAAGCCTGGGCCAACACCGGACTGCCGCCCACCAGGCGCGAGGCCCGCAGGTCGCGGTCGGAGATGCCACGGTAGACCCGGTTCTGCTGGGCGAAATACAGCAGCGACAGCCGCGAAGGTTCGTCGTAGTGAGTACGAATCTGCTGGTTCACCAACTGACGCGCGGTGGCCGGCAGTTGCAGGCGGTCGAGCCAGTTGGACACGGTGATCTGGTCCAGGGCATGCAATGCATTGGTGGCCGCGGGGTTCTGCGGGTCCTCGATGGAGCGCGCCAGTTCGTCCTGGGTGGTTTCGTAGCGCTTGAGGGCTTCGGCGGTGGCCGGCTGCTTGGTCGCCAGGTCCGCCGCGGTGAAGTAAGTACCGTCGATCAGGTAGCTGGGGGTGCGCACGAATTCCGGGGCCGGCGTGGTGCTCAACTTGAATGTGGAGACGTACTTATTCAGCACCGGCTGGGTCTTTTCGTTGCCGATCCATTCGCTGGTGGCCATGCCCGAACGACCGCCCAGGTCTGGCCTGGCTTCCAGCAGGGTCACGCCCCAGCCCTTGTTCTGCAGCTCATAGGCCGCTGTCAGTCCCGCCAGGCCACCGCCGATGACGATCGCCGTCGGTTGCTTGTCCTTGGCCAGCGCCGAAACGCTGAACAGCCCTATCATCACCAGCGCACAAGCGCGCAGCCAACCAGCAGACATTCAACGAACTCCGGATTAAAACGTAGGAAATTTCTGTTTTCGAGCCAGACGGCTCGTGGTTTTTCGGGCCAGTCGACCCAGGGAACGGCGAAGAATACGTCAGCCATCAAAACGCCGCCAGCGACGTCTATCGCCTGCCTCAAAGTAGCGGGAACGACACAATGGGTTGTCCGCATGGCCGCCATTGCATAGGCTTGCGCGATTGTTTTGCCCGCGCCCGCCGCGAGCCGCCTCGAGGAGACTGTACATGGGCCTGAATAACCAGTGGATGCAACGCGACCTCGCGGTGCTGTGGCACCCTTGCACGCAAATGAAAGATCACGAACAACTGCCGCTGATTCCCATCAAGCGCGGTGAAGGCGTGTGGCTGGAAGACTTCGAGGGCAAGCGCTACCTCGATGCCGTCAGTTCCTGGTGGGTCAACGTGTTCGGCCACGCCAACCCGCGGATCAACCAGCGGATCAAGGACCAGGTCGATCAACTGGAGCACGTCATCCTCGCCGGTTTCAGCCACCAGCCAGTGATCGAGTTGTCCGAGCGCCTGGTGAACATGACGCCCGAAGGCCTGACGCGGTGCTTCTATGCCGATAACGGCTCGTCCTGCATCGAAGTGGCGATGAAGATGAGCTTTCACTACTGGGTCAATCGCGGTCGGCCGGCCAAGAAGCGCTTCGTCACCCTGGGCAACAGTTACCACGGCGAAACCATCGCGGCGATGTCGGTCGGCGATGTGCCGTTGTTCACCGAAACCTACAAGGCCTTGCTGCTGGACACCCTCAAGGTGCCGAGCCCCGATTGCTACCACCGCCCCGAAGGCATGGGCTGGGAAGAACACTCACGCACGATGTTCGCGGCCATGGAGCAGACGCTTGCCGAGCACCACGACACGGTGGCGGCGGTGATCGTCGAGCCGTTGATCCAGGGCGCTGGCGGCATGCGCATGTACCACCCGGTATACCTGAAGCTGCTGCGCGAAGCGTGCGACCGTTATGGCGTGCACCTGATCCACGACGAAATCGCCGTCGGCTTCGGCCGTACCGGAACGATGTTCGCCTGCGAACAGGCCGGTATCACGCCGGATTTCCTTTGCCTGTCCAAGGCCCTGACCGGTGGCTACCTGCCGCTGGCGGCGTGCCTGACCACCGATGAGGTCTATAGCGCGTTCTACGACGACTACCCGACCCTGCGCGCGTTCCTGCACTCCCACAGCTACACCGGCAACCCACTGGCGTGCGCGGCGGCCCTGGCGACGCTGGACATCTTCGAACAAGACAACGTCATCGAAAACAACAAGGCCCTGGCCCAGCGCATGGCGAGCGCCACCGCACACCTGGCCGACCACCCGAACGTGGCCGAAGTGCGCCAGACCGGCATGGTCCTGGCCATCGAGATGGTCAAGGACAAAGCCAGCAAGACCGCCTATCCCTGGCAGGAGCGCCGTGGGCTGAGCGTGTTCCAGCACGCGCTGGAGCGTGGTGCGCTGTTGCGGCCGTTGGGCAGCGTGGTGTATTTCCTGCCGCCGTATGTGATCACGCCCGAGCAGATCGATTTCCTCGCCGAAGTGGCCAGCGAAGGCATCGATATTGCCACGCGGGACACCGTCAGCGTGGCGGTGCCGAAGGACTTCCACCCGGGGTTTCGTGATCCGGGCTGAGCCTGGGCCACCGCCATCGCGGGCAAGCCTTGCTCCCACAGTGGGTTACCGTACTCCTGTGGGAGCAAGGCTTGCCCGCGACAAGGCCTTCAGCGTCAACCGCGACCCTTTTTCTTGCAGAGATTGAACATGAGACTGTCCCGCTTCTTCATCGACACCCCCCTGAGCCTCGGCGACCACGAGCTGCCCGAAGCCCAGGCCCATTACATCGGCCGTGTGCTGCGCATGGCCGAGGGCGATGCGGTGCAGGTGTTCGACGGTTCGGGCCAGGAATTTCGCGGCACCCTGGCCGAAATCGGCAAGAAACGCGTGCGGGTGCAGCTCGATGAGCAATTCGCCGGCCAGCCTGAATCACCGCTGCACATTCACCTCGGCCAGGGCCTGTCCCGAGGCGAGCGCATGGATTGGGCGATCCAGAAAGCCACGGAGCTGGGTGTCAACGAGATCACGCCGATTTTCAGCGAACGCTGCGAAGTGCGGCTCAAGGACGAACGCGCCGACAAACGCCTGTTGCACTGGCGCCAAGTGGCGATCAGCGCCTGCGAGCAGTGCGGGCGTTCCACCGTACCGGTGATCCATCCGCCGCTGCTGCTGGCCGACTGGCTGAAGCAGACCGAAGCCGAACTGAAACTGGTGCTGCATCCCGTGGCCGAGCCACTGGTCAGCCATGCCAAGCCGCAGGCATTGGCCTTCCTGATCGGCCCCGAGGGCGGCTTGTCGGATGCCGAGGTCGAGCAGGCCAAGTCCGCCGGCTACCACGCCGCCCGCCTCGGTCCTCGCGTGCTGCGCACCGAAACCGCACCGGTGGTGGCGCTGGCGGTAGCGCAGCAGTTGTGGGGAGATTTCTAGAGAACGTAGAACAGAATCGCCACGAAGTGCAGCAGGCTGCCAGCGATGACGAACAGGTGCCAGATGCCATGGGCATGGCGCAGGCGGCTGTCGAGGGCGAAAAAAAGGATGCCCACGGTGTACAACACCCCACCCGAGGCCAGCCAGGCAAACCCGGCGCCGCCCAGGGCGGCCCACAACGGCTTGACCGCCACCAGCACGATCCAGCCCATCACGGCGTAGATCACGATGGACAGGATCCGCGCTTCGGAGCGCGGCTTGATCTCCTGCAAAATCCCGATCAGCGCCAACCCCCAGACAATCCCGAACAGCGTCCACCCCCATGGCCCGCGCAAGGTGACCAGGCAGAACGGCGTGTAGCTGCCGGCGATCAGCAGGTAGATCGAGAAATGATCGACCTTCTGCATGATCGCTTTCTTGCGCCCGCGCACGCTGTGATACACCGTCGAGGCGCTGTAGAGCACCAGCAAGGTAAAACCGTAGATCGCCACGCTGACGATCTTCCAAGGGTCGCCGGCCATCCCGGCAATCACCAGCAACCACACCGCACCGATAAACGCTGCGACCGCCCCGACCAGGTGAGTCCAGGCATTGAGTCGTTCCCCGTGATACATCTATCCCTACCCTCCATGATAAAACATGGCGCCAAGGCTCAGCCCTGCGGCGCAAAAGTGCAATGGTTTGCACCGTGGGAGCAAAGCTTGCTCGCGAAACAGGCGAATCGATGCTTGAAAAAACACCGCAGTGTATTCATCACGGGCAAGCCTTGCCCCCACAGGCTATTGGGGCACAATCGGATGACACGAATAAGAGCCCGCCCCATGCTGATCGATGAAGAACTGACCCTGAAAAAACTCGAGGTGTTCCTGGCTTTCATGCGCACCGGCAACCTGGCGCGGGCGGCGGCCGAGTTGCAGACCAGCAACGTCAGCGTCCACCGGGCCATTCATTCGCTGGAAAGCGCCCTGCGTTGCCCGTTGTTCAAGCATGAAGGCCGCAACCTCACGCCGCTGGAAAGTGCCTATGTGCTGGAAGAGCGGGCGCAGAAGCTGATCCAGGACGTGGTCGACAGCGTGCGCCTGACCCGCGAAGCCGCCGGCTTCTCCGCCGAGCGCTTCAAGCTGGGCTCGCTGTATTCGTTGACGGTCAAGACCGTGCCGCAGTTGATCATGGGCCTGAAGATCCGTCGCAGTGAACTCAACATCGACCTGATCATGGGCTCCAACATCGACCTGTTGTACAAGCTCAAGAACATGGAAGTCGATGCGATCCTGGTGTCGCTGGACGACAGCGTCAACGATCCGGATTGTGAGCAGATCCCGTTGTTTTCCGATGACATCTTCCTCGCCACGCCCGCCGATTCACCCTTCGCCCAACGCAGTGAAGTCGACCTGGCCGAGGTCCGCGACGAGACGTTCATCACCCTGACCCAGGGTTTTGCCACGCACCAGGACGGTATCCGGGTATTCAAGCAGGCGGGGTTCGAGCCGAAGGTGGCGATGCAGGTCAACGACATCTTCACCCTGCTGAGCATGGTCAGTTCCGGGGTCGGCTATGCCTTGTTGCCAGGCAGGATTGCAGCGGTGTATGAAAACCGGGTGAAGCTCATCCCATTGCAGGAGAAGTACCGCTTGCAGCAGCACATCGGCGTGGTGTTCCTGAAGGCCAAGGAGCGCGACCCGAACCTGTTGGCGTTGCTGGCTGAGTGCCGGATGTATGCCAATCGCCAGGGTTGAGAAACCTTGTGGCGAGGGAGCAAGCTCCCTCGCCACAGAAGCGGCTGCTCTTAGCCGACGATCCCGCGCACGATGAAGAACAGCAATGAAGGCCCCAACAAACAGCCCAGCCCGGTGTGGAAAGTGGCGGTCAACGCGCCATAGGGCACCAGTCGCCGATCCGTCGCGGCCAGGCCTGCCGTCACGCCACTCACGGTCCCGGCGAGGCCGCCGAACACCATCGCCGAACGGGGGTTATCCAGGCCCATCCAGCGCGCCGCCACGGGTGTGCCGACCATCACCAGAATCGCCTTGATCAACCCGGTGGCAATCGACAGCGCCATGACATCGGACGTCGCCCCGATCGCCGCCCCGGTCACCGGCCCGACAATGTAGGTCACCGCGCCCGCGCCAATGGTGGTCATGCTCACCGCATCGCGATAGCCGAATACCCAGGCGATGCTCGCCCCGACAATGAATGGCAGGATCGTGCCCAACAGCAACGCGATGGCGCCGATCATCCCGGCCTTCTTCGCCTCGGTGGCCTGCACCTCGAAGGCCGTGGCGACGATGGCGAAATCCCGCAACATCGCCCCGCCCATCAGGCCGATGCCGGAGAACAGCGACAGGTCCGCCAGCCCCTTCTGTCCGCCGGTCATGGTCCCGCCGACCCAGGCCAGCACCAGGCCGATGACGATGGCGATCGCCGAGCCATGGACCCGTCCGAACGTCAGGCGCCTGGACAGCACCACCGACACCCACATGATCACGCCCACGAAGGCGAACGCCGTGATCAAGCCGTTGTGTTCCAGGCCTTTCTCGATGAGATCCCACATATCAGCGACCTCCTACCGGGGTGCCGACCGACGCGATGTCCGTCGGTTCATCGGGCAAGGGCTCACCCTTATGGGTGCGGCTGATCAGCGTAATGGTCGCGCCGCACAGCACCACCGAGCCGATGGCCGCCAGCACCGCCACCGGCCCGCCGTGCAGCGCCGTAACGACGTTCTGCTGCGCAGCCATCGCCACCACCACCGGGATGTACATGGCGCCCCAGAAGGCGACGCCCATCTCGCAATCCTTGGTCATGCCGCCACGCTTGTGCATCCACAAACGCGCGCAAATCAGCAGGATCATCGCGATGCCGACCCCGCCGACGTTGGATTTCACGCCCAACAACACGCCGAGCATGTCGCCCAGGATCACTCCCGTCAGCGTACAGATCGCCAACAGTGCCACACCGTAAATAATCATTGTCGTAGTCCTCAAAGTGCATCGTCGAAGTTGTTGTTTTTGTCGTTCGAAGCCTGAGTCGAAGGTTCAGGGTTGGCGGTTTCCCTCCTCACGCAACAGAGCTTGCAGAGTGTCGAGCCGCGCACCGTCGAAAGCCATGACGCTACCCTGCTCGAACACCCGGCGCGCCAGGGCGGTCAGCACCGCACCGGGCGGCAGTTCGATCTGTAGCCGCACGCCGCGTTCGTAGGCGCTTTGCACCGTGCCCCGCCAATCGACAACGCGGCACATGTTGAACGCCAGGTCGTCGCGCAAGACCTCGATCGTTGTCACCGGCCGCGCGCGGCTACCGCTCAGGTAACCCAGGGTCGGAGGCTGCAACGGCACATCGGCAAACGCCTGGGCCAATGACCGCGCTGGCGCTTCCAGCAACGGGCAATGGGACGGCACGCTCACCGCCAGGCGACAGGCCTTGGCGGCACCCTGGCTACGAGCCTGCGCGGCAACGATCGCCATCGCCTCGTCACTGCCGGCGATGACCACCTGGTGATCGGCGTTGATGTTCGCCAGGTAGACCGGCGTCGTGTCGCTGTGCACCCGGGAAAGCAAGGCTTCCACGGCTGTCAGGTCCAGGCCGATGATGGCGGTCATGCCGTAGCCTTGGGGATACGCCCGTTGCATCAGTTCACCCCGCAGGCTGACCAGCCGCAGCGCGTCGGCAAACCCCAGCGCGCCGGCCACCACCGCCGCCGGATACGCGCCAATGGACAGGCCCGCGACATAGTCCGGCGATGGGGCGTGCTCCAGCAACCGACGGGCTGCGTCCACACCGGCAATCAACAGGCACACCTGCACCGCACGGGTCGATTGCAAGGCCTCGACGCTGTCCATTTGCTGCACGTCTTCGCCGAGGACAGCAGTCGCCTCGGCCAATACCTGCGGAGACACGCCACGAAGCATGCCCGGTCGCTGCGCACCCTGGCCGGGAAACACCAGCAAGCTGCTCACGCGACACGCTCCAATGAAGGCTGCCACGGATCGCTTACCAAGTGAGCCTGTCGATTGTCCTTGAGCAGCACCCGCCGCGCCGGGCCGGCCCACTCCCTCAGGGCGACAGCGCCGAAGGGCGTTTGCAACTGCATGTCCACGACGCACACCGAGGCATCCAGACGGGCCAGCAATGCCCTGGCCTGAAGGCGATCCAGAGGATCGGGCGCGCGCAGGATCAGGTCCAGGTCGCTGTGGGCATGCAGGGCCTCGATGCCGCTGGCCAGTTCGAACCCGGCGCTGCCGCTCACGCCCCAGGTCCAGCCGCTGGCATTGAGCAGCGGTCGCAACTGGGCCAATGCCTGCAAGGCCGGCAGAGCACGGGTCGACTCGATGTGGCACAGATCCTCCGGACGCAACCGGCGCTGGATCGCAGCCAGCGGCATCGACGTGGCGTAGCGTTGTTCCCGCGAGGCGCCGCGCACACCAATCGCGACGTGCCCAGGGCCCATCAACGCGCGCCGCACCACCACCGGTTGGCCGTGACTGAGGGAGTCAGTGACCCACGACGGCGCGTCCACAGGCAGTTGCAGTGGGGTCATTCCCCACAGCAGGTCATGGGCCAGCACACTGTTCACCACTGCGCCCTCAGCAACTGGCGGACCGTGCCGGAGGCGCTCCGATGCGGCGCGCCAAGGCGGCTGCGCAGATCCCGGGGCGACCCGGCCACTTCATTGATCGACTGTTGCAGGCAATCGACGACCCGCGCCAGATCGGCCGCCGAGGGCCGTTCGATCTGCTCCACCGAGAGGGTTTCCCACAACAGGCCAAGGCTGGCGAAGCTGTCGATGTCATAGGCCATCGGCGGCACGCTGGCGGCCAGGGCTTCCAGTTCTTCGACGCTGCGCAGGGTCACCCGCGCCGCCGACGCCTTGCCCATGGCGTGGACCATCACGCCCGGGTCGCGCAGGGCGATCAACCGGTTGGCCTGGTAGCCGTGGGCCAGGAACGCCCCGGACATCGCCTTGCCCACCAGCAAGCCGATTACGGGATGGCCGGCCAGTCGGGCGCGGGCATAACTCTCGGCTGCACCGGCCAGGGCCTGATGAATGCCCAAGGCTTCTTCACGCCGACCGTAAGCCTGGCTCGGCACATCGACGATGGCGATCAACGGACGTTTTTGTGATGCGTCTCGATCAGCGTCGATGGCCTCATCCACCGCCTTCGCCAGGCCCCAGCCCTCAAGCAAACCGACTTCGCCGCTGCGCGCCCGTGGGAAGCGGTTATCGGGGTCGGCTACCACCGCCAGCAGGCGCACGGTTTGCTCGCCCAACCTGACATCAGCCACTTTCAGCGAAGCAGGCAAGCCTTGCACCGGACTGGCACCGCCACTCAGGGCCTCGAACCAGCGCAGGCCTCTCAATGAATACGAACTCATGGCCGTTCCCCCTGATACAGCTGACGAACCACTGCCGGCTCGATTTGCACTTCGGTGTCCAAGCAAGCCAGACGCTGTAAAAACAACTCGGCCTGGCCACTGCGGTGTTCGGCGGGCACGCCCAGGTGCAGCAACTGACTGACCTGTTGGCGAATCTGCGCCACATCATCCGCCGCGTAGCGATCCACCAGCCCGGTGACGAAACGCTGTTCGCCGCCGGTCAGGCTCCAGATGAACGGCCGGTCGCGGGAATCGTATTCCTCGAGCCCGGCTTCCTGCTCGATCACCTGCGGACCGTTCAGGCCCAGTCGCGCTTCCTGGGTCACCAGCAGATAACTGCACAACCCGGCGGCAATCGACATGCCGCCAAAGCAACCAACGCTGCCGGCCACCACGCCGATCACCGGTTGGTACTGGCGCAGGTCGACAATCGCCGAATGAATCTCGGCAATCGCCGCCAACCCGAGGTTGGCTTCCTGCAAACGCACGCCGCCGGTTTCCAGCAGCAACACGGCGCGGGTCGGGATACCCTTGCGGTTATCCTCGGCGGCCAATTCCAGCGCACCGGCAATCTTCGCCCCGCCGACTTCACCCAGGCTACCGCCCTGGAACGCGCCCTCGATGGCAGCGATCACCACCGGCAGGCCGTCGAGCGTGCCCTTGGCGATCACCACGCCGTCGTCGCTTTGCGGCACCACGCCCTGGCGCAACAGCCACGGCGACATGATTCGTTGGAAGGGGTCGAGCAATTCGCGAAAGGTGCCGTCGTCGAGCAACGCTTTTGCCCGTTGCCGAGCACCGAGCTCGACGAAGCTGTGCTTATTGAGCAGCGCTGCACTGTCAGTCATGGCCGATCTCCTCGAAGCCTTGTTCCAGGCGCAAGCGCACCACGCCGGGGGTCGCGCCAAAGTCGTGGATGTCGATGGCCAGGGCCGGTGGCGTCTGGCCGTCGAACAGGCGGGCGAACAGATGTTGCCAACGTTGCTCACTGCCGTTGACTGAGGTCTGCACCTGAATGGTCAACTTGCCCGCCACGCCGGGCTCGATCAGCACTTCCAGGTCGCCCGAGCCGACACAGCCCACCAGCGCCCGGCCCCGCGGCGGCTGTCCGGCGGGGAATTCAAAGGATAAGGTTTGCATCAGCACACTCCTGGGAAGAGGCCAGCGCCGCGCTCGACGCGGTCGAGGAACAGGCACGCGGCGAGCAGATCGGCAGCGCCGCCGGGCGAGGCGTTCAAGGCAATCAATTGGCGGTCCAGCGCATGCAACTGGCGGCGACCGTCCAACGTGGCGCTGCCACCGGCTTCGAGCACCGCTTTGGCGCCCTGCTGCATGGTCTGCAAACCCGCTTCGCCGGCACGATAGAGCACGCAGGTGTCAGCCAGGCCGGTCATGATCGCCAGCAACGCGTCGAGCCGGGCATTCTGTTCGCCTGCATCCGCCGTGCGGCTGCGCTTGAGTTGCGGCAGGCCCAGGCCAGTGACCGCCGGGAACGCCAGTTGCGCTTCTTCCCGGGCGCCGCGCACGCCGTAGTGCTGGGCGACCTGGGCGCCGTGGCTCAAGGGGTGCGGCGCATAGCGGTCGTTGAGCAAGGCCAGACGTGCGGCTCTCAAGGTGACGGCACCCGGGGTGCTGGATTCAGGCTCCAGCGCCGTTGCCGCGACCAGCAGACCCAGGGCCCAGATCGCCCCCCGGTGGGTGTTCACGCCGCCGGTGGTGGCAAGCATCGCCGCTTCACCATCGCGGCCGATCTGGCCGAGGGCTTCGCGCAGCGGCAAGCCGATCTCGCCGCAGTCCATGGTTGCGTCAGCCATCGCCTTGAACGCTGGCCACAACGACAGCGCCGAGGCGTGCATCAGGCCCAGGTTCAGGTCGGTGTGGGCGCCACTGCCGCGCCGGTCCACCAGCGCCGGTTTGGGCGAAAGGTCCGCCTCGTCGATCAGTGCGTCCACCGCCAGATCGGCCAGGTGCTCGGCCAGGGAGAGTGTTTTCGGTTGCAGGTTGAAGGCGCGCATTTACCAGCTCCTGAACTTGGCGGGCGGGTTGTAGAGACCACCGGACCACTCCACCAGATCGGCCACGCTCTTGGCCGCGAGCAACTCACGGGTGGCGTCGGTACGGCGGATGCCGAGGTCTTCGGGCAGGGCAATCAACCCTTCGCGGCGCAGGCGCGCGGTGTCTTTCAGGTTGTGGCGCAGGCCGATACTGGTGACGCCGGCCACCGCCGCGATCATCGCCTGGCGCTCTTCCAGCGAGCGGGCCTTGTACAGGTAGGCGATGCCTTCTTCGGTGAGCAGGTGGGTGACGTCGTCGCCGTAGATCATGATCGGCGCCAGGGGCATGCCAGCTTTCTTCGCCACGTCCACCGCGTCGAGGGTGTCGACGAAAGTCGGTTTGCCGCCCTCCTGGAACGTCTCGACCATCTGCACCACCAGCTTCTTGCCACGTTCGAGCAGCGGCGCCTCGCCATCGCCGTGGCGCATGTCGAGCCAGGCAGGCGTGCCATGACGACGCCCGCGCGGGTCGTGGCCCATGTTCGGCGCGCCACCGAAACCGGCCAGGCGGCCCCGGGTGACGGTGGAGGAATGACCATCGCCGTCCACTTGCAGGGTGGCGCCGATGAACAGGTCCACGGCGTACTGCCCGGCCAGTTGGCAGACCATGCGATTGGAGCGCAGCGAGCCGTCGTGACCGGTGAAGAACACGTCGGGCCGGGCGGCGATGTAGTTTTCCATGCCCAACTCGGTGCCGAAGCAATGCACACTTTCGACCCAGCCGCTTTCGATGGCCGGGATCAGTGTGGGGTGCGGATTGAGGGTCCAGTTGCGGCAGATCTTGCCCTTCAGACCGAGGGACTCGCCGTAGGTCGGCAGGATCAACTCGATGGCGGCGGTATTGAAACCGATGCCATGGTTGAGGGACTGGACGTTGTGTTTTTCGTAGATCCCGCGGATCGCCATCATCGCCATCAGCACATGCACGGGCTTGATGTGGCGCGGGTCGCGGGTGAACAGCGGTTCGATGTAGAACGGCTTGTCGGCCACCACCACGAAATCCACCCAGGACGCCGGGATGTCCACGCGCGGCAGGTCACTGACATCGTCCACCAACTGGTTGACCTGGACGATGACGATGCCATCGCTGAAGGCTGCCGGTTCGATCAACGCGGGCGTGTCTTCGGTGCTGGGGCCGGTGTAGATATTGCCGGCGCGGTCGGCCATGAAACCGGCCGAGAGCACCACGTTGGGAATCAGGTCCACCACCAGCCGGGCATAGAGTTCGATGTAGGTGTGGATCGCGCCGATCTCCAGCAGGCCGTCTTCGAGCAACTGGCTGATGCGCAGGCTCTGGGTGCCGGCGAAGGAAAAATCCAGCTTGCGGGCGATGCCGCGTTCGAACAGGTCCAGGTGCTCGGAGCGACCGACGCTGGGCATGATCATGTGCAGGTCATGCAACTTGCCCGGATCGACCTTGGCCAAGGCACGCGAAAGGAAATCCGCCTGCTTCTGGTTATTGCCCTCCAGCACCACACGGTCGCCGGGCAGGATCAATGCCTCCAGCGCCGCGACGATCTTGTCGGTGGGCAACACCACACCGTCGGCAAGCCCCTTCACCTGCCCGAGCCGCCGCTGCTTCTCGCTGCGCCGCCGCGTCCAGCGCGAGTCGGGGGATATTGTTGTTGTCATGACCACTCCACGGGTTCGCTGTCGTGGAGGTCACCTTAGGAGTGTTGAGGCGTGGGCATCAATCAAGCTCAGCGGCTGATCGTTACGCTTGGAGTAATGATGAGTTGTGTTTGGCTTGAGTTTCTTGCAGATTGCCAGGGTTCAACAGCTAGCCATCAGTCGCCCAACCCGGTGGACCAGTTCGGCAGTACTCTCCATCAATTGGGCAAGCAGTGCGTCATCTTCATTCATGTAGCCCTCGTACTCCGCAAGATTGCGTCGTTCATGACACAGTGCGAATACTCGGACTTGCACTTTACTGGCGTCTGCCGTGTGAACCAGCTTGCCCATCCTGGGACTCCAAAGGGTCTTCGCCCAGCAAATTGATCTTGTCCTGTTGCGCTACTCGCACCACGAAACTGTTGCCTGCGGCAAACTTTTCAGCCCAGTCCCGAGGTGTGTAGAGCGTAGGGTTCAGAGGGCGACCCAATTGTTCTTCCAGAGGCAGAAGCCGCTCCATCACCTCACTGTAGTGCAGGTCCTCGCCTATCAGCATGAGATCTATGTCACTGGATGCGTTTGCCTGGCCCTTGGCAACGGAACCATAGATGAACGCCCAGCACAGCTGTCCTGCAAAAGGCTTCAATGCCAGGCGTAAAGGTTCGGCGATGCCTACAGTTTTCTGCACAATACCCAGCAACTCAGCGTAAATCGGACAGCGTGGGTTAGCTTGATAATGGGTTTGATTGCCCCGGCGAGTCATGGTGAGTACACCTGAGCGCTGTAAGCGCTCCAACTCCCTTGTGAGGCTGCCTTTACCTATGTGGGCCCAGCGAGCAATTTCATTGGTATAGAAGCTTTGATCCGGTTTCCCGAAAAGCAAACCCAAGACGCGTTGTTGGGTGGCAGTAAACAAGGCATCACTGAGAGAGAGTGGGTACATGAGGCCGCCAGAAGTCCCAAAAAGGGAACGATAGGTCCCTTTTGGGGACTTATCAAATCCTGAATATGAAATAGGTCCCAAAAAAGGACTGATCAGACCTTTTATGGGACCGTTTCATTGAGACTCAGTCCCCCAGCAACCCCGCCGCCAGCACCAACTCTTCCAACGCCAGTAAATCCGGCACCTTCGCCACGTGCTCGCCTACTTGCACCGCCGCCTGCTCCAACCCGCACAGCGGCACGTCGACGTAGCTCAACTGGCTGTCGAGCTTGCAGGAGCGCGGGATGCCTTGGACCACCAGCGCGATGAAGCGCAACTCCGCCCGCCCCCCCAGGGCGTTGAGCACGACGATGCGGGCTCGTTCGCCGATCACGGTTTTCTGTCCGCAGGCCGACTCGAAGCTCAGCAAGGGGACCTGGCGTTCGCGCCAGCCGACCCAACCCAGGAACCACGGCGGGGTGTCCAGATCGAAGGCGCTGCCCTGGTAGTCGATGAGTTCGGCCACCGCCACGTTCGGCAGGATCAGGTGACGGTCCGCCAGGGGCAACAATAGCCCGGTGAGCTGGTGGGTACGCGGATGAAGGTCATGCATGGGTCTTGCTCCAGTAGGCGATGCTGTCGAGCAGCACCGACTCCTGGTACGGCTTGCCCAGGTAGTCATTGACGCCGATGGCCATGGCGCGGTCGCGGTGTTTCTGGCCGGTGCGGGAGGTGATCATGATGATCGGCAGGTGTGCCAGGCGCGGGTCGTTGCGCACTTGCGTGGCCACTTCGAAACCGTCCATGCGCGGCATCTCGATGTCCAGCAGCATCAGGTCAGGGGAATGCTCGGCCAGCAGCGCCATGGCGTCCACGCCGTCCTTGGCGGTGAGCACGTGCATGCCATGACGTTCCAGCAGGCGGCTGGTGACTTTGCGCACCGTCACCGAGTCGTCCACCACCAGCACCAGCAACGGCCGCGGGTGTTCGCTCTCGCCCTGTGCCGGGGCCTGGCGACGCGGCGCCTGGCTGGGCAAGGCACGGATCGGCGCCAGCAAGTCGAGAATCAGCACCACGCGACCGTCTCCCAGGATGGTCGCCCCGGACAGCCCCTGCACCGCCGAGAATTGCGGGCCGAGGCTCTTGACCACGATCTCGCGGGTGCCGGCGGTCGCGTCCACTTGCACGGCGATATGTCGCTCGTTGCATTGCATCAGCAGCACCGGCAAGGGCTGGCTCTGGCCCAGCAGGTTCGTCCGGGCAGCGGTTTTCAGCAGCTCGCCCAGGTAACACAGCTCATAACGTTGCCCGGCATAGGTGTAGGCCGGTGGATCGAGCTGGTAGTAAGCGTCCAGCTCGGCTGGCAGCACCCGCACAATGCTTTCGATGGTGTTCAACGGGATCGCGTACTGGTCTTCGTGACACTGCACCATCAGTGCCCGGTTCACCGCCACGGTGAAGGGCAGGCGAATGCGAAAATGCACGCCCTGCCCCGACGTGGAGTCGATGACCATGGTGCCGCCCAGTTGCCGCACCTCTTCATGGACCACGTCCATGCCGACGCCGCGCCCGGAGATCTGGGTGATTTTCTCGGCCGTGGAAAACCCCGGCTGGAGGATGAACTGCAACACATCGCGGTCGCTGATGTCGCTGTCCGGGGCCAGCAACCCGCGCTTGATCGCCTTGCGGCGCACCGCGTCCAGCGGCACACCGGCGCCGTCATCGCGGATGTCGAAAATGATGTCGCCGCCTTCGCGGGACAGGTCGAGGCTGATGCGCCCTCGCGCCGGTTTGCCAGCGGCGATGCGCACGTCGGCCGGCTCCAGGCCATGATCGACGGCGTTGCGCAGCATGTGTTCGAGGGGCGCGGCCATGCGTTCCAGCACATTGCGATCCAATTCGCCCTCGGCGTTATCGACGACGAATTCCACGTCCTTGCCCAGCTCTTGCGCCACTTGCCTGACGATGCGCTTGAGGCGCGGCAACATGCGTTCGAACGGCACCATGCGCGTGCGCATCAGGCCTTCCTGGAGTTCGGTGTGGATGCGTCCCTGTTGTTGCAGCAGGTTCTCGGCGTCGTGGTTGCTGCGCTCCAGGGTTTCCTTGAGATCGAGCAGGTCCGAGGTGGATTCGAACAACGCCCGGGACAACTGCTGCAGTTGGGAGTGGCGGTCCATCTCCAGCGGGTCGAACTCTTCATAACCCAGGCGCTCGGCTTCCACCTGCTGGCGACTGAGAATCCGGCCCTGGGTTTCGGTATCCAGGCGGCGCAACTGGTCGCGCATGCGCTCCAGGGTGGTTTCCATCTCGCCCAGGGCCACGCGCGCATCATTGACCTGCTGCTCGATGCGTCCACGGAAGATCGACGTCTCACCGGCCAGGTTCACCAGGTCGTCGAGCAGTTCGGCGGACACCTTGACCATGTCCGCGCCGTCACCCGGTGCGGCGGGCTCAGGCTTGGCCGGTACAGGCGGCGCCAGCGGTGCCGGCTCCGCGACGGTTTGGGGCGGCTCGCTGTCCTGCGGATGATTGACCGCCTGGATCTGCGCGATCAGCCGATCGCCCGGCGGACAAGGGTGGCCGGCCCGGACCGCGTCGAGCATCTGCGCCAATCGGTCATGGCTGCTCTGCAGCAGCGTGAACAGCGCCGGGCTCGGCTGAAGCAGGCCGGCGGACAGGCCCTCATAGAGGTTTTCCAACTCATGGGCGAGGTCGCCGATGGGGACGATTTCCACCATCCGCGCCCCGCCCTTGAGGGTGTGCAAGTCGCGCAGCAGGGTCTCCACGGCCTGGCGGTTCGAAGGTTCGGCCTGCCAACGCAGCAAGGCCGAGCCAGAGCTGTCGAGGATGTCGAAACCTTCCTCGAGGAAGATCTCCAGCAATTCGGGATCATGCCCGGCGACATCGCTGTGGGTCGGGTCGCAGGTTTCGCTGGCGCCGGGCTTGTCCCGGCGCAACCGGTGGATGGCATCGATCAATGCGACCGGATCGCCCAGCGGTTGACCCTGCTGCAATTGTCCGAGCAACAGGTCGAGGCGCTCATGACTGTTGTTGAGCAGTTGCACCAACTCTTCGCTGTAATTGTAGCGACGGTCCACCAGACCTTCGTAGAGGTTTTCCAGCTCCTGGGCCAGGTCGCTCACCGGGCGGATGTCGGCCATACGCGCCCCGCCCTTCAAAGTGTGCATGTCGCGTTGCAACGAGGACAACGGGGCGCTGTTGTCCGGCTCGGCCAGCCAGCGTCGCAGGGCCTGGGCCGCGCTTTCGAGAATGTCCTGGGCCTCTTCGAGAAAGATCGAGACCAGCTCGTCGTCCACCGAATGGCCGGCGACGTTGCGCTCAAGCTCGGCCGTCGCGGCACCCAGCTCGCGAATGCTCAAGGTACGACTGCCGTCGCTGCGAACCAGGCCGGCCGCCAGCGGATCGAGGCTGGCCTGCAACAACTCGCGCAGGGCCCGGACCCGTTCGGGCTGCGGATGGACATGCTGCCCCGCCGCCAGCTCATCGAGCATGTCGATGAGCGCCTCGTGGGCACGTTGCGCCTCCTGGAAAAATTCATCGCTGACTGCCAGGCTGCTTTCTTCCACGGCGCCATAAAGGTCCAGCAAGGCTTCGCAGAGTTCGTCCACCGGGTGCAGGTCGGCCAGGTGCGCGCCTTCGCCCAGGGTGGTCAACTCATCGAGCAGCGCGCTCAGCTCCTGGCCTTCGCCGGAATGCTGTTGCCAGCGCTGCAACAGGCTTTCGGCGTCCAGCAGGATATCCATGCCTTGGGCGAGGAAATTGTTGATCAGTTGGGGATCGCGCTTGGTCCGCACGCCCTTGTCCGGGGCGTTGAGGGCGGTTTGCACGCGCTCGGTCAACCGCGCCTGGGTGCGCTGTATGAGGTCCGCCGCTCCCGGGATCGGTGCCAGCGGCTCGCTGTGCAACTGCCGCAGGCCCAGGCGCAACAACCCGCCGGCCTCCAGCAACAACTCCACTTCCTCCAGGTCGAGGGCGATCAAGTGCGCCTTGTATTCACGCGCCAGTTGGTCCATCGCACCGGCCAGCTCGGCGATCGGCAACACGCCGGCCATGGAAGCGCTGCCCTTGAGCGTGTGCAAGGCCCGCTGCAGTTCATCGCTGGCCTGCAAGGGCAAGTGTTCGGCCGCCTGGTCGAGAAAACGGTCGAGGCTGGCGAGATGGCCCCGGGCTTCGTTGTCGAAGATCTTCAGCAGCAGCGGATCGAGGGCGGCCACATCGCGTTCGTCTTCATCGCCGCCCTTGGCAAGCGCATGGGCCCGAGCGGCCAAACGGTCGACGTCGTCGCGCTGACGCTGATGGTGGGCGGCGAACTCGGCCACCAGGGCCGGTAACAACCGCACCGTGTCTTCCAGCACTTGCCGGAGCGCCGCCCCGGGTTCGACGCTGCGCTCCAATACCCGGTTAAGCAGGTTTTCCACGGCCCAGGCCAGCTCACCCAACACCAGCGCCCGGACCATCCGACCGCTGCCCTTGAGGGTGTGGAAGGCCCGGCGCAATTCGCCCAGGGCGACGTGGTCGTCGGGGTGAGCGCTCCAGCGCGGCAGGTACTCCTCCAGGACATCCAGCACCTCATCGGCTTCTTCAAGGAACACTTCGCGCAGCTCATCGTCCACCGGGCTCTCGTCCATCGGCGGCGGCAGCAGGCTGCCCGGCGTGTTCCGGGCCGGCGGGTTGACCGCCGAGACCGGATTGGCCAGCACTTGGGCCAGCGATTGCACGGTCTGCGGGTCGTCCAGCTCCTGCAGGTCCTGCATGACCTGGGCCTCATTGGGGCTCAGCACATCGTCGAGCAGCGGCACACCGGCTTCATCAGGGAAATAACCGAGCGCGGCCAGGCTTCGCTCGACCCCGTCCAGCAAGGGTTCGCCAGGGCTTTCGGCGTCGTCGCTCAAACGCTCCAGGTAATACTCGAGGCCGGTGATCACATCGGCCAGGTGATCGAGCGCTTCCCAGCCCGGCTGGCCCTGTTCCAGCAACAGGTGTTCGCGAATGAAGCCATTGCAGGCCTCCACCAGGCTGGCCGCACGGCTCAAGGGAATCATCGCCAGCGCCCCCCGGACCTGGGTCAACAGCGCCGGCAGGGCCTGCAATTGCTCGCGGTTCCAGTCAGCGTCGATGTAGTCGACGATCATGTCCTTGGCCTGTTGCAGGCAGGTATGGGCTTCCTTGATGACGATCTGGTGGATCTGGCTCAGGTCGGTCGTGGGCAGTCGGCTGTCTTCACCACTCTGTGGCTCGACGGTACCGACCATGCCGGCCAGGGTCGCCTCGACGTAGAGCAAGGCGCCGGCGACGTCCATGAGGGTCGCGTCATCGGGTGCGCGCTGGCCCTGGGCCAGGCTCAGCACCACCGCCAGTTGATCGATGATCACCTTGCGCGGCTGGCCGAAGCCGAGCACCGCCAGGGTATCGGCGATCTGCCGCAGGGGCGCCAGCAGGCTGTCCAGCTCAGAGGCGTGCTGGCGGTCGCTGCGCACGAACAGGTCCAGGCGTTCCTTGACCCGTACCAGTTCTTCACACAGCGCCACGAGCACCGAATGCAGGGCATCGCGGTCGGGCCCGGCCAGTCGCGTGCGTTCTTCGTCGACCATGGCGCTGTCGGGCAGCGCCTCGTCCAGTGAGTAGCGTTCTTTCATGATCTGCATCTGCCCGCTGGGATGTTCGGCCTTGGCAATATAGAACAACAAACTCTTGAGCAACGGAGGCGGTGCCGGCTGATTGATGCCGGGCATGCCTTGGTCCAGCAGGCGCTTGAGTTCCTTGTCGGCTTCCTTGAACAGGCTGCGCAACGCCGGGCTGTTGGCGATGCGCCCCTCGCGCATGCCGTCGACCAGCGCCGAAGCGACCTGCCATAACGCGTTGAGCGGCGCACCGGCGCACAGGCCTTCAAGGCGATGGAAGACCTTGGCCAGGTAACCGAGGTGAGTGGCGTCATCCTGCTCGCGCAAGAGCCCCACCAGGGCCACTTGCAGGCTCTGGCGCAACTTGCGCAAAGTGCCCGGCAGGTCGGGCGGTTCGAGCCGCTTCAAGGCGTCTTCGCCCAGCGGCGCAATCTCGGGCAACTCGGGGCTGAACAGGCTGGTCTCCGACAACAGGCCCTCGCCCCGGGCACTGCGCAGGTCATTGATCAAGGGCAGGACCACCAGCGGCAGGTCGCGGCGGGCACTTTGTACGCGGTCGAGGTAGATCGGCAACTGGCCCAGGGCCTGGCTCAGCAGGCTGATGGCTTCGTCGCGATGGGCAATGCGGTTGTTCTGCAGCGCGGTGCACAGGTGCTCCATTTCCTCGGCCAGCAACGCCGCGCCATAGAACTCGACCATCTGCAAGCCACCATGCACCTGGTGAATGCAGGCCAGGCAATGGGCAAGGGCATCCAGCGCCTGCGGATCCTCCACCAGGCGGTTGAGTGCCAGGTGGGCCTGCTTCAGCGTTTCGGCAATCTCGCCCTTGACCCATTCCAGGGCCACATAGTCGTGCCGATCACCCATAACCACTCCCATAAGGAGGATAAAAAGCCTCCCTGGAGAAAGCGTTCATCTGTGGGAGCAAAGCTTGCTCGCGATGCAGACGCCTCAGTCCCGGCGACACCGCGCTGTGTTCATCGCGGGCAAGCCTTGCTCCCACAGAAATTTCATCGTCACAAAAAACCCCTTCCAACAGAAAAAACAGCCTGGTCACACCTTGTCCTCATCCACCACAGCCGCAGGCGGCAAGGTAAACCCCGACACCGAACGGCGCAGTTGGCTGGCCATTTTCGCCAGGTTGCCAATGCTTTCGGCGGTGGCGGTGGAGCCGGACGAGGTCTGGGTGGTGATCTGCTGGATCACGTTCATGGTCAAGGAGATCTGCCCCGCCGAGGTGGTCTGTTGCTGCGCCGCGTTGGAAATGCTCTGGATCAGCGCCGCCAGGGTCTTGGACACGCCTTCGATCTCCTCCAGGGCCACCCCGGCATCCTGGGCCAGCCGCGCCCCACGCACCACTTCGGTGGTGGTTTGCTCCATGGAAATCACCGCCTCGTTGGTGTCGGCCTGGATCGCCCGCACCAGGGTTTCGATCTGGCGGGTCGCCGCCGAGGAACGCTCCGCCAGTCGTTGCACCTCATCGGCCACCACCGCGAACCCACGCCCGGCATCGCCGGCCATGGACGCCTGGATGGCGGCGTTGAGGGCCAGGATGTTGGTCTGGTCGGCGATGTCGTCGATCAGGCTGACTATGTCGCCAATCTCCTGGGATGACTCGCCCAGGCGCTTGATGCGCTTGGCGGTGTCCTGGATCTGTTCGCGAATGTTGTCCATGCCATGAATGGTGTTATGCACCACCTCATTGCCCTTGTTGGCGATCTCCACGGAGCGCTCGGCCACCGCCGACGATTCGGCGGCATTGGCCGAGACCTGGTCGATGGACCGCGCTATTTCATTGATTGAAGTCGAAGCTTCGGAGATTTGCTGGGCCTGATGTTCGGAAGCCTGGGCCAGGTGCATGGCCGTGGCCTGGGTTTCCTGCACGGCGGCGGCGACCTGTCCGGCGGTGAGGTTGATGGTGGCGACCAGATCGCGCAGTTGGTCCACCGAATAATTGATGGAATCGGCAATGGTACCGGTGAAGTCCTCGGTGACCGAGGCGGTCACCGTGAGGTCGCCGTCGGCCAGGTCGGCAATCTCGTCCAGCAGACGCATGATCGCGTTCTGGTTGCGCTCGTTCTTTTGCGCGGTTTCATGCAACTGACGGTTGGTCTCGCGCACCATCACCAGGCCGATCAGGATGATCGACGCCAGCGCCAGCAAACCCAGCACATAACCGCCGATGGTGTTGACGGAACGCCCGCCGGCGAGGTTTTCGAAGGCCGAGGCCAGGTGCGAGGCTTCGTCCAGCAGGGTTTGCGACAGGTTGAAGATGTTGCCGGCCGATTCGCGGACTTTGAACAGCTCCGGCGAGGTTTCGAGGATTTCGTCTACCGAACCCGAGACGAACTCGAAAAGATCACTGATTTCGCTCAAGCGTGCCCGGGCATCGCGGTCCTGGACCTGGGAGATCTTCAAGGTCGGGTCACCTTGCAGCATGCCATTGAGCACCTGGCCGAAGCGCGCCGCGTCGCGGCCAAAGGTTTCGGCGGCCTGGGCGGCATTTTCATCTCCCGCCAGCACGGTGTTCACCGCGCCGAGAATCCGCTCGGCCAGCAACGACTGGCGCTGGGCCACCGCCACCTGGGCGGCGGGTGCGCCGCGTTGCAGCAGGATCTCGACGATTTTCTCGTACTCGACCTGTAGCTGCGGCACGGTTTCGGCCAGGGTGGCCGCCACTTGATGCAGGGACAGTACGGTCTGCTCGCTGGAGAGGATCGCATCGGTGTTCTTGAGCAGGCGCTCCCAGTCCAACTGCACAGCGCGCATTTGCGGTCGCAGGGTCGCAGGTGCCGGCGGCAAACCGGTGACCGGGTCGCCCTGCTTGAGGTAACCCCAACGCTGGGCGAAATCATTGCGCGCATCGCTCAACAACTTGAAAGCCGCCGCCTTGCCGGCAGCGGCCTCGGTGGCGTTCTTGGCGATGCGCTGGGACAGCACCCGCAGCTCACCGGCATGGCCGATGTACTGCTTGTCGTAGGTGGCCTGGGTGTTGAGGTAAGCGAAATTGGCGAACAGCAGCATGATGAAGACAATCAGCGCGACGAACAGCACGATGATCTGCGAACGGCTGCGCGACGCTTCCAGTGAATTGTCTGTGTTTGCTTTGATCATCGGTCCTCGCCTGTACGACCCAATCCAACTCATTGCGGTTAACGGTGAACAAGCCTTTGCGGTGGCACCCGCTCAATCAGCGCGGCCCTGTGGGAGCAAGGCTTGCCCGCGATGGAAACAACACGGTCTCGCGCCAACCGAGGCGCCGTCATCGCGAGCAAGCTTTGCTCCCACAGGCTCGCTCCTATCAGAGGTCTGTACGGCCTCGCGCTAAACCGCCACATCCATGAACGCCGGCGATCGCGCCAGCGCAAACGGGCTGAACACCTGCCATGGCCGCTCGCCGCGGAACCGCCCCTTGACGAAGGCTGATTCCGGGCCGTCGAGGGCGTCCTCCAGGGGCGCTTCCAGGCTGTCCTGGGGAAAATGCTGCAACCCGAGCACTTCATCCACCAGCAACCCGGTAAAGACCTCGTCGTGATCCACTACCAGCACCCGCCGCTGTTTGCGCACAGGCGACAGCTCATGGCCGAAGAACGCACACAGGTCCATCAGCGGCAACAGGCGTCCGCGCAGGTTAGCCACCCCGCGAACCCATGCCTTGACCCCGGGCAACGGCGTGTAGCGCGGTTCGTGCAGCACTTCGCTGACTTCGCCCATCGGCGCCACGTACCAATGCTCGCCCAGGCGAAAACCGATGCCACTCCAACCGGAGCGGTGGGTCGTCTGGGACGGCAGGTCCGCGCCCAACAAGCGGCAGCGCCGGTCGATCTGCAACAGCAGCTCGAATGCCGTCAGGGACTGGCTCATGGCCGCGCGGTCAACCGGCCAGTACTTTGTTCAGCGTGGCGATCAGCGTGGGTTCTTCCACCGGTTTGGTCAGGTAATCCTTCGCGCCCTGGCGCGTGCCCCAGACCTTGTCGGTTTCCTGGTCCTTGGTGGTGATGATGATCACCGGGATGTGGCCGGTCTCCGGGTCCTTGGTCAACTGGCGTGTCGCCTGGAAGCCGTTGAGGCCGGGCATGACGATGTCCATCAGCACCGCATCGGGTTTTTCCTGGCGGGCGAGCGCCACGCCATCGGCGCCGTTCTCGGCCTTCAAGACCTGGTGGCCGTGTTTTTCCAGCATGCCGGTCAGTTTGTACATTTCGGTCGGCGAATCATCGACGATCAGGATACGTGCCATGGTGTTCCCCATTTTTTTCGACCCCTGGCCCTCTGGCCGGCGTCATTGATTTGCCTGGTGCGACTGGACAGCGGCAAAGCCCGGGACATGGGCCTGTATCGCCCCCAGCAATTCTTCCTTGCTGAACGGCTTGGTCAAAAACTGATCGGAGCCGACGATGCGCCCCTTGGCCTTGTCGAACAACCCGTCACGGGACGACAGCATGATCACAGGCGTAGCCTTGAAGGCGCTGTTGTTCTTGATCAGGGCACAGGTCTGGTAACCGTCCAGGCGCGGCATCATGATGTCGACGAAAATGATGCCCGGATGATGGTCGGCGATCTTCGCCAGGGCCTCGAAGCCGTCGACGGCCGTGATCACCTCGCAGCCCACATTGCGCAACAGGGTTTCGGCGGTGCGGCGGATGGTCTTCGAATCATCGATGACCATGACCTTCAAGGCACTGGGTTGCTGCTGCATCGGATGCTCTGCCATTGCCACTGCGAACCGGTTTTTAACGCTCAAGAGTGAACGACAGCGCAAACCCTTGATGTTCAAGGCCTGCACGTCACATGGCAGCCTTTTTAGCACAGTCTCCAGCGCCGGGCTATCGGGCGGGCGGCGCGGTGGTTTTTCCTTGACCGCAAATCCGCCGGGCGCCACTCTGACGCCACTTTTTCACGGCATTCATGCCCACCCCATTTTCGAGGAATCGAGCCATGAGCGTACGCGTCGGCATTGTCATGGACCCTATCGCCAGTATTTCCTACAAAAAGGACAGCTCGCTGGCCATGTTGCTGGCCGCCCAGAAGCGCGGTTGGGAGCTGTTCTACATGGAGCAGCGCGACCTCTACCAGGCCGAGGGCCAGGCACGGGCGCGGATGAAACCGCTGAAAGTCTTCGCCAACCCGGAAAAATGGTTTGAACTGGGCAACGAAAGCGATGCATTGCTGAGCGACCTGGACGTGATCCTGATGCGCAAGGACCCGCCCTTCGACATGGAGTTCGTCTACTCCACCTACCTGCTGGAGCAGGCCGAAAGTGCCGGCGTGCTGGTGGTCAACAAACCCCAGAGCCTGCGCGACTGCAACGAAAAGCTGTTTGCCACGCTGTTCCCGCACTGCACGCCGCCGACCATCGTCAGCCGTCGCCCGGACGTGTTGCGTGAATTTGCCGACCACCATGGCGACGTGATCCTCAAGCCGCTGGACGGCATGGGCGGTTCGTCGATCTTCCGTCACACCGCCGGCCACCCGAACCTCTCGGTGATCCTGGAAACCCTGACCTTGCATGGCCAGCAGCAGATCATGATCCAGGCTTACCTGCCGGCCATCGTCGATGGCGACAAGCGCATCCTGATGATCGACGGCGAGCCGGTGGACTATTGCCTGGCGCGCATTCCGGCGGCCGGCGAAACCCGCGGCAACCTGGCGGCCGGCGGTCGTGGCGAAGCCCGCCCATTGACCGACAAGGACCGCTGGATCGCCGCGCAGGTCGGCCCGACCTTGCGCGAAAAAGGCCTGTTGTTCGTAGGCCTGGACGTGATCGGCGAGCACCTGACGGAAATCAACGTCACCAGCCCGACCTGCATCCGCGAGATCGACAACGCCTTCGGCACCGACATCGGCGGCATGCTGATGGAGGCCATCGACAAGAAGTTGCAAGCCAAGGGCGTCAAGCCCCAGGCTTGATGCAACTGGTCGCTTGTCACTTGAGGCTTGAAGCTAAAAACCAACATTGCGTTATCATGCCCGGCCTGTGAAACCTGCGATGTTGGTTTTTTTGCCATGACCCTCCCGTCCGATCTGCCCCCAGAGCTCGCCCATCGTGGCGTGCGCCCGGCCGATCGCCTCGGTTTTACCCTGTTCCTGGCGGCGCTGATCCACCTGGCGCTGTTGTTGGGGGTGGGATTCGCCACGGTCGAGCCCAAGCAGATCAGCCAGACCCTGGAAATCACCCTCGCCACGTTCAAGAGCGAAACCAAGCCGGCAAAGGCGGATTTCCTTGCCCAGGAAAACCAGCAAGGCAGCGGCACCCTGGAAAAGAAGGCGGTTCCCAAGACCACCGAGATCGCGCCATTCCAGGACAACACGGTGCAGAAAGTCACCCCACCGCCGGCGGCCAAGCCGGAGGTGCAGGAGACGGCGCCCAAGGCCGCCGTGACCACCGTGGCGCCGAAGCCGAAAAAGGCCCCCGCCAAGGAAGAGGTCAAGCCCGACCCCAAGCCCAAGGCCCCGGCACCGACCTTCGACAGTTCCCAACTGTCCAGCGACATCGCCAGCCTGGAAGCCGAACTGGCCCAGGAACAGCAACTGTATGCCAAGCGCCCACGCATCCACCGCCTGAGCGCCGCCTCGACCATGCGCGACAAGGGTGCCTGGTACAAGGACGAATGGCGCAAGAAAGTCGAGCGCATCGGCAACCTCAACTACCCCGACGAAGCGCGGCGCAAACAGATCTACGGCAACCTGCGTCTAATGGTCTCGATCAACCGCGACGGCTCGCTGTATGAAGTGCTGGTGCTCGAATCCTCCGGCCAGCCGTTGCTGGACCAGGCCGCCCAGCGGATCGTGCGCCTGGCCGCGCCCTTCGCGCCGTTTACCGGCGACCTGTCGGACATCGACCGATTGGAAATCATCCGCACCTGGCGATTCTCCCGGGGCGATCGGCTTTCCAGTAACTAAAGACAAGAAGGATTGCCGCACATCCCCAGCTTGTCAGTTCGCCCCCACGCCGCCACACTAGCGCCTATGAAAAATGTCAGCCCCAGCTACCTCAAGCATCACTTCCTGATCGCCATGCCGCACATGGCCGATCCGAACTTCGCCCATACCTTGACCTACATCGTCGAGCACACGGCCAATGGCGCCATGGGGCTGGTGATCAATCGTCCGCAGGAGCTGAACCTGGCGGACATTCTCGAGCAATTGCGTCCGGAGGTTGAGCCGCCACTCTTGTGCCAGCACGTGCCGATTTTCATCGGCGGACCGGTGCAGACCGACCGCGGCTTCGTGCTCCACCCGTCGGGCCCCAAATACCAGGCCACCGTGGACCTGGACGGCGTCTCGCTGTCCACCTCCCAGGACGTGCTGTTCGCCATCGCCGACGGTGTCGGCCCGGAAAAAAGCCTGATCGCCCTGGGTTACGCCGGTTGGGAAGCCGGGCAACTGGAAGCCGAACTGGCCGACAACGCCTGGCTGACCTGCCCGTTCGATGCAGACATCCTGTTCAACACCAGCAGCGAACTGCGCCTGGAGGCGGCGGCCAGCCGGCTGGGAATCAACCTCAGCCTGCTCACCAGCCAGGCAGGACACGCCTGATGGCCCTGCGTTTGCTGCTGGGCTTCGATTACGGCACCAAACAGATCGGCGTGGCGGTCGGCCAGGTCGTGACCGGCCAGGCCCGCGAGTTGTGCACCTTGAAAGCGCAGAATGGCGTTCCGGACTGGAACCAGGTCGAAGCGCTGATCAAGGAATGGAAACCCGACGCCGTGGTGGTCGGCCTGCCGCTGAACATGGACGGCACGCCCAGCGACATGTGCGTGCGCGCCGAGAAATTCGCCCGCCGGCTCAACGGTCGCTTCAACCTGCCCTTCTATACCCATGACGAACGCCTGACCACCTTCGAGGCCAAGGGCGAGCGCCTGGTGCGCGGCGGGCAGAAAGGCAGTTACCGCGACAACCCGGTGGACGCCATCGCCGCCGCCCTGCTGCTGCAAGGCTGGCTCGACGCCAACGCCGCCCTGTTTGAAAGCTGATTGTTCGAAAGCGCCGCCAAGGCGCTTTCTTTTAGTGATACACCGCGCCGCTTAACCACCGGCCCGGGAACCTGAAGGAGCCAGCATGAGCCTGCCCAATCCTGCCGACCTGATCAGCCAGATGGCGATCCGTCTCACGGCGCACCTGGAACAACGCGGCATCCGCGAACCGCGCTATATCGGCATTCGTACCGGCGGCGTCTGGGTCGCCCAGGCCTTGCTCGATGAACTGGGCAACCAGGCGCCATTGGGCACCCTGGACGTGTCCTTCTACCGCGACGACTTCAGCCAGAACGGCCTGCACCCACAGGTACGTCCCTCGGCGCTGCCGTTCGAGATCGAAGGCCAGCATCTGGTGCTGATCGACGACGTACTGATGAGTGGCCGGACCGTCCGCGCCGCCATGAACGAACTGTTCGACTACGGCCGCCCGGCCAGCGTGACGCTGGTGTGCCTGCTGGACCTGGACGCCGCCGAGCTGCCGATCCGCCCGAACGTGGTGGGGGCGACGCTGACCCTGGCCGCCCACGAGCGGGTCAAGCTCTTGGGCCCTGCGCCACTGCAACTCGAACTGCAAGACCTTGCCCTTTAACTGCCCTTGTAAGAGTCCATCGCGATGACGCCTCTCGAAACCAAGCGCCCGCTGCAGCTCAACGATCAGGGCCAGCTGCGGCATTTCCTGTCCCTCGACGGCCTGCGCCGCGAGCTGCTGACAGAAATCCTCGACACCGCCGACTCGTTCCTCGAGGTTGGCGCCCGGGCAGTGAAGAAAGTCCCGCTGCTGCGCGGCAAGACCGTGTGCAACGTGTTCTTCGAAAACTCCACCCGTACCCGCACCACCTTCGAACTGGCGGCCCAACGGCTATCGGCGGACGTGATCACCCTGAACGTGTCCACCTCCTCGGCCAGCAAGGGTGAAACCCTGCTCGACACCCTGCGTAACCTGGAAGCCATGGCCGCCGACATGTTCGTCGTGCGCCACGCCGATTCCGGCGCCGCGCACTTCATTGCCGAACATGTCTGCCCGCAAGTGGCGATCATCAACGGCGGCGACGGCCGTCACGCCCACCCGACCCAGGGCATGCTGGACATGCTGACCATTCGTCGGCACAAGGGCAGCTTCGAAAACCTGTCGGTGGCGATCGTCGGCGACATCCTGCACTCGCGAGTGGCGCGCTCGAACATGCTGGCCCTCAAGACCCTCGGCTGCCCCGACATCCGCGTGATCGCCCCGAAGACCCTGCTGCCCATCGGCGTCGAGCAATACGGCGTAAAGGTCTACACCGACATGACCGAAGGCCTCAAGGATGTGGACGTGGTGATCATGCTGCGTCTACAGCGCGAACGCATGACCGGCGGCCTGCTGCCCAGCGAAGGCGAGTTCTACCGCCTGTTCGGCCTGACCACCGCCCGCCTGGCCGGGGCCAAGCCGGACGCCATCGTCATGCACCCGGGGCCGATCAACCGTGGGGTGGAGATCGAATCGGCGGTAGCCGACGGACCGCACTCGGTGATTCTCAACCAGGTGACCTACGGCATCGCCATCCGCATGGCCGTGCTGTCCATGGCCATGAGCGGGCAAACGGCCCAGCGCCAATTCGACCAGGAGAACGCCCAGTGAAGCTCAGCATTCTCGGCGCACGCGTGATCGATCCGGCCAGTGGCCTGGATCAAGTGACTGATATCCATATCGATGCCTGCAAAATCGTCGCCCTGGGCGCCGCCCCGGCTGGCTTCGTCGCGGTCCAGACCCTCGACGCCCAAGGCCTGGTGGCCGCTCCCGGACTGGTGGACCTGAACGTCGCCCTGCGCGAGCCCGGCTACAGCCGCAAAGGCAGCATCGTCAGCGAAACCCGGGCCGCCGCCGCCGGTGGCGTGACCAGCCTGTGCTGCCCGCCACAGACCAAACCCGTGCTGGACACCTCGGCCGTGGCCGAACTGATCCTCGACCGCGCCCGCGAAGCCGGCAACACCAAGGTCTTCCCGATCGGCGCGCTGAGCAAGGGCCTCGACGGTGAACAACTGGCCGAGCTCATCGCCCTGCGTGACGCCGGTTGCGTGGCATTCGGCAACGGCCTGAATAGTTTCCGCAACACCCGCACCCTGTGCCGCGCCCTGGAATATGCGGCGACGTTCGGCCTGACGGTGATCTTCAACTCCCAAGACCATGACCTGGCCGAAGGTGGCCTGGCCCATGAAGGCCCGACCGCCAGTTTCCTCGGCCTGCCGGGCATCCCGGAAACCGCCGAGACCGTGGCCCTGGCCCGGGATCTGCTGCTGGTGGAGCAAAGCGGCGTGCGCGCGCACTTCAGCCAGCTGACCAGCGCCCGCGGCGCGGCCCTGATTGCCCAGGCCCAGGCCCGCGGCCTGCCGGTGACCGCCGATGTGGCGCTGTACCAGTTGATCCTGACTGACGAAGCGCTGATCGACTTCAACAGCGTCTATCACGTCCAACCGCCGCTGCGCACCCGCGCCGACCGCGATGGCCTGCGCGAAGCCGTGAAATCCGGCGTGATCTCGGCCATCGCCAGCCACCACCAACCCCACGAGCGCGATGCCAAGCTGGCACCGTTCGGCGCCACCGAACCGGGTATCAGCAGCGTCGAGCTGTTGCTGCCATTGGCCCTGACCTTGGTGGAAGATGGTCTGCTGGACCTGCCGACCCTGTTGGCACGCCTGAGCAGCGGCCCGGCCCAGGCAGTGCAATTGCCAGCGGGGACACTGGCCGTGGGGGCCGCGGCCGACCTGGTGCTGTTCGACCCCGCCGCCTCCACCGTAGCCGGCGAAGCCTGGCGCTCCAAGGGTGACAACTGCCCGTTCCTGGGCCACAGCCTGCCGGGCGTGGTGCGCTATACCCTGATGGATGGGCGGATCACGCACCAGGCCTGAGTACAGGGTCGCCCTTATCGCGAGCGTGCTCGGGATAAGGGCGACCTGTCTTACTGAAAAGCCCCACGCTTCTGCGCATTGCGAATAGAGATTTGATCGTTCAGCGTCCAGAAGTCATACAGCACCCCCAGGAAAAACACCCCGCCGGTCAACAGGTAAAGAATCCCGCTGAGCCACTTGCCCTGGTACATGCGGTGCACGCCGAATACACCGAGAAACGTCAGCAGGATCCACGCCACGCTGTATTCGATCGGCCCTGGGGTAAACCGCAGGCCCGCTTCACGATCCATGGCCGGAATCAGGAACAGGTCTATCAGCCAGCCGATGCCCAGCAGGCCGAGGGTGAAGAACCAGATCGTGCCGGTCACGGGCTTGCCGTAATAGAACCGATGGGCGCCGGTAAAGCCGAAAATCCACAGCAGATAACCGATGACCTTACTGTGGGTGTCGGAGTTTACGTCCTGCCGATAGCTGTTCATGAATCCTCTCTTTTTCCGCGATAGAAAAATTTTTTCTGACTTTCTGTGACTTTTATGTGTCTTGCCGACAAGCGGTCCTTGGCGACGCGAACCGGTGAAACGCCCGTGACATGGGGGTTTTGTCGGACAGTCAGGGCAAATTGTCGCAATAGCACGTGATTACGCAGGGTTTCGAGTCGACAAACGGCCCGGGAATGGGGAAAAAAGCTGTTATAAAGTTGCGCGCTAACCCATACGAGCCCTGCCTAATGCGTCCATTTTTCAAGACATGGCTAACCATTTGCCTATTATTGCCACTGGCCGCCCACGCCACCAACCGTGAGCAACGTCTTCCCAACATCAACGGCTACACCCCCAAGTCCCATGTTTCTGCTCCTTCGAGCAAAAACGGGCCAACCGTCCAACCGGTGAGCACCGTCAACGGCAAACTGGTGCCGCCCATGGCAACCAAGGCCAGCAGCAACGTGCTGAGTCGTGCCGTGAATGTGCTCGGTACACCTTATCGTTGGGGCGGCAGCAGCCCAAGTAAAGGCTTCGATTGCAGCGGGCTGGTGAAATACGCTTTCAACGACGCCACCTTCGACCTGCCGCGCACCTCCAACGCCATGGCCAGCGGCCACGGCGAAAAGGTCGATCGCAACGACCTCAAGCCCGGCGACCTGATTTTCTTCAAGCTCAAGAGCCGCCGGGTCAACCACGTAGCGATCTATCTGGGTAACGACCGCTTCATCCATGCCCCGCGCCGGGGCAAGTCGGTGTCCATCGACACCCTGAACAAACCGTACTGGGACAGCCATTACGTGGTTGCCAAGCGAGTCCTGCCGAAAGAACCGGGAACGATGCGGGTGGTGCAGCGCTGATCCGTGGCGAGGGAGCTTGCTCCCTCGCCACGGGCTCCACGCAGTTTCCTCAGAAGTTATCCGGCGTACGCGCCCGCTCCCGCGCATGTTCGCGGCTGATCAGCCCTTTGTTCACCAAATCCTTCAGGCACATGTCCAGGGTCTGCATGCCCAGCGAACCGCCGGTCTGGATCGCCGAATACATCTGCGCCACCTTGTCTTCGCGGATCAGGTTACGGATGGCCGAGGTGCCCAGCATGATTTCATGAGCAGCCACCCGGCCGCCGCCAATTTTCTTGATCAACGTCTGGGAAATCACCGCCTGCAACGACTCCGACAGCATCGAGCGAACCATGGACTTCTCATCCCCCGGGAACACATCCACCACCCGATCGATGGTCTTGGCCGCCGAGGTCGTGTGCAACGTGCCGAACACCAAATGCCCGGTTTCGGCGGCGGTCAGCGCCAGGCGGATGGTTTCGAGGTCGCGCATTTCCCCCACCAGGATCACGTCCGGGTCTTCGCGCAGCGCCGAACGCAGGGCCGTGGAAAAACCCTGGGTGTCGCGGTGCACTTCGCGCTGATTGATCAGGCATTTGCGCGGTTCATGCACGAACTCGATCGGATCTTCGATGGTAAGGATGTGGTGATGCTTGTGGCTGTTGAGGTAATCGATCATCGCCGCCAGGGTGGTGGACTTGCCTGACCCCGTCGGCCCCGTCACCAGTACCAGCCCGCGAGGCGCCTCGGTCACTTTGCGAAACACATCGCTCATCCCCAGGTCTTCCATGGTCAGGACTTTCGACGGAATGGTACGAAATACCGCCCCCGCGCCGCGATTCTGGTTGAAGGCGTTGACCCGGAACCGGGCGACACCCGGCACGTCGAAGGAAAAATCGGTCTCCAGAAACTTTTCGTAATCCATTCGCTGCCGATCATTCATGATGTCGTAGATCAGCTCATGGACTTGCTTGTGATCCAGTGCCGGCAGGTTGATGCGCCGGACATCGCCATCGACGCGGATCATCGGCGGCAGCCCGGCAGACAGGTGCAGGTCCGACGCCCCCTGTTTGGCGCTGAACGCCAGCAACTCAGTGATATCCATAGCGCTCCCCAATTCCAGTAGAATGCCGCGAACCTCAGACCCGCCGGCGCTTCTTTATGTCCACGATAGCAGACAACATTTCTCAGGTTAGATCGCGCATCCATGCAGCCGAGCTGGCCGCCCAACGCGCCGGACACAGCGTCCACCTGCTGGCCGTGAGCAAGACCAAGCCCGCCCCGGCCTTGCGCGAAGCCTATGCCGCCGGCCTGCGGGACTTTGGCGAGAATTACCTGCAAGAAGCACTGGGCAAGCAGGCGGAACTGACCGACCTGCCCTTGATCTGGCACTTCATCGGCCCCATCCAGTCGAACAAGACCCGTGCCATCGCCGAACATTTCGATTGGGTGCACTCCGTGGATCGCTTGAAAATTGCCCAACGCCTGTCCGAGCAGCGCCCCGCCGAGCTGCCGCCGTTGAACATCTGTATCCAGGTCAACGTCAGCGGTGAGGCCAGTAAATCCGGTTGCACGCCAGCCGACCTGCCGGCCCTGGCCGAAGCCATCAGCGCCTTGCCACGCTTGAAATTGCGCGGCCTGATGGCGATTCCCGAACCCACCGAAGACCGTGCCGCCCAGGACGCCGCCTTCGCGGCCGTGCAACGCCTGCAAGCCAGCCTGGACCTGCCATTGGACACACTTTCCATGGGCATGAGCCATGACCTCGAATCAGCCATTGCCCAAGGCGCCACCTGGGTGCGCATCGGTACCGCGCTGTTCGGTGCGCGCGACTACAGCTAGCCAGTCATGCCGACCTACTCTCTAATCAAGGACCTGTCATGAGCAACACGCGTATTGCCTTTATTGGCGCCGGCAACATGGCCGCCAGCCTGATCGGTGGCCTGCGGGCCAAGGGCCTGGACGCCGCGCAGATCCGCGCCAGCGATCCGGGCGACGCCACCCGCGCGCGCGTCAGCGCCGAACACGGCATTGAAACCTTCGCCGACAACGCCCAGGCCATCGACGGCGTGGACGTCGTCGTGCTGGCGGTCAAGCCGCAAGCGATGAAAACCGTGTGCGAGGCCCTGCGGCCCAGCCTCAAGCCCCATCAACTGGTGGTGTCGATTGCCGCCGGCATCACCTGCGCCAGCATGAACAACTGGCTCGGCGAGCAACCGATCGTGCGCTGCATGCCCAACACCCCGGCCCTGTTGCGCCAGGGCGTCAGCGGCCTGTTCGCCACCGCACAGGTCAGCGCCGCGCAACGCCAGCAGGCCGAAGAACTGCTGTCGGCCGTGGGCCTGGCGTTGTGGCTGGAGAACGAGCAGCAACTGGATGCGGTCACCGCCGTCTCCGGCTCGGGCCCGGCGTATTTCTTCCTGCTGATCGAAGCCATGACCGCCGCCGGCGAGAAACTTGGCCTGCCTCGGGAAACCGCCGCACAACTGACCCTTCAGACCGCCCTCGGCGCTGCCCACATGGCCGTCGCAAGCGACGTCGACGCCGCCGAATTACGCCGTCGCGTGACCTCGCCGGCCGGGACCACCGAAGCGGCCATCAAATCGTTCCAGGCCGGCGGCTTCGAAGCCCTGGTGGAGAAAGCACTGGGTGCCGCCGCGCACCGCTCGGCCGAAATGGCCGAACAACTGGGCCAATAAGGAGCCACCCATGATCGGATTGAACACCGCAGCGGTCTACGTGCTGCAAACCCTCGGCAGCCTGTACCTGCTGATCGTGCTGATGCGCTTCGTGCTGCAACTGGTGCGCGCCAACTTCTACAACCCGCTGTGCCAGTTCGTCGTCAAGGCCACCCAACCGCTGCTCAAGCCCCTGCGCCGGATCATCCCGAGCCTGTTCGGCCTGGACATGTCCTCGCTGCTGCTGGCCATCCTGGTGCAAATGGCCTTGATGGCCCTGACCCTGTTGCTGACCTACGGCACCACCGGCAACCCGCTGCAACTGCTGATCTGGTCGGTCATCGGCGTAACCGCGCTGTTCATGAAGATTTTCTTCTTCGCCCTGATCATCAGCGTGATCCTCTCGTGGGTCGCGCCGGGTAGCCATAACCCGGGAGCGGAACTGGTGAACCAGATCTGCGAACCGGCCCTGGCACCGTTCCGCCGCCTCCTGCCGAACCTCGGCGGCCTGGACATCTCGCCGATCCTGGCGTTCATGGTGCTCAAGCTGATCGACATGCTGGTGATCAACAACCTGGCGGCGATGACCATGATGCCGGAAATCCTGCGCGTGCTGATCTGACCCATGAGTTACTTCCGTTGGGACGGTGACGACCTGATCCTGGAATGCCACCTGCAACCGGCAGCCCGCAGCGACGACTTCGCCGGGCTGCACGGCGATCGCCTGAAAATCCGCCTCACCGCCCCGCCGGTCGAGGGCAAGGCCAACGCCTACCTGATGGCGTTCCTGGCCAAGACGTTCGGCGTGTCCAAGAGCCAGGTCAGCCTGCTCAGCGGCGAGTTGAACCGGCAGAAGCGGGTGCGGATCAGCTCGCCGAAGAAGCTGCCGGCGTTGCCGGGGCTGTCCGGGCCCGCCTGATACCTGTGGCGGGGGAGCCTGCTCCCTCGCCACAGGTAAAGCGGCGAACAATCAGCTCCGCCCATTGCTTGCCGCCCGCCACAGCGGTCTTTAGACTTACGCCTCATTTCAACGAGAGCAGGGTCGATGCCAGCTGCCTTTCCCGCCGATTCCGTTGGTCTGGTGACGCCGCAAATGGCGCATTTCAGCGAGCCCCTGGCCCTGGCCTGCGGTCGTTCGTTGCCAGCCTATGACCTGATCTACGAAACCTACGGCACCCTCAATGCCACGGCGAGCAATGCCGTGCTGATTTGCCACGCCTTGTCCGGGCATCACCACGCCGCCGGCTATCACAGCGTCGACGACCGCAAGCCCGGCTGGTGGGACAGTTGCATCGGCCCGGGCAAGCCCATCGATACCCGCAAGTTCTTCGTGGTCAGCCTGAACAACCTCGGCGGTTGCAACGGTTCCACCGGCCCGAGCAGCATCAACCCGGATACCGGCAAGCCTTTCGGCGCTGAGTTCCCGGTGCTGACCGTGGAAGACTGGGTCCACAGCCAGGCGCGCCTGGCCGACCGCCTCGGGATCGGCCAGTGGGCCGCGGTGATCGGCGGCAGTCTCGGGGGCATGCAGGCGCTGCAATGGACCATCACCTACCCGGACCGCGTGCGTCACTGCCTGGCCATCGCCTCGGCGCCCAAGCTGTCGGCGCAGAACATCGCCTTCAACGAGGTGGCGCGCCAGGCGATTCTCACCGACCCGGAATTTCATGGCGGTTCGTTCCAGGAGCACGGCGTGATCCCCAAGCGCGGCCTGATGCTGGCGCGGATGGTCGGGCACATTACCTACCTGTCCGACGACTCCATGGGCGAGAAATTCGGCCGCGGACTCAAGAGCGAAAAGCTCAACTACGACTTCCACAGCGTCGAATTCCAGGTGGAAAGCTACCTGCGCTATCAGGGCGAGGAGTTCTCCGGGCGTTTCGACGCCAACACCTACCTGTTGATGACCAAGGCGCTGGACTACTTCGATCCAGCAGCGAATTTCAACGATAACCTGGCAAAAACCTTCGAAAATGCCACCGCCAAGTTCTGTGTGATGTCGTTCACCACCGACTGGCGTTTCTCCCCGGCGCGCTCCCGGGAATTGGTGGACGCGCTGATGGCCGCGCGCAAGGACGTCTGCTACCTGGAGATCGACGCCCCCCAGGGCCACGACGCCTTCTTGATCCCGATCCCGCGTTATTTGCAGGCGTTCGGCAACTACATGAACCGTATAACGCTGTGAGGACGCCATGAGAGCCGATCTGGAAATCATCCAGGAATGGATCCCCGCCGGCAGCCGCGTGCTCGACCTGGGCTGCGGCGACGGCGAACTGCTGACCTGGTTGCGGGACAACAAGCAAGTCACCGGCTACGGCCTGGAAAACGACCCGGACAACATTGCCGAGTGCGTCGCCAAGGGCATCAACGTCATCGAGCAGGACCTGGACAAGGGCCTGGGCAACTTCGCCAGCAACAGCTTCGACATCGTGGTCATGACCCAGGCCCTGCAAGCCGTGCATTACCCGGACAAGATCCTCGACGAAATGCTGCGGGTCGGGCGCCAGTGCATCATCACGTTCCCCAACTTCGGCCACTGGCGCTGCCGCTGGTACCTGGCGAGCAAGGGACGCATGCCGGTGTCGGAGTTCCTGCCCTACACCTGGTACAACACACCGAACATCCACTTCTGCACCTTCGAGGATTTCGAAGAACTGTGCCGCGAACGTAAAGCCACGGTCATCGACCGCCTGGCGGTGGACCAGCAACACCGTCATGGGTGGGCGAGCAAGCTATGGCCTAATCTGTTAGGTGAAATAGGCATTTATCGGGTCAGCAGCCCAGGCCTTGCCGATCACCAGGTCGCGGTATGAAGCCCGGCCGAACCAGGAGCACGACATGAAACGTCTAGCATTGTTTCTCATCACCGCCTGCCTCAGCGTGGGCGCCATCGCCGCCGATGCCATCAAAGGCGAGCGCAAGGAAGTGTTCGGCGACATCACCGTGCACTACAACACCTTCAACTCCACATTCCTGACGCCGGACATCGCCAAGGCGGCCGAGTTGACCCGCAGCAAGCACCAGGGCGTGATCAACATCTCGGTGCTCAAGGCTGGCAAACCGTTGATCGCCCAGGTCAGCGGCACGGTCAAGGACCTCACCAGCCAGAGCGTCCCGTTGAAATTCAAGCAGGTGACCGAGCAAGGCGCGATCTACTACATCGCCCAGTACCCGGTGGAACAGCAGGAAACCCGCACTTTTGAAATCAAGGTGCAGACGGACGGCAAGATCAACACCATCAACTTCAACCAGGAACTGTTCCCCGGCGAATGATGAACTTCACCCAACTCGTACTGGCCAGCCACAACGCCGGCAAACTCAAGGAACTCCAGGCCATGCTCGGCGGATCGGTGCAGTTGCGCTCGATCGGCGAGTTCAGCCAGGTGGAACCTGAAGAAACCGGCCTGTCGTTTGTCGAGAACGCCATCCTCAAGGCCCGCAACGCCGCGCGCATCTCCGGCCTGCCGGCGCTGGCCGACGATTCGGGCCTGGCGGTGGATTTCCTTGGCGGCGCGCCGGGCATCTATTCGGCCCGCTACGCCGACGGCAAGGGTGATGCGGCCAACAACGCCAAGTTGCTCGAAGTGCTCAAGGACGTACCAGAAACCGAACGCGACGCGCAGTTCGTGTGCGTCCTGGCCCTGGTCCGTCACGCCGACGATCCGCTGCCGATCCTGTGCGAAGGCTTGTGGCACGGGCGCATCCTCACCGAAGCCAGCGGCGAGCACGGCTTTGGCTACGACCCGCTGTTCTGGGTGCCGGAGCGCAATTGCTCCAGCGCCGAACTGGGCCCGGTGGAAAAAAACCAGCTGAGCCACCGCGCCCGCGCCATGGCCCTGCTGCGTCAACGCCTGGGCCTGCAATGACCGATGACAGCCCCGCACCGCTGATTCACGGCGGTGCGCAAACGCCCCGGGCGCCGCTGCCGGTACTGCCGCCCCTGGCGTTGTACATCCACATTCCGTGGTGCGTGCGCAAATGCCCGTATTGCGACTTCAACTCCCACGCGGCCAGCCCGCAATTGCCGGAAGAGGAATACGTCGACGCCCTGCTGGCCGACCTCGACCAGGATCTGCACGCGGTCCATGGCCGGCCATTGAGTTCGATCTTCTTCGGCGGTGGCACCCCGAGCCTGTTCAGCGCCCAGGCCTTGGACCGGTTACTCAAAGGGGTCGAGGCAAGGATCCCGTTCACCCAGGACATCGAGATCACCCTGGAAGCCAACCCCGGCACCTTCGAGCAAGAGAAATTCGTCGCTTACCGCGCCTTGGGCATCAATCGCCTGTCCATCGGCGTCCAGAGCTTCCAGCAGGCCAAGCTTGAGGCCCTGGGGCGGATCCACAACGGCGATGAGGCGGTGCGCGCTGCCGGCATGGCCCGCCAGGCCGGGTTCGATAACTTCAACCTGGACCTGATGCATGGCCTGCCCGACCAGTCCCTGGACGACGCCCTGAGCGACCTGCGCCAGGCCATCGCGCTGAAACCGACCCACCTGTCCTGGTACCAGCTGACGCTGGAGCCGAACACGGTGTTCTGGAACCAGCCACCGACCTTGCCAGAAGACGACACCCTGTGGGACATCCAGGAAGCGGGGCAAGCGCTGCTGGCCGAGCATGGCTACGTTCAATACGAAGTCTCGGCCTACGCCCAACCCGGTCGGGCGGCGCGGCACAACCTCAATTACTGGAGCTTCGGTGATTTCATCGGCATCGGCGCCGGCGCCCACGGCAAGCTCAGCCATCCGGACGGGCGCATCGTGCGCACCTGGAAGACGCGCCTGCCCAAGGACTACCTCAACCCGGCCAAACGCTTCCTGGCCGGTGAGAAAACCCTGGCCAACGAAGAACTGCCGTTCGAGTTCCTGATGAACGCCCTGCGCCTGACCGAAGGCGTGGAGGCGCGGCTCTACCCCGAGCGCACGGGACTGCCCCTGCAAAGCCTCGCCGAAGGCCGGCGCGAAGCCGAACAAAGCGGGTTGTTGCAGGTCGAACCGTCACGCCTGGTGGCCACCGAACGCGGGCAACTGTTTCTCAACGACCTGCTGCAGAATTTTCTGAGCTGATCAACACAAGGAAATCGAATGGATCTGGTACTCGACCTGCTCGCCACCGTGTCCCGCTGGAGCCGCAGTAACCTGTCGGAAATCTCCCTGGCCCTGGTCGGTTGCCTGTTGGTGCTGTTTGGCGCCGACATCAAGGGCTGGATCGAACAGCGCCTGGGCAGCATCGCCGGTGCCTTGCGCGTCCCGTTGATCGCCCTGCTGTGCATGATCGGCAGCGGTGCCGCGCTGATCTATGCCACGCCATGGGTGGTGCGGGGGCTGAGCCAGTTCAACAACTACAGCCTGGCGCCAGTGCTACTGGTGGTGTTGGTGCTGATTGGGGTGGTGGCGGATCGGCGCTGATCCCGGGCACAACCCAAAAAAAACAGTGGGAGCAAGCTTTGCTCCCACTGTTTTTATTGAGTAATGCTTAAGACAACTTCTCGAACTTCAAATCCCACACCCCATGACCAAGCCGTTCGCCACGGCGTTCGAACTTGGTGATCGGCCGTTCGGCCGGGCGTGGGACGCATTTGCCGTCCTCGGCCAGGTTGCGATAGCCCGGGGCGGCGTTCATCACTTCCAGCATGTATTCGGCGTAGGGTTCCCAGTCGGTGGCCATGTGCAGCACACCGCCGACCTTCAACTTGCTACGCACCAGCTCGGCGAACGACGCCTGGACGATACGGCGCTTGTGGTGACGGCTTTTGTGCCAAGGGTCCGGGAAGAACAACATCAGCCGGTCGAGGCTGTTGTCGGCCACACAGCGGTTGAGCACTTCGATGGCGTCGCAATCATAGACCCGCAGGTTGGTCAGCCCTTGGGTCAGCACGCCGTTGAGCAACGCACCTACGCCGGGACGGTGCACTTCCACACCGATGAAATCCTGCTCCGGCGCGGCAGCGGCCATCTCCAGCAGCGAGTGGCCCATGCCGAAGCCGATTTCCAGCGAGCGCGGAGCCGAGCGGCCAAACACCTGGTCAAAATCCACCGGCGCATCGGCCAGGGGCAGCACGAACCGCGGCGCGCCCTGTTCCAGGCCGCGTTGCTGGCCTTCAGTCATACGCCCGGCGCGCATCACGAAACTCTTGATGCGCCGGTGTTGGCGCTCTTCACCTTCTTCTGGCAAGACAGGCGTGTCGTTCGATTCAGTCATCAATGGCTCTTACTTGATCAGACCATCCAGCGGCGAGGAGGCGCTGGCGTAAAGTTTTTTCGGCATGCGCCCGGCCAGGTAAGCCAGGCGACCCGCCACGATGGCGTGTTTCATGGCTTCGGCCATCAGGATCGGCTGCTGGGCATGGGCGATGGCAGAGTTCATCAACACCGCTTCGCAACCCAGCTCCATGGCGATGGTGGCGTCGGAGGCGGTACCGACACCGGCATCCACCAGCACCGGGATCTTGGCTTCTTCAAGGATGATCTGCAGGTTGTACGGGTTGCAGATCCCCAGGCCAGTACCGATCAGGCCAGCCAGCGGCATGACCGCGATGCAGCCGATTTCCGCCAACTGACGAGCAATGATCGGGTCGTCGCTGGTGTACACCATCACGTCGAAACCTTCCTTGACCAGGGTTTCGGCAGCCTTGAGGGTTTCGATCACGTTGGGAAACAGGGTCTTCTGGTCGGCCAGCACTTCCAGCTTCACCAGGTTGTGGCCGTCGAGTAGCTCGCGGGCGAGGCGGCAGGTGCGCACGGCCTCGATGGCGTCGAAGCAGCCTGCGGTGTTCGGCAAGATGGTGTAGCGATCCGGCGGCAGGATATCCAGCAGGTTCGGTTCGCCCGGGTTCTGGCCGATATTGGTCCGGCGTACCGCGACGGTCACGATTTCCGCGCCCGAAGCCTCGATGGCCAGGCGGGTTTCTTCCATGTCGCGGTATTTGCCGGTACCAACCAGCAAGCGCGACTGGTAGGTACGACCGGCCAGGACGAAAGGCTTGTCGCTACGAACGATGCTCATGGGAAATCCTCTGTAGGGGTGAGGTTCTTGCGAAATGCTGTGAAACCGAGGCGACTAGCCGCCACCGATGGCGTGGACCACTTCGACCGAATCGCCGTCGTTCAACGCGGTGTCGGCGTGCTGGCTGCGCGGGACGATATCCAGATTGAGCTCCACCGCGACGCGGCGTCCGGTCAATTCCAGACGGGTCAGCAGGGCCGCAACGGTTTCACCGTCGGGCAGTTCAAAGGGTTCGCCGTTCAATTGAATGCGCATGCCGGATGCCGCCATCATTTTTAGGGGCTGGCATTCTAGCCCGATCAGTCTGGGTGACCCAAGTCCCTTGGTCAGCTACAAGCTGCAAGCTTCAAGCGGCAACTTGCAGGCGCCAGGCGGCGAGCCCCAGGCAGAGCCAGCCGATCAGGAACGCCATGCCACCAAACGGGGTGATGATGCCGAGTTTGCTGATGCCGGTCAGGGTGAGCAGGTAAAGGCTGCCGGAGAACAACAGGATACCGATCACGAATGAGATTCCGGCCCAGGTGACAATGCGGCCGGGGATGTGCGTGGCCAGCAGCGCGACGCCCAGCAATGCCAGAGTGTGCACCAGTTGGTAGGTAACGCCAGTGTGGAAAATCGCCAGGTAATCGGCGCTCAGGCGGTTTTTCAGGCCATGGGCGGCGAACGCTCCCAGCGCCACGCCAGTGAAGCCAAAAAAAGCAGCCAGCATCAGAAAGCTACGCAGCATGAGAACTCCAGTCAGACTCGGTCGGCAGGGTCTGTATAATGGCCCGCTCGACCGGTTCGGCCAAGCTATCTCTATGCTGCGTACATTGTTTCCACGACTCCTCAAGGCACTGCTATGGTTCGCCATTGGCAGCGTTGCGCTGGTGCTGTTGTTTCGCGTAGTCCCCCCACCGTTCACGGCGCTGATGATCGAGCGCAAGGTTGAATCGTGGTTCAGCGGCGAGCCGATTGACCTGCAACGTACCTGGCAGCCCTGGGACCAGATCTCCGACAACCTCAAGGTGGCGGTGATTGCCGGCGAGGACCAGAAATTCCCCGAACATTGGGGATTCGATATCAGTGCCATCCAGGCCGCGTTTGCTCACAACGGGCGCGGCGGCTCGATTCGCGGCGCCAGCACCCTCAGCCAGCAAGTGTCCAAGAACCTGTTCCTGTGGTCGGGCCGCAGTTGGCTGCGCAAGGGCCTGGAAGCCTGGTTCACCGCGTTGATAGAAGTGTTCTGGCCCAAGCAGCGGATCCTCGAGGTGTACCTCAACAGCGTCGAGTGGGATGACGGAGTGTTCGGCGCCGAAGCGGCAGCGCGACATCATTTCCGGATAGGCGCCAGCGCCTTGTCCCGCCAGCAGGCCAGCCTGCTGGCGGCCGTACTGCCCAACCCGCGCGCGTGGAGCGCCAGTCGGCCAAGCCCGTATGTGCTGCGGCGCGCGAGCTGGATTCGCCAGCAGATGAGTCAATTGGGCGGCGACAGTTATCTGCTGGGCCTCAACAACGCCCGCCGAGCGCCCTGGGCGCAGTAACCGCAACACCTCAGTTCCCTTATGGGAGCGAGCCTGTGGGAGTTCAGCTTTGCTCCCACAGGAGCCGCGTGGACTTGAACATCGGACACGAACAAAAACGCCCCGATCATCACTGATCGGGGCGTTTTTCATGTGGCTACCACCGTCAGGCGGCGATCGACATCTTGAGCTTGTTCATCGCACTCTTCTCAAGCTGGCGAATCCGCTCGGCCGATACGTTGTACTTCTGCGCCAGGTCGTGCAGCGTGGCTTTTTCCTCAGCCAACCAACGCTGGTAGAGGATGTCGCGGCTACGTTCGTCCAGCACTTCCAAGGCTTCGTGCAAGCTGCTGTTGGAGTTATCGCTCCAGTCCGCATCCTCCAGTTGACGCGCCGGGTCGTACCGGTGGTCTTCCAGGTAATTGGCTGGTGACTGGAAAGCGCTGTCGTCGTCCGCTTCGGCAGCCGGGTCGAAGGCCATGTCCTGGCCGGTCAGGCGGCTTTCCATCTCACGCACTTCCCGAGGTTCCACCCCCAGGCTTTCCGCCACGCGATGGACTTCCTCGTTGTTCAACCAGGCCAAACGCTTCTTCTGGCCGCGCAGGTTGAAGAACAGCTTGCGCTGGGCCTTGGTGGTCGCGACTTTCACGATGCGCCAGTTGCGCAGGATGAACTCGTGGATTTCCGCCTTGATCCAGTGCACCGCAAACGACACCAGGCGCACACCCATTTCCGGGTTGAAACGCTTGACCGCCTTCATCAGGCCTACGTTGCCTTCCTGGATCAGGTCGGCCTGGGCCAGCCCGTAGCCGGAATAGCTACGGGCGATATGTACGACAAAACGCAGGTGGGCGAGCACCATCCGCCGAGCCGCCTCAAGATCCTGCTCATAGTAGAGACTCTCGGCCAGTTCACGCTCCTGCTCAGGCGTCAGCAATGGAATGCTGTTCACCGTGTGCACATAGGCCTCCAGGTTCGCACCCGGGACCAAGGCATAAGCAGGTTGCAAAGAAGTGGTCATACGAAAAAACCTCCGACTCACATAACTCGTGCAGTTCAGCACTGCGAAAATTGACCGGGAACCGCAAGGCAAGTTCCCACAAAAACCGAAAGGTCAATACGCGCAAAAAAAACTATTTTGGTGCAAGCTCCCGCAGGTGGCGTGCTACCGCAATCCATGCACCGATATAACCCAACAGCACCGCGCCAAGCAAGAGCGACAGACCGTCGGCGACTGGCACACCGGCCAGCGAGAAATCGCTGCCGTACAAACCAGCCAACCCCACTACCGCATCGTTCAGCCAGTCCAGGCCGAACGCCAATACACCCCAGGACAGGATCCCGGCGCCGAAGCCATACAGCGCGCCCATATAAAGGAAGGGCCTGCGTACATAACTGTCCGTGCCGCCGACGAGTTTAATCACTTCTATCTCGGTGCGGCGGTTTTCAATATGAAGACGAATGGTATTGCCTATCACCAAAAGTAATGCAGACACCAGGAGCACCGTCAGGCCGAAGACAAACCGGTCGCCGAGCTTGAGTATCGCCGCAAGACGCTCGACCCAGACTAGATCAAGTTGCGCCTGTTGCACCTTCGGCAATTCGGAAAGTCTTTGTCTTAATGCTTCAAGAGTTGGCTTATCGACCTCCTTCGGCGTCACCAGCACCACGCCCGGCAGGGGGTTTTCCGGCAACTCCCGCAGGGCTTCGCCCAGGCCGGATTGCTGCTGGAACTCCTCCAGCGCCTGGTCACGGCCGATGTATTCGGCATCGGCCACCCCTGGCATGACCTTGATCTGCCCGCGCAAAGCCTGGCCTTCGCCCGGCGTCGCCTCCAGTTGCAGGTACAGGGAAATCTGTGCCGCGCGCTGCCAGGATCCCCCCAGGCGCTCGACATTACTCAGCAGTAATGACAGCCCCATGGGCAAGCTCAGCGCCACGGCCATCACCATGCAGGTAAAGAAACTGCCAATGGGTTGCTTGCCCAGGCGCCGCAGACTGTCGAGCAGGCTGGCGCGGTGGCTTTCGATCCAGGCGCTGAGCAGCGTGGCGAAGTCCGGGCCATCGTCGTCATCGCGCTTTTTCTTTTGCGGCTGCGGGTCGGAGGCCTTCGGAGCCACACGCTCGGCCACTTTCGGACTGCGGGTTGCGCTCATACGCCAGCCTCCCCGTCACCGATCAAGCGACCGCGCTGCAAGGTGAGCATGCGGTGACGCATGCGAGCGATCAACGCCAGGTCGTGACTGGCGATCAGCACGCTGGTGCCCAAACGGTTGATGTCTTCGAATACGCCCATGATTTCCGCCGCCAGACGCGGGTCGAGGTTACCGGTGGGTTCGTCCGCCAGCAGCAAGGCCGGACGGTGGACAATGGCGCGGGCGATGCCGACCCGCTGTTGTTGGCCGGTGGACAAGTCACCCGGGTACAGCTCGGCCTTGTCCGACAGGGCCACGCGCTCCAGGGCCGAATCCACGCGCTTGCTGATCTCGGCCTTGGACAAGCCAAGGATCTGCAATGGCAACGCCACGTTGTTGAACACGGTGCGGTCGAACAGCAACTGATGATTCTGGAACACCACGCCGATCTGCCGTCGCAGGAACGGGATCTGGGCGTTGCTGATGGTGCTCAGGTCCTGGCCGGCCAGCAGCAACTTGCCGCTGGTGGGCCGCTCCATCGCCAGCAACAGGCGCAGCAAGGTGCTTTTACCGGCGCCGGAATGGCCGGTGACAAACAGAAATTCGCCCCGACGGACCCGAAAGCTCAGCTCATGCAGGCCGACGTGACCGTTCGGATAGCGTTTACCGACCTGTTCGAAACGAATCATGAGTGCTCCCGCTCGGCGAACAGAGCCTGGACAAAAGGCTCGGCTTCAAAGGTGCGCAAATCGTCGATGCTCTCGCCCACGCCGATGTAGCGGATCGGCAGGCCGAATTGCTTGGCCAGGGCGAAAATCACCCCGCCCTTGGCCGTGCCGTCGAGCTTGGTCAGCGCCAGGCCGGTCAGTTCGACGGTCTGGTTGAACTGCTTGGCCTGGTTGATAGCGTTCTGGCCGGTGCCGGCGTCCAACACCAACAACACCTCGTGGGGCGCGTCGACGTCGAGCTTGCCAATCACCCGGCGGACCTTCTTCAACTCTTCCATCAGGTTGTCTTTGGTGTGCAGGCGACCGGCCGTGTCGGCGATCAGCACATCGATGCCACGGGCCTTGGCGGCCTGGACGGCATCGAAGATCACCGAGGCAGAGTCGGCGCCGGTGTGCTGGGCGATCACCGGGATCCTGTTGCGCTCGCCCCACACTTGCAATTGTTCGACCGCCGCGGCGCGGAAGGTGTCGCCAGCGGCGAGCATGACCTTCTTGCCCTCCAACTGCAGCTTCTTGGCCAGCTTGCCGATGGTGGTGGTCTTGCCGGCGCCATTGACGCCCACCACCAGGATCACGAACGGTTTGTTCTGCGAGGTGATCACCAGCGGCTGTTCCACCGGCTTGAGCATGTTGGTCAGCTCACCTTGCAGGGACTTGTACAGCGCATCGGCATCGGTCAGCTGCTTGCGTGCCACTTTCTGCGTCAGGCTCTGGATGATCACCGAGGTGGCCTCCACACCGACATCCGCAGTCAGCAGGCGGGTTTCGAGATCGTCCAGCAATTCGTCATCGATGACTTTCTTGCCCAGGAACAGGCTGGCCATGCCTTCGCCAATACTGGCGCTGGTCTTGGACAGGCCTTGCTTGAGTCGGGCGAAGAAGCCGAGCTTGCTTTGCTCCGCCGCGGGCTCTGGCTCGACGACCGGCGCAGGCGCCGCCGGTGCGCTGGCTTGCACCGGAGCCTCGACAATCGGCTCCACAGGCATCGCCGCGACAGGTTGCACCAGGGGCGGAATCGGCGGGGTGATGTGTGGGGCCTGGGCGTCTTCAACCAGCGCCACCGGTTCTTCCGCCACCGGCAGGGTCAGCCAGGCAGCAGGTTCGGCGGGCCGGGGCGGATGCTGTTCAGCCAGCGGCTCGACGACAGGCTCCGGCTCGACCGGTTGCAGCACCGGCTCGGCCAACGGCAAGACGATGGGCGCCGCCTCTTCGACCGGCTGTTCGGCGGCGGGCTCAGGCGTCGGTTGTGGCTGTTCGACGACGGTTTCCTGCGGCTTCTTGCGCAGCCATCCGAACAGGCCTTTTTTCTCGCCAGCCGCAGCTGGGGTCTTCTTGTCGTCGTTGGAACCAAACATGGAGGACGGCTATCTCACGGTAGCGACGCGCCACGGGGCGCCTCGGTGATAAAAAATTCGATGCTGAACAGACTGCGTTTCATCCAGCTTGTTCACGCGCAACAGATTGTCGAAATGTCCCCTGGACACCCCGCGGTCGTTTTTTACTCAGGACTGGCACGGCATCATCGGCGAAAACGCAGGGATCAACGAGCAAACCCGCTGCTTCTGCGAAAAACCCGGACAACCCCAGGCCGATAAAAGGCCCGATAGGCGTGGCCGCCAGTAAAACGGACCGTTATCCTAGCACCCTCTCGCCCGCCGACGCTAAGACCTAGCGGGCAGCCCAACAGGTTTAAACACGAATGAATGCCCTTGCCCGCCGCGCCGCAGGCCTGCTGCTCAGCACAGTCTGCCTGCCGTTTTCAGTCCTGGCTGCCGACCCACAACCCACCCATGAATTCATCCTCGACAACGGCCTGAAGGTCGTGGTGCGCGAGGACCATCGGGCCCCAGTGGTGGTCTCCCAGGTCTGGTACAAGGTCGGCTCCAGTTACGAGACGCCTGGCCAGACCGGGTTGTCCCATGCCCTGGAACACATGATGTTCAAGGGCAGCGAGAAAGTCGGCCCCGGCGAGGCATCGTTGATCCTGCGCGACCTGGGCGCCGAAGAAAATGCCTTCACCAGCGACGATTTCACCGCCTATTACCAGGTACTGGCCCGGGACCGCCTGGGCGTGGCCTTCGAATTGGAAGCCGACCGCATGGCCAGCCTGCGCCTGCCGCCGGAGGAGTTTAGCCGCGAGATCGAAGTGATCAAGGAAGAGCGCCGCCTGCGCACCGACGACAAGCCGATGTCCAAGGCCTTCGAGCGTTTCAAGGCCATGGCCTACCCGGCCAGCGGCTACCACACCCCGACCATCGGCTGGATGGCCGACCTGGACCGGATGACGGTAACGGAGCTGCGTCACTGGTACGAATCCTGGTACGTGCCGAACAACGCGACCCTGGTGGTGGTCGGCGACGTGACACCGGACGAGGTCAAGACCCTGGCCCAACGTTATTTCGGCCCCATTGCCCGGCGTGACGTGCCTTCGGCGAAGATCCCACTGGAACTGGCCGAGCCGGGTGAACGCCAGATCACCTTGCATGTGCAGACACAGTTGCCGAGCCTGATGCTGGCCTTCAACGTGCCCAGCATCGCCACGGCAACGGACAAGCGCCTGGTCAATGCCCTGCGGCTGATCTCGGCCTTGTTGGACGGCGGCTACAGCGGTCGGATCCCGACCCAGCTGGAGCGCGGCGAAGAACTGGTGTCGGGCGGTTCGTCGAGCTACGACGCCTACACCCGTGGCGATTCGTTGTTCACGTTGTCGGCCGCACCCAATACCCAGAAAAACAAAACCATGGCGCAGGCCGAAGCCGGCCTGTGGCGCCTGCTCGACCAGTTGAAGAGCACCGCCCCCACCGCCGAAGAGCTGGAACGTGTGCGCGCCCAGGTCATCGCCGGCCTGGTGTACGAACGCGATTCGATCACCAGCCAGGCCACGGCTATCGGCCAGTTGGAAACCGTCGGCTTGTCCTGGAAGCTGATGGACACCGAGCTCGCCGACCTGCAAAGCGTGACCCCGCAAGACATCCAGAAGGCAGCCCAGCTGTATTTCACCCGCTCGCGCCTGAGCGTTGCCCACATCCTGCCCGAGGAAAAGGCTCATGAGTGAGCGTAAATCACCGCGCCTGGTATTGATCGGCGTGGCCGTCCTGGCCCTGGCCGGATCCTTGGCGTTCTACCTGGCGCCCACCACGGGCGTGACGGCCAGCCAGGCCCTGGACAAGGCCAAATCCGGCAACAAACTGCAATCACTGGCCGAACTGGACGACAAGGCCCCCAGCCACCGCCAGCTTGACGTACAGACCTGGAAAACCGCCGACGGCGCCAAGGTGCTGTTTGTAGAAGCCCGTGAGCTGCCGATGTTCGACCTGCGCCTGACCTTCGCCGCCGGCAGCAGCCAGGACGGTGGCACGCCGGGCCTGGCGCTGCTGACCAACGCGATGCTCAACGAAGGCGTGGCGGGCAAGGACGTCAGCGCCATCGCCCAAGGGTTCGAGAGCCTCGGCGCAGACTTTGGCAACGGTGCGTTGCGGGACATGGCCCTGGCCTCGCTGCGCAGCCTCAGCGCAGTGGACAAGCGTGAGCCGGCCTTGAAGTTGTTCGCCGACGTCGTCGGTAAACCGACCTTCCCGGCCGACTCCTTCGCCCGCATCAAGAACCAGATGCTGGCGGGCTTCGAATATCAGAAGCAGAACCCCGGCAAGCTGGCGGGCCTGGAATTGATGAAGCGCCTGTACGGCGACCATCCGTATGCCCACTCCAGCGACGGCACCGCCGAAAGCATCCCGCCGATTACACTGGCTCAATTGCGAGCCTTCCACGCCAAGGCCTACACCGCCAGCAACGCGGTGATTGCATTGGTGGGCGACTTGTCCCGCGCCGAGGCCGAAGCGATTGCCGGTCAGGTATCTGCAGCGCTCCCCAAAGGTCCCGCACTGGCAAAGACCCCGGCGCCGGTGGAGCCGAGCCCGAGCGTCAGCCATATCGAATTCCCGTCCAAGCAGACCAACCTGCTGCTGGCCCAACTGGGTATCGACCGGGACGACCCGGATTACGCCGCCGTATCCCTGGGCAACCAGATCTTGGGCGGCGGCGGTTTCGGCACGCGGCTGATGTCCGAGGTCAGGGAAAAGCGTGGCCTGACCTACGGCGTATACTCCGGCTTCACGCCGATGCAGGCCCGCGGTCCCTTCATGATCAACCTGCAAACCCGTGCCGAGATGAGCGAAGGCACCTTGAAACTGGTGCAGGACGTGTTCGCCGACTACCTCAGGGATGGTCCTACCCAGAAAGAACTCGACGACGCCAAGCGTGAGCTGGCCGGCAGCTTTCCCCTGTCCACCGCCAGCAACGCCGATATCGTCGGCCAGCTCGGAGCCATGGGGTTCTATGACTTGCCGCTGAGCTACCTGGAGGATTTCATGCGCCAGTCCCAGACGCTGACCGTGGAGCAGGTCAAGGCTGCCCTGAACAAACATTTGAGCACGGACAAAATGGTCATCGTCACCGCCGGCCCGACCGTTGCGCAGAAACCGCTGCCGGCCCCTTCTGACAAACCTGCCGAGCAACCGCTCGGAGTCCCGGAGCATTAATGGCCCGTCCATCGAATTCCAGCAAGAAACCCACTCACAATGGCGTGAACCAGTTGCGCATCATTGGTGGTGAATGGCGCAGTCGACGCCTGAGCTTCCCCGACGCCCCCGGTCTGCGCCCCACCCCGGACCGGGTCCGCGAGACCCTGTTCAACTGGCTGGCGCCCTACGTGGCAGGTGCCCGGGTGCTCGACCCGTTCGCCGGCAGCGGCGCGCTGTTTCTCGAGGCGCTGTCACGTGGCGCCGCCATGGGCCAGGCGCTGGACGCCAGCAGCCTGGCGGTCTCCAGCCTGAAAGAACACCTGGGCACGCTGCGCTGCACCGTCGGCCAGGTGCAGACCGCCGACGCGCTGCGCTACCTCGACAGCCAGCCGGCGACCCCCTTCGACCTGGTGTTCCTCGACCCGCCCTTCAATCAGAATCTGTTGCCGACGGTGTGCACGTTACTCGAGGAGCGGTATTGGCTGGCCGAGGATGCCTGGGTCTACACTGAAAGCGAGACCGCCCCGTCCACATTGGGCTTGCCGGGAAATTGGCGCCTGCATCGCGAGCAGAAGTCCGGACGGGTGTATTACGCGTTGTGGCAGCGTTTGACAAAGGACATGGACTAAACGGCCGCCCCTTGCATCGAGAGTGATTGTGCCTGCCGTCCCTGAACATTTCGTCCCCGCCCTGGGCCTTGGCAATCCACACTTGCAAACCTTGTGGGGCCCCCTATGGCGCAAAACCACACCCATCGAGCGCGAGCGCGAGCGGCTGTGGCTGGATGACGGGGATTTCCTCGACCTCGACTGGCACGGCCCTCACAACGTCAAGGCCCCGGTGGTATTGGTGCTTCACGGGCTGACCGGCTCATCCAACTCGCCGTATGTGGCGGGTCTGCAACAAGCCCTCGGCAACCGGGGCTGGGCCAGTGTCGCGTTGAACTGGCGCGGCTGCTCGGGCGAGCCGAACCTGCTGCCGCGCAGCTATCACTCAGGCGTCAGCGAGGACCTGGCAGCCACCATCGCTCATCTGCGGGCCTGCCGGCCCTTGGCCCCCTTGTTTGCAGTGGGTTATTCACTGGGCGGCAACGTGCTGCTCAAGCACCTGGGAGAGACCGGCCACAACAGCCAGCTGCAAGGCGCGGTGGCCGTTTCGGTGCCGTTTCGCCTCGACCAGTGCGCAGACCGCATCGGCCAGGGCTTCTCCAGGTTCTACCAGGCGCATTTCATGCGCTCGTTGGTGACCTACGTGCGCAACAAGCAGCGCAAGTTCCAGCACGATGGGCGCCACGAAGGGCTGCAAACCCTCACCGCACTGGGCCCCTTGGAGAACATGCGGACCTTCTGGGACTTCGACGGCCGGGTAACGGCTCCTCTGCACGGTTTTTCGGACGCGGCGGACTATTACCGTCGCGCCTCCAGTCGATATTTCCTGGGTGGAATCAGTACGCCGACGCTGGTCATCCAGGCTGCCGACGACCCTTTCGTATTTCCCCACAGCCTGCCCGAACCCGGCGAGTTATCCGCCTCTACCCGATTCGAACTCCATGCACGAGGTGGGCATGTGGGTTTCGTCGAAGGCTCCTTGCGGCGTCCGGGGTATTACCTGGAGCGGCGGATTCCCCATTGGTTGGCCAGCCTGGGCCATGGCCGAGCGTAGAACCCTCCGACGGAATAACCCCTATGGGGCAAGCCTACCCCTACAGCTTATTCCCCCGTCGCCACGCCCCGCCGGGGATCGTTGATCCATTCACTCCACGACCCGGCGTACAGTTTCCCCAGGGGATACCCGGCCAGGCACAAGGCAAAGAGGTTATGGCACGCCGTCACGCCGGAGCCGCAATAGGCCACCAGATCGGTGGGTGAGCGTGCACCCAGTTTTTCGGCGAAGCGCTGCTTGAGCTGGTCGGCCGGCAGGAAGCGCCCGTCACCGCCCAGGTTGTCGGTGAATGCGGCGCATTGCGCCCCCGGTATGTGCCCAGCTATGGGGTCAATCGGCTCGACTTCACCCTTGAAACGCGGCAGCGCGCGGGCGTCCAGCAAGGTCATGTCCGATTGACCCAGGCGTCGTTGCAGCGCTTGTGCGTCGAGCAGCAGGGTAGCGTCCGGCGCGCCGCTGAATGTCCCCCGACGGCCAGCAGGGGGATCGAGACTCAAAGGCAAGCCGGCGGCGTGCCAGGCCTTGAGTCCGCCGTCGAGGATGAACACACCCTCGCGCTTACCCAGCCAGGCCAGTAGCCACCAGGCCCGCGCGGCGTAGGCGCCGGGGCCATCGTCGTAGAGCACGATCTCGCTGTCGTTGTCGATACCCCAGGACTGGAGGCGCGCTATCAAAGCCCCGGGCTCGGGCAGCGGATGACGCCCGGTCACACCCTTGGTCACCGGCCCGCTCAGGTCACGTTCAAGGTCCGCGAACGACGCACCCGCAATGTGGCCCTCGGCATAACTGCGCTGGCCATAATCCGGGTCCTCCAGGGCAAAGCGACAATCGAGGATCACCAACCCGGGTTGGGATCGTCTCTGTTCGAGGGCTTGGGGGCTGATGAGTTGCGCAATCGGCATGGTGGGCTAGCTCCTTTGGCGAAAATCGAAAGTCCAATCCCAGGCTCTGTTTGAAAAGTCTTGAGACGAAGGTGAGGCGGTTTTTAACGCAGCATCACCGAGTATCAAGGCTTTTCAGACAGCGCCTAGGCCTACTGCCCATCCTCCAGGGTCTGGGCCAGTGGTACATAAAACTCCTTGCACAGCGCATCCACCGCTTCGCGGGCCTGGTCGGTCACGAAACCGGCTTCCAGCACCAACACCTGGTACACGCCCCGCTTGATGGCCTGTTCGCTCAGGTGGCTGAAGTTCTCCCGCGTGGTGCACAGGAACCGCACCCACGAGGTGAGGATGATCCAGGCGTTGAGCGTCAGGGACTCGATCTGCACGCGGTCCATCTTCAGGATGCCGGCGGCGACGAACCCCTCGTAGATTGCGGTGCCATGGATCAGGCTGCGCTGGGAAAACCGCCGGTAGCGCGCGGCCAGGTCCGGATCGCTGTCGAGCAGATGTTCCAGGTCCCGGTGCAGGAAGCGGTAGCGCCACATCGCGGCCAACAACTCCTGCAAATAGAAACGCTTGTCTTCCACCGTGGCCGCACGCCCCTGGGGAGGCCGCAGGAAGCTGTCCACCAGGTTCTCGTATTCACTGAACAGCACGGCGATGATCGCTTGCTTGTTAGGGAAGTGGTAATAGAGGTTGCCCGGCGACATGTCCATATGAGCGGCAATGTGGTTGGTACTGACGCTGCGCTCGCCCTGCTGGTTGAACAGCTCCAGGCTGTTCTGCACGATGCGCTCGCTGGTTTTTATTCGTGTGGCCATGATTTGGACTTTAATTCGTCGAAGGCATTGAAAGGCATCTTACGACCTATCGGTCGTAGCACAACCCCAAAGCCCTTTACGGATGTCATTTGACTTTTTAGAGTTATAGCTCTAAAAAGCACCCACTCCAATAATAATCCGGGGCCGACAATGCCTGCCGACGTCGCTTACCTGCATGAATCTCAACTGCAACCGGGCGAACTGCGCGCGCTCTTCGAAGCCCAGCGCCAAGCCTACACCGCCCATCCGATGCCTGCGGCCGAACAACGCCGACAATGGCTCAAGGCATTGCAGGAGGTGCTGAGTAACGAACGCCAGGCCCTGATCGACGCCATCCGCCAGGATTTCAGCCATCGCAGCGCCGACGAAACCCTGCTGGCCGAATTGATGCCCAGCCTGCATGGCATCCATTACGCCCGCCGGCACCTAACAGGCTGGATGAAACCTTCCCGACGCAAGGTGGGCCTGGCCTTCCAGCCGGCGTCGGCCAAGGTGGTGTACCAGCCACTGGGCGTGGTTGGCATCATCGTGCCGTGGAACTATCCGCTGTTCTTGGCTATCGGCCCGCTGGTGGGAGCACTGTCGGCCGGCAACCGAGTGATGCTCAAGCTCAGCGAAGCGACCCCGGCCACCGGGTTGCTGCTCAAGCAACTGCTGGCCCGGGTGTTTCCCCAGGATCTGGTCTGCGTGGTGCTGGGCGAGGCGGAGGTCGGCATGGCCTTTTCCAGACTGCCCTTCGATCACCTGCTGTTCACCGGCGCCACCAGTATCGGCAAGCACGTGATGCGCGCCGCCGCTGAAAACCTGACCCCGGTAACCCTCGAACTGGGTGGAAAATCGCCCGCCATCGTGTCCGTCGATGTGCCTGCCAGGGACGCCGCCGAACGTATCGCCTTCGGCAAGACCCTGAACGCCGGGCAAACCTGCGTGGCACCGGACTACGTGCTGGTGCCACAGAACCGCGTCGCTGAATTCGTCGAAGCCTATCGCGAGGCGGTTCGCCGGTTTTATCCGACCCTGGCGGACAACCCGGACTACACCGCCATCATCAACGACCGTCAGTTGGCGCGACTCAATGGCTATATCAGCGACGCCACCAGCAAGGGCGCGTTGCTGATCGAGCTGTTCGAACAAGGCCAGGACCGCCGCATGGCCCACAGCGTGCTGCTCAACGTCAGCGACGAGATGACCGTCATGCAGGATGAAATCTTTGGTCCGCTGCTGCCTATCGTGCCCTACGAAAACCTGGACCAGGCCTTTGCCTATATCAACCGGCGACCCCGTCCACTGGCGCTTTACTACTTTGGCTACAACAAGGCGGAACAGCAGCGCGTGCTCCACGAAACCCATTCCGGTGGTGTCTGCCTGAACGACACACTGCTGCACGTCGCCCAGGACGACATGCCGTTCGGCGGAATCGGCGCCTCGGGCATGGGGCATTACCACGGGCACGAAGGTTTCCTGACCTTCAGCAAGGCCAAGGGCGTCTTGGCCAAACAGCGCTTCAACGCCGCGAAGCTGATTTATCCGCCCTACGGCAAACCTTTGCAGAAGCTGATCCAGAAGCTGTTTGTCCGCTGACGCGCGTCTTCCCGGGTAGTCACCATCATGAACCCAAGCCTCACCGACACACCCGCGCTGTCACGGCGCGGCCTGCTGAAATTCAGTCTCGGCAGCAGCCTGTTCCTGGCCACCGTGGGCGTGGGGGTCAGCCTCAGCGGTTGCTCGCCAAGCCAACCGGCCAGTGGCCTGATGGCCCTGCGCGACAGCGACCTGCCGTTCCTGCGCAGCATCATCCCGGTGATGCTGGACGGCGCAGTAATCGCCGAACAGATCCCCGTCGCCAGCGACGCGACCCTGCGAAATCTGGACACCGGCCTGGCCCACCTGTCCCCGTCCATGCTCAAGCTCACCCACCAGTTGTTCGACGTACTCACCCTGGGCGTCACCCGTGGACCGCTGACAGGCATCTGGGGCTCGTGGGAAAGCGCCAGCGCCGAGGACATTCACCAGTTCCTCGCCCGGTGGGAAAACAGCTCGCTCGACCTGTTGCGCCAAGGCCACAACTCATTGCTGCAACTGGTGATGATGGCTTGGTACAGCCGCCCCGAGGCCTGGGCGCATTGTGGGTATCCGGGGCCTCCAACAGTCTGAAAACCCAAGCAAAACCTGCGGGACCTTCCTTATCAACTCATAACAATAAGAGCCCCCGAACATGCCCGTCCCCGATCTCTTCCGCGAAGGCTTGGCCCATGGCTGGACCACCTACAACGGCGCCGAGCTGACCCAGGACCTGACCTTGGAAACGGACGTGGCCATCGTCGGCAGCGGTGCCGGCGGTGGCACCACCGCCGAAATCCTCAGCGCCGCGGGCTATGACGTATTGCTGATCGAGGAAGGTCCGCTCAAGACCAGCAGCGACTTCAAGCTCCTTGAAGACCAGGCCTACAGCAGCCTGTACCAGGAAGGCCTCGGGCGCATGAGCAAGGACGGCGCCATCACCATCCTCCAGGGGCGAGCGGTGGGCGGCACCACGCTGATCAACTGGACCTCCAGCTTCCGCACGCCCACGCAAACGCTCGAGCATTGGGCCGCCGAGCACAACGTCAAGGGACACGGCCCCGCCGAGATGGCCCCCTGGTTCGAACGCATGGAGCAACGCCTGGGCGTGGCGCCGTGGCTGATTCCACCCAACGCCAACAACGACGTGATCCGCAAAGGCTGCGAGCGCCTGGGCTACAGCTGGCATGTCATCCCGCGCAATGTCCGCGGTTGCTGGAACCTGGGTTACTGCGGCATGGGCTGCCCGACCAACGCCAAGCAGTCGATGCTGGTCACCACCATCCCGGCCGCCCTGGACAAGGGTGGCGCGCTGCTTTACCTGGCCCGAGCCGAACGGCTGACGATCAAGAACGACGCCGTCGTCGGCCTGGAGTGCCTGGCCATGGACGCGCGCTGCGTGGCGCCAACCGGGCGGCGGATCGTCGTCAAGGCACGGCACTACGTGCTGGCCGGCGGCGGTATCAACAGCCCCGGGCTGCTGTTGCGCTCCGCTGCACCGGACCCGCATGAACGCCTGGGCAAACGCACGTTCCTGCATCTGGTGAACATATCCGCCGGGCAGTTCGACGAAGTCATCAACCCGTTCTACGGCGCGCCGCAGTCGATCTATTCCGATCACTTCCAATGGCAGGACGGAACCACGGGCAAAATGTCCTACAAGCTCGAAGTCCCGCCCTTGCACCCGGCCCTCGCCGCCACGCTCTTGGGCGGCTACGGCACCGAGAACGCTCTGCACATGTCCCGACTGCCCCACACCCACGCCATGCTGGCGCTGATGCGCGACGGCTTCCATCCGGACAGCCCCGGCGGAACCGTCGAATTGCGCAGCGATGGCTCCGCCGTACTCGACTACAAGGTTTCGCCCTATGCCTGGGACGGCTTGCGCCGGGCGTTCCACAGCATGGCCGAGATTCAGTTCGCCGCCGGCGCCCGGGCGGTCATGCCGCTGCACAGCAATGCGCGCTATGTGAAGCGCCTGGCCGAGGCCCGCAACCTGATCGACGGCCTGGACCTGGCCTTGTACCGCACGCGCCTGGGCAGTGCCCACGTGATGGGGGGCTGCGCCATGGGTGAAGACCCCGGAAGTGCCGTGGCCGACAGCCTCGGTCGTCACCATCAACTGGGCAACCTGTCGATCCACGACGGTTCACTGTTTCCCACGAGCATTGGTGCGAACCCGCAATTATCGGTGTACGGGCTGACGGCGAAACTGGCGAGCGCCCTGGCCGAACGCCTGAAAAACCCATGAGGATCCGGTTTATTCGCAGCGTCTATAGTGCCGCCTTATCCCACAGTCGACTTGGCCGACCGTAGCAGGCTGCGATACCATCCGACTCCCCAACGCACTCCCGCCAGGACGACGCGATGAACCGAGTGTTGTACCCAGGTACCTTCGACCCTATTACCAAGGGGCATGGCGATCTGGTCGAACGCGCCTCGCGCCTGTTCGACCACGTGATCATTGCCGTCGCCGCCAGCCCGAAGAAAAACCCGCTGTTTCCGCTGGAGCAACGTGTAGAACTGGCCCGCGAGGTCACCCAGCACCTGCCCAACGTGGAAGTGGTCGGCTTCTCGACACTGCTGGCGCAGTTCGCCAAGGAAAAGAACGCCAATGTGTTCCTGCGCGGCCTGCGCGCGGTCTCGGACTTCGAGTACGAGTTCCAGCTGGCCAACATGAACCGCCAACTGGCGCCCGACGTCGAAAGCCTGTTCCTGACCCCGTCGGAACGTTATTCATTCATTTCCTCGACCCTGGTGCGGGAAATCGCGGCCCTGGGCGGGGATATCACCAAGTTCGTCCATCCGGTCGTGGCCGATGCGCTGACCGAGCGCTTCAAGAAGTAACTCGCAAGCGCTGCGACTCGTCTCGCAGCCCGGCGCAGTCCATCGCACCCGCGTGCACTGCGCTCGCCAATGCGGCACAATTGCGCCCATACGTTTTCAGATGCCCGGGCCGAATGCCCCGGCAGGAGCTTGCATGTCCCTGATCATCACCGACGACTGCATCAATTGCGACGTCTGCGAACCCGAATGCCCGAACGAAGCCATTTCCCAGGGCGAAGAGATCTACGTCATCGACCCGAACCTGTGCACCCAGTGCGTCGGCCATTACGACGAACCCCAGTGCCAGCAGGTTTGCCCGGTGGATTGCATCCCGCTGGACGAAGCCCATCCGGAGACTGAAGAACAGTTGATGGAGAAGTATCGCAGGATTACCGGCAAGGCTTGAGCCGGGTGGTTTTGTAGGCTCTGTACGAAAAGCCTCACTCCTGCTGCTCAAACCCCTCCCCGACGCACCCCAGGCACCGCACGAACGTGGCCTTCGCCGGGTCCACCACCAGCGCTTTCCCCGCGTCGCCCACCCCACCGCCCAGCGCGGTAAAGGGCAACGACACAACGAACGCCCCGGCACCGATCACCGTGGCGGCGAGCAGCAGCGGCCGGGCGATCAGCAGGTCGCCGATCATGGCGTAGGCGGGTGGATTCTGGATGGTGTAGCGCGGGTCGCCGCTGCCGTTGTTCGCCACGGCAGGCAAAGCGACCGTCAGCAGCAGCGCTGGAACGACAGGTCGAAACAGTTTCATGGTGCGATCCTTCGGCTAAAAACAGTATGACTACTGACTATAGACCGTAGGACAGATCAACTGACCGCTCAGCTCTGACAGCGTGGACACCAGACACTGGCGCGCTGGCCCAGGCGGATTTCCCGCAGCCCCGCGCCGCAGACCTTGCACAGCTCTCCACCCCGGCCATACACGAACAGTTCCTGCTGGAAATAACCGGGCTGGCCGTCCCCGCCGATGAAGTCCCGCAATGTAGTGCCGCCGCGCTCGATGGCATGGGCGAGGATGCGCTTGATCTCGATCGCCAGCTTCAAGTAGCGCGCCCGGGAAATGCCTCCGGCTTCCCGGCGCGGATCGATGCCGGCGGCGAACAGCGCTTCGGTCGCATAGATATTGCCCACGCCCACCACCACGGCGTTGTCCATGATGAACGGCTTGACCGCCATGGAACGTCCGCGGGAAAGATGGAACAAGCGTTCACCGTCGAACAGATCGGTCAACGGCTCCGGCCCGAGGCGAATCAACAGTTCGTGATTGAGCGGGTCCAGGCTCCAGAGCATCGCGCCGAAACGCCTGGGGTCGGTGTAACGCAAGGCCAGGCCGGACTCCAGCTCGATGTCGACATGCTCATGCTTGGCGGCGGGCAGGCCGACCTCCACCAGCCGCAGGTTACCAGACATACCGAGGTGGCTGATCAGGGTGCCGACCTCGGCATTGATCAGCAGGTACTTGGCCCGCCGATCCACCTGCACGATGCGCTGGCCCGAAAGCCGCACATCGAGGTCTTCGGGGATCGGCCAGCGCAAACGCCGGTCGCGCACGATCACACGGCTGACCCGCTGTCCTTTGAGATGCGGGGCGATCCCGCGGCGGGTGGTTTCGACTTCCGGCAGTTCTGGCATAGGGCTCTCAAATCAGGCGAAGCTCGGCGCGGGTTGCCCGGCGCTTAGCGAGTGGCGAGGTCGCGGATTTCCTGTTTCTGGGTCTGGAAATCGTATTCCGACAAACCGATGTAATCGAGCACCAGATGCCCGACGCACTCCCACTCGTGATCGACGGCCTGGTTACCGAGCACCCGGTACGAGGCGCAGATGTTCTCGGACATCTTCAAGACCGCCAGCAGGTTCTTCAGCAGGCTGTTGTTGCGCGAAGACTCGTCGCTGAAAATCGCCAGGGCATTGTGGTGGTTCGCGATGGCCTGGCTGACGTGGTCCGGCAGGCGCCAGGACTTGGAGGTGTAGTAGCCGACCACCGCATGGTTGGTGTTGAACACGCGGTTCTCTGTATCCACGACCCGGCATTCGGTACTGGCATTGGCATAGGCCTCTTCCAGCACACCCATGTAATCGGGGAACTGCTTGAGCATCAGCGGCACGCCACAATCGTGGAACAACCCCAATGCGTAGGCTTCGTCACCGTTGTCCAGGCCGACGCGCTTGGCGAGGGTCAGGCAGGTCATCGCCACGTCCTGGGCCGTGTCCCAGAAGCGATTGAGGGTGACGATGGCGTCGTCGTGCAACTCGCCCTTGATCGACTGGGCGTTGATCAGGTTGATGATCGACCGGCTGCCCAACAGGTTCACCGCGCGCTGGATCGAGGTGATCTTGTTGCGCAGGCCGTAATACGGCGAGTTGACGATCTTGAGCAACGCCCCCGACAGGCCCGGGTCCTGGGAGATCAACTTGGCGATGGTCTCCAGGTCCGGGTCGGGCATGTACTGCTCCATCTGCAGGTCCACCATGATCTGCGGCTGGGGCGGCACGCTGATGCCTTGCAGGGACTGTTGGATCTGTTCGGCGGAAAGCTCTTGGGACATGGGTACACACTCCGGGATCAGGCGGCGATTCTAACCCTTAAAGATGGATCCGATACACCGCCCGGCCACCGATCGTCCTTCAGGCCCGACAAGCGCCGCAACACGGTATACTCCCGCTCTTTTTTTCCGGAGCGACGTCATGTCCCTGCCCAGCCTGCGCCTCAAAGCCAACGCCGACCGTCGCCTGCGCGCCGGCCACTTGTGGGTCTACAGTAACGAAATCGACGTAGCCGCTACCCCGCTGCACGGTTTCAAGGCCGGCGACCAGGCCATCCTCGAAGCCGCTGGCGGCAAGCCGCTGGGCATCGTCGCGATGAGCCCCAACAACCTGATCTGCGGGCGCCTGCTGTCCCGTGACGCGAAGCTGCCGCTGGACAAATCCCTGCTGGTGCATCGCCTCAATGTGGCGCTGTCCTTGCGCGAACGCCTGTTCGACAAGCCGTTCTATCGCCTGGTCTACGGCGATTCCGACCTGCTGCCAGGCCTGGTGGTCGACCGTTTCGGCGACATCCTGGTGGTGCAGATCGCCTCGGCCACCATGGAAGCCCACAAGGACGACGTGATCGCCGCCCTGACCCAGGTGCTCAAGCCCAGCGGCATCCTGTTCAAGAACGACTCCGCCGCCCGCGATGCCGAAGGTCTCGAGCGCTACGTCGACACGGTATTCGGCCTGGTGCCGGAGTGGGTAGCGCTGGAAGAGAACGGCGTGAAATTCGAAGCGCCGGTCATCCAAGGCCAGAAAACCGGCTGGTTCTACGACCACCGCATGAACCGCGCCCGCCTGGCCCCCTACGCCAAAGGCAAGCGCGTCCTCGACCTGTACAGCTACATCGGCGGCTGGGGCGTGCAAGCGGCGGCTTTCGGCGCCAGTGAGGTGTTCTGCGTCGACGCCTCGGGCTTCGCCCTCGATGGCGTCGAGCGCAACGCCGCCCTGAACGGTTTCGCCGACAGAATGACTTGCATCGAAGGTGACGTCTTCGAAGCCTTGAAGGAACTCAAGGCCAGCGAAGAACGCTTCGACGTGATCGTCGCCGACCCACCTGCGTTCATCAAACGCAAGAAAGACATGAAAAACGGCGAAGGCGCCTACCGCCGCCTGAACGAGCAAGCCATGCGCCTGCTGACCAAGGACGGCATCCTCGTCAGCGCTTCGTGCTCGATGCACCTGCCCGAAGACGACCTGCAAAACATCCTGCTGACCAGCGCCCGCCACCTGGACCGCAACATCCAGTTGCTCGAACGCGGCGGTCAGGGGCCGGACCATCCGGTGCACCCGGCCATCGCCGAGACCCGCTACATCAAGAGCATCACCTGCCGGTTGTTGCCCAACAGCTGAGGCAGGGCGGGGCTGGAGCCATCGCTCATGCCCCGCACACCCGACACCGAAATCGCAGCCTTGGCTGCGATTTTTTTTGCCCGTCTGACAGGGCTTTCACACAAAAGTTAATGAACAGCAGAAGCCTGTAGGAGAACCCCCACGTTATTACCAGAGCCTTCCTACTCAATCTCCCCGTGCCAGACAAGCATTCGCCATTAGGATTGAACACGACCCTTTGAATACGCTCTGGAACCCGGCAATGACTGATACGCAAAACCGTGTGGCGACCGGCAAACCTGCCACCGTCGGCTTATTGCTGGCGCTGACATTGCTCAGTGTCTTTCCCATCGATGTCGTGCTGCCGTCCTTCCCAGCCCTTTCCGAGCATTTTGACAGTTCATCGTCGGACATCGCCCTGTCGGTCAGCCTGTTCGCGGTGGGCATCGCCCTTTCACAGTTGCTGGTCGGCCCGCTCTCCGACGTCATGGGGCGAAAAAAACTGCTGCTGATCGGCATCACGGTGTCCGCCATCGGCGCAACAGGTTGCGTGCTCGCCGACGGCTACTGGTCCTTTCTGTTCTTTCGGGTCGTCCAGGCCCTGGGATGTGGTTGTTTTGTCCTGGCACAGGCACTGATCCAAGACCTGTTCAGCGCCCGGGAACAGCAGCGACTGCGGATCTTCCTGGTCACCTGCGGGGGCATTTTCATTTCGCTTTCGCCCCTGGCCGGCACCGGGCTGCAAAGCTGGATGGGCTGGCGCGGCAGCTTCCTGGTGTTCATTGGCCTGGCCATCGCTGTGTGGGTGGGCGCTGCCCTGTTGCTGAAACACACTGCCACGGTGGGCCAACCCAGGCGCCTGGATTACATCGCAGCCTATTCAAAGGTCTGCAGCGACTTCAGTTTCATGGCCTATTGGCTCACATCCGCGCTCGCGTTTTCCTGCCACTTCTCGTTCATCGTCATTTCGCCACTGATCCTGATCGACCAGCTACACCTTTCGCCCGAGGCTTTTTCGCTGGCATTGCTGGGCTATGGGCTGGCCTACATCGGCGGGGGCGCGGTGGCGTCGGTGCTGAGCAATCGGATCGACTCGCAGACACAAATCATCACCGGTCTTTGCCTGATCCTCGCGGCGGGCGTCCTGATGCTGCTTCTCGCCAGCCGCCTGGGCCTGTCGGTCACCACCTTGTTGCTACCCATGATCGTGTGCACCGCCGGAACCACCATCGCCCGCGCCGCCGCCCACACCCGGGCCATGAACATATTCCCCGATCAGGCCGGGACGTCAGCCTCGGCCGGCAGTGTGCTGATCTTCATTGTCGGCGGGTTGGCCAGCGCCACCCTAAGCCTCACCCCGCTGGCCCTGCAAACCACCCTGGCCCTGAACCTGATCTCACTGAGCCTGCTGGGGCTGGCCCTCAACGCTCTGGTCCGGCGTCGCCACAGGGTGCTGTTGGCAGGTTGACGATTGCCAGTCGTCATCCCGCACGCGACATTGGCATCCGATCAGCGCTTTGCGTCATTTCATCCTGGCGCCAGCGGTGTAGAATCGCGACATTCATCGCCATTCATCCCCGGCGGGTTTATGAGCTCATGCCGAGGCGCGCAGCGATCCTGCACGGTCAGCGGCCACTTCCGGACACACGGGCAAACACGGGTGTTCCAGAGGTCAACAGAAGCTCACTTCCCATTGATACCTGATAAGTACCTGATTTGCCGCCCGGAGTGCTCCATGCCTGATTACCGCTCGAAAACATCCACCCACGGCCGCAACATGGCCGGCGCCCGTGCCTTGTGGCGCGCCACGGGGATGAAGGATGACGACTTCAAGAAGCCGATCATCGCCATTGCCAACTCCTTCACCCAGTTCGTACCCGGTCACGTGCACCTCAAGGACCTGGGCCAACTGGTCGCCCGGGAAATCGAACGCGCTGGCGGCGTGGCGAAAGAGTTCAACACCATCGCCGTGGACGACGGCATCGCCATGGGCCACGACGGCATGCTCTATTCGCTGCCGAGCCGCGAGATCATCGCCGACTCCGTCGAGTACATGGTCAATGCCCACTGCGCCGACGCCATCGTGTGCATTTCCAACTGCGACAAGATCACCCCCGGCATGCTCATGGCCGCCCTGCGCCTGAACATCCCGGTGATCTTCGTCTCCGGCGGCCCGATGGAAGCCGGCAAGACCAAGCTCGCCAGCCACGGCCTCGACCTGGTCGATGCCATGGTGATCGCCGCCGACTCCAGTGCCTCTGACGAAAAGGTCGCCGAGTACGAGCGCAGCGCCTGCCCGACCTGCGGTTCGTGCTCCGGCATGTTCACCGCCAACTCGATGAACTGCCTGACCGAAGCCCTGGGCCTGGCCCTGCCGGGCAACGGTTCGACCCTCGCCACCCACAGTGATCGTGAACAGCTGTTCCTGGAAGCGGGCCGCACCATCGTTGAACTGTGCAAGCGTTACTACGGTGAGAACGACGAGTCGGTGTTGCCGCGCAACATCGCCAGCTTCAAGGCGTTCGAAAACGCCATGACCCTGGACATCGCCATGGGCGGTTCCACCAACACCATCCTGCACCTGCTGGCAGCAGCCCAGGAAGCCGAGGTGGATTTCGACCTGCGGGACATCGATCGCCTGTCGCGCAACGTGCCGCAGTTGTGCAAGGTCGCGCCGAACATCCAGAAGTACCACATGGAAGACGTGCACCGTGCCGGCGGGATCATCAGCATCCTCGGCTCCCTGGCCCGTGGCGGGCTGCTGCACACCGACCTGCCGACCGTGCACAGCAAGACCATGGCCGAGGCCATCGCCAAGTGGGACATCACCCAGACCACCGACGAAGCCGTGCATCATTTCTTCAAGGCCGGCCCGGCGGGTATTCCGACGCAAACCGCCTTCAGCCAGTCGACCCGTTGGGAAACCCTGGACGACGACCGTGAAAACGGCTGCATCCGCAGCGTCGAACATGCCTACTCCAAGGAGGGCGGCCTGGCCGTGCTCTACGGCAACATCGCCCTGGACGGCTGCGTGGTGAAAACCGCCGGCGTCGACGAGTCGATCCATGTGTTCGAAGGCAACGCGAAGATTTTCGAAAGCCAGGACAGCGCCGTGCGCGGCATCCTCGCCGACGAAGTGAAGGCCGGCGACATCGTGATCATTCGCTACGAAGGTCCGAAAGGCGGCCCGGGCATGCAGGAAATGCTCTACCCCACCTCTTACCTGAAGTCCAAGGGCCTGGGCAAAGCCTGCGCCCTGCTGACCGATGGCCGCTTCTCCGGCGGCACCTCGGGCCTGTCCATCGGCCACGCTTCGCCGGAAGCCGCCGCGGGCGGCGCCATTGGCCTGGTGCGCGACGGCGACAAGGTGTTGATCGACATTCCGAACCGCTCGATCAACCTGCTGGTCAGCGATGAAGAACTGGCCGGCCGCCGCATCGAACAGGACAACAAGGGCTGGAAACCGGTGGAAGTGCGTCCGCGCAAAGTCACCACGGCCCTCAAGGCCTACGCCCTGCTCGCCACCAGCGCCGACAAGGGTGCGGTGCGTAACAAGGCGATGCTCGAAGGGCTGTAAGCCTTACATCGCCCATGAAAATGCCCCGCCAAGTGCGGGGCATTTTTTGGGCTCTCATTTGCCTTGCAGCCATGGAGTCTCTTGTGGCGAGGGAGCTTGCTCCCAGGGGATCGTGGGCTTACTGGATATCTTCCGGCTTGACGATCACCCAGTTCTTGTCCGCCGTCACCGGCAGCCCTTCCTTGGCCTGGGCGGCGGCGTGCTTGGCCATCATGCCGTTGATCTGGGTCATGTACTTGTCCTTGCGGTTGACCCACAGGTGGATGCCGCCCTTGGCCACGTCCACATCGTGGAACAGCATGTAGCCGTCACTGCTTGGCGTGTCGCCGCCCACCAGCACCGGTTTTTTCCATTCGTCGATGTAGGTCAGGATCGCCGCGTGCTTGCCGGCCATCCAGGTTGCCGGGGTCCACAGATAAGGCGTGTACACCAGGTCGAGGTTGGCTTTCTCGTCATATTTGCCGGCGGTGATCTGCTTGCGTGCGGTGGTCAGCTCACCGCTCTTGGAGTCCTTGAGCAGCGTGGTCACGCCAATCACGTTTTGCGGCTTGAGGTTGTAGCCATACTTGGGATCGGAGGCGACCATGCGCACCAGCTCTTCCGACGCCGCGGTCATGACATAGACCTCGATGCCGTTTTCCATCAGTTTGTTGTACAGCTCGGCCTGGCCGGTGAAGACCTTGGGTGGGTTGACGTTGTACTGGACCACCTTGTCGCCATCGTAATAGGTGGTCGGCACCGGTTTGCCGGACGCCATCAGCTCATCGACGTTGGCCTTGAGCTCCTTGAGGGTGAAGCCGGAAAACACCTGGGCAATCCACGGGTAGCAGACCATGTCGTCCACTTCGCACAGGCGGTAGTAATAGCTGAACAGGCTTTCCTTGTGATCGGCGGTGTCCTTGAACGGCATCAGCTTCAGGGAAGGGTCCAGGGATTCACGGGTGATGAGGCCCTTGTTCTCCATGAACGGCAGCAACGATTCCTCAAGGTCATAGCGGTAACTGGTGTTGTCCATGTCGAACACCGCGTAGTTACCCTTGTTGGCATTGGCCGCGATCATGGCCTCCAGCGCCTTGGCCTGCTCGGCCGGCCAGTGCTTGAGTTCGGTGGCAAGTGCCTGGCCGGCGAGACCAAGGCTCAGGGCAACAGCGAGAAAACGAGGTACGAGCTTCATCGGCATTTCTCCCAGGTTCAAAGAACCCGACGCTAACAAATGCCTGTGACAGTCCTCGCCTGCCCGCGACCGCTTGCGTCCTGATCACGCCAGCGGCATACCCATAAACGCCACGCCCTTATTCCATAAACGACAATCGATATGCTTCTTTAGCATTAATTCGTTAGTTATCAGGTTGTTAGGCTCTGTATGAGGTGTGGGAACAGGGCTTACCGCTTTTCCCACACCTCGAAGCTGTACGCCGGTTTGTCACCTTCGGCCGGGTTCGGTTGATTAGAAACCAGCGTCCACTGGCTGGAATCGAACTCCGGAAACCACGCATCCCCTTCCGGGCTCAGCGCCACGCGGGTCAGGTAGAGGCGATCGGCCTGCGCCAGGGCCTGGGCGTACAGCTGGGCACCGCCGATCAGCATCAGCTCATCGACACCCTGCTCCAGCGCCCAGGCCTCGGCCCGCGCCACTGCCAACTCCAGCGAGGAAAAAACCTCGGCACCGTCGAGCACCAGGCCCGGCTGGCGACTGACCACGATGTTCAGGCGCCCCGGCAGCGGTCGACCGAGGGAATCCCAGGTCTTGCGCCCCATGATGATCGGCTTGCCCAGGGTGGTGGCCTTGAAGTATTTGAAATCCCCCGGCAAGTGCCAGGGCATGCTGTTGTCGACGCCGATCACGCGGTTTTCACCGAGGGCTGCGATCAGGCTTAAGGGAAGGGTCTTGTTCATGGCCGCGAGGATACCAGAGGCCCGGCGTACCCCGACAGGCGTCACAGCGGTTATGCTCAACCTTCATTCGAGCAACGGAAGCCCTCGTGACTCATCTGCAAAACCTCTGGCTGGCCGAGACGATCCGCCTGCGTGAAGAACACGCCGGCCCGCTCGAGGACCAGGAAGCCAATCGCCTGGCCCGTGCGGCGGGCGGTGATCTGTCTAGCCGCATCCAGCATCGCGCCCGTTGGCTGGCCGAGCGTGATAGCCTCACCCAGGCTTTGCGCCACTGGCTGCAAGGGGCGCGCCTGGCGCTGTTCGTCCTGGCGCTGCTGGCCCTGATGAGCGGCGCTGGCCTGGGGTTTGCCGCCCTCGGCGACGGACAGACTCCAGTCAATGTGTTCTGGGCCCTCGGCAGCCTTCTGGGCCTGAACCTGATCCTGCTCATCGGCTGGGCTCTGGGCCTGCTGTTTGCCGGGGAGCAAGGCGCCGCGCTGGGTCGCCTGTGGTTGTGGCTCAGCGAAAAACTCGCCCGCGACGCCAAGGCCGCCCAACTGGCGCCGGCCCTGCTGCTGTTGCTGCAACGGCGCAGGCTCAATCGTTGGGCCCTCGGTGTGCTGGTCAACGGTTTGTGGCTGCTGGCGATGCTCAGCGCGCTGGTCATCGTGCTGATGCTGATGGCCACCCGGCGCTATGGCTTCGTGTGGGAGACCACTATTCTCGGCGCCGATACCTTCGTCGCCATGACCCAGGCCCTCGGGGCACTTCCGGCGTTGCTGGGCTTCAGCGTGCCGACGGTGGACATGATCCGCGCCAGCGGCGATGCCGCGCTGAACATCGAGAGCGCCCGCCAGGCCTGGGCCACCTGGCTGGTGGGCGTGCTGCTGGTGTATGGCGTGTTGCCGCGCCTGGGCCTGGCACTGTTGTGCCTGTGGCGCTGGCAACGTGGCCGCGCCACGCTGCGCCTGGACTTGAACCTGCCGGGCTACGCTCAACTGCGTGAACGGCTGATGCCTAGCAGCGAACGCCTGGGCGTCAACGATGCCGCTCCTGCGCAATTGCATTCCATCGAAAGCGCGGCCAACCCCATGCAAAGCGACGGCGCGCTGCTGGTGGCGATCGAACTGGACGATCGGCCCTGGCCACCCAAGTTGCCCGAGACCGTGAAAAGCGCCGGGATCCTCGACAGCCGTGAATCGCGCCACAAGCTCCTCGAACAATTGTCGCGCTTCCCGCCCGCCCGGCTGGCAATTGCCTGCGACCCACGACGCTCACCGGACCGAGGCAGCGTGGCACTGATCGCCGAGTTGGCCCGCAGCGCCAGCGCCACCCGTGTCTGGCTGTTGCAGGCGCCCCCCGGCGAAGCGCTGGACGCCGATCGCCTGGGCGACTGGCACAACGCCCTGCAACAGTTGCAATTACCCTTCGCCGACTGCGCGCCCTTGAACTGGCTGGAGACCGGCCATGACTGACCCGCTGAAGCCGCTGAAACTGGCCGTGGTCGGCCACACCAATGTGGGCAAGACGTCGCTGCTGCGCACCCTCACCCGGGACGTCGGCTTTGGCGAGGTGTCCCATCGCCCGAGTACCACCCGGCATGTCGAGGGCGCGCGGCTGTCGGTGGAGGGCGACGCGTTGCTGGAGCTGTACGACACGCCCGGCCTGGAAGATGCCATCGCCCTGCTCGACTACCTCGAACGCCTGGAGCGTCCCGGCGAGCGCCTCGACGGCCCGGCCCGCCTGGCGCGGTTTCTCGAAGGCAGCGAGGCGCGGCAACGCTTCGAACAGGAAGCCAAGGTGCTGCGGCAACTGCTCGCCAGCGATGCCGGGCTGTATGTGATCGATGCCCGGGAGCCGGTGCTGGCCAAATACCGCGATGAATTGGAAGTCCTCGCCAGTTGTGGCAAGCCGCTGCTGCCGGTGCTGAATTTCGTCAGCGGCACCCACCACCGCGAACCCGACTGGCGCGACGCCCTGGCCCGGCTGGGGCTGCATGCCCTGGTGCGCTTCGACAGCGTCGCCCCGCCCGAAGACGGCGAGCGGCGCTTGTATGAAAGCCTCGCGCTGCTGCTGGAACATGCCCGCGCGCCTCTGGAACGGTTGATCGCCGACCAGCAAGTCCAACGCCTGGCGCGCCAGCAGGGTGCGACGCGCCTGATCGCCGAACTGCTGATCGACTGCGCGGCCTGCCGACGCAGCGTCGCCAGCGACCCCGAACTGGAACGCCAGGCCATCGGCGAGCTGCGCAGCGCCGTGCGTCAGCGTGAGCAACGCTGCGTCGAAGCCCTGCTCAAGCTCTATGCCTTCCGTCCCGGGGACGCCGCGGCCAGCGATTTGCCGCTGCTCGATGGACGTTGGGGCGATGACCTGTTCAATCCCGAAACCCTCAAGCAAGTGGGCGTACGCGTCGGCGGCGGCATCGCGGCGGGCGCGGCGGCCGGCGCCGGGGTGGACCTGCTGGTGGGTGGCCTGACCCTCGGCGCCGCGGCCCTGGCCGGGGCGGTGGCCGGCGGCGCCCTGCAAACCGCTCGCAACTACGGCAACCGACTGCTGGGCAAGCTCAAGGGGCAACGGGAACTGACGATGGACGACAACGTGCTGCGCCTGCTGGCGCTACGCCAACGGCAACTGCTGCAAGCCCTCGACCAACGCGGCCACGCGGCGCTGGACAGCATCCGCATCGCCACGCCCCAGGACCAGACCTGGCGCGAAGGCAAGCTGCCCGAAGCCCTGGGCAAGGCCCGGGCGCATCCGCAATGGTCATCGCTCAATGCCCAGGCACGGTTGAGCCAGGCAGAGCGGCAGGAGCAGATCGAGCAGTTGGCTGGGGAGCTCTGAGCAACACAGTGCCCTGTGGTCAGGTGCACATTCCCTCTGTGGCAAGGAGATTTGTGGGAGCAAGGCTTGCCCGCGATAGGGACACCTCGTTTTTCCTGAAGACCGCAATGTCTTCATTGCGGGCAAGCCTTGCTCCTACAGAAAATATCCTTGCCGAACGAGCAGCGCCAATCGACGGTTATTCGTGGACCAAGGCCTGGAATGCCAACACGGCCTCAGGCAACTCCAACTCACTGAACACCCGCACCCCATGGCGCTTGAGCAACGCCGCCGTCACACCTTCGCCGCTGACCTTTACGCCACTGAACGTCCCGTCATAGGTCAGCAGGTTGCCACACGAAGGACTGTTGGCCTTGAGTACTGCGAGCCGGATGCCATGCTCGCGCACCAGCTCCAGCGCTTGATGGGCGCCTGACAGAAACTGCGCGCTGACGTCCTCGCCTTCACCGGTAAACACCCCCGCCTGGCCGTCGAGCACTCGTGCGCCCTGCCCGCCGGGAATCTCTGCCGCCGCCCGGGGTGTCGGCAAGCCGCCGGCCACTTCCGGGCACAACGGCACGACCCGGCCCTCGTCGAGCCACTGCTGGAGCTGATCGAACGGCCCGCTGGCACCGCCGTCATAGCGCACGCGATGCCCGAGCAGGCAACGACTGACCAGGATCTTTTCCATGGTCAGAACAACTCGTTGCCACGCCGGCGGAACCAGCCGGTCAGCGACAAGCGCTCCCGCGTGGCCGGCAAGACTTCATGGGGAACGCTTCCGGAAAGGAAAACCACCAGGCAACCGCCGCAAGGCACCACGTCATGTTCCACCCCTTCGTCCAGGTACATGCGCAACTGCCCGCCCTGCTCGGGTAGCCAGTCCTCGTTGAGGTAGAGCACCGCCGACACCGCGCGTCGGTCGTCATCGCGGAAGCGGTCGACATGCTTGAGGTAGAACGCGCCGGGTGGGTACAAGGCGAAGTGGCTTTCGAAATCTTCCAGGCCCAGGAACAGCCCTCGGTTGAGGGCCTCGCGCAAGCTGTCCATCCACGCCAGGTAACGGTCGCACGCCTCGGCCTGGCCGGGCTCCAGCCATTGGATGCGATCGCCACGCACCCCTTCGCGGACCTGCGAGGACGACCCGCGTCCGACCCCGGCCGGCGCCAATTCGCCGTCGGCGGCACGCTGGCGACATTCGGCCGCCAGGCTACGGGTCAGCGCATCCGGCAAGAAGAGGTTCTGCTGCGACCAGCCGCGTTCGGCCAGGTCGTCGACAATGCGCAGCAGCATCGGGTGGTCAGAGGGTATTTGCATGGTGCGCATAGTATGCCTGTGTCTGCGAAACCGACAGCACCGCGCAGCGACTTTGATTGCACGAGCGTACGAACCTGATACGAATTCTCGACAAGTTCCCACACCCCACGGAGAATAGTCGGCTGCTGATAGGAGCCCCTATGCGCCGTTTGCTTTTCTCACTGTTGATGTTCTGTGTCTTGCCCGCCTGGGCAGACAGCTACGACCAGTTGTACAAGGTCGCCGGCTGGCCGGAACAGCGGGCGCATTTCAATGACGCCTTGAGCGCCGCCCAGCAGCGCTATCAAAACAGCCTGCCGCCGGCAGTGTTCCAGGCGCTGGTGGACAACAGCAACCAACGTTTCGCTCCCCAGGCCGTGGACCAACGGGCCGAGGCGCAAATGCGCAAGCACCTGCGCGACCCGCAACCGGCACTGGCGTTTTTCCAGTCGCCGCTGGGGCGCAAGGTCGTGGCGGCCGAACTACTGGCGACCCGCCGCGATCAACTGGCGAAAAACGCCAAGGGGCTGCCGAAGATGCAGGCCAGCGATAATCGCCTGTTGATCATCGGTCACCTGGCCCAGGCCCTGCCTGCCCGCGAAGCCGGCGCCGAGGTCAGCCTGGCGATTGCCGGCGTAGCGGCCGACAGCCTCAGCTCGATGATCCCCGGCCTGCTGGGAGCAGGCCAGGCCCAAGGCATGCTCAATGGCCAGCGCCAGCGGTTGATGGAGCAGATCGGCGCCGACCTGAACAACACGTTGCTGTACGTCTACCGCGACCTGACGGACACCGAGCTGGAAGAGTTTTCCACCTTCGCCGAGTCGGCCGAGGGCCAGGCTTATTATCAGGCTGCGCTGGCGGCGATCCGGGCGGGGTTGGCGGTGGGGCAGAACCTCGGGCAATAGCCCAACATCGCTATCGCGAGGCTGCTCCGGGCGGCGATCCGACAAAAGCGATCGATCCGTCACCGCCGATTCCGGCTCATCCGCTTGCTCAGAAACCCAAACATCTCCTGCCGCATCGCCAGCGCTTCGTTCGCCAGGTGATGCCGTCCTTCAGGCAACATCAACACCTGCGGCCGGTCGAACTTGCTATTCAGCACTTGCAGGTTGTGCTTCCAATCCACCGTCATGTCCGCTTGCCCTTGCACGATCAACGGCTGGCGCGGGCTGCTCGGGGCCGCCTCGATACGCTTGATCCATCGCGCCAACGCACCCACCCACGCGGTGGGCAGGCGCAGCGGTTGCAGCGGGTCGGCTCGCAGAAAGGGCAGGAACTGGGGATCGGTGGAGTTCTCGCTGAACACTCGGGCGATACCGGTGACGAACGGCTTGAGCAGGTAATAACTCAGGCGTGACCAGCCCCAGGCTCGCGGCCGTACCAAGGGTGACAACAGGATGACCTGGCCCTGTGCCGGGCTGTTCGCGCCCTGGTTGAGCACATGGTCGACCACGATGGCCCCGCCCGTGCTTTGCCCACACAGGTGCCAGGGTTGCGGCAGCGCCAGTGTCGCGGCCTCGGCCAACAGAGCCTGCAAGGTGGCCTGGTACTCGGCAAAGTCATGGATGCTGGCACGTTCGCCGCTGGACAGGCCGTGACCCGGCAGGTCGCAGGCGATGACCGCGAATTTCTGCTCCAGGGCCCACTCGATCAAATGGCGATACAACCCCATGTGATCGTAATAACCGTGGAACACAAACAGCGTCGCCGCGGCTTTTTCCGGCCACCAGACCTGGCCGACCAGCTCATACCCGCCCACCTGGAAACGCCCCAGCCCCTTGCGCAAGCTGCGTTGAGGAAAGTCCAAGCCGTAGAACCGCTGGTAGGCCAGGGCTTGCTCGGAAAGCGGCTGCCACTGGGCCAGGGGTTGCAGGCTGGCACGCAAGTGATCGGGGTCGAAAGTGGCAGGCATCGATATTTCCAGGGATAAGCGCATCGCGCGAAACGGATTTTGTAGGCCTCAGATATTCATCTGTCGCGACAGGCGTGGCAAGCTACCCGGCCCCAGAGGATCGACTCCATGCGCCCGTCCCACCGCACGACCTTGCTCGCCAGCCTGCTTGCCCTCGGGTGCGCCGCCGTGTTGTGGTTCGCGTATGAGTGGTTCCAGGGCCGCTTCCTGCGGGCTTTCAGCCAACACACGGCGGTATTTTCCGGTGACCCCTTGCGCCTGCCCGCCGACCTGGCCGGCCCTGGCGCGATTCGCCTGGTGCATTTCTGGGATCCGGCCTGCCCATGCAACGTCGGCAACCAGCAACACCTTGCCGAACTGCTCGACAAATACATACCCCAGGGGGTCGAGTTCTACGCGGTACAGAAAACCGCAAGCCAGGGCCATTTACCCGCCACCTTGAACCGTCTCAAGCCCCTGTCGGCGCTCCCCGGCTCGAACCGGATCCCCGCCAGCCCCGCCGTGGCGATCTGGGATCGCAGCGGCGAGCTGGCGTACTTCGGTCCCTACAGCGAAGGCCTGACCTGCAATTCGAGCAACAGCTTCATCGAACCGATTCTCGAAGCGTTGAGCGCTGGCCGGACGGTCAACGCGACCCACACGATGGCGGTGGGTTGCTATTGTCCGTGGGCCCAAGATACATCGGGCAAGGAATAAGACCGGGAAATCCTTCGGGGAGCGATGCGAAGTCGCACAGCGGCATGTTAAACAGGGAACGAATAGCGCAACCACGGAAGTGCTGTCACCAGAATAAGGAATCTCCATGAAACGCACCCTCATCGCCCTGCTGTCCTTGGTCGTCACCGCCGTCATCGTCGCGGGCGGCTACCTCTACAGCAAGCAGCCCACCCGCCAGGGCACGGTGCAGTTGCAGGGGCTGCATGGTTCGGTGACGGTGCGCTACGACGAACGCGGCGTGCCGCATATCCGCGCCGAAAACGAAACCGACCTGTACCGCGCCCTGGGTTATGTCCAGGCCCAGGATCGGCTGTTCCAGATGGAGGTGCTGCGCCGCCTCGCCCGTGGTGAACTGGCCGAGGTGCTGGGGCCCAAACTGCTCGACACCGACAAACTGATGCGCAGCCTGCGCATTCGCGAGCGCGCCGCGGCCTATGTGGCGGAACAGGATCCGCAATCGCCGTCCTGGCTGGCGATGCAGGCTTACCTGGAGGGCATCAATGCCTACCAGGACAGTCACACCCGCCCCATCGAATTCGATGTGCTGGGCATTCCCAAGCGGCCCTTCACCGCCGAAGACACCGTGAGCATTACCGGTTACATGGCCTACAGCTTCGCCGCGGCGTTTCGCACCGAACCGCTGCTGACTTATGTCCGCGATCAACTGGGTGCCCATTACCTGAACATCTTTGACCTCGACTGGCAGTCCCAAGGCGTGCTGACCGAAGGACGCAACGGCGGCCTGTCGTTGGCCGCTTCCGATTGGAAAGACCTCAATGCCCTGGCCCGACTGAGCGAGCAGGCCCTGGCCGGCAATGGCTTGCCGCAGTTCGAGGGCAGCAACGCCTGGGCGGTCTCCGGCAGTCGCACCCGCAGCGGCAAGCCATTGCTGGCGGGCGATCCGCACATCCGTTTTTCCGCCCCTTCGGTGTGGTACGAGGCGCACCTGTCGGCACCGGGTTTCGAGCTCTATGGGCATTACCAGGCGCTGATGCCGTTCGCGACGCTGGGCATGAACAAGGATTTCGGCTGGAGCGTCACCATGTTCCAGAACGACGACCTCGACCTGATCGTCGAGAAGGTCAATCCGGAGAACCCCGAACAGGTCTGGTACCGCGACAAATGGGTGGACATGACCCGCAGCGAACAGCAGATCGCGGTCAAGGGCCAGGCGCCGGTGACGCTGGTGCTGCGCCAGTCGCCCCACGGTCCCATCGTCAACGATGCCCTCGGGGTGAACGCCGGCAAGACCCCGGTCGCCATGTGGTGGGGGTTCCTGGAAAGCCGCAACCCGATCCTCGACGCGTTTTACCAGCTCAACCGCGCCGACACCCTCGCCAAGGCCCGTGGCGCGTCGGCCAAGATCCACGCCCCTGGGTTGAACGTGGTGTGGGCCAACGCCAAGGGGGACATTGGCTGGTGGGCCGCCGCGCAATTGCCCAAGCGGCCGGTCGGTGTGAAGCCCGGCTTTCTCCTCGACGGCAGCCGCCCGGAGGCGGAAAAGGAAGGCTTCTACCCGTTCAGCAGCAACCCGCAGGAAGAAAATCCGGCGCGGGGCTACATCATCTCAGCCAATTTCCAGCCCGTGCCGGCCAGCGGTATCGAGATTCCCGGCTACTACAACCTCGCCGATCGCGGCCAGCAACTCAACCGGCAGCTCAGCGACAAGCAGGCAAAGTGGGACATCGAAACCACCCGGAAACTGCAACTGGGCACCACCACCGCCTACGGCCCTCGCCTGCTCGCGCCGTTGCTGCCGGTGCTGCGTGAGGTGGTCAGCGACCCGCAGGAACGCAAATGGGTCGAACAACTGGCGCAGTGGCCGGGGGATTATCCGCTGGACTCCACCAGTGCGACGCTGTTCAACCAGTTCCTGTTCAACCTCGCCGACGCCGCCCTGCACGATGAACTGGGCGACGGATTCTTCGACACCGCGCTGTCGACCCGGGTCATTGACGCAGCCCTGCCACGTCTGGCCGCTGCGGCGGATTCACCGTGGTGGGACGATCGCTCGACAGCGGGCAAGGAAACCCGGGCCGACACCGTGAAAAAGGCCTGGGACAAGAGCCTGGCGCACCTCAAGGCAACCTTGGGCGACGATGCCACGCAATGGCAATGGGGCAAGGCCCATACCCTCACCCACGGCCATCCGCTGGGCATGCAAAAGCCACTGGACCGCATTTTCAACATCGGCCCCTTCGCCGCGCCCGGCACCCATGAAGTGCCCAACAACCTCTCCGCCAGGATCGGCCCGGCGCCCTGGCCGGTGACCTACGGACCCTCGACCCGGCGCATCATCGACTTCGCCGACCCGGCCCATAGCGTCACCATCAACCCGGTCGGCCAGAGCGGCGTACCGTTCGACAAGCACTACGAGGACCAGGCCGAAGCCTATATCGAAGGGCTGTATCACCAGGCGCACCTGGCCGAGGAAGAAGTGACGGCGAACACCCGCGGCACCCTGAAACTGCTGCCGGCCAGGGCCCCCTGAGTCGGCGCGGGTATTTTTTCATCACCGGCGGGCTGGATCGCCATTGATGGTCAAGACTGCAAGGGATCCCTCCAAGCCACCTGCACAGGAGTCAACACAATGTTCAACAACTGGTCCGAACTGCTGCCTACCATCAAGAGTGCCTTTGGTGCCCTGGGCAAGAGCAATCCGAAAATGGTCAAGGCCTACATGGCCCTGGATGAAGCCGCCGCCGAAAACAACGTGCTCGATGCCAAGACCCGTGAACTGATCTCCATCGCCGTCGCCATCACCACCCGTTGTGACGGCTGCATTGGCGTCCACACCGACGCCGCCATCAAGGCCGGCGCTACCCGCGAAGAAATCGCCGCGACCCTGGCCACCGCCGTCTCGCTGAATGCCGGTGCAGCGTACATCTTCTCCCTGCGAGCGCTGGAGGCGCATGACACGCTGAAGAAATGAGGGATGGCGTGACATATTCATCGACTGTCCCACCGCTATCGCGAGCCTGCCCGCGATAGCGGTTTCACGGGTAACCGAAAACTCCGTGGCCAGGGAGCTTGCTCCCTCACCACGACTGCCACATTCAAGCCTGAGCAGCAGCCACCGCCCGGCGTACTTCCGGTTGTTTCCAGGAATCGGCGGCACTTTCTTCGATGGCTTGCTGGATCGCCCGCTTGCGGTTTTCTTCGGCGCGACGGCTGAAGTACCAGACCAGGAAGGTCACCAGGGAAACAGCCAACAGAATCAGGCTCGCCACGGCGTTGATTTCCGGCTTGACCCCCAGGCGTACCGCCGAGAAGACTTCCATCGGCAAGGTCGTCGAACCTGGGCCGGAGACGAAACTCGCCAACACCAGGTCATCCAGGGACAGCGCGAACGACATCATGCCGCCGGCCGCCAGCGACGGCGCGATCATCGGGATGGTGATCAAGAAGAACACTTTCCACGGTCGCGCCCCCAGGTCCATGGCCGCTTCTTCGATGGACAGGTCCAGCTCACGCAAGCGCGACGACACCACCACCGCCACATAAGCCGCGCAGAACGTGGTGTGGGCAATCCAGATGGTGACGATGCCACGCTCCTGGGGCCAGCCGATCATCTGCGCCATGGCCACGAACAGCAGCAACAGCGACAGGCCGGTGATCACTTCGGGCATCACCAACGGCGCGGTGACCAGGCCGCCAAACAGCGTGCGGCCCTTGAAGCGGGTGACGCGGGTCAGCACGAAGGCCGCCAGCGTCCCCAGCGCGACCGCCGCGACCGCCGTGTAGCAGGCAATCTCCAGCGAACGCAGCACCGAGCCCATCAACTGCGTGTTGTCCAGCAGGCCAACGTACCACTTGATCGACCAGCCGCCCCACACCGTCACCAGTTTCGAGGCGTTGAAGGAGAAGATCACCAGGATCACCATCGGTGCATAAATAAACAACAATCCCAGCACCAGCATCAGGTTTGAAAAACGCAAGCGCTTCATTCCTTGCCCTCCATTTCCTTGGCCTGACTGCGGTTGAACAGAATGATGGGCACGATCAGGATCGCCAGCATCACCACCGCCAGGGCAGACGCCACCGGCCAGTCACGGTTGTTGAAGAATTCCTGCCACAGCACTTTGCCGATCATCAGGGTTTCCGGGCCGCCCAGCAGTTCCGGGATCACGAACTCGCCCACCACCGGGATGAACACCAGCATGCAACCGGCGATGATGCCGTTTCGCGACAGCGGCACGGTGATTTTCCAGAAGCTGTTGAAGGTGCTCGAACCCAGGTCCGACGCGGCTTCCAGCAAGCTTGGATCGTGCTTCACCAGGTTGGCGTACAACGGCAGGATCATGAAGGGCAGGTACGAGTAGACAACGCCGATGTACACCGCCAGGTTGGTGTTGAGGATCTGCAACGGTTCGCTGATCCAGCCCATGCCCAGCAGGAAACCGTTGAGCAGGCCGTTATTGCTGAGGATGCCCATCCACGCATAGACGCGGATCAGGATCGCGGTCCAGGTCGGCATCATGATCAGCAGCACCAGGACCGTCTGGGTTTCCTTGCGGGCGTTGGCGATGCCATAGGCCATCGGGTAACCGATCAGCAGGCACAGCGCGGTGCTGACCAGCGCCATCTTCAGCGAGCCGAGATAGGCGGCGATGTACAACTCGTCCTCGCTGAGCATCGTGTAGTTGGCGAGGTTGAGCAGGATTTGCAGTTTCTGGTCGACGTAGCTGTAGATCTCGGTGTACGGCGGGATGGCCACGTCGGCTTCGGCGAAGCTGATCTTCAGGACGATGAAGAACGGCAGCATGAAGAACAGGAACAGCCAGATGAAGGGCACCCCGATGACCAGTTGACGGCCACCGGGCGTTATTCGAGCGAGTCGGCGTTTGAGTTTGCGCAGGTTCATGAGCGAAGCACCACGCCGCTGTCGTCTTCCCACCAGACGAACACTTGGTCGCCCCAGGTCGGCCGTTGGCCACGGCGTTCGGCGTTGGCGACGAACGACTGCACCAGCTTGCCGCTCGGCAGCTCGACGTAGAACACCGAATGACCGCCCAGGTAGGCGATGTCATGGACCTTGCCGCTGGACCAGTTGTGGTCGCAGGTCGGCTGCTGGGCGGTGACCAGCAGTTTTTCCGGGCGAATGGCGTAGGTCACGGACTTGTCCTGCACCGAGGTGCTGATGCCATGACCCACGTAGATGTTGCGATCCAGGTCCTTGCAGGTCAGCACGGCGTGGCCTTCGGCGTCGTCCACCACTTCGGTCTCGAAGATGTTGACGTTGCCGATGAACTCGCAGACCAGCCGGCTGGTCGGGGTTTCGTAGATGTCGATCGGGCTGCCGATCTGGGCGATCCAGCCCAGGTGCATGATCGCGATGCGCTCGGCCATGGTCATGGCCTCTTCCTGGTCGTGGGTCACCATGACGCAGGTCACGCCGACCCGCTCGATGATCTCCACCAGCTCCAGTTGCATCTGCGAGCGCAGCTTTTTATCCAGGGCGCCCATCGGCTCGTCGAGCAGCAACAGCTTGGGTCGCTTGGCCAGCGAACGGGCCAGGGCCACGCGTTGACGCTGGCCGCCGGAGAGCTGGTGCGGCTTGCGCTTGGCGTATTGGCTCATCTGCACCAGCTTGAGCATTTCCGCCACGCGGGCATCGATCTCGGCCTTGGGGATCTTGTCCTGTTGCAGGCCAAAGGCAATGTTCTGCGCCACGGTCATGTGGGGGAACAAGGCGTAGGACTGGAACATCATGTTGATCGGCCGCTCGTACGGCGGCATGTCCGTGATGTCCACGCCGTCGAGGAAAATGCGCCCCTCCGTGGGCCGCTCGAAACCGGCCAGCATACGCAGCAAGGTGGATTTGCCCGATCCCGACCCGCCGAGCAAGGCGAAGATCTCGCCTTTCTTGATTTCCAGGGACACATCGTCCACGGCAATCGTCTCGTCGAACTTCTTCGTGACCCGGTCGATTTTGACCAGCACCTGCTTGGGTGTCTGGTCGCCCTCGAGGGCTTTCTTATAGGCGCCGGAGGCAACTGCCATTTACGAAACTCCCACAGAATTTGCAGTTCGCCCCATATGGGCGAACCTTCGATAGTTTGAGCGTTTAACGCTATTTACCCGACTTGACCTTGGTCCAGCTGCGGGTCATGAGTCGTTGGATCTTGGGCGGTAACTCGGAGTTGACGTAGAGCTTGTCGACGACCGCTTGTGACGGGTAGACCGCTTCGTCGGTGCGGACTTTCTGGTCCATCAGCTCGCCAGCCTTGGGGTTCGGGTTGGCATAACCGACGGCGTCGCTGACCTGGGCGATCACCTCGGGTTTGAGCAGATAGTTGATGAATGCGTGCGCTTGCTTGACGTTGGTGGCGTCGCGAGGGATCGCCAGCATGTCGAACCAGAGGTTGCCGCCTTCCTTGGGGATCACGTAGGCAATTTCGACGCCCTTGCCGGCTTCGCTGGCACGTGAACGGGCCTGGAAGATGTCCCCGGAGAACCCGGCGGCCACGCAGATCTCGCCGTTGGCCAGATCGGAGATGTACTTGGAGGAGTTGAAGTAGGTCACGTAAGGCCGGATCTTGAGGAGCTGGGCCTCGGCCTTCTTGTAGTCTTCGGGGTCTTCGCTGTTGGGGTTCAGGCCCAGGTAATTGAGCATCGCCGGGATCATTTCATCGCCCGAGTCGAGGAACGAGACACCACAGCTGGACAGCTTCTTGATGTTTTCCGGCTCGAACAACATGGCCCACGAGTCAATCTTGTCGACGCCCAGCACGGCCTTGATCTTCTCGACGTTGTAGCCGATGCCATTGGTGCCCCACAGGTACGGCACGGCGTATTGATTGCCCGGGTCGTTCTTTTCCAGGCGCTTGAGCAGTTGAGGATCCAGGTTGGCGTAGTCAGGCAGTTGCGCCTTGTCGAGTTTCTGGAACGCCCCGGCCTTGATCTGCTTGCCCAGGAAGTGGTTGGACGGCACGACCACGTCATATCCAGTGCGTCCGGCCAACAACTTGCCTTCCAGGGTTTCATTGGAATCGAAGACGTCATATACCGGCTTGATGCCCGTGGCTTTTTCGAAGTCTGCCAGGGTGGTCTCGCCGATGTAGTCCGACCAGTTATAAATATGCACGGTGGAAGCCGCCTGGACACTGACAGCGAGCGTCAGGCCGGCACCGACCAGCAAAGCGTTGCGTAACAAAGAAAAGACTGGCACGTGGAGGTCCTCTTGAATAGTTGGGCCCAAGTTGCCCCCGTTACTTGGCCACGATGGGCCCTGCAACAAAACCGGCGCGCAACTTACCCTCGATAAACCGATCCAGCAAAACTTTTAGTTATTTATTGTTCCTGTTGCCGCCGCCGCGAGGACAGCGACAACAGGACGATGCTTCAGGCCGGCTTACTTACCGGATTTGATCTTGGTCCAGCTGCGGGTCAGGATCCGCTGGGTGGCGGCTGGCAGGTCGGCAATCGCGTAGAGCTTGGCCTGCACCTCTGCTGGTGGGTAGATGCCCGGGTCGCTGGTGATTTCCTTGCTGACCAACGGGGTCGAGGCCGCGTTGCCGTTCGGGAAGCTCACGGTGTCGGTGATTTCCGCCATGATTTCCGGCTTCTGCAGGAAGGTCATGAACTTGTAGGCACCTTCGACGTTCTCGGCATCCTTGGGAATGGCGACCATGTCGAAGAAGCTACCGGCACCTTCCTTCGGAATGTTGTAGCTGACCTTGACCTTGCCACCGGCTTCAGCCGCACGGGACTTGGCCTGGTAGACGTCGCCCGAGTAACCGACCGCTACGCAGATATTGCCGTTGGCCAGGTCGGAGATGTACTTGGAGGAGTGGAAGTAGCTGATCGAAGGACGGATCTTGAGGAACAGTGCCTCGGCTTCAGCCAGTTGCTTCTTGTCCTGGCTGTCGGTCGGATAGCCCAGGTAATGCAGGGCCACCGGGATCATTTCGGTCGGCGAGTCGAGGAAGCTGATGCCGCAGGACTTCAGCTTGGCCGCGTTTTCCGGCTTGAACAGCAGGTCCCACGAATTGGTCGGTGCGTCGGCACCCAGCGCGGCCTTGACCTTCTCGGGGTTGAAACCGATGCCGATCGAACCCCACATGTAGGGGAACGCGTGCTCGTTGCCCGGGTCGCTCACCGAAACGGCCTTGAGCAGGTCGGTGTTGAGGTTTTTCCAGTTAGGCAACTTGGACTTGTCGAGCTTCTGGTAGACCCCGGCCTTGATCTGCTTGGCCAGGAAGTTGTTCGACGGCACCACGATGTCATAGCCGGACTTGCCCGCCAACAGCTTGGCTTCCAATGTTTCGTTGCTGTCGAACACGTCGTAGACCACTTTGATCCCCGACTCTTTTTCAAACTTGGCGACGGTGTCCGGGGCGATATAGTCGGACCAGTTATACACGTGCAGCACTTTATCGTCCGCCTGAACGGCGCCCGCCATCACGCCCATCAGGGACATGGCGAGGAGGGTCTTGCCAGCTATCTTCATACCTAATGCCTTCATGAAAAAATGCTCCAGTTATTCTTCTTAGCCAAAGTTCAGTAACCAGCTCGCGGGCAACTTGAACAGCGCGGATAGTCTGGCAAGTTACGGTGCAGGCTTACAACACAAGCCCAGTCTTTTATTCACACCGGGCGAGGCCCGCGCAGGGGCCCCGCTCTGAGCCTAGCACTTAGCCTTGCAATGCATTGAGCGTCAGGTCCAGGCACTTGCGCGCCTTGGTCACCAGCTCATCGATCTCGTCCTTGCTGATCACCAGCGGCGGCGCAATGATCATGGTGTCGCCCACGGCGCGCATGATCAGTCCGTTGTCGAAGCAGAACTGCCGGCAAATCATGCCCACGCCCTTGCCTTCATAGCGCTTGCGCGTGGCCTTGTCCCGGACCAGCTCGATCGCCCCCAACAAACCGACGCCGCGCACTTCACCCACCAGCGGATGGTCGTTCAGCTCCCGCAAACGCTTCTGCAAATAGGGTGCCGCTTCGTCGTGGACGCGCTCGATGATCTTCTCGTCGCGCAGGATGCGGATATTTTCCAGGGCCACCGCTGCGGCCACCGGGTGGCCGGAATAGGTGAAGCCGTGGTTGAAATCGCCGCCCTCGTTGAGCACCGCCACCACGTCGTCGCGCACGATCAGCCCACCCATGGGGATGTAGCCGGAGGTCAGGCCCTTGGCGATGGTCATCAGGTGCGGCTTCAACCCATAGTAATCGGTGCCGAACCATTCGCCGGTACGGCCGAACCCGCAGATCACCTCGTCGGCCACGAACAGGATGTCGTACTTGGCGAGGATCTCCTTCATGCGCGGCCAGTAGCTGTCCGGCGGCACGATCACCCCGCCAGCGCCCTGGATCGGCTCGGCGATGAAGGCACCGACGTTGTCCACGCCGATTTCCAGGATCTTCTCTTCCAGTTGATTGGCCGCCCACACCCCGAACTCCTCGGGGCTCATGTCGCCGCCCTCGCCGAACCAGTAAGGCTGGGCAATGTGGACGATGCCGGGGATCGGCAAGTCGCCCTGTTCGTGCATATAAGTCATGCCGCCCAGGCTCGCGCCGGCCACGGTCGAGCCGTGATAGCCATTCTTGCGGCTGATGATGACTTTCTTGCTCGGCTGGCCCTTGATCGCCCAATAGTGGCGGACCATACGCAACATGGTGTCGTTGCCTTCGGAGCCGGAGCCGGTGAAGAACACATGGTTCATGCCTTCGGGGGCGATGTCGGCGATGGCTTTGGACAGTTCCAGCGCGGGTGGGTGCGCTGTCTGGAAGAACAGGTTGTAGTACGGCAACTCGCGCATTTGCTGGCTGGCCGCTTCGGCCAGTTCCTCGCGACCATAACCGACGGCTACGCACCAGAGGCCGGCCATGCCGTCGAGGATCTTGTTGCCTTCACTGTCCCAGAGATAGACGCCGTTGGCGTGGGTGATGATGCGCGGGCCTTTCTCTTTGAGCTGCTTGAAATCGCTGAACGGGGCCAGGTGATGATCGCTGCTCAGGGCCTGCCATTCACGGGTTTGCGGGTTGTTGCGGGTCATGCGAATTCTCCTTTATTTCGAAGGGGAGAGGCGGCCAGGGACCGCCCCGCCCAACGCTTCAGACGGCAAAGAGCAGGAATTCCCGCTCCCACGAACTGATGATGCGCTTGAAGTTTTCATGCTCGGCCCGCTTGACCGCGACGTAGCCTGTGATGAATTTCTTGCCCAGGTATTTCTCGATGGTGGTGCTGTTTTCCATGCGCTCCAGGGCGTCTTCGATGGTCAGCGGCAAACGCAGGTTGCGACGCTCGTAGCCACGGCCCACCACCGGCGCGCTCGGGTTGATGCCTTCGACCATGCCGATGTAGCCACACAGCAGGCTGGCGGCAATCGCCAGGTACGGGTTGGCATCGGCGCCCGGCAAGCGGTTTTCCACGCGACGGTTCTGCGGCCCGGCATCCGGTACGCGCAGGCCCACGGTGCGGTTTTCTTCACCCCACTCCACGTTGACCGGCGCCGAAGTGTCCGGCAGGAAGCGGCGGAACGAGTTGACGTTGGGGGCGAACAGCGGCAGCAACTCAGGGATGAATTTCTGCAAGCCGCCGATGTGCTGCAGGAACAGTTCGCTCATGGTCCCGTCTTCATTGGAGAAAACGTTCCGGCCGGTTTCCTTGTCGATGATGCTCTGGTGCAGGTGCATCGCGCTGCCCGGCTCGCCGGTCATGGGCTTGGCCATGAAGGTGGCCGCCACGTTGTGCTTGAGTGCCGCCTCGCGCATGGTGCGCTTGAACACCAGGATCTGGTCGGCCAGGGACAGGGCGTCGCCATGACGGAAGTTGATTTCCATCTGCGCCGTACCGTCCTCGTGGATCAGGGTGTCGAGGTCCAGCTCCTGCAATTCGCACCAGTCGTAGACGTCTTCGAACAGCGGGTCGAATTCGTTGGCCGCTTCGATCGAGAACGACTGGCGACCGGTTTCCGGGCGGCCCGAGCGGCCAACGGGCGGTTGCAGCGGAAAGTCCGGGTCGTCGCTGCGCTTGGTCAGGTAGAACTCCATCTCCGGCGCGACGATCGGCTGCCAGCCCTTGTCGGCGTAGAGCTTGAGCACCTTCTTGAGCACGTTGCGCGGCGACAGCTCGATGGGGTTGCCCTGTTTGTCATAGACATCGTGGATGACCTGGGCGGTGGGCTCGATGGCCCAGGGCACGAGGAAGACTGCGTTCTCGTCCGGGCGGCACATCATGTCGATGTCGGCAGGGTCGAGCAGTTCGTAATAGATGTCGTCTTCGACATAGTCGCCCGTCACGGTCTGGAGCAGGACGCTCTCGGGCAGGCGCATGCCTTTCTCGGCAATGAACTTGTTGGTCGGCGAGATCTTGCCCCGGGTGATACCGGTCAGGTCGCCAATCATGCATTCGACTTCTGTGATCTTGTGGTCTTTCAACCAATCGGTGAGCTGGTCGAGGTTGTTACTCATAAATGCCTCTAGGCTTTGAGTTTCCTGACTGCTGTTCTGTAGTCAGGCGTTGTTTGACGCGTCGGCGTCGCGTTGTGTCGCCCTTGCTCGGCAGGTGTTGCCAAATACCGGGAACATCACAAGGTAGTGCGGGTTAGGCTCTGTATGAGAAATCTTGAGACAAGTATCAAGGCTTTTCATACAGAGCCTAGAGCTTACCGCCCATTGGGCATCTCCGGCAGCGTCATGAACGGCATTCGGCCCATGGACGGATCCCTGATGATGTTCACGGAAAAGTTCTACATTTAAAGGAAGGCTGGCAAAAAGAATGCCGGTCTGGGCGTCCAGAATATCGGACGGCGGGAGCGGACCTGCCAGGAACGCAAGCATGCCCGGGGTAGCTGTCGTGACAGCCTGGAAAGATCTGTCGCCACTGACGGAACATGCATGCAGACCCACCTGCCTGGAGCAGGTGGTAACGCCGATTAACGGCAGGCGAGACATGAAGCACCCCGGTATTATTGCTGTTATGGGTTTGAATCGAGCTTAGCCTTGTTCATTTTTTTACACAACACCCCCGTAAAAAATACAACACGGCCCGCTCAAGCCTGCGGGCGACAGGCCTCCCAAGGGGGAAAAAACGCCCTAAATTGCCTCAAAAAAGCCCCTCAGGTGCTTTTTTAGGGCAAAAAAGGCCTCGCTTGACTTCGGCATGCCGTTCGGGTTGACTGGGTTTCGAAAAGATCAATGATTGATATTTTTAACAACAAAGGTGTTGCATCATGTCGGTACCCCCGCGTGCCGTTCAGCTTAACGAAGCGAACGCGTTCCTTAAGGAACATCCTGAGGTTCTGTACGTTGACCTTCTGATTGCGGATATGAATGGTGTGGTGCGCGGCAAGCGCATCGAACGCACCAGCCTCCACAAGGTTTACGAGAAAGGCATCAACCTGCCGGCCTCTTTATTTGCCCTGGATATCAACGGCTCGACGGTGGAAAGCACTGGCCTGGGCCTGGACATCGGCGATGCCGACCGCATCTGCTATCCCATCCCCGGCACCCTTTCCAACGAACCCTGGCAGAAGCGCCCGACCGCGCAACTGCTGATGACCATGCACGAACTCGAAGGCGAGCCTTTCTTCGCCGACCCTCGCGAAGTCCTGCGCCAGGTCGTGGCCAAATTCGATGAGCTGGGTCTGACCATCTGTGCCGCCTTCGAGCTGGAGTTCTACCTGATCGACCAGGAGAACGTGAATGGTCGCCCACAACCGCCGCGTTCGCCGATCTCGGGCAAGCGCCCGCACTCGACCCAGGTCTACCTGATCGATGACCTCGACGAATACGTCGATTGCCTCCAGGACATTCTGGAAGGGGCCAAGGAGCAAGGCATTCCCGCCGACGCCATCGTCAAGGAAAGTGCCCCGGCCCAGTTCGAAGTGAACCTGCACCACGTCGCCGACCCGATCAAGGCCTGCGACTACGCGGTCCTGCTCAAGCGCCTGATCAAGAACATCGCCTACGACCATGAAATGGACACCACCTTCATGGCCAAGCCCTATCCGGGTCAGGCGGGCAACGGTCTTCACGTCCATATCTCGGTTCTGGACAAGGATGGCAAGAATATTTTTGCCAGCGAGGATCCCGAGCAGAACGCCGCGCTGCGCCACGCGATCGGCGGTGTGCTCGAGACCCTGCCGGCCCAGATGGCGTTCCTCTGCCCTAACGTCAACTCCTACCGTCGCTTCGGCGCCCAGTTCTATGTGCCGAACTCACCTTCCTGGGGCCTGGACAACCGCACCGTGGCCTTGCGCGTACCCACCGGCTCCGCCGACGCCGTGCGCCTGGAACACCGGGTTGCCGGCGCCGACGCCAACCCGTACCTGCTGATGGCGTCGGTACTGGCGGGTGTGCACCATGGCCTGGTCAATAAAGTCGAGCCCGGCGCGCCGGTGGAAGGCAACAGCTACGAGCAAAACGAGCAGAGCCTGCCGAACAACCTGCGCGATGCCCTGCGCGAGCTGGACGACAGCGAAGTCATGGCCAGGTACATCGACCCGAAATACATCGACATCTTCGTGGCCTGCAAGGAAAGCGAGCTGGAGGAATTCGAACACTCCATCTCCGACCTTGAGTACAACTGGTACTTGCATACCGTGTAAGCGGTTGCTGTGAAGAAAACGCCGCAGACCTTCGGGGCTGCGGCGTTTTCTTTTGGGGTTTTGGAGTGAATGGCCGCCTTCGGCGGATCGCGAGTAAGCTCAGCTCCCACAGAATTCTTTGTGGTCATTCCAATGCATCTCTCCCACAGGATTCTTTGTGATCATTCCAATGCATCTCTCCCACAGGATTCTTTGTGATCATTCCATTGCATTTCTCTGTGGGAGCAAGGCTTGCCCGCGATGACGGCCTGGCAGACAACACCGGACCCGACTCGTACAATGCCCGGCAGCCCCGCAGGAGACCTCCATGACCCGCACCGCCACCCCGCGTAAACCTCGCGCCCGCAGCCAGGCCCGGATCGACTCGATTCTCGATGCCGCGCGCACGCTGCTGGCCGCCGAAGGCGTGGCCGGTCTGTCGATCTACGGCGTCGCCGAGCGTGCCGGGATCCCGCCCTCCTCCGTGTATCACTTCTTCGCCAGCGTCCCGGCCCTGTTGCAAGCCCTGACCGCCGATGTCCACGCCGCCTTCCGCGCGTGCCTGCAAGAACCCATCGATCATCAGGCTCTCAACCACTGGCGCGACCTGTCACGGCTGGTGGAACAGCGCATGCTGACCCTCTACGAACAGGACGCGGCCGCCCGCCAGTTGATCCTGACCCAGCACGGCCTGACCGAAGTCACCCAGGCCGACCGCCAGCACGACGTCGAGCTGGGCGACTTGATGCACAAACTGTTCAACCGGCATTTCGAATTGCCGAAACTGCCTGAAGACATCGACGTGTTTGCCCTGGCCATGGAACTGGGCGACCGCGTTTATGCCCGCTCCGTCCAGCAATACGGCCAGATCACCCCACGCCTGGCTGAAGAAGGCATGCGGGTGTTCGATGCTTACCTGGGGTTGTACTTGCCGCCGTATCTGCCCAAACGCGAAGCCATCCGATGATGACGGCCACCAGAATTACTTCCGACTATAACGATTAATGCCGGTCAGCTAGCCCGTGGGAGCAAAGCTTGCTCGCGATAGCGGTGGTCCAACCAATGCCGTTTTCGACTGTCATGTCCAATCGCGAGCAAGCTTTGCTCCCACAGATTTTTTGCGCCGTTTGATCCTTAACTGACCGGCACTACGCTATAGAAAAGCCCCGAAGGGCTCACGCCGTCCGGGGCTGAGGGCCAAGCATCGCTCACAACTTGGCGATCGATACCTCCGTGGATTTGACGAAGGCGATCACTTCGCTGCCAATCGCCAGTTCCAATTCCCGCACCGAGCGGGTGGTGATCACCGAAGTGACGATGCCCGACGCGGTCTGTACGTCGATTTCCGAGAGCACGTCGCCTTCGACGATTTCCTTGATGGTGCCTTTGAACTGGTTGCGTACGTTGATGGCTTTGATGGTCATACGATTTCTCCTGGGGTCGAAATGAGCTGCAAGCTTCGAGCTACAAGCTGCAAGTAAAAGCACGCGCTTCTTCTTGCAGCTTGTGGCTTGTCGCTTGAAGCGGCTTCATTGCGCCCACCGCAACTGCGTGGGCAAGGGTGAAACGGGTTCGGGTTCCGGCGGTTGGCCGGGCAGGGACAGCACACGGTTGAGGACTTCGGTTTCCAGGCTCGCCAGGCGATGGGAGCCGTGAACCCGTGGGCGCGGCAGGTCGACGGGCAGGTCGAGGCCGACCTGGCCGTCTTCGATCAGGATCACCCGGTCGGCAATCGCCACCGCTTCGCTGACGTCGTGGGTCACCAGCAGCACGGTGAATCCGTGTTGCTGCCACAGGCGTTCGATCAGTTGCTGCATTTCGATGCGGGTCAAGGCGTCCAGCGCCCCCAGCGGCTCGTCGAGCAACAGCAGGCGCGGTTGGTGAATCAGCGCGCGAGCCAAGGCCACGCGTTGCTTCTGTCCGCCGGACAATGCCGCCGGCCACTCATCGGCGCGATCGGCCAGGCCCACCGCTTCCAGTGCCTGCAACGCTTGCGGGCGCCAATGGCCCTTGAGGCCGAGGCCGACGTTGTCGATGATTTTTTTCCAGGGCAGCAAACGCGCTTCCTGGAACATCAACCGCGTGTCTTCCCGGGCCGCACTCAACGCGGTCGAACCCGCCAGCAATTCGCCAGTCGTGGGCTGATCGAGGCCTGCGAGCAAGCGCAGCAAAGTACTTTTGCCACAACCGCTGCGCCCGACCACCGCGACGAATTGCCCGGCCGGAATATGCAGGTCGACGTCCCGCAGCACCTGGCGGGTGCCGTAGTTTTTTTCCAGCTTGCGCACCGCCAGGGGAATGCCCTGTCGCAGGCGCGGAGGTTGTTGCGCAGTCATGCGGCACCTCCCTTGCTCACCTGATAGGCCGGATGCCAGCGCAGCCAGACCCGCTCCAGCCCGCGAGCGGCAAGGTCGGCCAATTTGCCGAGCACGGCGTACAGCAGAATCGCCAGCACCACCACGTCGGTTTGCAGGAATTCGCGGGCGTTCATCGCCAGGTAGCCGATGCCGGAACTGGCCGAGATGGTTTCCGCCACGATCAGCGTCAGCCACATGAAGCCCAGGGCAAAGCGCACGCCCACCAGGATCGACGGCAACGCGCCCGGCAGGATCACCTGGCGAAACAGGCTGAAGCCGGACAAGCCGTAGCTGCGGGACATTTCCACCAGCGCCGGGTCGACGTTGCGGATGCCGTGATAGGTGTTGAGGTAAATCGGGAACAGCGTGCCCAGGGCCACGAGGAAAATCTTCGCCGACTCATCGATGCCGAACCACAGGATCACCAGCGGGATCAGCGCCAGGTGCGGCACGTTGCGCACCATCTGCACCGAGCTGTCCAGCAGGCGCTCGCCCCATTTCGACAGGCCGGTGATGAACCCCAGCGCCAAGCCAATGCCGCCGCCGATCAGGAAACCGACTGCCGCGCGCCAGCCGCTGATGGCCAGGTGCGTCCAGATCTCGCCGCTGCGCACCAGGTTGACCCCGGCTTCGATCACCGCCACCGGTGCCGGCAGGATTCGTGTGGACAGCCAGCCGGCCGAGACCGACAACTGCCACACCGCCAGTAACAGCAACGGCACCGCCCAAGGCACAAGGTTGTGGATGATTTTCTTCATGGCCGCCTCAGCTCTGGGACGCGGCTTTGGGCAGGATATCGTTGGCGACCATCTCACCGAACGGGCTCACATAGCCCTGGTTCTTCGGCAACTCCGGGCGCTCCACGTCCAGGTGCGGGAACAAGAGTTCCGCCACGCGGTAGGACTCTTCCAGGTGTGGATAACCGGAGAAGATGAAGGTGTCGATCCCCAACCCGGCGTATTCCTTGATCCGCGCCGCCACCGTCGGGCCATCGCCCACCAGCGCCGTACCGGCACCACCGCGCACCAGGCCGACGCCGGCCCACAGATTGGGGCTGACTTCCAGCTTGTCGCGACGACCACCGTGCAGGGCGGCCATGCGTCGCTGACCCACCGAATCGAAGCGCGCCAGGGAGGCCTGGGCACGGGCAATGGTGTCGTCGTCCAAGTGGGAGATCAGCCGGTTGGCCGCTTGCCAGGCTTCGGCGTTGGTTTCGCGCACGATCACGTGCAGGCGGATGCCGAACCGCACGGTCCGACCCAACTTGGCCGCCTTGGCCCGCACTTGTTCGATCTTTTCCGCCACCGCCGCGGGCGGCTCGCCCCAGGTCAGCACCATGTCCACCTGCTCGGCGGCCAGGTCCTGGGCCGCTTCCGACGAGCCGCCGAAGTACAGCGGCGGACGCGGTTGCTGGATCGGCGGATAGAGCAACTTCGCGCCCTTCACGCTGATGTGCTCGCCGTCGTAATCCACGGTCTCGCCTTCCAGCACCCGGCGCCAGATGCGGGTGAATTCCACCGACGCCTGGTAGCGCGCCTCATGGCCCAGGAACAGGCCGTCGCCAGCCAGCTCATCCGGGTCGCCACCGGTTACCAGGTTGAACAACGCCCGGCCGCCGGACAACCGGTCCAGAGTCGCGGCCTGGCGCGCCGCCACCGTCGGGGAAATGATCCCGGGGCGCAGGGCCACGAGGAACTTCAGGCGTTGGGTTACGGGAATCAACGACGCGGCCACCAGCCAGGAGTCCTCGCAGGAACGGCCGGTGGGAATCAGCACACCGCCGAAACCCAGCCGATCCGCCGCCTGGGCGACCTGTTGCAGATAACCGTGATCGACGGCGCGGGCGCCTTCGGCAGTGCCAAGGTAATGGCCATCGCCATGGGTAGGCAGGAACCAGAAAATATTGAGGCTCATGGAGTGGTCTCCTAAGGGATCGGATTACTGCGCTGTCGCAACGGCCGCCGGCGGCGTCCAGATCACGTCCTTGATGCTCAAGGGCTTGGGAATCAATTTGAGCTGGTAGAAGCTGTCGGCGATCTTCTGCTGCGCCGCCACCACCTCCGGCGTGAGGAACAGCGCCCCGTAGCCTTGGCGTTTCACCGACGTCAGGGTGATGTCGGCAGGCAGACCGAGCAGCGGTGACACTTGCCGGGTCACGTCTTCAGGGTTGGCCTTGGACCATTCCCCCACTGCCCGCACCTCTTCCACCAGCGCCGTGATGACCTGGGGATGCTTTTGCGCATAGGGCTTGGTGGCGAGGTAAAACTGGTGGTTGTCGACGATGCCCTTGCCGTCACGCAGAGTGCGCGCCTGCAACTGTTGTTCGGCGGCGGCCTGGTACGGGTCCCAGATCACCCAGGCGTCCACACTGCCACGCTCGAACGCGGCGCGAGCGTCGGCCGGTGGCAGGAACACGGTCTGGATGTCGGCATACTTGAGGGCGGCGTCTTCCAGCGCCCGCACCAACAGGTAATGAACGTTGGAGCCTTTGTTCAGGACGACTTTCTTACCCTTGAGGTCTTGCACCGACTGGATGGCCGAGCCCTTCGGCACCAGGATGGCCTCGCTGGCAGGCGCCGGGGGTTCGTAGGCGACGTAAAGCAAATCGGCGCCGGCAGCCTGGGCGAACACCGGCGGGGTTTCCCCGGTCACACCGAAATCGATGGAGCCGACATTCAAGCCTTCAAGCAACTGTGGGCCGCCGGGGAACTCGGTCCATTGCACGTCGACGCCTTGGGCGGCGAGACGTTTTTCCAACGACCCTTTGGCCTTGAGCAGCACCAGGGTGCCGTATTTCTGATAACCGATCCGCAAGGTCTCGGCTTGAACCTGGGTGATGACGCCGAGGGACACAGCCGCAGCAAACAGCGCGACCAGCCCCCGACGCAAAATGACAGTGCGCATGGCGCCTCTCCTTTTTGCTGTGGGGTTTTGGCTGCACCTGCTTGGCCGTTGGCGGCTGAGTAAGGTGGGTTGAAGCTAATAGGGTTCAAATGCTCCAGCGAGCACTCAATAAGCGTTCGTTCAACAGGCCCGGGGCCAACGGCCTGGGCCGCCGCGCCATGGCACTGAGAAATTGTTCCAGGGCCTCGTCCAGCCGCTGTTGCAGGGCCGGCGTCAATTGCGCCTGGGCACTGCCTTCGCCATAAGCGATCTGGCTGTCTTCGGCAAAAATGCCCTGGAGCATTTCCTGGGCCTTGAGGGCCGACAACACCGGTTTGAGGGCGTAATCCACCGCCAGCATATGGGCGATGCTGCCGCCGGTCGCCATGGGCAATACCACTTTGTGATGCAAAGCCCGCTCAGGCAGCAGGTCCAATACAGTCTTCAGTGCGCCGGAAAAAGACGCCTTGTACACCGGCGTGGCGATCATCAGGCCATCGGCATTTTCGATCTGCTGGAGCAGGTCGATCACCTTCGGGCTATCGAAACGGGCATGGAGCAGATCCTCTGCCGGAAAATCGCGAACCTGATAGCTCACCACCTCCACACCTTGCTGCTGCAACCAGCGTTGCGAACGCTCCAGCAGCACCCCGGAACGGGAGCGCTGGCTGGGACTGCCACCGAGAGAGACGACCAACATGCCTACCTTTCCTTAACTGTCACGTGCGATTCGCGGCGGGCGATCTCGCTGCATGGGTCAAACCATAACAGGGGACGCATATATCCATAAATCATATTTATTCATTTAGTTATTCTCAAAATATATATATGACTTGAATTTTTCGCGGCCGTAAAAAAGGCCGTCGAAACGGCCAAAACCCTTGGTGCACAGTCGATTTCCCCTGTGGGAGCGCGCGGTCCCACAGGGTTTGCCTAGGCTCAGCGGTTAGGCTGTGGAGTCAGGCGCAGGTACGGTTTCACCGCGCGGTAGCCCTTGGGAAAGCGTTGCTTGAGTTCTTCTTCATCCTTGAGCGACGGCACGATCACCACGTCCTCGCCATCCTGCCAGTTGGCCGGGGTGGCGACTTTGTAGTTGTCGGTCAGTTGCAAGGAATCGATCACCCGCAGGATCTCGTGGAAATTGCGCCCCGTGCTGGCCGGGTAGGTAATGGTCAGGCGAACCTTCTTGTTCGGGTCGATCACGAACAGCGAGCGCACGGTCAAGGTGTCGCTGGCATTGGGGTGGATCAGGTCGTACAGGTCGGACACTTTGCGGTCGGCGTCAGCCAGGATCGGAAAATTGACCACGGTGCCCTGGGTCTCGTTGATGTCCTCGATCCATTTATGGTGCGAGTCCACAGGGTCTACCGAGAGGGCAATGGCCTTCACGCCACGCTTGGCGAATTCATCCTTGAGCTTGGCGGTGAAACCCAGCTCGGTGGTGCACACCGGGGTGAAATCCGCCGGATGGGAAAACAGCACACCCCAGCTATCGCCGAGCCATTCGTGAAAACGAATCTTGCCGGCGCTGGAATCCTGTTCGAAGTCGGGGGCGATGTCGCCGAGTCTGAGGCTCATGATGCGGCTCCTGGATGAGGTTGTTGTGAACCCAACTGTGCACCGCTTTCGATCGCTTTAAAAAGAATATATATCCATTTATTTAGACTAATAGTGAATATAAAAAACTGTTCACTGGCACCCTTTCGCATACCGGCCCACCATCGCCAGCGAGGTTCGAGAAGGCCTCGAGTTGCTGCAAGAGGAGAAACTTCGAGAAGGGCTACAGGGGTGGGCCTGACTCGAAAACGCAAAAGCCCCGCCCGGCGCAATGCCGGGCGGTTTTTTTTGTTTTGTATTCACACTACGAAATTATTGACGCGATTTCTGGACGAGCGGCTAGGATAGGCAGCATGAACACTCAAGCCTTGCTAGCCCACCTGCAAAACCACCTCCCTGGATTACTGGCAGTTTACCTGTTCGGTAGCCATGCACAGGGCGCCGCCGGACCTGACAGTGATATCGATATGGCCGTACTCGTGCCCGGCCAGGTCGACCCGGTGTCGTTATGGGAACTTTCAGGTGATTTGGCGGATATCGCTGGCAGTCCTGTGGATCTGCTCGACCTCCGTGCGGCAACGACCGTCATGCAATACCAGATCGTGACCCGAGGTCAGAGACTCTGGGCCCGCGACGTACAAGCGGGGCTGTTCGAAAGCTTTATCCTCAGCGAAAAAACCGCCTTCGACGAGGCTCGGGCAGGCTTGCTCAAGGATATTCAAGAAAAAGGCATCGTGTATGGCCGATGACATACTGATTAACAAAGCAGCCAGTATCGAACGTTGCGTCGCCAGGGTGCGGGAGGAGTACGAGAAGGATCCTGCTACCTTCGCCACGGACTTCACTCGCCAGGATTCAGCCATTCTGAATATCCAGCGTGCCTGTGAAGCGGCGCTGGACATGGGGCAGCATTTGATTCGCCGTGAACGATTGGGAGCCCCGCAAAGCGCTCGGGACGTGTTCGAGTTGCTTTTCCAAGGTGGTTGGGTGGCGCAAGACCTAGTGAAGAACCTGAAGAACATGGTCGGCTTCAGGAATATCGCCGTGCATGACTATCAGGCCCTGCAACTGCCAATCATGGTCGCTATCATCACCCAGCACTTGGATGATTTTCTGCGATTCAGCGCATTCATCCTGCAGAAAGACTCGACAGGGTCCGCCACCTGACTCGAAAACGCAAAAGCCCCGCCAGGCGCAATGCCGGGCGGGGCTTTCTTTAGCTGGATTACAAAATCGGCAGCGTGTAGCTGACAATCAGACGGTTCTCGTCCTGGTTACGCTGGCTGGCCACTTCGGAACGCAGAGAAGCGTTCTTCCATGTCAGCCCCAGCCCCTTGAAGGTGCCTTCCGGAACAACGTAGCCCAAAGTGAAATCACGCTCCCACTCGCCTTTGTCACCGGTTGAAGTCGCAACATTGTCGCCCTTGAGGTACATCACGGAAGTCGTCAGACCTGGCAAACCGACAGTGGCGAAGTCATAGGCGTACTGGCCCAACCAGGTACGCTCGCCGGCACGTTGGAACTTGCCGATCTGCACGTCGGTGATCAGGTAAGCCGAAGCGCCGTCACCCTGGTTCAGGAAGGGGAAGTCGCTGGTGCCGTTCACACGCTGGTAGCCGGCGCTCAGCGCGTGGCCTTGCAGGCTATAGGTGAACTTGGCGCTCCAAGTGCGGTTGTCTACCTCACCACCGTTGTTCTGAAAGCCCGAGGAGCGATAGCCCGCCAGACGACCTTCCTGGCTGGCGTTCTTGCCATCGGAGTCACTGTTGAAGTAACGCAGATCGCTCTTCAGACTACCGACTGGCAGAGCCAAGTTGTGGGTCAGGCCCAGGAAGTGCTGCTTGTAGAAGTCTTCCAGGTTGCCGTAGTAGTACTGCGCAGTCAGGTCCTTGGTGATTTTGTAGTCACCACCGGCAAAGTAGAACTCGTTGCTACGCTGGTTGGAAGTCGCAGTGGAGTTCGGACCGTTGGAACCGGCGATGGTCAGAGAATCATTGTTGGTCGAGTTACGCCCCTTGGCGTGCTCCAACTTACCGCCAACCAGAGTCAGGTTGTCGATGTCATTGGTAGTGATTTGGCCGCCTTCGAAGGTCTGAGGCAACAGACGACCATCGTTGGATGTCACGACCGGCAGTTTAGGCATCAGAGTGCCCAGTTTCAGCTCGGTTTTGGAAATCTTGGCCTTGGCCGTCAGGCCCAGGCTGCTGAAATCGTCTACTGCACGGCCATCGCCATCGCTAGGAAAGACGGTGCCGCCTTTGTTGGTGCTATTGGCGTTGTAGGCGGTGCCTTTGCCCGAGTCCAGCTTTACACCCAGCAGACCGATGGCGTCGACGCCGAAGCCGACGGTGCCCTCGGTATAGCCGGAAGCGAAGTTGAAGATGAAACCCTGACCCCATTCTTCCTGCTTGGAAGGATTGGCAGTGCCATCACGGTTGTCGGTATTGATGTAAAAGTTACGGGCAGTGATGCTCGCCTTGCTGTCTTCGATAAAACCGGCGGCGCCTGCCTGCTGCGCCAAAACCCCAACGGCCACAGCGATGGCCAAGGTGGACTTCTTCATGCTTAGCTCCTCTCATTTTCTAATTCTTGTGTATCTTTGGCCCCGAATCGAACGCCCGGGGTCCGCGGATGCGCGATTAGCGCCAGACCGTGACTGACAAGTCAATCGTAACCATTTGTGATTACGACCAAGGTCTAACCCTGCTACATCGGCGCGCAGAATAATGGATTCTGGATAATTCCAAAAAGAATTGTTTCATCAGTTTTCAGACCGTTTTGAAATATATAGGCCATCAAAACTCTTCAAACTGAATCAGGGCATATCGGCCAGTTCGGCGGATTGCTGAATGAAATTTTTTCGCACCTTTTCAGGGCAAAGACCCTCTACCTCAGGGCTTGCGGGAAAAGCCGCAAGCCCTGGCCTTGAGCAATATTGAGGGTTTTATTTCGGACAATTCATTGTCCGGGATCAAAAAGAGTGCAACCCGTGCACAGCGACAGGGCGATGGGCCTATAGCGCCTTCTCGAAAATCTTCGAATTGCGCTGATAGTTGTACAGCGACGCCCGTGCCGCCGGCAGACGCTCCACGCTGCTCGGTTCAAAGCCCCGCTCGCGGAACCAGTGAGCGGTGCGCGTGGTGAGCACGAACAGCGTCTTGAGCCCTTGGGCGCGGGCGCGGGTTTCGATCCGCTCCAACAGCTCATCGCCGCGACCGCCGTGGCGGTATTCCGGATTCACCGCCAGGCAAGCCAATTCACCCGCATCCGAATCGGCGATCTGGTAAAGGGCGGCACAGGCGATGATCATGCCTTCGCGCTCGACCACACTGAACAGCTCGATCTCGCGCTCCAGCACTTCCCGGGAGCGGCGGACCAGGATCCCTTGCTCCTCCAACGGACTGATCAGGTCCAGCAGGCCGCCCACATCTTCAATGGCCGCTTCGCGCACCACTTCGAATTGCTCCTGGGCCACCAGCGTACCGCTGCCGTCGCGGGTGAACAGCTCGGCCAGCAGCGCACCGTCTTCGGCATAGCTGACGATATGGCTGCGGGCCACGCCGCCACGACAGGCCTGGGCCGCCGCATCCAGCAGCTCGGCCTGGTAGTCGCTGCCCAGGCGCTGCATGTGGGCGGGGACCTGCTGCGGGCGCAATTCGCGCACCAGACGCCCGTCTTCACCGATCAAGCCGGGTTCGGCACCGAACAGCAGCAGCTTGTCGGCCGCCAGGTCGATGGCCGCGCGGGTGGCGACGTCTTCGCAGGCGAGGTTGAAAATTTCCCCGGTGGGGGAATAGCCCAACGGCGACAACAGCACGATGGAGCGCTCGTCCAACAGGCGATTGATGCCCTTGCGATCGACCCGGCGCACTTCACCGGTATGGTGATAGTCAACGCCTTCGAGCACCCCTATGGGGCGCGCCGTGACCAGGTTGCCGCTGGCGACCCGCAGCCGCGAGCCCTGCATCGGCGAGGACGCCATGTCCATGGACAGGCGCGCCTCGATGGCAATGCGCAACTGGCCGACCGCATCGATCACGCACTCCAGGGTCGCGGCATCGGTGATGCGCATGCCACGGTGGTAATGAGGCGTCAGTCCCCGCGCAGCGAGGCGGGTCTCGATTTGCGGGCGCGAACCGTGGACCAGCACCAGGCGCACGCCGAGGCTGTGCAAAAGCACGAGGTCATGGACGATGTTGCCGAAATTGGGGTGTTCCACCCCGTCGCCGGGCAGCATGACGATAAAAGTGCAATCGCGGTGGGCGTTGATATAAGGCGAAGCGTGACGAAGCCAATTGACGTATTCGGGCATGAACCTGGACCTGTAATAAATAACAGCCGAAAAAAGACGAGACAGAACGCACAGCTGGCTGGTGGTTATCGTCGGAACAGGCTTGGCGACACGCGTACTCTCCTCATGGATACGGACCCGGACGGGCGCAATTCAACCGGCCGTGGCCGGGGTCAGGCAATAATGGCCGATCAACTGCCGCAACAGCTGTACGGTAGGTTGTAACCGTGACATTTCAAGGTATTCGTCTGGTTGGTGCGCGCAGGCGATGTCGCCGGGCCCCAGCACCAGGGTTTCGCAACCAAGGCGCTGAAGATAAGGCGCTTCGGTGCCGAACGCCACTGCTTCGGCACGATAACCGGTGAGCCGTTCGGCCACACGGACCAATTCGGAGTCCTCGGCCTGTTCGAACGGCGGCACTTCGGGGAACAGCGGCGCATAGTCGATCTTGACCTTGTGCCACTCGGCGATGGGCGCAAGCTTCTGCCGGATCGCCGCCCGCAACACCTGCGGATCCATGCCCGGCAAGGGCCGCAGGTCGAATTCCATGGAACACTGGCCGCAGATCCGGTTGGGGTTGTCACCGCCGTGGATGCAGCCGAAGTTCAGGGTCGGTTGCGGCACGGTGAACTGCGGGTTACGGAATTCGCGCTGCCATTGCAGGCGCAGGCCGCGCAGCTCGCCCATGGCGTCATGCATGGCTTCGAGTGCGCTGTGGCCCAGGCTCGGGTCGGAGGAATGACCGCTGCGCCCGAGAATATCGATGCGCTCCATCATCACCCCTTTGTGCAGGCGAATTGGCCGCAGGCCGGTCGGCTCGCCGATCACCGCGGCACGCCCCAACGGCCGTCCCGCCTCTGCCAGCGCCCGGGCGCCGGCCATGGAGCTTTCTTCGTCGCAAGTGGCGAGGATCAGCAGCGGTTGCTTGAACGGTTGGTCCAGCAAGGGCTTGACCGCTTCGATGGCCAGGGCGAAAAAGCCCTTCATGTCACAACTGCCCAGGCCGACCCAGCGGCCATCGACCTCGGTGAGTTTCAGTGGATCGGTCTGCCACAGCGCGCCGTCGAACGGCACCGTGTCGCTGTGCCCGGCCAGTACCAGGCCGCCGGGGCCGCTGCCGAAGCTGGCCAGCAGGTTGAATTTGCCAGGGCTGACCTGCTGGATATCGCACGAGAACCCCAGCTCGCCGAGCCAGCCGGCCAGCAGTTCGATCACGGCGCTGTTGGACTGGTCCAGCCCGGGTTGGGTGCAACTGACCGAAGGTGCGGCGATCAGGGCAGCGAATTGATCTTTCATGGACGGCAAAGGCATCGCTGACTCCGGCTTACAGATTGGTACCCATCATAGAACCATCTGTAGAAAGGAATAAACCGTTGCGGCGCGCAGGATGGACGAGTCCTGTACACTGCACGGCCTTGGCAGCCACACCTTCCCCCGGCTGCGCACCCGATCCCTGGATTTTCCGGCCATGCAGAAAGAAACCGAAATCAAACTCCGCGTCAGCCGCGAGACCCTGGCAGCCCTGCGCGAGCATCCGCTGCTGAAAAAACGCCTCAAGGGCGGCTGGGAACAGCGTGACCTGATGAACCAGTACTTCGACACGCCCGAGCGCGATCTGGCCCGCGCCAAGGTCGCCCTGCGCCTGCGTCGCGACGGCGAAGAGGTGATCCAGACCCTCAAGACCCGCGGCCAGAGCATCGCCGGCCTGTCCGAGCGCAACGAATACGATTGGCACCTGCCCAAGGCCAAGCTCGACCTGAAGAAGCTCGACGGCGAATGCTGGCCCGAGGCGCTGGCCGAACTGGACAAGAAGACCCTCAAGGCCATCTTCACCACCGATTTCGTCCGCGAACGCGCTGAAATCGCCTGGGGCCGTGGCAAAGCCAAGGTGGTCATCGAGGCCGCGTTGGACCTGGGCCACGTCGTCGTAGGCAAGCAGAAGGAAGAAATCTGCGAGCTGGAGCTGGAGTTACGCGAAGGCGAACCCGCCGCGTTGCTGGAACTGGCCGCCGAGCTGGCCGAAACCCTGCCCCTGATGCCCTGCGACATCAGCAAGGCCGAGCGTGGCTATCGCCTGCACGACGCCGGTAGCTACGCCCTGAGCCTGCCGGCCCCGCCCCTGAACGCCGAAATGCCGCTGGACGAAGCCTTCGCCGCACTGAGTTGGCATTTGCTCGGCAGCAGCCAGCGCCTGGCCGAGCAATACCGTTTCAACGGCCACTGGCGCCTGTTGCAGGACTGGGTGGAGAACCTCGTCGAACTGCGCGCCCTGCTCAGCAGCCTCGGCCAGGCCGCACCGCGTCAATCGACCCACGCCCTGCGGGTGGCCCTCGACGCCTTGCTGGAAGACTGGCGCCCGCTGGTCCAGGCCGGCCTGGACGACGAAGACGTACGCAAGGCGGCCCCGGAACAGTTCCTCGAAGAGCTTCAAGACCCGCGCTGGGGCCAACTCTCCCTGAGCGCCTCACGCTGGCTGCTGGCTCGCAGCTGGGCCGTCGACCGCAACACCCGCGGCAACCGCCAGGGCGCGGCACAACTGGGCAACTGGCTGCCTCACCTGCTCGGCGAAGAAGCCTCGTCCCTGCAATTGCAACGTTACCAGCAGCAGCCGGAAGATCTGGCCGAGCAATTGCCGCGCATCGAACGGATCCAGGTCTGGCTGCACCACGCCCGCCAGGCGCTGGACATCCCGGAAATGGACCGTCTGTACGGCGAACTGAACAAACTGGCGCAACTGGCCAACCAGCCGATCACCGACGAAGCGCTGGATGCGCGCAAGCAACAGGCGATTGCGGTGTACCAGAATCGGGCCTGGAAGACCTTGTTGCGTCTGTAATAGCGCTATCGCGAGCAGGCTCGCCCCCACATTGGATCTGACCTTTGTGAAGGCGGGCTTGCTCCGGGTGAGATCCGACAATGAGCCCCGTCCAAACGCCTTGAAACAAGCTCACCGCAGCACCGGCAAACTCGTCGTCGACTTGATTTCCGACAACGCCACGATCGAGTTCACCTCCTGGATTCCCGGCACCATCGACAGCTTTTCGAAAAAGAATCGCTCATAGGCCTCGATGTCCGCCGTGACGATGCGCAACAGAAAATCCACCGACCCCATCAGCACGTAGCATTCCAGCACCTCGGGAAAGCCACGGATCGCATCGGTGAATTCGGTGAAATTCGAGCGCCCGTGGGTGTTGAGTTTGATCTCGGCAAAAATCTGCGTGTTGAGGCCAATCTTCTTGCGATCCAGCAAGGTCACCTGGCCACGAATGATCCCCTCTTCCTTCATCCGCTGGATCCGCCGCCAGCACGGCGACTGGGACAAACCCACCTGTTCGGCGATCTGCGCGCTGGACAGCGAAGCGTCCTCTTGCAGCAGGGCCAGTATCCTGCGGTCGTAGCCATCCAACTCATCGTGCATAAATAAACCCATGATTACCTGATATGAGAATCACACAATTCGCATATCTCGTCTAAACACCCATCTTAGATAAGAAATACCCCGCGCCCCATGTAAATATTTCTCCCGGCATTCCAGGAGACTCAACATGCCCCCACTTGAAGCCGTCACCCCTGTTTCGACCCGCGCCGATGTCTGGCACCTGCACAATGTTCATTGTCGCGCCCATTACCAACTGCTGGCCGAAGCCGAACCAGACCTGCTGTGCCGGGCGCTGAACCTGTTTGCCTTGCAAGGCCTGACACCGCAGCAGGTCCAGGTCGAACGCCACGACGATCTGCTGTCGATGACGATACTCATGGAGGGGCTGAGCTGGCACCGTGCCCAGGTCATTGCGGAAAAACTTCGTAACCTGATCAGCGTGCACGCGGTGAACCTGCAGGACGCTGATAGCGCGCAGGCCGAGCCAGCCCAAGCGGTCGGCTGAGCCGCGGGCGCAAGAATTCGAAACGCATTGGTCGGGTAGTGGCCCAACGGTCCATAGGGCCGGGGCTATCCTTTTGCAGACGAGCAGGACGCCGAAGCGTCTATATCGCGGCTTTGCTGCAATTGTCCAATAGGAAACCCACATGTCCACCAAACACGCCACTCAGGACCGCTGGCTGGACCTCAATGATCTGCTGCGCCAACTGGTCGCCCAAGGCTTCATCAGCCAGGACTCGGCCGAAACCGCGCTCAATGCCCGCCGGCGCCACAGCGCCAGTGCCCAAGTGCATCCGCTGGAGTTCATCGCCAACCAGCACCTGGATGACTTGAGCCGCCCCGGCAAGCACCTGGACCTGGAAAGCCTGACCCTCTGGCTGTCCCACCAGGCCGGCCAGTCCTACATGCGCATCGACCCGCTGAAGATCAACGTGGCGGCCGTGACGCCGTTGATGTCCTATGCCTTCGCCCAACGCCACAAGATCCTCGCCGTGGCGGTCGACCGCGACGCCGTCACCGTGGCCAGCGCCCAGCCCTATGTCAGCAGTTGGGAAGCGGACCTGACCCACGTGCTCAAGCTCCCGGTCCGGCGCGTGGTTGCCAACCCGGTGGATATCCAGCGCCTGAGCGTGGAGTTCTATCGCCTGGCCAAATCGGTCAGCGGTGCCAGCGTGGCCGACCAGCCGTCGAGCAGCCAGGGCAATTTCGAACAACTGCTCAACCTGGGCGCCAGCGACCAGGAGCCGGACGCCAACGACGCGCACATCGTCAACATCGTCGACTGGCTGTTCCAGTACGCGTTCCAGCAGCGCGCCAGCGATATCCACATCGAGCCGCGCCGCGACCAGGGCACCGTACGGTTTCGCATCGATGGGGTGCTGCACACCGTTTATCAGTTCCCGCCGCAGGTGACGATGGCGATCATCAGCCGCCTCAAGACCCTGGGACGAATGAACGTCGCGGAAAAACGCAAACCCCAGGATGGCCGGGTCAAGACCAAGACCCCCGACGGCGGTGAAGTGGAGTTGCGCTTGTCGACCCTGCCGACAGCGTTCGGCGAGAAGATGGTGATGCGGATCTTCGACCCGGAAGTGCTGCTCAAGGACTTCGACCAGCTCGGTTTCTCCGCCGACGACCTGCGCCGCTGGCAGGACATGACGCGCCAGCCCAACGGCATCATCCTGGTGACCGGGCCCACCGGTTCCGGCAAGACCACCACCCTCTACACCACCCTGAAGAAGCTGGCGACATCGGAGGTCAACCTCTGCACCATCGAAGACCCGATCGAGATGGTCGAGGCGTCCTTCAACCAGATGCAGGTCCAGCACAACATCGAACTGAACTTTGCCGCCGGCGTGCGCGCCCTGATGCGACAAGACCCGGACATCATCATGATCGGCGAGATCCGCGACCTGGAAACCGCGGAAATGGCCATCCAGGCTGCACTGACCGGACACCTCGTGCTCTCGACACTGCACACCAACGACGCGCCGAGCGCCATCAGCCGCCTGTTGGAACTGGGCGTGCCCCATTACCTGATCAAGGCCACCGTGCTGGGCGTCATGGCGCAGCGCCTGGTGCGCACACTGTGCCCCCATTGCAAGAGCCCGCTGACCCTGGACGAAGATGACTGGCAAACCCTGACACGCCCCTGGCAGGCCCCGCTGCCGAGCAATGCCCAACAGGCCGTCGGCTGCCTGGAATGCCGCGACACCGGTTATCACGGTCGCGCCGGGGTCTACGAAATCATGCAACTGACCGACAGCGTCAAGGCGCTGATCCATCCGGACACCGATCTTTTGGCGGTACGTCGCCAGGCGTTCAAGGAAGGTATGCGCAGCCTGCGGTTGTCCGGTGCGCAAAAAGTGGCTGCCGGCCTGACGACCGTCGAGGAAGTGCTGCGGGTCACTCCCCAAAGCGAGCAAAAGTGAGGCAGGCGACGCTTGACCGGACCGTCATGGAACTGAATCGAGGCGCAAGTAATCCAAACCCATAGTTAACCCAGTGGAGTCACCTATCATGCGTCTCAAACTTGCTGTCGCGACCCTAGCCCTGCTTTCTTTGCCTGTGGGCTCGGCAATGGCCGACACGTTTTGGCGTAACGTCATCTCTTCCGGTGCAACCACCGGTTCTACCTACCTGACCTTCAAGGATCACAAGCTGATCGTCGCCGCCCAGGACGACGCCGGCAGTTTTGTCGCCAGTGACGGCAGTATCCGTGGCCCGTACCTCGAGGCCGCGATGCAAAAAGTCCGTGCCGACAATCCAGGCCTGCAGGCCACCGACATGGAACTGGCCAACGCGATCCTGGCGAAAAACGCCGTCGCCCAGGACTGATTCCCGGCCAATAAAAATGCCGCTCGATCGAGCGGCATTTTTTTGCCCGGCGAACCCCAGGCCTGTGTTTACTCGCCGATAGCCGCTGCGTAACCCGCGGCATCCAGCAGCTTGGCCAGGTCAGCATCGGCATTGGATGGCTTGACCTTGAAGATCCACGATTCGTATGGCTCATTGTTCAGCGCTTCCGGCTCGCCGCTCAGGCCTTCGTTCACTTCGACCACTTCACCCGCCACTGGCGAATAGATGTCCGATGCCGCTTTCACCGACTCCACCACGCCCGCCGTATCACCGGCCGCGAAGACCTTGCCGATTTCCGGCAGCTCGACAAACACCACGTCACCCAGCGCTTCCTGGGCGTGGTCGGAGATACCCACCACGATCAAATCGCCTTCCTTTCTCGCCCATTCATGGCTTTCGGCAAAACGCAACTCGACAGGGATGTTGCTCATATTCTGTGTCCTCAAATGAAAGTTTCAGCAGCCAGCGGCCTGCCGCAAAGAGTTAGATCAGGGTTTTGCCATGGCGGACGAAGGTCGGCTTGACCACCCGTACCGGGTACCACTTACCACGAATTTCTACCTCGGCACGGTCGGCGGTGGCCATCGGAACGCGTGCCAGGGCGATCGACTTGCTAAGCGTAGGAGAAAAACTACCACTGGTGATCTCCCCTTCGCCAACATCGGCAATGCGAACCACCTGATGGGCGCGCAGAACGCCGCGCTCCTCCAACACCAGCCCGACCAGTTTGTGCTGCACGCCCTTCGCCAACTCGGCTTCCAGCACGCTGCGCCCGATGAACTGGCGGCTCGCCGGTTCCCAGGCGATGCTCCAGGCCATGTTCGAGGCCAGCGGTGAAACATCCTGGTGAATGTCCTGGCCGTAGAGGTTCATGCCGGCCTCCAGGCGCAAAGTGTCGCGGGCGCCAAGGCCGATGGGAGAAATGCCGGCACCCACCAGGTCGTTGAAGAAACTCGGGGCTTCGTGGGCAGGCAGGACAATTTCCAAACCATCCTCGCCGGTGTAGCCAGTGCGGGCGATGAACCAGTCACCGTCGGCGCGACCTTCGAAAGGTTTGAGTTGCTGGATCAACTGGCCGCGCGATTGCGCCACCAGTTCGGCAATCTTGTGGCGCGCATGGGGCCCCTGGATCGCCAGCATCGCCAGTTCGGAACGCTCATGCAGTTGCACGTCGTAGCCGGCGAGCTGGGCTTGCATCCAGGCCAGGTCCTGATCGCGGGTCGAGGCATTGAAGACCAGTCGATAGCCGTCCTCGACGCGGTAGACGATCATGTCGTCGACGATACCGCCGCGCTCATTGAGCATGGCGCTGTACAAGGCGCGCCCCGTGTCTTGCAGGCGATCGACATCATTGGCCAGCAGGCGTTGCAGCCAGGCCTTGGCCTGGGGACCGGCGATATCGATCACGGTCATGTGGGATACGTCGAACACGCCGCAGTCGCGCCGCACCTGATGGTGTTCTTCAACTTGCGAGCCGTAATGCAAAGGCATATCCCAACCGCCAAAATCGACCATCTTCGCGCCGAGGGCGAGATGAAGGTCATACAGAGGCGTGCGCTGTCCCATGGGTTTCTCCTTCCGGGCTTGGCGAAGGTGCGGCAAGTCCGACAGACGGACCGCACCGAATGCCGCGCATTGTAGCCGCATGATGTAGGACTGACACCTAGCTGTTTCGATGGGCCGAACGTCGTATCAAGCCGATGACCGGCAACAATCCCACCAGCACCAGGGTCAACGCCGGCAATGCGGCGCGGGCCCATTCGCCTTCGCTGGTCATTTCGAAAATCCGCACCGCCAGGGTGTCCCAGCCGAACGGACGCATCAGCAAGGTCGCGGGCATTTCCTTGAGGACATCGACGAACACCAGCAGCGCCGCGCTCAGGGTGCCGGGCAGCAGCAACGGCAGATACACTTTGAAGAACAGTCGCGGCCCACTGACCCCGAGACTGCGTGCAGCTTCAGGCAGCGACGGGCGAATCCGCCCCAGGCTGCTTTCCAGCGGGCCGTAGGCCACGGCCAGGAAACGCACCAGATAGGCCAGCAACAGCGCGGACAGGCTGCCCAGCAACAACGGTTTGCCCGCACCGCCAAGCCAGGTCGACAACGGGATGACCAGCTCGCGATCCAGATAGCTGAACGCGAGCATGATCGACACCGCCAGCACCGAACCGGGCAAGGCATAGCCCAGGTTGGCCAGGCCGACGCCGGCCCGGATCGGGCGGGTCGGCGCCAGCCGTCGGGCGAACGCCAGCAGCAAGGCGACAGACACCGTGACCAGCGCCGCCAAACCGCCCAGGTACAGCGTGTGGAGGATCAACCCGGCATAGCGCTCGTCCAGGTCAAAACGACCGCGTTGCCAGAACCACACCACCAGTTGCAAGACCGGGATGACGAACGCGCAGGCAAACACCAGGAAACACCAGCCACTGGCTGCCATGGCCTTGAGGCCGCGCAAGGTGTACAGCGCCTTGGCCCGGGGGCGCTCGTTACTGGCCCGTTGGGCACCGCGGGCGCGGCGTTCGCCATAGAGCACCAGCATCACCGCCAGCAACAACAGGCTGGCCAGTTGGGCAGCGCTGGAGAGACTGAAGAAGCCGTACCAGGTCTTGTAGATGGCAGTGGTGAAGGTGTCGAAGTTGAACACCGACACCGCACCGAAGTCCGCCAGGGTTTCCATCAGCGCCAGTGCCACGCCCGCACCGATGGCCGGCCGGGCCATCGGCAGGGCCACGCGCCAGAACGCCTGCCACGGCGATTGTCCGAGCACTCGGGCCGCTTCCATCAAGCCTTTGCCCTGGGCCAGGAACGCACTGCGCGCCAGCAGATAAACGTAGGGGTAGAAAACCAGCACCAGCACCAGGATCACGCCACCGGTGGAGCGGACTCGCGGCAGGCGCAGGCCCGTGCCCAACCACTCGCGCAGCAGCGTCTGCACGGGGCCGGCGAAATCCAGCAGGCCCACGAAGACAAACGCCAGCACGTAGGCTGGAATCGCAAAAGGCAGCATCAACGCCCAGTCGAGCCAGCGTCGTCCGGGGAATTCGCACAGGCTGGTCAGCCAGGCGAGACTCACGCCCAGCAGCGTCACCCCCACCCCGACCCCCAGGATCAACGTCAGGGTGTTGCCCAGCAGGCGTGGCATCTGGGTGTCCCACAGGTGGGACCAGATCTGCTGGTCGATGCTCTGCCAGGACAGCAGCAGGACACTCAGGGGCAGCAGGACCAACGCGGCGATGGCGAAGACCAGGGGGTACCAGCGGCGTTGGACGGGGTGGGTCAAGGAAGGCTCTCGTTCAAGTGATGCATCGGCAGGCACACAGAATTCTGTGGCGAGGGGATTTATCCCCGTTGGGTCGCGAAGCGACCCTGGTAGAGCTCCTGGTTACATCAGGCGAATGCTTTTTTTGGGCTTGCTTCGCAAGCCCACGGGGATAAATCCCCTCGCCACAAGGGACCTTGCCCGTTTGTTCAGTTCCAGCCAGCCCGATCCATCATGCGAATGGCTTCGGCCTGGCGCTTACCGGCCACTTCCACCGGCAAGGTATCGGCCTTGAACTTGCCCCAGGCCGCCACTTCCTTGGACGGCTCGACTTTCGGGTTGGCCGGGAATTCCTGGTTCACGTCGGCAAAGATACTTTGCGCCTCCGGCGTGGTCATCCACTCCACCAGTTTCTTCGCGGCTTCCGGGTGCGGCGCATATTTGGTCAGGCCGATGCCCGAAAGGTTGATGTGCACGCCACGATCCGCCTGGTTCGGCCAGAACAACTTCACCTTCAGGTCCGGCTTCTGCTGGTGCAGGCGACCGAAGTAGTAGGTGTTGACGATGCCGACGTCGCATTGCCCGGCGTTGATCGCCTCAAGCAAGGCCGTGTCGTCGGAGAACACGTCAGTGGACAGGTTCCGGACCCAGCCCTTGAGGATCTCCTCGGTTTTTTCCGCACCGTGGGTCTCGATCAGCGTGGCGGTCAGCGACTGGTTGTAGACCTTCTTCGAGGTCCGCAGGCACAGGCGACCTTCCCATTGGTCACCCGCCAGGGCTTCGTAGGTGCTCAGTTCGTCGGGTTTGACCCGGTCGGTGGAGTAGGCAATGGTCCGCGCCCGCAGGCTCAAGCCAGTCCAGGCGTGGGAAGAAGCGCGGTATTGCGAAGGAATGTTGGCGTCGATCACCGGCGAAGTGAACGGCTGGAGAATGCCCATCTGCTCGGCCTGCCAGAGGTTGCCGGCATCGACGGTGAGCAGCAGGTCGGCGGTGGCGTTCTCGCCTTCCGCCTTGATCCGCTGCATCAATGGCGCCTCCTTGTCGGTGATGAATTTCACCGATACGCCGGTCTGCTTGGTGTAGGCATCGAAGACCGGCTTGATCAGTTCGTCGATACGCGAGGAATAGACCACCACCTCGTCGGCAGCCTGGGCGGCAGTGGCGCCGATCAGGGTCAAGGCGAGGGCGGACAGCAGGCGTTTGGGTGCCGACATGGGAGCAGTCTCTCGATGAATGAAGTGCGCAAATGATAAGGACTCACATTTGGCAGCTCAATCGAACAGTCGGTGGACACATTTCCAAATGTTGCAACTGCCCCACATTCATCTGTGGGGCAAGGCTCGCCTGCGATGGGGCCTGCCCACTAGGCCTTGGCCAAATCCGGCAAATCCCCGGTCAACCCCAGCGCCTCGCGCACGAACAGCGCCTTGGCCTCAGGCAGGTGGTCCACCAGTTTCAATCCGGTGTTGCGCAACCAGCGCACCGGCAAGGGATCGGCCTGGAACAAGCGCTCGAAACCTTCCATCGCCGCCATCAGCGCCAGATTGTGAGGCATGCGTCGGCGCTCGTAGCGACTCAGCACCTTGACGTCCGCCAGTCGCTCGCCACGTCCGGCCGCTTGCAACAACACTTCGGCCAGCACGGCGGCATCGAGGAAGCCCAGGTTCACCCCCTGCCCGGCCAGCGGATGGATGGTATGGGCCGCATCACCGATCAGCGCCAGCCCTTCGGCCACGTAGCGCTTGGCATGACGCTGGCGCAGCGGCACGCACAGGCGCGGGTCGGCGCCCAGCACCGTGCCGAGCCGACCTTCGAAAGCCCGTTCCAATTCACTGCAGAACTGGGCGTCATCGAGCGCCATCAAGCGCTGCGCCTCGCCGGGTGTGGTCGACCAGACGATCGAGCACCAGTCGTGCTCGCCGTCTCGCTCCAGCGGCAAGAAGGCCAGCGGGCCGTTGTCGGTAAAGCGCTGCCATGCCGTCATCCGATGCGGCCGGGCACTGCGCACGCTGGTGACGATGGCGTGGTGCAGATAATCCCACTCACGAGTGGCGACACCAGTAAGGCGGCGCACGGCCGAGTTCGCACCGTCGGCGGCGATCACCAGCGGCGCGCGCAAGGTGCGGCCATCGGCCAGGGTCAGCAGCCAGTCGTCGCCGGAGCGACGCATCTGCTCCAACCGGGCATTGGCCAGCAGACCCAGGTCGCAGTCATGCAGGCGATCCAGCAAGGCGTCCTGCACGACACGGTTCTCGACGATATGCCCCAGCACCTCGGCATGCAGGCTGGCGGCGGAAAAATGGATCTGCCCGGTACCGCTGCCGTCCCACACGTGCATGTCGGTGTACGGACTGGCGCGCCGGGCGGTGATGCCGTCCCAGACGCCCAGGCGCTCGAGAATCCGCTGGCTGGCCGCCGACAAGGCGCTGACCCGCGGCTCGAACGCCGCCTGCGGGTCGAAGGGTTTGACGCTCAGCGGACTGCCGTCGAGCAGCAGCACTTGCAAGCCGCTGCCCTGCAACGCCAGCGCCAGGGCGCTGCCAACCATACCGGCGCCGACAATCAGCAGATCTGCACGCAATTCCATGCTTCAAGCCTGTTTTGCGGGCGACATGAGCCACCCATGAAAAGAATAATTAATCCCACACATCGGGCCGAGTCCCCAGGCCCATGGCCTGACGGGCGAACCAGCGCTTGGCCGGCGGCAGCAGGTCCAGGCCCAGCAGGCCCAGGTTGCGGCCCACGGACACCAGCGGCAGGCTGCTGCTGAACAGGCGCGTGACCTGGTCGGAGAACCCCACGGTCAGGGTCTGGTCCAGGCGCTGGCGCTCGCGATAGGCCTGCAGCACGGCAAAATCTCCCGGCGTGGTGTCGCTGTCGAGCAGGGCATCGGCCAGGACCTGGGCATCGCGCAGGGACAGGTTGAACCCCTGCCCGGCAATCGGGTGCAGGCTGTGGGCAGCGTTGCCCAGGATGGCCAGGTGTGGCCGTACCTGTTCTTCGGCCTCCACCAACGCCAACGGGTAAAGATGTCGCGCGCCCACTTGTTTCAGGGTGCCCAGGCGATAGCCGAACACGCCCTGCAATTCGCTGAGGAAGCTGCGCTCGTCGAGGGCCGCCAGCCGTTGTGCGTCCATGCCCTGGCGGGTCCAGACCAGGGCGCAACGGTTCTCCGGCAGCGGCAACAAGGCCATCGGGCCATCGTCGGTGAAGCGTTCGAAGGCCATGCCGTTGTGGGCTTCGCCGGGGGTGATGTTGGCGATCAGGGCGCTCTGGTCATAAGGTCGGTTGCGCACCCCGACGCCCAACTGCTCGCGCAGGTTGGAACGGCCACCATCGGCCAACACGGCGAGGTCGCACTCCACGGTAGTCTCGTCGTCGAGGGTCAGGCGATAGCCATCGACCAGAGGTTCCATCCGGATGACTTGCGCCGGGCAGTGCCAACTCACCACGTCTTTATCGAGGCCTTGCCAGAGGCACTGGCCGAGCCAGGCGTTCTCCACCACGTAGCCCAGGGCCGGCACGCCTTCTTCCATGGCCGACAGCCGCGCCGTGGAAAAGCGCCCGCGGTCGGACACGTGGATCTGTTTGATCGGCTCGGCGCGACGGGAAATCGCCTGCCAGAGCCCCAGCCGCTGATAGATCTGCCGGGCGCCATAGGACAACGCCGAGGAACGGGCATCGTAGCTTGGCTGCCAGGCATCGCCGGGGGCGAAGGGTTCGATCAACATGATTTTCCAGCCACGGACCTTGGCGCCGGCCTGCAGGGCCAGGGCAAGGCTGGCGCCCACCAGGCCACCGCCGACGATCGCCACATTGACCCGGCTCATGCTGCGCGAGCCCGTGCGGCGGCCATCAGGGCCTCTATTTCGGCGACCGTTTTCGGCACACCGCTGGTCAGGATTTCACAACCGGTCTTGGTCACTACCACGTCATCCTCGATGCGCACGCCAATGCCGCGCCATTTCTTCGCCACGTCGCGGTTGTTCGGGCTGATGTAAATGCCCGGCTCCACCGTCAACGTCATGCCGACCTCTAGTACCCGCCATTCGCCACCAACCCGGTACTCGCCCACATCGTGCACGTCTAGGCCCAGCCAGTGACCGGCGCGGTGCATGTAGAACGCCCGGTGGGCCTCGCTGGCGATCAATTCGTCCACCTCACCTGCCAGCAGCCCCAGCCGCACCAGCCCCTCGGTGATGACCCGGACCGTGGCTTCATGCGCCTGGTTCCAGTGCTTGTTCGGTGCGATCTCGGCAAATGCCGCTTCCTGGGCGGCCAGCACCACTTCATAGATCGCCTTCTGCTCGGGCGAAAACTTGCCGTTGACTGGCCAGGTGCGCGTGATATCGCTGGCATAGCAGTCGATTTCACAACCGGCGTCGATCAGCACCAGGTCACCGTCCTTGAGCAGCGCGTCATTCTGTTGGTAATGCAGGATGCAACTGTTGTTGCCTGCCGCGACGATCGAGCCATAGGCCGGCATCTTTGCCCCGCCCTTGCGGAATTCATAATCCAGCTCGGCTTCCAGGCTGTATTCGTACAGCCCCGGTCGCGCCGCCTGCATCGCCCGGACATGTGCCTGGGCGGAAATCCGCGCCGCTTCGCGCATCACCTTCACTTCCGCGGCTGATTTATACAGGCGCATGTCGTGCAGCAGGTGATCCAGGGCAACGAATTCGTTCGGCGGCTGGGCGCCGAGGTGGGCCTTTGAGCGAATCACGTTGATCCACTCCATCAGGTGCCGGTCGAATTCCGGGTTGCTGCCCATGGCCGAATAGACCCGGTCGCGGCCTTCGATCAGGCCCGGCAGGATGTCGTCTATATCGGTGATGGGAAACGCGTCGTCGGCGCCATAGTCACGGATCGCCCCTTCCTGGCCGGCCCGCAGGCCGTCCCACAATTCACGTTCGGCGTTGCGCTCGCGGCAAAAGAGGATGTATTGGCCATGGGCCCGGCCCGGCATCAGCACCAGCACCGCTTGCGGCTCGGGAAAGCCGCTGAGGTACTGGAAGTCACTGTCCTGACGGTAGACGTGCTCGACGTCGCGGTTACGGATCGCAACCGCGGCGGCGGGCAGGATTGCAATGCTGTTGGGCTCCATCTGCGCCATCAAGGCCTTGCGGCGACGGCTGTATTCCGATTTCGGGATATAAATCATGGGCAGACGGTATTCCCTCTAAAAATCAATGCAAGGACGGCTTGGCGGCCGCCGCATCGGTTTTCTTGGTCTCGGTGAACAGCAGCAATGGCGCGACCCGCAGGTACTCCATCACTTCCATGTAGTCGCTTTCGCCGTCGTCGGACTCTTCCAGGGCATCCTGGACCTGGGAAATCGCGGCCAGGTCTTGCAACACTTCCTTGGCCTCTTCGCTCAATGCGTATTCGCGGCGGGTCAGGCCGAAGCCCGCGAGGAAGCCCTGGCACCACTGGCCCAGCGCAGCGGCGCGCTCGGCCAAGGGAGCATCGTCGGTGGGCAACAGCAGGACGACGGTCATGTCGTCGCTGGTCAGCTCGCCCTTGACCATTTCCTGCAGGCCGATGAGGGCGTTGCGGACGTTGTCCGCCGGCTCGCCTTCCAGCAGTTCGGCGGCGTCGGCCAGCCAGCCGTCGGCCTCGAAGCCGGCACCGGCGCAGCTGCGACCAAGCAACAAGCCATGCAGTTCGGCAGGCGAGACGGGATGGCCGCTGGTGCTCAGCAGGGTGGCAAAGGCTTGATACGGGGAATTCTGAATGGGCATGGGCAGCTAGGCGCCAGACGGCGCTATGTCTAGAATGGAGGCCTTGTATCCTACATCGACAGACTCGCCAAAACCATAAAGGCCGTGCGACCCACCGCCCTCCATCAGACACAATCTTCAGTGGACACAATGGAAGACAACGACCTGCAAGCGCTGATGGCCAGACTCGAATTGCTAATTGACCGGGTCGAGCAACTTAAGAGCCAAAACAGACTCCTATTAGCTCAGGAAAAAACCTGGCGCGAGGAACGCGCGCACCTCATTGAAAAAAACGAAATCGCCCGGCGTAAGGTCGAATCGATGATTTCGCGCCTCAAGGCCCTGGAGCAAGACTCATGAGTTCAAGCAATAGCGTTACCGTGCAGATCCTCGATAAAGAGTATTCGATCATCTGTCCCCAGGAAGAGCGCAGCAACCTGGTGAGTGCCGCCCGCTACCTGGACGGCAAGATGCGCGAGATCCGTAGCAGCGGCAAGGTCATCGGTGCCGACCGGATCGCCGTCATGGCCGCCTTGAACATTACCCACGACCTGCTGCATCGCCAGGATACGCCGGTGCAGGTCAGCGGCTCGACCCGCGAACAGGTGCGCGACCTGCTCGAGCGAGTGGATTTGGTGCTGGCCACCGATCCGGACGTCAGCAAGGGCTGATTCGCGAGGCAGCCTGGGGTATACTGGCGCCACTCCCTGGGGTGCTTGCCAGTTGGTGATGTCCCTGAGCCGATACGCACAACCACGGGGGTTGCACGTTGGGGCCGGTGTGCATGTCCGCTTGACGGAAAGCCTTAACGCCCCCTGCAACTTCCACCTTGAACTCTCGGGTTCAAGGGCTAAGCCGACAGCGGTTCATCCGGGGAGCCTGGATTTTCAGACAATGCCAGTCATCACGACTGGCATTGTTGTGTCTGGCCCAGGCATTTTCGAGCCAGGCCATTTGCGGTTACGCTGTAAAGCCGTAGCCAATCTCGAAGTCCGGACATGAGCGACCCTGCGCTGCTGCCCCGCCCGCAACTGCGACGCCTGCTGCGCCAGGCCCGTCGAGCCCTGACTCCCGCCCAGCAACGCGATGCCGCCCGCGGGCTCTATCGACAACTGGCCCAGCACCCGTTGTTTCGCCGAGCCCGCCACATCGCCCTGTACCTGCCCAACGATGGCGAAATCGATCCGCGCCTGCTGCTGCGCGCAGCCCAGCGCCGAGGCAAGGCCACCTATCTGCCGGTGCTCAGCCCCTGGCCGCAGACCAAGATGGTTTTCCAGCGCATCCATCCCGGCGAAAAAATGCAGCCCAATCGGTTTCGTATCCCGGAGCCGCGCAAGAACATCGCCCGCCAACGCAAGGCCTGGGCGCTGGACCTGGTGCTATTGCCCTTGGTGGGTTTTGACGATGTCGGCGGTCGGCTGGGCATGGGAGGCGGCTTCTATGATCGAAGCCTGGCGTACCTGGCGAGGCGCAAGCAGTGGTGCAAGCCGACATTGCTGGGCCTGGCTCATGAGTGTCAGAAAGTCGAACGCTTGGCACAAGCAAGTTGGGACGTACCACTGCAAGGAACGGTCAGTGACCGGCAATGGTACATCGCGCAATAGGCGCCACTCGGCGGCGCCTGGAAGACGGTTCAGCGTTTAAGCGACGGCGCGGGTTGGGTGACGTCCACGGGTGTTTCGGCCTTGCTGGCCCACAAGCTCTGGGCGTAACCCGTGGTCACGACACCCAGGCCGAACAGAATGACCAAGATCCACAACAAATCCGGTTTGCGTTTCATCGATTGCCCCCCTCAAGGCATATCCCACACGATGACAGCAGCGGTTTTCTTATTTGGCCGTGCAGCAGCGTCAAGCTTGGAGGCCGGCATTTTGCGGCAACCTGAACCGTCACGCAAACTCTGGCGTCAACCGACTGTCGGTTTGTCATAAAATCGCTGAACTTTTTTTCATCATCGCCCAGGAGTAGAAAACATGGCCTATTGGCTGATGAAATCCGAGCCCGACGAGTTGTCCATCCAAGCCCTGGCAAAACTCGGTCAGGCATGCTGGGACGGGGTGCGCAACTACCAGGCGCGCAATTTTCTGCGGACCATGGTGGCGGGCGATTCATTTTTCTTTTACCACTCCAGTTGCCCCGAGCCGGGCATCGCCGGCATCGGCAAAATCATCCAGGCAGCGTATCCCGATCCGACAGCCCTGGACCCGGACAGTCATTATTTCGACCCCAAGGCCAGCCCGGAGAAAAACCCCTGGACCGCGATCGACGTGGCCCATGTCGAGACGTTTGCCCGCGTACTGAAGCTCGACTATCTCAAGCAACAGACTGCCCTGGCCGAAATGCCGTTGGTGCAGAAAGGCTCGCGACTGTCGGTGATGCCAGTGACGGCCGAGCAATGGGCGACGGTGCTCGCACTGCGCTGATCGTTCAAGAGTTGATGGACATCAAGCCGGGTCTGTCAGCGATCCTGCAGACTCTCATGCTATTGCCGCAGGATGCCGCACATGTCCACGAACCCACGTACTTCTCGTTTCTTTGCCCTCGCATTGCTGACCGTGCTGCTGGCCGCCGGCGGCTTCGGCTACTGGAAATCCCGGCATGACCGCCTGCCGGACGGCTTGAGCATGGGCAACGGTCGCCTCGAGGCGACCGAAGTCCAGATCGCCAGCAAGTCGCCCGGGCGCCTGGCCGACGTCCAGGTCCACGAGGGCGACAAGGTCACCAAAGGCCAATTGCTGGCGCGCATGGACACCCGCACGCTGGAGGCCCAGCGCAGCCAGGCGGAAGCCGAGGTGATCCGGGCCCGGGAGAACCTCGCCGCCAACGAGGCCAACGTGCAACTGCGCCAGAGCGAACAACTGCTCGCCCACCAGGAACTCAAGCGGACCCAGGAGCTGTTCAAGCGCGGCTATGCCAGCGGCCAGGCTATCGACCAGCAACAAGCTCGCATGGACACCGCGAATGCGGCGCTCAACGCCGCCCGGGCCCAGGTGTCGGCTGCAACTGCCGCGATCGGCGCGACCCAGGCCCAGGTCGCCCAATTGACCAGCGAAATAGACGACAGCAGCTTGCGCGCCCCCATCGACGGGGTCATCCAACTGCGCCTGGCCGAACCGGGAGAAGTGCTGGGCGCGGGCGGGCGCGTGCTGTTGATGATCGACCCGAACGACCAATACATGAACCTGTACCTGCCGGCATCCGTGGCCGGGAAACTTGCCGTGGGTGACGAAGCGCGCCTGCTGCTCGACGCCTTGCCCGAACGACCGTTGCCGGCAAGGATCAGTTTTGTCTCCGCCAAATCCCAGTTCACCCCCAAGGAAGTCGAAACCCGCGATGAGCGCCAGAAGCTGGTGTTTCGGGTCAAGGTCCACCTGACCCGCCCCGGCGAAGTCCCCCAGGCCAAACCCGGCATGCCCGGCGCCGGTTATGTCCGCATCGTCCCCGTCGAATGGCCGGCCAACCTGCAATGAGTTCGCTCAACGAACCGGCGCTGCAAGCCTCGGGACTCGAGCACCGCTACGGCGCCTACAGCGCCTTGAGCGATATCAGCTTCAGCCTGCCCGCCGGTACGCGCTGCGGCCTGATCGGCCCCGATGGGGCAGGCAAATCGAGCCTGCTGGGGTTGATCGCCGGGGTCAAGAAACGCCAGGGAGGCCAACTGCACGTACTGGGCGCCTCGATCGAGAACCGACGGCATCGCAAGACCCTCTATCGACGCATTGCGTTCATGCCCCAAGGGCTGGGCGGCAATCTTTATCCTGACCTGTCGATACGCGAGAACATCGGTTTTTTCGGCACGCTGTTCGGACTATCGAAGAAGGAATGCGAGCAGCGCATGGGCCAATTGCTGCTCGCCACCGACCTGCAGCGCTTTGCCGACCGCCCGGCCGGTAAGCTGTCCGGTGGGATGAAGCAGAAGCTCGGCCTGTGTTGCGCGCTGATCCACGAACCGGACCTGCTGATCCTTGATGAACCCACCACGGGCGTCGATCCTTTGTCTCGCCGACGCTTTTGGGAGCTGATCGAAGACGTCCGCCGCCAACGTCCGCAACTGACCTTGCTGGTTGCCACGGCGTATATGGAAGAGGCCGAGCAATTCGAGCATTGCCTGATGCTCGACGGTGGTCGCCTGATCGCCCAGGGGCTGAGCACCGAGCTGGCGGTCGTCACGCCCGACGGCAAGCTCGACTCGGCCTTCACGCACTTCCAGGGCAGCAAGGTTCGCGACGCCGGGCCACTGGTCATTCCTCCCAGGACCGACGACAACACCGAAATCGCCATCCAGGCCCGAGACCTCACCTTGCGTTTCGGTGATTTCACTGCGGTCGACAGCGTCAGTTTCGCCATCGGGCGCGGCGAGATCTTCGGCTTCCTGGGCTCCAATGGCTGCGGCAAGACCACCACCATGAAAGTGCTGACCGGGCTGATCCCCGCCAGCGAAGGCGACGCCCGCCTGTTGGGCAACCCGGTCGACGCCAAGGACCTCGCCACCCGCAAACGGGTAGGCTTCATGTCCCAGAGTTTTTCACTGTACGGCGAATTGAGCGTGCGCCAGAACCTGGACTTGCACGCCAGGCTGTTCGACCTGCCGCCGGCCGACAGCCGCCCGCGCATCGAGGCGTTGATCCAGCGCTTCAACCTCCAGGCGCTGGCCGACCAACCTTCCGGTGCACTGCCCCTGGGCCTGCGCCAGCGTCTGTCCCTGGCGGTGGCGGTGCTGCACCGTCCGGAAGTGCTGATCCTCGATGAGCCGACCTCCGGCGTCGACCCGGCGGCGCGCGACGACTTCTGGCGGTTGCTGGTCGAGTTGTCCCGCGAACAGGGCGTGACCATTTTCCTTTCCACCCATTTCATGAACGAAGCCCAGCGCTGCGACCGGATTTCGCTGATGCACGCCGGCAAAGTCCTGGCCTGCGACACACCGGCGGCCCTACAGGCCCAGTTCAATGGCCAGACCCTGGAAGCGGCGTTCGTCACTTGCCTGGAACAAGCCCAGGGCGAGACACGACAAGATTCCGCCCCCGTGACCCTGGACAGCGCCGCCCTCCTGCAAGACCGCCCGGGCCTGCGCCTTGGTCGGTTGCTGGCGGTCGCGAGCCGGGAAGGCAAGGAGCTGTTGCGCGACAAGGTGCGACTCGGATTCGCCTTGCTCGGCGCCTTGTTCATGATGATCATTTTTGGCTACGGCATTTCACTGGACGTGGAGAAACTGGCGTTTGCCGTGTTCGATCAAGATCAGAGCCCGCAAAGCCGTGCCTATCTGGAAGCATTTCGCGGCTCGCGTTATTTCGAGGAGCAGCCAGCGATCCGCAATGCCGGCGAACTGCACCGACGCTTGCAACGTTCGGAAATCAAATTGGCGCTGGAGATCCCGCCGGGTTTCGGCCGCGACCTGTTTGCCAGTCGACAACCCACGGTCGGCGCCTGGCTGGACGGCGGCATGCCATTTCGCGCCGAGACCAGTCGCAACTACGTCGAGGCGGTGCATCAGGCCAACCTCGAACAACTGGCCGAACAGAGCAGCGTGGCGCAGAACCCATCTGCCACGGCCAGGCTGGAAACCCGGTTCCGCTACAATCAGGACGTGGTCAGCGTCAACGCCATCGGCCCGGGGGTGATGGCGCTGATCCTCGCATTCATCCCGGCCATGCTGACGGCCCTGGGCATCGTCCGGGAAAAGGAGTTGGGTTCAATCACCAACTTCTACGCCACGCCCCTGACGCGCCTGGAATTCCTGCTCGGCAAGCAAGCGCCCTACCTGGCGGTCAGCCTGATCAACCTCGCCTTGCTGACGGCGATGAATCGCTGGCTGTTCGGCGTGCCGTTCAAGGGCAGCGGCCTCACGCTGGCCTTCGGCGGCTTGCTCTACGTGCTGGCGACCACCAGCATGGGCCTGTTGATCTCGGCGTTCACCCGCACCCAGATCGCCGCGATCCTCGGCACGATGATCCTCACCAGCCTGCCGACTATCCAGTTCTCCGGGCTGATCGTGCCCCGCTCTTCCCTGGGCGGTGCGGCCTCGGTGATGGGCCAGTTGTTTCCCGCCGGATACTTCCTGGACATCGCCGTCGGGACCTTCACCAAGGCTCTCGACCTGCGCCAGCTGTGGCCGCAATGCCTGGCGTTGGCGGGATTTTTCCTCGGTTTCACCGGACTCAGCCTGCTCATGCTGAAGAAACAGGAGGCTTGATGCACGCGCTCTCACATATCTGGCGCCTTGGCCTCAAGGAACTGACCAGCCTGCGGTACGACTCGGTGCTCCTGCTGTTCCTGTGCTATGCGTTCACGGTGGCGATCTACATGCCGGCGGCCGGTTCGGTGATCGGCGTCCACAACGCCAGCGTGGCGATGGTGGATGAAGACCACAGCCACCTCTCGCGCCAACTGGCGCAATCGCTGCTGCCACCCGAATTCCAGGCGCCGATGGCATTGCCCTATGGCGAACTGGATAAAGTCATGGACAGTGGGCGCTACACCTTTGTCATCAACGTGCCCGCCAACTTCCAGGCCGACCTGCTGGCCGGGCGCGAGCCGGCACTGCAACTGAACGTCGATGCCACGGCCATGAGCCAGGCGTTCATGGGCGCCGGCTACATCGGGCGGATTTTCCAACGCGAGCTGATGGCTTACGGTGGCCAGGCCGGGGTCGGCGAAAAAACGCCCATACAGTTGAGCACCCGCGCACTGTTCAACACCAACCTGGAGGGTGGCTGGTTCCTGGCGGTGATCCAGATCGTCAACAACATCACCATCCTGGCAATTATCCTGACGGGCACCGCGCTGCTGCGCGAGCGCGAGCATGGCACCCTCGATCACCTGCTGGTGTTGCCACTGACGGCGCTGGAAATCATGTTGGCGAAAATCTGGAGCAACATGCTGGTCGTGGTGCTGTGCACCTGGATGTCGCTGCAAATCATCGTCAAGGCAGCCTTGGGTGTGCCGCTTGCGGGCTCCATGGTGCTCTTTCTATCGGTGACGGCACTCTACCTGTTCGCCAGCACCGCACTGGGCATCTTTCTCGCAACGCTGGCCCGCTCGACACCACAGTTCGGCTTGCTGGCGATCCCGGTGATCATCCCGATGCTGCTGCTGTCGGGCGGCAGCACACCGCTGGACAGCATGCCGCAATGGCTGCAATGGGTGATGCAAGGGTCGCCGTCGACCCATTTCGTCAGCCTCAGCGCGGCCATTCTGTTCCGCGACGCCGGTGTTGGCGTGGTATGGCCGGACCTGCTGGCGCTGGCGGCGATCGGGCTGGTGTTCTTCGCCATCGCCCTGGGGCGATTCCGCAAAAGCCTGGCGTCTTGACCCCACGAGCAACAGCCCCGGGCCGTTGCCGATTGCCGGCACCGCCCGAGACCGCGACCCTACCGGGTTACTGAATGATCAGGTTGTTGAACAGCAGGTCATCCACCATCGGCTTGCCCGTCTCGTCGTTCATGACCTGTTGGGTCTGCTTCAACGCTTCCTGGCGCAGCTTTTCCTTGGCTTCCAGATTGTTCATGGTCTCGGTGGTCTGCTGGGCGAACAACGCCACCAGTTGGTTGCGGATCAACGGTTCATTGGCCTTCACCGCCGCAGCCGCGGCGTCACCGGTGACGCGCAGGGCTACGTCGGCCTTGTAGACCTTCAACTTCGCGGTGCCATCCAGGCCATAATTGCCGACGAACGGCGGGCTGAGGGTGATGTAACTGACTTTCGGCGCCTCGCCTTCCTTCGCCTCTTGGGCCGTCGCTGCCACCGGCAACGACAAGGCCAGCATCAACATGATCCACGCTTTCACATTCCACTCCTCATCCGGTTTGCGGCCCAGCATACCGCCCCGCCGCTCCAGCACAAGCTTATGGCCGGCTATCAGGGCGGGGCATGCTCGTTGACCCGTTGACTCTCACACCTACACTTATCGGCCAGCCCTCCCAAAGGAATAGCCCTGATGAAAGCCGTGCTGTGCAAAGAATTCGGTCCTGCCGAATCGCTGGTGCTGGAAGACGTCGCCAGCCCTGTCATAAAAAAGAACGAAGTGCTGTTGGACGTGCACGCCGCCGGAGTGAATTTCCCCGACACGCTGATCATTGAGGGCAAATACCAATTCAAGCCGCCCTTCCCGTTTTCCCCCGGCGGCGAGGCGGCAGGTGTCGTCAGTGCGGTGGGAGAAAAGGTCGGCCATCTCAAGGTCGGCGACCGGGTCATGGCGCTGACCGGCTGGGGCAGCTTCGCCGAGCAGGTGGCGGTGCCAGGCTACAACGTGCTGCCAATCCCCTCCGCCATGGACTTCGCCACCGCCGCCGCCTTCAGCATGACCTACGGCACCTCGATGCACGCGCTCAAGCAAAGGGCCCACCTGCAACCTGGCGAAACGTTGCTGGTGCTCGGCGCATCCGGTGGCGTCGGCCTGGCGGCCGTGGAAATCGGCAAGGCCATGGGTGCCCGGGTGATCGCTGCCGCCAGCAGCGCAGAGAAACTCGCCGTGGCGAAGGCGGCCGGCGCCGACGAATTGATCAACTACAACGAAACCAGCCTCAAGGATGAAATCAAGCGCCTCACCGACGGTCAGGGTGCCGACGTGATCTATGACCCGGTGGGCGGCGACCTGTTCGACCAGGCCATCCGCGCCATCGCCTGGAACGGCCGGCTGCTGGTGGTCGGCTTCGCCAGCGGGCGCATCCCCGAGCTGCCAGTGAACCTGGCCCTGCTCAAGGGCGCCGCCGTGGTCGGCGTGTTCTGGGGCTCCTTCGCCCAACGCCAGCCCCAGGACAACGCCGCCAACTTCCAGCAGCTGTTCGGCTGGTTCGCCGAAGGCAAGCTCAAGCCGCTGGTGTCGCAGACTTACCCACTGAGCAACGCCGCCCAGGCGATTAATGACCTGGGTCAGCGCAGGGCGGTGGGGAAGGTGGTTATTCAAGTTCGCTGAAACCGTGCAGGGAAAAAATGCCAGAACCGCTGACGAGGCGGTTCTGGCATTTTTTCTTTCTTACTACTGCTCTGAACACTCGGAAACCATAAATAAAAGTCGATTTGGCGGTAGATATATACCGCACCCTCGCCAAAAAAGTACGTAAACCTACTTCATATACAACAGCATCCCGCAGGAGCAGGCTGCGATTTATTAATGGACGACCTGACATGGAAAAATCTTATGTGCAACACGAATAATTATTTAGGGCCTCACAGACAACTAGGACCTGGCTCATACGAGATAGGTCCTGTATCGATTCAAACAGAAAGGCTACCAAATCTCGGCACTGGAGGATTTTTCTCTGGAGCCTGGGGTCCGCAGGAGGGGCCCCGTAGAGGAACCAGCAGAAGCTCCAAACGATCCAATGCGTCCACTCCCTTTATCTGGGATGACCTTATGTCAATACAAGAAGAATATTGTGAGATCATCGATGCTGAGTATAAAAGCATCTTTAAAAACCTTAAGGAAATTACTACTAAAGAAATTGAAAAAGCAAATAAAACAGCAATCGGCGCTCGTCGACTCTCGCCATTGGAAGAAGTCAAAAGCGAACAAGAAACAACCATAAACCTCATTAAAGCCAAAGAAATAGAATATCAAGCGCGCACCAAACCAGCTTATTCATTGCATGGTCAAAATCCATTTTTTCTACTACGAGAATTATCCTTAAGAAGAATACGAGAAAGCACAGAGACTTCTCCACCTAACGCCATTGTCGCTTATACAGCAATTAACAACGCATATAGATCAGCACTGGAGCTCAAACGACTTTCCTTGCAGAAAGAAATTCTTGCAGAAAAGCTCGGAAATTTGTCGATCAAAGTCGAACAGACTGCCACCCAAGCCCAGCCCGGACAACAACATTCAGCGTTAGCTGTAGATGAAAAACTCAGAATTATCAATCAGGAAAAAACATCCATCTCCAGCTCCTCCCTGGTTTTTTGCTAAAAAAAATATCATCGATACTGGGCACAGCAGTCGGCTTACCTACCTCTCAACTACTTAAAAACTACAAGACGGCCGTAACTAAAACAATCACAACTGAACGAGCAGCTATTGCCGCTTATAAAAAAGCCAATCCAAACATAAAGCCGCCATTGAGCAAACCCGAACTCGAGGCACTTCACAATCTTGTGGCCCTGCAGACAAAAACGAATTTAGGGAAGCGGTGGCTGGACTACCATATATCCCTTCTTCATTCAGAATCTGTTCGTTACTTAACAAAAACCTCAAATTCACTCACCGGATTAATCGACCGAGCTCTAGTCGCCGAGCGCTTACAAGAAAGGCTGCGTATTGCAGCCGAGCAACAAGCACAGACACGAAAGCAAGCGGAAGCCCAAGCCGCAGCGCAACAAGCTGAGCAAGAACGAAAACAGAAAATCGCGTTGACCTGGGCAGCCCGCTTCAACGAGCTGCTCCATCAGTTCAACCACGCCCAACCCGAAGACATCGACCAAAGGCTGCCTTGGATGCAGCAAAAACACCGCGAGCTGTCCATCGCACATCAAGACGCAACCAAAGCGGAGCACGCTGCGGGAGACCGTCACAGCCTCCTGAAAAGTGATCCTCGCGAGAAGTCGCTGCGTAAAGCACAAGCCGATATCGACGCGACTTTTCGTTCAAAATATCGCATCGAAAATATTCAATTATCCATCTCCAGCGGGGCGATGGCCTCATCGCGGCTGCTCATGGCTACTCCCGACGGCCTGATTGCCGGGTATGAAGGCTCATCCGTTTCTTTGCAAGGAGTTATCGATCTACTGACAAAAGCGAGGGCCGTCGCGGCAAATGGTCCTTTGGCAGTATTTGGCATGGCTGTGTCTTATTAACCGACAATCGGCCACAGTGAACTTCAACGCAATCCAGTGGTAATTAGCATTCCTCTGTCCCAGTTAAAAGAAAATGCCAAACCAATTCCTGATAGCGTCGACCACCTACCATTTCGGGTAGTTTCATCTGCACGAGGAGAACATACCAACTTCTATTTTTCACCTACCGGAAAAAATCTGCCCGGCGATGTCAGAGTTAGAAACGTACCACTTGACCCAAAGACAAACCTGTATACGTTTACGACAGAAGGGATTCTACCGAGAACGCTGACCTGGACACCGAACGGCCCACCAGGGGAAAGTTTTCTGGGATCAACCGAATTACCCGCGACGCAACCGGAGATCAGGATCCTTCCTGGGGCCAGGATTACCCAGATCGAGGGGAGAGTAGACGAGCATCCAACTTGTGATGACGCCGACATCGACGATTATGTACTGGTGTTTCCGGCGGAGTCAGGAATTCAACCAGTCTATATCATGGCAAGCCGTACCGGACCGCGATATGAACCGGGAACGGTGACCGGAACAGGAAAAACAGTCGGATCAGATTGGATGAGAGCCGCTGGCGAATCAAGCGGCGTTCCAATTCCCAGCCAGATAGCAGATAGGTTGCGTGGTCAAGAAATGAAAGATTTCGATAATTTTAGAGAGGAGTTATGGACCGCCGTGGCAAACGACCCTGAGCTAATTAAGCAGTTTAGCTCACGAAATCGGGCGATAATGGAAGACGGTTATTCTCCCTATGCACCGCGTAACGAACAGGTAGGGGGTCGAGAAAAATTTGAGATACATCATGTACACCCAATTGGCAAGGGTGGCGATGTATATAACATGGACAATATGGCTATCACAACACCCAAGAGTCATATTACTATTCACTCAAAGACCAACGGTGAGCGAAAATGATCAAAAAACCATACGAACAATATACCCGTAAAGAATTTTTATTACTTATTGAACGCCTATTTAATAAAGAGTATGCCTCCGAGGCTGAACTCGATGTATTGGTACATCAGATTGTCGACACCTCCGAACATCCCGATGGGACCGATATTATTTTCTACCCTAATGAGGAAGTTGAAGATACCCCGGAAGGGATACTGAATAACATTGAACGCTGGCGAGAGCAAAACGGAAAACCCGGCTTCAAGCCAGAGTAAAAAAGCAGGCATCATCGCCACCAGCGATGATGCCTGCTTCGCGATCAAAGCAACTCACGAACCTCCCGCGGCAGCATCCGTACATACCGCGCCCCCGGAAAACTCCCGCAACGCTGCACTATCCACGGCAGCTCCCGGTTGAAACGAGCGATCAAGGCCAGCCGTTCGGCATCCGGCAATTGCCGGGCGAAAAACACGTTGGACAGGTAGCTGCGGGTGTAGTCGAACGGAAACAGATCCTGCAGCCAGAGCTGGCTCCGAGCATGCGCGTTGATGTCCGAGCATTTCCAGGTCTTGATCCATTTATTGGCATCGAGCGGTGTGGTATCCAGGCGGAACTCGAACGGTGCCACCGCGTGCGCCTGCGCCGGATGCTCGTCGTCTACTGTCCATGGCCTGAAGCGCCACCGGGTCACGGCCTCTCGCGCGGATTCGGCTAACCCGGGATGGTCGCTCTGCAAGATCGCGACCTCATCGACACGACCGTCGGCATGCACCGTGAAACCGACCCTTACCACACCCATGCCCCCCGTTCGGTACAGAGCCGTCGGGTATTGCGGCTTGGGGTTGTTCTCAGGCACCAACAACACATCCGTCGCCCAGCCCGTCCCCGACAAGCCCAACAACAGCATCACAACGCACCGTCTCATACCCCACCCCCTCTCCTGAAAACCCTACCTGACAGCAGCGTGAAGCGTAGGGGTCGGGGCCCATGGGATAAATGGCGAGGCTTCCCATTTGCGTGAAGGACGTTTCCCACTGTCGAGTGACATAACGGTAAGCGGCGAGTGCGAAAAGGTCTGGCAGGACGATTCCTACAACGTCCTCGGCGTATGCCTGAGAGAAACGTTCACTTAAGAACATTTTTCACCGGCCATTTTCTTTTTTACCGTGAATTTAATGATGCTATTTTCGGTAACGAAACTGTAACATTCGAATTTGCAGTCATAACAAGAATCTGGAGCCCTTGAATGTTTGCTTTCTTTCGTCCTGCCGCCCATCAGGCGTCCCTGCCTGAAGAAAAAATAGACAGTACCTACCGACGCCTTCGCTGGCAGATTTTCGCCGGGATCTTCTTTGGCTACGCCGGCTATTACCTGCTGCGCAAGAACTTCTCCCTGGCCATGCCGTACCTGATCGACGAAGGCTACACCCGGGGCCAGCTGGGCGTGGCCATGTCGGCCATCGCCATTGCCTATGGGCTCTCGAAGTTCCTGATGGGCCTGGTGTCCGATCGCTCCAATCCACGCTACTTCCTGCCATTCGGCTTGCTGGTATCGGCAGGGGTGATGTTCATTTTCGGTTTCGCACCTTGGGCGACGTCCAGTGTCACCATGATGTTCATCCTGCTGTTCATCAACGGCTGGGCCCAGGGCATGGGCTGGCCGCCGAGTGGACGGACCATGGTGCATTGGTGGTCGCAAAAGGAACGTGGCGGCGTGGTGTCGGTGTGGAACGTGGCGCACAACGTCGGCGGTGGCCTGATCGGCCCGCTATTCCTGTTGGGCATGGGTTGGTTCAACGATTGGCACGCGGCGTTCTATGTCCCGGCCGCCGTAGCCTTGCTGGTCGCGCTGTTTGCCTTTGCGACCATGCGCGACACGCCGCAATCGGTGGGCCTGCCGCCCATCGAGAAATACAAGAACGATTACCCGGAAGGCTACGACGCTAGCCACGAGAAGGAATTCAGCACCAAGGAAATCTTCGTCAAATACGTGCTGCGCAACAAAATGCTCTGGTACATCGCCATGGCCAACGTATTCGTCTACCTGCTGCGCTACGGCGTGCTGGACTGGGCGCCGACCTACCTCAAGGAAGCCAAGGGCTTCACCGTGGATAAAAGCTCCTGGGCCTACTTTTTCTACGAGTGGGCGGGCATTCCCGGCACGCTGCTGTGCGGCTGGATGTCGGACAAGATCTTCCGTGGCAACCGTGGCCTGACGGGCATGGTGTTCATGGCGCTGGTGACCGTGGCGACGCTGGTGTACTGGCTCAATCCGGCCGGCAATCCGACCGTCGACATGATCGCCCTGGTGTCCATCGGGTTCCTGATCTACGGCCCGGTGATGCTGATCGGCTTGCAAGCGCTGGAACTGGCGCCGAAGAAAGCCGCCGGCACCGCGGCAGGCTTCACCGGCCTGTTCGGCTACTTGGGCGGCTCGGTCGCGGCCAGTGCGGCCATGGGTTACACCGTCGACCATTTTGGCTGGGACGGTGGTTTTGTGCTGCTGGTGGGTGCCTGCCTGCTGGCGATGGCGTGCCTCGCACCCACCCTATGGCACAAGCAAGTCGCCAGTCAGGGCCGCGAAGCGCTGGCCTGATCCAGGGTTGATTTGCAGCGCTTGAACCGCGCCTCCAGATTCCGATCTGGCATGGCGTGGTTGCGCAGGGCGTGGATAGTCTGCTCGACGTAATCGCGCGTCGTGCCGTAACGCCCGCAGGCATTTTCGAGCACCTGGCTCAGCACATGGTCCGGTAAATTGCCGGCGTAGCTGGGCAGGTGCCGCTCCAGCACGAAGCCCAGCGCTTGCACGCGGTTGCCGTTCTCCAGACGACAGTTGAGCCAGTGCGGACGGTAGGACGGCACCGGCATCTCGCGCTGCCACAGGGCAAACAACGAACCCTCGAGATTCTCTTCCGGCAACCGGTAAGCGAAACCGCTGCACGAACCGCCGCGATCCAGGCCGAACACCAGCCCCGGCAGTTCCGGCGTACCGCGGTGCTCGTGGGACCACAGGTACAAACCGCGGTGATAACCATGCACCCGTCCACGCACCCGCTCCACCGCCGTGCATTCGGGTCGCCAGATCAATGAGCCGTAGGCGAACAACCAGACCGGACCACCCTGGTGACGGCTCATGGTCGATTGCATCGACGCGAGCAGCTGCTCACGGCTCAGCGGTGCACCCAGTTCGAGTCGAGGCGGGTACAGCGCGCAGGTTATGGCGGTTTCGATGGCGGTCATGGTTCGCGGATCGGTCGGATGGCACGCCGTCATGATGCTGGCGTTTGTCAGGAGCGAGGCAAATTAGATGCCATCCGGTGCATAAACCTGTAAATCCCCTCGCCACAAAAAGCAGATCCAGAATGGCTCAAGAGCGCGGCGCATACGCAAACACGTCGGCGCGCATCTGGTGGGCGTCCATCCCGGCTTCCACCAATGCATCGAGCGTGGCGTAGATCATGGCCGGCGAACCGCTGGCGTAGACGTACACGCCGGACAGGTCGCGAATGTCCTCGCACACCGCTTCGTGGAGCATCCCGCAGCGCCCTTCCCAGCCACACAGGTCGCTGACGACTTTGTGCAAGAACAGGTTCGGCAGCTTCTTCCACTCGTCCCAATGCTCGATTTCATAGAAGTCTTCCGGTCGCCGCACGCCCCAATACAAATGCACCGGGTGCTTGAAGCCCTCCGCCCGGCAATGCTCGATCAGGCTGTGCATCTGCGCCATGCCCGTTCCGGCCGCGATCAGCACCAGCGGACCGTCCGGTAGCTCGGCCAGGTGCGTGTCGCCAAAAGGCATCTCGATGCGTGCATGGGGGTTGCGCCGCAGTTGCTCCAGCAGCGCCTGCGCACTGTTTTCGCGCGCCAGTACATGCAGTTGCAGGTCGCGCCCCGAATGCGGTGCCGAGGCCAGGGAGAACGCCGATTTATCGCCATTCTCGCGCTCGATCATCAGGTACTGCCCCGCGTGATAGCGCGGCGGCTTGCCCGCCGGCGCACGCAGGCGAACTCGCCAGACATCGCCACCCACCTCGACGCACTCGGTCACCTGGCAGGCCAGGCTGCGCACCGGCAACTCGCCCGGCGACAGCACGCCATCCCACAACACCACGCAATCCTCCAACGGCTCGGCGATGCAGGTGAAGATCTCACCGTGATCGCGCACCTCGCCAGCTTGCTCCACGCGACCTTCCACCAGCAACGCGCCACAGACATGGCAGTTGCCGTTGCGGCAGCTTTGCGGGCATTCATAGCCCAGGCGCCGCGCGCCATCGAGAATCCGCTCGGCGGGCTGTATGTCCAGCACCGCCCCGGAAGGCTGCAAGGTTACACGCATCAATCTATTCCTAACTGATTCCAGATGGCATCGATCCGTTGGGTAACGGCCTCATCCTTGACGATAACCCGGCCCCACTCGCGGCTGGTTTCGCCGGGCCATTTGTGCGTGGCATCGAGCCCCATCTTCGACCCCAGGCCGGACACCGGCGAGGCAAAGTCGAGGTAGTCGATCGGCGTGTTGTCGATCATCACCGTGTCGCGCTTGGGGTCCATGCGCGTGGTGATAGCCCAGATCACGTCGTTCCAGTCCCGCGCGTTGATATCGTCGTCGGTGACGATAACGAACTTGGTGTACATGAACTGTCGCAAAAACGACCAGACCCCGAGCATCACCCGCTTGGCGTGCCCCGGATACGACTTCTTCATGGTCACCACGGCCATGCGATACGAACAGCCTTCCGGCGGCAGGTAGAAATCCGTGATCTCGGGAAACTGTTTTTGCAGGATCGGCACGAACACTTCGTTCAACGCCACGCCCAGGATGGCCGGCTCATCCGGTGGACGGCCGGTGTAAGTGCTGTGGTAGATCGGCTTGAGCCGATGGGTAATGCGCTCGACCGTGAAGACCGGGAAGCTGTCCACTTCGTTGTAGTAACCGGTGTGGTCGCCGTACGGGCCTTCATCGGCCATTTCGCCGGGATGGATCACGCCTTCGAGGATGATCTCGGCGGTGGCCGGCACTTGCAGGTCGTTACCGCGGCATTTCACCAGCTCGGTGCGGTTGCCGCGCAGCAGGCCGGCGAAGGCGTATTCGGAAAGGCTGTCGGGCACCGGCGTGACGGCGCCGAGGATGGTTGCCGGGTCCGCGCCCAGGGCCACGGACACCGGGAACGGTTTGCCGGGATGTTTTTCACACCACTCGCGGTAATCCAGCGCACCACCGCGGTGGCTCAGCCAACGCATGATGACTTTGTTGCGACCGATCACCTGCTGGCGGTAGATACCCAGGTTCTGGCGGTCCTTGTTCGGGCCCTTGGTGACGGTCAGGCCCCAGGTGATCAGCGGTGCCACGTCGCCTGGCCAGCAGGTCTGCACCGGAAGCATCGCCAGGTCGACATCGTCGCCCTCGATCACCACCTCCTGGCAGACCGCGTCCTTGACGACCTTGGGTGCCATGGCAATGATCTTGCGGAAGATCGGCAGCTTGGACCAGGCGTCCTTCAGGCCTTTCGGCGGCTCGGGTTCCTTGAGAAACGCCAGCAGCTTGCCGATCTCCCGCAGTTCGCTGACCGACTCGGCGCCCATGCCCATCGCCACGCGCTCCGGCGTACCGAACAGGTTGCCGAGCACCGGAATGTCATAGCCCGTCGGCTTTTCGAACAACAGCGCCGGGCCTTTGGCCCGCAGGGTGCGGTCGCAGACTTCCGTCATCTCCAGCACGGGAGAGATGGGAACCTGGATACGTTTCAACTCGCCGCGCTGCTCAAGCTGCTGCACGAAATCCCGAAGATCCTTGAATTTCATTGAGATGCCACCCCGAAAATAGGCGTACATCCTACCTGCTCTGGCGTCCAAACAGCAGCCCGCGCATGCGCGGAGCGCTCAATAATCGGTCGTACCCAACAGCAGGGGAGCAAACAACGGACTCAGACGGGTGCTGCCAATGTCCGATAAATGATCTTCATCCTTGTACTGGGAATGGCCATTGACCTCTATACGACAGACGCCCCCCGGACACATCAGCGGTGCCGGGTCGATGATATGCACCCCCGGATCGGCGCTGCTCATCGACTCGAACAAGGCACTCAGGAAAACCTGGCGCGCCAAGTGCTCCTGAAGCGGACGCCCCAACCCCTCGGCTGAACGCCCTATCCGGGCCAGGCTCGTCAATCGGCTGATGGTACCCAGGCGTTGCAACGGCACTTCCTTGAATAGCCAGACTTGCGCGCCCGTCGCCCTTATCGCCGCCACCCGCCCCTTGAGCGCCGTCGCCATGCGCGCCTCGGCGCCGGCCCTGTCATCGCGAGAGTTGAGCATGTGCTTCCTGTCTCCGTCCTCGCGGCCATAGACATACAGGCTCCAATTGGCCGCCAACACCACATCACGGATACCCAGGCGACGAACCTGCTCCATGGTTCGTTCGTTGAACGCCCTGCAGCGCGGTGGCGGATCATCGCTCAGGATCGGCGGGCAACCGCTCATGCTGTAGAGCCATACCGGACGCCCATCGCGGGTGCCGCTCTTTTCAATCGCCGGCAACAGAGCCGCGGCGTGGCTGTCGCCCCAGAACAGCTGATTGGCCGGAGTCTCTTTATTCGCGCCAAGCAGGCAGGCCTTGTCCGGCTGAGTATCCGAGAAGCCGAGCATGCATTCCATCTGCCCGGCCTGCCAATCCCGCGCCTGGGCGTACTCCAGCGCCTTGCCGGCCAGACGCTGGGGATAACCGTCCGCCGACCGTACCACCACCCCCGCCACAGCCAGGACGGCCATGGCCAGGCCTGCTCCAAGCAACACCGCGCCCTGGCCGGCCAGTACGCGCTTCTCACGGAACGGAAGCTCGACGAAACGCCAGCTCAGCCAGGCAAGGCCCAGCGCCAGCAGAACCCAGCCCGCGGCTTCCCAGGACTGGATCCCGTCAACGGAAATAGCGTTGGCATAGACATAGATCGGCCAATGCCACAGATAAAGGGAATAGGAAAGCAAGCCAATCCAGACCAATACCGGCGCACTCAATGCGCGGGCGACCCAGGTCGGCCCCTGCGAGCCCGACCAGATCAGCGCAGTAGCGCCCAGCACGGGCAACAAAGCGGCCCAACCGGGAAACACCGTCGCCCGGTCAAAAGTGAAAACCGCCGTCAGCACCGCCACCAACCCCGCCGTGCCGACCAGTTGGCGGACCCACGGCCGCACCACGCGGCTCGGCGCTGGCAAGACCGCCAGCATCGCCCCACACAACAGCTCCCAGGCCCGTGTTGGCAACGAAAAGAAAGCGACATCAGGCTTGCGCTCGATATAGCCGATGTTCAGTGCGAAAGAAACCAGCAGCACGGCAAACAACATCCAACGCCACTGGCGAACATGGCGCATCAACAACGCCATCAACAGTGGGAAAAAAATGTAGTACTGCTCCTCGACCGCCAGGGACCAGGTGTGAAGCAATGGCTTCAGGTCCGAGGCTGGTTCGAAATAGCCGTCTTCGCGCATATAGAGAATGTTGGACATGAACAGCGACTGATAACGAACCGCCCGGCCCAGCTGCGAAAAGTCCTTGGCCGCCAACAGCAACCAGCCCAATGCCAAGGTGGCCAGCATGACCACACTCAAGGCTGGAAGGATGCGCCGGGCACGCCTGGCCCAGAAATTCACGAAGCTGAAACGCTGCGAACTGATCTCACGCAGCAGAATGCCGGTAATCAGAAAGCCGGAAATGACGAAGAAGACATCGACGCCGACGAAACCACCACCGAATGCGCCAAAGCCGAAGTGGAACAGCACGACCGGAATAACGGCCAATGCCCTGAGCCCGTCTATGTCACGGCGGTTGCCAAATAGATGCATAACATTCCTTGTCGATCCGGATGCACAGGCGATGAATCAAATGACACTGGCCACCCGAATAAGTTATCCAACTTCGGTAAAAGCGCTCAAGTCGAAACAGGCTTACGCGCCTTCGCTGCTGGCGACGACCCCGGTTGCAAAAAAAAGCGCCCTATCCAGGGTAATGCCGATCAGTTAAGGATCAAACGGTGCAAACCCTGTGGGAGCAAAGCTTGCTCGCGATAGCGGTGGACCCCGTGATACAGGTGTCGACCGACTTGTCCCAATCGCGAGCAAGCTTTGCTCCCACGGGTTTGTGGCTTAACTGATCGGCATTACCCTATCCAGGGCGCCTTTTCTGCAACGTATTGCTTGTTACTTGCGCTTCATCGACAAGAAGAACTCATCGTTGGTCTTGGTCGTCTTCAGCTTGTCGACCAGGAACTCGATGGCAGCCACTTCATCCATCGGATGCAGCAGCTTGCGCAGGATCCACATGCGCTGCAACTCGTCATCGGCCGTCAGCAACTCTTCGCGGCGAGTGCCGGAGCGGTTGATGTTGATGGCCGGGAACACACGTTTCTCGGCGATGCGACGATCCAGCGGCAGCTCCATGTTGCCGGTGCCCTTGAACTCTTCGTAGATCACTTCGTCCATCTTCGAGCCGGTTTCAACCAGCGCGGTGGCGATGATGGTCAGAGAGCCGCCCTCTTCGATGTTGCGCGCGGCACCGAAGAAACGCTTCGGTTTTTCCAGCGCGTGGGCATCGACACCACCGGTCAGTACCTTGCCGGAGCTCGGGATCACGGTGTTGTAGGCGCGGGCCAGGCGGGTGATGGAGTCCAGCAGGATCACCACGTCTTTCTTGTGCTCGACCAGACGCTTGGCCTTCTCGATCACCATTTCGGCGACTTGCACGTGACGGGTCGGTGGCTCGTCGAACGTCGAGGCGACCACTTCGCCGCGCACGGTGCGCTGCATCTCGGTCACTTCTTCCGGACGTTCGTCGATCAACAGCACGATCAGGTGAACTTCAGGATTGTTACGGGCGATGTTGGCCGCGATGTTCTGCAACATGATCGTCTTGCCCGCTTTCGGCGGCGCCACGATCAGGCCACGCTGCCCCTTGCCGATCGGTGCGCACAGGTCGATGACACGACCGGTGAGGTCTTCGGTGGAACCGTTGCCGGCTTCCATCTTCATGCGCACAGTCGGGAACAGCGGGGTCAGGTTTTCGAACAGAATCTTGTTCTTCGCGTTTTCCGGACGGTCGAAGTTGATCGTATCGACCTTGAGCAGCGCGAAGTAACGCTCGCCTTCCTTCGGCGGACGGATCTTGCCCACGATGGTGTCACCGGTGCGCAAGTTGAAACGACGGATCTGGCTCGGCGAGACGTAGATATCGTCTGGGCCGGCGAGATAGGAAGCGTCTGCGGAGCGAAGAAAGCCGAAGCCGTCCTGGAGAATCTCCAGCACGCCATCACCGGAGATTTCCTCGCCGCTTTTCGCGTGCTTCTTGAGCAGAGAGAAAATCACGTCCTGCTTGCGCGAACGGGCCATATTTTCTATGCCCATCTGTTCGGCCAATTCGAGCAGTTCGGTAATCGGCTTTTGCTTGAGTTCAGTCAGATTCATATAGGAATGACGTAATCATTTATGGAGGGGGGAAATTAAGCTTTTGGCTTAATGAGGCCGCGCCGCGGAGAAGGCGACAGGATCGCGTACTTGTTCGAAAGGAGTGCGTCGGCGACGGCTTGCAGGGGGCAATGGAGAAACCAATGCGGGGCCGAATGTAACACCTGGGTTTGCGAGCGTCTAGCCCCGAATAACGAAAAAGCCCCGCGATTTGCGGGGCTTTTTCTGCGACATTCGGCGATCAGATGTTGGCGTCGAGGAAAGCCGCCAGCTGCGACTTCGACAGCGCGCCCACCTTGGTGGCCTCGACGTTGCCGTTCTTGAACAGCATCAGGGTCGGGATACCACGCACACCGTGCTTGGCCGGAGTCTCCTGGTTTTCGTCGATGTTCAGCTTGGCGACGGTCAGCTTGCCTTTGTAGGTCTCGGCAATCTCGTCCAGGACCGGGGCGATCATTTTGCAAGGACCGCACCACTCAGCCCAGTAGTCGACCAGTACCGCGCCTTCGGCCTTGATTACGTCAGCCTCGAAGCTAGCGTCGCTAACGTGTTTGATCAGATCGCTGCTCATGGAAATCTCCGGGGTTGTCAGCAAAAAAACGTGGCCCATCATAGCTGCCCTTCCCAGCTTCAGGAAGGCCGCAGTTGATTGAGTCTCGCTATGAGCGAAGACGTAATTGGGTATAACTCAAGCCACGCCCAGCCCCATCCGACGAAGCGATCCTGCCGCGCCGCTGCGCCGAAATCCCCCAACACCCGGTGACGATGCCCGATAACAGTGCGAAACACCTCCCGCCTGGGTGGGAGTGAGCCGGCTCGCGAAGAGGCCGGTACAGAGCCCTCTGACACAAGCTGGCGGACGCTTTCGCGAGCAAGCTCGCTTGTATGTTCGGACTTGCAGGGGTGGGCGGGAAACCGGCTTGGCATGGCCTGTGCTCTGTCCAAACGCAAAAATCATTACCGATTGCGGAGATTCGCCATGATTCAGCGTTGCAGCACCCTGCTCACTGCCTTGTTCGCCAGCCTGATGCTCTGTCAACTGCCCGCCCACGCCGATGGCCTGGACGACGTGGTCAAGCGCGGCACCCTCAAGGTCGCGGTGCCCCAGGACTTCCCACCGTTCGGTTCGGTGGGCCCGGACATGAAACCCCGTGGCCTGGACATCGACACGGCAAAACTTTTGGCCGATCAGCTCAAGGTCAAGTTGGAACTGACCCCGGTCAACAGCACCAACCGCATTCCGTTCCTGACCACCGGCAAGGTCGACCTGGTGATTTCCAGCCTGGGCAAGAACCCTGAGCGCGAAAAGGTCATCGACTTCTCCAGCGCCTACGCGCCGTTCTACCTGGCGGTATTCGGCCCGCCCGAGGCGCCTATCAACGGCCTCGATGATCTCAAGGGCAAGACCATCAGCGTCACCCGCGGCGCCATCGAAGACATCGAGCTGACCAAGGTCGCCCCCGAAGGCACCACCATCAAGCGCTTCGAAGACAACAACTCGACCATCGCCGCCTACCTGGCCGGCCAGGTGGACCTGATCGCCAGCGGCAACGTGGTCATGGTCGCCATCAGCGAACGCAACCCCAAGCGTGTCCCGGCCCTGAAAGTGAAACTCAAGGACTCTCCGGTGTACGTGGGCGTGAACAAGAACGAGCCAGCGCTGCTGGACAAGGTCAACCAGATCCTGGCCGCCGCCAAGACCGACGGCAGCCTGGAGAAGAATGCCCAGACCTGGCTCAAGCAGCCGCTGCCGGCCGATCTCTGACCGCCGCATGAGAGGCTGAGCATGGCTTATCAGTTCGATTTCCTGCCGGTGGTGCAAAACACCGAGCTGCTGGTGCACGGCGCGCTGTTTACCCTGGAGCTGACGGCCATCGGCGCGTTGTTCGGGGTTGGCCTGGGCATCGTCGGGGCCGTGGTGCGGGCGTGGAACATCCGCCCGTTCGCGGCGATCTTCGGCGTCTATGTGGAGTTGATCCGCAACACGCCGTTCCTGGTGCAACTGTTTTTCATCTTTTTCGGCCTGCCGTCCCTGGGCCTGCAGATTTCCGAATGGCAGGCGGCCGTCCTGGCGATGGTGATCAACCTGGGCGCTTATTCCACCGAGATCATCCGCGCCGGCATCCAGGCCATCCCGCGAGGCCAGCTGGAAGCCGCCGCCGCCCTGGCGATGAGCCGCTTCGAAGCCTTTCGCCATGTGGTGCTGCTGCCGGCGCTGGGCAAGGTCTGGCCGGCCCTGAGCAGCCAGATCATCATCGTGATGCTCGGCTCGGCGGTCTGTTCGCAGATCGCCACCGAAGAGCTGAGTTTCGCCGCCAATTTCATTCAGTCGCGCAACTTCCGGGCGTTCGAAACCTATGCGCTGACCACGTTGGTCTACCTGTGCATGGCGCTGTTGATCCGCCAGTTCCTGAACTGGATCGGCCAACGGTGCCTGTACCGCAGCAGCAGGAGCTACCCATGAGCGATTTCACTTTCTGGGATGTGGTGCGCAACCTGTTCACCGGCCTGCAATGGACCCTGGCGTTGTCACTGGTGGCCTTTATCGGCGGCGGCTTGATCGGCTTGCTGGTGCTGGTGCTGCGCATCTCCAGGAACGCCCTGCCCCAACACATCGCGCGCACCTACATCGAGTTGTTCCAGGGCACGCCGCTGCTGATGCAATTGTTCCTGGTGTTCTTTGGCGTGGCCCTGGCCGGCGTGGAGATTTCACCGTGGCTAGCGGCGGCGATTGCCCTGACGTTGTTTACCAGCGCCTACCTGGCGGAGATCTGGCGCGGCTGCGTCGAAGCGATCCCCAACGGCCAATGGGAAGCCAGCGCCAGCCTGGCCCTCAACCCATTGGAACAGTTGCGCTACGTGATCCTGCCCCAGGCCCTGCGCATCGCCGTGGCGCCGACCGTGGGTTTCTCGGTGCAAGTGGTCAAGGGCACCGCCGTGACCTCGATCATCGGCTTTACCGAACTGACCAAGACCGGCGGCATGCTCGCCAACGCCACGTTCGAACCGTTCATGGTGTATGGCCTGGTGGCCCTCGGCTATTTCCTGCTTTGTTACCCCTTGTCCCTCAGCGCACGCTACCTGGAAAGGAGACTGCATGCCTCTGCTTAGAATTTCCGCCCTGCACAAATACTACGGCGATCATCACGTGCTCAAAGGCATCGACCTGAGCATCGAAGAGGGCCAGGTAGTAGCGATCATCGGCCGCAGCGGTTCGGGCAAGTCCACCTTGCTGCGCACCCTCAATGGCCTGGAGTCGATCAACGACGGCGTGATCGAAGTGGACGGCGAATACCTCGACGCCGCCCGCGTCGACCTGCGCAGCCTGCGCCAGAAAGTCGGGATGGTGTTCCAGCAGTTCAATCTGTTCCCGCACCTGACCGTTGGCGAAAACGTGATGCTTGCGCCGCAAGTCGTACAGAAAGTACCCAAGGCCAAGGCGGCCGAACTGGCGCGCCAAATGCTGGAACGGGTCGGGCTTGGCGAGAAATTCGATGCGTTTCCCGACCGCCTGTCCGGTGGCCAGCAACAGCGAGTGGCGATTGCCCGCGCCCTGGCGATGTCGCCCAAAGTGCTGCTGTGCGACGAAATCACCTCGGCCCTCGACCCGGAACTGGTCAACGAAGTGCTCAGCGTGGTGCGGCAACTGGCCAAGGAAGGCATGACGCTGATCATGGTCACCCACGAGATGCGTTTCGCCCGGGAAGTGGGCGACAAACTGGTGTTCATGCATCAGGGCAAGGTGCATGAGGTGGGAGATCCCAAGGTGCTGTTTGCAGATCCGCAGACGGCGGAGCTGGCGAACTTTATCGGGACGGTCGAATCTGCCTGACCTCGGTAAATCCCCTCACCACAACGGCACCTTGCAAGCTGCTCTGGCTCAAGGGTTCGGTTCAGGTGCGTTGGCGTAAGCGGTTGATCGTGGCAGGATGGCGAGGTTATCGACCGAGACTTTTTGACCATGCCGCCATCCCAAGCCAAGAATCTGTCCCTGATCGCTGCCATAGACCTGGGCTCCAACAGCTTCCACATGGTCGTCGCCAAAGCCCAGAACGGGGAGATCCGCATTCTTGAGCGGCTGGGTGAAAAGGTCCAGTTGGCCGCCGGTATCGACGAAGCGCGCCAACTGAGCGAGGAATCCATCCAGCGCGGGCTCGACTGCCTCAAGCGCTTCGCCCAACTGATCAACGGCATGCCCCTGGGCGCGGTGCGGATCGTGGGCACCAACGCCCTGCGCGAGGCGCGCAACCGTGGCGAGTTCATCCACCGCGCCGAAGAGATCCTCGGCCATCCGGTGGAAGTCATCTCCGGCCGTGAAGAAGCCCGCCTGATCTACCTCGGCGTTTCCCATACCCTGGCCGACACCCCGGGCAAGCGCCTGGTGGCGGACATCGGCGGGGGCAGTACCGAATTCATCATTGGCCAGCGCTTCGAACCACTTTTGCGCGAAAGCCTGCAAATGGGCTGCGTCAGCTACACCCAGCGGTATTTCCGCGACGGCAAGATCACCCCGGCCCGCTACGCCCAGGCGTACACGGCGGCGCGCCTGGAAATCATGAGCATCGAACACGCCCTGCACCGCCTGACCTGGGACGAGGCCATCGGCTCCTCGGGCACCATCCGTGCCATCGGCCTGGCTCTCAAGGCCGGCGGCCAGGGCAACGGCGAGGTCAACGCCGAAGGCCTGGCCTGGCTCAAGCGCAGGGTGTTCAAGCTGGGTGATGTGGACAAGATCGATTTCGAAGGTATCAAGCCCGACCGCCGGGCGATTTTCCCGGCGGGCCTGGCGATCCTCGAAGCCATTTTCGATGCCTTGGAACTGCAACGCATGGACCACTGCGAGGGCGCCTTGCGCGAAGGCGTCCTCTACGACCTGCTGGGGCGTCATCATCATGAAGACGTGCGCGAGCGCACCCTGAGTTCACTCATGGAGCGTTACCACGTCGACCTGGAGCAGGCCGTGCGGGTCGAACGCAAGGCGCTGCACGCCTTCGACCAGGTGGCCGACGATTGGGACCTCAATGACGGCGTCTGGCGCGAACTGCTCAGTTGGGCGGCCAAGGTGCACGAAGTGGGCCTGGACATCGCCCACTACCACTACCACAAACACGGCGCCTACCTGATCGAGCACTCCGACCTGGCGGGTTTCTCCCGGGAAGACCAGCAGATGCTCGCGCTGTTGGTGCGTGGGCACCGACGCAACATTCCCAAGGATAAATTTGCCGAATTCGGCGACGACGGCATCAAGCTGATTCGCCTGTGCGTGCTGCTGCGCTTCGCGATCCTGTTCCACCACATCCGCGGCACCCAACAGATGCCCCAAGTGGCCCTGCACGCCGACGGCGACCAACTGGATGTGATATTCCCCGAGGACTGGCTGGAAGAAAACCAGCTGACTCAGGCCGACTTCGCCCAGGAAGCGGAATGGCTGACCCGGGTCGGGATCGTGCTGAACATTCACTGATAGCCATTGTGGCGAGGGGATTTATCCCCGCGCCACAAAAAGCCGGGCTGACCGTGCCTTAACTAACCACCAACACCGGGCTGCTCAAGCGCTCCAGCAAGGTCGCCTGGGCACTGCGCGGGTTCTGGTTGCCGGTCGGCGTGTTACGGATGTAGCGACCATCCGATTGCAGGGTCCAACTGTGGGTGTTGTCGGTCAGGTAGCTTTCCAGCTCCTTCTTGACCCGCAGGATCAGCTTCTTGCCCTCCACCGGGAAACAAGTCTCGACACGCTTGTCGAGGTTGCGTTCCATCCAGTCGGCGCTGGACAGGAACATCTGCTCCTCGCCGCCGTTGAGGAAGTAGAACACCCGCGTATGCTCCAGGAAGCGGCCAATGATCGAGCGCACATGGATGTTGTGGGAGACCCCCGCGATGCCCGGCCGCAGACAGCACATGCCGCGTACCACCAGGTCGATGCGCACGCCCGACTGGCTGGCCTTGTACAACGCACGGATGATCTTCGGATCGGTCAGTGAGTTGAACTTGGCGATGATGTGCGCCGGCTTGCCGTCCAGGGCGAACTGCGTTTCCCGGGCGATCATGTCGAGCATGCCCTTTTTCAGGGTGAACGGCGCATGCAGCAGCTTCTTCATGCGCAGGGTCTTGCCCATGCCGATCAACTGGCTGAACAGCTTGCCGACGTCTTCGCACAAGGCGTCATCGGAGGTCAGCAGGCTGTAGTCGGTGTACAAGCGGGCGTTGGCGGCGTGGTAGTTACCGGTGCCCAAGTGGGCGTAACGCACGATCTCTCCGGCTTCACGCCGCAGGATCAGCATCATCTTGGCGTGAGTCTTGAAGCCGACCACGCCGTAGATCACCACCGCACCGGCCGCTTGCAGGCGGCTGGCCAGTTGCAGGTTGGACTCCTCGTCGAAGCGCGCGCGCAATTCGATCACCGCCGTGACTTCCTTGCCGTTGCGCGCCGCGTCCACCAGGGCGTCGACGATCTCCGAGTTGGCGCCGCTGCGGTACAGGGTCTGGCGCACCGCCAGAACGTGCGGGTCCTTGGCGGCCTGGCGCAGCAGGTCGACCACGGGCGTGAACGATTCGAACGGGTGCAGCAACAGGATGTCCTGCTTGCTGATCACGCTGAAAATGTTCTCGCTGTTCTGCAGCAGCTTGGGAATCTGCGGGGTGAACGGCAAATATTGCAGCTCTGGATGGCTGTCCAGGCCGGTGATGCTGAACAAGCGGGTCAGGTTGACCGGGCCGTTGACCTGATACAGCTCGGTCTCGTGCAGGTTGAACTGCTTGAGCAGGTAGTCGGACAAGTGCTTCGGACAGGTATCGGCCACTTCCAGGCGCACCGCGTCGCCGTAGCGACGGGAGAACAGCTCGCCGCGCAAGGCGCGGGCCAGGTCCTCGACGTCTTCGGTGTCCACCGCCAGATCGGCGTTGCGGGTCAAGCGGAACTGATAGCACCCCTTCACCTTCATGCCCTGGAACAGGTCATCGGCATGGGCGTGGATCATCGACGACAGGAATACATAATTGTCGCCAGGGCCGCCGACGTCTTCCGGCACGCGGATGATACGCGGCAGCAGGCGCGGCGCGGGGATGATCGCCAGGCCGGAATCGCGACCGAATGCGTCGATGCCTTCCAGTTCGACGATGAAGTTCAGGCTCTTGTTGACCAGCAACGGGAACGGGTGCGTCGGGTCGAGGCCGATGGGGGTGATGATCGGGGCGATTTCGTCGCGGAAATAGCGGCGCACCCAAGTCTTGAGCTTGGTGGTCCAGTAACGGCGACGGATGAAGCGGACCTGATGTTTTTCCAGTTCCGGCAACAGGATGTCGTTGAGGATGGCGTACTGGCGATCCACCTGGCCGTGGACCAGCTCGCTGATGCGCGCCAGGGCCTGGTGCGGTTGCAGGCCGTCAGCGCCGGCCTGTTCCCGGGCGAACGTGATTTGCTTTTTCAGGCCGGCGACGCGGATTTCGAAGAACTCATCCAGGTTGCTGGAAAAGATCAGCAGGAACTTCAGGCGCTCGAGCAGCGGATAGGACTCGTCCAGCGCCTGCTCCAAGACACGGATGTTGAACTGCAGTTGCGACAGCTCGCGATGGATATACAAGCTGCTGTCATCCAGGCTGGGGATGACAATCGCCGGAGCCGGGGCGGGCTCGACGGCCGCCGCCGGTGCCTGTGCCTGGGCAGGCGCCAGCTCCGGCGGCGTCTCGGCGATCTGCTCGACCACCGGTTGAGCGTCTTTTACAGCAACTTCGGAAAGTCCTTCGGTATTCATCGCAAGTTCCTGGCAGGCTATTTCTGCTCTCGTAACAATTGGGCGGCGCGCACGGCAAAGTATGTCAGGATGCCATCAGCTCCTGCGCGTTTGAAAGCGGTCAGCGATTCGAGAATGACGCCTTCGCCCAACCAACCGTTCTGGATCGCCGCCATGTGCATGGCGTACTCACCGCTGACCTGGTAAACGAAAGTCGGCACTTTGAATGCATCTTTGACCCGGTAAAGAATGTCGAGGTAAGGCATGCCCGGCTTGACCATGACCATGTCTGCCCCTTCTGACAGATCAGCCGCCACTTCGTGCAGGGCTTCGTCGCCGTTGGCCGGGTCCATCTGATAGGAGGCCTTGTTGGCCTTGCCCAGGTTCAGGGCCGAACCGACCGCATCGCGGAACGGGCCGTAGTAGGCGCTGGCGTACTTGGCCGAGTAGGCCATGATCCGCACATTGACGTGACCGGCCACCTCGAGGGCTTCGCGGATCGCCTGGATACGCCCGTCCATCATGTCCGACGGCGCCACCACCTGGGCACCGGCCTCGGCGTGGGACAACGCCTGGCGCACCAGCGCATCGACGGTAATGTCGTTCTGCACATAACCGTCTTCGTCGAGGATGCCATCCTGGCCATGGGTGGTGAACGGGTCCAGCGCCACATCGGTGATCACCCCCAGTTCCGGGAAGCGGGCGCGCAGCGCACGGGTGGCGCGCTGGGCGATGCCTTCCGGGTTCCAGGCTTCGGCGGCATCCAGGGACTTGAGGGCCAGCGGCGTGACGGGAAACAGCGCAAGCGCCGGAATCCCCAGCTCGACCCACTTGGCGGCTTCTTCCAGCAGCAGGTCGATGGTCAGGCGCTCTACCCCAGGCATCGACGCCACGGCCTCGCGACGGTTCTCCCCGTCCAATACGAACACCGGCAGGATCAGATCGTCGGTGGTCAGCACGTTCTCACGCACCAGCCGACGAGAGAACTCATCACGGCGATTGCGACGCAGGCGGGTGGCAGGGAACAGACGATTGGCGGGGGTAAAGCTCACGGCAGACTCCTGAGCCCGCGCGGACGGGCGAGCGTGACAGTTATAAGCGGTCATTATGACCAAAGCGTGACAGAAGTGTTGCGCCGGGGTCGCAATGTTCGGCTTCACCCTGTGACTTGTCGTCGCAGTTATTGTCGTTGTAGGAAATGTTCACGTCGAGACACATTTCGATACTTTCCTGAATGTGCCTGAAGGGTTAGGCTGCGCGTTCATTTCGCCAGCACCCAGACAATGCTCCAACAATTTCTAAATGACTTCGGCTACCTGGCCCTGTTTATCGGCACGTTCTTCGAAGGCGAAACCATTCTTGTGCTCGCAGGTTTTCTGGCGTTCCGTGGCTACATGGACATCAACCTGGTGGTGGTCGTGGCGTTCTGCGGCAGCTATGCGGGGGACCAGCTGTGGTACTTCCTGGGTCGCAAGCACGGGCGCAAGCTGCTGGCGCGCAAGCCGCGCTGGCAACTGATGGGCGACCGCGCGCTGGAACACATTCGCCGGCATCCGGACATCTGGGTCCTGAGCTTCCGCTTCGTCTACGGCCTGCGCACGGTGATGCCGGTGGCGATCGGCCTTTCCGGCTACCCGCCGGGCCGCTACCTGTTGCTCAACGGCATCGGCGCAGCGATCTGGGCCACCGCACTGGCCGCCGCCGCGTACCACTTTGGCGCCGCGCTTGAAACCATCCTGCCTAGTATCAAGAAATATGAGCTGTGGGTGCTCGGCAGCCTCCTGGTCGTGGGTTTTGGACTATGGCTGTGGCGCCGTCTCAAGAATGCGCGGCTGGCCAGGAAGGCCCTTGAAGCCGAGCGCCTGGAACAAGCCCGGCCAGGCGAACCCACGACGCCAATCGAGTAGACCGGTTGCACCAGGAATCAACGGTTCGCTGACGTTTTCCTCTTGTAAGGAACCCAACAGCCGCTCCCAAATAATGAACACCGTGCCGTCGCCGCGATCCATGTAGAAAGCGTTGCGATCCATGTGGAACGGGTTCTGTACGGGTGTAGCGGCCGGATAACCCTATGGCAACGAGTAACGAATTAGTGGACATTGATCGCCATGAATCTGGAGAAAAGCCCATGAGCAAAAAAATTGCAGTGATCCTTTCCGGTTGTGGCGTGTACGACGGCGCGGAGATCCACGAGAGCGTAATCACCTTGCTGCGTCTCGACCAACGCGGAGCGCAGGTCCAATGTTTTGCGCCCAACATTGCCCAGATGCATGTGATCAATCACCTGACCGGCGAGGAAATGCCCGAGAGCCGCAACGTGTTGGTGGAGTCAGCGCGGATCGCCCGGGGCAACGTGAAGGATTTGCGCGAAGCCAGTGCCGAGGACTTCGACGCATTGATCATCCCGGGTGGTTTCGGCTCGGCGAAAAACCTGTCCAACTTTGCCGTCGAAGGGGCTGGCTGTAGCGTCCAGCCAGAAGTCCTGGCGCTGACCGAAGCCTTTGCCGAGGCCGGTAAACCGGTAGGGCTGATCTGTATTTCCCCGGCCCTGGCGGCAAAAATCTATGGTCCCGGGGTCATCTGCACCATTGGCCACGATGCCGACACCGCGGCGGCGGTGACCAAGATGGGCGGCACCCACCAAGACTGCGCCGTTACCGACATCGTCGAAGACACCGCGCGCAAACTGGTCAGCACCCCAGCCTACATGCTGGCGCAGAACATCAGCGAAGCCGCGTCAGGCATCAACAAGCTGGTGGACCGGGTCCTGGAACTGACCCACGAGAACGACGCCTGACACCCCTACTCCCACAGCGACTGATCACTGGACTGCCCCAAGGGTTGGATTGGTGTCCAACTTCCTGGGGGGCAGTCCATCACTATGGGAGCAAGGCTTGCCCGCGATCATGAGCGCAGCGAATGCCGCGCTTCAGGACACCTGGACCCGACGCTTCTCCGCCACCCAGCTGCGCCCGTACAACACCACGATCGCCAGGATCGCCAGCACTTGGGCGGCCAACGAGTAGGCATCGGCATGGATGCCCAGCCAGTCGAAATCAAAGAACGCCACCGGGCGAGTGCCGAACACCCCGGCTTCTTGCAACGCCTTCACGCCATGACCGGCGAAGACCACCGACAGCGCACACAGCAACGCGGCGTTGATGCTGAAGAACAGCGCCAGCGGTAGCTTCGCCGAGCCGCGCAAGATGATCCAGGCCAACCCCACCAGCAACACCAGCGCCGACGCGCCACCGGCCAGCACGGCGTTGTGTCCGGCCGGGCCTGCCTGCAACCACAGGGTCTCGTAGAACAGGATCACTTCGAACAGCTCACGGTAAACCGAGAAGAACGCCAGGATCGCGAAGCCGAAACGACCACCGCCGCCCACCAGGCTGCTCTTGATGTAGTCCTGCCAGGCCGCCGCGTGACGTCGGTCATGCATCCAGACGCCCAGCCACAAGACCATCACACTGGCGAACAACGCAGTCGCGCCTTCCAGCAGCTCGCGCTGAGCGCCGCTGACATCGATCACGTAGGCCGCCAGCCCCCAGGTCGCCAGGCCGGCCAACAGCGCCAGGCCCCAACCGGCGTTGACACTGCGCACCGCCGATTGCTGGCCGGTGTTGCGCAGGAAGGCCAGGATTGCCGCCAGCACCAGAATCGCTTCCAGCCCTTCACGCAACAGGATCAGCAGGCCTGAAACGTAGCTCAGCGACCAGCTCAGCCCATCGCCACCCAGCAGGCCGGCAGATGCCTTCAACTTGGCCTTGGCCGCATCCAGGCGCTGCTCGGCCTGCTCCACCGGCAGGCCGTCCTGCAGGGACTGACGGTAGGCCATCAGCGCCTTTTCGGTGTCCTTACGCGCGTTGGCGTCGACGTTATCCAGCGAGCTTTCCACCAGCTCAAAGCCTTCCAGGTACGCGGCGACCGACAGGTCATAGGCCTGGTCGTGGTCACCGGCGCGGTACGCCGCGATGCTCTTGTCCAGGGTGGCCGCGGTGTAGTCGAGCAATTGCCCCGGACCACGCTGCACTTGTGGCGGCTGGGCACGCTGGGCGCGGAAAGTCGCCGCCGCTGCGGGGCCCTGCGCGGCCAGGACCTCGGCCGGAGTCTGGCGAGCCAGGTCGGCCAGGTTGAACACCTGTTCACTCTTGGCCGCGGCCGGGTCGGCGCTGAAGCTGGCGATGTAGGTCGCCAGGTCCCAGCGTTGACGGTCATCGAGCTGATCGGCGAAGGCCGGCATGTCGGTGCCTTCGATACCCATGCCCAGCGTGCTGTAGATCCCATAGAGGCTCAGGCGATCGACACGCTGGCCGTCCCGCAAGTTGGCCGGCGGCGGTTCCAGGCCGACACCGGCCGGACCGTCGCCGGCACCGGTGGCACCGTGGCACACCGAGCAATTCTGGGCATACAGCGGTACACCGCGGGCAGGGTCCGGGGTAATGACCGGCGCCTGGCTGACTTCATACGCCACTGCCAGCTTGGCGCCCAACTGGCGAGCCAGGCGGGCCACATCGGCGCCGTCCTGGCGCTGGGTGATGGCACTGCGCAAGGTCGCGACGCCTTGGACCAGCTCGGCCTTCTCTGGCTTGGCCGGCAGCTCGCCGATCAGGCCTTGCAACACCTGGGTGAACTCCAACTGCTCGCGGTACTCGGAGTCGTCGATGACCTTGCCCGCTTCGACCGTTGGCGGGTAATCCGCCCCGATGTAATCCAACATGTGCAGCGCCTGGGGAGCGCCCTCGACGGTGTCGGCCAGCAGCGACGTACTGCACAGCGCGAGCAACGGCAGCGCAAGCCAGGCCAGGAAACGAAACGGGGCAGTCATTAATGACTCTCAATTGGTAATAAGAAGTAACACATTGTTCACTCCCAATGACTTTCGCTCAAGAGCCGATGTGCGTTATCGGCGCTTTTTCATCGGATTTTCACGCTTTGAAGGTGATGTCACAAAAACAGCATTTAGAAATTAAAAAGCCATTACATAGCCAACGGCCATGCTTATAATCGCGCCGCCTTCTTATTATCCGATGGCATAAAAGCTCCTCTGGTTATGAGGAACCGACAGCGTCACGGCGCTTGTCCGTGGGATCGCTCCAGCCCGACCCGCACACCCAGGCTGCTATCAGGGAAGAAAAGTTTCATGGCATCCCGCGCCGTTTTCTCACTCGCCCTCGGGGCAATCACTTTGCTGTCCGGCTGCTCGGTGTTTCGCAACTACGACAGCGAACTGGCCCAGACCAACCAGCAACTGGCCTCCGGCAACGTCGACGCGGCGTTGACCCTGCTGGAAAAGAACAATTCCGGCCAAGACAAAGACCTGCTCTATTTCTTCGAGAAAGGTGAATTGCTGCGCGCCAAAGGCGATCTGTCCGGCAGCCAGGCGGCCTGGACCAGCGCCGACCAGCAAGTGGCCCGTTGGGAAGACGCCGTCAAGCTCGACACCGCCAAGTACCTGGCCCAGTTCGGCAGTTTCCTGGTCAACGACAAAGTCCGACGCTATGAAGGCTACGACTACGAGAAGGTCATGCTGACCACGCAGATGGCCTTGAACCTGCTGGCAGTGAACGACTTCGACGGCGCGCGGACGCAGATCAAGAAGACTCACGAGCGCGAAGCGGTGATTGCCGACCTGCGGGACAAGGAATACCTCAAGCGCGAGGAGGAAGCCGAGAAACAAGGCATCCAGACGCAGTACAAGGATCTCAAGGGTTACCCGGTGGCCAGCCTCGACGCCCCGGAAGTGATCGGCCTCAAGAACAGTTACCAGAGCGCATTCAGTCATTACCTGGCCGGCTTCGTCTATGAAGCCTTGGGCGAAAAGGACCTCGCCGCACCGGGTTACCGCAAGGCCGCCGAACTGCGCCCCAATACACCACTGCTGGAGCAGGCCCTGCTCAACCTCGACAAACCTGCCGCCAAGGACGACGACAGCGATATCCTGATCGTGGTGCAAAGCGGCCTGGCACCTTCCCGGGACTCGATCCGCATTCCCCTGCCCTTGCCCATCAGCGGCAATGTGGTGATCACACCTTTGTCGTTCCCGGTGATCAAGCCTGATACCTCCACCGTCGCCTTCGCCCAGATCGGCGTCGACGGACGCCAGCTGGACCTCACGCCGCTCAACAGCACCACCGCCATGTCCCGTCGTGCCCTGCGTGACGACATGCCGGGCATCATCCTGCGCACGACCGTGCGCGCCATCAGCCGTGGCGTGGCACAAAAGCAGATCAACGAGACCAACCCCCTCGCCGGTCTGGCCGTGGGCATTACCTCGGCCGTGCTCGAAGGCGCCGACACCCGGACCTGGCGCACCCTGCCGGACTACACCCAAGTGGTGCGCCTGCGCCTGAAGAAGGGTGAGCACCAGGTGACCTTGCCGAGCGCGGTAGGCGGCTCGGTGGTCAAGGTCAACGTCGACCAGCGTTACCAGGTCATCAGCTTGCGGGCCGTGGGCAACCAGGTCTTTGCCAGTGGCCTGGCCGCCCATGTGATCCCGAACACCAACCCGACCGCTGTCGCCAGCCTCAAGCAACCTTAAGAACGGAGTCTTTGCCCGTATGCGTTTAAAACTGATCGCCGTCGGCGCCCTGGCCTTGCTGGCCGGTTGCGCCACCCCGCCACCTCCGGAACCGGGCAGCGCCGCCAGCAAGGTGGTGGCGATGGGCAAAACCAAAAATATCGTGGTCGGTGCCATGCGCGTGGCCCGGGAGAACGGCTACCTGACCGTCAACGTGCAGCTGAGCAACACCAGCTACAACAACAAGACGATGTATTACCGCTTCGCCTGGCTGGGGCCGGAAGGTTTTCCGATCGCCGAACCGGAAACCTGGAAAAGCCTGACGCTGTACGGCGAGCAGACCAGCTTCCTGCCGGCCATCGCACCGACGCCCAAGGCCGTGGATTTCCGTTTGGAAATCAATACGCCCTGAGCCGGATCCCGATCAGCAAGCCTTTGGCCTGAAAGCCTTTGGTGAAGGGTGGAAGTAAAGCTTGCTCCCACCCTTCACCACACAACCCTTATGCAGCAATTCGAGAGCCCCCACATGTTTCTACGCATTACCTCCCTCGCCCTCGCCGCCCTGTTGGTCAGCGGCTGTGCCAACAACTCTCCGGTGCTGGGCAACAAGAACATCAGCTACGGCGACACCAAGGCCGTGGAAACCGTGACCAATGAATTCGGCTCCACCGACCTGCAAATGATCGCCGAGTCCATGACCCGCTCCCTGGCCCAGTCCGGCATCCTGCAAGGCCGTCCGGTGGTCCAGGTCTACGACGTGAAAAACAAGACCAGCGAATACATCGACACCCGCGAGATCACCACCAGCATCAAGACCCAGCTGATGAAAACCGGCGCGGCCCGTTTCGCCAGCGACAACAACGCGATGGACAGCCAGGTCGACCAGCTCAAGCTGCAGAACCAGAGCGGTCTGTACAAGAAGAGCACCGTGGCCAAGACCGGCAACATGATCGCCGCCAAGTACCGTCTCGAGGGTTCCATCAGCTCGATCGTCAAGCGCAGCAGCGACTACAAGGACGTTTTCTATAAGTTCAGCCTGCAATTGATCGACGTTGAAAGCGGCCTGGCCGAGTGGATGGACGAAAAAGAAATCCGCAAGACCACGGAGCGTTAAGCCATGCGCACATGGATAGGCATCATGGCCCTGGCCTGCGCGTTCGGCGCGCAGGCGGCCCCGAAAGTCGCCGTCACTGATCTGGCGTACCAGCAGCAGGTGGAGGAATACATCCACACCGTTTCGGCCCAGAGCAACTTTCAAGCGAACGGCTACAACGCCAGTGCTTCGTCGAGCTACGACGAGATGGAAGCCACCAGCAGCTACATCGAGCAGGGCGAACTGCGCAAGTTCACCGGTGACATCAAGGGTGAGATCCTGCGCAGCGGGATGTTCCAGCTAGTGCAGGGCACACCTTACACCGCGTCCTCCAAAGGTGACGTCTTTGATGTGATCAAGCGCATCAAGGCCGGGAACTTCAAGGGCGCCGACTACGTGCTGTTCGGCACCGTGTCGGACATCGACTTCACCCGCGACATCAACGAGCTGGCCAACACCGACAGCTACTCGGCGGTGCTGGGGCTGACCCTGGTGGCGGACTTCAGCCTGATCAACACCAGAACCTTCGAAGTCACCTCGGCCTTCACCGCCATGGGCGAAGGCCAGGACACCAAGCTGTTGAACCACCGGGACGTGCACATCAGCCTCAACCGTCCACGGGTGGTGCGCGATGTGTCCAAGGCCCTGGGTGAGGACGTGGCGCGACAACTGAGCGAACAGCTCGGTGGGCCGAGCTACGAAGAGCCCCGTGAGCCGATGCAGCGTAACAACCTGCCACGGGACACGGCGCCGGTGATCTTGCGCTGAGCCACTGAACGAATGCGTTGTGGCAAGAAGATCCTGTGGGAGCAAGGCTTGCCCGCGATGAAGGCGATGAGGTCTTTCAGAAATCGAGTCGCCTGTATCGCGGGCAAGCCTTGCTCCCACAAAGTGCCCCGCCACAAGTGGCTTGCCTAGACGGCAGCCTTGCGAATCGTCGCCAGCAAACCCGCCGCGCCAATGAACAGCCCGGCAAAAGTCCGATTCATCCGTCGCTGCTGTTTCGGCGTGCGCAACAGGCGCAGCACTTTCGAAGCCAGCCCGGTGTAGCCGGCCATGACGATCAGGTCGACACAGATCATGGTCACGCCCAGGATCAGGTACTGCTTGAGCAAGGGAGCATGGGGATCGATGAACTGCGGCAGCACCGCCAGCATGAATACCAGTGCCTTGGGGTTGCTGACGTTGACCAAAAATCCGCGAAATATCAGCGCCAGGGGCTTGCCGATCGGCCGCACTGCCGCGTCGTCGCTGATTTCACCGGGGATCGCTTGCCACTGCTTGATACCCAGGTAAACCAGGTAGGCCACGCCGAACCACTTGATCGCATAAAACGCGGTGGCCGACGCCGTGAGGATCGCCCCCACGCCGGCCGCGACAATCACGATTTGCAGCACCAGGCCCAATTGCAGGCCCAAGGCATTCCAATAACCGCGCCAGAAACCGTATCGCAGACCGCTGGACATCGATGCAATCGCACCGGCGCCCGGCGAAAGGCTGATCACCCAGCACGCGGCGAAAAACGCCAGCCACGTTTCCAGCAACATCGCACACCTCGGCTCGAATTCGTCGAAACGAATAAGCTAATGCGCCGTCGAGCAACTGACCACCGATATTTTCAGGAAATGCGAAGGCACCGAGGTCACTCGACGAAACCGCCCACCGGAAACGTCTCGCTGCCGCGCCAACGCCGAACCGAACGCTGGAAGAACAGACTGTTGGGCACTTGCACCATCGAACTGCCGGTGCCGAGTTCCTCGGGCTCGATCAGCGTGGTGTAGAGCAGGTTGATCGCGACCACTTTGCCCTTGATGCCCGGCTTGTCGGTGGCTTCCACCAACTCGACCACATCACCCAGGCGAAACGGCCCGACGGTATAAATCAGAACGGCGCACAGCAGGTTGGAGAGCACGCTCCAGATGGCGAAAAACGCCACCGCGGCCACTGCGACGAACCCCGAGACAGCGGTCCACAGCACCGTGGCCGAGACACCCAGGCGCTCGAGCACCACCAGCACCGCACTGCCCATGATCAGCCAGCGCAACACGCCGCGCAGGATAATCACCAATTGCGGTGGAAACGGGTAACGCTCGCCCAGGCCCGTGAGGGCCCGCGCCACGAAACGCTGGGCGAAATAGCCGATCAGCAGGATCAGCAGCACTTGCACGCCGAGCCAGATCGGCTCGATCCACATGATCGGTACCGGCAACGCCAACGCTTCCATCAGGACAGCGCCTCCAGCTCCGCTTGCAGGTTTTCCAGCGATTCCAGGGCTTGCATCCACGCCTCCTCGAGCTCCGCTTCCCGAACCTTGAGCCTGGCCTGCTCGGCCAGCAGATCGCGCAACTCATCCTTGCGCGCTGCCTCGTAGAGACCACTGTCGCCCAGGCTGGTTTCGATTTTCTGCAACTTTTCGTGCAGCTTGCTCAGTTCGGCTTCGAGTTTATCGGCTTCGCGCTTATGCGGTGCCAACTGCTGACGCAAGACCGCGGCGGCCTGGCGTTGGGCTTTCTTGTCGGTCTTGTCCGGATTGACTGGTGCGCTGCTGACTGGCGCGTTGCGCTGGCGATATTCCACCAGCCAACGGGCGTAGTCTTCCAGGTCACCGTCGAATTCCTCGACCTTACCGTCGGCCACCAGGAAGAAGTTATCGGTGGTGCTCTTGAGCAGGTGCCGGTCGTGGGAAACCACCAGCACCGCGCCACTGAACTCCTGCAAGGCCATGGTCAAGGCCAGGCGCATCTCCAGGTCCAGGTGGTTGGTCGGTTCGTCGAGCAGCAGCAGGTTCGGCCGGCCCCAGGCGATTAGCGCCAGCGCCAGGCGCGCCTTCTCGCCACCGGAGAAATTCAGCACCGGCTCGTCGATGCGCGCCCCACGGAAATCGAAACCACCGAGGAAATCGCGCAGGGTCTGCTCGCGCTCGGTCGGCGCCAGGCGTTGCAGGTGCAGCAACGGGCTGGCCTTGGCGTCCAGGGAATCGAGCTGATGTTGGGCGAAGTAGCCGACAACGGTGTTCTCGCCACGGGTCAGGCGGCCGGCCAACGGCTGCAGCTCGCCGGAGAGATTCTTGATCAGGGTCGACTTGCCCGCGCCGTTGGGGCCCAGCAGGCCGATCCGCGCGCCGGGCGTCAATTGCAGCTTGACCTTTTCCAGCACGGCTTTGTCGCCATAGCCCAGGCGCGCGTCGGACAGGTCGATCAGCGGGCTGGAGATCTTGGTCGACTCACGGAAGACAAAATCAAACGGCGAATCGACGTGGGCCGCGGACAGTTCTTCCATCCGCTCCAACGCCTTGATCCGGCTCTGGGCCTGGCGGGCCTTGGTGGCCTGGGCCTTGAAGCGGGCGATGTAGCTTTCCATGTGCGCACGCTGCGCCTGCTGCTTCTCGTAGGCCTGCTGTTGCTGGGCCAGGCGTTCGGCACGGGCCCGCTCGAAAGCGCTGTAGCCGCCGCGGTACAAGGTGAGCTTGCGCTGGTCGACGTGCGCCACGTGGTCCACCACGGCGTCGAGGAAATCCCGGTCATGGGAGATCAGCAGCAACGTGCCCGGATAACCCTTGAGCCAGTCTTCGAGCCAGATGATGGCGTCGAGGTCCAAGTGGTTGGTCGGCTCGTCGAGCAGCAACAAGTCCGAAGGGCACATCAAGGCCTGCGCCAGGTTCAGGCGCATCCGCCAGCCACCGGAAAAATCGCCGACCTGACGGTCCATCTGCTCATTGGTGAAACCCAGGCCGGCGAGCAATTTGCGCGCGCGGGCATCGGCGGTGTAGCCATCGGCGCTGTCGAGCTCGGCGTGCAAGCGGGCTTGTGCGGCGCCGTCGTGGGCCGCCTCGGCTGCAGCCAGGTCGCGTTGGACCTGGCGCAGACGCAAGTCGCCATCGAGCACATAGTCCACCGCCAGGCGCTCGAGCGTGTCCACCTCCTGGCGCATGTGGGCGATGCGCCAGTCGGCCGGCAGCGAGCAATCGCCCGAGTCCGGGTGCAGCTCGCCGCGCAGCAAGGCGAACAGGCTGGATTTGCCGGCGCCGTTGGCACCGATGAGGCCGGCTTTGTGGCCGGCGTGCAGGGTCAGCTCGGCGTCTTCTAGCAGACGTTGCGGGCCACGCTGTAAAGTCAGGTTCTGAAGTCGGATCATAATGGCGGCGGAGTCTACCAGCTTCGCTCGCAACTGGCGCGAGTAGCACGATGGCCCCTGACCTGTGGCGTTTTTCCCTTGAACTCTATGCCAAGCCTGGCGTGGAACCGGCCTGCCTGGCCTTGCAAGCGAACGGCGAGAGTGTCTGCCTGCTGCTTTGCGGCCTGTGGCTGGAGCAACGCGGCGTGGCCTGCGATGAACACCGGCTAAAGCACCTTCGGCAAGTGGCCGCACCCTGGGATTCAGAGGTCGTCCAGCCATTGCGCAGGCTGCGCAACCAATGGAAAACCCGCGCCCTTGGCGACGCGCCACTCAGGCATCTGCGCGAACAGGTGAAGCAACTGGAGCTGGAGGCCGAACGGCAATTGCTGGAGCGCTTGGAGGCTGCGGCAAAGGACTGGCCTGGCGGGCACAAGGAGGCAGCGCAATGGCTGACGGGGCTGGCGGTGAATACCGGTCCGGCGAACCACGACGCGCTGCATGAGCTGCGCGTCGCGATTTCCAGCATTTAGGAAGCGCTGGTAGGGGTGCCGCTTGGCGCAACGGCGGCCGACGGGCTGGATGCCGGCGCCGGTGTGTTGGCCGCTGGAGCAGGTGCTGCCGCCGGGGTCTTGGTCGCGACCGGCTTGGCGGCCGCTTTCACGGCAGGCTTGGCCGTAGCGGGTTTTGCCGCCGCCGTTTTGGTTGCCGCAGGCTTGGCAGCCGCTTTGCTCGCAGCCGGTTTAGCGGCAGGTTTTGCAACGGACTTGGCAGCAGGTTTGACGGCGGCAGTCTTGGTAGCAGCGGGTTTTGCGGCAGCGGTTTTAGCCGCAGGCTTGGCGACCGCTTTTGCAGCAGGCTTGGAAGCAGCCGGTTTGGCGGCCGCCGTTTTGGCAACGGGCTTGGCGGCTGCTTTGACAGCCGGTTTTTTCACCGCAGGTTTTGCAGCACTGGCCGCGACCGGTTTGGCTGCAGGTTTGCTCGACGCTTTTGCGGCTGGCTTGGCGGCTGCTTTGGCCGGAGTTTTTACGACGGCAGGTTTAGCCGCGGCTTTCTTGGCCGATACAGCGGCGGGCTTGGCGGCGCGAAGACTCAAGGCCTTGCCCGCTGCCTCTTGGACGCGACCCACGCCTTGCGCCAGTTTCAGGCTTTCCTGGGCATCGCGCTTGAGTTGCAGGATGTAGGCGCGGGTTTCGGATTGACGATCCTTCAAGGCATCGAGCAGGTCTTCGAGTTCCTTCACGACGTCCTTGGCCTTGGCTTGTGCCTTGGCCTTGCCAGCGGCGGCCGCGTCTTGCAATTTGGTGCGTGATTTGTGCAGTTTTTCTTGCGCTTTGCCGCGTTGTTTCTCCAGTTTGGCGAGCAGTTTTTCAGCATCAGCCAGGGCTTGGGCGCAGGCATTTTCCAGATGATCGAGCAGGCTGCTCGAGAGTTGTTGGAGCAAGTGCAACGGAGTGTTTACAGGCTTCTTGGTGGCCGACATGGGTTACCTCCTGACTGACGTGAGTGCGGCTCATACTAGACCTCTGCTGCAACCGCCGCTAGGGCATGTTGACAGTACGCAAGACGTTGCGTTGCAAGGCACGAAAAATCTTCTGCACCAGCGCCAGGGCCATCCACCTTTATCGATGTCGGCACTGGCATAATTCCTCGATTCGAGGCCGGAGACTCCACATGTCGCGTCAGCTTTTTTTATGCCTGTGCATGGTTTGCTCCATGACCCAGGCCGTTGAAAAAACCAGCGCAAGCGATGCCCACGACCTGGCCTACAGCTTGGGCGCCAGCCTGGGTGAGCGCTTGCGCCAGGACGTGCCCAACCTCCAGATCCAGGTATTGGTCGAGGGTTTGCAACAAGCGTATCAGGGTAAGCCCCTGGCCCTCAGGGACGAGCGCATCGAACAGATCCTGGCCGAGCATCAGGCACGACTGACCGCGCAATCGACGACACCTGAGGTCGAAGCGGCGCTGCAAACGGAGCAGAAATTTCTCAACGAAGAAAAGCACCGTCCCGGTGTCCAGCAACTGGCGGACGGGATCCTGCTGACCGAACTCAAGCCTGGCAAAGGTGCAAAGGCCGGCCCTCACGGCAAGGTCCAGGTGTTGTATGTCGGTCGACTGCCGGATGGCACCGTATTCGATTCCAATGGCCAGCCGCAGTGGTTCAACCTGGACAGCGTGATCGATGGCTGGCGCAGCGCATTGCCGCAAATGCCGGTCGGTGCGAAGTGGCGCCTGGTGATTCCTTCGAGCCAGGCCTACGGTGCCGAAGGGGCCGCTGATGTGATCCCGCCGTTCACACCGTTGGTGTTCGAGATCGAGTTGCTGGGCGCCACGACCTGACGCTGGTCAAACGAAAAACGGTGCGCAAATGCGCACCGTTTTTTTTGCCGCAGGGCCGTCAGGCTTGGACTGTAGCGTCTTCCTTGTGGGCGTTGTGCAGCACTTCGATCAGGCAGTCTTCCAGTTCGAAACGCTCGTGCAACAAGCCACCCAACTCCTTGAATTTTTCCGCGACGCACTTGCCTTCATCGCACAGATCATTGAAGGCCAGCAGCTTTTCGGTGATGACGTCGATGCGCGGGTAGATCTGCTCGGCGAGTTCCAGGCCACGCTTATCGTTGAAAGCCTTGGCTTCGCCTGTCAGTTGTTCGTAGATCTCGAAATGACCGGCAGACACATAGTCGACCAGCACACCGCAGAACTCCTGCAACGGCTTGCGGCTCTCACTCAGTGCCTCAGGCTTGTCGCCAAGCGCATCATAGGCCCGAACCAGTTCGTGACGCTCCTGCAACCAGCGGTCGATCAGCAGATGCACTCCACCCCAGCGTTCCTGAGCATTCTGACAACTTTCGAGCATGGCGATTTCTTCCTTTGTGAGTCATGCCCCTCGCAGCCTGCCCATACCCCCCAAACCCGGGGCGAACCAGACACAACGTGAGCGAGCGACATAATTCCAAAACACGTGCGGGCCAGATTATGCCCGCACGACAGCCGCTTCAAGGTACGCAGGAGATAAAGTTCATACAAGTGTTTAATCCATGATCCGCACCCACTGCGACGTTCCGCCGCCGAGCGGTCGAACCAGAGCGCTCCAGACAAGACGCAACAGCAGATAGGTGGCGACAATGAACACGGCGATAAAAAACAGCAGGCTCCACTCGGGAATGCTCAGGTCGAATAACGTCCAGGTGATGCTCGCGCAATCGACCGCTCCGTCGAGAACACGATGCACGGCACACCACCAGGTATCCGCTCGCTGCAAGTGGGACACGCAGTCGGGCAAGCGCTCGATCGACATGCTTTGCACCAGGACCTGGCGCCAGGCCAGGATCATGCCCCCCGACGCGAAGACCAACCCCGTCGCCCCATAGAAGATGCTGCCCTTGCGACCCGGCCCGTGCACGCACGCGATGAGGCAGTTGACCAGAAACAGGGTCAGGCACAAACGCTGCAAGACACACAGGCTGCAAGGTATCAGGCCGACCGAATACTCCAGGTAACTGGCGATGCCCAAGACCAGGGCCGCAGCGATGGAAGCCATGAAAAACAAGAAGCGTGAGCTGGCCAAAGACATGGCGGTTCCGTTACAGAAGAGACAAGCAGTTACGGTAGAGGAAAGCCCTCAGGCCTTTCAAGGCAGGCCCGTGCAGAGACTTCACCGCAGGTGTAGGGAATTCCCGACAGGGACAAGGGGATTGTGCGCAGTGCGCTGTAGGACTTTGCTGAAGGCATGACCAAAGCCCGAAAACCGGGCTGGTATCCTGCAACCATTTCCCCCAGGACGGGATCTGTTCGGACTGGAACAGGATGAACATTGTGGCGAGGGGATTTATCCCCTCGCCACAAGGACTCATTCCACTTTCAAGAATGAGTCATGCCCATCTCAAGTCGGCAAGACCTGCGCCTGAACCGGCAGCGGCGCAGCCAGTAGACGTTCATCCAGCAACCCCAAGCCCTCCTGGAACAACTGATTGCTGCGCTCGGCATCCCCCAGTTGCGCCAGCAATCGCGCCAGTTCGGCACAGGCTTCCGGATGGCGTTGGATCCGCAGGCTGCTCTCCAGGTAATCCCGCGCCTTGCCCCACAAGCTGTTTTGCAAACTCAAGCGCCCCAGCGTCAGCAACAGGCCTGGATCCGCCGGATGTGCCTTGAGCCAGCCTTCGGCCATTTGCAATTGATGGATCGGATCGCTGCCGCGGACCAGTCCATACAGCCGTGCCAGGTGGCTGTCGTAGTGACGCTTGAGGGCGACGCGCAACGCCTCTTCGGCTTCGACCTGGGCACCCAGTTGCCGCAGTTGCTCGGCATAGGCCAGCACCAGGGCCGGCTCCTGGCGTTGCGCGGCGGTCAATTGCTGCCAGGCCCGGTTGAGCGATTGCAGGCCGACACTTGCATCGTCTTCACGATGGGCCGCCAGGGAAAGGTTCTCGCCCCACGCCTGGCGCTCCAGTTCAGCCAGTTCGCTGGCCGCGAGGACTTTGTCCTTGCGCAGCTCCGGCAACAGCCGGATCACCGCGGACCAGTCGCCGCGCTGCCGATGAAGACGTTGGAGCTGACGCAGGACCTGCGTGTTATGGGGATGGCGCTCATGCATGGCCTGCAACGTGCCCAGGGCTCCGTCAGTGTCGCCTCGATCCGTCTGCAATTGTGCATGAGTCAACGCAATGGCCAGTTCAGCCTGGGGCTGACGCTCCAGGGCGCGTTCCAGCAAGCTGTCGCTCTGCTCGGAAAGACCTTGCTCGTTGGCGGCACGGGCGGCGCCCAGGTAATACAGCAATGGCTGGCGCTCGGCCTCGGCGGCACGGTGCAGGTGTCGCTGGGCACTGGCCCAGCGACCTTCAGCCAGGTCCAGTTGGCCATGCTCGATCGCCACCTGCACTCGGCGGCTGCGATTGCGCCGCGACCATGGATTGACCACGCCGGAGGAAGTGGTCACCAACCCGATCAGGGCGCTGACGCCCCGCCACAACAGCCAGAGCACGGCCACCAGCACCAGGGTTACCCAGAGACCGGCTTCATAACGGAAGCTCTTGTACGCCACCAGCACGTAACCCGAATGCTCGGCAATCGCCATGCCCAGCAAGCCGGCGGCAGCGATGACCAAAAACAGAATCACGTAGAGACGCTTCATGGCGTGGTCTCCTGCTCGCCACGCTTGGGCAGCGGCTTGACGGAGTCTTCGGCGTTCAGGCTACGGCGCTCAAGGTAGGCCTGGACGCTGCTCAGGGTGGCCGTCAGGTCCGGAGTTACCACCGTCACGGGTTGCTTGCCCAGCTCGACTACGCGCTCGAGCATGACTTTGCTCTGCGGGTTGTCCTGGTTGAAGTTGTTCTTGAGCACATCCCGTGCCTCGGTCAGCGCCTGGGTGTAGACCGCTGCCTGGCCGTTGAGGGCTGCCCATTGCGCCTGCTCCAGCGCCAGGCTCAAGGCCAGGCGCACCTGCATCAGGCTCTGTCCGGCCAGCAGCGGACGGACGTTCTGATCGGCGTTGAAGTCGATGCGGATGTAGCGCGAGATTTCGTCCCACCACTGGGCCCAGCGACTGGCGCCGTCGCCATCGGCGGTCAGGCCCAGCAGGGACTCACCACGGTCCTTGTATTCAGGCGCCAGTTCGCTGAGCTGCAACACCTGGTCGCGCAGGGCGCCCAGTTGCAGGAACAGGCCGGTGCGGTCCGGCTGCTCGGTGCTGCGCAAAGCGGCGAGGGTCTTGGCCAGTTGCTCGCGGGCGGCGAACGAACCGGGGTCATCCTGCTCGCGCAGGATCTCGTCAGCCCCCTGGACCAGGGCCTGGGCACTGTTGATGTCTTGCAGCGCGGAAAGACGCAGGCTGGCCAGGCGCAACAGATGCTCGGCCTCGGCCAGGCGCCAGTCCTTGCGGCTGGCCCCGAGCACGGTTTCCAGGCGTTGGCTGAGGCGCTGCTGATCGCCTTGCAGTTGGGCGACCTGGCGTCGCCGCTCTTCCAGCTCTTCGGCCGGAGGCAGTTGCGCCAGCCGCTCACTCAGGCGTTGCTCGTTGAGCTTGAGGGTCTGGGCCTGATCGTCCAGGGCCTGGACCTCGGCGGCCTGTTGCTGGTTATTGGCTTGCAGGTGACGCACCTGCCACACGCTCCAACCACCGACTGCCACGCCAGCGGCGCCGAGCAGCAACGCCACGAACGCCAGTCCGCTGCCACGACGGGGCGCCGTCGGAGCCGGTTTTTCAACCGGCGCGTCGATCGCTGGCTGGTCTTGTTCTTCTTTTGGCAAGGCTGTTTCGCTCACGTATCCATCCTTTGCATTAGAAAACGGCACGGATTGTTCCCGTAACGCCGCCAGCAAAGCCGCGGCATTGGCGCCACGGCAATCCACAACTGTTCGGGCCCCGGCGGCAAGCGCCATCTCGGCAACCCTTGGGCTTGGAACAAACAACGGTAGTCGCGCAAGGTCGGGCCACGCATCGCCGGCCAGCCGTTGCAGATGCTCGAAGCTCTGCCCACTGCTGACCACCAGTGCGTTCAGGCGTTCCGCTTCGACCCTGGCCGGCAACTCACCTTCACGGTAAGACGGCAGGCCGCGTCGGTACAACTCCAGATAGTCGACACTAGCACCTTGCTCGCGCAAACGCTCCGCCAGCAAACCGCGTCCACCCTCGCCACGCACGATCAAGACCCGCGCGTCGGGCCGGTCGACCGCCTGTTGCAATCGGGGGAGTTCGAGCAAGGCTTCGCTGTCATCGCCACTGTCTGGATAAAACACGTCGAGGCCGGCATCGGCAAGAATCTGCCCGGTGGCGCCGCCGACACTGAACCATGGCTGGTCGGGAAGACTGGGCCAGTATTGGCGCAGGCACTCCACACACAGGCGCGCCGCCGGCTTGCTCACCACAATCACGGCGCAGTACTGGTCCAGCGCCTGGATGATCGTGCGCCCGGCATCGGACAAGGGAATCGGCACGATGTCCAGCAACGGCAAGCTGCTGCTGAAGATGCCCGCTTCGGCCAGGACAGCCGCCAGGGCCGCCGACTCTTCGGCCGGCCGGGTCAGCAGCAGCCGCCAGTCCGTCACGCGTGACCCGCCTCGCCGTAGACTTTCTTGAGGATCTGGTCGGCGCCCTGGCGCAGCAGATCTTCCGCGACCCGCACCCCCAGCGCCTCGGCATCGTGGCGCGGCGCCCGGGCCTGGGAACTGAGCAACCGGCTGCCATCCGGATCACCCACCAAGCCGCGCAACCAGACCTGATCGCCCTCCAGCACGGCATAACAGGCGATCGGCACTTGGCAACCACCGTTGAGGTGTTTGTTGAGGGCGCGCTCGGCGATGACCCGCGTGGCGGTGTCTTCATGGTGCAGCGGCACCAGCAGGGCATGAATTTCGCTGTCGGCGCTGCGGCACTCGATGCCCACGGCCCCTTGTCCACCGGCCGGCAGGCTATCGTCGACGCTGATGGTCGACGTGATGCGATCTTCGAAGCCCAGGCGGATCAGGCCGGCGGCGGCGAGGATGATGGCGTCGCACTCCCCGGCATCGAGCTTGGCCAGACGCGTATTGACGTTGCCGCGCAGGAAGCGGATTTGCAGATCCGGACGGCGGGTCAGCAACTGAGCCTGGCGACGCAGGCTGGAAGTGCCTACCACACTGCCGGGCGGAAGCGCTTCAAGACTGGGGAACGTGTTGGACACGAACGCATCGCGCGGGTCTTCCCGCTCGCAGATGCAGAACAGGCCCAGGCCTTCAGGGAAGTCCATGGGCACGTCCTTCATCGAATGCACGGCGATGTCGGCTTCGTTGTCCAGCAGCGCGGTTTCCAGCTCCTTGACGAACAGGCCCTTGCCGCCGATTTTCGACAGAGGGGAATCCAATAGCTTGTCGCCGCGACTGACCATGGGCACCAAGGTCACGATCAGGCCGGGGTGAGCGGCTTCCAGGCGGGCTTTGACGTGTTCGGCCTGCCACAGGGCCAGGGCACTCTTACGGGTGGCAATGCGGATCTCGCGAGGGGACATGGATCAATCCGTACTTAAAAGATACGGCGGATAATAACAGCTCAGTCAAAATCGCTTTGACTTGAATCACGACCCCAAGGCCTCCCTGACCGCCAAATACCCTGTCGACGGGGCGGACGCCCTGAAACCGTGACCCAGGCTCTGTACGAAAAGCCTTGATACTCGTTCATGCTGCGTTGAAAACAGCCTCGCCTGACCTTCGTCTCAAGACTTTTCGTACAGAGCCTAAAGCTGCTGCATCATCTTGCGCACGCCAGCCACGTGTCGCCGGCTGACGATCAGCGCATCGCCATTGAGTCCCTTGAGGAACAACTGGAAATGCCCCAGGGGCGTACGCTGCAGACGCTCGATACGCTCACGCGCCACGAGGGCGTTGCGGTGGATACGGACAAAGCGCTCGCCGAACTCGTCTTCCAGGGCCTTGAGTGGCTCGTCGAGCAACACCTCGCCACTTTCGTGGCGCAAGGTCACGTATTTATGGTCGGCGATGAAATAGACGACCTGGTTCAGCGGGATCAGCTCGATGCCTTTGCGGGTGCGGGCGCTGATGTGGCTGCGCGGACCGCTGCCACTTTCGGCCGCCGGACGGGTCAGCGCCGCCAGTTGTACGCGGTTGGGTCGCTCGGCCTTGCGCAAGGCGTCGAGCAAGGCTTCGCTCGCCACCGGCTTGACCAGGTAGCCGACCGCACCGGCCTGCAACACCTCGGGTGGGAAGTCGTCCCGCGTGGTGCAGAAGACCACGGCGGGAGGCGACTCTCGTTCGCACAACTTCGCCGCGACCTGCAGGCCATCCAGGCCAGGCATGCGAATGTCGAGCAGCACGATATCCGGCTTGTGGCTGTCGATAAGGGCCAACGCCTCTTCGCCACTGGTGGCGCTGGGCTCCAGGACACTGTAGCCCTCGAGCTCGCCAACCATTCGGCTCAGGCGCTCGCGGGCCAGTGGTTCGTCATCAACGATCAGGACATTCATATTGCGCTGGATTCCTGCGTGAGTCTCGCACAAGGATAGCGTAGACAGGGAAAGTGACATCCGTCACCGCGATCCACGCTAAGACTCGTCCGAGGGCCAAAAAGTGCCGCGAGGCGGTCGCCTATCTTTACCAGCGCCTGTCGACGGATGCCCGAGGCCTGATGTCGCACGGCTTCGTCGTAGGGATAGTTATCATTCGATCTGATCAATATGAGCCCTCCCTTCTTTTTATTCGTCCGATGCACCATGGATGGAAAAAGAAAAAGTCCTACAGTCCACTGTAGACGGTTGCCGCGACGATATTGCTCAATCGGAAAATATCGTTGTGCGAAAAACCGGTTGGATCCCAGGTTCGATCGAAAAAACCTGCCGACCAGTGCCAGCGCCAGTCCCGGCAACCCTGCTATCATCCGCCGCAGCCTTTAACCGCTATTTTCTCCACAGCCGATCACGAGCGAATTCATGAGCACTGACAAGACCAATCAGTCCTGGGGCGGCCGCTTCAGTGAACCCGTCGACGCCTTCGTCGCCCGCTTCACCGCCTCCGTCAATTTCGACCAGCGCCTGTATCGCCACGACATCATGGGTTCGATCGCCCACGCCACCATGCTGGCCAAGGTTGGCGTGCTGACCGATGCCGAACGCGACAGCATCATCGATGGCCTGAAGACCATCCAGGGTGAAATCGAGGCCGGCCAGTTCGACTGGCGCGTCGACCTCGAAGACGTGCACATGAACATCGAAGCGCGCCTGACCGACCGCATCGGCGTGACCGGCAAGAAACTGCACACCGGCCGCAGCCGCAATGACCAGGTGGCCACGGACATCCGCCTGTGGCTGCGCGATGAAATCGACCTGATCCTGGGCGAAATCACCCGCCTGCAAAAAGGCTTGCTGGAGCAGGCCGAGCGCGAAGCCGAAAGCATCATGCCGGGCTTCACCCACCTGCAGACCGCCCAACCTGTAACGTTTGGGCATCACATGCTGGCCTGGTTCGAAATGCTCAGCCGCGACTACGAGCGCCTGGTGGATTGCCGCAAGCGCACCAACCGCATGCCCCTGGGCAGCGCCGCGCTGGCCGGCACCACGTACCCGATCGATCGTGAATACACCGCACAGCTGCTGGGTTTCGACGCCGTGGGCGGCAACTCGCTGGATAACGTTTCGGACCGCGATTTCGCCATCGAATTCTGCGCCGCCGCCAGCATCGCGATGATGCACCTGTCGCGCTTCTCCGAAGAACTGGTGCTGTGGACCAGTGCGCAGTTCCAATTCATCGATTTGCCGGACCGTTTCTGCACCGGCAGCTCGATCATGCCGCAAAAGAAAAACCCCGACGTGCCTGAGCTGGTACGGGGCAAGAGCGGCCGGGTGTTCGGCGCGCTGATGGGCCTGCTGACCCTGATGAAAGGCCAGCCACTGGCCTACAACAAGGATAACCAGGAAGACAAGGAACCGCTGTTCGACGCCGCCGATACCCTGCGCGATTCGCTGCGGGCCTTCGCCGACATGATCCCGGCTATCAAACCCAAGCATGCGGTGATGCGCGAAGCGGCCCTGCGCGGTTTCTCCACCGCCACCGACCTGGCCGACTACCTGGTGCGCCGTGGCTTGCCATTCCGTGATTGCCACGAAATCGTCGGCCATGCCGTGAAGTACGGCGTAGACAGCGGCAAGGACCTGGCGGAGATGAGCCTGGACGAACTGCGTCAGTTCAGCGACCAGATCGAGCAGGACGTGTTTGCGGTGCTGACCCTCGAAGGTTCGGTCAATGCCCGCGACCACATCGGCGGCACCGCGCCAGCGCAGGTCAAGGCCGCTGTGGCCCGGGGCCAGGCGTTGCTTGCCAGCCGCTAAAAGCCCAAAGCATCGTCGGATCGCCGCCCGGAACGAGCTCGATCCCACAGAAGGACTTCAGTGAGCACATATTGTGTGAACACCTGAAGTTCCATTGTGGGATCGAGCCGGCTCGCGAGGGCGCCCTTCAGAACAGCAAAAAACTCATTTCTTCGCCGCGATCATCTCCAGGAACGCCGGCATCGCCGCCTCCCTGTCCGCCGCAATCCGCTGCACGTGCGGGTTCTGCTCCAGACGCTGCAACAAGGCCTTGGCCGCCGGCATGCCTGCCATCAGGTCGGTGTCGAACAGCTTGCTACCCACTTGTAAGGCCGGCGAAACACTGTAGAGGAAATACAGGTCGGCAATGCTCAAGCGGTCGCCCGCAACGAAAGGCGAGAACTTGCCATGGCGGCCCAGCGTGGCAAACCCCAGCAGCAATTCGGCCTTGGACTTTTCCTTGATGGCATCGGGCACCGACATGCCGAAGAACGCCTCGCCAAAGCAGGCGCGCGCTGGCAGCTCGATGTACAACTCGATCTCCCGGCACAGGGTCAGCACCTGGGCACGCTCGAACGGATCGCTGGGCAGCAGGGCCTGGCCTGGCTGGGTCTGTTCGAGGTATTCGAGGATCACGCTGGTTTCGTTGATGAACCCTTGCTCGGTCTTCAGCACCGGCACCTTGCCGCGCGGGCTGATGGCCAGCGTTTCGGGGGTCTGGCCCGGATAAAACGCGACCTCTTCGAAAGGCAGTCCTTTCTCCAACAGCGCCAGCTTGACCATGTTGTAGTAATTACTGACAGAGAAACCATAAAGCTTGAGCATTCCAAATGCCTCCAGGCCGTGTGGGGTTGGCAGCCTTGGGTTATAGACCGTCGAGGCGTTTATTGCCAGGCGCATCACGCGGCTGAATGCAGGTAAACTGGCGACTTTTCTCACAGGAGCCTGCCATGAGCGAGCCAACCGACATCGACAATGACGAAGAAGAGTTCGTCGAGAACACGCTGATCCAGGCCATCGAAAACCAGATTGAAAGCGACAACCCGCCAGCGGCCAAGGCCACTTTCAACAAGCTGACCCTGGTGGGTTATGAGCGCGAGGACATCCTCAACCTGATGGCCCATGTGCTGGCAGTGGAAATTGACGCGATCCTGGAAGAGGACCGCCCGTTCGACACCCAATGGTACGAAGCCGCCCTGCGCGCCCTGCCTGAGTTGCCGCCGGAAAAGAACTGACTGCGGGAGCGAGGCTTGCCCGCGATGCAGGCACCTCGCTCTCCCACCAGACCGCGTTATCTTCATCGCGGGCAAGCCTTGCTTCCACAGATAAATCCCCTCGCCACAGGGACCTGCCGGGCAGAACACAGGTGCTCCCTCCCCCAAAACAAAAAAAGCATGGCCCTGGCACTGGACAGCTCGGCCGAGTGCGCTCACCTTAGTGACGCTATCGATCAAATTCCTAGAAAGTCTGGAGTCCTTATATCGCTTACCCCTGAGCTGGTTGCCGAACTGGAAATCCTTGCACTCTTCAACCTGGACAGTTCCCAGGAAGGCTTGAAAATTCATCAGACCGCGGCCCCCAAGGCCATCGCCGCCGCCCAACGCTTGTTCGAGAAAGAACTGATCACCCAGCCCGACGGTGGCTACCTGACCAGCCTGGGTCGGGACGCCGCGCAGAATATTCAAACCGTCCTGACGATACTGAGCGTTCAAGAAGCCGCCTGACCTGCCCTGCCCTGCCGCCCACGGAAATCGCCTTCAAGGGGGTTTCCGCAGGCGCAGTGAGGACTTTGGGTAAAAAATCTGACACCTGAATCCTGTTCCCGCTTAAGAATTCGCAAACCCGGGCGCTAACCTGCCATCACCTGTGATCTCCCACGTTCGAGACCGCGAGCCGGTTTGAGCTGACATGACCCGCAACCACGAAATACGCCCCGATCTGGACGAGGGAATCGATCGCAAGGTCCTGAGCCAGTTGCGCGCGCGTTTTCTCAAGCTCAACAGCGTCCGGATGGAGCGTGCCCTGGAGGGTCTGTCACCTCGCCAACAAGGCGTGCTGACGCTGCTGCCGTTGTTTTTTCACGTTAACCATCCGCTGTTGCCCGGCTACGTCTCCGGGAGCACACCCGCCGGCTTGTCGAATTACGAGCCCGACGCCAGCGTCCTTGCCGAGGCCCAGCGCCTGACCCGCTCGTTCTCCTACAAGCCGCGACACGGCAGCAATCCGCCGCGACCGATTCTCGGCCTGTTCCTGATGGGCAGCCTCGGCACCCTGGCCCAGGCCGACCAGAGCGACATGGATGTGTGGGTCTGCCACGGCCCGGACCTGAGCGACGATGAACTGGCCGAGCTGCGCAAGAAATGCCAACTGCTCGAAGCCTGGGCTGCGACCCAGGGGGCCGAAGCGCACTTTTTCCTGATCGACCCAGCGCGTTTCGTGCGGGGCGAGCGGGACAACCAGCTCAGTTCCGAAGATTGCGGCACGACCCAGCATTACCTGCTGCTGGACGAGTTCTACCGCACCGCGATCTGGCTGGCTGGGCGCACACCGATCTGGTGGCTGGTGCCGGTCTACGAAGAAGACAACTATGAGCCATACACCCATGCGTTGATTTCCAAGCGTTTCATTCGCGCGGATGAAACCCTGGACCTCGGGCACCTGGCCTATATCCCGCCAGGGGAATTCATCGGCGCCGGGCTCTGGCAATTGTTCAAGGGCATCGAGTCACCCTACAAATCGGTGCTCAAGCTGTTGCTGACCGAGGTCTACGCCAGCGAGCACCCGAACGTGCGCTGCCTGAGCCTGCGCTTCAAACAAGCCGTGTTCGCCAATCGCCTGGACCTGGAAGAGCTGGACCCCTACATGGTGGTCTACCGCCGCATCGAGGAATACCTCAACGCCCGCGCCGAGCCCGAACGCCTCGAGCTGATCCGCCGGGCGCTGTACCTGAAGGTCAATCGCAAGCTCACCGGCCCAGGGCGTAGCGGCGGCTGGCAACGGACCCTGCTCGAACGCCTCACGCGGGAATGGGGCTGGGACCAGCGTCAACTGGCGTTGCTCGACAGCCGCAGCCAGTGGAAAGTCCGCCAGGTCAGCAACGAGCGACGCGCGCTGGTCAACGAACTCACCCACAGTTACCGTTTCCTGACCCAGTTCGCCCGCACCGAACAAACTGTCAGCCCGCTCAACAAGCGCGACCTCAATGTGCTGGGTCGGCGGTTGTATGCCGCCTTCGAACGCAAGGCCGACAAGGTCGAGTTCATCAACCCCGGCATCGCCCCGGACCTGGCCGAGGACACCCTGACGCTGGTCCAGTCAGCCAATCGCAAAGAGCCTGGGCAGAATCAGTGGGGCCTGTACAACGGCAGCCTCAACGCCCTGGAATGGGAAAATTTCGCGCCGATCAAGCGCAGCCGTGAATTGCTCGAACTGCTGACCTGGTGCCATCGCAACGGCGTGATCGACAGCAGCACGCGCCTGGCGCTGCACCCCGGCGACAGCGACCTGAGCGAATTCGAACTGTTCAACCTCCTGGGCAGCCTGCAACAGTCCATCGCCCTGCCCCTGGGCAGCGTCGATGAAGAACAATTGCTGCATGCCAGCGTACCCAGCGAGGTGCTGGTCCTGGTCAATGTCGGTGTCGACCCGCTCAAGCACCACCGCGACCTGAACATTCTGATGACCACTGAGCGTACCGACTCGTTGAGCTACGCCGGGGTGCGGGAAAACCTGGTGCTGACCCTCGACCAGGTCACGCTCAACAGTTGGAACGAAGTGCTGGTCAACCGTTTCGACGGCGAACACGCGCTGCTTGACTGCCTGCGCGACTACCTCAACGACCTGCCCACCACGCAACGCCAGCCGCGCTTGCGGGTACGCTGCTTCTGCCACAACCGCGCGCAGTTCATTGCCCGACGGGTCGAAGAGGTCATCGAGACGGCGCAGACCTTGCTGTTGAGCAAGCTCAACTACCGCTATCTGCTTCAGGTCCAGCAGCATTATCACGTGCTGGAACTGATACCGGGCCAGGTCAACCACGTGGCGCTGGGCAGCCTGTCGGCGCTGATGGATTACCTGGGCGAGGAGCTGACAGCCTACAGTCCGCTGCACCTTGACCCGATGGCCCTGGAGGAACATGACCTGGCGCTGCTCCTGCCCATGGGCCAGCCCGAATGCATCCAGGTGTTCTACCGGGTCAACGAGGAAACCGCCACGCTGTACGTGCTCGATGAGCTCAATGCGCTCTGGCACCAGCAAGTGCCCTATCACGACGAACAAAGTCTGCTGGTGCCGTTGCAGCGCTTCCTGCAATCGGTGCTGTACCGCCGCGACGCTTTGTTGCCGATGGATGCAGCCCAGCCGGTGTCCCTGGAAACCCTGTATTACCAACTCCTGCCCTCGGGCAACGGCCGGGCACGGCGGATCGAGGCACGGCAAGCACCGCAGACGCCGGCGAACAAACCGTTCTATGACGTACAGGCGATCATCGGCAAGGCGGCGCACGGGCAGGTACATGTCACCCTGTATTGTGACCAGCAGGAGTTTTCCGAACTGGAGCATGGCGACCAGCTGTTCCGGGTGGTCGCCCGGGAGATCATTGACCAGCGCCGCGAGGCCCAGCGCTACCGCTGTTACATCACCGACCTGGACCTCTCGGGCCTGGTGGGCGACGGCGCCTGTTCGAGCAATTTGTACCTGCGCTACAAGGCCGACCTGGAAAGCGCCCTGAACGAGGCGCTGACCCTGGCCTGATGCGTGTCAGAGAGAGAAGTCACCGCCCGCCTTGGGCTGGTATTCCACGTTCAGCAACGTCAGTTTCAGGGTCTTGCCACCGGGCGCCGGCCAATCGATGTGCTGGCCGACCTTCAGGCCCAGCAATGCACTGCCTACCGGAGCGAGGATAGAAATCCGGCCTTCATCGGCATTGGCGTCCTGTGGATAAACCAGGACCAGGTGGTAGTCCTTGCCGCTGCTTTCCTCACGGCAATGCACCCGCGAATTCATGGTCACGACATCGGCAGGCACTTCATCGTGGCCCACCAGCGTCTCGGCGCGATCAAGCTCGGCTTGCAACGCGATCACACCCGGCAGGTTTTCATCCAGGCTGTCGATCAAACGCTCCAGACGTTGCACGTCCAGACGGGTAAGGGTGATGGAAGGTGCGGTCATGATCCTGGCAGACTCCTTTCTCCTGCACGAAAAAAGCAAAACCCCGCCACAAGAAGACGGGGTTTTCATGGGCCTCGATAGGGTGAGGCGTAGCCGGACACTAACACAGCTCAATAAATAAACAAGTCACCGAGCTATTGCTCCCGTTGCATGAACAACAGAATGACTGTGGCGAGGGGATTTATCCCCTCGCCACAAATCACACCAGCGACTTGCGTTTGGCTGCCTCGGCACAGATGACCCGCCTGCGCTCATCATCGGCCGAGCGCCATTGGCGGATGTCTTCCACATGCCGGAAGCAGCCGAGGCAGACTTTCTGCTCGTCCAGCTTGCACACGCTGGTGCACGGCGACGGCACGGCGGGGCTGACATTGCTGTAGAGCGGCTTGGGTGGCCGCGGCGGAGCGCTCGATGTCACAGGTTCAAAGACCTTCGAATTCGAGTTCCACGCCGGCCTGGGTCTTGACAATGCGCTCGAGCATCTCGCCCAGTTGCTCTTCGCTCTTGTCACACATCCAGCGCTCGCTTTCCTCGTCGTAATCGAAGTGGAAACCACCGGACACGGCCGCCAGCCACAACTGTCGCAGCGGCTCCTGGCGACTGAAAATCAACTGGGTGCCGTTTTCGAACTTGACGGTCAGCACACCGGCGGAGCTTTCCAGGTCGATGTCCAGCTCACTCTCGTCAAACACATCCTCCAGCATCTGCTGGGTGGTATCGACCAGATCGTGGAAACGGGCTTCGGTCAAACTCATTGCGGCAACCTCGAAAATGTCTGCTCATGCTCAAGCGCCGCAAGATACGGACGCTTCCCGACGATTGCAAAGGATATACCGGCGCACGCCCCTCGGCGCTACGAAAAGCCCTGGTAGCCCTTACGGGGCCACTAGGCTCTGTTTGAAAAGTCTTGAGACGAAGGTGAGGCAAGGCGAAAACCGCCGAGGAAGCGGAATTTACTGGAGTAAATGAGCATTCCGAGGCAGTTTTTAACGCAGCATCACCGAGTATCAAGGCTTTTCAGACAGAGCCTAGCCCCGCCGGACGGGGACCCCGTTGCATAGGCAAGCTGCCGGGTGGCCGGTATACTCCGGCGCAATTAACGCATTTTCAAGGATTTCGCCATGAAGCGCCTGATCTCTTCCCTTGCTGCGCTCGTCGCGGTTGCCTGCCTCGTCACAGCCTGTGGTCAAAAAGGTCCTCTGTACCTGCCTGACGACAGCAAGTCTCCAGAAGAGCAGGCCAAGTCGTCGCAGTCCAAATCCCATACCCACGACACCCACACCACCACTTACTAAGGGAACGCCATGGACGCTTTTAACTACCGTGGCGGGGAGCTGTTCGCGGAAGGGGTTGCCCTGTCCGCGATCGCCGAGCGTTTCGGCACGCCGACCTACGTCTATTCCCGTGCCCACATCGAAGCTCAGTACCGCACCTTCGCCGACGCCCTGGCCGGCATGCCGCACCTGGTGTGTTTCGCTGTAAAGGCCAACTCCAACCTGGGCGTGCTCAACGTCCTGGCACGCCTGGGCGCCGGTTTCGACATCGTTTCCGGCGGTGAACTCGAACGCGTCCTGGCCGCTGGCGGCAGCGCCGACAAGATCGTGTTCTCCGGCGTCGGCAAGACCCGCGAAGACATGCGTCGCGCCCTGGAAGTCGGCGTGCACTGCTTCAACATCGAATCCACCGATGAGCTGGAACGCCTGCAAGTCGTCGCCGCCGAGCTGGGCGTGCGCGCACCGATCTCCCTGCGCGTGAACCCGGACGTCGACGCCGGCACCCACCCGTACATTTCCACCGGTCTCAAGGAAAACAAGTTCGGCATCGCCATTGCCGACGCCGAAGACGTGTACGTGCGCGCCGCCCAACTGCCGAACCTGGAAGTGCTGGGCGTCGATTGCCACATCGGCTCGCAACTGACCACCCTCGAACCCTTCCTCGACGCCCTCGACCGCTTGCTCGCGCTGATCGATCGCCTCGGCGACTGCGGCATCTACCTGCGCCACATTGACCTGGGCGGCGGCGTCGGCGTGCGCTATCGCGATGAGGAGCCGCCGCTGGTGGCCGACTACATCAAGGCCGTGCGCGAACGCCTCGCCGGTCGCGACCTGGCGCTGATGTTCGAGCCGGGCCGCTACATCGTCGCCAACGCCGGCGTGCTGCTGACCCAGGTCGAGTACCTCAAGCACACCGAACACAAGGATTTCGCCATCGTCGACGCGGCCATGAACGACCTGATCCGCCCGGCGCTGTACCAGGCCTGGATGGACGTCAGCGCCGTGCGCCCGCGCGATACCGCCACACGCACTTACGATATCGTCGGGCCGATCTGCGAAACCGGTGACTTCCTGGCCAAGGCCCGGGAACTGGCGCTGGAAGAAGGCGATCTGCTCGCCGTGCATTCGGCCGGTGCCTACGGGTTTGTCATGAGTTCCAACTACAACACCCGCGGCCGCTGCGCCGAGGTGCTGGTGGACGGTGATCAGGCATTCGAAGTCCGTCGCCGCGAGACGGTAGCCGAGTTGTTTGCTGGCGAAAGCCTGCTGCCGGAGTAAAACCATGCTGCTGCGTTTTACCAAGATGCACGGCCTGGGCAATGACTTCATGGTCCTCGACCTGGTCAGCCAGCACGCGCACATCCTGCCCAAGCACGCCAAGCAATGGGGCGACCGGCACACCGGCATCGGTTTCGACCAGTTGCTGATCGTCGAGGCACCGACCAACCCGGACGTGGATTTCCGCTATCGGATCTTCAACGCCGACGGGTCGGAAGTGGAGCAATGCGGCAATGGCGCGCGCTGCTTCGCCCGCTTCGTGCTGGACAAACGCCTGACCGCCAAGCGGCAGATCCGCGTCGAGACCAAGAGCGGCATCATCGAACTGGATGTGCGCGGCGACGGCCAGATCGGCGTCAACATGGGCGCTCCGCGCCTGGTACCGGCGGACATTCCCTTCGATGCGCCGGCCCAGGCCTCGAGCTACCAGGTGGATGTCGACGGCACCGTGGTGGAGCTGGCGGCCGTGTCCATGGGCAACCCCCATGCGGTGCTGCGCGTCGACGATATCAACAGCGCCCCGGTGCACGAGCTGGGGCCGAAGATCGAACACCATCGGCGCTTCCCGGCGCGGGTGAATGTCGGCTTCCTGCATGTCGTCGACCGTCACCGGGCGCAATTGCGTGTCTGGGAACGCGGCGCAGGAGAAACCCAGGCCTGCGGTACCGGTGCTTGCGCCGCCGCAGTCGCCGCAATCAGCCAGGGGTGGATGGATTCGCCTTTGTTGATCGACCTGCCTGGCGGGCGCCTGTCCATCGAATGGGCAGGCCCTGGCCAACCGGTGATGATGACCGGCCCGGCAGTGCGCGTATACGAAGGACAAGTCCGTCTTTGAGTGAGTCGACGCCATGACCGACAAACCACAGGTTCCAGCCCCGTCGCCCGAGGATGTCCCGGGCCAGCTTCCACCCGCCGCGGCCGTCGTCGCTTACCTGGAGGCCCATCCGGATTTCTTCGTCGAGCACGAGGATTTGCTGGCGACACTGCGCATTCCCCATCGGCGCGGCGACACCGTGTCGCTGGTGGAACACCAGATGAAGATCCTGCGCGAGCGCAACATCGAAATGCGCCATCGCCTGTCGCACCTGATGGACGTCGCCCGGGACAACGACCGGCTCTTCGACAAGACCCGCCGCTTGATCCTCGCGCTGATGGACGCCAGCACCCTCGAAGACGTGGTGATGAGCGTCGAGGACAGCCTGCGCCAGGACTTCCAGGTGCCCTTCGTCAGCCTGATCCTGTTCGGCGACAATGCCATGCCGGTGGGCCGCTGGGTGACCCACGCCGAAGCACAAACCGCGATCGGCGGCCTGCTCACGGAAAACAAAAGCGTCAGCGGCAACCTGCGCGAACATGAGCTGGATTTCCTGTTCGGCGAAGAACAACGCAAGCAGATCGGTTCCACCGCCGTCGTCGCCATCGCCCATCAGGGCGTGCATGGCGTGCTGGCCATCGCCAGCCGCGACCCGCAGCACTACAAGAGTTCGGTGGGCACGCTGTTTTTGAGCTACATCGCCGAAGTCACCGGTCGCGTGTTGCCACGAGTGGCGGGTTCGCTGCGCTCGGTACGTTGACGATGGAACGGCAGTTGGAGGCCTACTGCGAACATCTGCGCAGTGAGCGCCAGGTGTCACCCCACACGTTGTCGGCCTATCGCCGGGATCTGGAAAAGGTCCTGGCGTGGTGCCAGAAACAAAATATCGGCAGTTGGGCCGCCCTGGACATCCAGCGCTTGCGCAGCCTGGTCGCCCGCCTGCACCAACAGGGGCAGTCCTCCCGCAGCCTGGCGCGACTGTTGTCGGCGGTGCGTGGTTTGTATCACTACCTCAACCGCGAAGGCCTGTGCGATCACGACCCGGCCACCGGCCTGGCGCCGCCCAAGGGTGAACGTCGCCTGCCCAAGACCCTCGACACCGACCGCACCCTGCAACTGCTCGAAGGCGCGGTGGAGGACGACTTCCTGGCGCGACGGGACCAGGCGATCCTCGAACTGTTCTATTCCTCCGGCCTGCGTCTTTCGGAACTGACGGGGCTGAACCTGGACCAATTGGACCTGGCCGACGGCATGGTCCAGGTGCACGGCAAGGGCAGCAAGACACGCGTGCTGCCCATTGGCCGCAAGGCGCGCGAGGCCCTGGAACAATGGCTGGCGTTGCGAGCACTGAGCAATCCCACCGACGAGGCGGTGTTCGTCAGTCAGCAAGGGCGGCGCCTGGGCCCGCGGGCGATCCAGTTGCGGGTCAAGGCAGCCGGCGAACGCGAGCTGGGGCAAAACCTGCATCCGCACATGCTCAGGCATTCCTTCGCCAGCCATCTGCTGGAATCTTCCCAGGACCTGCGCGCCGTGCAGGAACTGCTTGGCCACTCGGACATCAAGACCACACAGATCTATACCCACCTGGACTTCCAGCACCTGGCGACGGTCTATGACAGTGCCCATCCCAGGGCCAAACGCACCAAGGGCGACGAATCATGACCATCGAACTCATCACTTTCGACCTGGACGACACGTTGTGGGACACCGCCCCGGTGATCGCCAGCGCCGAAGCCGTACTCCGTCAATGGCTGACCGACAATGCACCGAACCTGGGCGGTCTGCCGGTGGAGCATCTGTTTACAATTCGCGAGCAAGTGCTCCGCGAGGAGCCCGGCCTGAAGCATCGCATCAGTGCGCTGCGCCGACGGGTGCTGTTCCGCGCCCTGCAAGAAGCCGGCTACGACCAGTGGCAAGCCTCGGAAATGGCAGACCAGGCGTTCGAGACCTTCCTGCACGCCCGCCATCAACTGGACATATTCCCCGAGGTGCAGCCCACCCTGGAAATCCTAGCCAATCACTTCGCCTTGGGCGTGGTCACCAACGGCAACGCCGATGTACGGCGCCTGGGGCTGGCGGACTATTTCAAGTTCGCCCTGTGCGCCGAGGACATCGGCATCGCCAAACCGGACGCCCGGCTGTTCCACGAAGCCCTGCAACGTGGCGGCGCCACGGCGCAGACCGCCGTGCACATCGGCGATCACCCGGGCGACGACATCGCCGGCGCCCAACAAGCCGGTTTGCGCGCGATCTGGTTCAACCCGGCGGGCAAGGCCTGGGATGCCGAACATGTGCCAGACGCGGAAATCCGCAGCCTGACCGAACTGCCGGGCTTGTTGGCAGGCTGGCATAGCCGCCCCTGATACCTGAGCTTCAAACCGAACCGTGGCGAGGGGGTTTGTGCCCTCTGGCCGGCGAAGCGGGCCCCTGGCATATTTCCAGGCCCCATGAAAAAGCCCGCAGCGACGGCGGGCTTTTTCAGCAAGCAAGTGCAGGGCTCAGATCGGGCGACTACCGTACTTGTTGTCAGGCTTCTTGGGCGGATCAGCGACCACGTTGGCCTCCACTTCCTGCACCTTACCGCCCCGGGCCAGGAACTCTTCCATGGCCTTGGCGAGCGCATCACGCTCCTTGTTCTTGGCCTCTACGCTCGGCAACTCGTCGACCGACACAGCCGCCTTGGCCTTGCCTTTGGCGGTAGGGGCCGGGACATCGGCACCGTCGTCGTCGGCAACGTCTTCAGCCGCCGCTTCCAGGCCCTCTTCGGCCTCGTCTTCGTCGCCTACTTCGAGGTCGTCGTTTTCCAGATCATCGTCGCTCATGTTCTACCTCATGACTTGCGAAAAGCAGATTAGTTATAGCCCAGCTTCGCCATCTGTTCGAAGGCTGCCAGAAAAAATTCAAATACCCGCCGACAGTCAGCGGTTATGCCCCTTCACCGTACAGGGTGGCGAGGACTTTACGAGCACCGCCATGATCACGGTGCTCGCCCAGATAAACACCTTGCCAGGTCCCCAACGCCAGCCGTCCCGCCGTAACCGGCAGACTGAGCTGGCAACCAAGCACACTGGCCTTGAAGTGCGCCGGGAGGTCGTCCAGGCCTTCGTCGTTGTGCTCATAGTCGGCGGCTCCTTGTGGGATCAGCCGATTGAAAAATCGTTCGAAGTCTCGACGTACCGCCGGATCGGCGTTCTCGTTGATGGTCAACGAAGCCGAGGTGTGCTGCAGCCACAGATGCAACAGACCGACACGACATGCCCGGAGTTCAGGCAGGCCGGCGAGCAGCTCGTCCGTCACCAGATGAAAGCCCCTGGGCCGCGCCCGCAGGGTTATCAACGTCTGTTGCCACATACAGATCTCCGCACGTTCGGGGCGCATTCTAGCGCGCTCTGGAAAAAAACAAAGAGCCTAATATTCCCCCTTCGATGTAAGACTTTAGCGGTAGAAAAGCCCATGTCGCATCGACGACAAAAGACTCCGCAAAACCGGCACGTCCTGCCAACAATGACAAATCCCAGGCAAAAAAATGCCCGGCAAGCCGGGCACTTTTTTTCGCGTGTACTTACAAGTTGTAGCCGCGCTCGTTGTGTTGGGCCAGGTCCAGGCCGACCGCCTCTTCTTCCTCGGAGACACGCAGACCCATGACCGCGTCCAGCACCTTGAGGATGATGAAGGTGACGATCGCGGTGTAGATCACCGTGAAGCCAACACCTTTGAATTGAACCCACACTTGCGCGCCGATGTCGGTCACGGTGCCGAAGCCGCCCAGGGCCGGGGCCGCGAACACGCCAGTCAGGATCGCGCCGAGGATACCGCCAATACCGTGCACGCCGAAGGCATCCAGGGAGTCGTCATAGCCGAGCTTGCGCTTGAGGGTGGTGGCGCAGAAGAAGCACACCACGCCTGCCGCCAAACCGATGACCAGGGCGCCCATCGGGCCCACGGTGCCGGCAGCCGGGGTGATCGCCACCAGGCCAGCGACCACACCCGAGGCAATGCCCAGTGCGCTTGGCTTGCCGTGGGTGATCCACTCGGCAAACATCCAGCCCAGGGCCGCCGCAGCGGTCGCGATCTGGGTCACCAGCATCGCCATGCCGGCGGTGCCGTTGGCGGCGACAGCGGAACCGGCGTTGAAGCCGAACCAACCGACCCACAGCATCGCAGCGCCCATCAGGGTGTAACCCAGGTTATGTGGCGCCATCGGCGTGGTCGGGAAGCCTTTGCGCTTGCCCAGTACCAGGCACGCTACCAGGCCAGCGATACCGGCGTTGATGTGCACCACGGTGCCGCCGGCGAAATCCAGCACGCCCCAGTCCCACAGCAGGCCACCGTTACCGGACCAGACCATGTGCGCGATTGGCGCATACACCAGGGTGAACCACACGCCCATGAACACCAGCATGGCGGAGAACTTCATCCGCTCGGCAAAGGCACCGACGATCAGGGCCGGAGTGATGATGGCGAACGTCATCTGGAAGGTGACGAACACCGCCTCAGGGAACAGCGCCGCAGGGCCGGTGATGCTGGCCGGGGTGACACCCGCCAGGAACGCCTTGCCGAGGCCGCCGATGAAGGAGTTGAAGTTGACGACGCCCTGCTCCATGCCCGTAGTGTCGAACGCGATGCTGTAGCCGTAGATGACCCACAGAATGCTGATCAGGCCGGTAATGGCAAAGCACTGCATCATCACGGAAAGAAGGTTTTTCGACCGAACCATGCCGCCGTAGAACAGCGCCAGGCCGGGAATGGTCATGAACAGTACGAGAATGGTGGAAGTCAGCATCCAGGCAGTGTCGCCGGAATTCAGGACGGGGGCTGCCGCTTCTTCCGCCATGGCCAGGCCAGGCATTATCAAGGACAACAGGGCTCCTAGCCCTGCGAATTTACGCAGAGTCATTTTGTTTTCTCCTGGGGCGTTGGGTTTGGGCGGCTTAGATGGCGTCGGTATCGGTTTCGCCGGTACGGATGCGGATAGCCTGTTCCAGATTGACCACAAAGATCTTTCCGTCACCAATCTTGCCGGTGTTGGCGGCCTTGGTGATCGCTTCGATCACCTGGTCGAGGTCCTTGTCGTCAATGGCGACATCGATCTTGACCTTGGGCAGGAAATCGACCACGTATTCCGCGCCACGGTACAGCTCGGTGTGACCTTTTTGCCGACCGAAGCCTTTGACCTCAGTAACGGTAATGCCCTGCACGCCGATTTCGGACAGCGACTCGCGCACGTCGTCCAATTTGAACGGCTTGATGATGGCAGTGACTAGCTTCATGAAACTTTCTCCCGAATTGGTGGACTTGCCCCAGGAAAACAAACCCGACTCAAGTCTAAGCGCAGTGCCTGGCTTTGTAACGCGTCGTCGGCCCAAGTTGCCCGACCAGCGCCAGTTAACCGCTCCTGGCGAAGCTCCCCGCTTCGCCTGGCTGCACTGCATTCGTCACAGCGACTGCATCAGTGCATGGGTCATCAGCCTCTAAGCAGAAACCTTGCCATCTGTGCCAAACCCCCTTGTTTTCAGTCGCTTACCCGCTTCGCATCGCCTGCGATGCACCGCGAACCGCAGTGATACGCACAACAACAGTGCGACAGCGTCCGACCCGGTGCGCAAAAAGCGTGCATCGCCACCGGCAAATTTGACTATAGACACTGCGTGATACACTGCCGCCATCGTTTTTCAGGATTGTTGCCATGCTCGCGCCCAAAGACCTCCTCGACGCCCTCAGCGGCCACGCCTCCCGCCTCTTGAGCGGCGACACCCCGCTGCCTAAAAGCGAAATCGAAAGCCAGTTCAAGGCCTTGTTGCAAAGCGGTTTCAGCAAGCTGGACCTGGTGAGCCGGGAAGAATTCGACAGCCAGATGGTCGTACTGGCCCGGACCCGGGCACGGTTGGAGAGCCTGGAGGCGAAGGTGGCGGAGTTGGAGGCGCGACTGGCGCCAGAAGCGCAATAGACCACTATTCGCTGCGGGGCGGTGCGCCGGGCAGATGCCCCGGCGCATTCAACCGATGGACTCAGAGACGGAAACGGCCAACCAGTGCATTGAATGACAGGGCCAGGTTTGACAGCTCCTGGCTCGAAGCATTGGTCTGGTGCGCCCCAGCCGCGGTTTGGGTCGAGAGATCCTGAATATTGACCAGGTTACGGTCGACCTCGCGGGCTACGTGGGCCTGTTCCTCGGACGCCGTTGCAATCACCAGGTTACGGTCATTGATCTGCGCGATGCCCTCGGCGATCTGCTCCAAGGCCTCGCCGGTGGCGCGGGCCAGGCTTTGGGTCTCGGTCACCAGCGCCTGGCTCTTGCCCATGGCATCGACCGCACTGTCAGCGCGGCTCTGCACCGCATGGATCATGCCTTCGATTTCCCCCGTGGATGCCTGGGTGCGTGCCGCCAGGGCGCGAACTTCATCGGCGACCACCGCAAAGCCGCGGCCCTGCTCCCCCGCACGGGCGGCCTCGATGGCTGCGTTGAGCGCCAAGAGGTTGGTTTGTTCGGCAATCCCGCGGATCACATCCAGGACCTTGCCGATATCGCGGACCTGCACGGCCAGGTCCCGAACCAGGCCGGTGGAGGAAGTGATTTCCTGGGTGGCATTGTCGATCGCCTGCACCGCGCCACGCGCTTGATCGCGCCCATCGCTGGCCCGGGAACTGGTCGATTGCGAGGCCTGCGAGGTGGAAACCGCATTGCGCGCCACTTCTTCGACCGCCGACGTCATCTCGGTCACCGCCGTGGCCGCCTGCTGGATCTCGTCATTCTGCCGCGTCAAGGCTCGGCTGCCATTGTCGGTCACCGCCGTCAGTTCCTCGGCGGCGGAAGCCAGTTGATCCGAAGCACTGGCAATCTGCTGGATCGTGTTTTTCAAACTTCCCTGCATGTCGCCCAAAGCCTTGATCAATTGACCCGCTTCGTCGCGACGGCTACTGGTGATGTGCTGGGTCAGGTCGCCTTGGGCGATGCGCTGCGCACAGTCGACCGCCACGGCAATCGGCCGACTGATCAAGCGGCTGATGAACAGGCCAAGCGACAGGGCCGCGATAAACGCGATGACGATACCGCTGTACAACACCGTCCTGGCCGACGCTTCCTGGCGTACGGCGGCCTGGGCATCTTCGCTGATCTGACGGTCATTGGAGTCGATCATGAGGGTCAACTGGTCCATGACCTTGCGATAGGTCTTCTGCAAATCACCCAGCAACAAGATGCGCCCGTTTTCCAGGTCCCCGGCCGCCATCAGCGCCAGGTATTGCTGCACCATGGCCTGGTAGACCGGCCAGTCACGCGCCATCTGGTCACCGGCAATGCGCTCATCCTCGGCCAACGGGCCCTTGCGGTACTCGGCGAAAGCCTGTTCGCTGGCCAACTGGTTGGCTTTCATCGAGGCGAGGAATTCATCCTTCACGCTCTGTGGGGCATTACCGGCAGTGGCGACATACAGCCGGTACATGTCACGCGTCTGGCCAACCGCCTTGGTCTTGGTCTGCGCCGTATTGGCAACCGAAACCAGATTATTGTTGAACACCACCTGCAAGCGCGCCGAGAGCGCGGAAACACCGCTGATACCGAGCATGCCCACGGCGAGCGTGATCAGGGCACAGAGGAAAAACGAGGTGATCAGTTTGGTCGAAAATCTTGCGTCGTTGAGCCAGTTCATCAGCGGACCTTCGCGAAACAATGGCCCTTTGCCATGTCTATCGAGGGAATGCTAATCACCCGAAAGATTGGCCACCATGCAGGCAATCGCATGACCTCTTGGATTATTCAACGAAAATGCGTCGACATCCGGCCCTGCAGTGTCAATCCCCCATGGCCCGTAGGCATGGATCCTGATCGAGCGCCATCGGCAGCTCCAGCACAAACAACGCCCCCTGTCCCGGGCCCGCACTCTGCACCGTCAGTTCGCCGCCCATTTCATGCGCCGCCAGGATGCAGCTATGCAAGCCAAAGCCATGGCCATCGACCCGCGTGGTAAAACCATGCTCGAACACCCGCGCCAGGTTGTCGCTGGCAATCCCTTCGCCGTTATCCTCGACCTCGACCCGCACGCGCTGGTTGTCGACAGCCTTGAGGCGCAGGATGATCCGCGACGGTCGATCCTTGACCGAGTCGAGCGCCTGTCTGGCGTTGTTGATCAGATTGATCAGTATCTGCAACACCTTGTGCTTGTCCAATGCCATCACCGGGATGTCGCGGAACTCCTTGACCAGCGTCACGTGATGGCGGACCAGGGACACCTCGCAGATCCGCACCACATCCTCGATGAGTTCGCGTAGCGAACCCGGCTCCAGCACGCTGGAATTACCGGCATAGGACTGCTGGGTGGCGACAATCTCCTTGATGTGGCCGATGCAGCGGGTCAACTGCGCGAGCTCATTGATCATGCCCTGCTGCTCGGTAGCCAGCGCCTCGGCCAGCTTGCCGAGATAGTCCGGTAGCGCACGACCCTTCGGGTCGCGGCTGATGAAATTGCCGAGATCATCGGCATGGTCCTTCATCAATTGCACGACCTTGGCGACTCCCTGCCCCTTGGAGGTATGCACCTTCTCGTACAAGACCTGGGCCGATACGTTGACGCTATTGAGCACATTGCCCACGTTGTGCAGCACGTTGGTGGCGATTTCCGCCATGCCGGCCCGGCGCGCGGTGGTGACCAGTTCGGCCTGCGCTTCGCGCAACTCATCGTTGACCTGGGCCATTTGTTGCGGACTGGGAATTTTCAGGGCGGCGGGCACCAGCCGGATCAGGAGAATGGCGGTAATGACCGAAGCCACCGCCGTGATCACCTTGACCAGCGCCGACAGCCAATAATAGGGCTGCCAGATCGTCAGGATTTCCATTACATGGCTGGTGCCGCAGGCCAGGATGAACACGCCGAAGGCCGCCAGCATCCAGTCGAACGGCACGTCCTTGCGCTTGTGGATGAAGTACAGGAGCGTGAAAGGAATGGAGACGTAGCTCAGGGTGATCAAGCTATCCGCGATCACGTTGGTCCACAGCAGATCCGGCCGCCACAAATAGCAGTGCCCGTGGGGCATGAAGCGGTTATCGGTTAACAGAGCCAGCAGATCGTTCATGGCCACTTCCTCGCTGTGCCGCTACACCGCCAAGTCGACTGGACAAATCTCAGCTTAGCAGAGGGCTGGACGGGACAAATCCAGGCGGTCGGAAGAACCGATCACGGGTGGACACCAGTCACTGGCGCAACATCCTGCGAAGATTTGCCCCCTCGACGAGGCCGCTTGGACACCGTGCCGCGACTACCCTTCAAGAGCCGCAGGACGCGGCACCCTATCCACTCAAGGAACGATCCATGTCCCTCTCCATCGTCCACAGCCGCGCCCAGGTCGGGGTCGAGGCGCCAGCCGTTACCGTTGAAGTCCACCTGGCCAATGGCTTGCCGTCGCTGACGATGGTGGGCCTGCCGGAGGCGGCGGTGAAGGAAAGCAAGGACCGGGTGCGCAGTGCGATCATCAATTCGGGGCTGCAGTTTCCGGCGCGGCGGATCACCTTGAACCTGGCCCCGGCGGATTTGCCCAAGGATGGCGGGCGCTTCGACCTGGCGATTGCCTTGGGGATTCTCTCGGCCAGTGTGCAGGTGCCGACCTTGACCCTGGATGACGTGGAATGCCTGGGCGAGCTGGCCCTGTCCGGCGAGGTGCGACCGGTACGTGGGGTATTACCGGCAGCGTTGGCGGCACGAAAGGCCGGGCGCACGCTGGTGGTCCCCCGGGCCAATGCCGAGGAGGCGTGCCTGGCTTCGGGATTGAAGGTGATCGCGGTGGATCATCTGCTGCAAGCGGTGGCGCATTTCAACGGCCATACGCCGGTTGAACCCTACATTTCCGACGGTTTGATGCATGCGGCCAAGCCCTATCCGGACCTCAACGAAGTGCAGGGCCAATCGGCGGCCAAGCGCGCGCTGCTCATTGCCGCGGCGGGAGCGCATAACCTGCTGTTCAGCGGACCACCGGGCACCGGCAAGACCTTGTTGGCGAGCCGCCTGCCGGGGCTGCTGCCGCCCTTGGCGGAAAGCGAGGCCCTGGAAGTCGCGGCGATTCAATCCGTCGCCAGTTGCGTGCCGTTGAGCCACTGGCCGCAACGGCCGTTTCGCCAGCCCCACCACTCGGCCTCCGGCCCGGCGCTGGTGGGCGGCGGGTCAAAACCGCAACCGGGAGAGATCACCCTCGCCCACCATGGGGTGCTGTTTCTGGATGAACTGCCGGAGTTCGACCGCAAGGTACTGGAAGTCCTGAGGGAACCGCTGGAATCTGGGCACATCGTGGTTTCCCGCGCCCGTGACCGGGTGCGTTTTCCGGCACGTTTCCAGTTGGTCGCGGCGATGAACCCGTGCCCCTGTGGTTATCTGGGCGACCCCAGCGGTCGCTGCTCCTGCACACCGGACATGGTGCAGCGCTACCGCAACAAACTCTCCGGCCCGCTGCTGGACCGCATCGACCTGCACCTGACCGTCGCCCGGGAGGCCACGGCGCTGACCCCCAAGGGCGTCTCCGGGGACGATACCGCCACGGTCGCCGGGCAGGTGGCCGAGGCCCGGGACCGCCAGCACAGACGCCAGCGCTGTGCCAACGCCTTCCTCGATCTGCCGGGGTTGCGCCAGCATTGCAAGTTATCCACAACCGACGAAGCCTGGCTGGAAACCGCCTGCGAGCGCTTGACCCTGTCGCTGCGCGCCGCCCACCGCTTGCTCAAGGTCGCCAGGACGCTGGCGGACCTTGAGCAAGCCGGGCCGATCAGGCGTGAACACCTGGCCGAGGCCTTGCAGTATCGGCCTGCTACAACCTAAGGCTTGGTCAGGTCCACCAGGGGTGTCTCGCGCACCTCGGTTTTTTGCCCGCTCTGGATGGCGTCGATGCGCTTGAGTGCGTTATCCACAGCCCCCTTGTCCGCCAACAGGCTGTAGTGGATCTGGAATTGCTTGTGCTCTTTCGGCGCGATGGTCGGCACCAGGCCCAGCGGCCGTTGATAGCGACGGTTGTAGGAAAAACTGGTACCCGGTTCCAGCCCGGTCACGTAGCCCTGGCCCTGGGTGTCGGTGTTTTTCCACAAGGAGAATACGGGCAGCGTGCGGGTGTTGAAGCCCACCGACACCCCGAGGCTGCCGGCCTTGTTGTGCAACACCGTCAGCGTGTCGCCCTTGGCGTCGGCATAAGGCACGACGTTATAGACGGTTTCGTCGTAATCCTTGGTGGGCGCCCGGTAGGTCTGCCAATCGTGCAGATCACCCTTGGCCTTGTCGTTGAACGGCGAAACCTGTTTGACCGGTGCGGCGAAGCGGGCGCCCTGTTCCAGGAATGGGGTGCTGAAGTTGCTGTGGTAAAGCGCCTGGTATTCCTTCGGATAGTCGCCGTTGTTGGTCAGGGTGTCGTTGAGCGCGAAGGTCACGCTACCAGGCTCGGTGACCAGTTCGGTCTGTACCGAGAAATCGACCTTCTTGAAGGCCTGTTCCTTCAGTTCGCCCCGCAGGGTAATGGCGTACGGCGGCTTTTCATCGATGTGCAGGGTGACCTTGTTGGCCGGGATGTTGGCCGCGCGACCATGCAGGGTCAGCAGCTCGCCGTTGTCCATGCCGGGATGACCAACCCATTCGTAGCCGCAGCGGGTCACCAGTTCGTTGAACCCTTCAAGCCAGCCCAGGCCCCCCCGGCCGTTGAGCTCGATGAACGCCGGGTTGACCACTTCCTTGACCGGCGAATCCCAACCCATGCGCACATTCCCGACCGACGCCTGCAATACGTTCATCCCACGGGTCGGCACGACGGAAAGCTTCAGGGTGCCGTTGTCGATGTCGACGATGCTGACCCCCTCCTGTCGCCCGCCATGCAGCGTGCGCATCGTCACGGAAAAGGGCTTGTCGGTTTTCACGCCGAGTTGCTGACTGGTGATCTGCCAGGGCTGCGCGGCTTTATCGGTGTCGAGCAGAACGTAATCCCAGGCCATGGCATGGGAAGCAGCGCCCAGGGCGCCAAGGGTAACGAGGAGTTTGAGGGGAGTCATGGAGGCGACCTTTCTTGGAGTTGTGCGGGTTTTATAGACTTGAAGAAACGTTTCAGCAAGCTTAAAAACAGCAAATTCCTAAAAAAGGAAGGAGCCTACGGTCGAGGATTTTTTTTGTGAGAGCGCAGTACCGTGACGAGGGAGCTTGCTCCCGCTCGGCTGGTCCGACGCCTCAGGCGCAGCAGTCGCGAAACCAGATAATGCGGTTTACCTGAAGCCATGCAGGGGCCTGCTACGCAGGCCAGCGGGAGCAAGCTCGCTCCCACGTTGAAGCCATTGTGGGTGAGCAAGCTCGCAAAGACTGGAGCATCTCAGCGGAACCGATCGACCTCTTGGCGCAGGTCCTGGGCGAGTTTTTCCAGTTCCTTGGCAGTGATCGCCAGGTTCGAGACCACTTCGCGCTGCTCGCTGTTGGCCATGGCAATGCTTTGCAGGTTGCTGCTGAGCAACGTCGCGGTGCTGCTTTGCTCCTGGGTGGCGGTGGTGATCGCCGCGAATTGCTGCCCGGCCGAGCGGCTTTGCTCGTCGATACGCGCCAGGGCCGAGGCCACGTTGGCGTTGCGCGACAGGCCTTCCTGCATCAACAGGTTGCCCTGTTCCATGGTGCTGATGGCATTGCCGGTTTCCTGCTGGATGCTGTTGATCATGCCGGAAATTTCATCGGTGGCCTGACGCGTACGCGAGGCCAGGCTACGGACTTCATCGGCGACCACGGCAAACCCGCGACCCTGCTCGCCCGCGCGGGCGGCTTCGATGGCCGCGTTCAAGGCCAGCAGGTTGGTCTGCTCGGCGATGGAGGTGATGACACCGACGATGCCTCCGATTTCCTGTGAGCGTTGACCCAAGGTGTTGATGACCTTGGCGGTGCTGTCCAGCGAGCCGGCAATCTGCTCCAGGGATGCCGAAGCTTCACCCATCGAGGTACGACCGATCTGGGTTTGCTGGGCGTTTTCCTGGGCCAGGCGCTGGGTGTTGCCCATGTTGTCGGCGATGTTCAACGAGGTGGCGCTGAACTCTTCCACCGCACCGGCCATGCTGGTGATTTCGCCGGACTGCTGCTCCATGCCTTCATAGGCACCGCTGGACAGCCCGGACAAAGCCTGGGCGCGACTGCTGACCTCCTGGGAGGCCTTGCGGATGTGCTCGACCATGGTCGACAGCGCCTGGCTCATCTGGTTGAAGGCACGGGCCAGTTGGCCGATCTCGTCATGGCTCGATACATTCAGGCGCACGCTCAAGTCGCCGGCACCCAATGCTTCGGCCTGGCGCACCAGGTCGCCCAAAGGTGCCAGCTTGCTGCGCAGCAGCCACATGGCCGCACCTACCGCCAGCAACATCGCCAGCAAGCTGCCGATGGCCAGTTGAGTACCGACACTCCAGGTCACAGCACTGATCTCGGCCCTCGGCATGCTCGCCACCACCGCCCACGGCCCGCCTTCGAACGGCACGGCAACACTGTAGAAGTCTTCGGCAGTGTCGCTCCAGAACGCACCCTTGCCCGGCTTCCTGGCCAGGTCGACGATGGTTTTGCTCGCCTGATCCAGGGCTTGGACACCCGCCGGCGGCACCAGCCATTTGTTCTGCTCATCCAACAACGCCAGCGAACCGGTCTGGCCGATGCGGAAGCGCTTGAGGTTCTCGAACTGCGCATTCTGCGCATCGGTGTAATCGAATCCTACGTACAACACGGCAATGACCTTACCGCCGCTGTCGCGCACAGGGGTGTATTGCGACATGTAGTAACGCCCGAAAAGCAATGCGCGACCGATGTAGCTCTGGCCGGACATCACCGGGGCATACGCAGGCCCTGCCCGATCGAGCAAAGTACCGATGGCTCGCGTACCGTCCTGCTTGGTCAGGGACGTGCTGACGCGGATGAAGTCATCGCCACTGCGCACGAACACCGTCGCCACACCCGCCGTCATTTGCCTGAACTCATCGACTTCGTCGAAATTGTTGTTCAACACTTCGCTGCCCAGGGTCAGACTCGGGGCCTGCATGCCTGCCACCGCAACCGGCTGATCGGCGTGCACTTGCAAGCCCGCGCTGAAGCGTTTTTCGAACAGGCCGCTCAATCGCTGGGTGCTTTCACGCAGGGTACCGTGGAAGGTATTGAGCTGGTCGGCCATCAGCCGTGCTTCGCTGGCCAGGTGTTCTTCACGGGTGGCGAGGTTGGCAGCGTCCAGCGAGCGCAAGGCGAAGACGGTACTGCCGGTGATGACGACCGCCAGAATCACGGCGAGGGCAAGGCCTAGCTGTGAGGCAATCCGGGCACGGGGTTGAGACATGACGGCTCCTGGCCGAGACACCGGATCATCCTGATCACGTCGCACGCTCGGCATTGTATTCGATTAGGTGGGGTAGGCCCTTTCTGAACGAGGGTTCCATTTCACCGATTCGGCGGCAAAGGCGAATACTTGAGCGTCTCGGAAGGAATAATGTCAAGTGGCTAGCACGCAAGCTTCATCGATTCAGCCAAGACGCTCCACGACAGGTAATTGCATGGCCCTGACTTCGCTTTGGAGGAAGTCGCTCAAACGCCGCAAACGTTCACCTCCCGGCCGGGTTTTCGGCCACACCAGATAATAGTGCTCGCCGCTGGCGACAGCCGTTGGCCATGGCAGGCTCAGGCGGTCCTGGGCCACGTCTTCAGCGACCATCAGCAGGTCGCCCATGGATACACCATAACCCCGCGCTGCCGCGATCATGCCCAGTTCCAGCGTATCGAACACCTGCCCGCCCTTGAGCGAGACCTGGTCGGCCAGCCCCATGCGCTCCAACCACTTGCGCCAGTCCCGGCGGTCCGGCGTGGGGTGCAGCAACTCGGTGCCGGCCAACCGTTCAACGTCCCAGGGCGGATCGTTCAACAGGTTCGGCGCACCGACCGGGATCAGTTCCTCGGAAAACAACAAGCTGGCCTCCCAATCCCCAGGGAAATGCCCATTACTCAGCAGTACTGCACAATCGAAAGGCTCGGTATTGAAGTCCACCGAGTCGACGTCCATCCAGGCGCTGGTCAGTTGCACTTCATTGCCCGGCTGTAGATGCCGGAAGCGGCTGAGCCGCGCCAGTAACCAGCGCATGGTCAGGGTCGAGGGGGCCTTCATGCGCAGGATGCCATCCTCGCCATGCAAGGTATGGCAGGCCCGCTCCAGGGCCATGAAACCTTCGCGTACGCCTGGCAGCAGCAACCGCGCCGCCTCGGTCAGCTGCAAGTTGCGCCCGCTGCGCTGAAACAACCGACAGGCAAAGTGTTCTTCCAACGTACGAATATGCCGGCTGACCGCGCTCTGGGTAATCGACAGTTCTTCAGCCGCCCGGGTAAACGAGCTATAGCGCGCTGCCGCTTCGAATGCCCGCAGCGCATAAAGAGGTGGGAGACGACGCGACATGGGGAAAGCTCCTATAGCTTATTGGCGAACCCTACCAGAAACTCCCTCTACATGAGTTTTAATCATGCCAGCGATCTTTTTTATCCTTTTGTGCAAACCGCCAGGGCCGCCGAGAATCGTCGCTTTACTGCCTTGTTTGAATCTGGAGCGTGATGATCATGCAGCATCCGGTGCGTATTGAACTCTGGGCCATCCTGCGGCTGGCGGGGCCGTTGATCGCCTCGCAGTTGGCACACATGCTGATGGTGTTGACCGACACCGTGATGATGGCCCGCCTGAGTCCCGAAGCCCTGGCCGGCGGCGGGCTGGGGGCGGCCAGCTACTCGTTCGTCTCGATCTTGTGCATCGGCGTCATCGCGGCGGTGGGCACCCTGGTGGCGATCCGTCATGGCGCGGGTGATACGGTGGGCGCCACCCGGTTGACCCAGGCCGGGTTGTGGCTGGCCTGGTTGATGGCGCTGATAGCCGGGTTGCTGCTGTGGAACCTCAAACCGGTGTTGCTGATGTTCGGCCAGACCGAAGCCAACGTGGTGTCCGCCGGGCAGTTCCTGCTGGCGCTGCCGTTCGCCCTGCCCGGCTACTTGAGCTTCATGGCACTGCGCGGTTTCACCAGCGCCATCGGCCGGGCCACACCGGTGATGGTGATCAGCCTCGGCGGCACGGTGGCCAATTTCCTGCTCAACTACGCGCTCATCACCGGTCTGTTCGGCCTGCCGAAACTGGGCTTGATGGGGATCGGCCTGGTCACGGCCATCGTCGCCAACGGCATGGCCCTGGCGCTGGCCTGGCATATTCATCGGCACCCGACCTACCAGGCTTATCCGCTGCTGGCCGGCCTGTTGCGGCCCAATCGCCACTACCTCCAGGAACTGTGGCGCCTGGGCCTGCCGATTGGTGGCACCTATGCCGTGGAAGTCGGTTTGTTCGCGTTCGCCGCGCTATGCATAGGCACCATGGGCAGCACACCGTTGGCGGCCCACCAGGTTGCCCTGCAGATCGTTTCGGTGGCATTCATGGTGCCGGCGGGGATGTCCTATGCCATCACCATGCACATCGGCCAGCACTACGGCGCCGGCCAACTGCAAAGGGCGCGGCTGGCCGGACGGGTCGGCATCGGTTTTGGCGCCGCCGCGATGCTGACGTTTGCCATGATCTTCTGGCTGCTGCCGCACACATTGGTCGGCCTGTTCCTGGATCACAACGATCCAGCATTCAGCGAAGTGATCAACCTGGCCGTGAGCCTGTTGGCCGTGGCGGCGTGGTTCGAACTGTTCGATGGCACGCAAACCATCGCCATGGGCTGCATTCGCGGGCTCAACGATGCCAAGACCACCTTCCTGGTGGGCCTGGGTTGCTACTGGCTGATTGGCGCGCCCTCCGCGTGGTGGATGGCCTTCCACCTCGACTGGGGGCCGACTGGCGTCTGGTGGGGCCTGGCCCTGGGGCTGGCCTGCGCGGCAGTGGGCCTGACGCTGGCGTTTGAATGGAAGATGAAGCGGATGATTCGCAGCGAACCGGGGGAACAGCGTTTCGAGGCTATCAACGCTGCCGAAGCCAAGTGATCCCCTATGGGAGCAAAGAATCTGTGGGCTCACTTCCACAAGGTTTCTGTCAGGCCACGATTTCGCGCGTGGACTGTTGGCCACCCTCAAACGTCAGGTACTCAACCAACTCCGGCAGCGGCAACGGCTTGCTGATCAAGAAGCCCTGCACCTGGTCGCACCCGAAACCGCGCAGCAAATCCAGTTGCTCCAGAGTCTCCACCCCTTCGGCCACCACTTCCAGGTTGAGGTTATGGGCCAGGTTGATCATGGCGTGCACCAGTTTGCGGTTCTCTTCGCGCAGCTCCATGCCGCCGACGAAGCTCTTGTCGATCTTGAGCAAGGCGATGGGCAGGCTGTTGAGGTGCACGAATGAAGAGAAGCCAGTGCCGAAGTCATCCAGGGAAAAACGCACCCCCAGGCGACCCAGGGCGTCCATGGTCTGCTTGACCAGTTCGCTGCGGCGCATGACGGCGGTTTCGGTGAGTTCGAATTCCAGCCATTGGGCCTCGACGCCCCGCTCGGCAATCAGCCGGCTCAAGGTCGGCAGCAACTGGCTGTCCTGGAACTGCCGGAACGACAGGTTGACCGCCATGTGCAGCGGCGCCAGCCCCCGCTCACGCAAGGCTTGCATGTCCCGCAGCGCCCGGGAAATCACCCAGTAGCCCAGCGGCACGATCAGGCCGCTCTGTTCGGCCAGCGGCACGAATTCGCTGGGCGGCAGCAAACCACGCTCACCGTGACGCCAGCGCACCAAGGCTTCGAGGCCGACGATGCGGGCGCCATCGAGGCTCAACCGGGGCTGGTAATGCAATTCCAACTCGTCACGGCGCAGCGCCCGGCGCAACTCGCTTTCCAGGTCGGCGAGGCTGCGGGCATTGCGGTTGATCCGCTCGTTGAAAATATGAAAGGTACAGCCTTGGGTGCTCTTGGCCTGCTGCATGGCGATGTGGGCATGCCACATCAGCGGGTCGGCGCCAGCCTGGGCACGGGCGTGGGCGACACCCAGGCTGCAGCCGATCAGCAGGCTTTCACCGTCCACCCAATAAGGTTCGGCCATGGCCTCGGTGATGCGCTCGGCCATCCACTCGGCCCGCTGCGGCGCGCGACGGGTATCGATCAGCAAGGCGAATTCATCGCTGCCCAGTCGCGCCAGTTGATCCCCGGCTTCGAGCGCCCCCTTGAGCCGCGACACCACTTGCAGAATCAAGCGGTCGCCAGCCTGGTGACCGAGGGCATCGTTGGCGTGTCGGAAATTGTCCAGGTCCAGGTGCCCGAGGGCCAGTCCACGACCGTCGTTTTCAGCCAGACGCGCCGTCAGCAGCGTCTGGAAACCCTGGCGGTTGGCGATGCCGGTCAGCGGATCCTGTTCGGCGAGGCGCTGCAAGGTGTTCTCCAGCACGCCGCGTTCGCGTACATGGCGCAGGCAACGACGCAGGGTCGCACTGTCGAGCAGGTCGCGCACCAGCCAGTCACTGACGCCATCGGGGGCAACCACAGGCTCGTGCTCCAGCAACAGGATAGTCGGCAGGGAACATCGGCCCGGTGCCGGTTGCAGGGCCATGACGGTCAGTAGGACCGCGTTGCGGTTATCTTCGAACAGGCTGCTGACCGACTCCCAGTTCGGAGCACTGATCAATACGACCGAGGGCCCCATGGGCGCCAGGCTCTCGCGCAAAATGGCCGACCACTCTGGCTCTTCGGCCAATAACAGCAAACGCAAGGGTTCGACAGGCGTAGACAAGCTGACTCCCTAGACTCTGCAAGGTGGTTGGGCGCGCGGCATTATGACCTGCGAACGAGCAATGACCAATGCCAATGGTTCTCAAACAGCGGCTGACGGCGGTTTTATTTTCCGTTGAAACCGCACGTTAGGTGCAAATTCGCCCCATATCCTGCGTGAAACCTGCACAGGCGGCAAATGACAATGCTTGTGCTGCGTCACAAGTCGGACAGCGCAGCACAATTCTCTGAGCCTGTTAAAATGCCGGCCCATTTCTCAGACGACTCCCTGACCCTGTCATGTCCCGACTCAATCCCCGGCAGCAAGAAGCCGTGAACTATGTCGGCGGCCCACTTTTGGTGCTCGCCGGCGCAGGCTCCGGCAAGACCAGCGTCATCACCCGCAAGATCGCGCACCTGATCCAGAACTGTGGCATCCGCGCCCAATACATCGTGGCGATGACCTTCACCAACAAGGCCGCCCGGGAAATGAAAGAGCGGGTCGGCGGCCTGCTGCGCGCCGGTGAGGGGCGCGGCCTGACGGTCTGTACCTTCCACAACCTGGGCCTGAACATCATCCGCAAGGAACATGCGCGGCTGGGCTACAAGCCGGGTTTCTCGATTTTCGACGAGACCGACGTCAAGGCCCTGATGACTGACATCATGCAGAAGGAATACGCGGGCGACGACGGCGTCGACGAGATCAAGAACATGATCGGCGCCTGGAAAAACGACCTGATCCTGCCCCCCGAGGCCCTGGAGAACGCCCGCAACCCCAAGGAGCAGACCGCCGCCATCGTCTACACCCACTATCAGCGCACGCTCAAGGCGTTCAACGCGGTGGACTTCGACGACCTGATCCTGCTGCCGGTCAAGTTGTTCCAGGACCACGCCGACATCCTGGAAAAATGGCAGAACAAGGTCCGCTACCTGCTGGTAGACGAATACCAGGACACCAACGCCAGCCAATACCTGCTGGTGAAACTGCTGATCGGCAAACGCAACCAGTTCACCGTCGTAGGCGACGACGACCAGTCGATCTACGCCTGGCGCGGCGCGCGGCCGGAAAACCTGATGTTGCTCAAGGAAGACTATCCGTCGCTCAAGGTGGTGATGCTGGAGCAAAACTATCGCTCCACCAGCCGTATCCTGCGCTGCGCCAACGTGCTGATTTCCAACAACCCCCATGAGTTCGAAAAGCAGCTGTGGAGCGAGATGGGCCACGGCGATGAGATCCGCGTGATCCGCTGCCGCAACGAAGAGGCCGAGGCCGAACGCGTGGCCATGGAAATCCTCAGCCTTCACCTGCGTACCGACCGGCCGTACAGCGACTTTGCGATCCTGTATCGCGGCAACTACCAGGCCAAGCTGATCGAACTGAAATTGCAGCACCACCAGGTTCCCTATCGCCTGTCGGGAGGCACCAGCTTTTTCGGCCGCCAGGAAGTGAAGGACCTGATGGCCTATTTCCGCCTGATCGTGAACCCGGACGATGACAACGCCTTCCTGCGGGTGATCAACGTCCCGCGCCGGGAAATCGGCTCGACCACCCTGGAAAAACTCGGCAACTACGCCACCGAGCGCAAGATTTCGATGTACGCCGCCACCGACGAGATCGGCCTGGGCGAGCACCTGGACAGCCGTTTCACCGACCGTCTGGCACGCTTCAAGCGTTTCATGGACAAGGTTCGCGAGCAGTGCGCAGGCGAAGACCCGATCTCGGCGCTGCGCAGCATGGTCATGGACATCGACTACGAGAACTGGCTGCGCACCAACAGCTCCAGCGACAAGGCCGCCGATTACCGCATGAGTAACGTCTGGTTCCTGATCGAGGCGCTGAAGAACACCCTGGAAAAAGACGAGGACGGCGACATGACCGTCGAGGATGCCATCGGCAAACTCGTGCTGCGGGACATGCTCGAGCGCCAACAGGAAGAGGAAGACGGCGCCGAAGGCGTGCAGATGATGACCCTCCACGCCTCCAAGGGCCTGGAATTTCCCTACGTGTTCATCATGGGCATGGAGGAGGAAATCCTCCCGCACCGCTCCAGCATCGAAGCGGACACCATCGAAGAGGAACGGCGCCTGGCTTATGTCGGCATCACCCGGGCCCGCCAGACCCTGGCCTTCACGTTCGCCGCCAAGCGCAAGCAATACGGCGAGGTGATCGACTGCGCCCCTAGCCGTTTTCTCGATGAACTGCCGCCCGACGACCTCGCCTGGGAAGGCAACGACGACACGCCGACCGAGGTAAAAGCCGTTCGCGGCAACAATGCCCTGGCCGATATACGCGCGATGCTAAAGCGCTAGAATCGATTAATTTTTACCGACTTCAGGCGCCGATGCGTCATCAAAGGAGGCTTCATGGAAGCCCTGCACCAGAAAATCCGTGAACAAGGCATCGTACTGTCCGACCAGGTCCTCAAAGTCGACGCGTTTCTCAATCACCAGATCGACCCGCAATTGATGAAGCAGATCGGCGACGAATTCGCCGCGCTGTTCAAGGATTCGGGGATCACCAAGATCGTCACCATCGAGGCTTCGGGCATCGCCCCGGCGATCATGACCGGCCTGAACCTGGGTGTTCCGGTGATCTTCGCCCGCAAGCAGCAATCGCTGACCCTGACGGAAAACCTGCTGTCGGCCACCGTGTATTCGTTCACCAAAAAGACCGAGAGCACCGTCGCCATCAGCCCCCGTCACCTGACCAGCAGTGATCGGGTGTTGATCATCGATGACTTCCTGGCCAACGGCAAAGCTTCCCAGGCGCTGATTTCCATCATCAAGCAGGCCGGTGCCACGGTGGCCGGGCTGGGGATCGTGATCGAGAAGTCATTCCAGGGTGGTCGTGCGGAGCTGGATGCCCAGGGGTATCGCGTCGAGTCGCTGGCCCGGGTGAAGTCCCTGGCCGGTGGGGTCGTGACCTTTATCGACTGATCCGCCTAGGGGTTCAGATCGGCTGAGCATACGCAGTCGCCTTGAGCCCCGCCAGCAACAGCCGTTGAAACAGCTCCTCCTTCAGCCCTTCGGGGCTGACCAGCTGCATTCGCTCCAGGTGCGCGGCAAATTCCGCAGGTTCCGGTGCATCGAGCGCGGCCTTGCCCAACTCCAGGATCTCGGTGAGCTTGAACTTGCTCTTGAGCCAGTTCAGTGCCCGCAACAGGTCCCGCTCCACCCCGTCGAAATCGCAGCCCAGCGGATATTCGGGGAACAGGTTCGGATGTCGCGCCTGGATCGCCTGCAAACGCTCTGAGGTGTTGTCGGCGAAACGCGGATCCAGGCAAAAATCCCGGGGCAACTTGCCGGCACTTTTCGCCTGCTCGATCAAGCCTGGCTGGAAGCGGGAATCACTGATGTTCAGCAACGCCTCGATGACCGCCGCATCGGTCTTGCCGCGCAGGTCGGCGATGCCGTATTCGGTCACCACGATGTCGCGCAGGTGTCGGGGAATCGTGCAATGGCCGTACTCCCAGACGATGTTCGAACTGATTTCGCCACCCGCCTCGCGCCAACTACGCAACAGCAGGATCGACCGCCCGCCCTCCAGCGCATGGCCCTGGGCCACGAAGTTGTACTGCCCGCCCACGCCGCTGAGCACCCGCCCGTCTTCCAGTTGATCCGCCACCCCGGCGCCCAGCAGGGTCATGGTGAACACCGTGTTGATGAACCGCGCATCGCGTCGTTGCAAGCGCTTGAGGCGTTCCTGGCCATACAGTTCATTGATGTAACTGATGCGGGTCATGTTGAATTCGAGCAGCCGATCCTGCGGTAACTCACGCAGGCGCTGGTAGAAACTGCGCGGCCCGAGGAAAAACCCACCGTGCACGCAAATGCCATCCGCTTGCGCCGCCTCGTCGAGGGTGCCGGCATTCGCCTGGGCCTGGGTCGCCTCGTCGGGGTAGACCTTGCGGCGGACGATCCCGGCTTCCGCCAACACCAGCAAACCGTTGACGAACATCTCACTGCAACCGTACAGCCCTTTGACAAACGGCTCGACCCCGCCCTCGCGCTCGATCAGTTGCGCCCACTGGCTGAGGTTCAAGTCCGCCAGCAGCACCTGGTAACCGGCATTGTCGGCCTGGCGCGCCAACAGCGCCGCCGTCAACGCATCGCCCATGGAACCGATGCCGATCTGCAACGTGCCGCCGTCGCGCACCAAGGTGCTGGCGTGCAGGCCGATGAGATGGTCCTGGAAGCCCACCGGCATGTTCGGCGTGGAGAACAACGTGTGACCGTCCTTCTCGTCGATCAACAGGTCGAAACCGTCGATGCCGATTTCCGCGTCGCCGGGCATGTAGGGCAAGTCGTTGTGCACTTGGCCGACCAGGAGAATGGTCTCCCCGGCCGCCCGCCGCTTGGCGATCATCGGCAGCAGGTCCAGGGTGATGTCCGGGTTACAGCTCAGGCTCAGGCGATCCGGGTGTCGTGGATCGCTCGCCACCAGTTGGGCAATGAGGTTCAGCCCGGCGGCGTTGATATCCCGAGCCGCATGACTGTAGTTGCTGCTGACGTAGTTCTGCTGGGCCGACGCACTGTGCAGCAGGCTGCCGGGCTGCATGAAGAACTGCTCGACCCGGATGTTGGCCGGCAGGCTGTCGTTCCGCAGGTCGGCCAGGTAATCCAGTTCAGGGTAGTCGCCGAAGACCCGCTCGACGAACGGTTCAAGGAAGCGCTTCTGCAAGCCATCGCCCAGGTTTGGCCGACCGAGGCTCAGGGCGGTGTAGATCGTCAGCTGTCGCTCGGGCAACTGCGCGACGCGTCGGTACAAGGCGTTGGCAAACAGATTGGGTTTGCCCAACCCCAGGGGCATGCCCAGGTGAATGTGTGCGGGCAGGCGCTCGAGCACCTCATCCACCGCCTGTTCGATTGAGCACAACTGCACCATCCGACCCTCCGGGACATTCCGTGAATGTGGGTAGGACCGAACTGGCCGGGTCTTGGTTGCGGTGAACAGCCCTGAAAAAAGCGTAGGCGCAAAAAAGCCGCTCGTAAGCGGCTTTTTTCGGGAAACGTTGGCGTGTTACAGGCCAGACATCTCTTTGATCGCACCCTTGAGCTCGTCATCCGAGCAATCGGCGCAGGTGCCTTTAGGCGGCATGGAGTTGATACCGGTAATGGCCTTGGCCAGGATACCGTCGAGGCCGCCTTGGTGGTCGGCGCGATCTTTCCAGGCAGCCTTGTCACCGATTTTTGGTGCACCCAGCAGGCCAGTACCGTGGCAAGCGTTGCAATGTTTCGCAATCACATCTTTCGGTGCCTTGGCGCCGCCGGCACCGCCAGCCGCTGCGGCCACTTCCATGCCCTTGCATTCTTTCCCCTGAACACAAACCTGGCCAACAGGTTCAAGGCGTTTGGCGATCTCGTCGGTCGGCGCCGCTTGAGCGCTGGCTGCCCAAAGGGCCAATACGGTTGCTGGTGCAGCCAGCATTTTCATAATTAGGTTCACGCGTACACCCTCAATGGTGGCTAGTCACGCCTGCGGCCACGGTTTGCAGGCGGGCGCAAGTATAGCGGTAAGCCCGTCACACTGAAACAACCCCAAAGTCGCAAGGGTCTTGTTTACAGCGACGGCTCGTTGCCCCGGCGCCGTTGCCATACGGGTGCGGCGCCACTTTTTCTAGAAATTGGCCGGCGTGGCTGCGCTGATCAGTCGCGCCGGCGCATCGAACGGATTACGGAAGCGATGTGGCTTGGTGCTCTCGAAATAGTAGCTGTCGCCGGCTTCGAGCACGAAGGTCTCGGCCCCCACCACCAATTCCAGCCGCCCTTCCACCAGGATCCCGGTTTCTTCCCCCTCATGGGTGAGCATCTCCTCACCGGTATCGGCGCCTGGAGGGTAGATTTCGTTCAGGAACGCGATCGCCCGGCTCGGATGAGCCCTGCCCACCAGTTTCATGGTCACGGCGCCGTCGGAGATGTCGATCAGCTCGTTGGCTTTATAGACGATCTGGGTCGGTTTTTCCTGGAAGATCTCCTCCGAGAAAAATTCGACCATGGACATGGGAATCCCGCCAAGGACCTTGCGCAGCGAGCTGATCGAGGGGCTGACGCTGTTCTTCTCGATCATCGAAATGGTGCTGTTGGTGACGCCCGCGCGCTTGGCGAGTTCACGCTGGGAAAGGCCTTTGAGTTTACGAATGGCTTGCAGTCGTTCACCGACGTCCAATGCTGGAGCCTCCAGGGGATCAAGTTGTTTGGAAAGTGAGCGTTATCATGGCGACAGCGTTCAGTATTTACAACACTTTGACCCGCATCCTGTGGGGTGAAACGACTTTCGGTCGGCAGCGTGTTGCCTCAGGCCCCAGAGTAGAGCCGCGGCACCCTGCGCAGATTGCAGAAAATCTGATAGGGAATCGTGTCGGCAGATTTCGCCACGTCGCTGGCCAGGACCTGTTTGCCCCATAGCTCCACGGTCGAACCAAGGCCGGCCTGGGGGATATTCGTCAAGTCGACACACAGCATGTCCATCGACACCCGCCCGACCAGTTGGCTGGGCTGGCCATCCACCCGCACTGGCGTGCCGCTCGGTGCCTGGCGTGGGTAGCCGTCGGCGTAACCCATGGCGACCACACCGACCCGGGTCGGTTGCGCGGTCACGAAGCGTGCGCCATAGCCTACCGGCTCGCCGGCCGGCAATTCGCGCACGCAGATGATCTTCGATTCCAGGGTCATCACCGGCTGCAGGCGCGATGCCAAGGCGTTGGGCTCGTCGAAAGGCGTGGCGCCGTACAGCATGATTCCCGGCCGCACCCAATCGCTCGGTATCTGCGGCCAGCCCAGGACGGCCGGGGAATTGCGCAGACTGATTTGCGCCGCCAGGCCTTGACGGGCCGCTTCGAACACGGCCAGTTGCTGAGTGCTGCTGGGGTCGTGCAGTTCATCGGCTCGGGCAAAGTGGCTCATCAGGACGATTTTCGCCACCTTGCCACTGGCCAGCAGACGACGGTAGGCCGCCTGGTAGTCCGCCGGATGCAACCCGACGCGATGCATCCCCGAATCGAGCTTGAGCCAGACATTGATCGGCTTGCTCAGCGTCGCTCGCTCGATAGCCTCGAGCTGCCACAACGAGTGCACCACGCACCAGAAATCATGTTCGACGATCAGCGCCAGCTCGTCGGCCTCGAAGAAGCCTTCCAGCAACAGCACCGGCCCACGAATGCCAGCGGCTCGCAGCTCCAGGGCTTCTTCGATACACGCCACGGCAAAGCCGTCCGCCGTGTCCTGCAAGGCCTCGGCGCAACGCACCGCGCCGTGTCCATAGGCGTCGGCCTTGATCACCGCGAGGGCCTTGGCCCCCGTGACTTCACGGGCCAATTGGTAGTTGTGGCGCAGGGCTTGAAGGTCGATCAGGGCACGGGCGGGACGCATGGTGGCGGGCTTCTAGGCGGTCATTGAATAAAAAACCGGTGCTGGCTGACGGCTTGCACCACCAACAGCACCGGGAGAGGGATTTTTTAAAGCATCAAGGCAGCGCGGCCATGACAGACAGCTTCACCTGGCTCATGCGGTCATTGGTGAGCTGGCGCTGGATTGACATGTTTCGCAGACTCCTGGTGTTTGCGGCCATAACGGGAAATATCGAGGCCTTCTGCGCTGATCTGCGGCTTTTTCTTGGCCATCAGGTCAGCCAGCAGGCGACCGGAACCACACGCCATGGTCCAGCCGAGCGTGCCGTGACCGGTGTTCAAGAACAGGTTTTTGAACGGCGTGGCCCCCACGATCGGCGTACCGTCCGGGGTGGTCGGGCGCAAGCCGGTCCAGAAACTGGCCTGGGCCAGATCGCCGCCCCGAGGATAAAGGTCGTTGACGATCATCTCCAGGGTTTCACGCCGACGCGGGTTGAGCGACAAGTCAAAACCGGCGATTTCGGCCATGCCGCCCACGCGAATGCGGTTGTCGAAGCGGGTGATCGCCACCTTGTAGGTTTCATCGAGGATGGTCGAGGTGGGCGCCATGGCCGGGTCGGTGATCGGTACGGTCAGGGAATAGCCCTTGAGCGGATAGACCGGTGCGCGGATCCCGAGGGGCTTGAGCAGTTGTGGCGAATAGCTGCCCAAGGCCAGGACATAGCGATCGGCGGTTTCCAGCTTGCCATCGATCCACACGCCGTTGATGCGATCGCCGGCAAAGTCCAGGCGCTCGATATTCTGGTCGAAGCGGAACTGCACACCGAGCTTGGTGGCCATTTCCGCCAGGCGCGTGGTGAACATCTGGCAGTCACCGGTCTGGTCGTTGGGCAAGCGCAAGGCGCCGGCCAGGATGCCTGTCACGCTGGCCAGGGCCGGTTCGACCCGGGCAATGCCTTCGCGATCGAGCACTTCGAACGGCACGCCAGACTCTTTCAGCACCGCGATATCTTTTGCCGCGCCGTCGAGTTGTGCCTGGGTGCGGAACAGTTGCGTCGTCCCCAGGCTACGGCCCTCGTAGGCGATACCGGTTTCGGCACGCAACTCGTCGAGGCAGTCACGGCTGTATTCGGACAAGCGCACCATGCGCTCCTTGTTGACCGCATAGCGACTGGCCGTGCAGTTGCGCAGCATCTGCGCCATCCACAAGTATTGATCGATGTCCGCGGTGGCCTTGATGGCCAACGGTGCGTGACGCTGCAACAACCACTTGATGGCCTTGAGCGGTACGCCCGGCGCGGCCCAGGGCGAGGCATACCCCGGCGAAACCTGCCCGGCGTTGGCGAAACTGGTTTCCATGGCGGGGGCCGGCTGACGATCGACCACCACCACTTCAAACCCGGCACGGGCCAGGTAATAAGCACTGACGGTACCGATGACGCCGCTACCCAAGACCAGAACACGCATGTTGTTGCCCTCACCGCGGCGAACCGCTGACGTTTGTTATACAAAACCGTAATGGGCGCAGTGTAAAAAAGATTAGCCAGTGCTTTTCACTATATAAGTGCTTATATTTGGCGAGAATTCTCGGCAAAAACCCTTTTCATGGAGGCGCATCACCTGTGCGTACCAATACCCAGACCAAACGCGAACTGGACAAGATCGACCGCAACATCCTGCGCATCCTCCAGGCGGACGGACGGATTTCCTTCACCGAACTGGGGGAAAAGGTCGGTCTTTCGACAACGCCATGCACCGAGCGGGTACGCCGCCTGGAGCGTGAAGGCATCATCATGGGCTACAACGCCCGGCTCAACCCGCAGCATTTGAAGGGGAGTTTGCTGGTATTTGTCGAGATCAGCCTCGATTACAAGTCCGGCGATACGTTCGAGGAATTCCGTCGCGCCGTGCTGAAATTGCCCCATGTACTGGAATGCCACTTGGTGTCGGGAGACTTCGATTACCTGGTGAAAGCGCGGATTTCCGAGATGGCTTCATACCGCAAGCTGTTGGGGGACATCCTGCTCAAGCTGCCCCATGTACGCGAATCCAAGAGCTACATCGTGATGGAGGAAGTGAAGGAGAGCCTGAACCTGCCGATTCCGGATTGAAAGCAGGCTCGCGAAAGCCGCGACTCGATCGCCGCGCTCGTCAGACCAATACCTGGCGATTGGCAGCCATGTATTCATGAATCTGTTTTTCGACCCGCGGATGGATCAGCTCCACCGGGCGCCGTCCGTTGGGACAGGGCAAGGTCGCCGTGGTACCGAACAGTCGGCAGATCAGCGGCCGTTCGTCATACACCGTACAACCGTTCGGCCCCAAGTGAACGCAGTCGAGCGCGTCCATGGCCGCGTCCTGCTCCGCGCGGGTCTTGCGGGGCAAGCGGGCCATTTCCTCGGGTGAGGTGGTCACCGGCCCACAGCAGTCATGGCAGCCGGGGACGCACTCGAACGAGGGAATCTGCTGGCGCAGCATGCGGATCTTTTGACTGTTGCAGCTCATCGAGGCGGCTACCGAGGGGGACAGTCCGGGATTCTGCCTTAAATGCCGCGGACCAGACAGGGCTAGCCGACCGCTGTTGCCCACGGATGAATTGCCGGCTTATTCTCGTAAAATTTCTCAAACACAATAATCAGGATTACGCACATGAACGCCCGTGTTCAGCAACCTGTCCCCAGCCACGCGCATGCAGCTTCCTATTACGCCGCCAGCAGCCTGCCGCAGCCAGACCATCCGGTGCTGCAAGGCGAACAGGTAGCGGATGTCTGCGTGGTTGGCGGTGGCTTCTCCGGGTTGAACACAGCGATCGAACTGGCCGAACGCGGCATGAGCGTGGTGCTGCTCGAAGCGCACAAGATCGGCTGGGGCGCCAGCGGGCGTAACGGCGGCCAACTGATTCGCGGCGTCGGCCATGGCCTCGAGCAGTTCGCGCCGATCATTAGCAGCGAAGGCGTGCGCCAGATGAAACTCATGGGGCTCGAAGCCGTGGAGCTCGTCCGCCAGCGCGTCGAACGTTTCCAGATCCCGTGCGACCTCACCTGGGGCTACTGCGACCTTGCCAACAAACCCAGCGACCTGGAAGGCTTCGCCGAAGACGCCGAAGAACTGCGCAGCCTCGGTTATCGTCATCAAACGCGATTGCTGCAAGCCCATGAAATGCACAGCGTGGTCGGGTCGGATCGTTATATCGGTGGGTTGATCGACATGGGCTCGGGTCATCTGCACCCACTCAACCTGGCCCTGGGCGAAGCTGCCGCCGCGCAGCAACTGGGGGCCCGGCTGTTCGAGCGATCGGCGGTCACACGCATCGACTACGGTCCGCAGGTCACGGTGCACACCCAACAAGGTACGGTCCGGGCCAAGACCCTGGTCCTGGGTTGCAACGCCTACCTCAATGGGCTCAACCCGCAACTTGGCGGAAAAGTGCTGCCGGCCGGCAGCTACATCATCGCCACCGAACCCTTGAGCCAGGCTCAGGCCCAGGCATTGCTGCCGCAGAACATGGCTGTCTGCGATCAACGGGTGGCGCTAGATTACTACCGGCTTTCGGCGGATCGACGCTTGCTGTTCGGCGGGGCTTGCCACTATTCGGGCCGCGACCCGCAGGACATTGGCGCGTACATGCGTCCGAAAATGCTCAAGGTCTTCCCGCAATTGGCGGATGTGAAAATCGATTATCAATGGGGTGGGATGATCGGCATCGGCGCCAACCGCCTGCCGCAGATCGGTCGGCTCCAGGACCAACCCAATGTGTATTACGCCCAAGCCTATTCCGGACATGGCGTGAACACTACGCACCTGGCTGGCAAGCTGCTGGCAGAGGCAATCAGCGGCCAGCACAGTGGCGGCTTCGATCTGTTCGCCCAGGTTCCGCACATGACCTTCCCTGGCGGCAAGCACCTGCGCTCGCCGCTGTTGGCGCTGGGGATGTTGTGGCATCGGCTCAAAGAGTTGATTTAAAGAACCTCATCACCACTGACGACGCCATCGCGGGCAAGCCTGGCTCCCACAGATTGAAAGTGACCTGTGGGCAAGACTTGCGCGCGATAGCAATCTCAGCGCCGGCATCGGTTTCACAGCCGCCAGAACGGCTTGAGCCCCTCCTCCAATGCCTCCTTGCGACTCAGCCCGATGTCACGCAACTGTTCGGGTGTAAGTTCCAGCAAAGCCTGGCGTGTATGCAGACGGTGCCAGAACAGGCCCCAGCGTCCCAGACAGGTTGGAGCGTTGCGGGCCTTCACGCCCCGCAGCGCCTTTTCCTGTCCTGCCGCCAGTTCCTGACTGCGTAACGTCAGCCGCACATCGCTCAAGCCGTTCATTTTGATCGCTCCTGTTTACTTGGGTCGCCAGAGGTTTCATGATGCGCGGGCGAGCAAAAGCAATACAGATTCAACCAGATTCTTTTATGTGCATACAGATTGAGCCTTTTCACCACTGAATTGTCTTTTTGCCGCCCATCTGTATCGGTTGCCCTTGTCTACCTTATTGGGAGCGCACCATGACCCTCTACGTGAACCTCGCCGAATTGCTCGGCACCCGCATCGAGCAGGGCTTCTATCGCCCAGGCGACCGGCTGCCGTCAGTGCGTGCATTGAGCACGGAACACGGGGTCAGCCTGAGCACGGTGCAGCAGGCCTATCGCATGCTGGAGGACAGCGGGCTGGCGATGCCCAAACCTAAATCCGGTTATTTCGTCCCGGCCAGCCGCGAGCTACCGGACCTGCCGGCAGTGGGTCGTCCGGCCCAGCGCCCCGTGGACATTTCCCAGTGGGACCAAGTGCTGGAACTGATACGCGCCGTGCCGCGCAAGGATGTGGTGCAACTGGGACGCGGCATGCCGGACATCCATTCGCCGACCATGAAGCCACTGCTGCGCAGCCTGGCGCAGATCAGCCGTCGGCAGGACATGCCAGGCCTGTATTACGACAACATCTACGGCAACCTCGCGTTGCGTGAACAGATCGCTCGCCTGCTGCTGGATTCCGGCTGCCAGTTGGGCCCTGGCGACCTGATCGTCACCACGGGCTGCCACGAGGCGCTATCGGTGAGCATTCGCGCCACTTGCGAGCAGGGGGACATCGTTGCGGTGGACTCACCCAGCTTCCACGGCGCCATGCAAACCCTCAAGGGGCTTGGCATGAAAGCGTTGGAAATTCCCACCGATCCACTGACCGGCATCAGCCTCGATGCGCTGGAACTGGCCCTGGAGCAATGGCCGATCAAGGCCATACAGTTAACGCCAAGTTGCAATAACCCGCTGGGCTACATCATGCCGGATGCGAACAAGCGCGCCTTGTTGAGCCTGGCACAGCGCTTCGACGTGGCGATTATCGAAGATGATGTGTATGGCGAATTGGCCTACACCTATCCACGACCGCGCACGATCAAATCCTTTGACGATGACGGCCGCGTGCTGCTCTGCAGTTCTTTTTCCAAGACACTGGCCCCTGGCCTTCGGGTTGGCTGGGTCGCCCCAGGCCGGTATCTGGAACGGGTGCTGCACATGAAATACATCAGCACCGGCTCCACCGCGCCACAGCCGCAGATCGCCATTGCAGAATTTCTCAAGGGCGGGCATTTCGAACCACACTTGCGGCGGATGCGCGCGCAATACCAGCGCAATCGCGACGTAATGATCGACTGGGTCACCCGTTATTTTCCCCACGGCACCCGGGCCAGTCGCCCCCGGGGCAGCTTCATGCTCTGGGTCGAATTGCCCGATGGCTTCGATACACTCAAACTCAATCGGCGCCTGCACGACCAAGGTGTACAAGTGGCCGTCGGCAGCATCTTCTCCGCATCGGGCAAGTACCGTAATTGCCTGCGGATGAACTACGCTGCCAAGCCAACGGCGCAGATTGAAGAAGCCGTGCGCAGGGTCGGCGCCGCGGCTATCGCACTGTTGAACGAAACCCAGCGCGACACCGTCTGAACCTTTATGCAGGGAAGCGCACCCGACAGCCGATCAACGCCAACAAGCGGAACGATCCTACGTGAGATCCAGACCGATCCTGCCTGCGCTACTGCTAGTCGCCTCGTTGCTGGGTGGCTGCGCCAGTTTTGATGTCACCCGCGAGCCCTCCCAGGCACTGCCGGCCGCCGAATCCTCGTTCGGCCGCTCGGTCCAGGCCCAGGCGGCTCCGCACGAGGGGCGCTCCGGGTTTCGCCTGCTCTCGGACAGCACCGATGCCTTCACCGCCCGGGCCGAGCTGATTCGCAACGCCCAGCGCAGCCTGGATCTGCAGTACTACATCGTTCACGACGGCATCAGTACGCGCATGCTGGTGGACGAACTGCTCAAGGCAGCCGACCGGGGCGTACGGGTGCGCATCCTGCTGGACGACACCACCAGCGATGGCCAGGACGAAATCATCGCGACCCTCGCCGCCCACCCGAACATCCAGATCCGCCTGTTCAATCCATTGCACCTGGGGCGCGCCACCGGTGTCACTCGCGGCCTTGGGCGGCTGTTCAACCTGTCGCTGCAACACCGTCGGATGCACAACAAGCTCTGGCTGGCCGATAACAGCATGGCCATTGTCGGGGGGCGCAACCTGGGGGATGAATACTTCGACGCCGAACCCAACCTGAACTTCACCGATATCGATTTGCTCGGCGTCGGGCCGGTGGCCGAGCAACTGGGGCATAGTTTCGACCAGTACTGGAACAGCGCCCTGAGCAAACCCATCGAACAATTCCTGTCCCGTCGTCCGATCACCAAGGCGCTGGAAAACAGTCGCCTGCGCCTGCAAGAATCCCTGGAGCAGACGCAAAAGGAAAACCACGCGCTCTACCAGCAGTTGACCCTCTACAAGACCCAACCGCGCCTGGACATCTGGCGCAGCCAGTTGATCTGGGCCTGGAACCAGGCGATGTGGGACGCGCCCAGCAAGGTCCTGGCCAAGGACGAACCGGATCCCCAACTGTTGCTGACCACTCAACTGGCCCCGGAACTGACCGGCGTGAGCAAAGAGCTGATCATGATTTCCGCCTACTTCGTCCCGGGCCAGCCAGGGCTGGTCTACCTGACCAGTCGCGCCGACGCGGGTGTGTCGGTGAGCCTGCTGACCAACTCCCTGGCAGCCACCGACGTGCCGGCCGTACATGGCGGCTACGCGCCGTATCGAAAAGCCTTGCTGCAACATGGCGTCAATCTGTTCGAGCTTCGACGCCAACCGGGCCAGGAAGCCAGCAGCCCACATCTGTTCTACAGCAAGTCCTACGGTGAATCCGATTCGAGCCTGCACAGCAAAGCGATCATTTTTGACCGACAGAAATCATTCATCGGCTCGTTCAACTTCGACCCGCGCTCCGTGCTGTGGAACACCGAAGTCGGCGTGCTGGTGGACAGCCAGGAACTCGCCGACCAGGTGCGCGGACTGGCCTTGCAGGGCATGGCGCCGGCCCTGAGTTACCAGGTCCGGCTGGAGGACGGGGCTCTCGTCTGGACCACCGAAGACAACGGCACGCAGCACGAGCTGGACCGCGAGCCGGGCAGTTGGTGGCGTCGGCTCAATGCCTGGTTCAGCATGACGATCGGGTTGGAGCGAATGCTGTAGACCGGCACAAGTCCGGCAGCCCGTTGTTCGTAAGCGTTCAGGCAGCCTGAGTCGCCCCAAACGCTCCTTGGCGCAGCAGCAGGATCACCAGGCCAAACGCCCCTACCGCCATGAACAACGGCAGCGCATGCCCGCTGACCCATTGACTCCCCGCGCCCGCCGCCAGAGGGCCGATCAGGCAGCCGAGCCCCCACAGCTGCGCGACATGAGCGTTGGCCCGCACCAGTGCATCGTCGCGATAACGCTCGCCAATCAGGATCAGCGACAAGGTGAACAAACCGCCAGCGCTGGCGCCGAACAGCACCCACAACGGCCAGATCAACAGGGTATCGATCAACAGCGGAACCGCCAGGCTCGACAGGGTCAGCGCCACCGCGCAGCCCGCCAACAGGGCCCGGCGAGATACATGATCGGCCAGGGCCCCGATGGGCAATTGCAACAAGGCATCACCGACTACCACGGTGCTGACCATTACCAGGGCAACGTCGGCACTGAAGCCCTGGCGCAAGCAATACACCGGCAGCAACGTGAGGATCATCGCCTCGAACGCGGCGAACAACGAGACCGCCCAGGCAATCGCCGGCAAGCCCCGGCAGAACGCCCACAAATCCCCGAATGTCACGCTGCTGGCCTCGCTGCTCGGCGCACCGCTACGCCCCAGCAATAGCAGGGGCGCGATCAGCAGCAGGCCGACACCCACCCAGAATCCGTAGTCATGGGCGGTCCCCAGCGCGCCCAGCAGCAGCGGGCCAGACAACTGGCTCAGGGCATAGCTGCTGCCATACAGCGCCACCAGTCGCCCACGCCACTGCTCGACGACCAGTTGATTGATCCAGCTTTCACCCAGGATGAACACCAGGGTCAAGACCACGCCAATCACCAGGCGTAGCACCAACCAGACCGGATAGCTGGGCAACAGCGCCAGCAAACCGATAGACACCGCGCCGCCCAACAGGCACAAGCGCATTAACGTCGCCGTGCCGAACCGCGCGGCCAGCCGGCTCGATACCTTGGCGCCGAGCAATACACCTACGGCCGGCATCGCCGCCATCACCCCGATGGCAAACGAGTCATAGCCCCAGCCCTCCAGGCGCAGCGACACCAACGGCATGCTCACGCCCAAGGCCAGGCCGACGCTCAGCACAGACGCCAGCACGGCGAAGTAAGTCGCCCAACGCATGTCCACGCTCCTGTGGAGGGGTATAAAAAATACTGTGGGAGCGGGCTTGCTCGCGAAAGCGGAGTGTCAGTCAACTTAGCTGTTGAATGTTAAACCGCCTTCGCGAGCAAGCCCGCTCCCACAAAAGGGACCTGCGTCAGAGCTTGATCCAGGTCGCCTTCAGCTCGGTGTACTTGTCAAAGGCATGCAACGACTTGTCTCGGCCGTTGCCCGACTGCTTGAAGCCACCAAACGGCGCGGTCATGTCGCCGCCATCGTACTGGTTGACCCACACGCTACCGGCCCGCAAGGCCTTGGCGGTCAGGTGTGCCTTGGAGATGTCCTTGGTCCATACCGCTGCGGCCAGGCCGTACGGCGTATCGTTGGCAATCTGGACCGCCTCTTCGGCGGTATCGAAGGCGATGACCGACAATACCGGGCCGAAAATCTCTTCCTGGGCGATTTTCATGGCGTTGTTCACGCCGTCGAAAATCGTCGGCTCGACGTAGGTGCCACCGGTTTCCTCGAGGATACGCTTGCCGCCGGCCACCAGTTTGGCGCCGTCGCTGTGACCGGCCTGGATGTAGGACAGCACGGTGTTCATCTGCTGGGTGTCGACCAGGGCGCCAACGTTGGTGGCCGGGTCCAGTGGATTGCCCGGTTTCCAGCCCTTGAGGGCCTCGATCACCCGCGGCAGGAAGCTGTCCTTGATGGAACGCTCCACCAACAACCGCGAACCGGCGGTGCAGACTTCGCCCTGGTTGAAGGCGATCGCGCTGGCGGCGGCTTCGGCGGCGGCTTGCAGGTCGGGCGCATCGGCAAACACGATGTTCGGGCTCTTGCCACCGGCTTCCAGCCAGATACGCTTCATGTTGGATTCGCCGGCATAAATCATCAGTTGCTTGGCGATCTTGGTGGAGCCGGTGAACACCAGCGTATCGACGTCCATGTGCAGGGCCAGTGCCTTACCGACGGTATGACCATAACCCGGCAGCACGTTCAGCACACCCTTCGGAATACCGGCCTCAACGGCCAGGGCCGCGATGCGAATGGCGGTCAATGGGGATTTTTCCGACGGCTTGAGCACCACCGAGTTACCGGTGGACAACGCCGGGCCAAGCTTCCAGCAGGCCATCAGCAACGGGAAGTTCCACGGCACGATAGCCCCCACGACACCCACCGGCTCACGCGTCACCAGGCCCAATTGGTCGTGTGGAGTCGAGGCCACTTCGTCGTAGAGTTTATCGATGGCTTCACCGCTCCAGCTCAACGCCTGAGCCGCGCCGGGGACATCGATGTTCAGGGAGTCGCTGATCGGCTTGCCCATGTCCAGGGTTTCGAGCAGGGCCAGTTCTTCGGCGTTCTGCTTGAGCAGGGCGGCAAAACGGATCATCGCCGCCTTGCGCTTGCTGGGTGCCAGGCGCGACCAGGCGCCGGAGTTGAAGGTACTGCGAGCACTCTCAACGGCACGCTGTGCGTCGGCCACGTCGCAACTGGCGACCTTGCCCAGCAGGCGACCGTCGACCGGACTGAGGCACTCGAAGGTCTCGCCGGACACCGCATCGGTGTACTCGCCGTTGATGAAGGCGCGGCCTTCGATCTTCAAGTCGCGGGCGCGCTGCTCCCAATCGGCACGAGTCAGGGTGGTCATGCGTGTGTCCTCCTCTTATTTGAGTAAGAACGCCACGCGGTGCGCAGCGTCCAACGAATTCTGCCCGGCCAGCCTGCTTTGGGCACAAGGCACCCACCACCCTAAACCAGCGGCCGGTCCAGTTTCAATATATTTGACATAACGCGGGCAAACCGCCTTGCGATGTTCGTTTTAATAAACATAGACTCGAAACCTTCCGAGCCATCACTGGGGTTACAGCATGAGCATCCAGGACATCGTCGATTTCAACCAGGCCATCACCGCTGCCGATCGCTATCGCCCGGATCCAGCCAAAGTGCTCAAGGGCGACCCCGAACAAGCCGTGTTCAACCACTACAGCAGCCCGTGTGGGCAAATGAACGCAGGCGTGTGGGAAGGCGCCGTGGGCCAGTGGACGGTCAACTACACCGAACACGAATATTGCGAGATCGTCCAAGGCGTCTCTGTATTGCGCGACAGCGACGGCAACGCCAAGACCCTGCGAGCCGGCGATCGCTTCGTGATCCCGGCCGGCTTCAAGGGCACCTGGGAGGTGCTGGAGCCGTGCCGCAAGATTTACGTGGTGTTTGAACAGAAGGCTTGAGCCCGCGCCGAAAAAGACGCTGACACTCTTTCGCTGGTCAATGCCCCGTCAGTCAACCGAGACTGCCTGCCGCGCCACGAATTCTATTGTCGCACCGGGATCACACAGGATGTGCAGCCAGGCCGACAAGTGAGCGCCCTAACCTGACTAATCGCAAGGAGGCAATATGCCCGTCTTACCCGATCAATGCGATCTCGCCATCGCCCAGTACACCATCGGCCAAAAATGCACCCCAGAGTTGCTTGAAGAGGTTCGCGCCCTGGCCAATGGTGCGCCTGTGCGTGCTACAGGCCCCAAATACCCTACAAGCTGGGATCTGCGTCCGCGCCGCATCAACCTGCACACCAATGCCGACAGAGTCATCGTCAGCATCAACTGCGGCTGATCCGCCCCGCACTGACCAGACGGCAACAAAAAAGGCCCGTATCTCGCGATACGGGCCTTTTTCGTAAGAGGGAAAAATCAATTACTTGATTTTGCCTTCCTTGTAGATCACGTGCTTGCGAACAACCGGATCATATTTCTTGATCTCGATCTTGTCCGGGGTAGTACGCTTGTTCTTGTCGGTAGTGTAGAAGTGACCAGTACCGGCGCTCGAGATCAAACGAATCAATTCACGCATGATTAGCTCCCTTAAACCTTGCCATCGCGGCGAAGTTCGGCCAGCACGACATCAATGCCGCGCTTGTCGATGATACGCATGCCTTTGGCAGATACGCGCAGACGTACAAAACGTTTCTCGGACTCAACCCAGAAGCGGTGATGCTGCAGGTTCGGCAGGAAACGACGACGGGTTTTGTTGTTTGCGTGGGAAATGTTATTCCCAGTCACCGGACCCTTACCGGTAACTTGACAGACTCTAGACATGCCTCAGCCCTCTAAAACCACATGCCCAACCCGGCATGGGTTGGCCGCTTAATCTCTCAGTCATTTGGCGCCAGGCGCCGCGTTTCTTTAAGGGTCTTACCGGCTACACCTACAGTGAAGGAACCGGGCCCCTAGAAAAGAGCGCTGCTTTATACCAGAAAGACTACAGCGCAACAACAGCCGATGTGATTTGTCTTCATGGGAAATTCTCGGCCAACCGTCCCGGGCGGCTGGGGCAAGGGCTGGCGCTGTCAGTGACCGCTCGTCGCGGCATACCGTTTTTATTGACCAATGACCGACCTTGACCATCGATGCGCCGGCACTGGGGACCGGAAAATGCAAAAAGGGGATAGTCATTTACCGGCGGGCCCACTAGGGTAGGCGTTTTCCAGACTGCACTCGCAGATGGGCCTTCGACCTGCACAGGAAAACCTACCGATGCGCCTCGCCGCCCTACCACTGTTGCTCGCCCCTCTGCTGATCAGCCCGTTGGCCCACGCTGCCGCCCTGACGGTCTGTACCGAGGCCAGCCCGGAAGGCTTCGATGTGGTCCAGTACAACTCGTTGACCACCACCAACGCCTCCGCCGACGTGCTGATGAACCGCCTGGTGGATTTCGACACCGCCAGCGGTAAAGTGGTCCCCAGCCTGGCCGACAGTTGGGAGGTCTCACCCGATGGGCTGACCTATGTGTTCAAGCTCCACCCGCGGGTCAAGTTCCATCGTACCGAATACTTCACGCCGCGCCGCGACCTGACCGCCGAGGACGTGAAGTTCAGCTTCGAGCGCATGCTCGATCCGGCAAACCCTTGGCACAAAGTCGCGCAAAGCGGCTTCCCCCATGCCCAATCCATGCAACTGCCGGCGCTGATCACGAAAATCGACGCACTCGACCCACTGACCGTGCGCTTTACCCTGGACCATGCCGACTCGACTTTCCTGGCGACGTTGAGCATGGGCTTTGCGTCCATCTATTCAGCCGAATACGCCGACCAGTTGATGAACGCCGGTACGCCGGAAAAACTCAATAGCCAGCCGGTCGGCACCGGCCCGTTCGTTTTCAGCCGGTTCCAGAAGGATGCCTCGATTCGCTACAAAGCCAACGGCGATTATTTCGCCGGCAAGCCGCAAGTCGATCCGCTGATCTTCGCCATCACGCCGGACGCCAATGTGCGTTTGCAGAAATTACGACGCAACGAATGCCAGATCGCCCTCTCGCCCAAGCCGCTGGACGTCCAGGCCGCCAGGCAGGAGTCTACGCTGGCCGTGGCCCAGACCGACGCCTTCATGACCGCGTTCGTGGCGATCAACAGCCAGCACCCTCCCCTGGACAAGCCCGAGGTGCGGCAAGCCATCAACCTCGCCTTCGACAAGGCGAGCTACCTCAAGACCGTCTTCGAAGGCACCGCCGAAGCCGCCAATGGCCCTTATCCACCGAACACCTGGAGCTACGCCAAGAGCTTGCCCGGCTACGCCCATGACCCGGCCAAGGCTCGGGAGCTGCTGGCCAAGGCCGGTTTGAAGGAAGGCTTCCAGACCACCATCTGGACCCGCCCCTCCGGCAGCCTGCTCAATCCCAACCCCAGCATCGGCGCGCAATTGCTGCAATCCGACCTGGCGGAAATCGGCATCCAGGCCGAAATCCGGGTGATCGAGTGGGGTGAACTGATCCGTCGCGCCAAGGCCGGCGAACATGACCTGTTGTTCATGGGCTGGGCCGGCGACAACGGCGACCCGGACAACTTCCTCACCCCGCAATTTGCCTGCGCCGCGGTCAAGTCCGGCACTAACTTCGCGCGTTACTGCAACACTGACCTGGACAAGCTCATCAGCGCCGGCAAGACCACCGGCGAACAAGGGGTGCGCACCAAGCTCTACGAGCAGGCCCAAACGCTTATCCAGCAACAGGCCCTGTGGCTGCCCTTGGCCCACCCCACCGCCTTCGCCCTGGTGCGCAAGGATGTGCAGGGATATTCGGTCAGCCCGTTTGGACGGCAGGACTATTCCAAGGTCGGCTTCAAGCCGTGAGCTGCAAGCTTCAAGCGCAAGTCAAGAGCAGGTGCGCGCAGCTCTGACTTGCCGCTCGCAGCTCGCGGCTTGCAGCTGCCTCACACCCACCCATACTCCGCCATCGACAGCGGCTCGCCGTCACCGATGATGATGTGGTCGAGCACGCGCACATCGATCAAATCCAGCGCCTCCTGAAGCCGTTCGGTAAGCACCCGGTCGGCCTGGCTGGGCTCGGTGTTGCCAGAAGGGTGGTTGTGGCACAGGATCAGCGCAGCGGCGTTGTGGGCCAGCGCCCTCTTGACCACCTGCCGGGGATAAACGCTGGCGCTGTCGATGGAGCCGCGGAACAGCGCCTCGAAGGTCAGCACCTGGTGCTTGGCGTTGAGGAACAGGCAACCGAACACCTCATGAGGTTCGTGGCGCAACATCGATTTCAGGTACTCACGAACCGCGAATGGGCTTTCCAGCGTAGGTTTTTCCCGTGTCCGTTCAGCCAAATGCCGACGGCTCATCTCCTGCACCGCTTGCAACTGGGCAAACTTCGCCGGTCCGAGCCCGACATGATTGCTGAAAGTGAGCTGATCGGCTTCAAGCAGCGCGCGCAGGCTGCCAAATTGAATCAAGAGTTGTCGCGCCAGCTCCACCGCGCTTTTGCCCGCCACACCGGTTCGTAAAAAAATCGCCAGCAGCTCGGCGTCCGAAAGGCTCCCCGCCCCCAGCGCCAGTAACCTCTCCCGCGGGCGTTCCGCCGCGGGCCAATCGCGAATACTCATAGTCTCTCCCTGATCATGGGCGCCGCTGTTCCGTAGCGGTCGCTGTGATATCGTAGCCCATCTTTTTTTGCAGGCGATTTGCACCCGGGCAGGCTGCTGTCCTGGGTTCGCCTTGCACTGACCACTGAAATCCAAAGGCAGGCTTATGCAGCGGCTGTATCGAAAACGCATCGTTCTGGGCGTCGGCGGCGGCATTGCTGCCTACAAGAGCGCCGAGCTGGTCCGCAGGCTTATCGACCAGGGCGCGGAAGTACGGGTCGTGATGACCCGCGGCGGCAGCGAGTTCATCACCCCGCTGACCATGCAGGCCCTGTCCGGCCATCCGGTCCACCTGGATTTGCTCGACCCGGCGGCCGAAGCCGCCATGGGCCATATCGAACTGGCCAAATGGGCCGACCTGGTGCTGATCGCCCCGGCCACGGCCGACCTGATCGCCCGCCTGGCCCAAGGCATCGCCGATGACCTGCTGACCACCCTGGTACTCGCCACCGACGCGGTGGTCGCCGTCGCACCGGCCATGAACCAGGCCATGTGGCGCGACCCGGCCACCCAGGCCAACCTGCAGTTACTCCAAAGCCGCGAGCTGAAAGTCTTCGGCCCGGCCTCCGGTAGCCAGGCCTGCGGCGATGTCGGCATGGGCCGCATGCTGGAAGCCACCGACCTGGCCCAATGCGCCGCCGATTGCTTCAAGCGCCAGACCCTGACCGGCAAACACGTGCTGATCACGGCCGGGCCGACCCAGGAAAACATCGACCCGGTGCGCTACATCACCAACCACAGCTCCGGGAAAATGGGTTTCGCCCTGGCCGAAGCCGCCGTGGAAGCCGGCGCCCGGGTGACGCTGATCACCGGCCCCGTGCACCTGCCGACCCCGGACCGGGTCACGCGCATCGACGTGGTCAGTGCCCGCGACATGCTCGCGGCCTGCGAAGCGGCCATTCCATGCGACCTGTTCATCGCCTCCGCGGCGGTCGCGGATTACCGCCCTGAGGTCATCGCCCCGCAAAAATTGAAGAAAGACCCTACAAGCGGCGACGGACTGCTCCTGCAAATGGTGCGTAACCCGGATATCCTGGCGACCATCGCGACCCGCCCCGACCGTCCGTTCAGCGTCGGCTTCGCCGCCGAGACCGAGCACCTGCTCGATTACGCCGCACGCAAGCTCAAGGACAAGAACCTGGACCTGATCGTCGCCAACGACGTCGCCAACCCGAGCATCGGCTTCAACAGCGAAGAAAACGCCTGCAGCGTGATCGACCGCCAGTTGCATGCCACCCTTTTCGCCCAGACCAGCAAGGGCAAGATCGCCCGCCAACTGATCACCTTCATCGCCGAACGGCTGAACCAGGTTTAATTTTCATGCACGCTCTACAAGCCAAGATCCTCGACCCACGCATCGGCAGCGAATTCCCTCTGCCGCAATACGCCACACCAGGCTCCGCCGGCCTCGACCTGCGGGCGATGCTCAAGCAGGACACAATCCTGGAGCCGGGCCAGACCTTGCTGATCCCCACCGGCCTGTCGGTCTACATCGGCGACCCAGGCCTGGCCGCCCTGATCCTGCCACGCTCGGGCCTGGGCCATAAGCACGGCATCGTGCTGGGCAACCTCGTCGGCCTGATCGACTCCGATTACCAGGGCGAGCTGATGGTGTCGTGCTGGAACCGCGGCCACACCACCTTCAACATCGCCGTGGGCGAGCGCATTGCCCAGTTGGTGCTGGTGCCGGTGGTCCAGGCCCACTTCGAACTGGTGGACGAGTTCGACGAAAGCCAGCGCGGCGCGGGTGGTTTTGGGCATTCCGGCAGTCATTGATTCGGGTACCAGGCCGGGTTTTCTGCCCGGCCCGTTTGTTAAGCTTCTGTTTCAGGACGAAAAAATGCGCACAGGCTGGCGGCGAGCTTTCCCAACAGGAATCAAGGTATTAGGCGAGTGAATCGAAGGTAACGCTGTCTCATGGCACTTTCACAGCACGAACTCTCTGTCGAAAACGCCGTCATACCCTTCAGCTTGAGCCTGTCAGTGCATTTCACTGGCCTGTCCAATCACCTTCCTGATAGAGCGCCCCACCCATGAACACCCCAGCCGCAATCGCCCCGATCTTCCCTGAGAGCATCTTCCGCGCCTACGACATCCGTGGCGTGGTACCGGAAACCCTCACCGCCGAAACCGCCTACTGGATCGGTCGCGCCATCGGTTCCCAGAGCCTGGCCCAGGGCGAACCGAACGTGTGCGTCGGCCGCGACGGTCGCTTGTCGGGCCCTGAGCTGGTCGCACAATTGATCAAGGGCATTGCCGACAGCGGCTGCCATGTCAGCGACGTGGGCCTGGTGCCGACTCCGGCGCTGTATTACGCCGCCAACGTGCTGGCCGGCAAATCCGGCGTGATGCTCACCGGCAGCCACAACCCGTCGAACTACAACGGCTTCAAGATCGTCATCGCCGGCGACACCCTCGCCAACGAGCAGATCCAGGCCCTTCACACCCGCCTCAAGACCAACGACCTGAGCAGCGGCAAAGGCAGCGTGACCAAGGTCGACATCCTGGAGCGCTACAACGACGAGATCGTCAAGGATGTGAAGCTCGCGCGGCGCCTGAAAGTGGTGGTCGACTGCGGCAACGGCGCGGCCGGCGTGATCGCCCCGCAACTGATCGAAGCCCTGAACTGCGAAGTCATCCCGCTGTTCTGCGACGTCGACGGCAACTTCCCTAACCACCATCCGGATCCGGGCAAGCTGGAGAACCTCGAAGACCTGATCGCCAAGGTCAAGGAAACCAACGCCGACCTGGGCCTGGCCTTCGACGGCGACGGCGACCGCGTCGGCGTGGTGACCGACACCGGCAGCGTGGTGTTCCCGGACCGCCTGCTGATGCTGTTCGCCAAGGACGTGGTGGCACGCAACCCCGATGCCGAGATCATTTTCGACGTCAAGTGCACCCGTCGCCTGGTGCCACTAATCAAGCAATACGGCGGTCGCCCATTGATGTGGAAAACCGGCCATTCGTTGATCAAGAAGAAGATGAAGCAGAGCGGCGCCCTGCTGGCTGGCGAGATGAGCGGCCACATCTTCTTCAAGGAGCGCTGGTTCGGTTTCGACGACGGCATCTACAGCGCCGCGCGTCTGCTGGAGATCCTCAGCAAGGAGAAATCAACGGCTGAAGAGTTGTTTGCGACCTTCCCGAACGATATTTCTACGCCGGAAATCAATATCCATGTGACCGAAGAGAGCAAATTCAGCATCATTGATGCACTGCACGACGCTCAATGGGGCGAAGGCGCCGAACTGACCACCATCGACGGTGTGCGGGTCGACTATCCCCATGGCTGGGGCCTGGTTCGCGCATCCAACACCACGCCGGTGCTGGTATTGCGCTTCGAGGCCGATAACGAGGCCGAACTGCAGCGCATCAAGGATGTGTTCCACACCCAACTCAAACGTGTTGCACCTGATCTTCAACTACCGTTTTGATTATTTGAAGCACTACCGGAGCCCTGAATGACCCTCGAACGCGAAGCCGCCGCCCATACCGCCAAGGTCCTGTCCGAAGCATTGCCTTACATCCGACGCTATGTCGGCAAGACCCTGGTGATCAAATACGGCGGCAACGCGATGGAAAGCGAGGAGCTGAAAACCGGCTTCGCCCGCGACATCGTGCTGATGAAGGCCGTGGGCATCAACCCGGTGGTGGTGCATGGGGGTGGTCCGCAGATCGGTGACCTGCTCAAGCGCCTGTCCATTGAAAGCCACTTCATCGATGGCATGCGCGTGACCGACGCCCAGACCATGGACGTGGTGGAGATGGTCCTGGGCGGCCAGGTCAACAAGGACATCGTCAACCTGATCAACCGTCATGGCGGCAGCGCCATCGGCCTGACAGGCAAGGACGCCGAGCTGATCCGTGCGAAGAAACTCACCGTCAGCCGCCAGACACCCGAGATGACCCAACCGGAAATCATCGACATCGGTCATGTGGGCGAAGTGGTCGGTATCAACACCGACCTGCTCAACCTGCTGGTCAAGGGGGACTTCATCCCGGTGATCGCCCCTATCGGCGTGGGCGCCAACGGCGAGTCGTACAACATCAACGCCGACCTGGTGGCCGGCAAGGTGGCCGAAGCGCTGAAAGCCGAGAAGCTGATGCTGCTGACCAACATTGCCGGCCTGATGGACAAATCGGGCAAGGTACTGACCGGGTTGTCGACCCAACAGGTCGATGACCTGATCGCCGACGGCACCATCTACGGCGGCATGCTGCCGAAGATCCGCTGTGCGCTGGAAGCGGTACAGGGCGGCGTCGGCAGCTCGCTGATCATCGATGGCCGGGTGCCGAATGCGATCCTGCTGGAGATCTTCACCGACACCGGCGTGGGCACGTTGATCAGTAATCGCAAGCGTCCTTAAGCGATACCCATAAAAAAGACCCCGCTCAACCTGGTTGAGCGGGGTCTTTTTTACACCACTTTTCAGATGATGCTTTTGTGGCGAGGGAGCTTGCTCCCTCGCCACAGGAATCAAAAGCCTTCAGACACCGAACTGCGCCCGATAAGCCTCGACTGCCGGCAAATGCTGCTTGAGCTGTGGATCGTCGGCCAAAAACTCCAGGACCTGGGTCAGCGACACAATGCTGATCACCGGGATGCCGAAGTCGCGCTCCACTTCCTGGATCGCCGACAGCTCGCCGTTGCCGCGCTCCTGGCGGTTCAGGGCGATCAGCACGCCGGCGGCCTTGGCGCCTTCCTGGGAGCCGATGATCTGCATCACTTCGCGGATGGCGGTACCGGCGGTGATCACGTCGTCGATGATCAGCACTTCACCGGTCAGCGGTGCACCCACCAGGCTGCCGCCTTCGCCATGGGCCTTGGCTTCCTTGCGGTTGAAGCACCAGGGCAAGTCACGGCCGTGGTGTTCGGCCAGGGCGACCGCGGTGGTGGCGGCCAGCGGGATGCCTTTGTAGGCCGGGCCGAACAGCACGTCGAACGGGATGCCGCTCTCGACGATGGCCGCCGCATAGAACCGGCCCAGTTGCGCCAGGGCGGAACCGCTGTTGAACAGGCCGGCATTGAAGAAGTACGGGCTGGTGCGTCCGGACTTGAGGGTGAACTCACCGAAGCGCAAAACGCCGCGATCGATGGCAAAACGAATGAAATCGCGCTGATACGCCTGCATGAAAAAAGCCTCAAATACCGCGGATTTAGCTAAATAGGTAGACGGCGTGTATCATACACGCACGTGATTTTTGGGGCCATTTATGCGGATCATCAGTGTGAACGTCAATGGTATTCAGGCTGCAGTGGAGCGTGGTTTGCTCAGTTGGCTGCAAGCACAGAATGCCGACGTCATCTGCCTGCAGGACACCCGCGCCTCCGCCTTTGAACTGGACGATGCAGCCTTCCAACTGGATGGTTACTTCCTTTATGCCTGCGATGCCGAAGTCCCCGCCCAGGGTGGCGTGGCCTTGTATTCGCGGCTGCAACCGAAGGCTGTCATCAATGGTCTCGGTTTCGAGACGGCGGACCGCTACGGGCGCTACCTGCAAGCCGATTTCGACAAGGTCAGCATCGCGACCTTACTGCTCCCGTCGGGGCAGAACGGCGATGAAGATTTGAACCAGAAATTCAAGTTGATGGACGACTTCGCCCGTTACCTGGATAAACAGCGGCGCAAACGTCGCGAGTACATCTATTGTGGCTCGCTGTACGTGGCGCAGCAGAAGCTGGACATCAAGAACTGGCGCGACAGCCAGCAATCTCCTGGATTCCTGGCACCGGAACGGGCCTGGATGGACGAGATCGTCGGCAACATGGGCTATGTCGACGCCCTGCGCGAAGTCAGCCGCGAAGGCGACCAGTACAGCTGGTGGCCGGACAACGAACAAGCCGAGATGCTCAACCTCGGCTGGCGCTTCGACTACCAGTTGCTGACGCCTGGGCTGCGCCGCTTCGTACGCAGCGCCCGCCTGCCGCGCCAGCCACGGTTCTCGCAGCATGCGCCGCTGATCGTGGATTACGATTGGACGCTGACGATCTGAGCATCGTTGCGCAACGTGAAAAAAAACCGACAGCCAATGTCGGTTTTTTTTCGCCGTTGTTTTGCTCAGCGCTTTTGCAACGCCTCCAACCGCGCAGGCAAATCCTCCTCGGGAAAGCGTTGGTGCAGCTTGAGCAGCTCTTCATCGGCCTTCTTGCTGTCCCCCGCCTGACGCAAGCGCAGGATTTGCAACAAGCCCTGTTCCAACGATGGCTGGACAACGGCCGAACGCTTGCTCATCTTCGCCGCGGGCTCCTCCACCGCAGGTTGCTCGGCGCTCAATGAGCCTTGGAGCGTGTCGGCCTGAGGCTTGGTCGCGGTCATCGGCGCAGGCGCGGGCATGGCGATGGGCGCGGCTGGCGCAACGAGCGCCTCTTGCTGGCGGGCGGAAAATTCCATGGAGGCGGGCGAAGACAATTCGCCTTGGGGCACCGGCGAACGCACTACCAGGCCAATGACCAGCGCTAGCCCCGCCACTGAGGCGAATGCCATTTGCCAGCGCGGCCGTTGGCAGGCCCGCAGCCAGCGCTGCCACAAGCTCGGAGCAGGCGTCGGGGCTTCTCGGCGGGCGGTGGCCAGGATGAGGGCGTCCAGGGAAGCCGGCGGCTCACCGGCCGTGTGTTGACGGAAATGCTCGACCATCCCCTCGTCAGTGGGTTGCGAGGTCTGTCGGGAATCAATCATGCGGGTACCTCCTCGGCCAGCAGGCGTTGCAATTTCTGCTGGGCGTAACGCAAACGGCTTTTTACCGTTTCCAGTGGGGCGCCGGTCAAGGCAGCGATCTGCGCCAGGTCCAGGTCGCCGTGCAGGCGCAGCAGAAACACTTCCCGCTGGTCCTCGGGCAAGGCTTGCAACGCGGCCTCCAACCGGCCCTGATCGCGGCTCAGGCTCAACTGGCGCTCAGGACTGGTGGTCTCGTCGCACTGGACATGCAATTGCTCATCGTAAGGGTCGTGCAACGGGCTGTGGACGCCGTGTCGACGCCACTGGTCGATCAACCGATTGCGGGCAATCTGGAACAACCACGTACGAAAGCTCGCCCGTCCCTGTGGCTGCGTAGTGCTGCGGATCAAACTGAGCCACGTTTCCTGGAAAACTTCCTCGGCCAGTTCGGCTTTATTGCTCAACGACATGAGAAAATGGTAAAGCCCCTGGCGATGACGGGCGTACAGGGCTTCGAAAGAAGCCCCGTCGCCATCGCGATAGCGGGCTAGCAGCGATTCGTCGCTGAGGGTATCAAACGGCGCACGCATCTATTTGAGTACTCGAATTAACCGTACAGGCCACCAGTGCGAACTCCTTTCGCGGTCACGGTACTGGTTTCAGACTCTGTGCCAGCTCGACCAATTGCACGAACTCGGCGCGCAAGCCAAACGGGTCTTCGCCTCGAGCAGAACGGGCCAGGCCAGCGGTGTCACGCAAACTCAGGTTGCCAATGTAGCGTCCATCGCCCTTGAGCTGCTGGGCAAACGCGGCCACGGCAGCGGCAAAGCGCAGGTCATCACTGGCTTTGTCATTTTGCGCTGCTCTGACGATGGGGTGCTCGATCAAGCGGCTGCTACCGCCGGCGGCAGGCTTGTAGCGCACCCGCAACATCGCCAGCTCGCTGCTCTTGCCCTCCTGTTTTGGCGGGTTGGCATAGCGCAACGGCTCCAGCCAGCCTGGTTCGCCCTTCGGAACGATTTCATACAACGCCGTGACCGTATGCCCGGCACCAATCTCACCCGCATCGACCTTGTCATTGTTGAAATCCTCACGCTTGAGCGCACGGTTCTCATACCCCAACAGGCGATATTCGCTGACCTGGGCAGGATTGAATTCCACTTGCAACTTCACATCCCGCGCCACCACCGCCAGGGTGGAGCTGAGCTGGTCCACCAACACCTTGCGCGCTTCGAGCAGGTTGTCGATGTAGGCATAGTTGCCATCCCCGGCGTCGGCCAGTTGCTCCATGAGGTGTTCATTGTAGTTGTCCACGCCAAAGCCCAGCGTCGTCAGCGAGACCCCGCTTTTACGTTGTTCCACGGCCATCTGCTTGAGGCTGTCGAAATCGCTGACGCCGACGTTGAAGTCGCCATCGGTGGCCAGCAGGATGCGATTGATGCCCTTGTCGATAAAACTTTCCCGCGCCATCCGATAGGCCAGTTCGATGCCCGAGGCCCCTGCGGTGCTGCCGCCGGCGTCCAATTGATCGATGGCGTTGCGGATCGTCGCTTTGTCGCGGCCCGAAGTGGGCTTGAGCACCACCCGCGATTCGCCGGCATACACCACCAGCGACACCCGGTCCTGGTCGCGCAACTGATCCACCAGCAGCTTCAAGGTGCTCTTGACCAGCGGCAGGCCTTCACGGCGGTCCATGGAGCCGGACACATCCACCAGGAACACCAGGTTGGCGGGCGCCAGTTCCGCCACGGCGCGGTCAGACGCCTTGATGCCAATGCGCAACAAGCGGGTATGGGGATTCCACGGCGACGGGGCCACTTCGGTGGTCACTCCAAAAGGTGAACCGTCGGTGGGCAAGGTGTAGGCGTAAGGAAAGTAATTGACCATTTCCTCCAGTCGCACGGCACCTTCGGGCGGCAGGCTACCTTGATTGAGGAAACGTCGTACGTTGACGTAGCTACCCGTATCGACATCCACGCTGAAGGTCGAGACTGGCGTTTCCATCACGCTATGGATCGGATTGTCGGGCAGCTTTTCATATTGCTCGCGCGGCTCGCTGCGGTAGTCCATGGCCGGGGCATCGCTCACCACCATCGGTGACGGCGCCACGCTGCGCTTGGCCATGGATGGCTCATAGGCGACTTCGCCTATCAGGGCCGAGCTGGGAGACGCCACGTCGGCAGGCTTGGCGACCTCCCGGGACGAAGACAGCCCGCAGCCGGCCAGCGTCACCAGCAAGGTCACGGCGAAACCCTGGGCAGCAGGACGCAGGAATGGAAGAGGACGGGACATGGGCTGAACCTCGAAAGTGGAAGTTTCGTTCACTGGGTCAGACGCAAGGCATCCATGATTCGGGTTAACGGCCGGAATTTTTTTTTGCGGGATGCTTCAAAAGCAGAACCGGACCAACCCTGGCGGGCCGGTCGGGTTACTGCGGTGGCATTCATTGGAACCGTGTCGACTAGCGGGATTGGCTGGCCCAAGCGTATTTATCTGATCAAGTCAGGCCGCGTGGTCTTGAGCATCGCTTCGGTGACGTTGCCTTGGACTGAGCACGTCAACATGCCCTTGCTGGTCTTGGCCAAATCCCCGGGACCCGGCTCCACCATCAATATCCGTTCCGCCGTGTCGGTCACCAGCTTGCCTGCGGTGCTATCACCCTTTTCGGACACCCAGGCGGACTGTTTGTGGGACCAGATCTGGGCACGGGCATAAATCCCGTTGGTTTTTTCCAGATCGGCACCGGTGACTTTCTGAAAATGGGCAAAGAGTTCGTCAGGGCTCTGTTGCGTGTAGAAACCCCAGTTGATGACGCGAGAGCCCATCAGATCGACATCCTCGGCAAAAAAACCGGTCAGGGAAATACCGTCGACAACCACAGGTTTGTCGAAAACCCAGCGCTGGCCCAAATCGGTTTTAGTACCACCACTGAGTTTGATCTGCCCGTTTTCGAGTTGACTGGAAACGCGCTCCTTGAGCGCAGGCTGGCTAACAACTGCCAAGGAGCTTGCATCACAAGCGACAAAATTTTCGAATGAAGGCGTTGCGGCGTATGTGCTGGCGCAGGTGACGAGAGCAGCAATCGGTACGAGTAACTGACGCAGTTCCATGGACTATTCCTTGAGTCAAAGCCGGTATCAAACAGTGCAGGACAAAGGGGTTTAGGCCCCGCACAGCGCAGACATTGTATCGATCGGGCCATTTAAAGCCACTGGCGATGCCGGGTGCCGCCGTTGATCAGGCCAGCGTAGAACATGGCGCTGGTGAGCAAGGCGGGCCGGTCGGGTTACGGCAGTGGCATTCATTGGAGCGGCGTCGACTAGCGGGACGGAATGGCCCGTAGGTCATCAGAGATGAAGCGGCTCAACACGCTGGTGTAAAACTCTTCGACTTCGGAGTTGCCCTTGTTCGTCAAGGCACCGGCCAGGCTTCGCATGTTCTGAAATTGCCCGACCGCGCCGCCGGGCCTCAGCCCCTCGCGGGCCTGGGCGAAGTGCAACACCTCGGCACCGCCCTTTTTCACCTTGACCTGATAACTGTAGTCGACACTGGCAAGCAGCGTACCGTCGGCAACGATCTTGCTCATGAGGCCACCGTGAGTGTCCTGGATACGGCGTGTGTAGACACTGTTCACGTCCAGGAGATAATCGGCGGTTTCCTTGCTGGAAGCATAGCGATTGTCTTCGCTCAGGCGACCGATCAGATCGGTATGCAACTGCTCACGGACCTTTTCGTCGGGCAGGAAGCGTTCGTTTTTACCGACGACCTCGACGTTGAACGTGTCGATCCAATAAGTAGCGGTCTTTGGGATCGTGACCGGTGTGGGGGAAATGTAGTAATCGGGTTTAGAGGCACAGCCTGCCAAAAGGCAGAAAGCCAGGATTGCAGCAAAAGCTCGCATGGATAAAGTCATCCTTGAAGAGGTAATGGGTAAAACGGTTGCATTCTACGGGGTTTGGAGAAGCTCACCAGCCGTTTCCTTGATGACGGTCCGCGCACAGGCGCACATGCTGGAGTTCTTGCGCGAGCGTCTTTGAAAAGCCGGACTACGACTCACACGCCAACGATGCTCGTGCAGCCTTCAGCTCCCGCCCCGGAAAATACAGCGCCGCCCCCACGCCCACCGCCCCCATCACCACGCAGTACCCCACGCAAACCCACGGGCTCCAAGGCACCAGTGCAATCAGCAGCAGCGGCGTCATGCTCGCCCACAACGCATAGGCGATGTTGTAGGTGAGCGAAATGCCGGACACGCGGATCTTCGGCGGGAACAGGCTGACCATCACCGAAGGCACCGCGCCGACCACACCGCAGCCGAGGCCGGCCACGGCATAGGCCAGGCCCAGCCAGGCGCCGCCGTTGATCAGGCTGGCGTAGAGCACGGCGATGCCCAGGGGCAGCAGCAGGCTATAGAGCAGGACAGTGCGCCAGGCGCCGATGCGATCGACGATGAGTCCGGCCAGGACGCAGCCGACGTTCAGGAACACAATGCCCAGGCTACTCAGGGCGAAAGTGTGGCCTGGGGTCATGCCGAAGCTTTTCTGCATCACGGTGGGGGTGATGACCACGAACACCACCACGGCGCTGGTCAGCACGCAGGTGAGAATGGCGGCCGGCAGCAAGGCGGGCCGGTGATCGCGCAGGACCGTGCGCAGCGGCAGCTCCGCCGCACCTTCGCGGTTGGCTTGCAAGGCCATGAAGATCGGCGTCTCGCTCAGCCAACGGCGCAACCAGACGCCGATCACACCGAACACCCCGCCCAGGAGGAACGGCAAGCGCCAGGCGTAATCGAGGATTTCCGTCGGTGTGTAGATCCGCGCCAGCGCCGTTGCGGTCAAGGCGCCGAGCAGGTAGCCAAAGGTCAGGCCGGCCTGGAGAAATCCCAAGGCATAGCCGCGGTGCTTTAGCGGCGCATGTTCGGCCACGAACACCCAGGCACTCGGCACCTCTCCGCCCACCGCCGCGCCTTGCAGGATACGCAACGCCAGCAACAGCAACGGCGCGAAATAGCCAATTTGCGCATAGGTCGGCATCACCCCGATGAGCAGGCACGGCAAGGCCATCATCAGGATGCTCAGGCTGAACACCCGCTTGCGTCCCAGGCGATCGGCGAAGTGCGCCATGAGGATGCCGCCCAGCGGCCGGGCCAGGTAGCCCGTGGCGAATATCCCGAAGCTTTGCAGCAAACGCAGCCAATCGGGCATTTCCGGTGGGAAGAACAGTTGACTGAGGGTCAGGGCGAAGAAGACGAAGATAATGAAATCGTAAATCTCCAGCGCCCCGCCGAGCGCAGCCAGGCCCAGGGTCTTGTAGTCAGACCGGCCGAATCGTTCCCCTGGTAGATGATGGGTGGCAGTCATGGGCAGGTTCGCGTCAGCGGTGATAGCGCCGCACTACGCTACTGTTGCGCAGTACGTGGCCGTTGATCTTTTCCATCAACTGGGCACGGGTAAGGCCAGCGGGCAGCGCTTCCGGCGGCAGGTCCAGGGCGAACAGCTGGATCAGGTAATGATGCGCGCTGTCGCCGATGGGCGGGCAAGGGCCGATGTAGCCGCGGGTGTTCTTGCTATTGATGCCACTCACGCCTTCCAGCGCGGGTTTGCTGCCCGCTCCCGTCGGGATCTGCCGGGTGGAGGCCTTGATGCCGTAGAGGATCCAGTGATCGACGCCCTGCCCCCGCTGGCCGTCCGGGTCCAACATGACGATGGCGTAGCTGAGGGTGCCCGGCGGGCCGGCATTCCAGCTCAAGGCCGGGGAAATGTTCTTGCCACCGCAATTGTTCGCATCGCTGGCGGCCGCCGCGGTGAACAGTCGGTCGTCCGACACACCGGGAATGCTGAGGGTGAAACGCTCCTCGGCCTGGGCAACCCCTTGTGTGCACAGCACGAAGGCAACAGCAGCCAACCAGGGGGAGAGAGTGTTCAATCGAGTCATACCGGGCACCTTATGCGGATCAGGCCATGGATGGCCTGCGAACTATAGCCGCAGTGCCGGCCCGGTTGCAGTGACAATTAGTGAAACTCGTTGTACTCCTTCGACTCCAATGAGAAACGCCTGCTGGAGATGCACCATGTCCCTGCATCTGGTCGCCCGCTTCGCCGAGGTGCGCGAGGACCGCGGCCTCGAAGTGAAAATCAACGACACTCCCCTTCTGCTGCTGCGCGCGGGCGATCAAGTCCGCGCCTTCCAGGGCCGCTGCCCGCACGCTGGCGCGCCACTGGCCAAGGGGGCGGTTTGCCACGGACGGTTGATCTGCCCTTGGCACAAGGCGGCGTTCCGAGCCGAAGACGGCGCCCTGTGCGAGCCGCCTGCGCTCGACAGCCTGGCGCGTTACCACGTAGAGGTTCGGGAAGGTGGCATCTGGGTTGATGATCAGCCGTTGCCCGCCGAAAAAGTCCCGCCCGCCGATGATCCACGCACGTTCGTCATCATCGGAGCCGGAGCGGCTGGCACGGCTTGTGCGGCGGCGTTGCGCGAGAAAGGCTTTGGCGGACGGATCCAGATGATCGACCGCGAAGCAGCGGCCGGGTATGACCGAACCGTGCTGAGCAAATACGTGCTGGCCGGTGACATGACCGTCGACGAGACCTCGCCGCTGCGCGATGAAACGTATTACACCCAGCAACGCATCGAACGGATCCATGGCGAAGTCACACGCCTGGACGCCGTCGCACGCAAGATCTGGCTCGCCGATGGCCAGTGCCTGGGCTATGACGCCGCTCTGATCGCCACAGGTGCGACGCCCAAGACCCTGGATCTACCCGGCAGCGATTTGCCGCAAGTCTTTGTGCTGCGCACCATCGATCACACCCGACGGATCCTCGACAGTGCCCGGCCAGCGCAACGAGCAGTGATTATCGGCGACAGCTTCATCGGCATGGAAGTCGCCTCGTCGTTGCGTAAACGTGGACTGGAGGTCACCGTCCTGGCCCGGCATCCCGTACCCTTCGCCGCGCAGTTGGGTGAAAGCGTGGGCAAGGCGATCCTGGCCCGGCATCAGGCCAACGGCGTGATTTATCGCACCGACGGCGAAGCGGCGCGGATCGAAGGAGCCGGCCAGGTGCAAGCCGTGGTACTGGATAATGGCCAGCGCGTTGCGGCGGACCTGGTGATTGTCGGTATCGGTGTGCGCCCGGCCACCGAGCCCTTTGCCAACCTGCCACGGGAAACCGACCAATCACTGACCGTCGACGCCGGCATGCGCGTAGTCGACGGGTTATGGGCGGTGGGGGATATCGCGACTTTCCCCCTCAGTGGCCAGCCCCGGCGCATCGAACATTGGCGCCTGGCCCAGCAACAGGCGCGCATCGCCGCCGCGAACATGCTCGGCGGTGACGAACACTATCTGGACGTGCCGTTTTTCTGGACCTATCACTTCGGCAAACGCTACGACTACCTTGGCCACGCCGAGCGCTGGGATGAGTTGGAATTCAAGGGCACGCCCGAACAGCCGCCCTTCATCGCCCTGCTGGGCAACGACGGACTCGTTGTCGCAGCCGTGGCCTGCGATGAAGGCCGGGCCATGGCGGCATTGGCCCAGCGCATGAAACAACCGTTGCCAGTGGACGAAGCATGGCGGCTGATCCGGGACTTCAGTGGATAACCTGCGGTCGCTCCCGTGGCGCGAGGGGCGGCGGTTGCAAGTCGGGGCTGAGCCAATGGAAGTGCGGCACGACGTGGCTGATGTCGCCGTCCTGATTGTTGTGGATGATCTTCGAGCCTGGCTGGCGCAAGGTGCCGAGGCGCTCGTCGGTCAACTTGAAACTGGCGCTCAAGCCCTGGTCATCCACCACCGGTGCCGGCAGTCGACGTTGGGCGAAGCTGCGGCTCTTGCGTTGCTGATAACGCGCCCAACTGATCAACAGCACCGCGTTGACCAAGGCGATCCAACCGTAGATCTGCAACGTCCCCAGGGTGTCGAACAACGACCCGCCCAAGCGCGGGCCGGCCTGGCTAGCAAACAACGGCCACAGGCCATTGACCAGCAGATAGAGCAGGCCTACCCAGGCCAGTACGGTGAAGAACGCATCGATGACCACCAGAAAAGGCCGTTGCCGGGTCCTGATAATTTTCATCGGATCACTTCCTCTTCCTGATCATCGAACGGCTTGATACCGCGATCCGGGCTGATCCAGCGCGCACGCTGCTGATGCCGCCCGAACAGCACTTTTGGAAAGCTCACCAGGGTGGTGAACAGGCTGATCAACCAGAACACCAACGGATACCAGACCACCCAGAACATGATGTGCCACAGGCCTTTTTCGTAGCGGCGGTCGATCAGGATACTCACCGCGAACTGCAACAGGCACACCACCGCCAGCAACAACCCGGTAAAGGCCGGCGGCATCAGGTGGTCCACGGCAATGGCCGCCGGCATCTCGACGAATTTTCCCGCGCCCCAGAAAATCACCGACAGCAGGAAGGTGAACGCCCAACCGGTGGACAGGCAGTATTCGAACAGCAGCGGCCACAGGTAGCGGTGGCGGTATTGCCAGATGCCACGGATGTTCTTGAACAACACCTCGGCACCACCCTGGGCCCAGCGCAGCCGTTGCCGCCAGAGGCCGCGCAGGGTTTCGGGCATGAGAATCCAGCACAGCGCGCGCGGCTCGTAGAAGATGCTCCAGTGATCGAGCTGCAGTTTCCAACTGATGTCGATGTCTTCGGTGATCATGTCCGGGCTCCAGTAGCCGACCCGGTGCAGGGCGGTGCGACGGAACGCGACGATCACGCCGGAGACCGTGAAGATTCGCCCGAAGACCCGCTGGGTGCGCTTGATCAGGCCGATGATCGAAGAGAACTCACCGACCTGGACCCGGCCCACCAGGGTCGAACGGGTACGGATGCGCGGGTTGCCGGTCACCGCGCCGAGGCGGGCGTTGTCCAGCATCGGCGCCACCAGATAGGCGCAAGTGTTGGGCGCCAGCAAGGCGTCGCCGTCGATGCACACCAGGTACTCACTGCGCGCCGCGATGGCCCCCATGCGCAGCGCCACGGCCTTGCCCTGGTTTTCCGCCAGGTGCAGCACCCGCAAGCGCGGGTCTTGCGTCGCCAGTTGGTCAAGCATCTGGGCGGTGTTGTCTTTCGAACCGTCGTTGATGGCGATGACTTCGATGTTCGGGTAATGCTGGCCCAGCGCCGCGTGAATGGTATCGGCGACGTTATCGCCTTCGTTGAAGCACGGGATCAGGATGCTGATCAGCGGTTCGCCAGCCAGGGGCGGTGGCAGCGTGTCCTCCTTCCAGGGCCAGTGACGCTCCCAATGCAGCCAGAAATACAGGCCGCCGGCGATCCACAGCCCGGACATGAACAACGGGTAGAAGAACACGAAGTCCATCAGGAATTGCCCGGTGGCCAGGAAGATCAGGCCCAGGGGCACCCCCAGGACGATCGCCAGCACCAGCAGTGCGAGCAGTCTGTCAAACATGTCAAGGATTCCACTTGTTGGAGAGCGCCGGCCGCACGTTTTTCACGGGGGGCTGGTCTTCGATGAAGTTGTCGGGGTAGTAGCCGAAACTGGTCACGCCCTGGCGCTTGAGGCGCCCCATCCAGTCGGCCAGCCATTCGCCGTCGATGTCGGTCGCCGGTCGGCTGTCCCAGTCACGGGCCTGTAGTTCGAACACCATGCGTTTGAGGGCGCCGGGCCGGGACTTGACGGTCTGGACCAGGCGTTCCAGCCACGGCCCGGATTGCGCGAGGGTCTGTTTTTCCATCAACGGCATGGCCATCGGGGCGGTCCAGTCATAGGCGCCGAGGAAATCGTCGAGGTTCTGGGCGAACCAGGTTTCGCTTTCAGGATTGAGCATCGGTTCGGCAAAGATATTGCGCGCCGTGCGCACCTGCGGGCCGCGGATCGCCCGGACCTTGGCGGTCAGCTCAGCGGTGAAGTCGATCAGGTAACGGCTCTTGAAGCGGGTCCAGCGCTGCATCGCTGCCGGATCGTCGCGCAGGGCGGCGATGGACGTCGGCAAGCCGTTGGCGGCATAGACCTTCAGGGCGGCGGGGCCGGCATCCTCGAAATCCGAGAACACCGCGTCATCATGGTAGAGCACACCGTCCACCGAGCTCATCCGCGCCATGTCTTCGTAGATCTCACCGATGACCTTGCGCACGTTCGGGTCGAACGGCGACAAGCGCACGTACTGGTCCGGGGCTACGCCGGTCTTGCCGGTTTGCGGATCCCAGCGCTGGACCCGCGACAGCTTCGCGTCGAGGGCGAAACTGAGCACCGGCATCCAGGCATAGACCTTGGCGTTGGCGCGGGTGCGCAATTGCCAGGCAACCCGGTCGAACAGGTCGGCCCGTACCGGCAAGTGACGGTTGGCGAAGTACAGCGAATGCACCAGGCCGTCGCCTTTCGGATCGGCGAACGCTTGCAGGAACACGGTGTTGGCGCCCAGGTCAGAAATGCGCTGGACCAGCTTGCCGACATTGGCCTCCTGCTGCGCCGGATCCGGGTCGTAGACATAGTCCAGGTCGACATGCACCACGCGCATCGGCTCGATCGTCTGCACCGACACCATGCTTTCGGCAAAATGAGCCCCGTCCGGATCGGACGCCACCAGGAACCGTGGGCCGTCCATCAGGTTATCGAGGCTGTCGAGGCCGTCCTCCAGGGTCAGGGCCATTTGGTAGCCCTCGCTTCCGATCACCTGCAACGCGGTGCCGTCGGCTTCCCCGTATGGCCAGACCCAGATGCGCGGGTTGTAGCCCGCGACCTTGCGAATCTTCTCGGAAATGACCGCGACGTCCTTGCGCAGGCGCGCCTGGAAATCGGCTTCGGTTTCATAGCCGCCGGTGGCAGGGTCGTAGCGTCGGGTCGTCGCCGCCGGTTGTTGGTTGCCTTGCGGGTTGGCGAGTATGCCCTTGTGATTGGCGTCGGTGTGGGCGGCGATTTCCACCAGGCCCGATTTGGAAACCTCTCGGATCTGCTCCCAGGTCAGGAACTCGGAACGCTGGCGTGGCACCCCGGCGAAGTCCACTGTCTGGTTCTGCGGTGTGTCGACCCAACTGCCAACCGGGGCGAGGATCGCCGGCCAGTTATAGGCCCGCAGGATAGGCATGACGCGGGTATAGAAGCTCGAATAGCCGTCGTCGAAACTCAGCAGCACCGCACGCGGCGGCAGTTCCGGGCCGCCCTTGCGGGCGCTGATGATCTGATCCACCGTGACGGGCTGGTAATGGTTTTCCCGCAGCCACGCCAGTTGCTCGATCAGTCGTTCGGTACGCACGGCTACCAGCGCCTGGTCGGGGTCTCGGTCGTTGACATCGTGGTAGGCGATGCCCAGCACATGGTTCTTTGGCCACGGGGCGTCATTGGCCGCCAGCTGGCGCTGCGAGGGTGGCGTGAACGCCGGGGCCTGCTGGGCACAAGCGCTGATCAGCAAGACGCCCAGCAGAAGGATGAATCGCGAAATGACAGGCATCTTCAGACTCTTCTAGAAGCGGTAGGTGAGGTCGACTAGCAGGCGCAGGTCGCTTTCGCGATCGCCGTCGTAAGGGCGGTTCAACCAGCTCAACATGGCGCCGGCCTCGAACACATCGTTCCAGATGAACCGCTGGCCATAGCCGAGCAGTCCCATGGCGGCGGTGCTGTAGTCGCGCTGGCTGTAACTGCCGGCCCCGACCTGGAACTGCTGGCTCCAAGTGGTTTCGTAGCGGCGGTACAACACGTGGTTGGCGTTCACAGTCGGCATGACACTGAAGTCCGACTTGGGGTTGAAGTACGGCACTTCGTCAGAGCCGCTGTTACGACTGGCCGCCACATCCAGACCCAGCTCCATTTGCAGCTTCGGCGTGCTGTAGATCCCTTCGCGACCGGTCAGCTGGGTCTCGAGGCGGTTATTGCCGTCGCTGAAATGGGACGGGCTGACAGCCAGTCGCCACTCGCGACTTTCATTGGCGCGCCAGCGGACAAAACCGCTGCCGCCATTGGCACGGACTCCGCTGTTGAGGGCCCGCAGCGGGGTGTTGGCCGAGAGGTAATCCAGGCTGGCGCCGTACTGCCAGTGGTCATCGATATCGCGGGCCACGGCCAGGCGGGCGCCTTGTTTATCGCCGGAGCCATAGGCGTGATTGGAGACCTCGGCCTCCAGTGTCATGTCCCGGGTACGACGCTCCACACCCAGGCGCTGCCAACGGTGATGGCCGGTACCTTCTTCGAAATCACCGGTGGCGTAGCCAGCACCACCGAACAGCCGCCAGTCTTCGTCGATGGGCGGGCTGTAGAGCAGCGTTTCAATACCGAAATCCCGACTGCCGGTGACCGCACCAGCGTCCCCGTTACCACCGCCGAAACTCTTGCCGGTGTAGGCTTCGACGCGCAGTTCGGCCATGTCGTGCACGTCGCGTTGGCGTTGCAGACGTTTGACGTGGGCGTTTTCCGGATAGCGGGCGACCACGTCGTCGGTCAGGGCATCCATCTGCCGCCATTCCTGCAAGTCCATCGCGGCGCGGGCCTGGGCAATTTCCAGGTCACGGTTGCGCGCCAGTGTGGTCTCGACTTCCTTTAGCAGGTTTTCCGAACACCGCGGCCAATCCCGGGCCTGGTACAGATCGGCCTGGGCCAGGCGTATGCCGGTGTTGCCTGGGCCCTGATAGACCAAGCTATCCAGGCGCGCCTCGGCAGACGGCAGGTCGGCGCCATAAGTGCCGGCCTGGGCGGCGAGTTGCTGGGCATCCATCCATTCGTCGTTGGGGTTGCCGATCGGCAGGCCCTTGAGCTCGATGCGCGGGCGCTGGGATTTCGCCATGTCTTCGGCCAGCATGCGGGCCTCTTCAGACCGCTCACTTTCCAACAATGCGTAGTAGAGCGCCGTGCTGTCCTCGAAGCGCTCGGCAGGATCTGCATCAGGCGCGGCCAGGACGCGACGGTACAAATCGACGGCGATCTCCGGCTCTCGCTGCTCCAGGTAGGAAGAGGCCACCCAGCGCAGCGCGTAGGTCGGGATGCTCACGCCTTCGGCAATCAGCGTCTGGTATTGCGCAATGACCTCCGCGCGACGGGCACGGGCATTGAGGGCGCCCATGCGATCGATGCGCCAGCGCAGCACATCGTCATGGGCCTCCGCCACGGGGGTCCACGTGGCGAGCAACTTGTCGTAGTCGGCCAGGGCGCGATCGGCGATGACGAAGCGCTCCTGCTCGCTGCGGCTCGCCATGTCTGACAGGCGCACCCGCTCGGCCGCCACGTCGCCTTCCAGACGGCGCTGTACGCCCCGGTCGACTAGCCCCGGCTTGAGACGGGCCAGGCGCAAGGCCGGTTCTGGCAGTCGGGCATGTTGCAGGGCAATGATGTATTGCCGTGCGACTTCAGGTTGGTTGCCCGCGCGGAAAAACGCCTGATCATATTCAAACAGCGCCTCGTAGGGCTCATTAGCGCGCGTGAGGGCGTAGCCCAGGGCTAGTCTGGCCATCGGGTCTTCAGGCTTGGCGGCAACGAGCGCCTTGGCGCGGCTGACGGCTTCGTCGGGTAGTCCGGCATCCGCCTGGGTCAGCGCGAGACCGAGTTGCAGATCAAGGTTCTGAGCGTCCGCCCGTATGGCTTGGCGATACAGTGCAATTGCCGGATCCCAGCGCTTGAGGTTGCGATAGGCACGCGCCGCTGCCGACACGGCTGGTACCGGTAAATCACGAAAGCGGCCTTGGGTTTCGTAAACCTCTATCACCTCGGCGTCGAGGCCCGCCCAACTGGCGATCTGCAAGTGGTCACTGATTTGTGCGGTGCTTGCCTGCCCGACCGGCACCTGGCGCAACGTGTTCAACGCAGACGTGTAGTGGCCGGCCCGTGCATCCAGCACCATTTGGTCATAGGCGGTCTGGGCGCCAGCCAACGCAGGCCAACACAATTGACCGCACAGCACGATGCGAAACAACGGGCGCAAGCCACTTTGAATAAGAGGACCCACAGTACGCGGCATTCGTCAGCATCCTTACATGGCCAGCCGGGTCGCAGTGCCCCCTTGCCCATCAAACAGGAAGCCGGATCAAAAGAATCCGGCCAAGCTCTAATGGGTCTAGTTTTGCATCCCCTGGATAGTCATCTTCCAGAACGCCACAATTCTTCAGAATCGATACAGATTTCGCTGCTGGCTTTTCGACGGGCAAAAAAAACCGGTCCGTGCGTCATGCACGGGCCGGTTTCTTGGGTATTGCTCGAACGGATTATTGAATGGCGACGCCACCGCTAATCTTGTTCATTACAAACGTCGAGAACTCTTCGACTGTCATTTTCTGGCCGTTGAAGTCGATCTGATTGTTGGCGTAGTGCAAATTGGTCACGATGTCGTTGCCTTGCAGCACCGCCAGTTCAGAACCCACCGCCATGCTGCTGAACATGTCGCTGGCAGCGGTGGCTTGTTCGGCGATCATTTGAGCATCAGTCTGCCCTTCCATTTGCGCCTGCAGGGTCATCAGATCCACCAGCATCGGCTTGGAAACCTTCACCTTGAAATCCAGCAGGGCCAGCAACTGACGGCCCAACTCGTCAGGTGGCAGGTCCATCGATTGCGGTTTGGCCAGGTCCATCACCAGCGCCGCGCGGGTTTCACCGTTGGCGGTATTGAACGACAGGTTCTCCAACGCCACTTGCGGGGCAGCAGCCAGGATTTTTTCCAGGTCCGCCTTGACCTGGGCTTCCTCAGCTTCGGTCAGGTTCAACTCCGGTGCCGGCTCGCCTGCTTCAGCAGCCTCGGCAGATGCTTTTTCGTAAGGTTGCAGCTTGGTCTGGTAGAGCTGTACCAAGGACATCGTGGCCGGAATGTCCAGGTTCTTCACGCTGACCGCCATCTGTGCCGCACCGATGGTCTTGTCGTTGAAGGACAACTCACCGATCTTGTAATCGGCACGTCCCGAAGCGCTCGTACCGTTCTCGGCACTGCTGTTCTTCATCTCGAAATTCTTCAGGTGCAGCACCGACTTCGGCTCACCGAAGCTGGCCTTGGTGTTGCTCAATAGCAGGCTGTTATCACCCATGTAATAGCCGTACGTGCTCTTGCTCAGGTTGCTGGCAAGGGTCAGGCCGTTCAACTCGACAAGCACCGGTGTCTGGTCTTCGGAGACGGTGGTCAGCTTGAAGCTGTCCATGTAGCCATCTGCCTTGATTTTCTGCGCCTGGGCGCTGGCGGCCAGGTCGATTTTCAGCCCCGAGAAGGTGAGCTGAGACTGTTCGTCCAACTTGACGTCCAGTGGCAACAGTTCGAAGGTGCCGTTGGTGGACTGGTCATAGCCCAGGTTGATCACGCCTTTGAGCGGCGATTTATCCTTGGCGGCGGCGAACCATTTCTCGGTCAGCGGGGTCTTTTCCAATTCGGAATGACTGGTCGCCATGACCGGCAGCCATTTGAACGACATCAGGCGAGAGAACGGCAGTGGACCGTGTTCGATGTTGTCGACGATCAGCAGTTCGACCGGTTCGCCACCGAACATCTCACCCTCGCCCTTGAAGCGGTAGTGGGCAGTACTGCTGAACATCCCACGGTCCAGGGAAACCAGCTCCACCGAAGCCGTACCATTGGAGCCGGTGAACGCCAGCTGCAGTTGCTTGTTATTTTCGGCGATAGCCGTGTTCAGCACGCCTTCGAGCTTCGTACCCGTGTACCAGGCGCCACCGGCACTGACCGCCCCGATAGCCACTACGATTCCCAGGAGTACGCTTGCTGATTTGTTCATGAGTGACCCGATCGATATCCATGGTTGAAAAAACTGTCGTCTTCCCTGACCCGCGAAGGGTGTGGCTCGACGCCGTGAAGTGGTGGGAGATTACCATCAGGCAGGCCAGCAGGCCCAATGTTTAAAGGGGGAAAAGCGTATTCTTGAGAGATGGTCTACGAATATTGAACTTCAATCTCGTCCAGTTGATGGTCGAAGGTCTTGAGACGGGCCGACCAGGTGTACACCAGCACTTCAAAGTCGCGATTGATCACTGCCGCGCCTGATGAGTCGGCGTGCGAATCGCAGTAATCCAACTGGTAACGTTCACGAGCCATCGCGTTCGCGACATCACACAATTCACGCGCGTTGCTGAGCCAATGCCAGCCGCCCTGGGTGACTTGCTTGTCCAAGGCTGCGCATTGAGTCTTCAGCGCTTCCAGGCTCTTTTCCAGGGGGGTGCCGGTAAGCTCACCCATCACTTCCTGAAACGTGCGACCAGGCTGCCAATAACTGCCCCAGAAATAACGGTCGAATACCGTCTCAACCCGACGTAGTGCAACCTTGGTGTCCCAAATCAGCACCAAGGTCTTGCCTTGTTCAAGCTGTCTTTTTTTGATGCGCTGGCCTTGAAGCGATGCCCAGGCCACGATTGCAATGGATATCACGCCGATCAACGCCGCCGCGCTATCGAGAAAGAGCAATGCCTTGTCAATCTGATGCGTAAGCATGACGCCATAGAAGTAGGTGGCCGACAGCAGTATCAGGGCCGCCACCGCGCACCAGAAGCCAGGAGCATAAGGGTTTTTCATTATTGGAATCCCCATGACCAGTGACCTTGTGGACTCCTTTTGACAGAGTCCTGACTATCAAAGCATAGCAACGGCCTCGGGGTTTGCCGGGGTGCCAGCCGCAATCAGAGGCGTGATCCGATTACCGGCCCAAAACGACAAAACCCCTACCTGCGTCAGCAGATAGGGGTTTCGGAATTCAATCTTGACGATGACCTACTCTCACATGGGGAAACCCCACACTACCATCGGCGATGCATCGTTTCACTTCTGAGTTC
>NZ_JAODAB010000064.1 GCF_025336485.1 Pseudomonas citri | reverse complement strand
GCCGGCAACCTGATCAGCGAAACCGATCCGTTGGGCCGCAGTGAATCGACGTTATGGCTAGAGCACTGGGCCTTGCCGCTGGTAGACACCGACGCCGCCGGCCACAGCTGGAAATATCGCTATGATCAACGCGGCAACTGCACGGCGGAAACCGACCCACTGGGCCACGTCACCCGCTACCGCTACGACGCCCACGGCCAGGTTGTGGAAATCATCGACGCCACCGGCAAAAGCAAGACACTGCGCTGGAACCCGTTCGGCCAGTTGGTGGAACACGTCGATTGCTCGGGCTACCCGACGCGCTTCAGCTACGACGCGCGCGGCTACCTGCAAACCATCACCGACGCCCTCGGCGAGCGCACCCAGTTCAGCTATGACGCCCAAGGCCGCTTGCTCACCAGTCAGTTGCCAGACGGTCGCACCGAGCACTATCAACGCGACATCGCCGGCCAGCTCACCGGCTACACCGACCCGGCCGGGCACACCACCCATTACCAGCACAACCGCCGCGGCCAGGTCCGCCAACGCACCGACGCCCAGGGCCG
>NZ_JAODAB010000063.1 GCF_025336485.1 Pseudomonas citri | reverse complement strand
CCTTGGGTGCGCAGCACTTCGCGGTGCAGGCGGTCGCGTTCGAAGTCGCTGATGACCTGGCCGTCGAGGTTGATCTGGTGCAGGTGTCCACTGCCGTAGTACAGGCGATTGACCCAGCGGCCATCGGGCAGTTGGCTCTGGATCAGGTTGCCGAGTTCGTCGTAGTGGTGTTGCAGGTTGCCGGCGGCGCTGTTTTCGGCGAGTAACTGGCCGAGGGCGTCGTAGGCGAAGCTCAGGCTGTGCGCGTTGCCCTGCACGTCGATGAAGGTGACGGCGATGAGTTGGTCCAGCGGGTTGTAGGTGTATTCGGTGCGGCCATCGTCGGTGACTTTGGCGACCAGCCGACCCACGGCGTCGCGCTCCAGGCGATGGACGATGGGCGCTGGTGGCGTTTCGGGAATGATCGCCAGGCCGGTGCCGTAAGGCGCTGGAATGGCGGTCACGGAGGCGACGTTATCCAACGGGTCATAGGTGTAGCGCTTGGCGCTGCCATCGAGGTCCTGTTGCTCAGCCAACCGATCCTCACTGTCCCAGGCAAACCGATAGCTTTCCCCATTCTCATTGGTCAGCGCCTGCAACCGCCCGAAGCTGTCGTAGGCGAACTGCACCTG
>NZ_JAODAB010000062.1 GCF_025336485.1 Pseudomonas citri | reverse complement strand
ATCGACTCTCTTTCCGCCCCCAGGGATTGTTTTCAGGTGAATCTGGAGAGGCGACAACTATCCTGACACCGGGGGGTGCCTTGGGCATGGACGGTGGGATGATTAGCCGGTTTGCGCCGATTATTTTGCAGTTCCTGGGGCAGCAGGGCGTGGGTAGTTCGTTGTTGCAGAGTTTGGGCGGCGTTTGGGGGAGCGATGGGTAACTGGCCCAGTTCCATCAAGGCATTCTTATTGAGTTTTGTTGGGGCTGAAGTGTCTTTGGATAGTAGGTTTTTAGAATTCTCCCGAAAACCCCCCGGTTTTTATAAAGCAGCATTTTTTTTGCTTCGGTGTCTAGTTCACCTATAGGTACTGGCTTTCTTGATGAAGGAAGAAGCTCAGTTGAGACAGGGCCTGAAAACGCCTTGACAGGTTTCTTAGTCAAATTCGCAAAGGTTGCAGCGAAGGAGTGATCTGTATCAGCGGAATGGCAGGCAAGCAACCTTATGCTGTCATATGCGTCGAAATTCACACCGTTCTGAATGAGGCGTTCATGCACAACATTCGGTGGGATGATTTTTTCGTCCCAAAGAATGAAGGGCTTGTCGCCATCAATGGGGGGGCCACCGTGGGCGATTATGTTTAGGCGCGATTTTTGTTTATAAACATCGTCGAAAACATCTACATTGGTGGCAACTTTTCTTGCGTTTTTGATCGGTTTTATTATGGCCCCCCCTAAATGCACCGCTATGTAGGAGGGTGTCAGAAATTTTGTGTTCGGGCATAACATGAGTAAGAGGTGCATGTATGCCAACCAAAAAGAAACCGCTT
>NZ_JAODAB010000061.1 GCF_025336485.1 Pseudomonas citri | reverse complement strand
GGCACCCTGGAATACCTGGGTCGTAATGACTTCCAGGTGAAGATCCGTGGGTTCCGTATCGAGTTGGGCGAGATCGAGAACGTCTTGCTCGGCTGTGAAGGTGTCACCGACGCCGTGGTTATCGCCCGGGAAGACAATCGGCTGGTGGCCTACCTGTGCGGTAAACCGACCAGTGCCGAGCAACTGCGCAACACCCTGCTCAAGCACCTGCCCGAATACATGGTGCCCAGCGCCTTCGTCCAGCTCGACGCCCTGCCCCTGACCGCCAACGGCAAGCTCGACCGCCGTGCCCTGCCCGCGCCGGGCCTGGAGGACCTTGCCAGCAAGGCCTACGAGGCCCCACAAGGTGACACCGAAGTCGCTATTGCCGAGATCTGGAAAAACCTGCTCGGCCTGGACCAGGTCGGCCGTCACGACGGTTTCCTCGAACTGGGCGGCCACTCGCTGCTGACCGTGCAAATGCAAGCCCGCCTGCACCAGGATCTCGGCGTCGAGATCGATCTGCGCACGCTGTTTGCCCAGGCCTCGTTGAGTGAGCTGGCCCAGCACGTGGAACAGGCCGGCCAGTCCCGACTCCAGGCCATTACGGTTATTTCTCGCGACCAACCTCTGCCGCTGTCCATGGCCCAACAGCGTTTGTGGTTCCTCGATCAACTGGACCATGCCGCCAGCGTCGCCTACCACATGCCCGCCGCGCTGCAGCTGCGCGGCAACCTGGACCGAGACGCCTTGCAACGGGCCCTGGACCGCATCGTCGCCCGTCATGAAAGCCTGCGCACCACCTTCGAACGCCAGGACGAGGAAGTGCGGCAACGTTTCGCCCCGGCCGACATCGGTTTCGCCCTGGTCGAGCATGACCTGCAAGCCCTGGCCCCCGAGGCCCGGCAACA
>NZ_JAODAB010000060.1 GCF_025336485.1 Pseudomonas citri | reverse complement strand
TTTCGTGCTTGTTCATACAGCTCGTGGCGCAGGGCTAGGATCTGCTTATCTTGACCCCGATGCCGCTCTGCCGGCGTGACGAAGCGGATGCGGCTATGGCGATGCTCGTGGTTGTACCAGCGTATAAAGTCACGTACCCATCCCCTCGCAGCATCCAGGCTATCGAAGCCTTTAGTCGGCCATTGCGGACAGTACTTCAGCGTTCGGAATAGAGCCTCTGAATACGGATTGTCGTTGCTGACTCGCGGCCTTCCGCGCGAAGGCGTAATGCCTAGCTCGTACATCTTGCTCAGCAACGTGGTCGATTTCATCGGGGCACCATTGTCCGAGTGCAGTACCAGTGGTTCTCGCAGGCATTGCTCGCCGATCACACTTCTCTGCAACAACACTGCAGCCTTGGCGCCATCTTCATCCTCATGCACCTCCCAGCCGACACTCTTACGACTGTAAATATCTTCGATCAGATACAGGTAGTAGTACTTGCCCCGTACCGAAGACGGCAGATAAGTAATGTCCCACGACCACACTCGGTTTGGTGCGTGCGCCGCGTGGGTCGTCGGCTCTGCATGACGTCCAGGGCGCTGGCTACGTCCTCGATGCTGACGCTGTCCGGCAGCTCGGAGTACCCGATAGAACGTCGACTCCGAGGCCAGGTAGAGCTGTTTATCCGCCAGTCTCGGCACGATCTGGCTGGGCGGCAGGTGGGCATACTCGGCGCTGTTGCACAGGTCGAGAATCGCTTGCCGCTCATGTTCATTCAGCGCGTTCGGCGGGACTGCTCGAATCGTCGTTGTCCGGGCATCCGCCACCACTTCTTCAGTCTGCGTCCAGCGCTGCAACGTTCTGAGCGTCAAACCAACTTCGTGACACGCCATCGATTTGCGAGCGCCGGCTCT
>NZ_JAODAB010000005.1 GCF_025336485.1 Pseudomonas citri | reverse complement strand
CGCCGGATAGATTTAAGCAAGCCAACCACACCACCCGTTAATCAGTATTGCAAAAATGGGGGTGACCATAGATTTTTATGCCTCCAGGTTGCGTTGCTGTCAGCACTGACGCCATCGCGAGCAAGCTTGGCCCCCACAGAGATCTGTAGGGGATATTGACTCTGTGCCCCCCCCTGTGGGAGCAAAGCTTGCTCGCGATGACGTACTCGCAGACAGCACAGACAAAAATACCCCAGCCTCTCGGCCGGGGTATTTCTTCAAACGCTACTACGCCTGCAAGTCACCGCATCAGTGGTTAACCGCCCCACTCGCCCCCAGCCCCGTCTGCGAACGCACGAACTGCGGGAAGAACAGCGCCCGCTCATTCTCCGCCGCGGTCGACTTGTCGGTGATGGAGAAGAACCAGATACCGATGAAGGCAATGATCATCGAGAACAGCGCCGGGTATTCATACGGGTAGATCGGTTTTTCATGCCCCATGATCTGTACCCAGATGGTCGGACCGAGCACCATCAGGCCGACGGCACTGATAAGGCCCATCCAGCCACCGATCATGGCACCACGGGTGGTCAGCTTCTTCCAGTACATCGAAAGCAGCAGCACCGGGAAGTTGCAGCTTGCCGCGATGGAGAACGCCAGGCCCACCATGAACGCGATGTTCTGCTTCTCGAACAGGATACCCAAGCCGATCGCCAATACCGCCAGGGCGATGGTGGTGATCTTCGAGACACGGATCTCGTCCTTCTCGTTGGCCTTGCCTTTCCTGATCACGCTGGCGTACAGGTCGTGGGACACCGCCGAGGCGCCGGCCAGAGTCAAGCCCGCGACGACCGCCAGGATGGTGGCGAAGGCCACGGCCGAGATGAAGCCCAGGAAGACACTGCCACCCACCGCGTTGGCCAGGTGCACCGCCGCCATGTTGTTGCCGCCAAGCAAGGCACCCGCCGCGTCCTTGAAGGCCGGGTTGGTGCTGACCAGCAGGATCGCGCCGAAACCGATGATGAAGGTCAGGATGTAGAAGTAGCCGATGAAGCCAGTGGCATACAGCACGCTCTTGCGCGCTTCCTTGGCGTCGCTCACGGTGAAGAAGCGCATGAGGATGTGCGGCAGGCCAGCGGTACCGAACATCAGCGCCAGGCCCAGGGAGAACGCCGAGACCGGATCCTTCACCAGGCCGCCGGGGCTCATGATCGCCTCGCCTTTAGGGTGAACCTTGACCGCTTCGGCGAACAGCGTGTTGAAGTCGAAGTTGACGTGTTTCATGACCATCAGGGCCATGAACGAAGCCCCCGACAACAGCAGCACGGCCTTGATGATCTGCACCCAGGTCGTGGCCAGCATGCCGCCGAACAGCACATAGAGGCACATCAGGATACCCACCAGGACCACCGCGACGTGGTAGTCCAGGCCGAACAGCAACTGGATCAGCTTGCCGGCACCGACCATTTGCGCGATCAGGTAGAACGCCACCACCACCAGCGAACCGCTGGCAGACAGGGTGCGAATCTGGGTCTGGCCCAGGCGATAGGACGCCACGTCGGCAAATGTGTATTTACCCAGGTTGCGCAGGCGCTCGGCGATCAGGAACAGGATGATCGGCCAGCCCACCAGGAAGCCGATGGAGTAGATCAGCCCGTCATAGCCGGAGGCGAACACCAGCGCGGAAATCCCCAGGAAGGACGCCGCCGACATGTAGTCGCCGGCAATGGCCAGGCCGTTCTGGAAACCGGTGATCCGACCGCCCGCCGCATAGTAGTCGGCGGCCGACTTGCTGCGCTTGGACGCCCAGTAGGTGATGCACAGGGTCGCGCCAACGAAGACCACGAACATGACGATGGCGGAGACGTTCAGGGGTTGTTTCTGCACCGCACCGGTGAGGGCCTCAGCCGCCCAGGCACCCGGTGCGAACGCGGCGATGCTCAAAAGAGCCAGTAGACGACGGATCATTGCTGAGCCTCCTTGAGAATCGCATTGTTCAGGTCGTCGAACTCGCCGTTGGCGCGTCGCACATAGATAGCGGTCAGGACGAAGGCCGAGACGATCAGGCCGACGCCGATGGGAATGCCCCAGGTGATCGTCGACTCGGGCGAGATCTTGGCCCCGAGAATATGCGGCCCGTAGGCAATCAGAAGAATGAAGCCGGAATACAGCCCAAGCATGATCGCCGAGAGAATCCAGGCGAATCTTTCCCTTTTTCTCACCAGCTCCTTGAAGCGCGGGCTGTTTTGAATCGAGAGGTAAATGCTGTCGTTCATTGTTTTTATCCTCGCAGCACAGATTTAAGTGGAACGACTCTACTCTATGCGGCTCAAGGCCAGGTTCCAGACGACCTTAGTATTAGAACGACATGACGGTCTTGCCAGTTTCCAGCAAAACTATCGCGCCCCCCTTGCAGGAGTGGGCTTCTGTGGGAGCAAGGCTTGCCCGCGATAGCATCGCCCCGGTATCAGGATCAACCGAAGCACCAGCATCGCGGGCAAGCCTTGCTCCCACAAGGATGCGCGCAGGCACCACAAAAAAAAACCGCATGACTCAACGTCATGCGGTTTTCGGGATTACCAGACCAGGCCGATTACTTACCGGTCCACTCCTTCACGCGATCCGGGTGCTTGGCAACCCAGTCCTTGGCAGCGGCGTCAGGCTTGGCGCCCTCTTGGATCGCCAACATGATCTCGCCGATTTCGTCTGCCGACTTCCATTGGAATTTCTTCAGGAAATCAACCACTTCTGGCGCCTTGGTGGCCAGTTCCTTGCTACCAATGCTGTTTACGGTTTCAGCCGCGCCATAGACGCCTTTCGGGTCTTCCAGGAAGCGCAGTTTCCACTTGGCGAACATCCAGTGCGGCACCCAACCGGTGACGGCAATGGATTCGTTCTTCTTCTCGGCACGGGTCAGCTCGGCAATCATGCCGGCGCCGGAACTGGCCTTGAGTTGATAACCGGTCAGGTCGTAGTCCTTGATCGCCTGTTCGGTCTTGAGCATCACGCCTGAACCGGCGTCGATGCCGACAATGCGCTTCTTGAAGGACTCGTCGGTTTTCAGATCTTCAAGGGACTTGGCCTTGACGTACTCCGGCACGATCAGGCCGATCTTGGCGTCCTTGAAGTTGGGGCCGTAGTCGACCACCTGGTCCTTGTTCTTGGCCCAGTAGTCGCCATGGGTCACCGGCAACCAGGCCGAGAGCATGGCGTCGAGCTTGCCGGTGGCTACGCCCTGCCACATGATCCCGGTCGCAACCGCTTGCAGCTTCACGTCATAGCCGAGCTTCTGCTGGATGACTTCGGCTGCCACGTGGGTCGTCGCGACGCTGTCGGACCAGCCGTCAACGTAGCCGATGCTCAGGGTTTTGGTTTCGGCGCTGGCCAGTGTGGAGCTGATCGCCAGTACCAGTGCGGCACCTGCGCCCAAGAGTCGTCGCATCTTCATCGTGTACTTCCCCGAAAGTGCTGCGCCCGACGGATGTCGAGCGACAAGTGTAGGCAACTATCCACTTACCCGCTGCAACGTGTATCGTTCCAGCGCTGTCTGGCCCTTATTCAAGTCTGTTTCATGCCCGCTGTGGCACTTGGCTCGGCTTCGGTGGTCATAGCCTGCAAATTCAATCCGATACTTTTCTCCCTAAGGGATTCAGTCAATGCCCCGTTCCTTGCGCTTCGCTGCCCTGCTCGGCGGCCTTTTCCTGAGTGCGTCCGCGCTGGCGGTAGATATCGACGCCGCCAGCTATGGCTATCCCTTGACCAACCCATTCGAGGCAACCATCGCCACGACCCCGCCGGAGCTGCGCCCGGACTTGCCGGCGATCGAGGACATCCACCAGGCGGACCACAGCCTGACCCTGCGCCCGGAGCGCGAGTTCATCCTGCCGGACAATTTCTGGCCGGTGAAAAGCCTCACCTACCGCATGGCCACCCAGGACAAACCCGCGCCGCTGATCTTCCTCATTGCCGGTACCGGCGCTCGCTACGACAGCACGCTCAACGAGTACCTCAAGCGCCTCTACTACAAGGCCGGCTACCACGTGGTGCAATTGTCCTCGCCCACCAGTTTCGACTTCATGAGTGCAGCTTCGCGCTTCGCCACGCCGGGGATCAGCAAGGAAGACGCCGAAGACATGTACCGCGTGATGCAAGCGGTGCGCGCGCAACATCCGAAGGTGCCGATCACGGAGTACTACCTCAGTGGCTACAGCCTCGGCGCACTGGACGCCGCTTTCGTCGCCCACCTGGACGAAACCCGGCGCAGTTTCAACTTCAAGAAAGTGTTGCTGCTCAACCCGCCGGTGAACCTCTATACCTCGGTCACCAATCTGGACAAACTCGTCCAGACCCGGGTCAAGGGCATCAACAGCACCACCACCTTCTATGAGCTGGTGTTGAACAAGCTGACCCGCTACTTCCAGCAGAAAGGCTACATCGACCTCAATGACGCTCTGCTGTATGACTTCCAGCAGTCCAAGCAACACCTGAGCAATGAGCAGATGGCCATGCTGATCGGCACCTCGTTCCGTTTCTCGGCGGCCGACATCGCGTTCACCTCGGACCTGATCAACCGACGCGGCCTGATCATCCCGCCCAAGTTCCCGATCTCCGAGGGCACCAGCCTGACGCCGTTCCTCAAGCGCGCACTGCAATGCGATTTCGACTGTTACCTCACAGAGCAGGTGATTCCGATGTGGCGGGCGCGTACCGATGGCGGCAGCGTGCTGCAACTGGTCGACCAGGTCAGCCTCTATGCCTTGAAGGATTACCTGCACGACAGCCCGAAGATTGCCGTCATGCATAACGCCGACGACGTCATCCTCGGCCCGGGGGACCTGGGTTTCCTGCGCAAGACCTTTGGCGATCGCCTGACGGTTTACCCCTTGGGCGGGCATTGCGGCAACCTTAATTACCGCGTCAACAGCGACGCCATGCTGGAGTTCTTCCGTGGCTAAATATCTCCTGCTTATCGTCGCGTTGATGGGGGCGGGCCTGGCCTTCGCCGAGGACAGCAAGCCCCCCGCGCCCGCCGTGCTGGATGCCGACGGTTTCAAGGAACCGCTCGGCCGGCTCAAGTTCAACCCGGGGCTGGACCAACGCGAATTCGAGCGCTCGACCCTCAATGCACTGAACGTCTACGATCCGCTGGAATCGTGGAACCGCCGCGTCTACCACTTCAACTACCGCTTCGATCAATGGGTGTTCCTGCCCGTCGTCGATGGCTACCGCTATATCACCCCCGGCTTTGTGCGCAGTGGGGTCAGCAACTTTTTCAATAACCTGGGCGACGTGCCGAACCTGATGAACAGCCTGTTGCAGTTCAAGGGCAAGCGTTCGATGGAAACCACGGCGCGCCTGCTGCTCAACACCACCATCGGCATCGCCGGCCTCTGGGACCCGGCCACCGCCATGGGCCTGCCGCGCCAGAATGAAGATTTCGGCCAGACCCTGGGCTTCTACGGCGTGCCCGGCGGCGCGTACATTGTGTTGCCGATCCTCGGCCCGTCGAACCTGCGCGACACCTCGGGCCTGCTGGTGGACTACACCGCCGAATCGGCGATCAACTTCCTGAACGTGTCGGAAGTCAGCGCCAACCACCCGGAACTGCTGTTCCTGCGCGTCGTGGACAAGCGTTACCAGACCGGCTTCCGCTATGGGCAACTGAACTCGCCGTTCGAGTATGAGAAGGTGCGATACGTGTATACCGAGTCGCGCAAGTTGCAGATTGCCGAATAAATAACTGTCGGCCTCCAAGCACTGTGGCGAGCAGGCTCGCCACAGTGCTCAGGTGTTGCCAGGCTTAGCCCTTCAGCGCTTTCCAGACTTTGCCAACCGCCATCACACCGACCAACACCGCTGCCCCCGCGACAATCCCCGCCACCGCATTGAGCAACATCGGCACGATAAACCCGACACCGCCAGCGCTGGCCGTCACGCCTTCGATCCAGTGATGCACCACCGGCACACCGTGGGTGAGGATGCCTCCGCCCACCAGGAACATCGCCGCAGTACCAATCACCGACAAGCTTTTCATCATGTAAGGCGCTGCGCGCAGGATGGCATCGCCGATGCGCTTGGCGGCCTGGCTCGATTTTTGCGTCAGCCACAAACCCAGGTCATCGAGCTTGACGATCCCCGCCACCAGACCGTAGACGCCGATCGTCATGACGACGGCGATGCCCGACAGGACGATCACCTGCTGGGACAGCGCCGCATCGGCGACGGTACCGAGGGTGATGGCGATGATTTCGGCGGACAGAATGAAGTCGGTGCGCACCGCGCCCTTGATCTTGTCCTTTTCAAAGGCCACCAGATCGACCGTCGGGTCGGCCACCGCCTCGACCAGTTGCACGTGCTCGGCCTGGTCTTCGGCCGCGCTGTGGAGAAACCTGTGGGCCAGTTTTTCGAACCCTTCGAAACACAGGTAGGCGCCACCCACCATCAACAGCGGCGTCACCAGCCAGGGCACGAAGGCACTGATGGCCAGCGCCGACGGCACCAGGATCAGCTTGTTGATAAACGAGCCCTTGGCCACCGCCCACACCACCGGCAGTTCCCGCTCGGCACGCACGCCTGACACCTGCTGGGCATTGAGCGCCAGGTCATCGCCGAGCACGCCGGCGGTTTTCTTGGCGGCCATCTTGGTCATCAATGCAACATCGTCGAGCACAGTGGCGATGTCGTCGATCAGTACCAGCAAACTGCTTCCAGCCATGGAGGGCCTCCTTGAACGATAATGCCGCGCAGCATACCGCGAGCCGCAGTGCCACGGGGGCATTCTTGAGCGCCGCGCGAGGCCGGTGCTACCATGCCCCACCGCCAGAACAGGCAAGGAACCCCTGGGTTTATGAGCACTATCCGCGAGCGCAACAAAGCATTGATCCTGCGTGCCGCCAGCGAGGAATTTGCCGACAAGGGCTTCGCCGCGACCAAGACCAGCGACATCGCGGCCAAGGCCGGCCTGCCCAAGCCCAACGTCTACTACTACTTCAAATCCAAGGAAAACCTCTACCGCGAGGTCCTGGAAAGTATCATCGAGCCGATCCTCCAGGCCTCGACCCCGTTCAACGCCGACGGCGTGCCCGGCGAGGTGCTGAGCCATTACATCCGCTCCAAGATCCGCATCTCCCGTGACCTGCCTTTCGCCTCGAAAGTCTTCGCCAGCGAAATCATGCACGGCGCTCCCCACCTGAGCCCCGACCTGGTGGAACAACTCAACGCCCAGGCCCGGCACAACATCGCCTGCATCCAGACCTGGATCGACCGCGACCAGCTCGCCCCCATCGACCCCAACCACCTGATGTTCAGCATCTGGGCCGCCACCCAGACCTATGCCGATTTCGACTGGCAGATCACCTCGGTGACCGGCAAGGCGAAGCTGGATGAGGCGGATTATGAAGCAGCGGCGCAGACGATTATTCGGTTGGTATTGAAGGGGTGTGAGATCGAACCCTAGGGTTTAGACCTCATCACCTTCATCACGAAAAAGCTCGCCCCTACTGTCAATACTGTTCATTTAAGAGCTAGAGCGAGTCACCCGTAATCTGTGGCGAGGGAGTGTCCGGTTGCCGTCATCATGCCGTCCAACCCGGCCAGTCCGGCAAATGCACCCAGCCCGATCCATAACAACGCAACGACCTGGATGCGCCGAATGGGGCCAGTTGCCTGGCCCGCTTCTGTCGAGGTTGCCTTCATCTCTTGAAGCGTTCTGCTTCTTCGGAGCCCTTGGTGGCATTGCCCGCGCTGTACGAGTGCGCCCCTACGCCTGCCAACTCACCGCCCTGAACGATGAGGTACTCATTGCGAATCGGTCGGTTCTCGAAATAGCACTCGAGAATTTCCCGCGTGCCGGCGGCGTAACGTGCCTGGGCCGAGAGGCTGGTGCCGGAGATATGCGGCGTCATCCCGTGGTTCGGCATGCTGCGCCAAGGGTGATCGGCGGGTGCCGGTTGCGGGAACCAGACGTCGCCGGCATAGCCTGCCAGTTGACCACTTTCCAGGGCGGCCGCAATCGCATCGCGATCACACAGCTTGCCGCGCGCCGTGTTGATCAGATAGGCGCCGCGCTTGAAGTTCTTCAGCGAGTCCGCGTTGACCATGTGCTCGGTTTCAGGATGCAGCGGGCAGTTCAGTGTCACCACATCGCAGACTTTAGCGAGGCTTTCCAGTGTCGAGTGATAGGTCAGGTTCAGCTCTTTTTCCACCGCTTCCGGCAGGCGATGGCGATCCATGTAGTGCAAGTGCATGTCGAACGGCTTGAGCAGTCGCAGCACGCGCAGGCCGATACGACCGGCCGCCACCGTACCGACGTGCATCCCTTCGACATCGTAGGAACGGGCGACGCAATCGGCGATGTTCCATCCTCCGTTGAGCGCCCATTGGTGTGACGGCAAGTAGTTGCGGACCAGCGCCAGAACGCTCATCACCACGTGTTCGGCAACGCTGTTGCTGTTGCAGTAAGTCACTTCGGCCACGGTGATCCCACGGTCCATGGCGCCTTGCAGGTCGGTGTGATCAGAGCCAATGCCCGCTGTGACGATCATCTTCAGCTTCGGTGCCTTATCCATCCGTTCGGCTGTCATGTAGGCCGGCCAGAACGGTTGGGAAATGACGATCTCGGCGTCGTGCAGTTCGCGCTCGAGTACGCTGTCCGCACCGTCTTTGCTGGACGTAACCACCAGTGTGTGACCGTTGGACTCAAGGTACTTGCGCAGGCCCAGTTCGCCGGAAACACTTCCGAGCAAGGTGCCCGGTTCAAAGTCGATGGCGTTCGGAGTCGGCAGGGTTTGACCGTCAGGGTAGCGCTCGAGAGTGGGCAGGCCGTCTCGTGCATAAGTCTCGGGTTGTCCAGTGATGGGGTCGTCGTAGAGCACGCATACAATCTTCGCCATGGGACCTTCCTGTTATGGGAGTTGATCAGCGCTGATAACAGCGCCGGTGCGAGCAGGTCGTGCTGCTCGGTCGGCATAGTCCGGCAGGATGGACGGTGCTGGCTAATCACTTGGGCTGATCTATAGATCGGCGCGGGTTATCAGCAGTGCAGGAAGGCATCGACGCGTGTTTGCAGGTCCAGGGTACTGAAGATCGCGAGGGCGCAGGCCAGCAGCAGTGGTTGAGGGTCGCGCTTGAGCATCACCAGTCCGATTTCTCGCTGTAACTCCGGCACGATTGGGATGGCCGTAATTTCCTGGCGCATTTCGATCAACGACAGCGCGCTATGAGGCACAACGCTGCAAAGCCCTGAGCAGCGCACATGGGAGTACAGAACCATCATCGAGTCGGTTTCGACTCTGGGCGAGACAGTGACCCCGGCTTCGGCGAACGCCGCGTCGATGCCCAGGCGACATTGCATGTTGGCAGTGAGCAGGCACAGGGGCAGGCGAGCGACGTCACTCCAGGACAGCTCGGTGGCGCCTTGCAGGATGCTGTCATCCCGGGTAATCAGCACATACCGCTCCTTGAACAGTGGCAGTGTCTGGAACTCACGCAGTCGTCCGTCAGACAGGTAGGTCATGCCCAGATCCAGTTCAAAATTGGAGATTTTTTGCAGCATCTGTGAGGTGGCCAGGGTGTAAACCTCATGGCGTATGCCTGGATACGGTCGGAGGCAAAAATCGGTGAGCAAGGGCACCATCGACAGCGTCGTTGGAATGACCCCAAAGCGCAGAACCCCGCTCGGACTGAGTTCCCGGGTGCCGACCTCCTGGCGCATCGAGGCGCAATCGGACAGGATGCGCCGCGCCCAAACCAGTACGCGCTCACCCTCCGCGGTAAAGCCTTCAAAGCGACGGCTGCGTTGCACCACCGGGACGCCCAGTTCTTGCTCAAGGCTGCGAATGGCGCCTGAAAGCGCCGGTTGAGAAATGTTGCACTTCTCCGCCGCTCGCCCGAAGTGCTGCTCTTGGGCCAGCGTTACGAGGTAGGTCAATTGGCGAAGGAGCATGGGCTTTTTGGTTCTCTTATTGAAATGTTGACGAGGGGCTTCGCGCTGCTTTACGAGCAGGTCAGTGAAAGCTACTCAACCAAGCGCTATGTAGTAAATGATATAGCGATTGATTCGTCAGAATCGCGAAGGCAGCCGGGGGCAGTGCGGCAGTGAATGGGACTGCTGGAAAGCGGCAATTGAAGATGCGCGCGACGTCCCCCGACGCGCCTGGAACTGGCGGGAGATAGCAGCTATACCTTGGCCGAGTTGGCTGCGTTGGTCAGTGTGGGATTGCCGGCGGGGTTGGCGGCGTTGCTGGCGGATTCTGATGCGGCGGCGAAAGGGGCGTTGTTTGATAGAAGCTTGCTCCCGCTGGACTGCGCAGCAGTCCCATTTTTTGGGGCTGCTTCGCACTGGAGCGTCAGCCCGGCCCAGCGGGAGCAAGCTCCCTCGCCACAGGTACAGTGTTCGTCCTTAAATGAACAGCATTACGTCCCTACTGGGGAATGCGACAACCCTTACGTGCGCGATTCGACGCCCAGCTCATCCCAGACGGATTCGGCGAGGTGGAAGGTGGCATTGGCCGCCGGGATGCCGCAGTAGATGGCACTCTGCATGATCACTTCCTTGATCTCGCTGCGGCTCACGCCGTTGTTGGCGGCGGCGCGCAGGTGCAGTTTGAGTTCGTCATTGCGGTTCATGCCGATCAGCATGGCAATGGTGATCAGGCTGCGGGTGTGGCGCGGCAGGCCTGGGCGGGTCCAGATGTCGCCCCAGGCGTGGCGGGTGATCATTTCCTGGAATTCACTGTTGAACTCGGTCAGGGCAGCCAGGCTGCGGTCGACGTGGGCATCGCCCAGCACCGCGCGGCGTACTTGCATGCCGTCGTCGTAACGTTGTTTCTCGTCCACAAAAAACTCCTCAGGCGCGGCCGGAATCGAGCAGGAAAGCCAGTACCCGCTCGCTGAACGCGGCGCCAGCCTGGACATTGGACAGGTGCGCGGCATGGAACTCGGCGTACTCGGCGCCACGGACCCGCTCCTGAATGAAATGGCCACCCGACGGCGGCGTCACTGGATCTTCGGCGCCGGCCACCACCAACAGCGGCACACGAATCGAGGCCAGTTGCTCGCGGAAATCGGCATCACGCACCGCCGCGCAGTTGGCTGCATAGCCTTCAGGTGAGGTGGCGGCGAGCATGTCGGTAATCTGCTTCACCTTCTCTGGATAAGCCTGGACGAAGTCCGCCGTGAACCAGCGGGCAATCGACGCATCGCGCAACGCCACCATCGCCGCCTTGCCGTCACGCAGCACGGTTTCGATGCGCGGGTCCCACACCGACGGGTCGCCAATCTTCGCGGCGGTGTTGCACACCACCAGTTTGTGCAAGCGCTCGCCGGCGTTGATGCCCAACCACTGGCCGATCAACCCGCCCATGGACAACCCACAGAAATGCACCTTGTCGATGTCCAACTGATCAAGCATCGCCAGCACATCGCGGCCCAGTTGTTCGATGCTGTACGGGCCTTCAGTCACCAGCGACTGACCGTGGCCGCGAGTGTCGAAACGCAGCACGCGAAAGTGTTCGCTAAACGCCGCGACCTGCTCGTTCCACATGTGCAGGTCGGTGCCCAGGGAGTTGGAAAGCACCAGCACCGGAGCGTCTTGCGGCCCGTCGAAAAGCGGCCCGTCGAAAAGGTAGTTCAGTTCGCCATCGGCGAGTTTGACGAATCCCACAACAATCTCCTTTCAGGCCTTCAAGGCCAGGTGTTCAGCCACTGCCCGGGCAACCCAGGTACGGGCCTGGCCGAGGTAATGGGCGGGGTTGAGCAGATGATCGAGTTCGGCGCTGGACAACTGCGCGGTGACCTGGGGTTCGTCGCCCAGCACGTCGCGCAAATGCCGTTGCTCGGCCACGGCACGCTTGCAGCATTGCTCCAACAAATGATGGGCCGTGTCGCGCCCGACCCGCTGGGCCAGGACGATGCTCACCGCTTCGGCCAGCACCAGGCCCTGGGTCAACTCCAGATTGCGGGCCATGCGGACGGCGTCGACCTCCAGGCCTTCGGCCAGCAGCCGCGCCTGTTGCAGGGCACCCGATACCAGGCAGCAGATCTCCGGCAGGGTTTCCCATTCGGCGTGCCACAGACCCAGGCTGCGCTCGTGTTCTTGGGGCATGGCGCTGAACAGTGTCGAGACCAGGCCCGGCACCCGCGTCGCCGCACCAATCAGCACCGCCGCGCCCACCGGGTTGCGCTTGTGCGGCATGGTCGACGAACCGCCCTTGCCCGGGGCCGACGGTTCGAACACTTCGCCGGCCTCGGTCTGCATCAGCAAACTGAGATCGCGGCCCAACTTGCCCAGGCTGCCGGCGATCAAGCCCAACACCGAACCGAATTCCACCAGGCGATCGCGCTGGGTGTGCCACGGTTGTTCCGGCAGGTGCAGTTGCAACTCGGCGGCCAGGGCTTCGGCGATGGGCAGGGCGTGTTCGCCCAACGCGGCAAGCGTCCCGGACGCGCCGCCGAATTGCAGCACCAGCAAGCGCGGCTTGAGTGCTTGCAAACGCTGACGACTGCGGGTGATCGCCCCCAGCCAACCGGCGATCTTCATGCCCAGGGTCACCGGCGTGGCGTGCTGCAACCAGGTGCGCCCGGCCATGGGCGTGGCGGCGTAGCGTTCGGCCTGTCGCGCCAGGGTGGTCGCCAACTGCGCCAATTCGCTTTCGATCAACTCCAGTGCCCGACGCAGTTGCAACACCAACCCGCTGTCCATCACGTCCTGGCTGGTGGCGCCCAGGTGCACGTAGCGCTCAGCCTCGGCTTCTTCGGCGGCGATGCGCTTGCCCAACGCCTTGACCAACGGGATTGCGGAGTTGCCGGCACTGGCAATCGCTTCGCTCAATGCCGAAAAGTCGTACAACTGGGCGCGGCAGGCGCGCACGATCGGCGCCACCGCCTCCTGGGGGATCAACCCTACCCGCGCCTCGGCCCGGGCCAGCGCCGCCTCGACGTCGAGCATGGCCTGAACCCGACCCGCATCGCAGAACACCTCGCGCATGTCCCGCGTGGTGAAATAGGCATCGAACAGCTGATTGCCCGGTCGTTCGTTCATAAACAGTCCTTCGGAAAATGGGTGCCCTTGTGGCCAGAAATTGCTATGGCGAGGGGATTTATCCCCTCGCCACCTGAATTAGACAAGCCTCAGGCTCTGTACGAACACCAGACCGCTGATGGAGGTGTAGAAACTGACGATTGCCAGCACGCCAGGAACGGGCTGCTGATGCTCTTGAGGGTCAGCAAGAAGTCTAGTCCCGTTCCACAAACCGGCTTGAAGCAACTGCCCGTGCCGGCGCCATCACGAGCAAGCTCGCTCCCACAGGGGTTCAATCAGTAATCGAAGAACACCGTCTCGGCATCCGTACCCTGCAGGATCACATTCCACTGATACACGCCCGACGCATCGGGCCGGGTCACGAGCGTGGCGCGACGTTCCTCGGGTACGCAGGCCAGCAGTGGATCGGTTTCGTTGGCCTGTTCGCCGTCGAAGTAGATGCGCGTCAGCAAGTGCTTGACCAGCCCGCGGGCAAACACCAGCACCACCAGGTGCGGGGCCTGGGTCGTGCCGTTCAGGCCCGGCACGGTGCCCGGCTTGATGGTGGTGAAACGGAAGCGCCCTTCGGCATCCACCGGCACCCGGCCGAAACCTTCGAAGTGCGGGTCGAGGGGCTTGTCCTGGTCATCCTCCGGGTGAGCGTATTTACCCGCGGCGTTGGCTTGCCAGACTTCCAGCATCGCGTCGTTGACGAATTGGCCGTTACCGTCGATCACCTGCCCGGTGATCGCCACGCGCTGGCCGAGGGTTTGCGCAACGGTCAGGTCTTCGCGATTCAGCCAGGTCAGGCCGATGTGGTAGTACGGGCCAACGGTGTGGGACGTGGTGGCGGTAAGCGTCATCTTATTTCTCCATCGGCGTGGCATCACGGCCGCGCAAGACGATGTCCCAGCGATAACCGAGGGCGTAGTGAGGGACGGTTTTTTCCAGGTCGAAGCTGGCGATCAGGCGTTCCTTGGCGCTTGTGTCCGGCACGCAGTTGTAGATCGGGTCGTAGGCCAGCAGCGGGTCGCCGGGGAAATACATCTGCGTCACCAGGCGCGTCAGGATGCTCGGCCCGAACAGTGAGAAATGGATGTGCGCCGGGCGCCAGGCGTTGTGGTGGTTACCCCACGGGTAGGCGCCGGGCTTGATGGTCTGGAACTGGTACCAGCCATCGGCGTCGGTGACGGTGCGGCCGGTGCCGGTGAAGTTCGGGTCCAGCGGCGCATCGTGATTGTCACGGTCATGGTGATAGCGACCGGCGGCGTTGGCCTGCCAGATCTCCACCAGGATGCCCGGCACCGGCTGGCCGTGCTCATCCAGCACACGTCCGTGAATGATGATCCGCTCCCCCAGCGGCTCGCCGGCATGTTGGGCGGTGAGGTCGTTGTCCTTCTCCTGCACACGTTCGGCGCCTACGGTCGGGCCAGTAATTTCCGACAACGAATGGGGCAGGAACACCAGCGGCTTGGACGGCGAGCGCAGGTTGGTGGACTGGTACGGCGGATGCAGATATTCCGGCTGGGTGCCCGCTTGGGGGCGACGATAACCAGGCTTGTCAGTCATGAAGCATTCCTCGGTTTCTTATAAGTAGAAGGATCGTCAGACGCGCTCGATGGCCAATGCCAGACCCTGGCCAACACCGACGCACATGGTCGCCAGGCCTTTCTTGCCGCCGGTTTTTTCCAGATGATGCAGCGCGGTCAGCACCAACCGCGCCCCGCTCATGCCCAGCGGATGGCCAAGGGCGATCGCTCCGCCGTTCGGGTTGACCTGGGGCGCATCGTCCGCCAGTCCGAGCTCGCGCAGCACCGCCAGACCCTGGCTGGCAAAGGCTTCGTTGAGTTCGATCACATCAAAATCCGCGACCGCCAACCCCAGGCGCTCGGTGAGCTTGCGCACCGCCGGCACCGGACCGATACCCATCACCCGTGGCGCGACGCCGGCACTGGCCATGCCCAGCACTTTGCCGCGCGGGGTCAGGCCATGTTTTTTCACCGCCTCGGCCGACGCCAGGATCAGCGCCGCCGCACCATCGTTCACGCCCGAGGCATTACCGGCCGTGACGGTCTTGTCCGGGCCGTTGACCGGTTTGAGTTTGCCCAAGGCCTCCAGGGTGGTGTCGGCGCGCGGATGCTCATCCTGCTCGACCACGGTTTCGCCTTTTTTGTGGGCGATGCGCACCGGCACGATTTCTTCGGCGAAGTAGCCTGCGGCTTGCGCGGCGGCAGTCCTTTGCTGACTGCGCAGGGCGAAAGCGTCCTGGTCCTCGCGAGAAATTTCGTAGTCGTCGGCGACGTTATCGGCAGTCTGCGGCATTGCATCCACGCCGTACTGGGCCTTCATCAACGGGTTGATGAAGCGCCAGCCAATGGTGGTGTCTTCCAATTTCATGTTCCGGGAGAACGCCGCGTCGGCCTTGCCCATCACGAACGGTGCGCGGGACATCGACTCCACGCCGCCGGCGATGACCAATTCCATTTCGCCGCTGGCAATGGCGCGAAATGCGCTGCCGACAGCATCCATGCCCGAGGCGCAGAGGCGGTTGAGGGTCACGCCGGGAATACTCTCCGGCAGGCCCGCCAACAGCAGCGCCATGCGCGCCACATTGCGGTTGTCTTCGCCGGCCTGGTTGGCGCAGCCAAGAAACACCTCGTCTACCGCGCGCCAGTCCACCGATGGGTTGCGCTCCATCAGCGCCTTGATCGGCACGGCTGCCAGGTCATCGGCGCGCACGCCAGACAAACCGCCGCCGAAACGGCCGATGGGGGTGCGAATCGCATCACAGATATACACGTCGCGCATCACGCTTCTCCCGGTGCCTGACCATGGGCCACCGCGGTGCAGGCTTCCAGGTCGCGCAGTGCACGCAGCTCCACTTCGGTCGGTTCGGCGGTGGTGTGCACCTGTTCGGCAAAACGGATCGCCCAACCCGTGGCGGCAATGACCTGCTCGCGGGTCACCCCTGGGTGCAGCGAGGTGACCACAAATTCATGTGTGCCGGCTTCCGGCTCCATGATGCACAGGTCGGTGATGATACCGACGGGCCCCGCGCCGGGCAGGCCCAGGCGTTTGCGCGAATCACCGCCCTCGCCGTGACCGACCGAGGTGATGAAGTCCAACTTGTCGACAAATGAACGCGCCGACTGCTTGAGGATGATCAGCACGCTCTTGGCCGAACCAGCGATTTCCGGCGCGCCACCGGCACCCGGCAGGCGGACTTTCGGCTGATGGTAATCGCCCACCACCGTGGTGTTGATGTTGCCGAAACGGTCGACCTGGGCGGCACCGAGAAAACCGACGTCGATGCGCCCGCCCTGCAGCCAGTAGCGAAAAATCTCACCGGTCGGTACCACGGTGTCTGCGGTTTCCGCCAGCTCACCGTCGCCGATGGACAGCGGCAGCACACTGGGCTTGGCGCCGATCGGGCCAGACTCGTAGATCAGCACGACATCCGGCGATGACGTCAGCCGCGCCAGGTTGGCGGCTTTCGACGGCAGGCCGATGCCGACGAAACACACGGCATTGTTTTTCAACCGCCGCGCCGCGGCGACGGTCATCATTTCGTTGGTGGAGTACGTCATTGTTTCGCCTCCGAAGCGGCTGCCAGTCTGACCTGGAATTCGGTGAAGTCCCGGGTGCCGTGGATGTACTCCTCGATCCACGCGGTAAAAGTCCCACGGTCCCGGGCGATGGGGTCCCACGCCTGGTAGAAACGATTGTCACGCTCGGTGTAGCCATGGGCGTAGGACGGATGGGCTCCGCCGGGTACCAGGCACACGGCGCTCAAGGCCCAGGTCGGCAGTACGCAGGCGTTCATCGGCGCATTGAGGTCATCGACGATTTCTTCAACGGTGACGATGCAACGCTGGGCGGCCAGGGCGGCTTCTTTCTGCACACCGAGGATGCCCCACAGCAGCACGTTGCCCTTGCGGTCGGCTTTCTGTGCATGGATCACCGTGACGTCCGGGCGCACCGAAGGGACAGCGGCCAGCACTTCACCGGTGAAAGGACAGGTCACGCTCTTGATCAGCGGGTTGACCTTCGGCAGGTCGGAGCCGGCGTAGGCCCGCAACACCGCGAACGGCAGACCGGAGGCGCCGGCGACGTAGGCGTTGGCCAGGTCGGCATGGCTGTGTTCTTCGATTTCCATCGCGTGTGGCCACTGTTTTTCCACGGCATCACGCAACCGATGCAACGACCCCACGCCAGGGTTGCCGCCCCAGGAGAAGATCAATTTGCGGGCACAACCGGCGCCGATCAGCTGGTCGTAGATCAGGTCAGGCGTCATCCGCACCAGGGTCAGGTCTTTCTTGCCCTGGCGAATGATTTCATGACCCGCCGCCGTAGGAATCAAGTGGGTGAAGCCTTCGAGCGCGACGGTATCGCCGTCGTTGACGAACTGCTTCACCGCGTCGTGCAGCGAAAGGATTTCAGCCATGGGGCAGGCTCCCGTTTTCCAGTAGACCGACATAAAGAGAATGGTGTGAGGTTGGCGCCGGAGTGACTGAAGATTAAGCCGAGGAAAAAGGCCAAACAATCCGATAATCGACTCAGTGTTCGGTTATCGAACGAATTGTTGTTTGGCTATCTATTTTCCCCTCATGCCAAAAAATGGAGACCGTGGCGAGGGCGCTTGTTCCCTCGCCACGGGTATGGACTCAAAGGTGCGTGCAGGTGAACTCAGGTCGCATCCGCATGACTGACCATCCCCTTGATCACCACCGCCGTGGTCGCCAGGGCGGCCGGAATGACCAGTGCGGTGAGGACTTGTTCGAAGTTCCACCCCAGGCCCAGCAGGGTCGCGCCCATCCAGGCCCCGAGGATCGCCCCGAACCGGCCGATGCCCAGCATCCACGAGACGCCGGTGGCCCGGCCTTGGGTCGGATAGAAACGTGCCGCCAGGGACGGCATCGCCGATTGCGCGCCGTTGACGCACATGCCGGCCAGCAGCACCAGGGTGGCGAGCACAGTGATGTTGCCCAGGCTCTGCCCGACTGCGTAGGCAAAGACCCCGGCCATCAGGTAGAAAAGGCCAATGACCTTGTGGGGATTGAACCGGTCCATCGCCCATCCCACGCCGACCGCGCTCAACACACCACCCAACTGGAACAGCGCGCCGATAAACGCCGACTGCTCCATGCTCGCGCCACTGTCGCGCATCAAGGTCGGCAGCCAACTGGTCAGCAGGTAAACGATCACCAGACCCATGAAATAGGTCAGCCACAGCAGCAGCGTGCCGGCACTGAAGCGACCGGAGAAGATCACCGCCAGCACGTTGCGGGCCTTGACGGTTTGCTGCTCCGGGACGCTGAAGCTCGCCGCCTGGGCAATCCGCTGCGGGTCAATCGGCGCCAGGGTCTTGCGCACTTTGTCAGTGTCGCGGTTACGCACCACCAGATAACGGGCCGACTCCGGTAACCAGAACAGCAGCACGACGGCCAGGATCAGGGGCAAGATCCCACCGATCAACAACAGGCTGTGCCAGCCGAACGTCGGTATCAGCTTGGCGGAAATGAACCCACCGCCGGCCATGCCCAGGTTGAAGCCGCAAAACATACTGGTCACCAGCAGGGATTTCTTGCGCTCCGGGGTGTATTCCGAGAGCAAGGTGGTGGCGTTCGGCATCCCCGCCCCCAAACCCAGGCCGGTGAGGAAACGCAGCATCAGCAATTGATCGACGTTGGTGCTGTAGGCCGAGGCCAGGCTGAACGCGCCAAACAGCACGACCGCCCCCACCAGTACGACTTTTCGCCCGAAACGGTCAGCCAATGGGCCAGAGCCCAGTGCACCGAACACCATGCCGATCAGTGCGGCACTCATGACCGGACCCAGGCTGGCGCGATCGATCCCCCAATCCTGGGACAGCGCCGGGGCAATGAAGCCCATGGCGGCCGTGTCGAGGCCATCGAGAAACACAATCAGGAAACACAGGATCACTACCCGCCATTGGTAGCGCGAGATGGGTTGGGCGTTGATGAAGGACTGCACATCAAGGCAATGGCCTACAGAGGTCTGGGGCTGGTTCATCGCGTCTCTCATTATTATTGTGTTGAGTCATCCTCGAGTGGCCTGTGTGGCCAATTCGTTTATTCGAATTAGCCGTACAGGCCACTCGCGCACGAGCCAGGCTCGATCACGCCGGATGACGCTGTCGCGACATTAATGAGGCCGGGTAAATACCGTCAATTCGCCGGGGGCGACTCTGTGCGGTTATCGAACGGCTTAAGTGAACAGCTGCGCACTCAAATCCCGGCTGGCCCCCAGCAGGCCCGGCAGGAAGCGCTGTTCCAGCTCGTTGCGACTGACCCGTCCGGCATGGGTACTGACATTCAAGGCCGCCACCACCTGGCCGGAAGCGTCGTACACCGGCACGGCGATCGAACGCAGGCCCTGCTCCAGTTCCTGGTCGACGATGCACCAGCCTTGCTTGCGCACTTCTTGCAGGCATTCGAGTAACGCTTCAGGGGTGTGCAGGGTCCGACTGGTCTTGGCCTGCAGGTCGGCGTGGTCCAGGTAGTCGCGCAGCGACGCATCGTCCAGGGCCGCCAGGAGAATCCGGCCCATGGAAGTGCAATAGGCCGGCAGGCGCCCACCGACGGACAAATCCACGGAAATCAGGCGCTGGGTCGTAGCCGACCGGGCAATGTAGAGGATGTCGTCGCCTTCGAGCGTCGCCATGTTGCAGGCTTCGTGCAGTTGCTCGCTCATGCGGTCCAGATAGGGTTGGGCAGAGACGGCCAGGGGCGTGGACGACAAATAGGCATGGCCGAGGGTCAGCACCTTGGGCAACAACGAATAGGTCCGTCCGTCCGTGGTGGCGTAGCCCAACTTGATCAAGGTATGCAGGCAACGTCTGACAGCGGCGCGCGGGATTTCCGTGCGATGGCTGATCTGCGCAATGGTCAGGTGCCGCTTACGCTCCTGGAACGCCTGGACCACCGCCAGGCCTCGCGCCAGGGAAGTCATGAAATCCGGATCGCCGGTCAGTGCCTGGATCCGCTTGGCTGGCGAAGCGACAATCGGTGGTGCCACTGATGTGAAGGCATTGCGCAGTTGGTCGTTCATTGACTGATCCTTCCTCGGAAGTGAGGGCTATTACAAGCGCCACGCCTTTAGAGAACAAGGATTGGCCTGCCAAGAGCGTTCGATTATCGAACCGGCGCGCGATAATCGCAAATACACACCCTTGACCCATCGCTGATCCGCCACAAGCGTTCGATAAAGTTCGAGAAACAACCCCGGCGGCTAATTTCAACCCAGGTGTACATCATGTTGAACTTGTCACAATGAATGACGTCAGGATAGCGACACATTTGGAAAACGACCTGACCCAAGGGTCACAAGTTGCATATACAAATATTGATGCACACAACAACTGACACTTTAAACTTCCCGATAGTGTTATCCGGCCGGACCGCTATAATGCAACCCAGTGACGCTGCGGCCATTCGACCGCGCCGTCCGGCAGGCACTGTGGTTTATACCTCGGTGCCGGCAACAGGTGCCCGAAGCGCCTTCATGGCTGCTTTCCCTGTATCGGCAACAACACGAAGCCCTGATGCTACGTCAGCTGTCAGCTCTGGTGCCGTGGCCGTCTGCATGCCCGCATGCAGTGCGTATCACCAGATTCAACTTCAATTTGTTAGGTAAAACTGTGACGAAAGAAGAACTGCGCGCGGAACTTGAGCGCCAGGAACAACGTTACAAGGAAGTTTACGGCGGTGAGGTCACCACTTATGCCGCCCAACCTGAACCTGAACGCAAACCCTGGCGCAAACGTGCCACTGTCCAGGATCAGGCTTTCACCCAAGAACTTCAGAAAATGGAAAAAGAACTCCGGGCCGAGGAGCCGTGACGCCCAAGCCCCGAGGTTCTTGTTATTGCGGTATCCGGCCGACACCCAGGCCGGACACCGGTATTGGATGCCCGCCATGAGCGGGCTGCCCTCCTGGCTCGCCGGTCGGTCGAGGAATGCCTCTGGCTGACTTTCTTTTCAGACATTTCACACAGCCGTTGAATCCCTTTCTCTTTTCCTGGCGCCCCTTGCCTGTCGGGCTTTCCAGCCCGGAATCAATGGGTTATGCCACCTGTCGACAACCCTCGCCGGACGGGTTTCCTACAAATTATTTCGTTGAAGAATGTTACCGATGAGCAGGCAATGCATCGATTTCCAAGGTTTTCTGGCATAATCGCGCCCCCTTATGACCGGGTCAGAAAACCTTCATGATCGATTTATTCAGCGGACTGGATGCTTGGGTGCTTGTGAGCCTCTTGCTCGCCCTGGCTTTTGTCCTCGCCTTCGAGTTCATCAACGGCTTTCATGACACCGCTAACGCGGTTGCCACTGTTATCTACACCAAAGCCATGCCGCCGCACCTGGCGGTGTTCTTCTCCGGCGTGTTCAACTTCCTTGGCGTGCTGCTGGGCGGCGTGGGCGTGGCGTACGCCATCGTCCATCTGTTGCCTGTGGAACTGCTGATCAACGTGAACACCGGACACGGGCTGGCCATGGTGTTTTCGCTGCTCGCAGCGGCCATCACCTGGAACCTGGGCACCTGGTACTTCGGTATCCCGGCGTCCAGCTCCCATACCCTGATCGGCTCGATCCTCGGCGTGGGCCTGGCCAACGCCTTGATCAACGATATTCCGTTGGCCGACGGGGTGAACTGGCAGAAGGCGATCGACATCGGCGCCTCCCTGGTGTTCTCGCCGATGGCCGGTTTCCTCGTCGCCGCCCTGGTGTTGATCGGCCTGAAGTGGTGGCGCCCGATCTCCAAGATGCACAAGACGCCGGAACAGCGTCGCAAGGTCGACGACAAGAAACACCCACCGTTCTGGAACCGCCTGGTGCTGGTGATCTCGGCCATGGGCGTGAGTTTCGTCCACGGCTCCAATGACGGCCAGAAAGGTATCGGCCTGATCATGCTGGTGCTGATCGGGATCGTGCCGTCGCAGTTCGTACTCGACCTGAGCAGCACCACCTACCAGATCGAACGGACCCGCGACGCGACCCTGCACCTGAGCCAGTTCTACAAACGCAACAGCGAATCCCTGGGTGAATACCTGGCGCTGGGCAAAAGCGTGCCGGGCGATCTGCCGGAGAAGTTCCGCTGCAACCCGCAGCAGACCGAACCGACCATCAATGCCCTGCTCGATACCCTCAAGGGCGTGGCGGATTATCATTCGCTGCCGTCGGAAAGCCGTATCGAAGTGCGCCGCTACCTGCTCTGCCTGGACGATACAGCGAAGAAAGTCGGCAAGCTGCCTGAGTTGGCTGCACGCGAAAAAGACGACTTGAACAAGCTGCGCAAGGACCTGACCGGCACCACCGAATACGCCCCGTTCTGGGTGATCCTGGCGGTGGCCCTGGCGCTGGGCCTGGGCACCATGATCGGCTGGAAACGTGTGGTGCTGACCATCGGTGAGAAAATCGGCAAACAAGGCATGACCTACGCCCAAGGCATGTCGGCGCAGATCACCACCGCGTGCATGATCGGCCTGGCGAACATCTTCAGCCTGCCGGTGTCCACGACCCATGTGCTGTCCTCGGGCGTGGCCGGTACCATGGTGGCGAACAAGAGCGGCCTGCAAGGCGGCACCGTGCGCAACATCCTGCTGGCCTGGGTACTGACCCTGCCAGCGACCGTGGCACTGTCGGCGGGCCTGTTCTGGCTGGCGTCCAAGGCCATTGGCGGCTGATTCCAGCGACTATGGAAAAGGTGCGGCCCTTGCGGGTCGCACCTTTTTTTATGCGGCTGAATACCGTTTGCCAGCTCACCACGGATGACGACCCCACCACTGTCGCGAGCCAAGCCGGCTGCGCCAGCGCATCTCAAAAAAAAAACGCCAACCCGAAAGTTGGCGTTTTTCATTGGGAGATGCCGATCACTCCGGCTTACGACGCCCAAACCCCGGGCGCTGCCCCGAACCTGCCGGAGCGCCACGGCGCTTGCCCGACGGGGCATCACGATCGACCAGGGCGATGCCCGGACGCTTCGACGTCGGCTTGGCCGGGCGCTTCACGTCGGCAGGCCGTTCGGCAACTGGCGTACCACGACCCGCCGGAGCGCCACGACCTTCGCCACGTTCCGTACGGCCGTTGGCCGGACGCGGTGTGCGTGGGCCGCGTTCGCCGTCCTGGCGAGGTGCTGGCTTGCGGGCCGGGCGTTCGCCTTCGATCTGCGGCTCGCGCGAAGGCCGCGGAGCGGTTGCGGCACCGTCAACCGGTGGACGCAGTGTGCGCACGCGCTCGGCCTTGGCCATCGGACGCGAGGATCTACGCTGCATCCGCTCCAGCTTGTCCTTGCTCTTGGCGGTCATCTGCGGCATCGCCACCGGCGTGAGGCCGACCTCGGCTGCCAGGATGTCCACTTCCTGCTGGCTCATTTCGCGCCAGCGGCCCATCGGCAAGTCGGAATTGAGGAACACCGGGCCGAAACGCACGCGCTTCAGGCGGCTGACCACCAACCCCTGGGATTCCCACAGGCGACGCACTTCGCGGTTACGGCCTTCCATCACCACGCAGTGGTACCAGTGGTTGAACCCTTCCCCACCCGGCGCCTGCTTGATGTCGGTGAAACGCGCCGGGCCGTCTTCCAGCACAACCCCGGCTTTGAGCCGCTCGATCATCTCGTCGTCGACTTCACCGCGCACACGCACGGCGTATTCGCGGTCCATCTCGTAGGACGGGTGCATCAAACGGTTGGCCAGCTCACCGTCGGTGGTGAACATCAAAAGGCCCGTGGTGTTGATGTCCAGGCGCCCGATATTGATCCACCGACCTTCTTTCGGACGCGGCATCTTGTCGAACACGGTCGGACGGCCTTCCGGGTCGTCGCGGGTGCAGATCTCGCCATCGGGCTTGTTGTACATGATCACGCGGCGCACCGTTTCGGCGGCCTCTTCACGCTTGATCACCTTGCCATCGATGGTGATAGCGTCGTGCATGTCGACGCGCAGGCCCAAGGTGGCGTCTTTGCCGTTGACCTTGATGCGGCCCTGGGTGATCCAGGCTTCTACGTCACGGCGCGAACCGACGCCGATACGGGCGAGGACTTTTTGCAGTTTCTCGCCGGCGGGTCCGATTGACTGGCTGTCATTCTGGTCTTGGTCTTTCATTGCTGGGCACCTCCCGGTGTGATCGGATCAGGCCTGGCCTGACCCATTTGAAAACGGTTTTGACGAGGGCTCGCCAAAGGGTCGCGAATCATACGCTCATTGAGGCGAACGCGCATCAGAGACTAGTTGATCGATGAACGCTCAGCGGGTTTTCCGCCGACCGGTGGCATTGCATCGCTCCCACAAGGGGGATGAGCGGCCTGTGGGATCAATCCTCCCACTGGCGGCGTTCATTCTCGATCGCTTCGGCCAACGCCCGGGCCTCGGCTTCTTCGTCACTGAGTTCAGACTCGGGTTGCGGCGGTTCCAGGGCCGCGACGGCGGCCAGGAGCTTTTCCCGGGCTTCGGCCACGCCAAGGATGTCTTCTTCGGGTTCGACCTCGGCCGTCGGTTCAACCTCAGCCTCGGACGGCTCGCCGATCGGCTCCGCCCCTTCCCGCAGCAAATCGTCGAAATCGGTCTTGAGCCCCTCCTCCATGCTGTCCAGTTCCAGCAACAGCGAGTGGAAACTGGTTTCCTCCTTGGGCTCCTCCGGTTCGGCACTGGCGTCGGCCAGCTCCTGCAAGCCTGGGGGCACCGGTGCGTCGTCGAACTCCAGCATCGGCTCGGGCTCCAGCTCGCGCAGCTCGGCCAGCGGCGGCAGGTCATCGAGGTTCTTGAGGTTGAAGTGATCGAGGAACGCCTTGGTGGTGGCGAACATCGCGGGTTTGCCGGGTACGTCGCGGTAGCCGACGACACGGATCCACTCGCGCTCCAGCAGCGTCTTGACGATGTTGCTGTTGACCGCCACGCCCCGTACGTCCTCGATTTCGCCCCGGGTGATCGGCTGGCGGTAGGCAATCAGTGCCATGGTTTCCAGCAAGGCGCGGGAATAACGCTGGGGCCGCTCCTCCCAGAGACGCCCGACCCAAGGGACGAACTTCTCGCGGATCTGCAGGCGATACCCGGACGCCACTTCCTTGAGCTCAAAAGCCCGCCCCTCGCAAGACTTGCCCAACAGCGCCAAGGCTTTCTTGAACACGGCCGGCTCGGGCCGCTCGCCTTCTTCGAAGAGTTCAAACAGCCGCTCCATCGACTGCGGCTTTCCAGAGGCCAACAGGAAAGCTTCAAGCAAGGGCGCCAGCTCGCGGGGTTCAGTCAGATTCATTGATTTGCTCGTTATTCGGCTCGTGCTCGCACGTGGATCGCTGCGAACGGCTCATTCTGCACCAGCTCGACCAAGGATTCCTTGACCAATTCCAGGATCGCCATAAACGTCACGACCACGCCCAAGCGCCCTTCCTCGGCAGTGAACAACTCGACGAACGGTACAAAACCACCGCCCTTGAGCCGCTCCAGCACGTCGCTCATGCGTTCGCGAGTGGACAACGCTTCGCGACTGACCTGGTGACTTTCAAACATATCGCCCCGGCGCAGGACCTCGGCCATGGACATCAACAACTCTTCCAGGCTCACATCCGGCAATAACTTGCGCGCCCGAGCCTCGGGTGCATCGAGCTTGGGCACCACCACCTCACGGCCGACCCGGCTCAAGCCGTCGATCCCTTCGGCCGCGGCCTTGAAGCGCTCGTACTCCTGCAAGCGGCGGATCAGCTCGGCCCGCGGGTCCTCCTCTTCCTGCTCGACCTCCGCCGAGCGCGGCAGCAGCATCCGCGACTTGATCTCGGCGAGCATGGCCGCCATCACCAGGTACTCGGCGGCCAGCTCAAGGCGCACCGACTGCATCAGTTCGACATAACCCATGTACTGACGGGTAATCTCCGCCACGGGGATGTCGAGGATGTTGATGTTCTGTTTGCGGATCAGGTAAAGCAGCAGGTCGAGCGGCCCCTCGAACGCTTCCAGGAAGACTTCCAGCGCATCCGGCGGAATGTACAGGTCCAGGGGCATTTCCATGACCGCCTGGCCGTAGACCATGGCGAACGGCAGCTCTTGCTGGGCGCCAGCCTGGCTGTCGATGTCTTGTTCCACGTTTTCCACCGCCGACATTCAGGCCTCGACCATGAACGGCGTCGGATCGCCGCAGCCGACCCGCACCACTTGCGGTTCGCCGTCGGCCAGGTTGATGACGGTGGAGGCCTTCATGCCGCCAAAACCACCGTCGATGATCAGGTCGACCTGATGTTCGAGCAACTGGCGGATCTCGTAGGGGTCGGTCAACGGTTCGCTCTCGCCAGGCATGATCAGCGTCACGCTCATCAAGGGCTCACCCAACTCGGCCAGCAACGCGAGGGCAATGGGGTGGCTCGGCACCCGCAGGCCGATGGTGCGTTTCTTGGGATGCAGCAGCAACCGCGGGACTTCCCGGGTGGCATTGAGAATAAAGGTATACGGCCCCGGCAAATGGGCCTTGAGCAGACGGAAAGTGCCGGTGTCGATCTTGGCGAACAGCCCCAGTTGCGACAGGTCGCTGCAGATCAGCGCAAAGTTGTGCTTGTCGTCCAGCTGACGCAGGCGTCTGACCCGCTCCACGGCGTTCTTGTCGCCGATCTGGCAACCGATGGCGTAGGACGAGTCGGTGGGATAGACCACCACACCGCCGCCACGGATGATTTCCACGGCCTGTTTGATCAGGCGCGCTTGCGGGTTTTCCGGATGAATCTGGAAAAATTGACTCACGTGTTCTACCTGTTCAGACGGCGGCGGTAACGGGATCATGTTTGAATCTACACCATAGTGGTGGCAGATCGTCCGGCAACGGGCGGTACTCGCCAATTTCGGACCAGCCTCCAGGGCCATGGAAATCACTGCCGGCAGTCACCAGCAGGCCGAATTCGCGGGCCAGGATCGCCAGGCTGCCGACCTGCTCGGCCGGTTGATGGCCGTTAACCACTTCAATGGCATGCCCGCCTGCTTGAATATAGTCGGCCACCAGGCGACGACGCTTGCTGCGGGTGAAATCATAATGCCATGGATGCGCCAGGCTGACCCAGGCCCCGGCCGCGCGCAGGGTCTGGACCGTTTCCTCCAGGGTCGGCCAATGCTGTTTGACGTCGCCGAGCTTGCCCGCCCCCAGCCACTTGCGAAACGCTTCGGCACGGTCCTTGACGAACCCTTCGCGAACCATCCAGTCGGCGAAATGCGGCCGGGCCGGGGCATTGCCACTGTCGCCCAGTTCCTGCTGGATCTGCAGGGCGCCCTCCAGCGCGTCGGGCATGCCCTTGAGGGCGAGTTTGCGGCTGATCTCTTCGGCGCGCAGCCAGCGACCATCATGCAACGCCGCAATGGCCTGGACCAAGGGCTCGGCCTCGACATCGAAGCCATAACCCAGCACGTGAATGGTCGCGCCGCCCCAGGTGCAGGACAACTCGACGCCGTTGACCAGTTGCATGCCCAGCGCCGTGGCGGCGTTGCGGGCCTCGTCGAGGCCTTCGAGGGTGTCGTGATCGGTCAGGGCCAGGACTCGCACGCCGTGCTCGAACGCCCGCGCCACCAGAACCGCAGGCGCCAGGGCGCCATCGGAGGCCGTGCTATGGCAATGCAAATCGACATTCACGAGAGTTCGTTACCTCAAATCGGCTGGCCCTATCGCGGCCAAGGATGTTTGTTATTATGCCGCCACATCCTGCTTCTGGCTGCCACTGTGAAACAATTCATCGACTTCATCCCGCTGCTGCTGTTTTTCATCGCCTACAAACTTGACCCGCGCACCGTCGACATTGCTGGCCACTCCTTGACTGTAGGCGGTATCTACAGCGCCACGGCGGTGCTGATCATCAGTTCCCTGGTGGTCTACGGCGCGTTGTACCTGTCCCAGCGCAAACTGGAAAAAAGCCAGTGGCTGACCCTGGTCGCCTGCCTCGTGTTCGGCAGCCTGACCCTGGCCTTCCACAGCGAAACCTTCCTCAAATGGAAAGCGCCGGTGGTCAACTGGCTGTTCGCCCTGGCGTTCATCGGCAGCCATTTCATCGGTGATCGACTGCTGATCAAGCGCATCATGGGCCATGCCATCAGCCTGCCGGACCTGATCTGGACCCGGCTGAACATCGCCTGGATCGCGTTCTTCCTGTTCTGCGGCGCCGCCAACCTGTTCGTCGCGTTCACGTTCCAGGAGTACTGGGTCGACTTCAAGGTCTTCGGCAGCCTGGGCATGACGCTGTTGTTCCTGATTGGCCAGGGCATCTACCTGTCCCGTCATCTGCACGATGCCGACCCTACTACGCCCAAAACCGAGGACTGACATGCTCTACGCAATCATTGCCACCGACGTCGCCAACTCCCTGGAAAAACGCCTGGCCGCGCGCCCCGAGCACCTGGAGCGGCTGCAACAGCTCAAGGCCGAAGGCCGCGTCGTGCTGGCCGGCCCGCACCCGGCGGTGGACAGTAACGACCCGGGCGCCGCGGGTTTTTCCGGCAGCCTGATCGTCGCCGAGTTCGATTCCCTGGTTACCGCACAGGCCTGGGCCGAGGCCGATCCGTTCGTGACGGCCGGCGTCTACGCCAATGTCGTGGTCAAGCCGTTCAAGCAAGTCCTGCCATAAATCCTGCTGTGCGATGAGCCGCCAAGGCTCATCGCATTCAATTGCTAATTTATCTCGTTTGCCTGCCGACAACCTGTCCAATCTCGATTGGAATTCAGGAGTTGCAATGCGCAAAGGTCCGTTGTGCCTGTTATTGGTCACGTTGACGATCGGGGCTCCCGCCCATGGCGAGGAAAGCACCGAGGGCGGTCATTCGACCCCCTTGTCCCTGAGCGCCGGCAGCCAGATCGCCGAACTGCAGCAACGCTTGAAGGACAGCGAGCGCCAGCGCGAAGAGCTGGGCAAACAGCTGCAAAACGCCGACAGCGAACGCGAAAGCGCCGTGCTGGCCCGGTTGCGCCAGGAAAACCAGCGCTTGAAGCTGCAACTCAAGGAAGCCCAGTCAAGCTCCTTGCCACACCTGCTGACCGAGCAACAGCAATGGTTCGTCATTGGCGCCGGGGTAGCGCTATTGGCGCTGCTCTGCGGTATCTTTGCCAGCGGTGGACGTAGACAACGTCGGCAATGGCTAAATTGAGTGAGTCATGAGCGAGCTGTTACTGATTGATGATGACCAGGAGCTGTGTGAGCTCCTCGGCAGTTGGCTGGGCCAGGAAGGCTTCCAGGTCCGTGCCTGCCACGATGGCCAGGGCGCCCGCCAGGCACTGGCCGAAACCGCCCCGGCGGCGGTGGTACTGGATGTGATGCTGCCCGACGGCAGCGGCCTGGAACTGCTCAAGCAATTGCGCAACGATCATCCCGAGCTGCCGGTGCTGATGCTGTCGGCCCGTGGCGAACCCCTGGATCGCATCCTCGGCCTGGAGCTGGGTGCCGACGATTACCTGGCCAAGCCCTGCGACCCGCGGGAACTGACCGCCCGCCTGCGCGCCGTGTTGCGCCGCAGCCATCCGACGGCGGTGTCCACCCAGATCGAGCTGGGCGACCTGACCTTCAGCCCGGTACGGGGTGTGGTCAGCATCGATGAAAAAGAACAGACCCTCACCGTGTCCGAAAGCCGCTTGCTCGAAGCGTTGCTCAAGCAGCCAGGCGAGCCGCTGGACAAGCAGGAACTGGCGCAGATCGCCCTGGGACGCAAACTGACCCTGTACGACCGCAGCCTCGACATGCACGTAAGCAACCTGCGCAAGAAGATAGGCCCCCACCCGGACGGCCGTCCACGGATCGTGGCGCTGCGCAGCCGTGGCTATTACTACAGTCTCTGAATTCGCGCCGGGGGCTTTTTGTGGCGTGGGGATTTAGCGAAACGTCGCACCGCCCCGCTCTGTGGGAGCAAGGTTTTGGTGTTCGATCCTGCGGATTTGTCAGGTCTGCACCAGAAGCTCTTTACCCAAGCTTTACCCAGCGCTGACCGCCGCTGACCTTGATCTCCGTAATCTGCACACATCCGGAACTGACCGGGAATGAGATAAGGAGACACCCCCATGCGCAAGACCCTAATCGCCTTGATGTTCGCCGCAGCCCTGCCCACCGTCGCCATGGCCATGCCCGAAGGCGCCGGCCCCATGGGACCGATGGAAGGCCCGCATCACGGCGGCCAGATGCACAATCACGATAGAGGCCCCTATGGCCAACTGGACCTGACCCACGAACAACGCCAGCAGATCCGTCGGATCATGGGCGAACAACGTTACGAACGCCGTGAGTTGGTAGAGAAATACCTGGCCAAGCTGTCCCCCGCCGACCAGAAAGCCATGAACGATGAAATTGAGGCCCGACGCGAAAAAGTCGATGCCCAGATTCGCAGCCTGCTCATGCCTGAACAGCAGAAAGCGTTCGACGCGATCCAGAAGAAGCAGGCCGAACGTCGCGCCGAATGGGCTGAATTCAAGGCCTGGAAAGCGCAACAGCCGCAAAAAGCGCAATAATGCGCGCAAGCGTCCACAGCCCAACGGCCCATCGCCGTTGGGCTTTCTTTGTTTTCGAGGATTGACCGTGCGTTCATTGTTCTGGCGCGTCCTGGCCAGTTTCTGGCTGGCCATCGCCCTGGTTGCAGGGCTCTCGATCCTGCTGGGCCACATGCTGAACCAGGATGCCTGGATTCTCAGTCGCCACCCGGGGCTCAACACCCTGGCCGAAGAATGGACGCAAACCTACGAAAGCCAGGGTGAAGACGCCGCCCAGGACATCCTGCAACAGCGCAAGCACCAGTATCACATCGACGTCCAGGTGCTTAACGAAAGCGGCGATCCGGTGGTGCGCGGCACGTTCCCCCATCGCGCCGCAGCCTTCGAGGCGCGGCAGAACAACGACGATCGGCGCCTGCCCTGGCGACGGCTGACCGATGAATTCACCAGCGCCAAGACCGGCGACACGTACCTGTTCATCTACCGCATCCCCCATCCCGAACTGGACGCCTGGCACCGCGACAGCCTGCTCTGGCCTCTCAGTGCCTTGGGGATCGCCCTGGTGGTACTGACCTTGTTCAGTCTGCTGGTGACATTGTCCATCACCCGCCCGCTGAGTCGCCTGCGCGGTGCGGTGCATGACCTGGGCCAGGCCACCTATCAGCAGAACAGCCTCGCCAAACTGGCCAACCGGCGAGACGAATTCGGCGTCCTGGCGACCGACTTCAACCGCATGGGTGCGCGCCTGCAAAGCTTGATCGCCAGCCAGCGTCAACTGCTGCGCGACGTTTCCCACGAACTGCGCTCGCCCCTGGCCCGGCTGCGCATCGCCCTGGCCTTGGCCGAGCGGGCCGGCCCCGAGGAGCGGGAAAAGCTCTGGCCGCGCCTGACCCGCGAATGCGATCGCCTGGAAGCCTTGATCAGTGAAATCCTGGTATTGGCCCGGGTCGATGCCGACAACGCCGGCGCCGAGGAAGTGGACCTCAACGCTTTGTTGGTCACCCTGCAAAAAGACGCGCAACTGGCCTCACCGGAACAAAGCGTACAGCTGGAGGTGGAACCGAACCTGAATCTCACGGGCTGGCCGACCATGATCGAGCGGGCCGTGGATAACCTGCTGCGCAACGCCCAGCGCTTCAACCCGGCCGGACAACCCATCGAGGTGCGAGCGCTACGCCAGGGGGAACGGATCACGGTGAGCGTGCGCGACCATGGGCCGGGCGTAGACGCCGAACACCTGGGCCAGTTGGGTGAACCGTTCTACCGCGCGCCAGGCCAGACCGCCGCCGGCCATGGCCTGGGCCTGGCCATCGCGCGCCGGGCCGCCGAACGCCATGGCGGCGCGCTGGTGCTGGGCAATCACCCGGGTGGCGGGTTCATCGCAACACTGGATCTGCCGTTGGTGCCGGGAGCTGTGGCCCAGCCATAACTTCAAAGCAAGCCGCTAAACCCGTGGCTAAGCATATTTGTGGGAGCAAGGCTTGCCCGCGATGAAGTCGATGCGCTCTTTCAGAGATCAAGGTGCCTGTTTCGCGAGCTAGCTTTGCTCCCACAGCTTCCCCTTACCGCAGTGACTCAAGCGCAATCCCCTCAAACGAAACGCTAATTCCTCTTATTCAAACCGCCCCGCCCTGTTAGACTTTGCGCCCTCGTTCGACTCGTCCTCCAGGATTCCCAATGCCGTCGCTGCCTCTTCGTTTATGCGCACTGTTCATGGCCCTGGGCCTGAGTGCCTGCGATGATGCCCCGCGCTTTACCCAGGCCGAACCCGGTGAAGCCAAGTCCGGCGGGAGCGCGACCGTACGCAAGAGCGACCAGAACGCCTTTTCCCTGCCCTCGGCCAACCTGCCGCCCTCACGGCGCGTGGACTTCAGCGTCGGCAACAGTTTTTTCCGTAGCCCCTGGGTGATCGCACCGTCGACCACCACCGCGCGGGATGGCCTCGGGCCGTTGTTCAACACCAACGCCTGCCAGAACTGCCACATCAAGGATGGTCGCGGCCATGCTCCAGAGCCGGACGCGGCCAGCGCGACCTCAATGCTGGTGCGCCTGTCGATCCCCGACGCACCGCCCTACGCCAAGGTCATCGAGCGGCTGGGGATCGTGCCGGAGCCCGTCTACGGCGGGCAACTGCAAGACATGTCCGTGCCCGGCGTCGCCCCCGAAGGCAAGGTGCGGGTCGACTACAGCGCCGTCCCGGTGCGCTTCAAGGACGGCACCGTGGTGGCGTTGCGCAAGCCGAGCCTGCAGATCAGCCAACTGGCCTACGGTCCGATGCACCCGGATACGCGTTTTTCCGCCCGCGTCGCGCCGCCGATGATTGGCCTGGGGTTGCTCGAAGCCATCCCCGAAGCGGCCATCCTGGCGAACGCCGAGGCACAGGCCAAGGCGCACAACGGCATTGCCGGGCGGCCCAATCAAGTCTGGGACGACGTGCAGCAAAAGACCGTGCTGGGACGTTTCGGCTGGAAGGCCGGGCAACCCAACCTCAACCAACAGAACGTCCACGCCTTCTCCGGTGATATGGGCCTGACGACGAGCCTGCTGACCTCCGACGATTGCACGGCGGCCCAGGTCGACTGCAAGCGGTCCTCCAATGGCAACGGCCCTGACGGCGAGCCGGAAGTCAGCGACAACATCCTGCGGCTGGTGCTGTTCTACAGCCGCAACCTCGCCGTGCCAGCGCGTCGGGACGTGAATTCGCCCCAGGTGCTGGCCGGCAAGAACCTGTTTTTCCAGGCTGGGTGCCAGTCCTGCCACACGCCGAAATACACCACGTCGGCCGATGCCGCCGAGCCGGAGCTGGCAAACCAGGTCATCCGCCCCTACACCGACCTGCTGTTGCACGACATGGGCGAAGGCCTGGCCGACAACCGCAGCGAGTTCAAGGCTAGCGGTCGTGACTGGCGCACCCCGCCGCTGTGGGGCATCGGCCTGACCGAAACCGTCAACGGCCACACCCAGTTCCTGCATGACGGTCGTGCCCGCAACCTGCTCGAGGCCGTGCTGTGGCACGGTGGTGAAGCGCAGGCTGCACAGCGACAGGTATTAGCGTTCAATGCCGAGCAGCGCGCCGCGCTGTTGGCCTTCCTGAATTCCCTTTAAACGCGTTTTTCTCGAGAACCGGGAGCCCGACATGTTCCGTCCCAAGCTGTTGTTCACCAGCCTCGCCGCCCTCGCCCTCGGCGCCTGCTCGCCCCAGGACCCGCAAGCGGTCACTTCGGCCGCCATCGCCAAGCAAGTGATCCTGCCGACCTATAGCCGCTGGGTCGATGCCGACCGACAACTGGCCACCAGCGCCCTGGCGTTCTGCCAAGGCAAGGAAAACCTGGAAACCGCCCGCGCCGACTTCCTCAAGGCGCAAAAAGCCTGGGCTGAACTGCAACCTTTGCTGATCGGCCCGCTGGCCGAGGGCAATCGCGCCTGGCAAGTGCAGTTCTGGCCGGACAAGAAAAACCTGGTGGGTCGCCAGGTCGAGCAACTGGTCAACAGCGAGCCGCAGATCGACGCCGCCGGCCTGGCCAAATCCAGCGTCGTGGTCCAGGGCCTTTCCGCCTACGAGTACCTGCTGTTCGACGCCAGGATCGACATGGCCGACAGTGCGCAAAAAGCCAAATACTGCCCCTTGCTGGTCGCCATCGGCGAACGCCAGAAACAACTGGCCGAAGAGATCCTGTCACGCTGGAACACCAACGACGGCATGCTCGCCCAGATGAGCAAGTTCCCGAACCAGCGCTACGCCGATTCCCACGAAGCGATCGCCGACCTGCTGCGGGTCCAGGTCACCGCCATCGACACCCTGAAGAAAAAACTCGGCACGCCGATGGGCCGGCAGAGCAAGGGTGTGCCCCAACCGTTCCAGGCCGATGCCTGGCGCAGCCAGTCCTCATTGCAAGGCCTGGAGGCCAGCCTGAGCGCGGCACGAACCGTCTGGGTGGGTGTGGATAACAAAGGCCTGCGCGGCCTGTTGCCCAGCGAGCAAAAACCGCTGGCCGACAAGATCGACGCTGCCTACGATGCCTCGCTGAAACTGTTCGCCAGCAGCCAGCGCTCGCTGACCGAAATGCTCAACGACGACGCCGGGCGTCAGCAACTCAACGACTTGTACGACAGCCTCAACGTCGTCCATCGCCTGCACGAAGGCGAACTGGCCAAGGCGCTGGGCATCCAACTGGGCTTCAATGCCAACGACGGTGACTGATCATGTTTCGACGTCAGGCTCTGGCACTGGGCAGCTTGCTGCTCGGCGCCGTCACCCTGGGCGGCTGGACGCTGTTCAAGCAAAAGGACAAGGGACCGCTGTTGCTTTCGGCACGGGACGACGGCGACGGCAAGCACTATGCCGTGGGCTATCGGCTGGACGGTACGCGGGCGTTCGCCACCCAGGTCGGCCAGCGTTGCCATGACATCGTCAACCATCCGACCCAACCCATCGCGCTGTTCGTCGCCCGTCGCCCAGGCACCGAAAGCTACCTGATCGACCTGCGTAACGGCGCCCTGCTGCAAACCCTCACGTCGTTGCCGAACCGGCACTTCTATGGCCATGCAGTGATTCATAAAAGCGGCGAATGGCTGTACGCCACCGAGAACGACACCACCGATCCGGGACGTGGCCTGTTGGGTGTGTACCGTTTCGAAGGCGAGCGGCTGGTGCACAGCGGCGAGATTTCCACCCACGGCATAGGCCCACACCAGGTGTCCTGGATGCCCGACGGCGAGACGCTGGTGGTGGCCAACGGTGGCATTCGCACCGAGGCCGAAAGCCGGATCGAAATGAACCTCGACGCCATGGAACCCAGCCTGGTCCTGATGCAGCGCGACGGCACGTTGCTGAGCAAGGAAACCCTTGCCCAGTCGATGAACAGCGTGCGCCACCTGGGCATCGCCAGCGACGGCACCATCGTGTCTGGCCAGCAGTTCATGGGCGACGCCCACGAGTCGTCGGAGTTGCTGGCGATCAAGCGACCGGGCCAACCGTTCAAGGCATTCCCGGTGCCCGAGTATCAATTGCAGGCCATGGGGCACTACACCGCCAGCGTTGCGGTACACAGCGGTCTGCGCCTGGTCGCGCTGACCGCTCCCCGTGGCAATCGCCTGTTCATCTGGAACCTGGACAGTGGCGAAGTCCGCCTGGATGCACCACTGCCCGACTGCGCCGGCGTGGGTGCGGTGGCCGACGGTTTCGTCGTCACCTCCGGCCAGGGACGCTGCCGTTATTACGACTGTCGGCAGCCGCAAGTGATGGCAAAGCCACTGGATCTGCCGGCAGGGCTCTGGGACAACCATTTGCATCTGGCCTGACACCCGGGAGCGAAGCCCGATGGCGCCGAGCTCCCTGCATTTTCAGAAAAGTCCCACGTACCACCCGCCCGCCCGCATCTGGAATAGCGTGCACACTCGGAGTAATGTGCCCGCCTATCCGTATTTCTCTCAGCTCTTTTCCAAGGAAGTGGAACATGCTGCGACGCCGCATGCTGATCATGTTGGGTGTTGTATTGCTGGCGGTGCTAATGCTCGCTGGCTACAAGGCTTTCTCTATCTACCAGCAGATCCAGATGTTCTCCGCACCCAAGCCGCCGATCAGTGTCGCCGTGGCCACGGCTGTCCAGCAGCCCTGGCAGACGCGCCTGCCCACCGTTGGCAGCCTCAAGGCGCTGCAAGGCGTGAACCTGAGTCTGGAGATTGCCGGGACCGTTCAGAAGCTGGAGTTCCAGTCCGGGCAGAAGGTCAAGGCCGGCCAGCCGCTGCTGGAACTGGACAGTGACGTCGAAAGCGCCTTGCTGGAAACCGCCGAGGCCGACCTTGGTTTGTCACAACTGGATTTCGGCCGTGGTCGGCAATTGGTGGGCAGCCAGGCGATCTCCAAGGGCGAGTTCGACCGGCTCTCGGCGCAACTGAAAAAGAACCAGGCCACGGTCAACCAACTCAAGGCTTCGCTGGCCAAGAAACGCATCCTGGCGCCGTTCAGCGGCACCATCGGCATTCGCCAGGTGGACGTCGGCGACTATCTGGCCAGCGGCACGGTGATCGCCACCCTCCAGGATCTCAGCAGCCTCTATGTGGACTTCTACGTCCCTGAGCAAACCGTGCCCAGGCTCGCCGTTGCCCAGCCGGTCGACGTCAGTGTCTCGGCCTACCCCGGGCAAGTCTTCGTCGGCCGTATCAGCGCCATCAATCCCAAGGTCGAGGACACCACCCGCAACGTCCTGGTGCGCGCCACCCTGGCCAACCCCGACGGCAAGCTGTTGCCCGGCATGTTCGCCAACCTGCAGGTGATCCTGCCGGATGTGGCTGACGCCATCGTCGTACCGGAAAGCGCCGTGACCTATACCCTTTACGGCAACTCCATGTACGTGGTGAGCCAGAAGAAAGCCGCCGACGGCAAGGTCGAGAAAGACGACAAGGGCCAGCCATTGCTGATCGCCGAACGGCGTTTCGTTGAAACCGGTGAGCGACGCGACGGCAAGGTACTGGTCTCCAAAGGCGTGCAGAGCGGCGAACAGGTCGTGGTCGCCGGCCAGATCAAGCTCGATAACGGTACGCCTATCGCCATCAGCGACGACAAGACCCTGACCGAACAGAACAGCCCGCCCCGCGCGGACTGATCAAGGAACCCTCATGGCTTTTACCGATCCGTTCATCCGCCGTCCGGTGCTCGCCACCGTGGTCAGCCTGCTGATCGTGCTGCTGGGCTTCCAGGCCTGGAACAAGTTGCCCCTGCGTCAGTATCCGCAGATGGAAAACGCCCTGATCACGGTGACCACCGCCTACCCCGGAGCCAACGCCGAGACCATCCAGAGCTACATCACCCAACCGATGCAGCAGAGCCTGGCCAGCGCCGAGGGCATCGACTACATGACCTCCGTCAGTCGCCAGAACTTCTCGGTGATCTCGGTCTATGCCCGCATCGGCTCCAACAGCGACCGGCTCTTTACCGAACTGCTGGCCAAGGCCAACGAGGTCAAGAACCAGTTGCCCCAGGACGCCGAGGACCCGGTGCTCAGCCGCGAGGCCGCCGATGCCTCGGCGCTGATGTACATCAGCTTCTTCAGCAAGGAGCTGAGCAACCCGCAGATCACCGACTACCTGTCACGGGTGATCCAGCCCAAACTGGCGACCCTGCCAGGCATGGCCGAGGCGGAGATTCTCGGTAACCAGGTCTTCGCCATGCGCCTGTGGCTGGACCCGGTCAAGCTCGCCGGTTTCGGCCTGAGCGCCGCCGACGTGACCGATGCCGTGCGCCAGCACAACTTCCTCTCCGCTGCGGGTGAAGTGAAAGGCGAGTATGTGGTCACCAGCATCAACGCCAACACCGAACTCAAATCCGCCGAGGCCTTCGCCGCGATCCCGCTCAAGACCGACGGCGACAGCCGCGTGTTGCTGCGCGACGTGGCCCGGGTGGAAATGGGCGCGGAGAACTACGACACCATCAGTTCCTTCGGCGGCACGCCCTCGGTGTACATCGGGATCAAGGCCAATCCGGGCGCGAACCCGTTGGATGTGATCAAGGAAGTGCGCAAGATCATGCCGGACATGGAGGCCCAGCTCCCGGCCAACCTCAAGGCCGAGATCGCCTATGACGCCACCCTGTTCATCCAGGCCTCCATCGACGAGGTGGTGAAAACCCTGTTCGAGGCGGTGCTGATCGTCATCGTGGTGGTGTTCCTGTTCCTCGGCGCCCTGCGCTCGGTGGTCATCCCGGTGGTCACCATCCCGCTGTCGATGATCGGCGTGATGTTCTTCATGCAGTTGATGGGGTATTCGATGAACCTCCTGACACTGCTGGCGATGGTGCTCGCCATCGGCCTGGTGGTGGACGATGCCATCGTGGTGGTGGAGAACATTCATCGACACATCGAGGAAGGCAAGAGCCCGCTCGAGGCCGCGATAGAAGGTGCCCGGGAAATTGCCATGCCGGTGGTCTCGATGACCATCACCCTGGCGGCGGTGTACGCGCCGATCGGCCTGCTCGAGGGGCTGACGGGAGCGTTGTTCAAGGAGTTCGCATTAACGCTGGCGGGCGCGGTGGTGATCTCCGGGATCGTTGCCCTGACCCTCTCGCCCATGATGTGCGCCATGCTCCTGCGCCACGATGAGAATCCCTCAGGGCTCGCCCATCGACTGGACGTGGTCTTCGAGCGCTTGAAGACCCGTTACCAGCGCCTGCTCCACGGCACCCTCAACACCCGGCCGGTGGTGCTGGTGTTTGCCGTGATCGTACTGCTGCTGATTCCGGTGCTGATCATGTTCACCAAGTCCGAACTGGCCCCCGATGAGGACCAGGGCATCATCTTCATGATGGCCAACGCCCCGAAGACGACCAACCTCGACTACCTGAACGCCTACACCGATCATTTCCTTACCATCTTCAAGGAGTTCCCGGAGTACTACTCCTCCTTCCAGATCAACGGCTACAACGGCGTGCAGTCGGGCATCGGCGGCTTTTTGCTCAAGCCCTGGAACGAACGCAGCCGCACCCAGATGGAAATCCTGCCCGAGGTCCAGGGCAAGCTGGAGAGCATTCCCGGCCTGCAGATCTTCGGCTTCAACCTGCCCTCGCTGCCGGGCACTGGCGAAGGTTTGCCATTCGCGTTTGTCATCAACGCACCGAAGGACTATGCGACGCTGCTGGAGATCGCCGAGCGGGTCAAGAAGCGCGCGTTGGAATCCGGAAAATTCGCCTTCATGGACATCGACCTGGCCTTCGACAAACCCGAAGTCGTGGTGGATATCGATCGCGCCAAGGCCGCCCAGATGGGCGTTTCGATGCAAGACCTGGGCGGCACCCTGGCAACCCTGCTAGGTGAATCCGAGATCAACCGCTTCACCCTCGAGGGACGCAGCTACAAGGTCATTGCCCAGGTTGAACGGCCGTTCCGGGACAACCCCGACTGGTTGAACAACTACTACGTGAAAAACACCAAGGGCGAATCGCTACCACTGTCGACCTTGATCAAGGTCAGCGACCGGGCGCGGCCGCGGCAACTGAACCAGTTCCAGCAACTCAACGCGGTGACGATCTCGGGCTTTCCCACCGTAAGCATGGGCGAGGCGATCGAGACTGTCCGCCAGATTGCCCGTGAAGAAGCACCGGTAGGGTTCGCCTTCGATTACGCCGGCGCGTCGCGTCAGTTCGTTCAGGAAGGCAGTGCGCTGTGGGTGACCTTCGCCCTGGCGCTGGCGATCATCTTCCTGGTACTGGCGGCTCAATTCGAAAGCTTCCGGGACCCGTTGGTGATCCTGGTGACAGTGCCATTGTCCATCTGCGGCGCATTGATCCCGCTGTTCCTCGGTTGGTCAAGCATGAACATCTACACCCAGGTAGGGCTGGTGACGCTGATCGGCCTGATCAGCAAGCACGGGATCCTGATCGTCGAGTTCGCCAACCAGTTACGTAAGGAACAGGGCCTGACGCCGCGCGAAGCCGTGGAACAAGCCGCCTCGATTCGCCTGCGACCGGTGTTGATGACCACCGCGGCGATGGTGTTCGGCATGGTGCCCCTGATTTTCGCCACCGGTGCAGGCGCGGTGAGCCGCTTCGACATCGGCACGGTAATCGCCACGGGCATGTCGATTGGCACGCTGTTCACGTTGTTCGTGCTGCCTTGCATCTACACGATGCTGGCCAGGCCGGACAAAGCCTGAGGGTGTTTGGAAAAACAAAGGCCTCGCATGTGCGAGGCCTTTGTTTTGCTTCTGACATTCAACTCTGCGGCCTCATCCCCTGGGAAAGGCTGAACATGAGCAGCAACAGGTCGTTATCCGGTCGAACCGCTTCACTGGCCTTGGCCACATGGGGCAAAGGACAATGTTCGTCCGTACTGGAAACACCGAGGATCTGCGAGCGTGGCTGCTCCCACACAGCCACCGCCATCGATGCAACTGCCAGGGCTCCCGCTAAAAACAAACCTCTAGCAATTTCTAGTTTCATCGCTACAAACCTTTGATAGCGCTGCCAAACGCCGTCTCATGAAAATAGACGAGTTTCTTCCAATCAACGTCGCTGAACGACGAATGGCGCCGCAGTTGCTTCATGTCATGGGAGGCCGCACGCCGGGCGGTCAGCCGCTGGCGACACTTCTCGAAATCCAGCAACGCCACTTCGACCTTGGCCATCGCGCCTTCTCCGGTCACCCGCACGAACACATGCTTGATGTAGAGGCAGCCATGTTGCCAACGCCCCCTGTGCATGCGCGCCAGGTTCTCGGCCAATGCCTGGAGGAGTTGGTCATGCACTGCTTCACCATGGCGTTCGCGTCCGCCGCCGGCATACCAATGCTCGATTTCCTCGAAACCTTCAAGCGCCTGGGTCACCAGCAGCGCGCGCCACTGGTGAACCGGGTCTCGTTGTGCGCCGCAGAAAACCAGCCGGGGGACGTGGACATCGAGTCGGGTCAGCGCCACGAGTGCGTCTTGCTCACGCAACACGGTGGGTCGACCGAACGGGTGCAGCGCACTCCGATAAATATGTCCCGTCTGACGCTTGGCATAAAGCAGTTCGCCATGTCTTCCGGTGATCCGTTGTACGCCGCTTTCGCCACCGCGACGCACATTCGGCTCTTCCACCCATTCACCCCGCAGGCTCCAGAAGTGTTCGAAGCTGTCTTGGGAAATTCCCGATGTTTCGGCTACCTGCACAACCATGCTGTTACCTCTTGCGCAATACATAAACTCGCCACATGGCATAGAGCGGCAGGAAATCCAGTCGTTCCTGAATGCGGAACCCAGCCTGCCGGAACTCCTCTTCTACTGTGGCGACCGGTAACACAAATCGATTCTGATACTTTTGATGACCCCGGGTGCGCTCCGTGCGCTTGCGTTTCCAGGCCTTGAAATTGCCATCGACCCACAATGAAACGATCACACTGTCACGGCTGACCCGTTCGAATTCCTTCAGGATCGCCAGTCGGTGCGCGGGTTCGCCTATGTGATGCAACAAACGCATGCAAAAAATGCTGTCGACGGCGTTATCGGGCAAGGCAATGTCGAACGCAGAAGTGTGCAAGGGTTGTACCCGTTTTACGACATCGGCGGGTTGCGATTGCAACGCGGTCTGGATCATGGCTTCGGAATTGTCCGCCCCGATGATGACCCGGTTCGGCTTTTCGGCCAGCATGGACCAGAAACGCCCGGCACCGCAGGGCAGGTCCAGCACCAGGCCCGGATCACCGACCAGCGCCAATGCGCGGCGGGCCAATTGCTGGTCTCGCAGGTTGGACAGGCGACGACTCAGGCCGTTGCGGTGCTTGTGGAAGTACCGCTTGGCATGCTGCTCGTCATATTTTTCGGAAAAATCGAGCTTGACGGGTTTAGACATTGTGGGGCTCCAATTCTGATCAGCCCCACCTTATGAAGTGGCATGTCATCTATTTGTGAAAACTTTGTCACACAAACAAAGCAAATATTTCAGGATTTTTCCAAGCCCTCAGGATTCAGCTCAACCTCAAAACGACAACCGTTGGGCTCCATCGTGCTCAGGCTTACCGTCCAGCCCTGGTTTTCGCAGATCCGCTGCACCAGCGACAGCCCCAGCCCCAGCCCTTCGCCGCGCTTTTCGTTACCACGCACGAACGGCTCGAACATGGCCTCACGCTTCTCTTCAGGGATGCCCACGCCGCTGTCCTCGACCACGAATCCACTGTCTGTCAGCGACAGACGGATAAAGCCCTGGTCGGTGTAGTGCAAGGCGTTGCGCAGCAGGTTGCCCATCACCGCCGTCAGGAACGTCGCGTTATACGGTGTATCAGCGGTTTGACCCGGTTCGAAAATCAATGTCAGGCCTTTGGTCTCGATGGGCGCGCGCCACATCCCGAGCAGGTTTTCAGCCACTTGGCCCAACGTCAGTCGAGGCGCCATGCCGTTATCATCGCGCTGGGCCCTGGCGAGCATCAGGAAGGTCTGTACCAGTTCGCGCATCTCTTCAACGGCCCGGTTGATGCGCTCAACCTGGGAACGCCCACGCGGGTCCAGCGCCGGGTTTTCCAGCAGCAATTCGCAAGAAGTCGCCAGGACCATCAATGGGGTGCGCAATTCATGGCTCACGTCGCTGGTAAACAAACGTTCACGGGTCAACGCCTGGCGCAAGCGCCCCAGCGTCGCATCGAACGCCACCGCCAACTCACCCACCTCATCGGCGGCATAATCCGGAGCCAGCGGCGGGGCGAGCCCGAGGAGCTGGTCACGATGACGCACTTGCCGGGCCAGGCGCACCACCGGGGCCATCACCCGACGTGCCAGGACCCAACCCAGGAACACCGCCAGCGCCAGGCTGAGCACGAAGCCCACCAGCACCACGGCGAACAGCACACGTTCGCGTTCTTCGAAGTCACTCTGGTCCTGCAAGAGCACATAGCGCCGGCCGTCGACGATCTCGACCATGGCGTGATAAGACAACTGCTCGCGAAATACCTCGTGGAAACCACGCTCCAGATGGCGCAGGTCCTTGGGCAACTCGAAGTCACCCGGGCCGCCGCTGAAATAAAACAGCTGGTCGGGTTCCGGCCGATGGTTCCAGTCCGAAACGCTGTCCATCAGCAGCAAGCGTTGCAGGTCGCCACCCAGCCCGGCGGAGATCAGTTTCTCCTCCACCAGGTGCACCGTCGCCACGATGCCCAGGGCGAACGCCCCGGCCACCAGCGCACTCATCAGTGCAAAGGCGATGATGATCCGTTGGGCAAGGCTCTGCTTAAACTCCATCGCGTCCCTCGGCCAAGCGATAACCCACACCGTGCACGGTGTGCAGCAACGGCTTGTCGAACGGTTTGTCGATCACTTGGCGCAGTTGATGGACATGGCTGCGCAGGCTGTCGCTGTCCGGGCAATCATCGCCCCACAAGGCTTCCTCGAGGATCTCCCGGCGCAGCACGTGGGGGCTTTTCTGCATCAGTACCGCCAGCAACTTCAGGCCCACCGGATTGAGTTTGAGCAGCTTGCCATCACGGGTCACTTCCAGGGTGTCGAGGTCGTAACTCAGGTCGCCGACCTGCAAGGCACGTCGACCGCCGCCCTGGGCCCGACGCATGACCGCTTCGATCCGCGCCGCCAGCTCCGACAGGGCAAAAGGCTTGATCAGGTAATCGTCGGCACCGGACTTGAAGCCTTGCAGGCGATCGTCCAGTTGATCCCGGGCGGTGAGCATGATCACCGGCGTATCCCGCCGGGCGTCTTCGCGCAGGCGCTTGCACAAGGTGTAGCCATCGATACCCGGGAGCATGATGTCCAGCACGATCAGGTCGTAGTGTTCGGTCGCGGCCAGGTGCAACCCCGACAAACCGTCCTGGGCACAATCGACGGTATACCCCTTGAGCCCCAGGTAATCGGCCAGGTTGGCCAGAATGTCACGGTTGTCTTCAACCAATAGAATGCGCATGGGCACCTCCTGCGTACACGGTGAACGGCCGTCGTGGCCCGCGCAGCTTACGGCCTATACCGATTCAGGGCTAGGGCTGCAAGCGACGCCGAAACAATGACGTGGCCCCATACCTCGTTTAATGAGTTTTTCACTATCGATTCACAACCTGACTACAGTGAAGTAGCAACACTTTCGCGCTATCGGATTGAAATATAAGGAAAGTAGTAAATGGACTTTATAAAAACGGCGCCCATGCGCTTTCTGCTGTTGGTCAGCGGCACCTGGCTGGTGGTGTTCTTGTTGACCCGGACAATCTTGTTGCTGACTCATCTGGATGAGGCCGGTGGCGGTGCATTTAGCCTGTTCGGTATTGGCCTGCTGTATGACTTGGGTTTCCTCGCCTATGCGATCTTGCCGATGGGCCTGTACTTGTTGCTATGTCCGCCGGCCTTATGGCACCGGCGTGGTCACCGCTGGTTTCTTCGCACACTGCTGACCTTCAGCGTGTACGCCATGCTCTTCACCGCGGTCGCCGAATGGTTGTTCTGGGATGAGTTTGGCGTGCGCTTCAACTTCATTGCCGTCGACTACCTGGTGTACTCGGATGAAGTGCTCAACAACGTGCTGGAGTCGTACCCGATCGGCACCCTGCTGACGACTTTTGCCGTGCTGGCAATGGGTGTGAGCCTGGCCCTGCGCAAACCGTTCGATGCCGCGCTGGCAGCGCCGTTGCCGTCCGGACGGGGGCGCCTGTTCAATGCGCTGGGCCTGCTGGCCGTCGCGGGCCTGAGCCTGCAGTTGCTCAGCCAGGACGCACCGCGCACCCAAGGCGGCAACGTCTATCAGAACGAACTGGCGAGCAACGGCCCTTATCAGTTCTTCGCCGCGTTCCGTAACAACGAGCTGGACTACGGTCAGTTCTACGGCAACCTGCCCCCTGAGGCTGTGGCCCGGCAGATCCGCGCGGAACTCAACGAACCGTCCAGCCGTTTCATCGGTGAAGACCCGCAAGATATCCGGCGCATGATCGATAACCCAGGCCAGGTTCGTAAGCCCAACATCGTGCTGGTGACCATCGAAAGCTTCAGTGCCAAATACATGGGCAGCAACGGTGACACGCGCAACCTGACGCCCAATCTGGATACCTTGCGCAAACAGAGCCTGTACTTCAATAATTTCTACGCCACCGGCACCCGCACCGACCGTGGCCTGGAAGCCATCACCCTGGCGATCCCGCCAACCCCGGGCCGTTCGATCGTCAAGCGCATCGGTCGGGAAAGCGGCTTCGCCAGCCTGGGCCAGCAATTGAGCTCGGTCGGCTATGACAGCGTGTTCGTCTACGGCGGACGCGGCTACTTCGATAACATGAACGCCTTCTTCAGCGGCAATGGCTATCGCGTGGTCGACCAAAGCAGCGTCGACGAATCCGAGATCCACTTCAAGAACGCCTGGGGCATGGCCGATGAAGACCTGTACAAGCAAACGTTGAAACTGGCCGATGCCAACTACACCAAGCAGCAGCCCTTCCTGCTGCAATTGATGACCACCTCCAACCATCGTCCCTATACGTATCCAGACGACCGGATCGACATCAAGTCCGGCAATGGCCGGGATGGAGCAGTGAAGTACACCGACTATGCCATTGGTCAGTTTCTGGAGCGGGCCCGGCAAAAACCGTGGTTCGATAACACGATTTTCGTCTTCGTCGCCGACCACACGGCCGGCAGCGCCGGCAAGGAAGACCTGCCAATCAGCAATTATCAGATCCCGCTGTTCATCTATGCGCCGAAGCTGATCGAGCCGCGAGAAAACGCCCAACTCGCCAGCCAGATCGACCTGGCGCCCACCTTGCTCGGCTTGCTGAACCTGGATTACCAATCGACGTTCTTCGGGCGCGACCTGTTGAAGGACAACCCGCTGCCACCCCGTGTCGTTGTCGGCAACTACCAGCATCTGGGCCTGTTCGATGGCAAGGACCTGGCGATCCTCAGTCCTCGCCAAGGCTTGCGGCGCCATGACGATGCGCTGACCGAAAGTCGCGAATCCCGGGTTACCCGCGACGATTCGTTGATCCGCCGCACCATTTCGTATTACCAAACCGCCAGTTATGGCTTCAAGCAACAGCTGCTTGGTTGGAAAGCACCCAAGGAGGGTGTCGACCAAGTCAGCGAACGTTAACCGAACCGCCCCAGGCTGATGCCCTGGGGCGAGTTTTTGTCCAGGACCTGTCATGTCATCAAGTGTTGTACGCTCCAGCCCTCGCCCGCTGAACCTCTGGCTATGCCTCGGGATTCCCGCCCTTGTGGCGCTCGTTCTGGTTTTGCTGGAATGGACCGACCTGGACATGGTCCTGGCCCGAATGTTCTATGACCCCGCCGCTGGCGGCTTCATCGGCCATCACAGTTACTTTCTGGAGAACATCCTCCACGACCGGGCGAAGCAATTGGTGATCGCCTTTTCGGTGTTGGCCATTGTCGGTTTCATCAGTAGCTTTTTCGTCACCCGCTTAAAACCCTTCAAGCGCGAACTGGGGTGCCTGGTGCTATCGCTGGGGCTGGCAACGTCCTTTGTCACCCCGATGAAAGCGGTAACGGCGGTGCAGTGCCCGTGGAGCCTGAAGGAGTTCGGCGGCAAGGAAACCTACAGTGAACTGCTGAGCCCGCGTCCGGCCACCGACAAACCCGGCCGCTGCTGGCCCGGTGGTCACGCCGCCACCGGGTTCACGTTGTTCGCGCTGTTCTTCGTCCTGCGCGACCGGCGCCCACGCCTGGCCCGTCGGGCCTTGGTCTTCGCGTTCACGTTGGGAACGGTGTTTTCCCTGGGGCGGATGATGCAAGGGGCGCATTTCTTTTCCCACAACGTATGGACGGCGGTGTTCTGTTGGCTGATTTGCCTGGGGTGTTATTACTTCATCCTGTACCGACCGGCTTTCGCAGTCGAACGCGTGGCCGTGACCCGTCCGGCCAATGCCTGAAAAAAGAGCAAAAAAAAGGGCGACCGAAGTCGCCCAAAATGCCTTGCGTGCTCGTTGTAGCTGGAAAAACCTACGGTTTTCTGCGCTTGTGTGCGTCTTTCCAGATGAATAATCCAAAGCCTGCGAAAAATACAAACATGAGGCCTACGGTCAACACCCCGGCAAACACCACATTATCGAAAAACATGACTGGCCTCCTGGTCTTGCCCTTGCTGCGATGGGTGCAAGTTAACCAATCAGGCCTGGATGAAAATTGACCGGGGTCAATAACGCCCGCAACGGGGCGTAAAGGTGGGGAATAAACTGATCTGCATCAACAAATAAGGGGGTGTCGTCGGAGAATCGAGAGAGCGCCGTCAATGAATCGGGGAAGCCATCAACGTTTTTTTTTCGGTTTGTTCTTCGGCTTTTTCCCAGGCTTGCCCAATGGCATGGCTTGCTCGAAAGCCTGGCGGACTTCGTTGAGGCGTTTTTCGTTGAGGTCATGAACGCGCTTGGCGCGTTCGGCGCTGAGGTCGATCAGCTTGTCGTCTTGGCTCATGGCGTGTCGGCACCGAAGTTCGTGGAATGCTGGTGCGTCCATGATGGGGGCTGTCGCTGGCGTTGACCAGCCTGCGTACGTCGGCCAGCGCCCGGGTCAGATCTTGATATCGACCCACAAGCCCCGGCGCGCTTCATCTTCGATCAGCGGCACCACCGGCACGGTGTTGTCGGCATTCAGCTCCGTCCCAGGCACCGCCAGGTGCTCCTCGGGATCTTCATCGGCCTCGCGACGGCGCCTGTCGCGCTCCTGCTGGCGACGCTGTTCCTCGCGCAACAGCAGTGCGGATTCCTCCGGATCGCGCTTTTGCAGGTCGATGGTGCTCTCGTTGGAGGTTTGCTGCACCGGGACCACGGGCGGTATATCCGGTCGCTGGCGGACTGGATCCTGTTGAGCGGTGATGGGTACGGCGCTCAAAGGGAGCATGGTTGGCAACATAAAGGTCTCCTGTCCTCAGGTTGTCGGCGGTGGGGGCGAAGGCTTGAACCGCTGGTCCGAAACTTGTGATCCGGTTGGCACTACTACACTTGAGCAGTGTGGAGCCTGTTTGATCGTCGAACGCGCTTAAGTTCCCTGCGGTGAGCGCCGCGAGCGTACGTAAACCCTTTGGTCTGAAGATGCATTCCGTTAAGATAGCCGGCTTTTTCAAGGCGGGAGTCAGGCAGCATGGCGCAGCAGTATCAACCGGGGCAACGCTGGATCAGTGACAGCGAAGCCGAGCTGGGTTTAGGCACCGTTCTGGCACAGGACGGCCGCTTGTTGACCGTGCTCTACCCGGCCACTGGCGACACACGCCAGTACGCGCTACGGAATGCGCCCCTCACCCGCGTGCGGTTTTCGCCAGGCGATGTGATCACGCATTTCGAAGGCTGGAAAATGACCGTGCGCGAAGTCGATGACATCGATGGGCTGCTGGTCTACCACGGCCTCAACGGGCAGAACGAAGTCGTCACCCTGCCGGAAACCCAGCTGTCGAACTTCATCCAGTTCCGCCTGGCCAGCGACCGTCTGTTCGCCGGCCAGATCGATCCGCTGGCCTGGTTTTCCCTGCGTTACCACACCCTGGAACACACCAGCCGCCAGTTGCAGTCCCCACTGTGGGGCCTGGGCGGCGTACGCGCCCAGCCGATCGCCCACCAACTGCACATCGCCCGTGAAGTGGCCGATCGCATTGCGCCACGGGTATTGCTGGCAGACGAAGTGGGCCTGGGCAAGACCATCGAGGCCGGCCTGGTCATCCACCGGCAATTGCTGTCCGGTCGCGCCAGCCGCATCCTGATCCTGGTGCCGGAAAACCTCCAGCACCAGTGGCTGGTGGAAATGCGCCGCCGGTTCAACCTGCAAGTCGCGCTGTTCGATGAAGAGCGTTTCATCGAAAGCGATGCCAGCAACCCGTTCGAAGACACGCAACTGGCCCTGGTGGCGCTGGAATGGCTGGTGGACGACGAAAAGGCCCAGGATGCGCTGTTCGCCGCCGGTTGGGACCTGATGGTAGTCGACGAAGCCCATCACCTGGTCTGGCACGAAGACCAGGTCAGCCCGCAATACGCGCTGGTCGAACAATTGGCCGAGACGATCCCCGGTGTGCTGCTGCTCACCGCGACCCCGGAGCAACTGGGCCAGGACAGCCACTTCGCGCGCCTGCGCCTGCTGGACCCGAACCGCTTCCATGACCTCAAGGCCTTCCGCGCCGAGAGCGAAAACTACCGCCCGGTGGCCGAAGCCGTGCAGGAGCTTCTGGACAAGGGCCGTCTTTCGCCCAAGGCCCATGAAACCATCCGTGGCTTCCTGGGTAACGAAGGTGAAGCACTGCTGACCGCCGTCAACGATGGCGATGTCGAGGCCAGCGCTCGCCTCGTGCGCGAACTGCTGGACCGCCACGGCACCGGTCGCGTGCTGTTTCGCAACACCCGTGCCGCCGTGCAGGGGTTCCCGGAGCGCAAGCTGCACGCCTATCCGCTGCCGTGCCCGGACGAATACCTCGAACTGCCCTTGGGCGATCACGCCGAGCTGTACCCGGAAGTCAGCTTCCAGGCCCAGGCCGACGCCAGCGAAGAAGAACGCTGGTGGCGTTTCGACCCGCGCGTCGAATGGCTGATCGACACCCTCAAGATGCTCAAACGCACCAAAGTGCTGGTGATCTGCGCCCACGCCGAAACCGCCATGGACCTGGAAGACGCCCTGCGCGTGCGTTCCGGCATCCCGGCCACGGTGTTCCACGAAGGCATGAGCATCCTGGAACGTGACCGTGCCGCGGCCTATTTCGCCGACGAAGAGTTCGGCGCCCAGGTACTGATCTGTTCGGAAATCGGCAGTGAAGGTCGCAACTTCCAGTTCGCCCATCACCTGGTACTGTTCGACCTGCCGTCCCACCCGGACCTGCTGGAACAGCGGATCGGTCGTCTGGACCGGATTGGCCAGAAACACACCATCGAGCTGCATGCCCCGTACCTGGAAACCAGCCCGCAAGCGCGGCTGTTCCAGTGGTACCACGAGGCCCTCAACGCCTTCCTCAACACCTGCCCGACCGGCAACGCCCTGCAACATCAGTTCGGCCCACGCCTGCTGCCCTTGCTGGAAGAAGCCGACGATGGCCAGTGGCAAGCACTGATCGACGAGGCCCGCGCCGAGCGCGAACGCCTGGAAGCCGAGCTGCACACGGGTCGCGACCGCCTGCTGGAGCTCAACTCCGGAGGCGCCGGTGAAGGCGACGCGTTGGTGGAAGCCATCCTTGAGCAGGACGACCAGTTCGCCCTGCCGATCTACATGGAAACCCTGTTCGACGCCTTTGGCATCGACAGCGAGGACCATTCGGACAACGCGCTGATCCTCAAGCCGAGCGAAAAAATGCTCGACGCCAGTTTCCCGCTGGGCGACGACGAAGGCGTGACCATCACCTACGACCGCAACCAGGCACTGTCGCGCGAAGACATGCAGTTCATCACCTGGGAACACCCGATGGTGCAAGGCGGCATGGACCTGGTGTTGTCCGGCTCGATGGGCAACACCGCCGTGGCGCTGATCAAGAACAAGGCGCTCAAGCCCGGCACCGTGTTGCTGGAACTGCTCTATGTCAGCGAAGTGGTCGCCCCGCGCGCGCTGCAACTGGGCCGCTACCTGCCGCCGGCCGCCCTGCGCTGCCTGCTGGACGCCAACGGCAACGACCTGGCCGCCCGGGTGTCGTTCGAAACGCTGAACGACCAGCTCGAAAGCGTGCCACGCACCAGTGCCAACAAGTTCATCCAGGCGCAACGTGACCAGCTCACGCCGCGGATCAATGCCGGCGAAGACAAAGTCGCCCCGCGTCATGCCGAGCGCGTGGCCGACGCCCAGCGTCGCCTGGCCGCCGACATCGACGAAGAACTGGCACGCCTGACCGCCCTGCAAGCCGTCAACCCGACCGTACGCGACAGCGAACTGGTGGCCCTGCGCCAACAGCGCGAGCAAGGCCTGGCGATGCTCGAGAAAGCAGCGTTGCGCCTGGAGGCGATTCGGGTGTTGGTGGCGGGCTGAAGCCCTCTGAGCAAGCCCCCCTGTGGCGAGGGAGCTTGCTCCCTCGCCACAGGTTTTAGGTTGTCTGGGCTGGCCTCATCGCGAGCAAGCTTTGCTCCCACAGGCGATTTGTGTGCACATAACATTCATGAACACCCGAAATCCCCTGTGGGAGCAAAGCTTGCTCGCGATAGCCTCACCCCAGTTGCACAGAGGCTTTGGCTTTGGCTTTGGCTTTGGCTTTGGCTTTGGCTTTTGATCTTGACGCCCCGTTAACCACGCTGGCCGAACGCAGGCATTGCGCAGTGGGCATCCCGGCATGGAGGCCGGGATAGCCGCGCTGGGCCATGGAGGGCCCTTCGCGGCGGGCCCACGGAGCAATGCCGGAGTGAGGGAACACCTCGCCGAGGCGAGGTGCCGAGTGGTGGGGCAAAGCGCTTTTGGTTACTTTTGGCGCTCTTCCAAAAGTGACCCGCCGTCAGGGCGGAACCGCCAGCCGCCGTTACCGCAAAAACGGATATACACCCGCTCTCACAACCCCCGCTCTGTAAGAACGAACTCCCAGCTCACTGCCCCCGAGCACTAAGCTGCTGCTGCAAATGCTGAATCTGCGCCTGCAGCGTATTGATGTTACGAGTGACCTGCCCCCGGAACGCATCAAACTCAGCCGTGCCGGAGCCGCGGTTTTCCTGCTGGCTCTTGAGCACCATCATGTCCTGCTCCGCGTTCGAGTTGGCCCTCTTCAACGCAGTGATATCGGCACCAATGCTCTTGAGCTGGGCATCCAGAACACCACCCTCGCCCTGGTTTTTCAGAGCGGAAACTTCAGCCGCCAGCGCCTTGAGCTGGGCTTGGAGCTCCTTGTTGGCAGCTTGCAGTTGGGTATTGGCGTTCTGCTGTTCAGTGGCCTGGGCAATGAGTTGGGCCAGTTCCTTGTCCAGGTCGGCGGATGGACCGAACGCGCCTTGCAGCAGTTTGTACTGTTCCTGCAGCTTGCTGTCGTATTGCCGGGCCTGCTCCTGCAACTTGTTGTCCAACTGTTTGACTTGCAATTTCAAGGCTTCGCTGTCGCTCATCACATTGGACTGCCCGGCAACCACCTTGCCGGAAATGTCCTGCAAGCGCCCCGCCGCATCCTCACTGATCCGGGCGAAGCTTTCCTGCGTAGCCACCAGTTGCTGCTCCATCAGGGAAATCTGCTGAAAGCTCCACCAGGCCAGGAAACCGAACGCACACAACAACGCACCGACCAGCGCCCACAAAGGCCCGGTGCTGGGTCCCTTGACCTTGACCGCGGCCACGGGCGCAGGGCGCGCTTGCACGTGAGGCTGCTGGCGGTTGGGCAGGAAATCATCGTCATCGGGAATGTCGGCCCGCATCCGCAGGCTCGGTATATCGTCGAAGTCGTCGTTGGCATCGTTACGCATGGGCATGGGTTCAACCTTTGGGAAACCGGTAATGGCATGATGCGACGAGTATAACCCCCTCGCCCGCCGCACCGATTGACCCCGAACCCGGCAGTCGGTTCAGGATGGGCCGATCAGCGGACATTCTGGCCCTTGTACCAGGCGCAGAACTCATCGAGGGCAGCCCACAGGCTGACCTGCGGATCATAGTCCAGATAATGCCGCGCACGACTGATGTCCAAGGTGAAATGCTTGTTCATGACCTGCATGCCCAGGCGCGACAGCGTCGGTTCGGGACGGCCGGGCCAGAGCTTGCAAAGACCTTCGTTCAAGGCGGCGACGCCATAAGCCAGGCCATAAGAACGGTAACGCCGGACCTGCGGGACCTCCATCTGGCGCATCACATAATTGATCACGTCCCACAGCGGCACCGGGGCACCGTTGCTGATGTTATATGCCTTGCCCAACGCCGAACCGGTGGCCAGCAGGCTGCTGAGCAGCGCTTCGTTGAGGTTCTGCATACTGGTGAAGTCCACCTTGTTCAAACCGTTGCCGACGATCGCCAGCCGCCCCTTGCGCTGCATTTTCAGCAGGCGCGGGAAAATGCTCATGTCGCCGGCGCCGGTCACGAAGCGCGGGCGCAGGGCCAGCACTTCGAGGCCGAATTCCTGGGCGCCGAAGACTTTCTGCTCGGCCAGGTATTTGGTAGCGGCATAAGGATGCTTGAAACGCTTGGGCACTTGCTCCTCGGTCAACCCGAGGTGATCTCGACCGTCAAAGTAGATGGACGGCGACGACAGGTGGACCAGGCGCCGGACCTTCTGCTTGAGACAGGCTTCGACGATGTTTTCCGTGACCTGGACGTTGCCCTCATGGAAATCCTGGTAGCGCCCCCAGACCCCAACCGATCCAGCGCAATGCACCACGGCCTCGACATCCAGGCACAGGTCGCGGGCCAGCAGCGGGTCGCCCAGGTCCCCCTGGATAAACTGCGCGCCGCGGCGCACCAGATGCTCCACGCTCTCGGCCCGGCGACCGGTGACCCGTACCTCCAGGCCCTGCTCCAGGGCGAAACGCGCAAAGCGTCCGCCAATGAAGCCGCTCGCGCCGGTGACCAGAATTTTCATTAATGCTCCTAAGAAGTGCGGTGACGAGCCTCAAGCTACAAGCTGCACGTTGTGACTTGACGCTTATTGCTGCTCCCAAGGCACCAGCCACTGCCGCGAGGATCGGACCAGTTGTTCCGTCAGGGAAGCAAGCAGTTGCCCGCCGTTGCGCCAATGATGCCAGTACAGCGGCACATCGATCGGCTTATCGGCAAGCAGCTCCACCAGCGAGCCCCGCTCCAGCGCTTCGCGCACCTGCAATTCCGGCACCAGCCCCCAACCCAGTCCGGCTTCAGTCAAACGAATGAAGCCCTCGGAGGATGGGCAGAGATGATGCTCGAAGCCGCCCTCCACGCCCAGGGAAGCGAGGTAACGGTGTTGCAGGAAATCGTCCGGGCCGAACACCAATGCCGGCGTACGCGCCAACTGGTCGGCCCGCACGCCGTCGGGGAAATGCCGGGCGATGAACGCCGGGCTGGCCAGCGCCCGATAGCGCATGGCACCGAGCAACACGCTACGCGCACCGGCCACCGGGCGTTCACTGGCGCAGACACAGGCCGCCACCTCGCCGGCGCGCATGCGCTTGAGGCCCACGGTCTGATCTTCCACCACCAGGTCGAGCAGCAAATGGTGCGCGGCGCAGAAATCGCCTACCGCAGCCGCCCACCAGGTCGCGAGGCTGTCGGCATTCAAGGCGATACGCAAGCGCTCGGGCAGGCCTTCGTCATCCAGTGCCGGCACCAGGCTTTGCAGGTCGCGCTCCAACAGACGCACCTGTTGCACATGGTTGAGCAGGCGGCGGCCGATCTCGGTGGGCGTGGGCGGTGTGGCACGTACCAACACGGGCTGGCCGACCCGCGCCTCGAGCAACTTGATGCGCTGGGAGACGGCCGACTGCGACAACCCCAGCACCTGGGCTGCACGCTCGAAACCGGCCTGTTCGACTACCGCCGCCAGTGCCGAAAGTAATTTGTAGTCGAACATCAATTTCTCTAATGAGTGATCAGCAGGATTTGTTTTTCTTATACAGCGTCCCACTGGAGAATAGCCAGCATTGCAACGTCAACCGGGGAGATCGAAGCCATGTGGCAAAGTTATGTGAATGGGCTGCTGGTGGCCTTCGGGCTGATCATGGCCATTGGCGCGCAGAATGCGTTTGTGTTGGCCCAGAGCTTGCGCCGTGAACATCATCTGCCAGTCGCCGCGCTGTGCGTCACCTTCGATGCGCTGCTGGTGGCCGCCGGCGTTTTCGGCCTGGCCACGCTGCTGGCCCAAAGCCCGCTGCTGCTGTCCATTGCCCGTTGGGGCGGCGCGGTGTTCTTGTTCTGGTACGGCAGCCAGGCGCTGCGCCGGGCCTGCTCGAAACAGAGCCTGCAACAAGGCGCGAACCAGGCGGCACGTTCGCTGCGCACGGTGCTGCTCAGCGCGCTGGCGGTGACCTTGCTCAACCCCCATGTGTACCTCGACACGGTGCTGCTGATCGGTTCCCTCGGCGCCCAGCAGAGCGTGCCTGGTGCTTATGTCGTAGGCGCGGCCAGCGCCTCGTTGCTATGGTTCTTCACCCTGGCGTTCGGCGCCGCGTGGCTGGCACCCTGGCTGGCCCGCCCCAGCACCTGGCGGATCCTCGATCTGCTGGTGGCCGTGATGATGTTTACCGTGGCGGGGCAATTGATCGTCAGCGGCTGATTATTGCGAACCGCTCTGGAACCTCTATCCCACACAGTTGTTGCGTGGTTATGCCGCCCCCCCGGTGCTATGATCCGACTCCTGCGCCGCAAAGGAGTACAAACTCCCGGCGCTAGTCCGGCCGCCCGTGATCGGCCTTGCGCTCACCGCAACAGACCTGATTAGGAGAATCACCATGGCTTTCGAATTGCCGCCGCTGCCCTACCCACACGATGCACTGCAGCCGCACATCTCCAAAGAAACTTTGGAATTCCACCACGACAAGCACCACAACACCTATGTCGTGAACCTGAACAACCTGGTACCTGGCACCGAGTTCGAAGGCAAGACCCTGGAAGAAATCGTCAAGACTTCCTCGGGCGGTATCTTCAACAACGCCGCTCAAGTCTGGAACCACACCTTCTACTGGAACTGCCTGGCGCCAAACGCCGGTGGTCAACCGACCGGTGCCCTGGCTGAAGCCATCAACAAGGCTTTCGGCTCGTTCGACAAGTTCAAGGAAGAATTCAGCAAGACCTCCATCGGCACCTTCGGCTCCGGCTGGGGCTGGCTGGTGAAGAAGGCTGACGGTTCCCTGGCCCTGGCCAGCACCATCGGTGCCGGCAACCCGCTGACCAGCGGCGACACCCCGCTGCTGACCTGCGACGTCTGGGAACACGCCTACTACATCGACTACCGCAACCTTCGCCCGAAATACGTCGAAGCGTTCTGGAACCTGGTCAACTGGAAATTCGTGGCCGAGCAGTTCGAAGGCAAGACCTTCACTGCCTAAGCCTCGATGCCCAAGAAAACCCGGCCCTTGGCCGGGTTTTTTTTCGCCTTGCGATGAATGACCGAGCATCGACGCCGGCCGAAGACCTTACGTCTGGAAGCCAATAAAAAGTCCGTTCAGGACTCAAGTTACGGCCCCCTCCAACCGACACAATGGTCGTAGAGCAATCACTCTGGAAAACTCGTCTATCGGTCATTTCCCGGGTGATAACCGTTGTGTTTGATTGTCCCTTTGACTGACATCACCGGATTGCCAATACTCATGGCAACTTGACGCTACCCGCACGGAACAAGGAACCATTCTTTGAAGCTGGAACTCAAGAACAGCTTGTCTGTGAAGTTGCTCCGGGTCGTGCTCCTCTCGGCATTGATCGTTGGCGTGCTCTTGAGCTGCGCCCAAATCGTGTTCGATGCCTATAAAACCAACCGGGCCGTCGCCAATGACGCCCAGCGCATCCTCGACATGTTTCGCGATCCCTCGACTCAGGCCGTCTACAGCCTAGACCGGGAAATGGGCATGCAGGTGATCGAAGGGCTGTTCCAGGACGAAGCGGTGCGCATGGCCTCCATCGGCCATCCTCGCGAAACCATGCTCGCGGAAAAGACCCGGCCCTTGCAGCACTCCCAAAGCCGCTGGCTGACCGACCTGATCCTGGGCAAGGAACGCACCTTCACCACCCAGCTGGTGGGTCGCGGCCCCTACAGTGAGTATTACGGCGACCTGAGTATCACCCTCGACACCGCCACCTACGGCGAAGGGTTCATCGTCAGTTCGGTGATCATCTTCATCTCCGGGATGCTCCGCGCCCTGGCCATGGGCCTGGTGTTGTACCTGGTCTATCACTGGCTACTGACCAAGCCGCTGTCGCGGATCATCCAGCACCTGACCGAGATCAACCCGGACCGCCCCAGCGAACACAAGATCCCGCAACTGCGCGGCCACGAGCAAAACGAGCTGGGCCTGTGGATCAACACGGCCAACCAGTTGCTCGAATCCATCGAGCGCAATACGCACCTGCGCCACGAAGCGGAGAACAGCCTGCTGCGCATGGCCCAGTACGACTTCCTCACCGGCCTGCCCAACCGCCAGCAACTCCAACAGCAACTGGACAAGATCCTGGTGGACGCCGGGCGCCTGCAACGTCGCGTGGCGGTGCTGTGCGTGGGGCTGGATGATTTCAAAGGCGTCAACGAACAATTCAGCTACCAGACCGGTGACCAGTTGCTGCTGGCCCTGGCCGACCGGTTGCGGGCCCACAGCGGTCGCCTGGGCGCCCTGGCACGACTGGGGGGCGACCAATTTGCCCTGGTCCAGGCCGATATCGAGCAACCTTACGAGGCCGCCGAGCTGGCCCAGAGCATTCTCGATGACCTGGAGGCACCGTTCGCCAACGATGACCAGCAGATCCGCCTGCGCGCCACCATCGGCATCACCCTTTTCCCGGAAGACGGCGACAGCACCGAGAAACTGCTGCAGAAAGCCGAACAGACCATGACCCTGGCCAAGGCCCGCTCACGCAACCGCTACCAGTTCTACATTGCCAGCGTGGACAGCGAAATGCGCCGCCGCCGTGAACTGGAGAAAGACCTGCGCGAGGCGCTGATCCACGAGCAATTCACCCTGGTGTACCAACCCCAGATCAGCTACCGCGACCTGCGGGTGGTGGGCACCGAAGCGCTGATCCGCTGGCATCACCCCGAGCACGGCATGGTGCCACCGGACCTGTTCATTCCCCTGGCCGAGCAGAACGGCACCATCATCGCCATCGGCGAGTGGGTACTGGACCAGGCCTGCCGACAACTGCGCGAATGGCACGACCAGGGCTTCGTCGACATGCGCATGGCCGTCAACCTGTCCACCGTGCAATTGCACCACGCCGAACTGCCACGGGTGGTCAACAACTTCATGCAGATGTACCGCCTGCCGCCTCGCAGCCTCGAACTGGAAGTCACCGAGACCGGCCTGATGGAAGACATCACTACCGCCGCCCAGCACTTGCTGAGCCTGCGCCGCTCGGGGGCGCTGATTGCCATCGACGACTTCGGCACCGGCTATTCGTCACTGAGCTACCTCAAGAGCCTGCCGCTGGACAAGATCAAGATCGACAAGAGTTTCGTCCAGGACCTGCTCGAAGACGAGGACGACGCCACCATCGTCCGGGCCATCATCCAGTTGGGCAAGAGCCTGGGCATGCAGGTCATTGCCGAGGGCGTCGAGACGCTCGAGCAGGAGGCGTACATCATCGCCGAGGGCTGCCATGAGGGTCAGGGGTATTTCTATAGTAAACCGCTGGCGGCTCGGGAACTGGGCGCTTACCTGAAGCAAGCACAGCGCAACAAAGCCTCCATCCTCTGATCTCTCCTGCAGACGTCGCCAAAAAGGCGGCGTTCTGCATGATTAAATAAGAAATATTTACAGCTTCGACCCTTTACACATAATGCAAATCTTTCGCATTATGTCGCAGTTTTTGCGCACCCTCGCGCCAGTCCCATCCATTTTCGAAGCAGGATGTTCGCCATGATTCGTATGCCCCTGGCTACCGCCAGTCTGCTGGCTATCGCTATTTCCCTCGCCGGTTGCGGCGAAGGCAAGGACAAGGCCGCCGCGCCGCAAGCGCCAACGCCTGCCGCCAGCACTGCGGCACCAGTCGCCCCTGCTGCCGGCAAAGTCGACGAAGCCGCCGCCAAGGCCGTGGTCGCGCATTACGCCGACATCGTCTACGCCGTCTACAGCGATGCCGAATCCACCGCGAAAACCCTGCAAACCGCCATCGACGCGTTCCTGGCCAAGCCAAACGCCGATACACTCAAGGCCGCCCGCCAAGCCTGGATCGCCGCACGCGTGCCTTACCTGCAGAGCGAAGTATTCCGCTTCGGCAACACCATCATCGACGACTGGGAAGGCCAGGTGAACGCGTGGCCACTGGATGAAGGCCTGATCGATTACGTCGATAAATCCTACGAGCACGCACTGGGCAACCCGGGCGCCACCGCCAACATCATCGCCAACACCGAAGTCCAGGTGGGTGAAGACAAGGTCGACGTCAAAGACATCACCCCGGAAAAACTCGCCAGCCTGAACGAACTGGGCGGCTCGGAGGCCAACGTCGCCACCGGCTACCACGCTATCGAATTCCTGCTGTGGGGCCAGGACCTCAACGGCACCGGCCCAGGTGCTGGCAACCGCCCGGCTTCCGATTACCTGCAAGGCGCAGGCGCCACGGGTGGCCACAACGACCGTCGTCGTGCCTACCTCAAGTCCGTGACCCAGTTGCTGGTCAACGACCTGCAGGAAATGGTCGGTAACTGGAAGCCGAACGTGGCCGACAACTACCGCGCCACCCTGGAAGCCGAGCCAGCCGAAAGCGGCCTGCGCAAGATGCTGTTCGGCATGGGCAGCCTGTCCCTGGGCGAACTGGCGGGCGAGCGCATGAAGGTCTCCCTGGAAGCCAACTCGCCAGAAGACGAACAGGATTGCTTCAGCGACAACACCCACAACTCGCACTTCTACGATGCCAAGGGCGTGCGCAACGTCTACCTGGGCGAATACACCCGCGTAGACGGCACCAAGATGACCGGCGCCAGCCTGTCGTCCCTGGTGGCCAAGGCCGACCCGGCCGCCGACACCGCGCTCAAGGCCGACCTGGCCGACACCGAGGCCAAGATCCAGGTCATGGTCGATCACGCCAACAAGGGTGAGCACTACGACCAGTTGATCGCCGCTGGCAACACCGCCGGCAATCAGATCGTGCGCGACGCCATCGCCGCACTGGTCAAGCAGACAGGTTCGATCGAACAAGCGGCCGGTAAACTGGGCATCAGCGACCTGAACCCGGACAACGCCGATCACGAGTTCTGATCGACGTTGAATGACAAAAAGGCGACCTCCGGGTCGCCTTTTTGTTTGATGCCGCCGGTACAAGGACATAAGGATCACTCTGTGGCGAGGGAGCAAGTTCCCTCGCCACAGAGACGTGCCCGGCTATCCCTCGACCATTACCGCAATCCGGCAAGCCTGGCTTCAAGGAAGCGACGCTCCGGCAATTGCTGGGTCAATTCAAGCGCGCGTCGGTACGCCGCCCTCGCCTCGTCCAATTGCCCCAACTGGCGACAGAATTCCGCCCGCGCCGAATGGGCCAGGTGGTAGTCAAGCAGTTCGCCACGCGCCAGGATCCCCTCGATCACCCGCAACCCCGCCATCGGTCCGTCACGCTTGGCCAGGGCAGCGGCGCGATTGAGTTCGATCACCGGAGACGGCATGGCCCGCAGCAACACGTCATAAAGCCCGACGATCTGTGGCCAATCGGTCTGCTCTGCCGTCTGTGCTTCAGCATGCACCGCCGCAATGGCCGCTTGCAGGCAATACGGCCCGAACCTGCGGGTGGTCAGCGCGGCCTCCACCAAGGCGCAACCTTCGGCAATCATTGCCGCGTCCCACAAGCTACGGTCCTGTTCGTCCAGCAAGACCAGTTCGCCGGTTGAAGAGGTGCGCGCCGGTCGCCGGGACTCGTGCAGCAGCATCAAAGCCAGCAACCCCATGACTTCAGCCTCGGGCAGCAACTCCATCAGCAAACGGCCGAGGCGGATGGCTTCGCGGGTCAGCTCTTCACGGGTCAGCTCGGTGCCCATCGAGGCTGAATAACCTTCGTTGAACACCAGGTAAATCACCCGCAACACGCTGTCCAAGCGCTCGGGCAGTTCAGTGCGGGACGGCACCTGGTAGGGGATTTTCGCGTCGCGGATTTTCGCCTTGGCCCGCACGATGCGCTGGGCGATGGCCGCTGGCGCGGCAAGGAAAGCACGGGCTATTTCTTCGGTGGTCAGGTCGCAGACTTCCCGCAGCGTCAACGGCACCTGGGCGTCAGCCGCCAGGGCCGGGTGGCAACAGGTAAAAATCAGCCGCAGGCGATCGTCTTCCACGTCTTCATCGCTCCAATCGGCCTGTTCCAACGCCTCGAGCTGGGCGATCAACAGAGGCCGGGACGCGGCGAAACGCGCACGCCTGCGCAAACTGTCGATCGCCTTGAAACGCCCCGCGGACACCAGCCACGCCCGCGGATTATCCGGCACGCCGTCGCGCCGCCAGCGTTCGACCGCGATGAAGAACGCCTCATGCAAGGCTTCTTCAGCGAGGTCGAAGTCTCCCAGCAGACGAATCAAGGTCGCCAGGATCCGCCGCGAGTCTTGTCGATAGACCTGCTCGACCCTTGCCTTGACTGCTTCAGCCGACATCAGTCGGTTAAACCTGGAGTTGCCGAACCGGTCGCACTTCGACGCAACCAACCCGGGCCGCCGGGATATTGCCGGCGACCTGGATGGCTTCGTTCAAGTCCTTGGCGTCGATCAGGTAGAAGCCCGCCAGCTGCTCCTTGGTTTCGGCGAACGGACCATCGGTAATCGACAACTTGCCGCCGCGCATGCGCACCGTGGTGGCGGTCTGGACCGACTCCAGGGCCTCGGCGACGAGCATCCGCCCGCTGCCCTGGATCGACTCGGCATAGGCCATGCATTCGGCGTCCTGCGGACTGTCGGGCGAGTTGTGCAACGTGTGCTCGTTGCTATACACCAGGCATAAGTACTTCATGGAAAGCTCCGTAGACGAACTGATCAACTATGGACGGCAAAGCCGCACCGGGTGAAGAAAATCGACGATCAGGGTTTCAGGTCGAACAACGCCGTACCGGCCATCGGGTCGAACGGAGCGGACCAATGTTCATGAACGATCCGCCATTGCCCGGCCACGCGCCGGTAGCACGCCGTCACACGCATCCAGCAGGCCTGTTCCTCACCTTTATCGTTAGTGCCGCCACAATAGGCCAGCCAGTGAGCGAAGGCGATGTTGTCGGCGGGGGTGATGGTGAGCTCATGGAAATCGAACTTGTGCGGGCCGGGGCACATTTCCATGCAGTCCTGCCAATGCTTGCGGTAGGCGGTCTTGCCCTTGAATTGCAGCGCCTGGATGGCATCGAAGGACACGATCGCGTCGTCGTAGAGCGCCATGACTTTTTCGATATCCTTGCTCATGACCGCCTGGCGATAGGTGTCGATCAGGGCCCGGATTTCAGTTTCGGTGGCTTGGGTATTCATGGTGATTCTCCGCAGTTTTTGTTGAAGACACCCTTTGTCGTTTGGAGAAACAGTGAATCGACAACCTCGCAAAAAATAATTCAAAGAAAAATTCGCTAGAATCGCGGGCTCATTCTGCCGGCAAACAAAGGACGTTTTGTGAGCGCTCGACTTGTATCCTACGAAGACCTGACCCCGCTTCAACGCGAACAGGTCGCCGCCATTGAAATACACCCCGAACAGATCAGGTTCTCTGGCGATGTTCACGGCGCCCTGCACACCCTGCTGTCCCCACCCGGCCCCGGGGTCAAAGGGTTTGCGTTATTGGCTGGCGAGGTGCCGGTGGCTTTCCTGCTGCTCAAGCGCCCGCCGATGCTGCCCGCCTGGGCCAACGAACACAGCGCCACCCTGCATGCCCTGCAAGTCGACCATCGGGCCCAAGGCAAAGGCTACGGCAAGGCCTGCCTGCAAGCGCTGCCCGCCGTGGCGCGGGCAACCTGGCCGGAAATCAGAGGATTGGAGCTCTCGGTCGACGCCGATAATGCCTCGGCCATTGGCCTGTACACCCGGCTGGGTTGGGTCGACAGTGGCGAGGCCTACAAGGGCCGCATCGGCTATGAGCGGCGGATGGGGTTGGTGTTCTGAATCGCTCCATACCCGCCCGGTTTCAAATAGGTTGATCAGTTCGGCTTGAGCGGTATCCAGATCTCCAGGGTGCCTTCGCCGGTCCTGGGGTTGAAGTCTTCGCTGTAGCGCTCGAATTCCGGCCGGCATGCGGCTTCATGACCGGACTGCGGCAACCACTGCGTCCAGATGTACTGGAAGGTTTCCGGCAGTTTCTTCAACGGGCCTCGATGTTCGAACACTGCATAGAGGGCAGGCTGGAGCTCGATCCAACGGTACTCTTGCGGTAACTCATCGAGCCGGCTGATCTCCACACCGGCAATGTATTCAAACCCGCCCTTTCCGTCCGGGTTGCAACACACGCCATAGGTCACATCGTTTTTCTGCCCAGGCACATCGCCGAGCCACGGCAAGAATTTCTCCCAGAGCAGAGGAATATCCTGGGCAGTGTCTGGGGTGAAGCGAGCACCGAAACCGGCGATGAGCTGAAAATGTCCCTGTTCGAAGCGTGGTTCGGCGGTGAAATCGCGTTCGTGCTTTTCCATGCGTCAACACTCCAGAAAACATGAGGTCGGGCTTGGCAGTATATGAAGCCAAACGGTGATTGCCAGGCAAGTGTCGCTTTTCAAAGTCCCGGAAATGCGGCTGCGGCACCTTTTCCTACAAACTCGTTGTAGCCAGAAACAATCACATATACCGCGAAATAGCAGAAGATCGCGGCGGATGCCCAATAGGAGTAGCGCAGCAGTTTATCCCCCAATAGTTTCCCACCGTGGGTCGCCGCCAGGCATATGCCCGCACACCACAACAGGCCGGCGCTGAGGAAGCCGCTGAGAAACAGCGCCGAACTGAGCAGGGTTCCGCCTCCCGAACGCGCAATCAATGTGCCACCCACTGCCGCGAACCAGAGAATGGCGCTGGGGGAAGACATGGCCAGGAAAATCCCGCGAAAGAACTCGCGGCGAGACGAACTGCCCTGTACCTCATCCGCTGGCGCGAGGGCGGCATCGTGGTAGATCGCCGAGCGGATCATTTTCGCCGCGAAGTACAGCAACAGCGCCGAACCGCCAATCCACAAGACCCAACGCACCGCTTCGTATTGCAGCAGCACGGTCATGCCGGCCAGAGCGAGGATCGCGTAGACCAGATCGCCCACGCAGGTCCCCAGGCCCAGGGCAAAGCCCCTGGAATAGCCGCGCTGCATCGCCAGGGTGATCATCGCGATGTTGGCCACGCCAATGTCCAGGCACAACGAGAGACTCAGCAGGAAACCGCTGGAAAATTCCATTAATCATTCCATTCGAACCAGGGGCGGCGAGTTGAAGCATCGCGCGGGTGTCGACAGTGTCGTCGAAAATAGTTGCGCGCCGCTACTGGACAATGGGCCATTTACCCCTTTATCTTGCGCCGCAGGCCACCGCAGTGGTCAACGTCGCTCGGACGGTTCCGGGCGCTCACGTATCTCGAGGCAACAATGGCCGAACAAGGTTCGCCGCGCCGCTTTGCGCGCATCGATCGACTCCCCCCTTACGTATTCAATATCACTGCCGAGCTGAAGATGGCTGCGCGTCGGCGCGGCGAAGACATCATCGACTTGAGCATGGGTAACCCCGACGGCGCCACACCCCCACACATCGTGGAGAAACTGGTCACCGTCGCCCAGCGTGAAGACACCCACGGCTATTCCACTTCCAAGGGCATCCCGCGCCTGCGCCGCGCCATTTCGCGCTGGTACAAGGACCGCTATGAAGTGGACATCGACCCGGAAAGCGAAGCCATCGTCACCATCGGCTCCAAGGAAGGCCTGGCGCACCTGATGCTGGCGACCCTGGACCAGGGCGACACAGTGCTGGTGCCCAACCCCAGCTACCCGATCCACATCTACGGCGCGGTGATCGCTGGCGCCCAGGTGCGTTCGGTACCGCTGGTGCCGGGCGTGGACTTCTTCGACGAACTGGAGCGGGCCATTCGCGGCTCGATCCCGAAACCGAAGATGATGATCCTGGGCTTCCCGTCCAACCCCACCGCGCAGTGCGTGGAGCTGGATTTCTTCGAGCGGGTCATCGCCCTGGCCAAGCAGTACGACGTGCTGGTGGTCCACGACCTGGCCTACGCCGACATCGTCTACGACGGCTGGAAAGCCCCGTCGATCATGCAGGTGCCCGGCGCGAAAGACATCGCGGTGGAGTTCTTCACCCTGTCCAAGAGCTACAACATGGCCGGCTGGCGCATTGGCTTCATGGTCGGCAACCCGGAACTGGTCAGCGCCCTGGCGCGGATCAAGAGTTACCACGACTACGGCACCTTCACCCCACTGCAGGTGGCGGCCATCGCCGCATTGGAAGGTGACCAGCAATGCGTGCGCGACATCGCCGAGCAGTATCGCCAGCGTCGCAACGTACTGGTCAAGGGCCTGCATGAGCTGGGCTGGAAGGTGGAAAATCCCAAGGCCTCGATGTACGTCTGGGCCAAGATTCCCGAGGCCTATGCGCACCTGGGCTCACTGGAATTCGCCAAGAAGCTGCTGGCCGAAGCCAAGGTCTGTGTCTCGCCAGGGGTAGGGTTTGGCGAGTATGGGGATGATCACGTGCGCTTTGCGCTGATCGAGAACCAGGATCGGATCCGCCAGGCCGTGCGCGGGATCCGCGGGATGTTCCGGGCGGACGGGTTGATCAGCAAAGCCTAACGCCTGGCTCAGAACCCAATGTGGGAGCCTGGCTCCCACATTGTTTATCAGGTGTTGATCAGACCACCAACGACAACAGCAGGATAAAACCCAACCCCACCACGGACAGGATGGTTTCCATCGCGGTCCAGGTCTTGAAGGTTTCGGCCACGGTCATGTTGAAGTACTGCTTGACCAGCCAGAAGCCCGCGTCGTTCACATGAGACAGGATCAACGAGCCAGCGCCGGTCGCCAGCACCAGCAGCTCGCGATTCACACCCGGAATCATCCCCACCACCGGCACCACGATCCCGGCACCGGTAATGGTCGCCACGGTCGCCGAGCCGGTCGCGATACGGATCACCGCGGCCACCAGCCACGCCAGCAGAATCGGCGAGATCTGCGCGCTCACCGCCATGTTGCCGATCACGTTACCCACACCGCTGCTGACCAACATCTGCTTGAAGCCACCACCGGCACCGATGATCAGGACGATCGCGGCGGTGGGTGCAAGGCTGGCGTCCAGCCACTTGAGGACCTGGTTGGAACCAATGCCCTGCTTGTAGCCGAAGGTGTACAGCGACAGCAGCAACGCCAGCAGCAACGCAGAAATTGGATGCCCGATCAGGTCCATGAAGGTCCGGAAGAAATTGCCTTCAGGCAGCACCACGTCGGCGAAGGTCTTGAGCAGCATCAGGAACACGGGCGACAGCACGGTGATCAGGGTAATGCTGAAACTTGGCAGGTCGGCGGCGTTGGTTTCACGCGCCAGTTGATCCACCAATTCCTGGTTCGGATGACCGGGGATGTGCCTGGCGATGAACGTACCAAAGATCGGCCCGGCAATGATCGCCGTTGGCAGTGCCACGATCAGACCATAAAGAATGGTCTTGCCGATGTCGGCACCGAACACACCGATCGCCAGCAGCGGCCCCGGATGCGGCGGCACCAGGCCGTGGACGGCGGACAGACCGGCCAGCAGCGGGATGCCGATCTTGATGATCGACACACCGGTACGGCGGGCGACGATGAACACCAATGGGATCAGCAGCACGAAGCCGATTTCGAAGAACAGCGGGATGCCCACCAGGAACGCGGCGAACATCATGGCCCACTGCACCTTGTCCTTGCCGAAGGCGCGAATCAGCGTCTGGGCGATCTGATCGGCCCCGCCCGACTCGGCCATCATCTTGCCGAGCATCGTGCCCAACGCCAGGATGATGCCGACAAAGCCCAGCACGCCACCAAAGCCGTCCTGGAACGCCTTGATGATGGTGCCGATCGGCATGCCGGACGTCAGGCCGAGGAACGCGGCGGCAATGGTCAGTGCGATGAACGGATGGATTTTGAATTGGGTGATGAGGAGGATGAGTCCTATCACCGTGACCACTGCATCGAGCAGCAGGAACGTCTCGTGGGACATGCCAAACATGAGGGGGTGTCTCCTGATTTGTTGTTGTTATTGAAGCAGTTAGTTTTAATCGGTCGGGACAGCGCTATCTTTCTGACGCAATTTTTTTGCAATTCAACTGGCGAGCTTCAAGCCATGGTCCAGCCACCAGGCGTAAGCCAGGTGAGCCAGTTCATCGACACTGTGGCTGGATGCGTCCAGAGCCAGGGTCAGGGGCTCGCCGACAGGGGATTGAAGAGTGGCGAACTGGCTGTCGATCAGGGTCGACGGCATGAAATGGCCGGGGCGATGGGAAACCCGGTCGGCCGCCACTTCGGGCGTCAACTCGAGGAAGACGAAGCCCAGGCCCGGCAAGGCGCTGCGCAGGCGTTCGCGGTAACTGTGCTTGAGGGCCGAGCAGGTCAGCACCGGGCGCTCACCCGCTGCGTCGACACGGCGCAACTCATCGCACAGGCTGTCGAGCCAGCCGGCACGGTCGTCGTCGTCCAAGGGAATACCGGCGCTCATCTTCTGGATGTTGGCCGCAGGGTGGAACGTGTCGCCTTCGATGGCGGTGGCGCCGCTCAACTGGCACAGAGCCTGGCTGACGCACGTCTTGCCGCAACCGGCAACGCCCATGATGACCAGGGCGGTGATGGGATTGTTCATGTAACACCTCAGCGCGCAGACAGCGCTACCTTTGCCAGTTATGACACCGCAGCAAAAGCAGAAGTTGCCGACGCCTTCTTGTCATTTTTGTGGTTGCAGCATGTTCGTTCACGACACCCGCGGACGGGGGATCAGGCAAACCCCGCTCACGCATTTGCAGCCGCGTCGAGACAGCGCTACCTTAGTGCCTGGATTTTTGTTTGGCAAGCCACCCCGATGACCGTCCCTAAAAACGATAAGAATACTCGCACCACTGGTCGCCCTACGCTCAACGAAGTCGCGCGCCTGGCCGGAGTCAGTCCCATCACTGCCTCCCGGGCCCTGCGCGGCGTCAGTACCGTGGCCACCGAACTGGTGGAAAAAGTCCGCCAGGCCGCCGTGGAACTCAACTATGTCGTCAATCCTGCCGCTCGCGCCCTGGCCTCGGCCCAGAGCCATTCGGTGGTAGTGTTGGTGCCGTCGCTGTCCAACCTGTTGTTCATCGACACCTTGGAAGCCATCCATCGGGTGCTGCGTCCCAAGGGCTTCGAAGTGGTAATCGGCAACTACCACTACTCCCGGGACGAGGAAGAAGACCTGCTGCGCAACTACATGGCCTATCAGCCTCGCGGCCTGCTGCTGACCGGTTTCGACCGCACCGAAAGCGCCCGACGCATGATCGAGGCCAGTAATATTCCATGCGTGTACATGATGGAACTGGATCCCGGCGCGGGCCTCAATTGCGTCGGTTTCTCCCAGCTCAAGGCCGGCGAGACGGCGGCCGAGCACCTGATCTCCAAGGGGCGCAAGCGCTTGGCCTACATCGGGGCGCAACTGGACCAGCGCACCTTGCTGCGCGGCGAAGGCTTCCGACGCGCACTGCAACAGGCCGGCCTGTACGACCCGGACCTGGAACTGCTGACCCCGCGCCCGTCATCGGTAGGCCTGGGCGGCGAATTGTTCCTGCAACTGCTGGACAATCACCCGGATGTCGACGCGATCTTCTTCGGCAACGACGACCTCGCCCACGGCGCCCTGTTCGAGGCGTTGCGCTGTGGCATCAAGATCCCCGAGCAGGTCTCGGTCCTGGGGTTCAACGACCTGCCCGCCTCGGCCCACATGGTGCCGCGCCTGAGCAGTATCAGCACACCACGCGAAGCGATTGGCCGCCGCGCCGCCGAGCAGATGCTGACGCTGATGGCCGGCAACCGCATCGCGCAACCGGTGGTGGATATGGGCTTTGAGCTCAAGGTACGCGAAAGCACCTGAACCGGCCTTATCCCCCGCCCGAGCCGGTTCTTTTACAATCGCCCTTCACTCACTGCCATTGCCCGCTGCCATGCCCGACACCCGCTACGCCCTACTCGACACCCCCTTGTGGCCGCTGATGAACAAGTTCTATCGCACCCACCAATCCTCGATGAAAGCCGTGCGCGATGCGCAGCTGTGGGTCGCGCGGCAGGATGAAATCGTCGCCGCCCTGTGCCTGCGGCCGGTGTCGGGCGGGCATTGGCTGACGGGGTTGTTTGTCGACCCGGCGCTGCGCTCGCAAGGCATCGCCGCACGGTTGATCGCTGAAGCGGTGAAAGGCGTGGACGAGCCGGTCTGGCTGTTCTGCCACCCGGATCTTCGCGTTTTTTACGAACGGCGTGGTTTCAGCTTCGACCCGGAACTGCCCTACGCCATGGCCGAGCGGCTGAGCCGTTACGCCCGTAGCAAACCGATGATTGCGATGGGGTTACCGGCACGATCCTGAGATCACCACGGCCCACTGTGGCCGGGTTATCAATCGTCGGCAGCGGGATCCAGATTGGGAAACATCACCTCGGTGAACCCGAACTTGCTGAAATCGCTGATACGCGACGGGTACAAGCGCCCGATCAAGTGATCGCACTCGTGCTGCACCACCCGCGCATGGAAACCCGAGGCGCTGCGCACGATGGGCTGGCCCTTCGGATCGAAGCCTTCATAGCGGATGTGCTGGTAGCGCTCGACCGCCCCGCGCAGACCGGGCACCGAGAGGCAGCCTTCGAAACCCTCTTCCATCGTGGGACTCAACGGAGTGATCAGCGGGTTGATCAGGATGGTCTGGGGCACTGCCTCGGCGTCCGGGTAACGCTCACTGTGGTCGAAACCGAAGATCACCAACTGCAGGTCCACACCGATCTGCGGGGCTGCCAGGCCGACACCGCCGACGCTCTCCATGGTCTGGAACATGTCGTCGATCAGTTGCCACAACTGCGGACTGTCGAACATCTCGGCAGGCACTGGCGGGGCGATGCGCAGCAGGCGTTCATCGCCCATTTTCAGGATTTCACGGATCATGGTCGGGCTTCTTCCGTATTCGGGTCGGTGTCCGGTTTGATGGAGTGATCGCGCCCCAGTCCAGACACATGATGTTTCCAACTATCACCAACCGCCTTTTCGCCAGGGACTTTCTCACCGCGATCCTTGCCCTCGGTGGACATGTGCTCGATCACCGCATTCATCTCCGCCCCCAGTAACAGCACCGCCGCCGAAATATAGAAATACAGCAACAGCACGATAATTGCGCCGATGCTGCCGTACATGGCGTTGTAGTTGGCAAAGGTCCTGACGTAGAAGGCGAAGCCCAGGGAGGCGATGATCCACACCACCACCGCCAGCACCGAGCCCGGCGTGATGAAGCGAAACTCCTGCTTCACATCGGGCATCACGTAGTAGATCAGCGCCACCGCCACCATCATCAGGATCACGATCACCGGCCACCGTAGCACGGTCCAGAGCGTGACGATGAACTCCTCCAGCCCGACCTGGGCCGCGATCCAGCCCATCACCTGGGGCCCGAGGACCATCAGCGCCGCAGCCGCCAGCAACATGCCGGCAATGCCGACCGTGTAGAAAATCGACAGCGGAAAGCGTTTCCAGGCCGGACGCCCCTCGACCACATCGTAGGCCGCGTTCATAGCGCTCATCATCAAGCGCACCCCCGCCGAGGCGGTCCATAACGCGATGACGATACCCACCGACAACAACCCGCCCTTGGATTGCTGGAGCTGGTCGATCACCGGGTTGACCTGTTCCAGGGCCTGGGGCGGCAGCACCAGTTCCGATTGCAGGCGCAGCCAGGAGAAGAAATCCGGCAGGTGCAAGAAGCCGATCAGCGCAATCAGGAAGAGGATGAAGGGAAACAGCGAAAACAGCATCTGGTAGGCCAATGCCGAGGCGTAGGTCGACATTTCGTCGGCGAGAAACTCAGTCACCGTGCGCAGTATCACACGATGCAAGGACAAGCCTTTCATGTCCGGAAATATCATGAGCGTCTCCTTTCGCCGCAATAAAGGGTCGCGTGGCGACTCAAGGGGCGTTTTTTACCTCAAAGTAGCCTGTTTGGCGACTTTGGGACAATCTCATCCCGACGCAGAATTGACCGATGCCCCACAACGCAAGTTTCATTCTTCGCACCGGTGGGGCTTTATGTTTACCCGGCAACCGCCGAGAATGCCCCACGCATTCAGGCTACGGCCCGAAGCTTTAATCTCGTAGGAACGTTATGAAACTCGATAAGAAGCAGGCCATCGCTCGCAGGAACCAGGAACTGGGCGGCGCCGTACTGGGCGTCAACAACTGTCACTTCAGCGAATTGAACCGCAACCGCAACATCTTCTGGTTCAACATCCCGGTGACACGCCTGGCCATCGGTCAGTACGAATGGATCCACCTGCTGCTGCACACCCCGGCCACCGATGAGCTGCTGCACTTGAAAGTACCGACCGTATTCCTGCGGGAAAAAATGGAAGGCCTGGAAGTGCGCAACCAGGGCAAGCGCAAGGCCGCCCTGAGCCTGGAGCTGAGTGCCGACAAGGATTCGTACCTGCAAGACATGCGACCGGGTGGTACCAACCTGAATTTTGCGCAATTTCGGTTGTAGTCGATCATCCCATAGCAGAGTTTCCCTGTGGCGAGGGGGCTTGCTCCCTCGCCACAAAAGCTTCTCTGCGACCGTCGCCTAACAATAGCCCCGCATCAGCGGGGCTATTGTTGACGGCGGCCTTACTTCTTCACGCCCAACTTCTTGAGCTCTGCATCGCGCAACTCCCGCCGCAGGATCTTGCCGACGTTGGTGGTCGGCAAGGCGTCGCGGAACTCCACGGCCTTGGGCACCTTGTAGCCGGTGACGTTGGCGCGCATGTGCTCCATCACCTGTTCCTTGGTCAGCGTGACACCCGGTCGGGCAACGATGAAGATCTTGATCGCCTCACCGGATTTTTCGTCCGGAATGCCGATAGCCGCGCATTGCAGCACGCCCGGCAAGGTTGCCAGTACGTCTTCCAACTCGTTGGGGTACACGTTGAAACCCGAGATCAGGATCATGTCTTTCTTACGGTCGACGATGCGCATGTAACCGTCCGGCTGGATCAGCGCGATGTCGCCGGTCCTGAGCCAGCCTTCGCTGTCGAGGATCTCGTCGGTGGCTTCCTGGCGTTGCCAGTAGCCCTTCATGACCTGCGGGCCTTTCACGCACAGCTCGCCGATTTCGCCCAGCGGCTGTTCGACGCCCGCGTCGTTGATCACCTTGCACAACGTGGACGGGACCGGAATGCCAATGGTGCCGATCTGGATATTCTGGATCGGGTTGACGGAGGCGACCGGGCTGGTCTCCGTCATACCGTAGCCTTCGCAGATCGGGCAACCGGTGACCGCTTTCCAGCGTTCAGCCGCCGCCAATTGCAGAGCCATGCCGCCGGACAGGGTCACTTTCAGTGCCGAGAAATCCAGCTTGCGGAAGGCTTCGTTGTTGCACAGGGCCACGAACAGGGTATTGAGGCCGACGAAACCGCTGAACTTCCACTTCGACAGCTCCTTGACCATCGCCGAGAGGTCGCGGGGGTTGCTGATCAGGATGTTGTGGTTACCGATCAGCATCATCGCCATGCAATGGAAGGTAAAGGCATAGATGTGGTACAGCGGCAGCGGCGTGATCAGCACTTCGCAACCTTCATTGAGGTTGGAGCCCATCAGCGCCTTGCATTGCAGCATGTTCGCCACCAGGTTGCGGTGGCTGAGCATCGCGCCCTTGGCCACGCCGGTGGTACCACCGGTGTATTGCAACACAGCCACGTCGTCGCTGGTGGGGTTGGCTTCGGCCACAGGCTGGCCGCGCCCCTTGCTCAATACATCATTGAACTTGATGGCCTTGGGCAAGTGATAGGCCGGGACCATTTTCTTGACATACTTGATCACGCTGTTGATCAACAGGCGCTTGAGCGGCGGCAGCAGGTCGGCGACTTCCGTGACGATAACGTGCTTGACGCTCGTCTTGGGGACCACGGCCTCGGCCAGGTGCGCCATGTTCGCCAGGCACACCAGTGCCTTGGCGCCGGAGTCGTTGAACTGGTGCTCCATTTCCCGCGCGGTGTACAGCGGGTTGGTATTGACCACGATGAGCCCGGCACGGATAGCACCAAAGACGGCCACCGGGTACTGGAGAACGTTGGGCAACTGCACGGCGATTCGATCGCCCGGCTGCAAATCGGTATGCTGTTGCAGATACGCGGCAAAGGCACCGGACAATTCGTAGAGTTCACCGTAGGTGAGCGTCTTGCCGAGGTTGCTGAATGCCGGCTTGTTGGCAAAGCGTTGGCAGGATTGCTTCAACACCGCCTGAATATTCGGATACTCATCTGGATTGATGTCGGCAGCAATCCCAGCTGGGTACTTATCCTTCCAAAAGTCTTCGATCATGGAAGCCCCCCTCCTCGGCAACGCGAATTCTCACCGCATTTGATGCGATTATTATTGGTGTGTTTATGGGTGAATCCGGCTTGGATCAAGGCCGGGAAGTCACAAAGCGCGCCGAGAGTAGCAGCTTTGCCAAGGGTCGACTAGAGCCAAAATTGGCCCCTACAGTCATGAACACGACTCAGGACAGTTTCAAAGTCATTTTTAGAGTAAAAAATCTAAACCTTGTTGGATCGCCCTGAATAGACAAAAAATGTGGAAGCGGGCTTATTCGCTTCCACATCAGGTTTTCTGTAAGCCGTCAGGCGATATCCCGCAACTCCCGCCGCAGGATCTTGCCCACCGGCGTCATCGGCAATGAGTCCCTGAGCACGATGTGCTTGGGGACCTTGTAGCCGGTGAAGTTCTCCTTGCAGTAGGCCTTGAGCTCTTCCAGGCTGACCCCGGTCTCGCGCGCCACCACGAACAGTTTCACTGCCTCCCCCGAACGCTCGTCCGGAACGCCGATCACCGCGCAGTTGGCGACTTTCGGATGGGCCATCACCACGTCTTCGATCTCGTTGGGGTACACATTGAAGCCCGAGACGATGATCATGTCCTTCTTGCGGTCGACGATGCGCACGAAACCGTCCGGATCGATCACCCCGATGTCGCCAGACTTGAACCAGCCCTCACTGTCCAGCACTTCGGCAGTGGCCTCGGGTTTGTTCCAGTAGCCTTTCATGATCTGCGGGCCCTTGATGCACAATTCGCCGCGCTCTCCCAGGGGCTGTTCGGCGCCACTGTCGTCGATCACCTTCACCAGCGTGCCGGGGACGGGAATCCCCACGGAGCCCAGCCGGGACTTGCCGCCGTAGGGGTTGGCACACGCCACCGGCGACGTTTCGGTCAGGCCGTAGCCTTCGGTAATGCTGCAACCGGTCAGTTGCTCCCAGCGCTCGGCGGTCGCCTTGATCAGTGCGGTACCGCCCGAATTGGTGACCTTGAGATTGGAAAAGTCCAGGGTCTTGAAATCCGGATGGTCCATCAAGGCCACGAACAGCGTGTTGAGCCCCAGCAACGCCGAGAAACGCCAGTTCTTGAGCTCCTTGATGAAGCCGCCGATGTCCCGTGGGTTGGTGATCAGCACGTTGTGGTTACCGGTCACCATCATGCCCATGCAATTGGCCGTGAAGGCATAGACGTGGTACAGCGGCAGCGGCGCGATCATGATCTCCTGGCCCTCGCGCATCAGCGGCTGGCCATCGTTGCCGAACTGCCCCAGGCAGGCACGGACCTGTTGCATGTTGGCCACCAGGTTGCCATGGGTCAGCATCGCGCCCTTGGCCAACCCGGTAGTGCCGCCGGTGTACTGCAACACCGCAATATCGTCGAGGCTGGTTTGCAATGGCTTGATGTCCTGGCCGCCGCCCAGGCGCAAGGCGCTCTTGAAGGCAACGGCCTGGGGCAACGAATAGTCCGGGACCATCTTCTTGACCTTGCTGACCACCGTGTTGACCAGCCAGCCCTTGGCAGCAGGCATCAGGTCGCCCATCTTCGCCTCGATCAGGTATTGCAGGTCGGTATCGGGCAATACCTCCTGGACTTTCTGCCCGAACATGTTCAGGTACACCAGCGCCCGGGCACCGGAGTCCTTGAACTGGTGACGCATTTCCCGCGGCGTGTACAGCGGGTTGGTGTTGACCACGATCAGCCCGGCGCGCAAGGCGCCGAACACGGCGATCGGGTATTGCAGGACGTTGGGCATCTGCACGGCGATACGATCACCCGGCGCCAGGTCGGTATGGACTTGCAGGTAGCCGGCGAAAGCGGCGCTGTAGCGCTCGAGCTCGGCGTAGGTGAGGGTCACCCCCATGTTGCTGAACGCCGGACGGTCGGCAAACTTCTTACAGGAACGCTCGAACACCTCGACGACCGACTTGTAGGCCCCCAGGTCGATACCCAGGGGAACGCCGGCTGGGCGTTTGTCATTCCAGAAATCAGGCTGCATTGTTTTTGTCCTCTTTACCTGAGCGTATCCGGGCCGCTTGCGCATCGCTTGCAGAGGCGGAGCTCTTGGGACACTAGCAGCTATGGCGAATCAGGCAAATATGGCAACTTGCGACATAGATTCTGTGAATCTTCCTGCCTCGTCGTAGCCTGATCGGGCGAGACGCAACGGATGCGCTATACAATGCAGCGAGGCTGCCTAAAAGGAATCGCCATGATCCACCAAACGTTCTGGCTGAGCGCGACCGATCACAGCCGCCTGTTCGTCAACCAGTGGCTGCCCGAAGCCCCGCCGACGGCGTTGATCATGCTGGCCCACGGCATGGCCGAACACAGCGGCCGCTACGCGCGCCTGGCCAGGGCGCTGTGCGACGCAGGCTACGGCGTGTATGCCCCGGACCTGCGTGGTCATGGCCAAACCGCGGCCAAGGCGATCCTCGGCCACTACGCGGACCAGGACGGCTGGACCAAGGTGGTGGGCGATTTCGCCAGCCTCAATCACCACATCGTCCAGCAACATCCTGATACACCAATATTGCTACTGGGCCACAGCATGGGCAGCTACATTGCCCAGGGCTACCTGCTGCACCACAGCGCCAGCCTGCACGGCGCGATTCTCAGCGGCTCCAATTTCCAACCCGTGGCGCTCTACCGCGCCGCTCGCCTGATCGCCCGTTTCGAACGGCAGCGCCAGGGGGCCACGGGGCGCAGCGCCTTGATCGAATGGTTGTCGTTCGGCAGTTTCAACAAGCGCTTCAAACCCGCGCGCACCCGCTTCGACTGGCTCAGCCGCGACCCGGCGGAAGTCGACAAGTATGTCGACGACCCCTTGTGCGGCTTTCGTTGCACCAACCAGTTGTGGGTGGACCTGCTCGGCGGGTTGCAGCAAATCAGCAAAGCGTCCAACCTCGCCCAGATCGATCCGGGCCTTCCGCTGCTGGTGATCGGCGGCGAATGTGATCCGGTGAGCGAAGGCAAGCGTCTGAAAGATCTGGCCGATGCCCTGCGCGGTGCCGGCAACCAGCAGCTGCGCTTGATGATCTACCCGCAGGCCCGGCACGAATTGTTCAATGAGACCAACCGCGATGAAGTGACGGCCGACGTGCTGGCCTGGATTGCCCAGGCCCTGAGCCACAAGCGGCCGCCACGCAGCGAGTAGGTCGACAGCCTTTTCCCTTACCCGTCACAGGATTTGAAACAGATGACCCAGGTTACCAACATCCCTTACGAAGCCCTCGAAGTCGGCCAGACCGCCAGCTACAGCAAGACCGTCGAGGAGCGCGACATCCAGCTGTTCGCCGCGATGTCCGGTGATCACAACCCGGTGCACCTGGACGCCGAATTCGCCGCGGCGAGCATGTTCAAGGAGCGCATCGCCCACGGCATGTTCAGCGGGGCCTTGATCAGCGCGGCGGTAGCCTGCGAGTTGCCTGGGCCGGGCACCATCTACATCGGCCAACAGATGAGCTTCCAGAAACCGGTAAAGATCGGCGACACCCTGACCGTGCGCCTGGAAATCCTCGAGAAATTGCCCAAGTTTCGTGTGCGCATCGCCACTCGCGTATTCAACCAGCGTGATGAACTGGTGGTGGACGGCGAAGCCGAAATCCTCGCTCCGCGCAAACAACAGACCGTGACCTTGCCGACGTTGCCGGCGATTACCGTCGGTTGATTCTTGTGGGAGCAAGGCTTGCCCGCGATACAGGCGATGCGGTCCTCGTGGAATATCGAGGCGCCTGTTTCGCGAGCAAGCTTTGCTCCCACAGAGCAAGACCTCTTGCCGTAGAGCACAGGGCATGGCACTTACGGCCGGTCTTCACGCACCTGCACACTCGCCGTCATCCCCGCACTCAGGTTCACCCCTTCCGGCACCTTGTCCAGCTTGATCCGCACCGGTATCCGCTGGGCCAGGCGCACCCAGTTGAAAGTCGGCTCGACCTCGGCCAGCAATTGCGCATCGGGGGTGGTGTTGCGGTCGGTGATGCCACGGCTGAAGCTTTCGACATGCCCTTCCAACGCGTGGCCGGCACTCATCAGCCAGACCTTGACCGGGTCGCCCACGCGAATCCGCGGTAATTTGGTTTCCTCGAAATAGGCCTGCACATAGAACGTCGAATCGTCGATCAGCGCCATGACCGGCTGCCCGGCATTCACGTAGTTGCCTTCGGCCAGGCGCAGGTTGGTGATATGGCCGCTGCGAGGGGCCAGGACCTGGCTGCGGGCCAGGTTGAGCTCGGCAACTTTGGCCTCGGCCTGTGCCTCACGCAGCTCACCCCGGGCAATGCCGGCGTTGATCTGGGCGTTTTCCCGCAGCTCGGCGCTGATGGCCTGGGGTCCCAGGGCGGCGCGGCGGCTGGCTTCGTGCTCCCGCAGGCTCAGTTGCTGCTGACGCGTCTGGACCACCGCCCGGGCCTTCTCCACTGCCGCCTCGAAACGCTCGCGGTCAATGCTCAGCAACACATCGCCGGCCTTGACCTGCTGGTTATCCACCGCCTTGAGTTCGCGCACCCAGCCCGACACGTCGGGGGCGATCACCACCACGTCGGCGCGAATCCGCGCATCGCGGGTCCAGGGTGTCAGCATGTAGTACTGCCACAGATGAAACCCGGCGAAGATCGCCACGGCCACCATGCACAGCGTGACGGCGACACGTACACTCGTACGCATGTTGAACTCCTATAGCGGCCCGAAGACCACGGTAATGACGGTCAGGACACAGACATACAGGGCGCAATCGAACAAGGCCTCATGCCATATCCAGCGCCCGGCCGGCACGAGGCTGAGCAACAGGCGCAGCGCGCCGGTCACCAGCAACGCCAGCACCACATAAATCAGGAACGGGCTGAGCAGCACCCCGCCGATCGACCACTCACGCAAGCCCATGGCTGTGCTCCTGTCGTTCCGGTTCGTGCTGACGGCACCAGGCGCGCCAGCTGCTTTGCAATTGCACCACCGCGCCCTGGGCCAACTTCAAGGCATCGCCGGGCGGTTGTTTCGACAGCATGTCGAGAAACGCGGCACTGGCCGAGGCCAGTGCGTCGGCCTGGACGCCGACCGGGCCGCGCTCGAGCACCTGTTCCAGCGCGTCGAAATAGCGCCGCTGCGCCGCCTTGTCGGGCACCTGGGCCACCGCCAGGCTAAGGCGCAAGTGCAGCAACTCGTCGCCTATGTCCAGGCCAAGCAAGCCATCGTCCCAGCGACTGCGCGCCTGCGCCGGCAGCTCGGGATAGTGCCGCGCCAGTTGCAGCAACCGGTCGGCCATCCGCCCGCCGAACCAACTTTCCGCCCCGCGCAGGTTGCGATGGGTCAGGCGTACCAGGTCGTCGAGGGTCGCGGCCAGCAAGCGGCGGCTGTGCCAGGCCGGATCGCGCAGAATCAGCAGATTGAACGCCAGCACCGCCGAGCCGACGCCGATCATCATTGCCTGGGCGTTGTTGAGGAACGCCGCGACGTCGTACTTCATGGTGTTGAGGGGCGATACCAGCACCACGAAGTGCAGGCAGAACGAGGTGGCCGTGGCGAAGATCTGCGGCTTGGCCATGCCCAGCGCCCCGAAGAACAAGGGCACGCCCATGGCCAGGCACAGCATCGCGAAGCTGCTCCATTGCGGCAGCACGATCTCGCCGATCACGAACGCCGTCGGCACCGCCAGGAAGATCCCGCGCAGAAAGCTCATGCCGATCTGCGCGCCATTCTCGCGGCTGGCAAACAGGCTGCACACCACACAGGTGAGCACCAACGCACCAGATGCCGCAGGCCAGGCCGTCGCCAGCCAGAAGCACGACACCGCCAGGAACGCCAGGGCACTGCGGGCACCGAAAACCATGGCCAGGGACAGATCCCGATGGGGCGCCAGGGTTCGCGGCGGGTCAGCCGCCTCCCTGCCCTCTTGCACCGCAGTCAGGGCCGCACAGGCGGCCAGGGCGGTATCGAGCAACAGGGCGAACCGGGCCAGGCAATAACTTTGCGCAGCGCTGATCTGCGGATCATGGGAAGCCTGCAATACGCGCGGGCGCAACGCCTGGAGGGTGGTGCTGTCCGCATCGAGGGCCTGCTGTACTTCGCTCATCCACGCTTGCAGGCCTTGCGCCTCTTCAGGCTCGAGCTGCTTCCACTGTCGGCGCACCGAGCGCGCCAGGCGCAGCAGCATCAACAGTTTCTGGCTCAAGCCACTGATGGCCCGCGCCCGCTGGCGGCCAAGGCGACCTTCGAACCAGGCGTGTTCGCGTTGGGCGTCGACGGCGACGATCTTGCCCAGGATTTCCAACAACCCTTTGCGCGCCTGGGCATCGCCGGCCAGGGTGGCGCGGGCCGCCTGCATGCCGCTCTGCCAGGCCACGAGGGCCTGTCCCGCCAATTGGCGCTCGACCCGCAACGGCCAGAGCAAGGCACTGGCCGCCGTGGCACAGACGATCCCCAGGCTGATCTCGGTGCAACGCGCCACCGCCTGGTCGAATACGCCCAACGGATGGGAAATGGCCGGCAAGGCGATGATCGCCACCGTGTACCCGGCGAGCACGAACGAATAGGACCAGGCGCTGCGCAACAACGTTGAACAAGCCGTGCACAGCCCCAGCCAGAACGCCAGGGCCAACAGGAACAACCAGGGTGCCTGGGCGAAGAGCGCCATGAACACCACCGACATGACCGTACCCACCAACGTGCCGAGCAGGCGCGCCAAGCCCTTCTGCACCACCATCCCGGACAACGGCTGCGCCACGATGATCGCCGTCATCAAGGCCCATGACGGCTGCTCCAACCCCCAGCGCAGCGCCAGCCACAGCGCCAACCCGGCACCGAGCACGGTCTTGATGGCGAACTGCACAGCGAGGCGGTCGGGGGCGAACAAGGCCTGCAGGGTAATGGGCACGCAAAAAACTCTTTTGGGATTGCAATAACGATAGATGCAATGTCGGAAGATAGGCGATGCAATTATTAGCTAGCTACCTATTAGAGTCCAGCGCTGTTTGTCGGTCGCTCGGTGATCGTTTTCAGTTCGAGCCACTCTCCACAAAAAACGCCAGCAAGCTGGCGTTTTTTGTGGATCGGGTGGTTAGCTGGCCTTGGCCTGGTTACGCAGCGCCTTGACCTGGTCATGGTTGCGTTGCACCCCGTGGTACTGGCGTTCGACCAAGTCGCGGATGCCCACCAGGTTGTGCTTGTTGATCTTCTCGATGGCTTGCCGATAGACCTTCAGCGCATGGTCTTCGCCGCGCTCGGCTTCGTTGAGCATCGCTTCCTCGCCCTTGCCGGTGAACATGGATTTCACATCCACCCAACGACGGTGCAAATCACCGGTCACGCTGGTGGAGGTTTCCGGATCACCGCCCAGCGAACGAACCGCAGCCTGTAGCTCGGCAGCAGCGGTGGCACAGTCGGCGGCACGCTTGACGAACAGGGCCTTGAGTTCAGGGTGCTTGATGTCTTCGGCGCAGGTCTTGAAGCCTTCCTGACCGTCCTTGCTGGTCTCGATCAGGTCGTTCAGGACGGAGATGGATTCTTTGTTGATGTCAGTCATTTTTCAGTTCCTTTGCGGGTGAATGAAAACCTGCAAGGGATGTTGCATCGGCCATGCCAGACCGAATTTCAATAAAAATAGCAATAAAAACAAATATTTAATTAACAAGCAAAAATCTGTATCCGCGTTATTTGCATGATCTGTCATTTGGCCTGCATGCAGAATGCCTGTATTTTTCCTGGCTGCTCCGAACAAGATGATGTGTCATGGATCCGCAAAAACTCGAACTACTGGTCACACGCCAGATGCCCTTTGGCAAGTATAAGGGCCGGATTCTGGCCGACCTGCCCGGTCAATATTTGAACTGGTTCGCCCGCGAGGGCTTTCCCCACGGGGAATTGGGCGGTTTGCTGGCATTGATGCAGGAAATCGACCACAACGGCCTGTCGGACCTGCTCGACCCGTTGCGTGTCAAACATGGCAAGCCCAAGCCACGCCCTTGACCGATTGAGTCCTCACCATGCCCGAAAATACGCTGCGCGCCCACGATGAAACTTTCTGGCGGACCTTTGTCGGCCGCTACGATGTCGATCCCGACGAACCGCTCAATCTGGAAAACGGTTACTTCGCACGCATGTCGCGAACCGTGGTCGAGGAGTACCAGCGCAACATCGAGTTCATCAACCGCGGCAACTCGGTGTATGTGCGCCAGCACTTCGACCGCGATCATGGCGAGGCCATTCGTCGACAGGTCGCACAATTGATACAGGCCCCCACCCACTCGGTGGCAATGGCCACCAGCGCGGTGGACGCCCTGCAATCGTTGATCCGCAACTACAATGGCCTCAAGCCCGGCGACCAGGTACTGATCTGCGACCTGGAATACGCCTCGGTCAAAAGTGCGATGCGCTGGCTCGCCCGTCAGCGTGGCGCGGAGGTCATCGAACTGGTCCACCAACACCCCGCCAGTTTCGAGAGCCTGGTCGGCACCTATCGCGAAGCGTTCATTCGCTACCCTCGTCTGAAGCTGATGGCGCTGACCTATGTGAACCACCTCACCGGGCTGGTGATGCCGGTCAAGGCCATTGCCGAGACCGCCCGGGAATTTGACGTCGACATCATCCTCGACGGCGCCCATGCCCTGGGCCAGATCGATTTCAATTTGAAGAAACTCGGCATCGAGTTTGCCGGGTTCAACTTGCAGAAGTGGATCGGCGGCCCGCTGGCCCTGGGTTTCCTGTACATCGCCCCACATCGGCTGGCCGACATCGACCCGGACATGGACGAAGGCCATTACCCGGCCACCGACACCCGCTCGCGAATCCCCCACAGCACACCCAACATCCCTGCCCTGCTGACCCTGCCCCTGGTCTTCGAAGAGCACCGCGCCCTCGGTGGCGCGCTGGCCAAGGGGCCGCGGCTCAACTACCTGCGGGATCTGTGGGTTCGCGCCGTACGGGATGAACCGGGGATCGATGTCATGACCCCGGACGATCCAAGGCTGTATTGCGGCATCACCTCAATGCGCTTCACCGCGCGCAGGGACCAACAGACCATGGCCAATCGACTGCTCGACGAGTACGGCATCTTCACTGTGGTGCGCGACACCAGCGTCGGGCCGTGCATCCGCATTACGCCGGGGTTGACTACATTGGCGAGTGATATCGAGCGGTTGACCAAGGCACTGATCAACCTGAGTCGAACATAGTTGTGGCGAGGTCGCACCGCCCCCCCCTGTGGGAGCAAAGCTTGCTCGTGATGATGGCGATACGATCTCTGAGGTATCGAGGCGCCTACTTCGCGAGCAAGCTTTGCTCCCACAAAAACCCAGGCAAAAAAAAAACGGTGCGCCGACCAAGCGCACCGTAAAACCGTAGAACACCCAACGAGGTTTGGTAAAGCAATCAGTCCAGCAGCGCCAAAGCCTCGGCGGTGCATTCCTGGATGCGGGACCAGTCGCCGTTCTTGATCCACTCCGGATCAAGCATCCAGCTCCCGCCCACGCACATCACGTTCTTCAACGCCATGTAGCTCTTGATGTTGGCCGGGCCCACGCCGCCAGTCGGGCAGAATTTCACTTCGCCGAACGGCCCCCCCAGGGCCTTGATGGCCGCGACGCCGCCGCTGACTTCCGCCGGGAACAGCTTGAAGCGGCGATAGCCCAGGCCGTAGCCCTCCATGATGCCGGACGCATTGCTGATGCCCGGCAGCAACGGAATCGGGCTCTGCACGCTGGCTTCAAGCAGGTCCCGGGTAATACCCGGCGTGACGATGAACTGCGAACCCGCCGCCTCGGCAGCAGCCAGCATGTGACGGTCGAGCACCGTGCCGGCGCCGGTCACCAGTTCCGGACGCTGCTCGCGCAGCACCTGGATCGCCTTGAGGCCGTGCTCGGAGCGCAGGGTCACTTCCAGCGCCGTCAGGCCACCGGCAGCCAGGGCATCGGCCAGCGGCAGGATGTCCTGTTCACGGGCGATGGTGATCACCGGCAAGATCCGCGCCTTGGCGCAGAGGCTGTCGATCAAGGTAACTTTGTCCGCCATGGAAACGGTCGGGGATGGCTTTGTCATAGCGGCTGATCCTTGGTTCATGGACACCAGTAAATCTCTAACGTAGGTTGCAAAAACGCGCGGATCGGCATTTCGGCGACGTCGTCACCGGCCACCGCAGTGCTCAGGGTGGTCAATTTCGATTGACCGGAAATCGACAGCACTTTGTGTTTCGCCGAGGCCAGCAAGGCACGGCTCATGGTCAAGCGCTGGTGTGGCACGGTCGGCGCCAGCATCGGCCAGCAACGACGAGCACCGTTGGCATCCAGGGCCTGGGCCAGGTTCGGACTGTCCGGGAACAGCGAGGCGGTGTGTCCGTCATCGCCCATGCCCAGTACCAGCACGTCGATGGACGGCAGCTCGGCCAGCAAACGATCCGCCTGTTCGGCTGCCGCTTCCAGGTTGGCGCTGGCGCTGTAAAGACTCAGGAACTGGGCCTTGGCCGCAGCCCCTTGCAGCAGGTAACGCTTGAGCAGGCCGGCGTTGCTGTCGGCGTGCTCGACCGGCACCCAGCGCTCGTCGGCCAGGCTCACCAGCACCTTCGACCAGTCCAGCGCCTGCTTGGCCAGCGCATGGAAAAAAGCGACAGGGCTGCGACCACCGGACACCACCAGCACCGCCGTGCCCCGCGCATCGATCGCATTGCGCAACTGCTCGGCCACGTTCAATGCCAAGCCTTCAGCGAGCAACACCGGGCTCTTGAATTCGAGGGCGCTGACGCCCTGTGGCAGTTTCAATTCAGATATCGCCATACCATGACCTCCCGTCCCGCGTGATCAGCGCGATGGAGCTCATCGGCCCCCAGGACCCGGCCGCGTACGGCTTGGGCGCATCACCGGATTTCTTCCACCCGGCGATCAACTGGTCACACCACGTCCACGCGGCTTCAATTTCATCTTTACGGACAAACAGGTTCTGATTGCCGTTCATGACTTCCAGCAACAGCCGCTCATAGGCATCGGGAATCCGTGCGCTGCGGTAGGTGTCGGAAAAGTTGAGTTGCAACGGACCGCTGCGCAATTGCATGCCCTTGTCCAGGCCTTGCTCCTTGGTCATCACGCGCAAGGAAATGCCTTCGTCCGGTTGCAGGCGGATGATCAGCTTGTTGCTGATCTGCAGGCGCTGCTCGGGGGCGAAGATGTAGTGCGACGGTTCCTTGAAGTGAATGACGATCTGCGACAGCTTTTGCGGCATGCGCTTGCCCGTACGCAGGTAGAACGGCACCCCGGCCCAGCGCCAGTTGCGGATGTCGGCACGCAGCGCGACGAAGGTCTCGGTGTCGCTCTGGGTGTTGGAATTGGGCTCTTCCAGATAGCCCGGCACCGCCTTGCCTGCGCTGTGGCCCGCGATGTACTGGCCGCGCACCACCTGGGTGGTCAGTCCTTCCGGGCTGATCGGTGCCAGCGCCTTGAGGACCTTGACCTTCTCGTCCCGGATACTGTCGGCGGACAAGTCGGCCGGCGGGTCCATGGCGATCAGGCAGAGCAACTGCAACAAGTGGTTCTGGATCATGTCCCGCAACTGACCGGCCTTGTCGAAATAGCCCCAACGGCCTTCGATACCGACCTCCTCGGCCACGGTGATTTCCACGTGGGAGATGTAGTGCTGGTTCCACTGGGTTTCGAACAGGCTGTTGGCGAACCGCAACGCAATCAGGTTCTGGACCGTTTCCTTGCCCAGGTAGTGGTCGATGCGATACGTGCGGTTTTCCGGAAAGAACTGCGCCACGGCATCGTTGACCTTGCGCGACGATTCCAGGTCCGAGCCGATGGGCTTCTCCAGCACCACGCGGGTTTTCTCGCTCAAGCCGACCTTGGCCAGGTTCTCGCAGATCGCGCCGTACACCGCTGCCGGGGTAGCGAAATAGGCGATGACCTGCTGGGCCGAACCGGCCTGCTCGGCCAGGGCGACGTAATCGTCGGCCTTGAGGAAATCCACATGCAGGTAGTTCAACCGCGCCAGGAAGCGTTCGAGCACCGCCGCGTCCACGTCCTTTTCGCCGACGAAGCGCCGCAATTCAGTGCTGATGTAGGCCAGGTGCTGCTGCTCGCTGCCAGGCTCGCGGGCCAGCGCGAGGATACGCGTCTGCTCATGCAGCAGGCCGGCGGCATCGAGTTGATAGAGGGCAGGAAACAGCTTGCGCAAGGCCAGATCGCCCAACGCGCCGAACAACGCAAAGGTGCACGGTTCTACCGTAATCGGAGGCATGATGTTTGTTCTTTTATCAAGTTAAACTACAAATACCTTTTTTCAAGGCATCACTCAAGGAAAAATGTAGTAATAACCACAACATTTTTCGAAAATGTCGATTCCGAGTGGTGGTCCGCCGGAGCCATCAGTAGGATAGGTCACCGCAAAGGGTCGTATCAAAGACCCGTCTTTCTAGGAATCTTGTATGGACCGCGTGCGAAATTTACTGGAGCAGATCCAGAGTCGCCTTGAAGACCTGAACAAGGCCGAACGCAAGGTGGCCGAGATCATCCTGCTCAACCCACAGCAGGCCACCCGCTACAGCATTGCCGCCCTCGCCCAGGCTGCCTCGGTCAGCGAGCCCACGGTCAACCGCTTCTGCCGCTCATTCGGTGTCAGCGGTTACCCGGAACTCAAGCTGCAATTGGCCCAGAGCCTGGCCAGCGGCGCCGCTTATGTCAGCCGCGCGGTGGAAGCCGACGACAACCCGGAAGCCTACACCCAGAAAATCTTTGGCAGCGCCATTGCCTCATTGGACAGCGCCTGCCAGGCCCTCGATCCAAATTTGATCAGCCGCGCCGTCGACCTGCTGATCCAGGCCCGGCAGATCCACTTCTTCGGCCTCGGCGCCTCGGCCCCGGTGGCGTTGGACGCCCAGCACAAATTTTTCCGCTTCAACCTGGCCGTGACTGCTCATGCCGATGTGCTGATGCAGCGCATGATCGCGTCGGTGGCTCATACCGGCGAGCTGTTCGTGATCATTTCCTACACCGGCCGGACCCGCGAGCTGGTGGAAGTGGCGCGCATCGCCCGGGAAAACGGCGCCTCGGTGCTGGGCCTGACCGCCGAAGGTTCGCCCCTGGCCAAGGCCAGTACCCTGAGCCTGAACATTCCACTGCCCGAAGACACCGACATCTACATGCCGATGACCTCGCGGATCATCCAGCTCACCGTACTGGACGTGCTCGCCACCGGCATGACCCTGCGCCGCGGCGTGGACTTCCAGCCGCACCTGCGCAAGATCAAGGAAAGCCTCAACGCCAGCCGGTATCCGATTGGGGACGAGTTCAACTGATCCGGCCTTGAGGCTTCAGTGCCTGAGAGTCATCACACCGGAGATCCAGGCTTTGTACGAAAAGCGCCTGCGCGACTTTTCGTACAAACCCTAAGCCCCCACCCAAGCCTGCAAACTCAAATGCGCCTGTTCCCCAGGCGCCAGGCACAGGCTGTCGGTGCCGCCGCTGGCCGCTTCGACGCAGACGAATTCGTTGACTTCGTCCCAGCTCACCCCCAGCAACGGCCGCGCGCCGGGATGCCAGACCACCGTGTCGGCGCTGTCGCCGGTGTCGATGCACAGCGCGCGCTGCCAGGCATGATCCTTGAGCTGTAATTGCCCGTCATGCTGGAACACCCTCTGGCAGCCGCCCTCGACCCGCAACTCGCCTTGCTGCTGGCAAGTCTCACGGCTCAACTGGTCGTAACCCTGCGCTCCTTCGAGCCCAGACAGCGCTACCTCGCCAACGTCACCAATACGCCAATAGGCGTGCAAAGCCTGGCTCAACTGGCAAGGCAGGCGGTCTTGATGCTCGGTGCTCAGGCGTAGTTGCATGCGCTCGCCCAGATCGGCGTGCAGGTCCACTTGCCAGTCGCAGAGTTGCAATTGCCAGTGCAAGTGCACGCCGTCTTCATCGCTGCGGCTGTCGAGCAGTTTCCAGTCGATCAGCCGCGCCCAACCGTGGGACGGCCAAGCGTTTTCGCTGGGATGACGGCCGTACCAGGGCCAACACACCGGCACCCCGCCACGTATCGCGCCGACGTTCGGCCACTTGGCCGCACACCACAGCCAGGGTTTCTGGCCACGGGGCTGAAAATGCAACAACTGCGCGCCCTGGCGACTGAAGACCGCCTGGCACAGCGGATGATCGATCACCAGCACATCGCGCTGGCGATAGCGCTCCCACGCAAATACCGGGCGCTCGCGCAAGGACTTGAAAAAGCGTTGTAGCGGATGCTCATGCATGGGCCGCGATCCTGGAAATCATTGAACTCTCGACAGGGTGAAACGCGCTTCTACGGCAAGGGAGACTTCCTGTGGGAGCAAAGCTTGCTCGCGATACAGGCGCCACGACTTCAGATCGCGTCAACTTCATCGCAGGCAAGCCTTGCTCCCACAACAAGCCTTGCTCCCACAGGTTCTGCTAGACCATGCCTCACAAAAAAAAGCGGACAGCCTTGGCCGTCCGCAAATATGCGCACATAAAGAGGAGCTTATCGCAACAGCGTTAGAACACCGACTGAATTTTCAGACCGGCCACCAGGGCGTTGTCGACTTCATCCACACCACCCGGGTGAGTGATGTATTGCAGGTTGGGACGCACAGTCAGCCAGTTGGTCACGTGGACCCCGTAGTTGAGCTCGTAGTTGTACTCAGTGCTACGCAACGGCGCGAACAGTGGGTCGTTGTAGTCGGTGACGCCGTTGGCGGCGTTGGTCAGCTCGGCGTTTTTCTTCACGTCTTCGTTGACATGGATGCGCGAGAAACCGATCCCGATGTCGTCTTTAGGACGTGCATCGAATGGCCCCTTGTACACGAACATCAGCGACTGATAGTTGTCGACGACGTTGGTGTCCTTGTCGTGGAAGGTCGCGTTGGCCGCGATGTTCAGGCCGCGCGAAGCGTCACCGTTGTGGGTGGTGAGCTGTTGCTGGGCGACGAACCAGTAGCCGTGCTTGCTGTTATGGCTGCGGTAGGCGTTGCCGGTGGTCGCGGCATCATTGCCGTTGTCGTCTTCACGCACGTCATTGGCGTCGGCCGTGCTCTTGTAGTAACCGACACGGTATTCGCCCGGCAGGTTGTTGACCTTCGGCGACCAGACCAGCTCGACCGGAATGACCGTGCCCTTGGTGCCACTGCCGCTGAGTTTGAAGCCGTTGCCGTGTTCCAGTTGCGAAGGGTTCTGGTTATACGCGCCAATCTGCGCATAGAACTCAGGGGTGATGTTGTACTTCACACGAAGTGCAGCCTGCATGACTGGCCAGTTGTACCAGATGCCGGTCGCCCAGTTACCCACTTGGGAACCGCAAAAGGCCAGGTTCTGGAACTCGCAAGGGAAGGTGTTGAAGTCTTCGCCTTCGCCGAAGTAACCGGCCTTGACGTCCAGCTTGCCGTCGAGAAACTGGTGCTTGATCCACAGTTGGGTCAAACGAACCATATGCCCACGACCGTAGACTTCCTGCGAGGAGCTCAAGGTGCCGGCACGCGGGTCGCCAATACGGTCGTTGGAGATGTTTTCACCGTTACGGTTGGTCAGCTGGATCTTGGCCTGGGTGTTGTCCCAGCCCCACAGCTTTTCAAGGTCCAGCGCCACGCCCAGGCCGAACTGGTCGGCGTAACGCGCAGTCTTGTCGTTGTTGTAGCCACCGTGCAGGTTGGCGCCCATTTCACCGACGTAGTCAGCCTTGATGTCGATGCCCTGCTCGATCAGCTTGGTCCGCTCACCACCCCAGTCACCCGTCATCCACTGCGAGTCGGCGCTGAACGCGTCGGCCGCGTGTACGCTACCGGCCAGCATCATCGCCGCAACGGCAGACAACTGGCAGATAAGCTGGGCGTTGTTTTTCTTCTTCATCCCTACATCCTCGTCTTATTGTTATTAACTGTTTTTATCTAACGCGGTTTACAACGATTGCGACGAGCAGTTCCCTGCCCCTCACATACTCCTCACGGGCGCGAGCTGGAGGGAACAACGCTTTGTTCCCACAGCCCAGCTCCCACATTCACATCTTCAGCGACCTTTGAACTGCGCCACGTTGTCGGCTCGCGCTTCAGCCTGAGCCTGGCCAGCCACACCCAGGCGCTCACCGGTCTTGGCATCAAATAGTAATACTTTTAACGGATCAAATTGAAGTGTCATGGTTTCACCTGCCTGTGGCGCCGCGTCCGGAGCCAGGCGGCAGCAAACCTTGGTGTCATTTAGACTGACAAATACCAGGGTATCCGGACCGGTGGGCTCGGTGATCTGCACTTCGGCACGAATGGTGGGCAAGCCGTTTTGCTCGTTACCCGCCAGCGCGATCTGTTCCGGACGTATGCCAAGGATCACTTCACGATCTTCCAGACCGGCGTCCTGGATACCCAGCGGCAGCTCGCAACGGGCCTGGCCACTGTCGAGCAGCGCCAGCAGACGACCGTCCTTGCGTTGCAGGCGCAGCGGGATGAAGTTCATCGGCGGCGAACCGATGAAGCTCGCCACGAACAGGTTGGCCGGGTCGTTGTAGATATCTTTCGGCGTGCCGAACTGCTGGATGATGCCGTCCTTCATCACCGCAACCTTATCGCCCAGGGTCATGGCCTCGATCTGGTCGTGGGTCACGTAGACGGTGGTGGTCTTGAGGCGCTGGTGCATCAGTTTCATTTCGGTGCGCATCTCGACCCGCAGCTTCGCGTCGAGGTTGGACAGCGGCTCGTCGAACAAGTAGATCTTCGGCCGCCGCGCCAATGCCCGGCCCATGGCCACGCGCTGTTGCTGACCGCCGGAGAGCTGGCCGGGCTTGCGATTGAGCAGGTGTTCGATCTGCAACAGCTTGGCCACGCGGGTGACTTCCTCGTCGATGGCCGCCTGGTTCATCTTGCGGATCTTCAGGCCGAACTCGATGTTCTCCCGCACGCTCATGGTCGGGTACAACGCGTAGGACTGGAACACCATGGCGATGTCACGGTCCTTCGGACTCATGCCGCTGACGTCCTGGTCGCCGATCATGATCGCGCCACCGGTGATCGTCTCGAGGCCGGCGATGCAGTTCATCAGCGTCGACTTGCCGCAACCCGAAGGCCCGACGAGGATCAGGAACTCGCCGTCCTTGATCGACAACTCGATGTTCTTCAGGGTGTCCGGCAGGCCGGCACCGTAGGTCTTGTTTACATTACGAAGTTCGAGCGTTGCCATGATTACCCCTTGACTGCGCCGGCGGTGAGGCCGCGCACGAAATACTTGCCTGCGATCACATAGACCAGCAGGGTCGGCAGCCCGGCGATCATCGCCGCCGCCATATCAACGTTGTATTCCTTGGCCCCGGTGCTGGTGTTGACCAAGTTGTTCAGCGCCACCGTGATGGGCTGCGAATCGCCGCTGGAGAACACCACGCCGAACAGGAAGTCGTTCCAGATCTGGGTGAATTGCCAGATCAGGCAGACCATGATGATCGGGGTGGACATCGGCAGGATGATCCGCCGGAAGATCGTGAAGAAACCCGCGCCGTCCAGTCGCGCCGCCTTCACCAGCGCATCGGGGATGCTCACGTAGTAGTTGCGGAAGAACAGCGTGGTGAAGGCCAGGCCATAGACCACATGCACGAACACCAGTCCCGTGGTGGTGCTGGCCAGGCCCATCTTGCCGAGGGTGAACGAGGCCGGCAGCAGGACGGTCTGGAACGGCAGGAAGCAACCGAACAGCAGCAGGCCGAAGAACAACTGCGAACCGCGAAAGCGCCACATCGACAGCACGTAGCCGTTCAAGGCACCGATGGCGGTAGAGATCAGCACCGCCGGGACGGTGATCTTGATCGAGTTCCAGAAGTAGCCATCGACCGTGGCCCAGGCCTTGACCCAACCGATGCTGCTGACCACGGTCGGCCAGCTCAGCAGGTTGCCGCTACTGATGTCTTCCGGAGTCTTGAAACTGGTCAACAACATGACCACCAGCGGCACCAGGTAAAGCAGTACGGCAAGGATCAGCACCGCGTAGATCCCGATGCGGCTCAGGCTTATGGCAGGTTTGGCAGCGAGACTAGTCATGACGCTTGGTCCTCAGCTCGGAGTACAGGTAAGGCACGATGATCGCGAGAATCGCACCGAGCATCAGGATCGCACTGGCCGAGCCCATGCCCATCTGGCCGCGACTGAAAGTGAAGGAGTACATGAACATGGCGGGCAAGTCCGAGGAGTAGCCCGGGCCACCGGCGGTCATCGCCGCCACCAGGTCGAAACTCTTGATGGCGATGTGCGCCAGGATCATCACGGAACTGAAGAACACCGGACGCAGGCTCGGCAACACCACTTTCCAGTAGATGTGCGGCATGCTCGCGCCGTCGATCTGCGCGGCACGGATGATCGATTGATCGACGCCCCGCAGGCCAGCCAGGAACATCGCCATGATGAAACCCGACGCCTGCCACACGGCCGCGATCACCAGGCAATACACCACGCGGTCCGGGTCGATCAGCCAGTCCAGGCGAAAGCCCTCCCAGCCCCAGTCACGCAGCAATTTATCCAGGCCCATGCCTGGGTTGAGCAACCACTTCCAGGCCGTACCGGTGACGATCATCGAGAGCGCCATCGGGTACAGGTAGATCGTGCGAATGAAACCTTCGCGGCGGATGCGCTGGTCGAGGAACACCGCCAGCAGCACACCGATCACCAGCGTGATGCCGATGAACAAGCCACCGAACACCGCCAGGTTCTTGCTCGCCACCCACCAGCGATCGTTGTCCAGCAGCCGTGCATACTGCGCCAGGCCCGCCCATTTGTAGGTGGGCAGGAACGTCGAGGTGGTGAACGACAGGACGAACGTCCACAGGATGTAGCCGTAGAAGCCCACCAGGACGATGAACATGCTCGGCGCCAGCACCAGTTTCGGGAGCCAGCGCTGCAACGCATCGAACGGCGAGGCCTTGCTGAACACAGCAACAGAACTCATGGGAAGATCCAGTACAAGAGAAAAAGACTACAGAACATTCCCTTTGCAGGAGCGAACTTGTGTGGGAGCTGAGCTTGCTCGCGATGAAGGCGCCTCGGTCTTTCGAATGAGCGCGTTATCGTTCATCGCGAGCAAGCTTTGCTCCCACAGGCTCGCTCACATAGGGAGGACGCCTGCGGTGCTAACGATTACTTGGCAGACTGGACCGCAGCGCCCAGTTTCTTGGCGGCATCGGCAGGGTCGGCTTTCGGGTCGTTGATGAAGTTGGTCACCACGTCAAAGAACGCACCTTGTACCGCCAGCGTCGTCGCCATGTTGTGCGCCATGCTCGGCTGCAGGCCGCCCGTCTTGGCACCAGCCAGGAAGTCCTTGGCGGCGGTCTGAGCGCAGGAGTCGAAACCGTACTGAGCCATGTCACCCAGCATGTCGTTGCGCACCGGGATCGAACCCTTGTTGATGCTGAAGACTTTCTGGAAGTTCTCGCCCAGCACAACCTTGGCGATGTCCTGCTGGCCAGCCGCAGTGCCCTTGTCCTTCTGCTTGAACACCGCCAGGGAGTCGATGTTGTAGGTGAAGGCCTTGTCGGTGCCCGGGAAGGCGACGCACTCGTAGTCCTTGCCGGCGACTTTCTTCGCGGCGGTCCACTCGCTCTTGGCCCAGTCACCCATGATCTGCATGCCGGCCTTGCCGTTGATGACCTTGGCCGCTTCCAGGTTCCAGTCCTGGCCTTTGCCATCGGCGTCCATGTAGGTCGCGACTTTCTTCAGCTCGGTCAGCGCCTTGACCATTTCCGGACCGGTCAGGGCCTTGTTGTCCAGGTCGACCAGGGCCTTCTTGTAGCCATCGACACCCATGACCGAGAGCACCACAGCCTCGAATACGGTGCTGTCCTGCCAAGGCTGGCCACCATGGGCGAGCGGGATGAAGCCGGCGGCCTTGAGCTTGTCGCCGGCGGCGTAGAATTCCTGGAGGGTGGTCGGTGGTTTTTCGATGCCAGCTTTCTTGAAGACTTCCGGATTGATCCACAGCCAGTTGACGCGGTGGATGTTCACCGGCACGGCGACGTAGTCACCGTCGTACTTCACGGTATCGGAGACTTTCTTGTCGAGCAGGCTGTCCCACTTCTCCTGCTTGGCCACGTCCTTCAGGACGTCGGTGTCGAGCAGTCCGGTGGAGGCCCACTCCTGGATGTCCGGGCCCTTGATCTGGGCGACACCCGGTGGGTTGCCGGCCACGGCGCGACTCTTGAGTACGGTCATGGCAGTGGAGCCGCCACCACCGGCGACAGCGCCGTCCTTCCAGGTAAAGCCGTCTTTCTCCACTTGGGCCTTGAGCACGTCGACCGCGGCTTTTTCACCACCCGACGTCCACCAGTGGACGACTTCCACGGAACCTTTGGATTCGGCGGCCAGGGTGCTGACAGGGAAGGCGGCGACAGGAAGCAGGGAAGCAAGAGAAATGACAGTAGCGAGGCGAGAAATCGCATTCATCTGGAATTACCTTCTTGTTGTTATGCATGCAAGTCTGGTGCTTGCGCTGCATGGATTCTAATCAGGGGATATCCCTCGGCAGGTAACGAAGGGATGTGCAAATGTCACGGCCTGGTTACACAGGCACCGGGCTGGAGAGCTGCGCCAGGGCCGTCGCCATGCTGGGGGCCAATGGCAAGCGTGGGATCAACACCGCCTGCCAGGCGTGATACAGGTCCGGCTTGCCCGGCCAGATGTCGGCGCCGGGGCGGTTTTGCGGGTCGAGTTCGTGATGCCAACTGCCGTTGCAGCGGTCGATGAAATGTGTGTCACAGAACTCCCAGAAGCGCCGGTACCAGGCTTCATACTTCGCCTCGTCGGTGCGTTTGAGCAAGGTGCTGGCAGCGGCAGCCGCTTCGGCGTGAACCCAATGCAGGCGATGGCGCACCACGGCGCGGTTGTCCCAGTCCAGGGTGTAGACAATACCGGGGGCGCCATCGATGTCCCAACCATGGCGGCAGTTCTGCTCGAACAGTTTCTGCGCATCCTGGAGCAGCCAGCCCGGGGTCAACATGCCGATCCGCACCCGCGCCGCCTCGAGGTGCAGCAGTAAACGCGCCCATTCGAAGCCGTGGCCGGGCGTGGTGCCGTAGGGGCGGAAACCGTCGGCGGGATTGTCCTGGTTGTATTCGCGCAGCGGTTGCCAGTGGCGGTCGAAATGCTCCACCACCAAGTAGTCGTTGGCGGCGGCGTGACCGTGGATGACCCGCTCGACGATGTGCAGGGCGCGCGCCAGCCAGCGCGGGTCATCAGTGACATCGGCCAGGGCCAGGAAGGCTTCGGTGGCGTGCATGTTGCTGTTGGCGCCGCGATACGCCTCTTCCTCGCTCCAGTCGCGATTGAAGGATTCGCGCAACACGCCCTCCTCCTCGCACCAGAAATGCTCGTCGATGACGCGCACCGCCTCGTCCAACAACCCTTGCGCGCCGGGGCGCTGGGCCACGACTGCGGAGCTGGCGGCCAGGGCCACGAAGGCGTGCAGGTAGGCAGCCTTGCCGGTGTCGCTGTCGTCGGGTTGCGCGGCGGCGAACCAGCCACCGTGCTGGGCGTCGCGCAAGGGGCCGCTGAGGGCCTGGACGCCATGGTCGACCAGTTCGGCGAAGCCCGGCAGGCCCTGGATGTGTGCCATGGCGAAACTGTGGGTCATGCGCGCCGTGTTCATGGTCTCGGCACGGGCGTCGGCCGGCAGGCGACCCTGCTCGTCGAGGTTGCCAAAGCCGCCAGGCAGCTTCGACGCCTTGGCGAACGCCAGCAACCGCAGGCCTTCGGCGGCAAGCCATTGCTGGTGGGCAGGGGCATTCAGCCAACTGCTGAAGGCCGGTTGGAAGGTGTCCATCGGGGAATACCTTTTTTGTTGTTTTGACGCAGGGAGTCTAAACAAGGGGTGGCGAGGGACAGGTAACGAAAGGGCCGAGTTATGTCACCAACTTGTGACATTGCCTTGAAATGATTGAGTGAAGCAGATGACGATCCGACGATGAACGGTAACGCGCCCTGGCTAATCCATACTGCGGGGCAACTGCAACGTCACCCGCAACCCACCTTCGCGCAGATTCTGCAGGCTCACTTCGCCGCCATGGCTGTGGGCGATGTTGCGCGCGATGCCCAGCCCCAGGCCGTAGCCCTGCTGCTGCCCGGCCAGGCGAAAGTGCGGTTCGAAGACTTGCTCCAGGCGCTGCTCCGGAACACCCGGCCCCTCGTCATCGACGTGCAGGATGAAGGCACTTTCATCGTCGTCGATATGCAGGTGGGCGTTCTGTCCGTACTTCAAGGCATTGTCGATCAGGTTGCCGATGCAGCGCTTGAGCGCCAACGGCTTGCCCGGGTACGGCGCCAGCGCCCGGCCGTCCTGGGTCACCCGGCCGTTGCCGTTGGGCGCCAGGTAAGGCTCGACCAGGCAATCGAGCACGTGGTTGAGGTCCACCGGCTCGATGTTCTCGTGGATATCGGTGTCCTTGACGCATTGCAGCGCGCCTTTGACCAGCAGTTCCAGTTCGTCCAGGTCGCGGCCGAACTTGGCCTGCAGGTTTTCGTCTTCCAACAACTCGACCCGCAACCGCAAGCGCGTGATGGGTGTGCGCAGGTCGTGGGAAATCGCGCTGAACAACTGGCTGCGTTCGGTCAGGTAGCGGCTGATGCGCTCGCGCATGGCGTTGAATGCCCGTCCGACTTCCACCACTTCGCTGCCACCGCCCTCGGCCACCGGTTGCACGTCGGCGCCCAGGGACATATCCCGTGCGGCCCGGGCCAAACGCTTGAGCGGTCGGCTCTGCCAGTGCACCAACAGACCGATGAACAGCAGCAACAGGCTGCTGGTGAGCACGATGAAGCCGACCTGTTGCTTGGGCAAGCCCTGCTCTTCGAGGCTGGTGTAGGGTTCGGGCAGCAGCGAGGCGATGTACAGCCATTCCCCCGGCGCCATCTGGATCTGCGTCACCAGCACCGGTGGATTCACCGGCTCTAGGGTCAAGGCGTAGTGGGCCCAGGAACGGGGTAGCTCGTCGAGCTTCAGCCCGGCGTTGAAAATCCGCAGGTCGTCAGGGCTGACAAAGGTGACGGAGATATCGGTGTTGCTGCCCAGTGAGCGGCGCAACACCTCATCCACGGCCTTGAGCACCGCCAGTTTGCGCGGGGTGACGGGCAGCACATCCATGCCCAGGGGTTTGTCGTTGAGCGTGACGACGAACCGCGTACCACCCATGCTGCGCAGTTGATCGAGCACCAGTGGCCGGTAAGCCACCGGCAGCGAGCGCAGGTAACTGACACTGGCGGTCATCGAATGGGCGAGGCTGCGGGCGCTGGTGACCAGGCCTTCAAGTTGCGTAGCCCGCAATTGCGAGACCCAGATCAGGCTGGACAGGGTCTGGGCGAACAGCACCACCAGCAACGTCAGCAGCAGCATCCGTCCCAGCAACGAACGCGGCACCGGCACCCGGCGGGCCAGTTTGCGCCAGTCAATGGCCATTGCTGGCAACCACGTTGGCCGCCAGTTGATAACCGCTGCCGCGCACCGTGCGGATCAGCCGCGGCGGTTTGTCGGTGTCGCGCAGACGCTGGCGCAGGCGACTGACCGCCATGTCGACGATGCGGTCCAGGGGCATCAGTTCGCGCCCCCGTGTGGCATTGCCGATGGTGTCGCGGTCGAGGATTTCCTGGGGATGGTCGAGGAACAATTTGAGCAAGGCGAAATCAGCGCCGGAGAGGATCACTTCTTCGCCATCGGCGTGAAATAGTCGATGGCTGACCATGTCCAGGCGCCACTCGTCGAAAGCCAGCACTTCACCGCCCGGGCGCTCCTGACCGAACTGCGCCCGGCGCAACAAGGCCTTGATGCGCGCTTGCAGTTCACGCGGACTGAAAGGCTTGCCCAGGTAATCATCGGCGCCCAACTCAAGACCGATGACCCGATCGGCCTCGTCGGAACTGGCGGTGAGCATGATGATCGGCACATGGGCCTGGCGCGGATGCTGGCGAACCCAGCGGCACAGGCTGAAGCCATCCTCGTCGGGCAGCATCACATCGAGGATCACCAGGTCGCTCGGCGCATCGTTCAACGCCTGGCGAAACCCCGCACCGTCGGGCGTGGTACGCACCTGGAACCCCGCGCGACTGAGGTAAGTGTCCAGCAGCTCGCGAATCTCCTGGTCGTCGTCGACCAACAAAATCGATTTGTTCACTGAACTCACGGAGCCTCGTCCTTGCTGTTTGGATGGGGGCGATTATGCCTGATGGACATCGAGTTTTTTATCGCCTGTTCGGACCTTATCGCGAGCAAGATTTGCCCCCACAGCGCTCCCCGCAAGATCAAGCACATCTTGTGGGAGCAAGGCTTGCCCGCGATGCAGGCGACGCGGTCTTAACTTTGCTCCAACGCCACACCCGCACCCATCAGGCCCGAGTACGGCGCTGTCACCAACCACACCGGAATGCCCTTGAAGTAATCGCTCATGCACCCCTTGTCCGCGAAGCAACGGGCGAAACCGCTTTCGAGGAAGAAATCGGCAAACCGCGGGATCACGCCACCGACGATGTAGACACCGCCGCGCCCGCCCACCGTCAGCACGTTGTTGCCGGCCACGCGGCCCAACCAGCGGCAGAACTGTTCGAGCACTTCCAGGGCGACGGGATCGCCGGCCAGGCCAGCCGCGGTGATGGCTTCGGGGGTGTCGAGCACCGGCTCATGGCCGTCCACCGCGCAAATGGCCCGGTACACCCGCGGCAAACCGCTGCCGCTCAGGGCGGTCTCAGCACTGACATGGCCGATCTCGTTGTAGATGTGTTGCCAGAGCTGGGTTTCCCGCGGGCTGCTCATCGGCAAGTCCACGTGACCGCCCTCACCCGGCAACGCCGCAAACCGGCCTTCACCCAGATCCAGCAGCGTACCGACGCCCAGCCCGGTGCCTGGGCCGATCACCACCGCCGGACGCATCGGTTCCGCGCTACCTTCGCAAACGACCCGGTATTCATCGGGACGCAGGCGAGTCATGCCCAGGGCCATGGCCGAGAAGTCGTTGACCAGCAACAACTGCTCCACCTGCAAGGTCTCGCAGAACGCCCGGTTGCTCAGGCGCCAGTGATTGTTGGTGAAGCGAAACTCATCGCCGCTCACGGGACCGGCCACCGACAGACACACCGAACCGATGGCGCCCGGGCCCATGCCCAGGCCACCCAGGTAAACCTTGATGGCGTCTTCCGGGCAGGCGAAGTCGGCCGTCGCCAGCACCTGGATGTTTTCCAGGTTGTGGTTCTTCCACAACGCGAAACGTGCGTTGGTCCCACCGATGTCACCGACCAGGGCCAGTTTCAATTAATCGTCTCCAGGGCAGCAGTGAAGGCGCTGGCGCCCTGCTCTGCCGAGCTGAACGCCATGCGCATGAAACCGAACAGCTCGCGGCCGGTGCCGATGTTGTTGCCCAACAGGCCCTTGGCAGGTGTGCGTGCAGCAAATTCGTCGGCGTCCACCTTCAATTCCAAGGTGCCGTTGACGCCATCGACGCGGATGATATCGCCCTCCCGTACCCGGGCCAACGCGCCGCCGACATAAGCTTCGGGGCTGACGTGAATGGCCGCCGGGATTTTCCCCGACGCACCGGACATGCGCCCGTCGGTGACCAGTGCCACTTTGAAGCCACGGTCCTGCAATACACCCAGGAATGGCGTCATCTTGTGCAGCTCCGGCATGCCGTTGGAGCGCGGTCCCTGGAAGCGCATGACCGCGACGAAGTCCTTCTCCAACAGCCCGGCCTTGAACGCGTCGGCCAGATCCTGCTGATCCTGGAAGACCATGGCCGGTGCTTCGACGACCTGGTTTTCCAGCGCCACCGCCGAGACTTTCATCACGCCACGGCCCAGGTTGCCCTCCATGACCCGCAACCCGCCTTCCGGCGAGAACGCGCGGGCCACCGGGCGCAGGATATTTTCATCGAGGCTTTCGATCGGGCCGTCGCGCCACACCAGTTCGCCGTCCTCGAGGAATGGCTCCTGGGTGTAGCGGCTCAAACCCGGCCCCATCACGGTGTTGACGTTTTCGTGGAGCAACCCGGCTTCCAGCAGTTCGCGGATCAGGAACGACATGCCGCCCGCCGCCTGGAAGTGGTTGATGTCGGCCTTGCCGTTCGGGTAGACGTGGCTCAGGGTCGGCACCACCTCGGAGAGGTCGGCCATGTCTTGCCAGGTCAACTGGATGCCCGCCGCCATGGCGATGGCCGGCATGTGCAGGGTGTGGTTGGTCGAGCCGCCGGTGGCATGCAGGGCGACGATGGAGTTGACCAGCGAACGCTCGTCGACGATTTCGCCGATGGGCATGAAGCTGCCGCTTTGCTTGGTCATGCGCGTGACCTGGAACGCCGCCTCGCGAGTCAGGGCGTCGCGCAGTGGTGTGTTCGGGTTGACGAACGAAGCGCCCGGCAGGTGCAGGCCCATCACTTCCATCAGCAACTGGTTGGTGTTGGCAGTGCCGTAGAAGGTGCAAGTGCCGGGACTGTGGTAGGACTTCATCTCCGATTCCAGCAACTCTTCGCGGGTCGCCTTGCCTTCGGCATAGCGCTGGCGCACGTCGGCTTTTTCCTTGTTGGAAATACCCGAGACCATCGGCCCGCCCGGCACGAAGATCGTCGGCAAGTGACCGAAGCGCAGCGCGCCCATCATCAGGCCCGGCACGATCTTGTCGCAGATGCCGAGCATCAGCGCGCCGTCAAACATATTGTGGGACAGCGCCACCGCCGTGGACATCGCGATCACTTCGCGGCTCGGCAGGCTCAGTTCCATCCCCGCCTCGCCCTGGGTCACGCCGTCGCACATGGCCGGCGTGCCGCCCGCGAACTGGCCGACCGAGCCGATTTCGCGCAGGGCTTTCTTGATCTGTTCCGGGAAGGTTTCGTAGGGCTGGTGGGCCGAAAGCATGTCGTTATAGGACGACACGATGGCGATGTTGGCGGCGTTCATCATCCGCAGGTGGTGTTTGTCTTCGCTGCCACAACCCGCCACGCCGTGGGCGAAGTTGGCGCATTGCAGCTTGCCGCGCATCGGACCGTCGCTGGCTGCACCATGGATCAATGCAAGGTAAGCCTGGCGCGTGGCGCGGCTGCGGGCGATAAGCCGTTCGGTGACCTCAATAACGCGGGGATGCATGTGTAGAACTCCAGGCTAACGGGTGTGGCGACCTGATTGTCTATGCTGGTCATAACCCCCATGCGCATCAAGCGACAGGCGGTTTACCGACCTTTTGGACCAGTTGATTCAGGTCACTCGTTGTAGATAAAACAAAATACTGCCATCAAAAAGGCTTGTTTTCTATTTTTTTGCGCATAATCTTGTAATTCCAACAACAAATCGACGGCGGTGCAGTGAATGACTCTTCGAATCGCAATCAATGGTTTTGGCCGCATCGGCCGCAACGTCCTCCGCGCACTGTATACCCAAGGCTACCGTCGCGACTTGCAGATCGTCGCGATCAATGACCTGGGCGACAGTGCCATCAATGCGCACCTGCTCAAGTACGACACCGTACACGGCACCTTTGAAGCGGACGTGCAGCACGATCACGAAAGCCTGACGGTCAATGGCGACCGCATCTCCGTCAGCGCTATCCGCAACCCGGCCGAACTGCCCTGGGCCGCCGAGAAGATCGACGTGGTGTTCGAATGCACCGGCCTGTTCACCGACCGCGCCAAGGCGGCCGCCCATATCAGCGCCGGCGCCCGCAAGGTGATCATCTCGGCCCCGGCCAAGGGTGCCGATGCCACCGTCGTGTATGGCGTGAACCACGACATCCTGCGCCAGTCCCACCAGATCATTTCCAACGCGTCGTGCACCACCAACTGCCTGGCCCCGGTGGCCCAGGTGCTACACCGCGAGCTGGGCATCGAAAGCGGCCTGATGACCACGATCCATGCCTACACCAATGACCAGAACCTGACCGACGTGTACCACAGCGATCCGTACCGCGCCCGTTCGGCCACCCAGAACATGATCCCGAGCAAGACCGGCGCCGCCGAAGCGGTGGGCCTGGTGCTGCCGGAACTGGCGGGCAAGCTGACCGGCATGGCGGTGCGCGTGCCGGTGATCAACGTATCGCTGGTGGACCTGACCGTGCAGCTCAAGCACGACGCCACGGCCGAGCAAGTCAACGACCTGCTGCGCCAGGCCAGCCAGCACTCCCGGATCCTCGGTTACAACGCCCTGCCGCTGGTCTCCAGCGACTTCAACCACAACCCGCTGTCGTCGATCTTCGACGCCAACCACACCAAGGTCAGCGGCAAGCTGCTCAAGGTCCTGGCCTGGTATGACAACGAATGGGGGTTCTCCAACCGGATGCTGGATAACTGCCTGGCGTTGTGTAACGCGGAGTAACTGTCGCGGGAACAAATGCCTCCCCGATGTGAGAACGCTCCTGTGGCAGCAAAGCTTGCTCGCGATGGCGGCTTTCAAGGCTCCACAGGGCCTCGTAGGGGACGACATCATCGCGAGCAAGCTTTGCTCCCACTGATGCTCCCCACAGGTTTGCTCTTCCTATCGACCCAGCGTGGTGAAATGAAGGCTTGACCCCTTCAGCAGATGACAATCATTATCATTTGCCCGATCCGGATCAGGCCCTACCGTGAGTCAATCGCGCTTTCATCACGTCTTCCTCGCCCAGCGCGTACCGCTATTGCGCACCCTCGAGCGCATGGTCAACAACCCCAGCACCGCCGAAGACCTTCTCCAGGAAACCTACCTGCGCGTCAGCCGCGCCTTGACTGAACGCCCGGTCGAGCACCTGGAGCCCTTCGTCTTCCAGACCGCCCGAAACCTGGCGCGGGATCATTTGCGTGCGCGGCGCATCCACTCCCGTACCCTGCTCGACGACGTGCCAGCGCAAGTCATACACAATGTGCCCGCTCCCCAGAGCAACGCCGAGGACGCCGCCCATGCCCAACAGTTGCTCGAGCGACTGAACGTGAGCCTGCACGCGCTGACTTCACGCCAGCAGCAAATCTTCATCCTCAGCCGCCTGCACGGGCACAGTTACCAGGCCATCGCCGAGCGACTGGACGTGTCATCGAGCACGGTGCAAAAGGAACTGAAGCTGATCATGGCGATCTGTGTGGGACAGCTGCAGCTATAAGATTCAAGCGGCAAGCTGCAAGCTGTGCTCTGGCTTGCAGCTTGCAACTTGCCGCTCAATTCGAGGAATCACCGTGACCGACCCTCAACCCGCTTCGACGCAGGACACCGCCCACGCCATGGAGCAGGCGCTGGACTGGCTGATCCTGCTGGACAACCCCAGCGACGAGCAGACCCGGCAGTTCCAGGCCTGGCTGGCGGCCGACCCACGCCACGGCCAGGCATTCGCCCGGGCCCAGGCGATCTGGAACGGCCCGCAGGTGATGGAGAGCGCCCGTCAGCTGGAGAATGCCCGCCAGCGCCAGGCCCCGCCCAAGGTCACGCCGCTGTCGCGCCTGCGCAGCCATTGGAAACCCTTGGCCACCGCTGCCGTGCTGTTCCTGGGGCTGTTCAACTTCAGCGACTTGCCCCTGCATTGGCAGGCCGATCACCTGACCGTGATCGGTGAGCGCCAGCGCCTGCAATTGGCGGACGGTTCCCAGGTACTGCTCAACACCGACTCGGCGTTCTCCAGCACCTTCGATGAACAGCGCCACGTGGCTCGCTTGTACAAAGGCGAAGCGTTCTTCGAAGTCCCGGCCAATGACAGCCTGCCATTGGAAATCGACGCCGGCCCCGTCATCGCCCGTGTCAGCGACACCACCCTTGCCGTGCGTTACCTGGACGGCGTCGCCCAGGTCCAGGTCCAGCGCGGCGACGTAGACCTGCGGGCCAGCCGCAACGACGCGCACGTACGCCTGTCCGCCGGGGAAAGCATTCGCATCGGCCCCGACGGTTTCGACCGCCCGGCCCGGCTCGATGCCGTCACCGACCTGGCGTGGGTCCAGGGTCGACTGGTGTTCGAGAACCGGCCACTGCGCCAGGTCCTGGCCGAGTTGCAGCGCTACTACCCCGGCTGGATCATCAACCGCAACGAACAGTTGGCCGACCTCGCCGTGACCGGTAATTACCGTCTCGATGCGCCGCTGGACGTGGTGCGCTCCCTGGCCCACATCACCTCGGCACGTGTGCAGGAATTCCCGGCGCTGGTGATCCTGAACTAAATGAGAATTATTTTTACTCGATAGCCTTCGCTGGTTCGTCTCGTTATAGCCAATGCAATTGATTCGCATCTTGCGATGCCAATCTGCACCTATAACAGATGCGACACGGAGCGCTATCGATGTCCTCTCGCCTTACTTGCCGGTTCCTCCCCCCTTCCTGCACGCTGTCTCTGCTGACCGCCGCCCTGCTGATGGCCGGCACGGTTCCCGTCGCCTTCGCGGCTGCCGCTGCACAAGCACCTGCACGGACCACAGGCGACTACACCTTCGCCATCGCCCGCCAACCACTGGTCTCGGCCCTGAACGCCTTCACCGCCGTCACGGGCTGGCAGGTCGGCCTGTCGGCTGAACTGGCCGAAGGTGTCGCCTCGCCAGGGGTAAACGGCTCGCTGTCTGCGGACAAAGCGCTGGAGCGCCTGTTGCTGGGGACGAACCTGAGCTACCGCAAACTGGGCGACCACAGCATCGTCCTGGAAAAACGCAGCGCCGCCGGGGCGTTGAACCTGCCACAGGTGACCATCAGCGCCACTCGCCAGGAACAGGACATCGCCCTCGTGCCGAGCACGGTCACCGTCCACGACCGCCAGGAACTGGACCGCAACAACGTCAATACCCTCAAGGACCTGGTGCGCTACGAGCCCGGCGTCTCGGTGGGCGGTGCGGGCCAGCGTGGCGGGATCAGCGGCTACAACATCCGCGGCATCGACGGCAACCGGATCCTGACCCAGGTCGACGGCGTGGAAATTCCCGGCAGTTTCTTCAACGGCCCTTATGCCAAGACCCAGCGCAACTACGTCGACCCGGAGATCATCAAGCGCGTGGAAATCCTTCGCGGTCCGGCCTCGGTGCTCTACGGCAGCAACGCCATCGGTGGCGCCGTCAGTTACTTCACCCTGGACCCGGACGACATCATCAAGCCCGGCCAGGACGCAGGCGCGCGCCTGAAGACCGGTTACAGCTCCGCCGACGACAGCTGGCTCAAATCCGCCACCGTCGCAGGTCGCAGTGGGGCGTTCGATGGCTTGCTGCACTACAGCCAGCGTGACGGCCATGAAACCCAATCCTACGGTAGCCACAACGGCACCGGCCTGGACCGCACCACCGCCAACCCGGAAGACGTGCGCGCCAGCAACGTGTTGGCCAAGCTGGGCTGGAACTACAGCGATGACGGGCGCCTGGGTCTGGTCTACGAGAAGTACAAGGATGATCGCGACACCGACCTGAAGAGCGCCTATGGCGGCCCCTATTCCAACGGCCGACCGACTATCTCTCCCGCGATACTGCCCGGCGGCATGTACCAGTGGCGCACCGGCAACGACACCATCACCCGCGAGCGCTTCGGCCTGGAGCACAGCTTCGCCCTCGACAGCCTGCTGGCCGACAACGTGAAGTGGAGCCTGAACCATCAGGTCGCCAAAACGAACGAGAGCACCGCGGAGTTCTACTTCCCGATCACCCGCCAGGTGCTGCGCACCCGCGACACCCTCTATGAAGAAAAGCAGTGGGTGCTCGATGCGCAACTGGACAAAGCTTTCAGCATTGCCGACACCGATCACCTGCTGACCTACGGCACCACCCTCAAGCACCAGAACGTCACCGGTTCGCGCAGCGGCAACGGCGTGTGCCTGGCGGTCGGCGTGGGCTGTTCAGCCGTCGGAGCCATCAGCACCGGTCGCGGAGACGTGCTGGCAAAAGCCAGTGACTTCCCGGACCCGACCATCAACACCTACAGCCTGTTCGCCCAGGACCAGATCAGTTGGCAGCAATGGACCTTCACCCCGGGCCTGCGCTACGACTACACCCAGCTCAAGCCGCACTTGACCCAGGCATTCCTCAACACGGTCGACCCCACCAACGGCGGCGAAGTCAGCGACAAGAACAAGACCTGGCACCGCGTCTCGCCCAAGTTCGGCCTGACCTACGCCCTCACCGAGCAATACACCTGGTACGGCCAGTACGCCGAAGGCTTCCGCACCCCGACCGCCAAGGCCTTGTATGGCCGCTTCGAGAACAGCAATCCCGGCTACACGGTGAAACCGAACCCCGACCTGGAGCCGGAAAAAAGCAAAGGCTACGAGACCGGCCTGCGCGGACGTTTCGATTCCGGCTCGTTCGATGTGGCGGTGTTCTACAACACGTACCGCGATCTCATCAACGAAGACGCCATTACCCCCGGCGCCGACCAGTTGACCTTCCAGAGCAACAACATCAAGCATGCCACCATCAAGGGCGCCGAGGTCAAGGGGCGCCTGAACCTGGACGTCTTCGGCGCTCCCCGCGGCCTGTACACCCAAGGCTCGGTGGCCTATGTCCACGGTCGCAACGACGACACCGGCCAGCCGCTCAATAGCGTCAACCCGCTGACCGGCGTGTTCGGCCTGGGTTATGACCAGGACCACTACGGCACCCTGCTCAGTTGGACCCTGGCCAAGAGAAAGGACCGTGTCGACAGCAGCAACTTCAAGTCGCCGGACGGCGTCAGCAGCCAGTTCAAGACTCCGGGCTTCGGCCTCCTCGACCTGAGCGGTTACTACAAGGTGAGCGACGCCATCACGGTCAACGGTGGCCTCTACAACCTCACCGACAAGAAGTACTGGCGGTGGGACGACGTGCGCGGCTACGACAGCGTCGGCGAAGCGGCGGTGTTGAACCCCGCCAACCTCGATCGCCTGACGGCGCCCGGACGCAACTTCGCGGTCAACCTGGTCTGGGATATCTGACTCGGTTGCCAGGCCAAACAAATACCGGTGGCGAGAACCATGTGGGAGCAAGGCTTGCCCGCGATGAAAGCGATGCGGTCCCTCAGATATAGAGGCGTCTGTTTCGCGAGCAAGCTTTGCTCCCACACCCCGGCGAAGAACCCCGCTCACCACAATGCTCTCATTCGAAGGAATTTTTCATGACCACACAACGTTCCGCTTCCCGCTCCCAACGCCTCAACCAGATCACCCACGAACCCCACGCCAGGCTCGACGCCCTGGTCAAGGCCCACGCCCCGTTCGAAACCACGGCCAGCTATGCCCGCTTCGTCGTCGCCCAGTACCTGTTCCAGTCGGAACTGATGGCGCTGTACAACGACGCTGAGCTGGCGGCACTGATTCCCGACCTGCCGACCCGCTGCCGCGCCGAAGCTGTCGCAATCGACCTGGCGGACCTGGACACCGAAGTCCCCGCGCCGGTGGCCGGTGCGCTGAAGAACCCGACCCAAGCCGAGGCGTTGGGCTGGCTGTTCGTCTCCGAAGGCTCCAAGCTCGGCGCCGCGTTCCTGATCAAACGCGCCGTGGGCCTGGGCCTGAGCGAAACCTTCGGCGCCCGGCACCTGGCGGAACCGGCGGGCGGTCGTGCCGAAGGCTGGAAAACCTTCACCCGCCTCCTCGATGACCTGGCCTTCAGCGAACAGCAGGAAGCCGAAGCGGACCAGGGCGCGCTGGACGCCTTCAACCGCTTTACCGTGCTGCTTGAACAGGCTTATGCCGCCGAGCTGGCCTGAATGGCTGCTTTTCCATTGTGGGAACGAGCCTGCTCGCTCCCACGGAAATTGCGCACGACTGAAAGAGACCGATGAACCGTCCCTCGAAACTCAGCCAAATACTCTTCGGGCTACTCGCCTATGCCAGCCTGGCCATCGGCCTGGTCGCCATCGTCGTGCCCGGCCTGCCGACGACCGAATTCATCCTGCTGGCCGCCTGGGCCGCGACTCGCAGTTCGCCACGCCTGAGCGCCTGGCTGGAGCAGCATCGGCTGTTCGGGCCGATGCTGCACAACTGGCGCAACGGCAAGGTCATCCCACGCCGGGCCAAGGTCGGCGCCACCCTCAGCATGCTGGCTTGCGCCGCACTGATGCTGGCAACCCTCGGTCACGGCTGGCCGATCTACCTGGCGTTGGCCGGCATGGGCCTGGGCAACCTGTGGATCTGGTCCCGTCCGGTGACGACGGCGCTGGCGGACACGGGAGCACGCAGCGATCCCGAATGAAATCCGATCCGCCCTCCAGCCTGATGTAGATCAGCTAATGGCGGCAAAAATAGACATAGGCTTTCGACTCTCTCCTGTTGCGGAGCATGCCAATGTCTACTACCCCCGGAAAACTTCGACTGGGTGCGTTGATCGCCCTGGTGGTCGGTTCGATGATTGGTGGCGGGATCTTTTCCCTGCCGCAAAACATGGCCGCCAGTGCCGATGTCGGCGCCATTCTGATTGGCTGGGCCATCACCGCGGTGGGCATGCTGACCCTCGCCTTCGTGTTCCAGACCCTGGCCAACCGCAAGCCCGACCTGGACGGCGGCGTCTACGTCTACGCCAAGGCCGGTTTCGGTGACTACATGGGTTTCTCATCGGCCTGGGGCTACTGGATCAGCGCCTGGCTCGGCAACGTCGGTTACTTCGTGTTGCTGTTCAGCACCCTGGGTTACTTCTTCCCGATCTTTGGTGAGGGCAACACTGTCGCGGCGGTGATCGGGGCCTCGGTGTTGTTGTGGGCGGTGCATTGGCTGGTGCTGCAAGGCATCAAGGAGGCGGCATTCATCAACCTGGTGACCACCGTCGCCAAGGTCGTGCCGCTGGCGCTGTTCGTGCTGATCGCGGTCTTCGCCTTCAAGCTGGACATTTTCACCGCCGACATCTGGGGCGCTAAAAATCCGGACCTGGGCAGTGTCATGACCCAGGTACGGCACATGATGCTGGTCACCGTATGGGTGTTCATCGGCATCGAGGGCGCGAGTATTTTTTCCGCCCGCGCCGAAAAACGTGCAGACGTAGGCAAGGCCACGGTCATCGGGTTCATCACCGTGCTGCTGTTCCTGGTGCTGGTCAACGTGCTGTCGCTGGGCATCATGACCCAGCCGGAACTGGCGAAGCTGCAGAACCCGTCCATGGCCGCCGTGCTGGAGCATGTCGTCGGTCACTGGGGGGCGGTGCTGATCAGCGTCGGCCTGGTCATCTCGCTGCTCGGTGCCCTGCTGTCGTGGGTGCTGCTGTGCGCCGAGATCATGTTCGCCGCCGCCAAGGACCACACCATGCCGGCCTTCCTGCGCCGCGAGAACGCCAACCACGTGCCGGCCAACGCCCTGTGGCTGACCAACGCGATGGTCCAACTGTTCTTGATCATCACCCTGTTCTCGGCCAGCACCTATCTGTCGCTGATCTACCTCGCCACTTCGATGATCCTGGTGCCCTACCTGTGGTCGGCAGCCTATGCGGTGCTGCTGGCGGTGCGTGGCGAAACCTACGAGAACGCCCTGGCCGAGCGACGCAAGGACCTGGCCATCGGCGCCATCGCCCTGGTCTACGCGATGTGGCTGCTGTATGCCGGCGGGGTCAAGTACCTGCTGCTCTCCGCCTTGCTCTACGCCCCCGGCGCGATCCTGTTCGCCAAGGCCAAGCGCGAAGTGGGCAAACCGGTTTTCACCACCCTCGAGAAACTGATTTTCGCCGCCGTGATCGCCGGAGCCCTGGTGGCTGCCTATGGGCTCTACGACGGTTTCCTGACCCTGTAGCGGGCCAATGGTTTTCACTGGAGGAAATGCAATGACCACGGAAAAAGTGAAATACGGCGTTCATTCCGAAGCCGGCAAACTGCGTAAAGTCCTGGTGTGTTCTCCAGGCCTGGCGCACCAGCGCTTGACGCCGAACAACTGCGACGAGCTGCTGTTCGACGATGTGATCTGGGTCAACCAGGCCAAGCGCGACCATTTCGACTTCGTGACCAAGATGCGCGAGCGTGATGTCGATGTCCTGGAAATGCACAACCTGCTGACCGATGTCGTCGCCATTCCCGAGGCCCTGGACTGGATCCTGCAACGCAAGATCACCGCCAATTCGGTGGGACTGGGCCTGGTGCACGAAGTCGACGCCTGGCTGCGCACCCTCGAACCGCGCCACATCGCCGAATACCTGATCGGCGGGGTCTCGGCCGATGACCTGCCGGACAGCTTCGGCGGCAAGACGATCCAGATGTTCCGCGACTTCCTCGGGCACTCCAGTTTCATCCTGCCGCCGCTGCCCAACACCCAGTTCACCCGCGACACCACTTGCTGGATCTACGGCGGGGTAACGCTGAACCCGATGTACTGGCCAGCGCGCCGCCAGGAAACCTTGCTGGCCAGCGCCCTGTACAAATTCCATCCCGAATTCACCCAAGCCGATTTCCAGGTCTGGTACGGCAACCCGGACCAGGACCACGGCAACGCCACCCTCGAAGGTGGCGACGTGATGCCCATCGGCAACGGCGTAGTGCTGATCGGCATGGGCGAGCGTTCGTCCCGCCAGGCCATCGGCCAGTTGGCGCTGAACCTGTTCAAGCACAACGCCGTGGAACGGGTGATCGTCGCCGGTTTGCCGAAGTCGCGGGCGGCCATGCACCTGGACACCGTATTCAGTTTCTGCGACCGCGATCTGGTGACGATTTTCCCGGAAGTGGTGAGCCAGATCGTCGCCTTCTCCCTGCGCCCTGACGACAGCAAACCCGGTGGCATCGACGTGCGCCGGGAAGAAAGCAGCTTCCTCGACACCGTGGCCGCCGCGCTCAAGCTGCCGGCATTGCGCGTGGTGGAAACCGGTGGCAACAGCTTCGCCGCCGAGCGCGAGCAATGGGACGACGGCAACAACGTGGTGGCCCTGGAACCGGGCGTGGTCATTGGCTACGACCGCAACACCTACACCAACACCTTGCTGCGCAAGGCCGGGGTGGAAGTCATCACCATCAGCGCCAGCGAACTGGGCCGAGGCCGGGGCGGTGGTCACTGCATGACCTGCCCGATCATTCGCGACCCGATCGATTACTGACCTTCGAGCCTGGGCCCGCATTTACCCCAGACGGGTCCAGGGGATAACCGACACCCAAGGAGATCCACATCATGGCGTTCAACATGCGCAACCGCAGCCTGCTGAGTCTGATGCACCACACCAACCGCGAGCTGCACTACCTGCTGGACCTGTCCCGCGACCTCAAGCGCGCCAAATACACCGGCACCGAGCAGCCGCATCTCAAGGGCAAGAACATCGCGCTGATCTTCGAAAAAACCTCGACCCGCACCCGCTGCGCCTTCGAAGTCGCGGCCCATGACCAAGGCGCCCACGTCACCTACATCGACCCGGTGTCCTCGCAGATCGGCCACAAGGAAAGCATGAAGGATACCGCCCGGGTCCTGGGGCGGATGTTCGACGCCATCGAATACCGGGGCTTTGAGCAGGAGATCGTCGAGGAACTGGCCAAGTTCGCCGGGGTGCCGGTGTTCAACGGCCTGACCGCCGAATTCCACCCCACCCAAATGATCGCCGACACCCTGACCATGCGCGAACACAGTGACAAACCGCTGCATGACATTCGCTATGCGTACCTGGGTGACGCGCGCTACAACATGGGCAATTCGCTGCTGATGATCGGCGCCAAGCTGGGCATGGACGTGCGCATCGGCGCGCCGAAAGCCTTGTGGCCGCACCAGGATTTCATCGATCAATGCCAAGCCTTCGCCGCCGAAAGCGGCGCCCGCATCACCCTCACCGAAGATCCGAAAGAAGCGGTCAAGGACGTGGACTTCATCCACACCGACGTCTGGGTGTCCATGGGTGAGCCGGTGGAGGCCTGGGACGAGCGCATCGAGCAATTGCTGCCCTACCAGGTCAACGCGCAAATGATGAAGGCCTCGGGCAACCCGCGAGTGAAATTCATGCATTGCCTGCCGGCGTTCCACAACAGCGAGACCAAGGTCGGCAAGGACATCGCCGCGCGCTATCCGAACCTGGCCAACGGTGTGGAAGTGACCGAAGAGGTCTTCGAATCCCCGGCTAACATTGCCTTCGAGCAAGCGGAAAACCGCATGCACACCATCAAGGCGATCCTGGTGGCGGCGCTGGCGGATATCTAGAACCCCACAGAGAGACCGCATTGTTCGATCCATTTTTGAAAGGACAGCACCATGCGCATCGTCGTTGCCCTGGGCGGTAACGCCCTCCTGCGTCGGGGAGAACCCATGACCGCAGACAATCAACGCAGCAACATCCGCACCGCGACCGAGCAGATCGCGAAGATTCATCCCGGCAACCAATTGGTCATCGCCCACGGCAACGGTCCGCAGGTCGGCCTGTTGTCGTTGCAGGCCGCTGCCTACACCTCGGTCACGCCCTATCCGCTGGATGTGCTCGGCGCGGAAACCGAAGGCATGATCGGCTATATCATCGAACAGGAACTGGGCAATCTGCTGGACGTCGACGTGCCCTTTGCCACGCTCCTGACCCAGGTCGAAGTGGACGCCAACGACCCGGCGTTCCAGAACCCGACCAAGCCCATCGGTCCGGTCTACAGCCAGCAAGAGGCGCAGAAGCTGGCCGCCGAGAAAGGCTGGGCCATCGCCCCGGATGGCGACCAGTTCCGCCGGGTGGTCGCCAGCCCACGACCCCAACGCATCTTCGAAATCCGCCCGATCAAGTGGTTGCTGGAAAAGGGCAGCATCGTGATCTGCGCCGGCGGCGGTGGTATTCCGACGATGTACGACGCCGACGGCAAGCTGCAAGGCGTGGAAGCGGTGATCGACAAGGACCTGTGCTCGGCGCTGCTGGCCGAACAACTGGAGAGCGACCTGCTGGTGATTGCCACGGACGTCAACGCCGCGTTCGTCGACTTCGGCAAGCCGACCCGAAAAGCCATTGCCCAAGCCCACCCGGACTACCTGGAAAAGCTCGGCTTCGCCGCTGGCTCCATGGGGCCCAAGGTCCAGGCCGCCTGCGAATTCGCCCGCAACACTGGCAACGTCGCGGTGATCGGCTCGCTGTCAGAGATCGATGCTATCGTCCAGGGCACCGCCGGCACCCGCGTCAGTACCGCGACGCCAGGCATCGTCTATCGCTGACAGGAAACTTGCGGGGTGCACGCACGGTCTGCCTTACACCCCGCCCTTCAAGGAGATTCGCCCATGGCCATGTTCGAACCGGGTCACCTGCACATGGAGCGTCATGCGCTGAACAAGGAAGATTTCAGCTACAACCTGTGCATCGACTACGAAACTGCCCAGGACCCCAAGGAGGGCCAGGGCATGACATTCCGCGTGCACGGCACGATCGAGGAAAACACCGTGGACGAGCGCTTTTTCCTCGCCAAGGACCAAGCCTTCGACTTCGCCCGCCACGCCACGCGCATTGCCCAGAAATACGGCTTGCCCAAGACCGCCAGCATCGGCTCGATGCACAAGTACTACGACGAAATGTTCGAAGACGTGCGCAAGCAACTGGATGTGAAACCGGGCGATCCGATGAAGCCTGAGCACCTGGCGTAATCGCCGCCCCCCTCTGTCCCCTGTGGGGCGAGCTTGTGGGAGCAACCCTTGCTTCCACAAGCTATGCTCAATAGTAGTACCCCCGGGTATTCGTTCAGAGGTCACTGCCATGGACATCAGAACAAAACGGCGCCTTGCCATTTTCATCACCTGCACCGCCACGCTTGCGCTGTATGGCACCGCGGCCTACCGGGTCGAGCAGGCCCGGCAACAACCCCGTGAGTACGCCAGTTGCAACCTGGAACGTTGCATCCCCCACAACGCAACCCTGAACGCCTTGCGCTGAGGCTCTGTACGAAAAGTCTTGAGACGAAGGTCAGGCGAGGCTGTTTTCAACGCAGCATGAACGAGTACCAAGGCTTTTCGTACAGAGCCTAGGGCCGCTTCAATCGTCCGGCTGATCGGTCTTGAGCCGGTCCCGGAAGGCCTTGGGCGAGATGCCGACGCGTCGGCGGAACAGCCGGGTGAAGTTGGTCGGGTCGGAAAACCCGAGCAGTTCTGAAATCTCATAGATGGTCATGCCGGTGTAGGTCAGCAACCGCTTGGCCTCCAGCAACTGACGCTCATGCATGATCTGCAACGCGGGCTGCCCCGCCAACTCGCGACAGGTGCCGTTGAGGTGTGACACGGAAATGCCCAGGCGATGGGCCAGGTCCTCGACCTTGACGTGCTGGCGATAGGTCTCTTCCACCAACTGAATGAAACCGTTGAGGTATTCCCGGGCCCGCTGCGGACGTTGGGCCTGGGTCCGACGCTGCATCACCTGGCGGCTGACCCAGACCATGATCACGCTGACCAGGGCGTGCATCAGCATCTCCCGGGCCGGTTGATGACCTGCATATTCATTCTGCAACGCGCTGAACAGGCTATTGAGGTAATCGGCGTTCTCGCCCGCCGGGTAGCTTTCGGCCTGGGCCAGGATGTCCACCGAGTGGCCCAGTTGCCCTTGCAGGTGCGTCACCAACGGTGCCGCCAGGGTGACCACGTAACCGTCCACATCCTCGGAAAAGCGAAAGCCATGCACCGACAGCGGCGGCAGGATCTGCACCGCCGGCTCGTCGAGTAACGTGCGCCGACCTTCGATTTCCAGCTCCGCCCGCCCTTTGAAAACGAACAATAATTGACAGAGATCGGCATGCCGGTGTGGCTTGATCTCCCACTGATGCTCGCGACTGCGCTTGGAAATGGTTTCACAGTGCAACAGGTCCGGGGTCGGCCAATCCTGGCCCTCGCCGTAAAGCTTGAACACGGGGATCGAAGGCAGTTCGGATTTTTTCATAAAGAGAATCGGCCTCGGGTTGCGGGCGATAATCGCACCGATTGGCAGAAAGTACAGGTATCGGCTCAGTTTTCCCCTTCAACTGACAGCTGCGCAAGCGAAAAATGCAGGCACCCCAATCAACACCGACCTTGGTCGCGTGCCTCGTGCGAGTCATAACAACAATGAACATGCTCAAGACCCAAGTTGCCATTATCGGCGCCGGCCCCTCTGGCCTGCTGCTGGGCCAATTGCTGCACAATGCCGGGATCGACACGGTTATCCTCGAACGCCAGGCCCCGGATTATGTGCTGGGCCGCATCCGCGCCGGTGTGCTGGAGCAAGGCATGGCCGAGCTGTTGCGCCAGGCCGGTGTCGGCCAGCGCATGGACACCGAAGGCCTGCCCCATGACGGTTTCGAACTGGCGCTCAATGGTCGCCGTGTGCATATCGACCTGAAGGGACTGACCGGCGGCCGGAATGTGATGATCTACGGCCAGACCGAAGTGACCCGCGACCTGATGGCGGCGCGCGAGGCGGCCGGTGCCCGAACCCTGTACCAGGTCGATAACGCCCAGCCCCACGGCATGCAGACCGACCAGCCCTTCGTGACCTTCGAACACCAGGGACAGACCTGGCGCCTGGACTGCGACTACATTGCCGGTTGCGATGGCTTCCACGGCGTCGCGCGACAATCGATCCCGGCTGAAAGACTCAAGGTCTTCGAACGGGTCTATCCGTTCGGCTGGCTTGGCATCCTGGCCGACACCCCGCCGGTTCACGATGAATTGGTCTACGCCCGCCACGAACGCGGTTTCGCCCTGTGCAGCATGCGCTCCAGGACGCGAACACGCTATTACCTGCAAGTGCCCGCCGAGGAACAGGTAAGCGACTGGCCGGACGAGCGCTTCTGGGCCGAACTCAAGCGCCGCCTGCCCTTCGATCTGGCCGATGCGCTGGTCACCGGTCCGTCGATCGAAAAAAGCATCGCGCCGCTGCGCAGCTTCGTGGTCGAGCCGATGCAGTACGGGCGGATGTTCCTGGTGGGCGACGCGGCCCACATCGTCCCGCCGACGGGCGCCAAGGGCTTGAACCTGGCGGCCAGCGACGTCAGCACGCTGTTCAATATCCTGCTCAAGGTCTATCGCGATGGACGCGTGGACCTGCTGGAAAAATACTCCGCCATCTGCCTGCGACGGGTCTGGAAAGCCGAGCGGTTCTCCTGGTGGATGACCTCGATGCTGCACCGCTTCGACGACGATGCCTTCAACCAGCGCATCAGCGAAGCGGAACTGGAGTATTTCGTCGACTCCGAAGCCGGCCGCCGGACCATCGCGGAAAATTACGTGGGACTTCCTTACGAGGCTGTCGAATAGCCCATCATCGACTCAAGAGACGGGTAGGTTGTGGGAGCAAAGCAAGCTCCCACAGGGCAGGAGCTTGCTCCCTCGCCACAAAAGCGACCGTTCAAAATCCACGCCAAACCAATCAAGCCGTCGCCGCGACCACCTCCGGCTCCGCCACCGCCCCCATCCCTTCCTTCATCCGCCTGGCATCCCGCACAAAGCAGCGCGAGGCCAGGAACAAGAACAGCATGGTCAAGAACAGCGCCACCGGGATCAGGTACATGGCGTCATGCAGGCCGATGGCCTTGAACGCTTCGCTCATCTGCTCGCTCCCGGCCGCCGCCATCGCCGTGCGGGCGAAGTAATCGGACAAACCGCCCACCACCACCGGCCCGAGACCGCCGCCGAGCAGGTACAGCCCAGCGAAGAACAACGCCATCGCCGTGGCCCGCAGGCGCGGCTCGACCACGTCCTGGATCGCCGTGTACACGCAGGTGTAGAAGTTATAGGCAAACAGCCAGCCGACACTGAACACCGCGACGAACACACCGATTTCGATCCGCCCGGCATGCAACGCCCACGCGGTGGTAAGCGTCGAGATCACCAGGCTGAACGCAGCGAACAGCAGACGACCGCTGGGCACGCGCTGGTGAATCTTGTCGGCGATCCAGCCACCGAGGGTCAAGCCGAACAACCCGGTCACGCCCACCATGATCCCGGTGGCCACCGCCGCCTCGTGCAAAGGCATGAGGAAGTAGCGCTGCAGCATCGGCACCAGGAATGAATTACAGGCATAAGTGGCGAAGTTGAAGCACAGCCCCGCCAGCACCAGCCACAGGAAGGTGGGAATCGCCAGCACCCGACGGATCGGCCGGTCGATTTTTTCCTGGGACACCTGCCCGGCTTCCGCCGCTCCGCGTTTGGGTTCCTTGATGAAGAACATGAACAACGCCAGCACCAACCCGGGCACCGCCGCGATGAAGAACGGCGCGCGCCAGCTGTCGAACGCCTTGACCATCGCCCCGATGGTGAAAAAAGCCAGCAGCAAGCCGATCGGCAGACCCAGCATGAAAATGCCCATGGCCCGCGCCCGGCGATGGGCCGGGAACAGGTCGCCGATCAATGAGTTGGCAGCCGGCGCGTAACTGGCCTCGCCAATGCCGATGCCCATGCGCACCACCAGGAACGCCCAAAAGCTGCCCACCAGGCCATTGACCGCCGTCAGCGCACTCCAGGTCGCCAGGCCCCAGCCCATCAATTTGCTGCGCGAACCCGTATCGGCCAGGCGTCCCAGCGGGAGGCCGGCGATGGCGTAGACCAGCGTGAAAGCGGTGCCGATGATGCCGATCTGGAAGTCGCTGAGGCTCCATTCCATGCGGATCGGCTCGATGATGATCGCCGGGATGGTGCGGTCGAAGAAATTGAACAGGTTGGCCAGGAACAGCAGGAACAGAATGCGCCAGGCATTCGCCGCTTGGGTCGAGTTCTGCATGGGTCCGTCTCTTATTGTTTTTGGGCAACGGCGAGCATCCGAGCCCTGAACCTGCAATCTAGACAGCGGCGTGCGGGATGTCTGCGATCATTCGCCAGGCTGATACCCGCCCATGACGGCCAGGGCCTTTCTTGATGCTGATCAATATCCTGTAACAATTGCCATCATTTTGCCGGTTCCTGATTAAAGATCATGTCCCGATGGCCGATCCATCATGAAGCTTCTTTCATCCGCTATGGTTCGATGACAGCGGTCGTCCAACCCACCAGTTCAGGCGTACGGCGCACAATGACTTCCAAAAAAACAGCCACTGCGGTATCCGATCTGACCCTGGGCCCGGCCGCCAACGGCTTTGAAACATCGACGGTGTCGAGCGCCTCACGCCCCTTGTCGACCCAGCAGTACCTGTATTTCACCGAGACCAATACCGACCGCATCCTCGACAACCTCGACGGCCTGCGTGACACCGTGTTCCCACGCCCGCCACACCTGGTGGATGACGAGAGCGAGCGCGACCAGCAGGAATTCCCGTCGGTGTGCCTGATCGGCCTGGGGCGCTGCGGCTCCAACATCGCACTGGACGTGGCGGAGTTGGTGTACAACGCGCGCAAGTTCTACCTCAACGAATTCAACGCCGAAGACAAGCACTATCGCGAAAAGGGCTACAGCCCCGCGCAGTGGATCCGTCACAACCTGCGCCTGGGCAATGGCAAGGCGAGCAAGCCGGTGTTCCTCGTCGAACCACTGGTGATGCTGGGCGACCTGGACAAGGACATCGCCGGGCGCATCCGCTTCTCGCGCAAGGGCGAAAAAACCGGCTTTTTGCGCGACTACAGCAAAATGAAAATCATGGACTTGTCGGAAGTCCACGCTGGCGGTGCCGGTAACGCGCCGATCCTCGGCCAATACTTGGCCAAGATCATCCTGAACAAAGACACCCAGCGCTTCTCCAGCCCCGACTGGAAAATGATCCACTCGTACCTGATCGACAGCTGCGGCATCAAAGCCAACCAATCGCGCCTGTATTTCTCGATCTTCAGTGCCGGTGGCGGTACGGGTTCGGGCATGGCCTCGGAGTTCGGCCTGGCCCAGCAGTACTCGTACATGAACAAGACGTTCGACACCAAGCCGATGGACGAACACGACAGCAAGAGCGGTCATTCCTTCGTCTTCGAACCGATCTTCACCAGCGGCATCTGCGTGCTGCCGAACATTTCCGACCACCGCAGCGAAATGTCCGAAGCGCTGCACATCAACGCCGGACGCCTGCTGTGCAAATACCTGTCGGAAGAATGGGATTTCTCGTACAACTTCGCCAACGAAGACAGCAGCGAAGCCAGCGTCATGGGCCGTATCCGTCCGTGGAACGCGATGATGCTGATTTCCAACGACATCATGCGTTATGCCGAGGAGAACGATGACGGCAACATCCAGAACATTGACGTCAATGCCATGGAGAAGCACGCCAACCAGTACATCTCCCAGCAGATCTTCAACATCCTGACGGCCCAGGCCGTGACCACCGACTACGATCAGAACTATTTCCGGCGTGCCGGCATCGACATCGGCGAAACCATTCGCCTGGACGCCAACGACCTGTTCATGAGCCTGGCCGGCCCGGTGGCGATCGCCTATGCGGAATCCGTGGTCCCGGAAACCCCGGCCCCCAGCAGCGACAAGTTCAAGGTGTTCGATAAAGAGCCGCCACGCCTGAACATCGACGACCTGTTCTTCCGCTCCATCGACCTGCCGCACTTCAACAAGGTGACCCAGGCCATCGAAGGCATCAGCCTGTTGCCAATCGAATCCAAGCGCTACCGCGCCTCGCTGGAGCAATACAAGAACTCCGGCTACGACGCCGCCGCCCTGCATGACCTGCACTTTTTCAAGAACTGCTCGTCGGTGGTCTCGATCGTCTCGCTGCCCAAGGACTACAAGCTGTCCTACATGGACCTGAACCGGCTCAAGACCCACCTCAACAGCCTGTTCCCCAACACCACGCTCAAGCGTTACGCCCTGGTGATCGGCGCCTCGGCGAACTTGTCGCTGACGACCCTGATCGCCAAGAGCCCGTGCCTGTCGGATGACTTCCTGACCCTCATCGTGGCTTTCATCAAGCGCTGCTTCGCGCGCACGCCGTACCGCTTCGACGACACCCTGGACAACTCGATCCTGGACTTCATCATCAACGAAGACTTCGACGAAGAACGCATCGACGACCTGCTCAACGAGTTCGAGAACCCGGCGAAGATCCTCGACACCAACTGGTACGCCATCAAGCCGATGTACGAGAAGAAGTACCGCGAACTCATCAGCGACAAGGACAAATTCGTCTCGATCAACGACATCCGCCTGTCCCGCGACTGCGTGAAGAAAGCCATCAAGTACCTGCGCGAGATCTACCGCCATCGCATTGGCAAGACCAAGGTCATTTCGCTGAACAACCATACGGGCCGGACGTATTGAGGTAGGCGCAACACCGCGTCGCCGCCATCGCGAGCCTGCTCGCGATGGCGGCCCGATCACACTACAAATCCAACATCCAGAAACAATTGAGCAGCCCAAAGGCTGCTCCATAAACTGTTCCCGTTACGTATACGTCACCCTGCCCTGTGGCGTTTCACCACGGCAGGATGCCATCACGCTACTCACCTACACACTTTCCCATTGCCCGAGACGCGATCCATTTTGGTGCATCGATCATTTCGACGCCCTTTCCTGGATCATTATCCAAGGCGAAACCACCACCGCCCATAGCGTCGGATCACGTTCCAGAAAATCCAGCGCCCGCGTTTCAGACAGCTTGGCGAGCTGCCCGGCGGCCAGCCAGGCGGCGACTTTGTCGCCTTCATCCTGGGCGACGGCCTCGGCGGCGGCGATCAAATCCAGTGCCGGATCGACCCACAATAGGGCACCCTTGGCGAAGAACGGCTCCAACTCTTTCCAGGTGATGGATGCGGTTTCCCCAAGCAGTTTGGCATAGAGGGTGCTAGGTTCTTGATTCATGGGAACTGTCCGGAAAAGAAATCGGCGCGAATGATAACGTCGGTGGCCTGGCAGAAAAACCCGGTAGCAATTGGAGTACGGATTGAAAAGCTCAGGAAAGCCAAGGGATTGCCGATTTGACCGGACAACCAACGCCGCTATTCTGTCTTTTCCTTTCAACAAAGCGACACCCTCAGGTTTTGCCCCCAAGCGCCAGCTTCCCTTGCCAACAATCGGCGCTCTACACTGTACCGGTACAGTTGCCGGGGGCATTTCCGCGAGGATATTCGAGATATCTGACCCGGTTCTGCTGCTACGGCGCCAGGACTATAAAAATTACAACAGTAGAGTGGAGCACTATGACTAAGGCTACTAAGCAGATTTCCAAACTGTTTGCCGCTATGGTTCTGGCCGGGGTTGCCAGCCATTCCTTCGCCGCCGATACCATCAAGATCGGCATCGCCGGTCCCAAGACCGGTCCGGTGACCCAGTACGGCGACATGCAGTTCGTCGGCGCGAAACAGGCCATCAAGGACATCAACGCCAAGGGCGGCGTCGACGGCAAGATGCTCGAAGCCAAGGAGTACGACGATGCTTGCGATCCCAAGCAAGCCGTAGCCGTGGCGAACAAAGTGGTCAACGATGGCGTCAAGTTTGTCGTCGGCCACCTGTGCTCCAGCTCCACCCAACCCGCTTCGGACATCTATGAAGACGAAGGCGTGATCATGATCACCCCAGCGGCCACCAGCCCGGACATCACCACCCGTGGCTACAAGCTGGTCTTCCGCACCATCGGCCTGGACAGCGCCCAGGGCCCTGCCGCCGGCAACTACATCGCCGACCACGTCAAGCCGAAAGTCGTTGCGGTCCTGCACGACAAGCAGCAATACGGTGAAGGCATCGCTTCGGCCGTGAAGAAGACCCTGGAAGGCAAGGGCGTGAAAGTGGCCGTGTTCGAAGGCCTGAACGCCGGTGACAAGGACTTCTCCTCGATCATCCAGAAGCTCAAGCAGAACAATGTCGACTTCGTCTACTACGGCGGCTACCACCCAGAGCTGGGCCTGATCCTGCGTCAATCCAAGGAAAAAGGCCTGAACGCCAAGTTCATGGGTCCGGAAGGCGTCGGCAACGACTCCATTTCGCAGATCGCCCAGGACGCTTCCGAAGGTCTGCTGGTAACCCTGCCGAAGTCCTTCGACGCCGATCCTGCGAACAAGGCCATCGTCGACGCCATCAAGGCTGACGGCAAGGATCCAAGCGGTCCGTTCGTGTTCCCGGCCTATTCCGCCGTGGAACTGATCGCCGAAGGCATCAAGGCCGCCAAGAGCGATGACACCGCCAAGGTCGCCGAAGCGATCCACAAAGGCACCTTCAAGACCCCGACCGGCGAGCTGTCGTTCGACGACAAGGGCGACCTGAAGGACTTCAAGTTCGTGGTCTACCAGTGGCACTTCGGCAAGCCAAAAACTGAAGTTTCCCCTCAGTAAGCCAGGCGTTATTGGTTAACAAAGCCCACTGTGCAAGCAGTGGGCTTTGTTTTACGAGGTTTATGGGCCAGGCACCCGCGATCCGGGCGCTGGTTCACCTGAAAATCTTAAAACCGTCACCAGCGGTTCGCTGGCAAACGCCCCGTGCAAATGTGCTCAGAGAACACAGCACCGGGCCGGAACATGACTCCACCAGTGAAATGCGTATCGGGTTTTTAGGAGCGCTGTAATGCCTGAGATCTATCATTTTTTCCAACAGCTGGTTAATGGCCTGACCATTGGCAGCACCTATGCCTTGATAGCCATTGGCTACACAATGGTCTACGGCATCATTGGAATGATTAACTTCGCCCATGGCGAGGTCTACATGATTGGTTCCTACGTGGCCTTCATCGCCCTTGCCGGGCTGGCCATGCTGGGCATCCACTCACTGCCGCTGTTGATGACCGCCGCGTTCCTGGCGTCGATCGTCGTTACCAGTGCCTATGGCTACAGCATCGAACGCGTTGCCTACCGCCCCTTGCGCAACAGCAACCGTCTGATCCCGCTGATTTCCGCCATCGGCATGTCGATATTCCTGCAAAACACCGTCTTGCTGTCCCAGGACTCCAAGGACAAGTCCATCCCCAACCTGATCCCGGGGAGTTTCTCCTTCGGCCCGGGCGGCGCGGAAGAAGTCCTGGTTTCCTACATGCAGATCCTGGTCTTCATCGTGACCCTGGTCGCCATGCTCGGCCTGACCCTGTTCATCTCCCGCTCCCGCCTGGGTCGCGCCTGCCGCGCCTGTGCCGAAGACATCAAGATGGCCAACCTGCTGGGCATCAACACCAACAACATCATCGCCCTGACCTTCGTCATCGGTGCCGCCCTGGCGGCAGTCGCCGCGGTACTGCTGAGCATGCAGTACGGCGTGATCAACCCGAACGCCGGCTTCCTGGTCGGCCTCAAGGCCTTCACCGCGGCGGTACTGGGTGGCATCGGCAGCATCCCGGGCGCGATGCTCGGTGGCCTGGTGCTGGGTGTGGCCGAAGCGTTCGGCGCCGATATCTTCGGTGACCAATACAAAGATGTGGTGGCGTTCGGTCTCTTGGTCCTGGTCCTGTTGTTCCGGCCGACCGGCATTCTGGGCCGTCCGGAGGTTGAGAAAGTATGAGCAAATATCTTCGACAGGCGCTGTTCAGCGCCCTGCTGGTCTGGGCCGTGGCCTTCCCCGTCCTCGGCCTGAAGCTGAGCATCGTGGGCATCAACCTTGAAGTGCATGGCACCGGTCCGCTGACGCTGTCCGTCATCGCCCTGTGCTCGGTGCTGATGTTCCTGCGGGTGCTGTTCACCCCGCAGTTCGCCACCCTGATGCGTTCCGAGCGTGGCCCCCTGGTCTCGCCCAAGGTCAGCCAGTTCCTGACCCTGCCGCGCACCCAGCGCGCAATCATCGTCGGCCTGATCGTGGTTGCGCTGATCTGGCCGTTCTTCGGCTCCCGGGGCGCGGTGGACATCGCCACGCTGATCCTGATCTACGTGTTGCTGGGCCTGGGCTTGAACATCGTGGTCGGCCTGGCCGGCCTGCTGGACCTGGGCTACGTGGGTTTCTACGCGGTGGGCGCGTACAGCTATGCCATGCTGTCGCACTACTTCGGCTGGAGCTTCTGGATCTGCCTGCCAATCGCCGGGATGATGTCCGCCACGTTCGGGTTCCTGCTGGGCTTCCCGGTGTTGCGCCTGCGTGGTGACTACCTGGCTATCGTGACCCTGGGTTTCGGTGAGATCATCCGCCTGTTCCTGCGTAACCTCACCGACCTCACCGGCGGCCCCAACGGCATCAGCAACATTCCCAAGCCGACGTTCTTCGGGCTGAGCTTCGAGCGCTCGGCGGCCGAAGGCATGCAGACCTTCCACGAGTTCTTCGGGCTGACCTATAACCCGGTGAACAAAGTGGTGTTCCTGTACCTGGTTGCCTTGTTGCTGGCCCTCGGCGCGCTGTTCGTCATCAATCGCCTGCTGCGCATGCCCATCGGTCGTGCGTGGGAAGCCTTGCGCGAAGACGAAATCGCCTGCCGTGCATTGGGTCTCAACCCGACGGTGATCAAGCTCTCGGCCTTTACCCTCGGCGCCTCGTTCGCCGGTTTCGCGGGCAGCTTCTTCGCCGCTCGCCAAGGCCTGGTGACCCCTGAATCGTTCACCTTCATCGAATCGGCGATCATCCTCGCCATCGTGGTATTGGGCGGGATGGGCTCGCAGTTGGGCGTGATCCTGGCGGCGGTGGTGATGATCCTGTTGCCCGAAATGATGCGTGAATTCAGTGAATACCGCATGTTGATGTTCGGCGCCCTGATGGTGCTGATGATGATCTGGCGTCCTCAAGGTCTGCTGCCTATGCAACGCCCACACATGGAGCTGCGCAAATGAGCCGCGAGATCCTCAAAGTCGAAAACCTGAGCATGCGCTTCGGCGGTTTGCTGGCCGTCAACGGCGTCGCCCTGACGGTAAAAGAGAAACAAGTGGTGGCCTTGATCGGGCCGAACGGCGCGGGCAAGACCACCGTGTTCAACTGCCTGACCGGCTTCTACCAGCCCACCGGCGGCAGCATCCTGCTGGACGGCGAGCCGATCCAAGGCCTGCCGGGTCACAAGATCGCCCTCAAGGGCGTGGTGCGCACCTTCCAGAACGTGCGGTTGTTCAAGGACATGACGGCGATCGAGAACCTGTTGATCGCCCAGCATCGTCACCTCAACACCAACTTCTTTGCCGGCCTGTTCAAGACGCCGTCGTTCCGCAAGAGCGAACGCGAGGCGATGGAGTACGCCGAGTACTGGCTGGAGAAGGTCAACCTCAAGGCGTTCGCCAACCGCCCCGCCGGAACCTTGGCCTACGGCCAGCAACGGCGCCTGGAAATCGCCCGCTGCATGATGACCCGCCCGCGAATCCTCATGCTCGACGAGCCGGCCGCCGGCCTGAACCCGAGGGAAACCGAAGACCTGAAGGCGTTGATCAGCGTGCTGCGCGAGGAGCACAACGTCACCGTGCTGCTGATCGAACACGACATGAAGCTGGTCATGAGCATTTCCGACCACATCGTCGTGATCAACCAGGGCACGCCCCTGGCCGACGGCTCGCCGGAACAGATCCGTGACAATCCTGAAGTGATCAAAGCCTACCTGGGGGAAGCGTAAATGCTGCAGTTCGAAAACGTTTCCACCTTCTACGGCAAGATCCAGGCCCTGCACAGCGTCAACGTCGAAGTCCGCCAGGGCGAGATCGTGACGCTGATCGGTGCCAACGGTGCCGGTAAATCCACCCTGCTGATGACGCTCTGCGGTTCGCCCCGGGCCCACAGCGGCAGCATCCGCTACATGGGTGAGGAACTGGTGGGCCAGGACTCGTCGCGGATCATGCGCAAGAGCATCGCCGTAGTGCCGGAAGGCCGTCGGGTGTTTGCCCGACTGACCGTGGAAGAAAACCTCGCCATGGGCGGCTTCTTCACCGACAAGGGCGACTATCAGGACCAGATGGACAAGGTACTGCACCTTTTCCCACGCCTGAAAGAGCGTTTCACCCAGCGCGGCGGCACCATGTCCGGCGGCGAACAGCAAATGCTCGCCATCGGCCGGGCGCTGATGAGCAAGCCCAAGCTGTTGCTCCTGGATGAACCCTCCCTGGGCCTGGCGCCGATCATCATCCAGCAGATCTTCGACATCATCGAACAACTGCGCAAGGATGGCGTGACGGTGTTCCTGGTGGAGCAGAACGCCAACCAGGCGCTGAAAATCGCCGACCGGGCCTACGTGCTGGAGAACGGTCGGGTGGTGATGCAAGGCACCGGTGAGGCTCTGCTGACCGACCCGAAGGTGCGCGAGGCGTACCTGGGCGGTTGAGTCATTGCGCTACACGGAAAACGGCCTTCGGGCCGTTTTTTGTGGGAGCAAGGTTTGCCCGCGATGAAGGCAATGCGATCTTTCAGAAATCGGGGCGCCTGTTTCGCGAGCAAGCTTTGCTCCCACACAATCAACTCTCACCTTATTGGGTTTGGGGGGTAAACAAAAAAAAATCGAGGACCCGCTGTAACACTTCCCCACCTCGCTTCTCTAGTTCAGCAGACCGGCGCTAACGCCGGTTCATTTCCCAAGAAGAACTGGAGAAACATCATGAGTGCTGCAACCCGTACCCTGTCCGCCACCGCCCTGGTCATGGCCCTCGGTTCCGCCCTGAGCATCGCGGCCGTATCGACCGCCCATGCCGCCGACGACAACATGGAAAAATGCTTCGGTGTCGCCATGAAAGGCCAGAACAACTGTGCCGCAGGCGCTGGCACCACCTGTGCCGGCACCGCCAAAATGGACCACCAGCCCAACGCCTGGAAACTGGTTCCGAAAGGCACCTGCCTCACCACCGAAAGCAAGACCTCGCCCACCGGCTTCGGCCAGCTCGAAGCATTCAAAGCCAAGTCCTGATCGACTCTGCCTGAGGCCCGCCGCCATGTTGGATTTCCCCCGCCTCGCCACAGACAACCGGTTGCCGCCAAGGACCGGCCTGGGGCTCAAGAGCGAGCATGTCTGTGAAGTACTCCAGAGTCGACCGGACCTGGGTTTCTTCGAAGTGCACGCGGAAAACTACATGGTGGCCGGCGGGCCGCGTCATCATTTCCTGGGGCAGATACGCGAACAGTATCCGTTGTCGCTGCACGGCGTCGGCCTGTCGATCGGTGGGGAGGGGCCGCTGGATGTCGCGCATTTGCAGCGCCTGGCCGTACTGATCGAACGTTATCAGCCCCAGTCTTTTTCCGAACACCTGGCCTGGTCCAGCCACGGCCCGGCGTTCCTCAATGACCTGCTGCCCCTGGCCTACGACGAGGCCACGCTCGCGCGGGTCTGCGAACACGTCGATCAGGTGCAGTCCCGACTAAAACGCACACTGCTGCTGGAAAACCCGGCGACCTACCTGGCGTTCGAAGCCTCGACCCTCGATGAACCTCAGTTCATTGGCGAGGTTGTTCGCCGTACCGGTTGCGGCCTGCTACTGGATGTGAACAACGTTTACGTTTCGTGCATCAACCACAGCCGCGATCCACTGGCCTACCTCGACGCCCTGCCCTTGCAGGCCACCGGTGAAATCCACCTGGCCGGCTTCGCCGAAGACACCGACAGCCTGGGCGAGCGCCTGCTGATCGACGATCACGGCGCGCCCATCGACCACGAAGTCTGGCAGCTCTACCTCAAGGCACTGGAACGGACCGGGCCGGTGGCCACCTTGATCGAGCGAGACAACCACATCCCGGCCTTGGCGGTGTTGCTGGCCGAAGCGCGTCAGGCCGATCGACTCTTGAACAACGCTGGAGCCCGGTCATGAGCCGCCAAAGCGAATTCGCCGCCGCCCTGCTCGACCCGCGCAAGGCATGCCCACCCGGCCTGGTCTGCACGAATGGCGCCGACCCGCTAGGCCGCTTCGCGGTGTACCGCAACAACGTGCTCAGCTCATTGATCAACGCCCTGGCCGACAACTACCCGGTAGTGGCGCAACTGGTGGGCGAGGCATTTTTCCGGGCCATGGCTGGGGTCTACGTCCAGTCGAGTGCGCCGCGAAGCCCGGTGATGAGCGACTACGGGGGCGACTTCGCCGGGTTCATCGAAGGTTTCGAGCCCGCCGCCAGTGTGCCTTACCTAGCGGATGTCGCCCGCCTGGAACGGCTGCAAATGCAAGCCTGGCACGCTGCCGACGCTGAGCCCATGGCGGGCGAACGGATCGTTGAAGTGTTGTCGTCCCCCATGCTTGCAGAGCACCTTAGGATCGGCCTTCACCCGTCCCTGCGCCTGCTGCGATCCCCCTTCGCCGTGGTGACGATCTGGGCCGCCCATCAACAACAGACGCCCGTGCCGTTCGACACGTTTCCCGAGCAGAACGCCCTAGTGCTGCGCAACGGTCTCGACGTCGAGGTCTTGGCAATCAGCGACGCTGCCTATGGGTTCATCTCCTGCCTGCAAGAGGGGTTGTCCCTGACTGCGGCCATTGAAGCCTCACCCGAGGTCGACCTGGAACACACCCTGGCGGGGCTGATCCGCTACCAGGCCATCACCCAACTCTTACCTGAACAGGTGTGCCCATGAACGCCCTGATTGCCGCTTTCATTCAACGGCTGGAGAAAATTCCCCACAGCCTCATCGCCTTCATCGCACGATTTTCCATCGCGGCGGTGTTCTGGAAATCCGGCCAGACCAAAATCGAAGGCCTGGCCATCGACCTGTTCGACGGCAGGTTCCAGATCGGCCTGCCGCATCTGGCGGATTCCACCATTCCTCTGTTCCAGAGCGAATACGCCTTGCCCTTGCTCTCGCCGGAACTGGCCGCGCACTTGGCAGCCACCGCCGAGCACGTGTTCCCGGTCCTGATCCTGCTTGGCCTGGCGACACGCTTTTCAGCCCTGGCCCTGCTGGGCATGACCTTGACCATTCAACTGTTCGTCTACCCGGATGCCTACCCGACCCACGGCACCTGGGCGGCGGTCTTGCTCTACCTGACGGCTCGCGGGCCGGGGGTGCTATCCCTCGATCACCTGATCGCCAGGCGCTACGCCCACTGAGCTGGCATCAATGAAGCCGATCCAGCGCCTCGCCACTGCGCTTGAACCAGTCGATCAAATAGTCGGCCAGCACCTGGGTCCGTTTCGGCAAGCCACCCTGATACGGATGCACCAGATACATTGGCATGCGACGGGTCTGAAAATCCCGCAGCAACCAGCGCAAGCGCCCGTCGGCCAATTCCTCGTTGAGCAGGTATGACGGCAACCGGGCGATTCCGGCGCCGGCCAGGGCGGCTTTCTTCAACAGGCTGTAATGGTTGCTGGCGAACGGCCCCGAGACGCGGACGCGCAACAGTTCATGGCGCTGGTGATACAGCCACTCCTCCCGACCGCTGTAATGGCTGTTGAGCAGGCAACGATGCTCCGCCAGGGCCTGAGGACTTTCAGGCTCGCCATACTGTTCAAGGTAAGCCGGGCTGGCGCAGGTCATTTCGTACCAGGCCAGCAGTGGACGGGCCACCAGCCGCTCATCGAGGGCGGCGTCGGAGCGAATCGCCAAGTCGAAGCCATCGCGGGACAGGTCGCGATAGCCATTGTTGAGTTCCAGCTCGATCTGCACGTCGGGGTAAACGCGAGCAAACTCCGTCAATAACCCTTCAAAGAAGGTTTCCCCCAACGAAACCGGAACGGTCATCCGTACCGGCCCGCAAATGTCATCCTTCAAACGGGCCAAGGCCTGACGCGCCCTTTCCACCTGGGTCAGCAGCGCCTGGGCCTGGGGCAACAAAGCCGCCCCAGCCGCCGTGAGGCTCAAACGCCGCGTGGTGCGCTGGAGCAACACCACGCAAAAGCGTTGCTCCAGCAAGCTGATGCGCTTGGACAACTGCCCCTTACTGCACCCCAATTGCTGCGCCGCCAACGTGAAACTGCCGGCCTCGATCAACACGGCGAACGCCGCCAGGTCATCCATTTCGCTCATTGGATTGTTTCCAATTGAAAACCAAAGGTTGCCCATTAGCGCGCTTATCAAGAAAAAAAACCACTCTAGACTGATACCTCGTTCAATCCACTCAAGGAGCACCCCATGAAAATCCTGTTGATCGGCGCCAACGGCACCATCGGTTCGGCCATCGATAACGAGTTGTCGCCGCGCCACGAGATCGTTCGCATCGGCCGTCACAGCGGTGAACTGCAGGTCGATATCAGCGACAGCGCGTCAATCCGTGCCCTGTTCGAAAAGACCGGGCGTTTCGATGCACTGGTTTGCGCAGCCGGCAATGTCACCTTTGCCCCCCTGGCTGACATGACCGCGGACAGCTTCGCCCTGGGCCTGAAGGACAAATTGATGGGCCAGGTCAACCTGCTGTTGATCGGCCGCGAATACGCCAACGACGGCGCTTCCTTCACCTTGACCACGGGCGTGCTCAGTCATGATCCGATCAAGAACGGCGCATCGGCCGCTTTGGTCAACGGTGCCCTGGACAGTTTCGTGCGCGCCGCTGCAATCGAGTTGCCGCGCGGGATGCGGGTCAACTCGGTCAGCCCCAACGTGTTGCTGGAAGCCATGGACAAATACGCACCTTACTTCCGCGGCTACAAACCTGTTCCCGCAGCGGATGTGGCATTGGCCTACGCCAAAAGTGTCGAAGGCCTACAGACCGGTCAGACCTTTCATGTGGGCTGACAGCCCTTGTGGCGCAGGATCAGTCTGAGTAACGTGGCGGCACTTATCTGGAGACCCAATGATGCGTGCCGCCCGTTCCCTGCTGTTCGTTGCCCTTCTGCCGCTGTTTGCCGGCTGCCAGTTGCTCGATGGCCCCCGCCAGAGTGCCTCCCACGCCGGCCAGACGCGCATGCAAGGCGAACTCACCGCGGCCGATGGCAAACTGGTTTTCCAGCCCTGCCAGGAACAGCGCCGCTACATCGTCAATGACAGCGGTAACACCAGCGTGCTGCAGCAAGCGGCCAGTCTCGCCAATGACCAGGGCAAGCTGTTTGCCGATGTGCGCGGGCGCATCGTCTCCAGCGCAGCCGCCGGTACCGACAGCCAGTTGGACCTGGAGCAGTTGTATCGCCTGGAGCGCTCGGGCACCGCTTGCGACGACCCGAATTTCAGGTTGTTGGTGCTGCGCGCCACCGGCCATGGCCCGGAATGGAGCCTCAAGGCCAGCGGCAAGGGGCTGGTGCTGGAACGCGAGGGCCAACCGCCACTGGCTGTGCCTTATCTTGAAGAGCAACTGGGCGACGGTCGCCTCAGCCTTAGCACCGAGGCCAACGGCCAGAAGGTCGACCTCTGGGTCGCGCCCCAGCGTTGCGTCGACAGCGTCAGCGGCAGCGTGCAGCACATGAGCGCCGAGCTGCGGGTCAACGGTCAGGTTCAGCGCGGTTGCGCCTACTTCGGCGGTGCACGCAACGATTGAGGCGACGGACAACCGTTTAAACCTCACGGGGATCGCCGATTGCGGCTTATAATCGCCGGTTTGAAAAACGCCCTGGCGCAGTTGTGCGCCCCGCGAACCGGACCCCGTCATGTTACGAATCACCGAACTCAAGTTGCCGCTCGACCATCCCGAAGAAGACCTGCGTGCAGCCATCGTGCAACGCCTGGGCATCGCCAGCGATGACCTGCTCGACTTCACCTTGTTCAAGCGCAGCTACGACGCGCGCAAGAAATCCTCCGAACTGTGCTTCATCTACACCATCGACCTGACGGTGCGCGATGAAGCCAGCGTGCTGCGCAAGTTCGCCGATGACCGTAACGTCAACGAAGCGCCAGATGTCAGCTACAAGATGGTCGGCCAGGCACCGGCGGACCTGAGCGAGCGGCCGATCGTGGTCGGTTTCGGCCCGTGCGGGATCTTCGCCGCGATGTTGCTGGCACAGATGGGCTTCAAGCCGATCATCCTCGAACGCGGTCCCGAGGTGCGCCAGCGCACCAAGGACACCTGGGGCCTGTGGCGCAAAAGCGTGCTCAATCCCGAGTCCAACGTGCAATTCGGCGAGGGTGGCGCGGGGACGTTCTCCGACGGCAAGCTCTACAGCCAGATCAAGGATCCGAAGTTCCTCGGCCGCAAGGTCCTGCACGAATTCGTCAAGGCCGGGGCGCCGGAAGAAATCCTCTACGTCAGCAAGCCGCACATCGGTACGTTCCGTCTGACCGGCGTGGTGGAAAACATGCGTGAGCAGATTCGCGCCCTGGGCGGTGAAGTACGCTTCCAGCAACGGGTTACCGACGTGTTGATCGAGGACGGCCAACTGGTCGGCGTCGAACTGGCCAGCGGCGAACGGATTCATTCCCGGCATGTGATCCTGGCCCTCGGCCACAGCGCCCGGGACACGTTCCGCATGCTCCACGGTCGTGGCGTGTATATGGAAGCCAAGCCGTTCTCGGTGGGGTTCCGTATCGAACACCCACAATCGCTGATCGACAGCGCGCGCCTGGGCAAGTACGCCGGCCACCCGAAACTCGGTGCCGCCGACTACAAACTGGTGCACCACGCCAAGAACGGTCGCTCGGTGTACAGCTTCTGCATGTGCCCGGGCGGCACCGTGGTGGCGGCGACGTCCGAGCCGAACCGCGTCGTGACCAATGGCATGAGCCAGTATTCACGCAACGAGCGCAACGCCAACTCCGGCATCGTTGTCGGCATCACCCCGGAAGTCGACTACCCGGGCGGTCCGCTGGCCGGGATCGAATTGCAGGAACGCCTGGAATCCCACGCCTTCGTGCTCGGCGGCAGCAACTACGAGGCTCCCGCGCAACTGGTGGGTGATTTCATCGCCGGCAAGCCGTCGACGGCACTGGGCAGCGTCGAACCGTCCTACAAGCCGGGCGTCTCGCTGGGCGACCTGGCCCTGGCCCTGCCGGACTTCGCCATCGAAGCCATCCGCGAAGCCTTGCCGGCCTTCGAGAAACAGATTCGCGGCTACTCGCTGCACGACGCCGTGCTGACCGGCATCGAAACCCGCACCTCGTCGCCGCTGCGCATTACCCGCGACGAATCGCTGCAGAGCTTGAACGTGAAAGGCCTGTTCCCGGCCGGCGAAGGCGCCGGTTACGCGGGCGGGATCCTGTCGGCGGGCGTGGACGGAATCCGGATCGCCGAAGCGGTGGCGCGGGATATTCTCGGCCTCAAAGCCTGACGTCCTGCCCCTTGCGGGAGCGAGCCTGCTCGCTCCCGCAAGGGGCTCTGTCGTTCAGATATTGGCCCGCAACACACTCTCCGGCAGCGCCTCACCCCGCTCCGCACTTGCCGCCACGGCCGCGATCAATCCGCTCAGCTCATAGCCCTGTGCCGCCAACCACGCCGGGTCGTAATACGTCGTCGCGTAGCGTTCGCCACCGTCGCACAAAATCGCCACGATCGAACCCGATTCCCCCGCGTCCACCATCTGCCGGGCCGCCATGAGCGCGCCGATCAGGTTGGTGCCGCTGGAGCCCCCGACCCGCCGCCCCAGGCGCTGCGCCAGGTAGTGCATGGCCGCCAGCGACAACGCATCTGGAACCTTGACCATCGCATCGATGACCTTGGGCAAGAACGACGCCTCGACCCGCGGCCTGCCAATGCCCTCGATCCGCGAACCGCAATCGAGGCGCAGGCTGGCATCGCCGCTGCGGTAGCAGTCGAAGAACACCGAACGCTCGGCATCGGCGCATAGCACCCGGGTGCGGTGTTGGCGATAACGCACATAGCGCCCCAAAGTCGCGGTGGTGCCGCCCGTGCCGGGGCTGGAGATCAACCAGCTCGGCTCCGGATACCGCTCGAAACGCATCTGCTGGAAAATCGACTCGGCAATGTTGTTGTTCGCTCGCCAGTCCGTGGCACGTTCGGCGTAGGTGAACTGATCGATGAAATGCCCATCATGCTCGCGCGCCAGGCGCTCGGACTCGGCGTAGATCTGCGTAGGATCGTCCACCAGATGGCTCTGGCCACCGTAGAACGCGATCTGTGCGATTTTTTCCTTGGAGGTGGTCGCCGGCATCACCGCGATGAAAGGCAGGCCCAGCAACCGTGCAAAGTAAGCCTCGGAGATCGCCGTCGAACCACTGGAAGCCTCGATCACCGGAGCGCCGGGCTTGAGCCAGCCGTTACACAGCGCATAAAGAAACAACGAGCGAGCCAACCGATGCTTGAGGCTGCCGGTGGGATGGCTGGACTCATCCTTGAAATACAACTCGATGCCCGGCAGGCCAGGCAAAGGCAGCGGAATCAGGTGGGTATCGGCGCTGCGCTGGAAATCAGCCTCGATGATGCGGATCGCTTCGCGCACCCACTGACGGTGGTCATTCATGGTGTGTTCTCACTGGATCGATTCAACGCGTTTGGGAAACCTGGCGCGCAAGCACGGCGGTTCTCGGAAAAAGCAGTCGCAAGCTTAGGAAAAAACCGACATCACGCACAGGTACAGCTAAGGTCCAATAGTGCGCAGCAACTGCCCGACCTATGGCAGAGGCCTTGTTACCACATATAACAAAAAAGAATATAACTTTTGTTTTAACAACTATGGCCACGGGTTAGGGTGTTGCCCACTTTTGATTTGAAATGGAGAGCATCCCTTGGCTCTACGTAACTCTCTGACACGCTTTTTCCAGCTGGAAGCCGCCAGCGGCTTGCTGTTGATCGCCGCCGCCGTGCTGGCCCTGGCCATCAACAACTCGCCCCTTGCCTGGCTGTACGGCGGCCTGCTGGATACACCGGTGGTGGCCCAGGTCGGCGCATTGAAAATCGCCAAGCCGTTGCTGCTGTGGATCAATGACGGCCTGATGGCGATGTTCTTCCTGCTCATCGGCCTGGAAGTCAAACGCGAGGTGCTCGACGGGCAACTGTCGAAACCGTCGCAGATCGTCTTGCCGGGCGCGGCGGCGATCGGCGGCATGGTGGTGCCCGCCCTGATCTACGGGTTCCTCAACCGCGACAATCCGGCCGCCCTCGCAGGCTGGGCGATTCCGACCGCCACCGACATCGCCTTCGCCCTCGGCGTGCTGGCCTTGCTGGGCAAGCGGGTGCCGGTATCGCTCAAGCTGTTCCTCATGACCCTGGCGATCATCGACGACCTGGGCGCCATTATCATCATTGCCATCTTCTACTCCGGCGCGTTGTCGTCGCTGTCCCTGATGCTGGCCGCTGGCTGCATCGCCGTGCTGGTAGCGATGAACCGGATGGGCGTGGTCAAGCTCGGCCCCTACATGGTGGTGGGCCTGATCCTCTGGGTCTGCGTACTCAAGAGCGGCGTCCACGCCACCCTGGCCGGCGTGACCCTGGCGTTCTGCATTCCGTTGCGCACCAAAAACGCCGAAAGCTCACCGCTGCTGACCCTGGAACATGCGCTGCATCCGTGGGTGGCCTACGGCATCCTGCCCTTGTTCGCCTTCGCCAACGCCGGCCTCTCACTGAGCGGCGTCACCGTCGAGAGCTTCACCCACGACGTGCCGATGGGCATCGCGATCGGCCTGCTGCTGGGCAAGACCGTGGGCGTATTCGGCCTGACCTGGCTAGCGGTAAAAATCGGCATCGCCAGCCTGCCCGTCGGCGCCAACTGGGGCCAGGTGCTGGGCGTGGCGATCTTGTGCGGTATCGGCTTCACCATGAGTCTGTTCGTCGGCTCCCTGGCGTTCGAGCCTGGCGCCAGCGAATATGCCGGCATGGACCGGATGGGGATTCTCACGGGGTCGATATTGGCGGCGTTGTTGGGTTATGCGGTGACGGCGATGGCTAGCCGTAAGCAGGCAGGGTTGCCGGGCTGATCAGATGGTGATCCTGGCCTCGCCACGGGATTTGCGGGTGTCTGGACTGACGTCATCGCGAGCAAGCTTTGCTCCCACAGCGGTTTGAGCAGGTGTTCACAGATATGATGTTCATCATAGCTTCCTGTGGGAGCAAAGCTTGCCCGCGATAGCAATACATCAGGTATGGATAACCGGGCTTTGGCTTTGGAAAGTGACCCGCCGTTGGGCGGAACCCTAAGTGGCCGTTACCGCAGCAACGGATATACACACCAACCCCGAAAACGAAGCCCCAAAAAAAACGGCGCCCCTCCCTTCCAGGAAGAAGCGCCGTCTCTCCAATCATTCCCGCTTAGTGCGAAACGCGACTCGTACCACCCACGGTGGAGATCCGCACCCGCTCACCCACACGGAACACTTCGTTCTCCTGAACCTGTTGGACATAGGCACGCATGCTGCCGTCATCTTCACGAACAGTGATCTCCACGCCCTGGGTACGGGTCAGGCCTTCTTCAGTCGCGGAACCGATCAAGCCACCGGCGACGGCGCCGATCACAGCGGCGACGATGCTGCCACGGCCACCACCGACGGCGCTGCCGCCAACACCACCGACCACCGCACCGGCAGCACCGCCGATCGGCGTCTTGGTGCCTTCGATCTTGACCGGACGCAGGGATTCGATGGTCCCCATGCGAATCGTCTGCACGCGACGCGCTTCGTCACGGGAATAAGAGTCACCGGTCAGGCTCGACTGACAGCCAGTGAGCAACATCGCCATCGTGGAAAAGGAAGCAACCAGCAAAACAGACTTACGCATAGAATCAGCTCCAAAAGACAGGGATCCATTAAACTCCGCAGCTTGACGCCTGTCACGGCCTCGCCGGGATAAAAATGCTCTCATTCAGGTGGGATACAGGCACACCCGAAAAACTCACCAAACAGTAGCGCCAATTCCAGAACCTGCACCATCGACCCAGGGATTTTTCATGGATTATTTCATCATAATCGCGACCACCGTGGCGGGTTTGTACTTCCACTGGTGGCTGTACAGGCGCATCAAGCGCTGGGTAGACCGCGACTTGGCACTGTCGCTGGCGGGTCAGGATGCGCAGAAAAAAGTCTACATGCTGCAACAATTGGCCCGCGCCCACGAGCAAGGCATCAAGCGCCGGGACCTGCCGCAATGGCTGCAAACCGCCGCGGCAGGTTATGGCGATGCTACGGCGCCAGACGCTCGCGAGTCCAGTCCGCCCCTTGCAGGCGGTAATTGAGGCGATCGTGCAGGCGGCTCGGACGGCCTTGCCAGAATTCGATACGCTCGGGCAGCAAGCGATAACCGCCCCAGTGCTCCGGACAATGGGGTTGGTTGTCACTGAACCGCTGCTCGGTGGCCTTGAGCAAGTCTTCCAGTTCACTGCGCCCGGCGATGACCTGGCTCTGGGGTGACGCCCAGGCGCCGAGACGACTGCCCAGTGGCCGGACCTGATAGTAGGCATCCGATTCCTGCGCAGTCACCTTCACCACCTTGCCCTCGATGCGTACCTGGCGTTCCAGGGTCGGCCAGAAAAACGTCATGGCCGCGAATGGATTCGCGGCCAGGTGCTGGCCCTTGGCACTGTCGTAGTTGGTGAAGAAGGTGAAGCCCTGCTCGTCCAGGCCCTTGAGCAGCAGAATCCGACAGTGCGGACGCCCTGCTTCATCCACGGTCGCCAAGGTCATGGCGTTGGCTTCCACCGGGGCCTGCTCGGTCTTCACCGCGTCGGCGAACCACTGGTGGAACAGTGCAAACGGCTCGGCCGGGGCTTGCGCCTCGCTCAGGCCGTCGCGGGTGTAGTCGCGGCGCATATCAGCCAGCGTTTGGGTCATGACGCATTCCTTGTGTTAGCCAATCACTGCTTGGGGGTATCGGCGGCCGCGACTTTCTTGGTATCGGTAGCGGCTTTGGCCGGTTGAGTCTTCTTCGCCGCGGTGGTGGTCTTGGCCGAGGCTTTCTTGGCTGGGGCCTTGGCGGTGGCTTTCTTCGCAGGCGCCTTGGTCGAGGCCTTTTTGGTCGCGGGGGTCACGGCTTTCTTGACCGCGGGCGCCGGAGTCGCTGGCTTGAAGTCCTGGGCCGCGACCATCGTCACCGGAGCAGGTGCCGGCATGTTGTATTTGCCCAGCAGCGCAACCAGGGTGTTTGCCGGGGTGACCAGCAACTCCACGCGACGGTTCAAGGCTCGACCCTCGACGCTGTCGTTGGTCGCACGCGGCTCCACCGCGCCCATGCCACGCAGCATCAAGCGATCACGTTGCAAGCCGCTGAGGCGGAAGATGGCCGCAACGGATTGGGCACGTTCCTGGCTGAGCTTGAGGTTGGCCGGAGCAGCACCGGAAGTATCGCCGTGGCCAAGGATCAACACCGCGGTCTTCGGGTCGGCTTCGAGTACTTTCGCCACTTGGGTGAACGGCCCGAGTGTCACCGGTAGCAGCATGGCCGGACGGTCGGGATTGAAGGAACTGTCCACCGGCGCAGTGACTACCAGCACATTGTCACGACGCGACAATTCGAGCTTGCTGCCCTTGATGGCCGTGCGCAATTTCGGCTCGTAGTCATCGAGCCAGGCCTGGGTGACTTTCGGGTCGGGAGCAGGCGCCGCCTTGGCGACTTCCTGATCCTTGCCACCGAATGGCCACCACCAATGCGTGGACCCCTCTTCCTTGGCCTGTTCCTTGGCTTGCTCCTTGAGTTGCGGTGCGGCAGCGACCGGCTTCAGCGCAGTGGGCGCCACATCGTTGTTCACAATCTTTTCGGAGGACCCGAACGGCCACCAGCCACCGCCGCCCTCGGCATCATTGCGTGGAGTTTGTGCGCAACCGGTAATCGCGAAGCACAGCGCCAGGGCGAGGGTTTTATTCGAAGACATGGGATATCCACAAAATGTTGTAAATGAAAAAAATCAGGTTCGGCCGCATAAACAGACGCTTGGAGACTGAAAAGGGTGCCAGGTTCCTGTATCCACGCCTTCAACGGCGTTTTACAGACAAGTGGCAAGCACTCTCGCCAGGTTCTGCGCGCGCGGATCCATCAGCACGTAGGGCCCCAGCGTGTTCGTCACGAAGCCGAACGCCACGTCATGCTCCGGATCGGCAAAGCCGATGGAGCCACCCGCCCCCGGATGACCGAATGCCCGCGGCCCCAGGCCATAGGTCGCGTTCGGTACATCGGGTTGGTCGAGCATGCAACCCAGGCCGAAACGGGTCCGGGTCAATAAAGTCTTGTCCTCGCCCAGGCTGTGCTGGCGAGTCAGTTCGTCGAGCATTTCGCCTTCCAGCAGGCTGCCGTCCAGCAGCCCGGCGTAGAACCCGGCGAGACTGCGGGCATTGCCATGGCCGTTGGCGGCCGGTTGCTGCATACGCCGCCACTCCGGTTTGTTGGTGCTGGTCATGATCGACGGCGGATTGGTGAAGGCGCGAGTGGTCATCGCCGTGGGCTCGCGCATGGTCACCTGCAACAGGCGCTGGGCTGCCGCATCGCCGACGTTGCCTTTGCCCCGGGCAATGTGGGCCACGCGATGAAACTCTTCATCGGCCAGGCCAACGTGGAAGTCCAGGCCCAATGGCTTGGCAACCCGGGCCACGATCGACTCTCCGGGCCCGCGACCGTCTGCCCTGCGCAGCAGCTCGCCGACCAACCAGCCGTAGGTGATCGCGGCATACCCATGGCCTTCGCCCGGCGTCCACCACGGTGTTTCGGCGGCCAGGGCATCGACCATGGTTTGCCAGTCGTAAAGGGCCTCGGGGGGGAGCAAGTCGTGCAACGCCGGCAACCCGGCCTGATGACACAGCAGTTGGCGCAAGGTGATGGACTGCTTGCCGGCGGCGGCAAACTCCGGCCAGTACTGGGCGACCGGGGCGTCCAGTTGCAACTTGCCTTCGGCCACCAGTTGCAGGGCCGTGACGGCGGTGAATGTCTTGGTGCAGGAGAACAGGTTGGCAATGGTGTCGCTGTGCCAGGCCTCATGGCCATCCTTGTCGGCGGTGCCGGCCCACAGGTCGATCACCGTCCGGCCACCCACCTGGATGCACAACGCAGCACCGCGCTCCTGGGGATCGTCGAACAGCGCCGCGAACGCTTCACGCACCGCCTCGAACTGAAGCTCATAATGGCCTTGAATCTGCACCCGTAACTCCCTTGAAATAAACACTTTTAAGGTGGCTGGCATTGTTTCAGCCATTCAGGGTTTTGGGAACCGCCACAGGACGGCTGGCTAAGCATGGCCCCCTGTAGCAGGAGGATCCTGTGGGAGCAAGGCTTGCCCGCGATGAAGGCACCGCGGCTTCAGAAAGACCACGTCGGCCGAATCGCGGGCAAGCCTTGCTCCCACAAACACATTGCTTCGCTACAAAACCGCAACAGCCTAGGAAATCTCCCGCCGAAACGGCGGCAACGCATTGAGAATCGCCTTGCCATAGCGCTGGGTGACCAGTCGGCGATCAAGCAAGGTGATCGTGCCGCGGTCTTCTTCGGTGCGCAGTAACCGGCCACAAGCCTGGACCAGCTTGAGCGAAGCATCCGGCACGGCGATCTCCATGAACGGATTGCCGCCGCGAGCCTCGATCCATTCGGACAACGCCGCTTCCACCGGATCGTCCGGGACCGAGAACGGGATCTTGGCGATCACCACGTGCTCGCAATAGGCCCCGGGCAAATCCACGCCTTCGGCAAAGCTGGCCAGGCCGAACAGCACGCTGGAATCCCCGCCATCGACCCGCGCCTTGTGCTTGTTCAGGGTTTCCTGTTTCGACAGGTTGCCCTGGATGAACACTTGCTTGCGCCAGTCGCGGTCGAGACCGTCGAACACGTCCTGCATTTGTTTGCGCGAGGAAAACAGCACCAGGGTGCCTCGCGAACCTTCCACCAGTTCCGGCAGGTCACGGATGATCGCCGCCGTGTGACCGGCGGCATCCCGTGGGTCGGCCTTGAGGTCCGGCACCCGCAACACACCGGCATCGGCATGATGGAAGGGGCTGGGCACCACGGCGGTCACGGAATGTTTCGGCAGCCCGGCGCGCATGCGGAAGCGGTCGAACGTGCCCAGGGCGGTCAGGGTGGCGGAGGTCACCAGCGCGCCGTAGGCCACGTTCCACAGGTTGCGTCGCAACATGTCCGCCGCCAGGATGGGGCTGGCATTGACCTCGATGTCGAACAGCGAACCGCTTTCGGCCAAGGTCAGCCACCGCGCCATCGGCGGGTTGTCTTCCGGGTCTTCGGTGGTGAACGCCGTCCACAGTTCCCAATTGCCCTGGGAGCGGGACAACAGGCTGCCGAACAGCGGGTACCACTCCTCGGCCTGGTTGCTGGCAATGCCGATGTTGACCTCGCCGTCCATGCCTTCCTTGAGCAAATCGGTCAGGCGGGTGAACAGGTCCGTCAGGCGGGCGAAACCTTTCTTGAGCTCGATGCCCATTTCGCGCATGTGCTCGGGAATCACCCCGCCGACAAAACGATGGCGTGGCCGCTCACGGCCCTCGACGTCTTCGCCGGGCTTGAAATCGGCCACCTGCTCGCAGGCGCTGAACATGAACTGCTGGTTGGCCTTGATCTCGCGCGCCAGCTCCGGCACCTGCTCGATGAACTTGCCCAGGTCGCCCGGCAGCGGGTGCTGGGCCAGTAGCTTGGTGAGGTTCTTGGCGGTGCTTTCCAGCCAGTCGGCGGTGGAGCGCAGCCGGGTGTAATGGGCGAAATGGCCGATGGCCTTGTCGGGCAGGTGATGGCCTTCGTCGAACACATACACCGTGTCGCGCGGATCCGGCAGCACCGCGCCGCCGCCCAGGGCCAGGTCGGCCAGGACCATGTCGTGGTTGGTGACGATCACGTCGACCTTGCCCATGCCCTCGCGGGCCTTGTAGAAGGCGCACTGGCCGAAGTTCGGGCAGTGGCGGTTGGTGCATTGGCTATGGTCGGTGGTCAGGCGCGCCCAGTCGGCATCTTCCAGGGTCGTGGGCCAGCTGTCACGGTCGCCGTCCCACTTGTTGCCGGCCAGTTTCTCGATCATCGTGGTGAACAGCTTCTGGCTGGCTTCATCGACTTCGATCTTGAAGCCTTCTTCCTCGAACAATTGCGCCGTGGCCGTTTGTGCCTGGCCTTCCTGCAACAACATATCGAGCTTGGACAGGCACATGTAGCGCCCACGGCCCTTGGCCAGCGCAAAGCTGAAATTCAGCCCACTGTTGCGCATCAGGTCGGGCAGATCCTTGTAGACGATCTGTTCCTGCAGGGCGACGGTGGCCGTGGCGATCACCAGGCGTTTGCCGGCGGCCTTGGCAGTCGGGATCGCCGCCAGGCTGTAGGCCACGGTCTTGCCGGTACCGGTGCCGGCCTCCACCGCCACGATGGCAGGCTCGCCGCTGCGCCGGCCTTCGTCGTCGGTGTCGATGTCCCCCAGGACCTTGGCCACTTCGGCAATCATCAGGCGCTGGCCGTATCGCGGCTTGAGGCTCTTGGCTTCGAGAAAACGCGAATAGGCGCCCTGGATCGTTGTTTTGAGTTCGGTGCTGATCATGAATGTCGCGCGCAAAAAACGCTGGATAAATTTTCAGTGGTTCGGATCGGCGGCTATCATACCCCGCTAATGCATCCTGCGCAGAACGGAGTAACGCAATGACACCCTTTGCCCTCATCTACACCCTGCATTTGCTCGCGGCCCTGGTCTGGGTCGGCGGCATGTTTTTCGCCTGGATGATCCTGCGCCCCGCCGCAATCACGGCACTTGAAGGGCCGGCCAGGCTCAAGCTGTGGATTGAAGTGTTTCAACGTTTCTTCGTCTGGGTCTGGATCGCGGTGGTGATTTTGCCGATCAGCGGCACAGGGTTGATCCACCTGCGCTTCAGCGGTTTCGAAACCGCGCCGCGTTATGTACAGGTCATGATGGGTTTGTATGTGGTGATGACGGCTCTGTTTATCCGCATCCAGGGCCTGCAATTGCCAGCCTTGCGCAACGCGGTGATGGCCCAGGATTGGCCGGCGGGTGCGGCGGTGCTGGGCAAGATTCGTCGGCTGGTGGGAATCAATCTGCTGATCGGCTTGCTGGTGGTGGCGCTTGGCGCGGCTCGGCCGCTGTTCTGAAGCGATTATCCAGCAATGGTGTGCCCCCTTTGTGAGCGAGCAGGCTCGCTCACAAAAGTAGATTCGAGCGGATCTTAGAACCGCTGCACCGTCACCACCCCCTCCGCTCCAGCAGGCCCTGGCAGGCCATCGGCACCCGGACGGCCACTTTTGCCGCCGTCGGCTGTGTAGACAATGCATCCCTTGGCCTTGCCCCCGGCGCCAGGCTTGCCCCCGCGTCCCGCCGCACCACCAGCGCCGCCATCCACCGTCACTTTGATCTGTTCGGCCGGGTACGCGCGGGGCAGTTCGAGGCGCACCAGGGCGCCGCTCGCGCCCGGCTGGCCATCGCTGCCGTTGCTGCCATCGGCACCACGCCCAGCCGAACCCCAGGTGCACCCCGGCGCCTGGCCGTTGGCACCATCCAGGCCCACATAGCCCGGCGCCCCAGCGCCACCGCGGGCATCCACCGACAACACCGGCGCATTCAAGGCTTCGAAACTCAGCTCGAGATTGCGCCCCGGCCGCGCCGCCTTTGTATAGGAGCCCGCCGCCCCGCGAGAAGTGATCTGGCTGCCGTCGGCCAGCTCAGCCCGGACCACTTTCATCGCCAACGGCTGTTGCGCGGGCACGATGGCAATCCGTGCCTCGCGCCCCAGGTGCAACTGTTCGATGGACAGTTGCGTGACGTTCGAAGGCACCAGCAACGTGCCATAGTCGGCCACCTCCAACCGCTCAAGGGTCAGGACACTGGCGGTATTGGGCAGGCGCATCACCGAATGGCTTTCCACCTGGACCACCTGGGCCGAGGCCCACGGGCATACGAATAGGGCGAGCAAACACAGTTTACGCATGGGAAGCCTCTGGCGCGGTCGGGAGGGTTTGCAAGTGGAAGACGCCGAACAGCAGCACCCTGAGGCGATCACGGCCTGGCGCGGGGCGGCCACGAAAACTGCCCCGGCACCACAAAAGCTCCAGCAGATGGACCGCCAGCAACAGCGACCCGGCCAGATTGACCAGCAGATGCAGCGGATGGACGAACGGCAAGACCAGGTTGACCAGCACCACCAGCCAGAACAGCAGGGTCAGCAAGCGCCCCAGCCCCCAAAACACCTTCATACGCCCCCCGATGAATATTTATTCTTTGGGCTCACAGTAACGGCTTGCGCAAAGGATAAGCCAGAGGGGTGGGCAAATTTAATGGAGTGTCGAAGGCTCCTGAGTGACCGGCCCATACCGGTCACTCAGGAGAAAGGACCTGCATCCGCAACTCTACAAGCCACGGATGGCAAGGGTTTCAGCGGTTTATCCGGATTTCCGTGCGACGATTCATCGCCCGACCTTCGGCGGTCTTGTTATCGGCCACCGGTTGGCTCTCGCCCGCACCGCTCACCGAGACGAAACTGGCGCGCGGTACGCCGCTTTCGACCAGGTACTGCACCACCGAATTGGCCCGTTTTTCCGACAGCCTACGGTTGTAGGCATCACTGCCGACACTGTCAGTGTGGCCGGTGACCCGCAGTTGCGCGGAGGCATTTTCTTGCTTGAGCCGGGTGGCGACCGAACTCAGGACTTCTTTGTCGGCGGCGGTCAGCGTGGCTTTGTTGAACTCGAAGTGCACGTCACGGATCACCAGGGTTTCTTCCTTGGGCGCCATAGGCTCTTCAACCACCGGGGCCGGCGCGGGCGGAGGGCAACCATCGGCATCGACCTGCACACCCTTCGGTGTGCCCGGGCATTTGTCACGGCTGTCCGGCACACCGTCGCCATCTTCGTCGCCATCACCATGGGCCCAGCACCAGGCTCCCGCCACGGTACCGGCCACCAGGGCTCCCGGTCCGATCCAGGAACTGCTTTCGATGGCGCCCAATCCCGCGCCAACGACACCGCCTGTGGCCGCACAGATCGGCCAGTCGGTTTTCTGCAAACCTGCGCAACCAGTCAACACGCTGGTTAGCAGGACCAGGGGTAACGCTGTCCGAACTATGCTCATCGGTTCTTCTCCTTGAGGGATCGGCCTGACGCCGATTCCGGAAAGTAAAGACCCGAGCTCGGATCTGCGCCAGTCGGGGCTGATCGCAGGTTTTTCCCCGCGTTTGCGACCGTTCGATACCTCCAGGCGTAAACCGCTCTAGGGTTTGCTGCCCGGGCACGCTATCGTGGGGGTTCTGATTGAGGAATTTCGATGACCGTTGCCATTTCTTCGCGCACCCCCCAACAAGCCCTGGCGGCCGTGCTTGACCGTTATGCCCCGCAAAAACTGCTGCTGGTCGGCGCCAGCGGCTTTCCCGCGCTCGAGGCATTTCAGCAGGCACATCCCGACACCGAAGTGGTCGTCGCCGGCCCCGGCCCGCTGCCGGCTGGCGTTGCCGCCCAAAGGTTCGACCTGGCCCTGGCCCTCGACTGCCTGGAACACCTGCCCAAGCGCGACGGTCTGAACCTGCTGGGCGGCATTCGCAACCTCAACGCCAGCCGCATCGTCGTGCTGGCCGACCTCGATGCCTGCGGCTGGCAGGAGACGGATTTCTTTTCCCTGGCGCTGCAAGCCAGCGAACGGTTCCAGCGCGAGGAACAGGTGCTGACGCTGTTTACCTACGATCTGCTTGAATACAAGCAAGTCCCCGACTGGCTCAACTCACGTTTCTGGGCCAACCCGGAAAATTTCGGAAAATACTGGTGGTAGCCGTGAACATAAGCTTGCAGACAACCATTTGCCCCTGCGGCAGTGGCAACCCCTTGGACGCCTGTTGCGGCCATTACCACGACGGTCACCCGGCGCCTTGCGCCGAAGCCTTGATGCGTTCGCGCTACAGCGCCTATGTGCTGGGGCTGGTGGACTATCTGGTAAGCACCACGCTCCCGGTCCAGCAAGAGGGTCTCGATCGCCAGTCCATGGGCGAGTGGAGCGCCAACAGCACCTGGTTGGGGCTGGAAGTGGAAAGCAGCGAAGTGTTCGGCGGCCAGCCGGAACATGCCTTTGTCACCTTCACCGCACGCTGGCACGACGGCCAGGGGGAACACAGTCACCGCGAACAGTCCTCGTTCGTGCAGAACGGCGGGCGTTGGTACTTCATCGATCCGACCGTTGCGGTCAAGGCCGGGCGCAACGACAGTTGCCCGTGCGGCAGTGGGCATAAATTCAAGAAGTGCTGCGCCAGCTACTTCAATCGTTGATTTTCCGAAACGTCCGACGCACGGCCTTCGGTCCGGAGGGCTAGACTGGAGATAAACCAGAGGCGCGGACATGACCCACTCATCACGCTGGCTACGCACTGTTTGCCTGCTGCTTTTCATCGGGCTCGGGGGCTGTGCGTCCTGGTGGGGTGAAGAAGCCCCTGACCCACAGGTTCACCTGGTGAAGGTCGACGTAGTACGGGCCCGCCTGCTGGAACAGAAGTTCATCCTGAACTTTCGCGTCGACAACCCCGGCGACAGCGACCTCACCGTGCGCAGCCTGGCCTATCGCATCCACCTGGGCGGTCTGTTGTTGGCCGAAGGCGAGCATGAGCATTGGTTCACGGTAAGCCCCAGGCACAGCGCCTATTTCAACGTGCCGATCCGCACCAACCTGTGGCCGCAGGTGCGTGAACTGGTGAAACTGCTCGAAAAACCCCGAGAGGAGATTCCCTATCGTCTGGAAGGTGAGCTTGAAACCGGATTATTCATCGCTCACTACGTGCACCTGGCGCGCAATGGCGTGATAATCGCCGCCGATTTTATTGCGGAGTAACCCCGATGACCCAGCAACCCCATGTCCACGGCCCTGATTGCAACCACGATCATGACCATCATCACGATCATGACCACGGCCACGTCCACGGCCCCCACTGTGGCCACGCCCATCAGGAACCGGTGCGCAACGCACTGAAGGATGTCGGCCGCAACGACCCATGCCCATGCGGCAATGGCAAGAAATTCAAGAAGTGCCACGGGGCTTGATCTTGCAGGCGCAGCGTATCTTCGCCTGTTGAGTCGTCATGTCGGGTCCCCCCCCGGAGCAGGCTCTCTATGAGGCCGACGCGTTCAATCAGTTGGCCTCAATGATCTGCCTCGAGCTGACCACCGTCGCATACTCCCCGTGCAAGTTCCCCAGCGACATGGCGTGCACCTCGGCGGCCGTGCGGGCAAGGCCGAAATAATCGGCCTTGTCGAACGTGAAGCAGGCATCCTCGGCCACCCAGGTGTCGAAGCCCAGATTCCCGGCCGTGCGCGCCGTGGACTCCACCGAATTGTTCGTCGCCACACCCACGATCACCAATTGCCCGATCCCAGCCCCGCGCAGGTCCTGCTCCAGAGGCGTGCCGCAGAACCCATCCGGCACCTGCTTTTGCACCAGCCACTCGCCGGCCATCGGTTCGAAGCGTGGCTGGACCTCTACACCCGATTGCCCAGGCCAGAACACCGAGTCCGGCGAGCGGGAGAGATGGTGGACATGGATCACCGGTCGCGCCGTGTGTCGCCAAAACGCCAGCAATTCCAGCATGCGTAACTCCGCCTCGGGGTTGTTACGCGGACCGAGCCGTGGCTCCAGAATGCCTTTTTGCTGGTCGATCAGGATCAGCGCCGCGTCGCCCTTTAGCTCCATATCGGTGTTCCCTTGCTCGGTCATTGAATTTCCACACTTGAGCATCAAGGGGTTTCATCGCCAAATCAACAAATAACCCCCGCCCCCGCTTGCGCGCCCCCCTCCCGCTCACTAACGTAGCGCCTTTATCGCTGCCACCCCCCTCCCGCAGGAGCTTTGCCATGGCCTCGCCAGCCTCGATTTCTTCTTTTCCCCGGCTCGGCGTCGCCGCCGCAGTGGCCAGTGTGCTCGGTTTGAGCGGTTGCCAGTCCTGGAACGCCCAGGACACTGTCTTGCCCACTTCCGGCGTGCAGCCGCTTAAAGGGCTGGCGCAGAATGTCACGGTCCGGCGCAATGCCATGGGCATGCCGCTGATCGAAAGCAGCAGCTTCCATGACGCACTCTTCACCCTCGGCTACGTCCACGCCAGCGACCGCATCAGCCAGATGGTGACCCTGCGCCTGCTGGCCCAGGGCCGATTGGCGGAAATGTCCGGCGCCGAGCGCCTGGACGTCGACCGCTACATGCGCGCGATCAACCTGAAGAAAAACGCTGACGAGCTGTACAAGGCCTCCTCCCCCCGGCTCAAGCGCTTCTTCGAAGTCTATGCCCGGGGCGTCAACGCCTACCTGTTCCGCTACCGCGACAAATTGCCGGCCGACCTGGCTGCCACCGGCTACAAACCCGAGTATTGGAAGCCGGAAGATTCAGCGCTGATGTTCTGCCTGCTGAATTTCAGCCAATCGGCCAACCTGCCGGAAGAAATCGCCAGCCTGGTGCTGGCCCAGACCGTTCCCCACGACAAACTGGCCTGGCTGAGCCCATCCTATCCAGACGAGCAACTGCCGCTGGCCGAGGCCGACAAGCTCCAGGGCATCGCGCTCAACGGCCAGGTTCCGGGCCTGAACGAATTGCGCAAGGCCACTGAGCAGTTGACCGGGCTGAACCTGTTGAACAATTCGTCTTCGAGCAACTGGGCCATCGCGCCGCAACACAGCCGCAGTGGCAAGAGCCTGCTGGCCGGCGACAGCCATGGGCCGTTGGGTGTGCCGTCGCTGTGGAGTCCCGTGCAAATCCGGGCACCGCGGTATCAGGCCGCCGGGGTTTCGGTGGCGGGCATTCCCATGATCCTGCAAGGCTTCAACGGCAAGGTGGCCTGGAGCATGACCAGTGTCCTGGGGGACAACCAGGACCTGTTTCTGGAAAAAATCCGACGCCAGGGCAACGGCCTGTCCTACGAGGTCAATGGCAAGTGGCAACCCGCGGTGGTGCGCAACGAAACCTATTTCGTCAAAGGCCAACGGCCGATCCGTGAAGCGGTGTTCGAGACCCGCCATGGCCCGCTGCTCAACAGTGCCCAAGGCCTGGCGGCGGCCAGCGGCCTTGGCCTGGCCTTGCAGTTGCCAAGCTTTTCCGAAGACAAGACCCTGGATGCGTTCTTTGACCTGTCCCGGGCGCAGAACGTCGAGAAAGCCTCCGATGCCAGCCGGGAAATCCGGGCCCTGGCGGTGAACATGCTGTTCGCCGATGCCAACCACATCGGCTGGCAAGTCACCGGGCGCTACCCGAACCGTCGTGAAGGCGAAGGCCTGTTGCCGTCGCCGGGTTGGGAAGGTCGCTACGATTGGGACGGTTACGCCGACCCCATGCTCCATCCGTACGACCAGGATCCGGCCCTGGGCTGGCTCGGCACCGCCAACCAGCGGGTCATTCCCCACGGCTATGGCATGCAACTGTCCAACTCCTGGGCTTCGCCGGAGCGCGGCGAGCGCCTGGCGGAGCTGGCCGGCGCGGGCAAGCACGACGCCCGCAGCCTGACCGCCATGCAGTATGACCAGACCACGACCTTCGCCGCCAAACTCAAGAAAGTCTTCGAGGCCCCAGGCATAGCCCAGCCGCTCAAGCAGGCCATCGACGCACTGCCAGAGGCGGACCGGGCCAAGGCCCGCGAAGCCTACACCCGCCTGATGGCGTTCGATGGCCGGCTGAGCCCGACCTCCGCCGACGCGGCGATCTATGGGTTGTTCCTGCAAGAGAGCATGAAGCAGATCTTCCTCGACGAACTGGGACCGGACAGCAGCCCGGCGTGGAAGGCGCTACTTGCCAATGGCCAGCTCTCTTATTCGGCGCAGGCCGATCATCTGTTGGGACGTGAAGACAGTCCGTTCTGGGACGACGTTCGCACGCCGCAAAAAGAAGACAAGGCCGTCATCCTCGCTCGCAGCCTGGCCGCGACCATCAGCGCCGGCGATAGCCAATTGGGCGGTGATCACAAGGCCTGGCAGTGGGGCAAGCTGCATCAATACGCCTGGAGGAACGGCAGCGGCCAAGTCGTACGCGGCCCGATGGCGGCCGGCGGCGACGCCACCACGCTCAACGCGTCGGCCTTTGCCTGGGGCCAGGATTTCAACACCACACTGGCGCCGGCCATGCGCCTGATCGTTGACTTCGGCCAGCCCGAACCGCTGATGATCCAGGGCGGCACCGGCCAGGCCGGCAACCCGGCCAGCCCGAACTACGTCAACGGCATCGATCCGTGGCTCAAGGGGCAGTACCAGAACCTGCCCTTGCAGCCGCAGAATTTCGATCGGGCCTATGGCAAGACGCGGTTGACCCTGGTGCCCGGTAAATAAGGCATTCCCTGTTGCAAGGGGGTGCTTGTTGTGGCGAGGGAGCTTGCTCCCCTCGCCACAAAAGCAGGTCCGTTTCAGAACTCACTTGAGCTCCATCCTGGTGCATTTTTTGATGTACGCTCATCTCCGCGCACCAGCGCATTCCGCCGCCTGCCACGCAAGCTTTTAAAACGCTTGTTCGGTACTCTGGTTCGGAAATTGCTACCTTTATGTCGTCATACCTGTTCTGACCTTTACCGGTAACAACTTACGCGCCACAAGCGCCCATTTAGGTTCTAGGGACTCAATAATGAAAAAAGCACTGCTGACCCTTTCTGCACTGGCGTTGTGCATGGCCGCCGGCGTCGCCACGGCCAAGGAATACAAGGAACTGCGTTTCGGTGTCGACCCTTCCTACGCCCCGTTCGAGTCCAAGGCCGCCGACGGCAGCTTGGTCGGTTTCGACATCGACCTGGGCAACGCGATCTGCGAAGAGCTGAAGGTCAAATGCAAATGGGTCGAAAGCGATTTCGACGGCATGATCCCCGGCCTGAAGGCCAATAAATTCGACGGTGTGATCTCCTCCATGACCGTTACCCCGGCCCGTGAGAAAGTCATCGACTTCTCCAGCGAGCTGTTCTCCGGCCCCACCGCCTATGTGTTCAAGAAAGGCTCGGGCCTGAGCGAAGACAAGGCTTCGCTCAAAGGCAAGACTGTCGGCTACGAGCAAGGCACCATCCAGGAAGCCTATGCCAAGGCCGTGCTGGACAAGGCTGGTGTCAAGACCCAGGCCTACCAGAACCAGGACCAGGTCTACGCCGACCTGACGTCCGGTCGCCTCGATGCGGCGATCCAGGACATGCTGCAAGCCGAACTGGGTTTCCTGAAATCGCCCAAAGGCGCCGACTATGAAGTCAGCAAGCCAGTGGACAGCGAACTGCTGCCTTCCAAGACCGCCATTGGTATCAAGAAAGGTAACAACGATCTGAAGGCGCTTTTGGATAAAGGTATCAAAGCGTTACACGACGACGGCAAGTACGCCGAGATCCAGAAAAAACACTTTGGCGATTTGAATCTGTACAGCGGCAAATAATGCGCTGCGCCCATCCGGTCACGGATGGGCGCTTTTTTCCTGCCAAAGGCTTCTTTCATGTTCGAACAATTCCTACAAAATCTGGGGCTCTCGGCCTTCAGCCTGCAGGGCTTTGGCCCGTTGCTGATTCAGGGCACCTGGATGACCATCAAATTGTCGGCGCTGTCCCTGTTGTTGAGCGTGCTGCTCGGCCTGTTGGGCGCCAGTGCCAAGTTGTCCAGCGTCAAGCTGCTACGCATTCCCGCCCAGCTCTACACCACGCTGATCCGCGGCGTACCGGACCTGGTGCTGATGCTGCTGATTTTCTACAGCCTGCAAACCTGGCTGACCTCGTTGACCGACTTCATGGAATGGGAATACATCGAGATCGACCCGTTCAGTGCCGGGGTGATCACCCTCGGCTTCATTTATGGCGCGTATTTCACTGAAACCTTTCGCGGCGCGATCCTCGCGGTCCCCCGAGGCCAGGTCGAAGCCGCCACGGCGTATGGCCTCAAGCGTGGCCAACGCTTCCGTTTCGTGGTGTTTCCACAAATGATGCGTTTTGCCCTGCCGGGTATCGGCAACAACTGGATGGTCATGCTCAAGGCCACCGCGCTGGTGTCGATCATCGGCCTGGCCGACCTGGTCAAGGCTGCCCAGGATGCGGGCAAGAGCACCTACCAACTGTTTTATTTCCTGGTGCTGGCAGCATTCATCTACCTGCTGATCACCAGTGCGTCCAATGTCATCCTGCGCTGGCTGGAACGCCGCTACGCTGCCGGAGCCCGGGAGGCGGTGCGATGATCGAACTTCTACAGGAATACTGGCGCCCGTTCCTCTACAGCGACGGCGTCAACGTCACCGGCCTGGCCATGACCCTATGGCTGCTCAGCGCCTCGCTGCTGATCGGCTTCATGGTGTCGATCCCATTGTCCATCGCCCGTGTCTCGCCCAAGGTCTACGTCCGCTGGCCAGTGCAGTTCTACACCTACCTGTTCCGCGGCACGCCGCTCTATATCCAGCTATTGATCTGCTATACCGGCATCTACAGCATCGCCGCGGTGCGGGCACAGCCCTTGCTCGACAGTTTCTTCCGCGATGCGATGAACTGCACGATCCTGGCCTTTGCCTTGAACACCTGCGCCTACACCACGGAAATCTTCGCCGGGGCGATCCGCAGCATGAACCATGGCGAGGTCGAAGCGGCCAAGGCCTACGGCCTGACCGGCTGGAAGCTGTACACCTACGTGATCATGCCGTCGGCGCTGCGCCGCTCGCTGCCGTACTACAGCAACGAAGTGATCCTGATGCTGCACTCGACGACCGTGGCATTCACCGCTACCGTTCCAGACGTGCTGAAAGTCGCCCGGGATGCCAACTCGGCCACGTTCCTGACGTTCCAGTCGTTCGGAATCGCCGCGCTGATCTACCTGACCGTCACCTTTGCACTGGTAGGCCTCTTCCGTCTCGCCGAACGCCGCTGGCTGGCGTTTCTCGGGCCAACCCATTAAGGCTTTCGTTCCAGGACACTCACGCAAATGCGCCACCAGATCCATGACTTGCTGGCCCCGGTACCGGGGACCGCACGCAAGGTCCACAGTTTTCACTTCGGTCCGGAACAAGCCGCCGGGAAAATCTATATCCAGTCGTCCCTGCATGCCGATGAACTGCCCGGCATGCTGGTGGCCTGGCACCTCAAGCAACGCCTGGCCGAGCTGGAGGCGTCCGGCCACCTGCGCCACGAAATCGTCCTCGTGCCCGTGGCCAACCCCGTCGGCCTCGAACAAGTGCTGATGGACGTGCCACTGGGTCGCTATGAACTGGAGAGCGGGCAGAACTTCAACCGCTGGTTCATCGACCTGAGCGAAGAGATCGGCAACGAAATCGAAGATCTGCTCACTGACGATCCACAGCACAACCTGATGCTGATCCGCACCAGCTTGCGCGACGCCCTCGCCCGGCAGACGCCGGGAACGCAACTGCAATCGCTGCGCCTGGTCCTGCAACGGCTGGCATGCGACGCCGACATGGTGCTGGACCTGCACTGCGACTTCGAAGCCGTGGCCCACCTCTACACCACGCCCGAGGCCTGGCCGCAGGTCGAGCCGCTTGCCCGCTACATCGGTGCCGAGGCCTGCCTGCTGGCCACCGATTCGGGCGGCCAGTCGTTCGACGAATGCTTTACCCTGCTCTGGTGGCAACTCAAGGAACGCTTCGGCGATCGGTTCGATATTCCCATGGGCAGCTTCTCGGTCACCGTGGAACTGCGCGGCCAGGGTGACGTCAACCACGGGTTGGCGAGCCTCGACTGCCAGGCCCTGATCGAATACCTGATTCGTTTCGGCGCCATCGACGGCGAGCCCGCGCCGATGCCCGACCTGCCGTATCCTGCCACCCCGCTGGCCGCTGTCGAGCCGGTGGCCACGCCCGTGGGCGGGTTGCTGGTCTACAGCGCCCTGCCCGGCGAATACCTGGAGGCGGGGCAACTGATCGCCGAGATCATCGACCCGGTCAACGACACCGTCACCCCCGTTCATTGCCGTAACGCCGGGCTCATGTATGCCCGTTCGCTGCGTCGCATGGCCACGGCCGGCATGGTGATCGCCCATGTCGCCGGCACCGAAGCCTACCGCAGCGGCTACCTACTTTCGCCTTGAGGATCCATGCTCCATGTACAAACTGACCATCGAAGGCCTGCACAAAAGCTATGGCGACCATGAGGTGCTCAAGGGCGTGTCGCTCAAGGCCAAGACCGGCGACGTCATCAGCCTCATCGGCGCCAGCGGCTCGGGCAAGAGCACCTTCCTGCGCTGCATCAACTTCCTGGAACAGCCCAACGACGGCACCATGAGCATGGACGGCCAGCCGATCCAGATGATCAAGGACCGCCACGGCATGCACGTGGCCGACGCCAACGAACTGCAACGCATCCGCACCCGCCTGGCCATGGTGTTCCAACACTTCAACCTGTGGAGCCACATGAACGTGCTGGAAAACATCACCATGGCGCCGCGCCGGGTGCTGGGGGTCAGCAAGCAGGAAGCCGAAGACCGCGCCCGCCGCTACCTCGACAAGGTCGGCCTGCCGGCACGGGTGGCCGGACAATACCCGGCATTCCTCTCCGGTGGCCAGCAACAACGCGTGGCCATTGCCCGGGCACTGGCGATGGAGCCGGAGGTCATGCTGTTCGACGAACCGACCTCGGCCCTCGACCCGGAACTGGTAGGCGAAGTCCTGAAAGTGATTCAGGGCCTGGCCGAGGAAGGCCGGACCATGATCATGGTGACCCATGAAATGAGCTTCGCCCGCAAAGTCTCCAACCAGGTGCTGTTCCTGCACCAGGGCCTGGTGGAGGAAGAAGGCGCACCGCAAGACGTGCTGGGCAACCCTCGGAGCGAGCGGCTCAAGCAGTTTCTCAGTGGTAACTTGAAGTAAACCTTGTGGCGAAGGGATCTTGTGGGAGCAAGGCTTGCCCGCGACGGGTGCGATGCGATCTTTCAGGGATCGAGGCGCCTGCTTCGCGAGCAAGCTTTGCTCCCACATAAATCCCTTTCACGGTCGAGCAGGACAGCGATTGCAGGATTTTTTGTCATCGGCGATAACGAAATAGGGCCGATCAACTGAAACCTGACGCTGATGTCATGCAACGGGCGCAGGAGGCGGCTCGTCCGGCAGGGTCGGCTCGCCGGGTTCGGTGGGTTCTTCGTTGGGGGTATCAGGATCGGGCTGGCCAGGAATGCCGCCCGCCGCTTCAACGGGGTGGGCCAGCAAGGACCAGGCGAGGACGCCGATCTGGTTGGGCTCAAGCCTTGCCAGTTCGGCACTGATTCGCGGATCGATCTTCATGGAGCAACTCCTGAGCGAAGGCCCGTTGCGCTGGCGCAAGAAGCGGGCAGTACCCCAATAGAGTATAGGCCCGCCCAGGAATTCCCACAGTTCATCAGAATCAGGTGCGTGGCAAGGTCACGCCGCGCTGGCCCTGGTATTTGCCGCCGCGGTCCTTGTAGGACACTTCGCACTCTTCATCGGATTCCAGGAACAACATTTGCGCCACGCCCTCGTTGGCGTAGATCTTCGCCGGCAGGGTCGTGGTGTTGGAGAACTCCAGGGTCACGTGGCCTTCCCATTCCGGCTCCAGCGGCGTGACGTTGACGATGATGCCGCAACGGGCATAAGTGCTTTTACCCAGGCAGATGGTCAGCACGTTGCGCGGAATGCGGAAGTACTCGACGGTGCGGGCCAGGGCGAAGGAGTTCGGCGGAATGATGCAGACGTCGCTCTTGATGTCGACGAAGCTCTTTTCATCGAAATTCTTCGGGTCGACGGTGGCCGAATTGATGTTGGTGAACACCTTGAACTCGTCGGCGCAACGCACGTCGTAGCCGTAGCTGGACACGCCGAAGGAGATCAGCCGGTCGGCGCCCTCGCCACGCATCTGGCGCTCGACGAAGGGCTCGATCATGCTGTGCTCTTGCGCCATGCGGCGAATCCACTTGTCCGATTTGATGCTCATGGCGGGTTTCCTGAATGCGAGGTGAAAAAAAGACGTCCGGCATCTTACCGGGGCACGGGTCCGGGTTCAAAGCGCGGGACGCAAATCTCACCGATCCGCCAGGGTTTACGGTCCCACCGGTCAATGCCTGCGCCGTCAGTCACCAAAAAAGAGAAACCTTCGCAAAGACCATTGGCACGTTCTGGAAAAAGGGTTAAGGTGGCGCCACTGTGCTGCTTGTGTCACTGAGAATCTCTACACGATATGTTGAATTTCGATCCAACCGTCTACAAGAATTTTTCCTGCTCTTTGCACTCAGTCTCGGCCAGGGTTCTTCCTGAGTCGCAGTTATCTTTGTTCAAGGAGTTACACCATGTCTAATCGCCAAACCGGTACCGTCAAGTGGTTCAACGATGAAAAAGGCTTCGGCTTCATCACCCCACAATCCGGTGACGATCTGTTCGTTCACTTCAAAGCTATCCAATCCGACGGCTTCAAAAGCCTGAAAGAAGGCCAACAGGTTTCTTTCATCGCTACCCGCGGTCAGAAAGGCATGCAAGCTGAAGAAGTTCAAGTTATCTAACTTGTCCTTGCTTTAGTAAAAAGCCCCGCTCTCAACAGCGGGGCTTTTTTGTGCCTGTCATTTTTTTGCCAGTCACACAAAAGCCTGTGGGAGCAGGTTTCCCACAGGCTCCATGACTACCACGTCACGCCAAACCCCGCCGTATAGCGCGTCTTGCTCAAATCACTGTCCTCACTCCCTTCAATGACATCCTTCTCGGCCTTGAGGTTGAGCGACGCCCAGTCGGTCACCTTGTAGCGCAGTCCCATTTCGGCATCGTAGGCGTATTCCGCAACGCCAGACAGCGGCTTGCCCACCTCGCCATTGGTAAAGAACTCGACCCGCTTGCCCACCAGATAACGGTTGTAGTCCCACTTCATGGCGACGGAATAGAAATTGTCCTTGCCGCCATCGCGGTATTCATAATCGGTGTGGTTCAACAACGAACCCAGCGAGAACGCACCTAACTCGTCATCCCAGAACTGATAGCCCGGACCGGTACCCACCACCCGCTGGCGGGCCAGGTCTTCGACCTTGTCGCGCTTGTAGTTCAGGCGGCCCTGCCAGAACCATTTGTCCGTGATGAAACGGTCGAGGGAATATTCCAGCCGCCAGTTGTCGGCCGACACCACATCGTCCTGGAATTCACGGTTGTATTCGCCCTCGGCGGTGTGCCGCCAGCGACCGTGGCGCGCCGAGGTCTTGAAGTCGACGTCATAATCGTCGGTGTCTTTTTCCGCTCGCTGGTAATCCAGCGCTGCATCGATATTGCCTTTCCAGACCAGGTCCTCGACCACCGGCTTGGGCTTGAGGATCTGCTGGATACTCGCCAGTTCGACGGTCTTGGGCGCATCGCCGTTGGCCAGGGTCACTTTGCCATCCTCGGCCGCGTGCAGCGCCTTGGCTTTTTCACCGGTGTAGGCGTCCTGCTTGACCAATAGCTGCTGGTCACTTTCCAGGGTCTTGACCTGTTTCCAGTCGACGGGAATCGCGCCGGCGTATTCGGTCTGGATCAGCAATTTGCCGCCATCGAAAACGGTAATCTTGCCGCTGAGTTTGTCCCCGTTCTTCAACCAGACGGTATCGGCGAGCAAGGGCATGGAAGCGCCGGTAATGGCGAGGCACAACAAGGTTCTGGACAACATAAGCGTACAAAGAGCTCAAGTTTGCGGTGAAAAGACGGCATTCTCCAAAGGAAGGCACCTGAGCAACGACTGACCCGAGCATTTCGAATGAGTTCATTTCTCAATCAGCCGTACTGCGATTAATCTACAGACGGTCCTTTTCCAGGAATTTTCGACGTGACCCAGCCCCTTGCAGACGCCGAGAGCGCCGCCCAGATCCGCCGCACCACGCTCTACCTGACCCTGGCACAGGTGCCCACCGGCAAGGTCGTGACCTACGGCCAGCTCGCCGAAATGGCCGGCCTGGGCCGTGCGGCGCGCTGGGTCGGGCGCACCCTGAGCCAGTTGCCGGACGACACCAAGCTGCCCTGGCACAGGGTCCTGGGTGCCGGCGGTCGGATCAGCCTGCCCGCCGGAAGCGTCTCGGGGGATGAACAGCGCGCGCGCCTGCGCATGGAAGGAATCAGTGTCCTGAATAATCGTGTTGATATTCAGCGCCATGGCTGGCGCCCGGTAGAGCACAGCGGTTAGAGTGCGCGCTTTGTTTTCGCAATTTTTGAGGCAGACTCCAGCCCATGCCCCGTAAAACCTGGCGCGCCGCCCTCGCCGCCTATGCCAGTCCCTCGACGCTCGTGCTGTTGCTGCTTGGCTTCGCCGCCGGCTTGCCGTACATGCTGGTGTTTTCCACGCTTTCGGTCTGGTTGCGCGAGGCCGGCGTGGCCCGCGAGACCATCGGCTACGCGAGCCTGATCGGCCTGGCCTACGCCTTCAAATGGGTCTGGTCGCCGCTGCTCGACCAATGGCGCCTGCCATTGCTGGGCAAACTGGGACGGCGCCGCTCATGGCTCGTGCTCTCCCAGGCCCTGGTGATCCTAGGCCTGGTCGGGATGGGTTTCTGCGATCCACAAAAACACCTGTCCTGGTTGATCGCCATCGCCGTGATCGTGGCCTTTGCCTCGGCCACCCAGGACATCGCCGTCGACGCCTATCGTCTGGAAATCGTCGATAACACCCGCCAGGCGGCCCTCGCTGCCAGCTACATGTCCGGCTATCGCGTCGCTGCGCTGCTGGCCACGGCCGGCGCACTGTTCTTCGCCGAAGGGTTCGGCTCCACCGGTTTCAACTATAAACACTCGGCCTGGACCGGTACGTACCTACTGTTCGGGGTGCTGATGGTCCCGGCGCTGCTGACCTCGCTGTTCATGCGCGAACCGCCGGTGCCGCTGCGCACACAGCTGCAGGCCGGACGCTACACGTTCGTCCACCAATTGGCGTCGGTGTTCGTGCTGATCGTGCTGCTGGTGTCGGTACCCGCCATGTTCACCCAGCTCTATAACACCGACTTCGCCAGCGTCCTGTTCGAAGGCGTCAGCCTGCTTGACCTGCTGCTCGAAGACCGTGCCTTCCTGCGCGCCATCCTCTATATCCTCCTGACCGCCCTGTGCCTCTCGACCATGGGCCGGCGCGGGCTCGCACCCGTGCTCACCCCCGTCAACGACTTCATCCTGCGTTATCGCTGGCAAGCCCTGCTGCTGCTCGGGCTGATTGCAACCTATCGGATGTCCGACACGGTCATGGGCGTCATGGCCAATGTGTTCTACATCGACCAGGGTTTCACCAAAGACCAGATCGCCAGCATCAGCAAGATTTTCGGGCTGATCATGACCCTCGTCGGCGCCGGCATGGGCGGCCTGTTGATCGTGCGCTTCGGCATCCTGCCGATCCTATTCATCGGCGGCGTCGCCTCGGCCGCCACCAACATCCTGTTCCTGATGCTGGCCGACATGGGCGCCAACCTGAAGATGCTGATCCTCACCATCTCCCTGGACAATTTCAGTTCCGGCCTGGCCACCTCGGCGTTCGTCGCCTACCTGTCGAGCCTGACCAACCTGAAGTTCTCGGCCACCCAATACGCCCTGCTCAGCTCGATCATGCTGTTGCTTCCCCGCCTGATCGGTGGTTATTCAGGGGTCATGGTGGAAAAATTCGGTTACCACAATTTCTTCCTGATCACGGCATTGCTCGGGGTCCCGACGCTGATCCTGATCGCCCTGCACTGGTACCAGGAAAACCGCCACAAGGGCTCGACCGTCACCTCGGAAGCGACGCCGGCCCGGCCCGCGGAAGAAACGCAGGAAACTTCGTAGGAAACGTCAGAAAACCTCGACGAAACCGGCGCTTGCGTCCGGCCACCGGCCACGCGCCTGTACGCCGGGGCATCTCGCCCGTACAATGCTTCGTCACTTCCCGTCATCAGCAACCGACAACGGCCAACCATGCGCACCAGTCAATTTTTGCTCGCCACACTCAAAGAAACACCTTCCGACGCCGTCGTGATCAGCCATCAGCTGATGCTGCGTGCCGGCATGATCCGCAAACTCGCCTCGGGTCTCTACACCTGGCTGCCGATGGGCTTGCGAGTGATGCGCAAGGTGGAAGCCATCGTGCGCGAGGAAATGAATGCCGCTGGCTGCCTGGAAGTGTTGATGCCGGGCACCCAGCCAGCCGAGTTGTGGCAGGAGTCGGGGCGCTGGGAAGAGTACGGCCCGGAGCTGCTGCGCATCAAGGACCGCCACGGTCGTGATTTCTGCGCAGGCCCGACCCACGAAGAAGTGATCACCGACCTGATGCGCAACGAGTTGAGCAGCTACAAGCAGTTGCCCATCAACCTGTATCAGATCCAGACCAAATTCCGTGATGAGATCCGCCCACGCTTCGGCCTGATGCGTGGTCGCGAATTCATCATGAAGGACGCCTACTCGTTCCACGCCGACCTGGCCTCGCTGCAGGTGACCTACGATCGCATGCACGAAGCGTACTGCAACGTGTTCACGCGCCTGGGCCTGAAATTCCGCCCGGTCGAAGCCGACAACGGCTCCATCGGCGGCGCAGGTTCCCACGAGTTCCACGTACTGGCCGAATCCGGCGAAGACGACATTGTCTTCAGCAACGGCTCGGACTACGCCGCGAACATCGAGAAAGCCGAAGCCGTGCCACGGGAAACGTCCCGCCCTGCGCCGAGCGAAGCCTTGCGGCTGGTCGACACCCCGAACGCCAAGACCATCGCCCAGTTGGTGGAAGGCTACGACCTGCCGATCGAACGTACCATCAAGACCTTGATCGTCCATGCCGAAGAAGCCGGCAAGCTGATCGCCCTGATCGTCCGTGGCGATCATGAGCTGAACGAAATCAAGGCCGCCAACCAGCCAGGCGTTGCCAGTCCGCTGGTCATGGCCTCCGACGCGGAACTGCGCGACGCCATTGGCGCCGGTGCCGGTTCCCTCGGCCCGCTGAATCTGCCGCTGCCGATCATCATCGACCGTTCGGTGGCGCTGATGAGTGACTTCGCCATTGGTGCCAATATCGACGACAAGCACTACTTCGGCGTGAACTGGGAGCGCGACCTGCCCGTCCCGACCATCGCGGACCTGCGCAACGTCGTGGCCGGTGACCCGAGCCCGGACGGCAAGGGCATCCTGGAAATCAAGCGCGGCATCGAAGTCGGGCACATCTTCCAGCTGGGCAACAAGTACAGCAAGGCGATGAAATGCGAAGTGCTGGGCGAGAGCGGCAAGCCAGTCACCCTGGAAATGGGCTGCTACGGCATTGGCGTCTCCCGCGTGGTGGCGGCTGCCATCGAACAGAACAACGACGAGAAAGGCATCATCTGGAGCGACACCCTGGCCCCGTTCCAGATCGCCCTGGTACCGCTGCGCTACGAGACCGATCTGGTTCGCGAAGCCACGGACAAGCTCTACGCCGAACTGACGGCCGCTGGCTTCGAAGTGCTGCTCGACGACCGCGACAAGAAAACCAGCCCAGGCATCAAGTTCGCCGACATGGAACTGATCGGCATCCCGCATCGGATCGTCGTCAGTGATCGTGGCCTGGCCGAAGGCAACCTGGAATACAAGAGCCGCACCGAGGCCGAGCCACAAGCGCTGCCAGTTGCCGATGTGCTGTCATTCCTCCAGGCCCGTATCCGCCGCTGACACCAGATAGAGACGTCATGTTCAAGCGAAACACCTTAGGCCTCGGGGGCGCCGCGCTGTGCGGCGCCCTGCTGGTCAGTGGCTGCGCCAACCAGATGTCGCAGCGCAGCGAGCACGAAGAGCGGGTCGAGCGCAAACTGCTCGACCATAGCCTGCAGATCGATGTGGGCGAACCCAAGGTGCTCGACCTGCCGCAACGTCGGATCCGGATCAACGAACAGAAGACCTTCGAGGTCACCGAGTTCGAAGTCACCCGTCACTACGATCGCTACACACCGTACCAACCCTGGCGGGAAATCTACGAGATCCCGCTCGGCGCGGTGGCCGTGGTGGCCGGCGTCGGTGCGAACGTGGTCAACGTATTCGCCCTCGGCAACCTGCCGGACAGCGTGACTCGTGACTGGCTCAGCTACGGTTTCGCCGGGCTCAACCCGTTCATGAACGTGCCCTCCCACGGTCGCGCCCAGCAGAACCTGGCAGGCATTGACGAGGTCCAGCGTGACAAGCGCACGGAACACTCGAGCCTGCCCTGGAGTGAGCGCCCGGTGGAGGTCAAGGTTGCCCGGCAGACGTTCGAACTGAGCACCGACCGCAATGGCGTGTTGCGCCTGAACCTGCTGGAGAGTCCATTCGCCGAGCAGGACCTGAACCAGTTCGGCAAATTGCAGATCAGCGTGACGGACGCCCAGGACGAGGTACACACCGATTCGTCCCTGAGCATCAGCAGCACCTTGCGCAGCAAGCTGCTGGAAGCCCACACCCTGATCTACGACGACTTGGAAGACGACGAAGTGAGCCAGTGGGTCCACCGGGTCAAGCGCCTGTCGCAACTGGGGCTGGAGGAAGAAGCCAGCGAGCTGGAACAGAGCCTGATCGAACTGACCCGCAATGACCCGGAGCTGCAAGCCGAATTCATGAAGGCACTGACCAAGGATGGCGGACGGTTGGTGGCGGATCCTGGCTCGCACTGACCACCCCAGAATACTGTGTGAAAACAAGGCTTGTGGGAGCAACGCTTGCTCGCGATAGCGGTGGGTCAGCCTCCAATGAGGTGCATGTGCCGCCGCCATCGCGAGCAAGCTTTGCTCCCACAGGATTTCCTCGCGGCCAACAGCGGCCTCACCGCTCGAACAACTCCAACTGCTCGAACCCACCACGCAAATCCTCCAGCCGCACGCCTATCCCCAGCAACCGCACCGGCTTGCCGCCCCGGTTGAACGCCTGGGTCAATAACAACTGGTAACTGCCCAGGTCCCGCCCTGCCCCGGCCTGTTCCAGCGTGGTCTGGGTGAAGTCATGGAATTTCACTTTGACGAACGGTTTGCCGGGTCGATAACTGCTGTCGATCCGCGCCATGCGCCCGCTGAGGGTTTGCATCAGTTCCGGCAGTTTGTCGAGGCAGCTCGCCAGGTCAGGCAAATCGACATCGTAGGTGTTTTCCACACTGATGGATTGCCGCCGGCTGTCGTTATGCACCAGACGCTCGTCGATGCCTCGGGCCAGGCTCCAGAGCCGCTCGCCAAAGCTGCCGAATTCGCGCACCAAGGCCAACTTGTCCCACTCGCGCAACTGCAGGCAATCGCCGATGCCGAGCCGGCTCAGCTTGTCGGCGGTGACCTTGCCGACGCCATGGAGCTTGCTCACCGGCAGGGCTGCGACAAAATCCTCGACCTGGTCCGGCGTGATGACGAACAAACCGTTAGGTTTTTTCCAGTCGCTGGCAATCTTGGCCAGGAACTTGTTCGGCGCAACACCAGCGGACACCGTGATGTGCAACTGATTGGAAACGCGCCGGCGGATGTCCTGGGCGATGCGGGTGGCGCTGCCAGCGAAATGGGTGCTGGCAGAAACATCCAGATAGGCCTCGTCCAGAGACAGCGGCTCGATCAGGTCGGTGTAATCGCTGAAAATCGTATGAATTTCCTTCGACGCTTCCCGATAGGCATCCATCCGTGGCTTGACGATGGTCAGGTCCGGACAGAGCTTCAAGGCATGGCCGGAGGACATGGCCGAGCGCACCCCATAAGCCCGCGCTTCGTAATTACACGTGGCAATCACACCGCGTCGGTCCGCCGATCCACCCACCGCAAGGGGTTTACCGGCCAGCCGTGGGTCATCACGCATCTCGATAGCGGCGTAGAAGCAGTCACAGTCGACGTGGATGATCTTGCGTTGTGTCATGGAAAAAGCGGCGTGCGCGGCGGATCGGGTCATCAGTATCTCACCGGCACCTGTATATAGCACCAGTGGTTTGAAAATTCCTTCTATGATGAGGGAAGAGGCCTACGCAGAATTTATCCATTCAATCACCGCACCCCCTTCAATAGAGCACAAACCCTTGCCCCGCTTGCGTCACAACGCGATCACGATGCCCCGGCTCCCGGCTAAGCAATTGAAGCTGAACAGTTTTTTCTGCCGTAGGGGTTGACAGCCTGGCGATCCTCTGTAGAATGCCGCCTCACAGACGCGGGATGGAGCAGCCTGGTAGCTCGTCGGGCTCATAACCCGAAGGTCGTCGGTTCAAATCCGGCTCCCGCAACCAAACATCAAAGAAGGCTACTCGAAAGAGTGGCCTTTTTTGTGCGCCTCTGTTTTCGTCCATGACCACATAGGCCGTCGGTGCGACGACGCTGCCGGCTCGCAGTTGTAGGACAATTTTCTTTTTGATTTCGCGCATTTAGGACAATCCCAGGCAGATCGACCGATAATTTGGGATTGAAGACGTTTACTGGTTGACACTCTGGCGTTCGCCTGTAGAATGCCGCCTCACAGACGCGGGATGGAGCAGCCTGGTAGCTCGTCGGGCTCATAACCCGAAGGTCGTCGGTTCAAATCCGGCTCCCGCAACCAAATATCAAGAAAGGCCATTCGAAAGAGTGGCCTTTTTTGTATCTGTCGAAAAAAGGCTTTATTACAAATATTTTGTAATTTTTTTCTGCCGAAGGGATTGGTAACTTGGCCGGATAGCCCCATCCTGTCGCGCATAGCTCAAGAGGTGATTGATGCGCGCCCACTCTGACCCGCAAGATCCTGTTACCGCAACACCACCCGTCAAGGCCGAGCGACTGCGCTGGCTCGACCGTATCAGTCAATACCGCCAACCCATTGGCCTTGCCGTCACGCTGTTGTTATTTGCAATTGCACTGATTGCCTGTCGCCACCTGCTGAGCGAGCTCGACCTCTACGCGCTGCACGATTCGATTCTGGAAGTGCCCCGGCCAGCCCTGCTCGGTGCGATTGCCGCCACAGTGGCCGGCTTCGTCATCCTGCTGGGCTATGAATGGTCCGCCAGCCGTTATGCCGGCGTGACACTGCCGCCGCAAACCTTGATCCTGGGTGGATTCACCGCTTTCGCCATCGGCAATGCCATTGGCCTCTCGCTGCTGTCCGGCGGTTCGGTGCGCTACCGTCTGTACGCGCGCCATGGCCTGGGAGCTGCGGACGTCGCCCACATGACGTTGTTTGCCAGCCTGTCGCTGGGCTGCGCCCTGCCCCCGCTGGCGGCATTGGCCACCCTCAGCAACCTGCCGGCCGCGTCCGCCGCGCTGCACTTGCCCGCCAGCCTGCTGGCCGCGATTGCAACGGCTGTGCTGCTGCTCACCAGCGTATTGGCTATCGGCATCTACCGTCGACGCCTGCCGGAACAACCCCGGCGCGACAGCCTGCTGGTCAAGGCCGGGCGCCGCACCCTGCGCTTGCCGGGCCGACGACTGACGTTCCTGCAACTGGTCATCACCGCGCTGGACGTGGCCGCCGCCGCCACGGTGTTGTACCTGCTGCTGCCCGAAGCGCCTCCGTTCGGCGCATTCCTGCTGGTGTACCTGTTGGCGCTGGCTGCTGGCGTACTCAGCCATGTACCCGGCGGCGTCGGGGTGTTCGAAGCGATCCTGCTGGCCGCTTTCGCCGACAAGCTGGGCGCCGCACCACTGGCCGCCGCCCTGTTGCTCTATCGCCTGATCTACGTGCTGCTGCCCATGCTGGTGGCCTGCGTGCTGCTGCTGATCAACGAAGCGCAGCGCTTGTTCCAGACACGCCAGACCCTGCGGGCCGCGTCCGGCTTCGCCGCGCCGATCCTGGCGGTGCTGGTGTTCCTGTCCGGCGTGGTGCTGCTGTTTTCCGGCGTGACGCCGGAAATCGACACGCGCCTGGAGCACATCGGTTTCCTGATTCCTCATCGGCTGGTGGACGCCTCGCACTTTGGCGCCAGCCTGGTGGGCGTGCTCTGCCTGTTGCTCGCCCAGGGCCTGCGCCGTCGCCTGTCGGCCGCCTGGATGCTGACCACCGTCTTGCTGCTGGTGGGCGCCCTGCTCTCGCTGCTCAAGGGGTTCGATTGGGAAGAGGCCACGCTGCTGACCCTGACCGCAGCACTGCTGGCGGTGTTCCGGCGCTCTTTCTATCGCCCGAGTCGCCTGACCGAACTGCCCTTTTCCCCACTGTTCCTGATCGCCAGTCTGTGCGTGCTCGGTGCATCGATCTGGCTGCTGCTGTTTGCCTACCAGGACGTGCCCTATAGCCATCAACTGTGGTGGCAGTTCACCCTCGACGCCGATGCCCCGCGTGGCCTGCGCTCGCTGCTGGGGGCTGCGGTGCTGCTGGTGGTGGTGTCGCTGACCTGGTTGCTGCGTACCGCGCGGCCGGTGATTCACCTGCCGACGGCCGAAGAGCTGGAGCGGGCCAAGACGATTCTCATGACCTCCTCGCAACCCGACGGCGGCCTGTCCCTGACCGGCGACAAGGCGTTGCTGTTTCACCCCAACGACGAAGCGTTCCTGATGTATGCCCGTCGCGGTCGCAGCCTGGTGGCGCTGTATGACCCGATCGGCCCGGCCCAGCAACGAGCCGAGATGATCTGGCAATTCCGTGACCTGTGCGACGTCCACCACGCCCGCCCGGTGTTCTACCAGGTGCGCGCCGAGAACCTGCCGTACTACATGGACATCGGTCTGACGGCAATCAAGCTGGGTGAAGAAGCCCGGGTCGACCTCAAGCGTTTCGACCTCGAGGCCAAGGGCAAGGAAATGAAGGACTTGCGCTACACCTGGAACCGCGGCACCCGCGATGGCCTGTCGCTGGAGATCCATGAGCAGGGCGAGGCACCGATGGATGAGCTCAAGGTGATTTCCGATGCCTGGCTCACCGGCAAGAACGTACGCGAGAAAGGCTTTTCCCTGGGCCGTTTCAGCGATGATTACCTCAAGCACTTCCGCATCGCGGTGATTCGTTTCGAGGGGCGTCCGGTGGCGTTCGCCAACCTGCTGGAAACCCATAACCCGGAACTGGCCAGCCTCGACCTGATGCGCGCCCACCCCGATGCGCCAAAGCTGACCATGGAATTCATGATGGTCGGCCTGATCCAACATTATAAAAACCATGGCTACGCCCGCTTCAGCCTTGGCATGGTCCCGCTGTCGGGCCTGCAACCGCGGCGCGGCGCGCCATTGACCCAACGCCTGGGCTCGATGGTGTTCCGTCGCGGCGAGCAGCTCTACAATTTCCAGGGGCTGCGCCGCTTCAAAGACAAATTCCAGCCTGACTGGGAACCTCGTTACATGGCTGTGCCCGCCGGACTCGATCCGCTGGTGGCGCTGGCCGACACTGCCGCCTTGATTGCAGGCGGCCTGACTGGACTGGTGAAACGCTGATGATGCAACGCTCCTGGCGATACGTAGTGGCCGCCCTGCTAGTGCTGGCGGTGATTCTCGGTGGCGGTTACTGGTATTGGAACCGCCCGGCCCCACAACCCACCCTGGAACAACTGGCGCCCGCTGGCGGCGCGCCGATGACCCGCGTCACTCCCGGCACCAAGCCCCGTGCCCAGGTCCTGGTGGCGGTCAATGAAGACCAGAAGCTCAGCGACACTCAATTGACGACCCTCAGCCGCAGCGGCTCGGCGCTGATCGTCCAGGTGATCCTGCCTCAGGACTGCATGCTGCAAGGTCGTGCCTTGCAAGCCGGCCTGCGCGAGCTCCAGGGACCCGCCACGCTGGTCAGCGGCATTGGCCCTGGCGCCGTACTGGCCTGGCGCTGGCTGGCGGAGCAGAAAGACGACAACGCCAAGGCTGTTTCGGTCGACCTGGCCCTGGAAAAGCCCGGCTGCACCCACCTGCTGCCTAAAACCGCAGCCCACGGGCACTGGCTGGTTGCCTGGAACGACAACCCCGACGACACCAGTGCCGCTTTCGTACGGGATCAGAAGAACGCCGAGACCAGCATCAGCGACTATGACATCAACCTGCCGCAAGTGCTGAACAACGAACTACGCAAGATCCTCGTCGGCACCGAGAAGGGCAAGGGCGGCCTGGCCATTCCCGTGGTGGAAGTACCGGCCAGCCAAGCGCGGGACACCGTGACCCTGTTCCTCTCTGGCGACGGCGGCTGGCGCGACCTGGACCGTGACGTGGCCGATGAAATGGCCAAGATCGGTTATCCCGTGGTCGGCATCGACACCCTGCGCTACTACTGGCAGCACAAAAGCCCCGAGCAGAGCGCGGTGGACCTCGCCGAATTGATGCAACACTACCGCCAGGTCTGGGGCACCAAGCGCTTTATCCTGACCGGCTATTCCTTCGGCGCTGACGTACTGCCGGCCATCTACAACCGTCTGCCGGCCACCGAACAACAGCGGGTCGATGCGATCATCCTGCTGGCCTTCGCCCGCACCGGCAGCTTCGAGATCGAAGTCGAAGGCTGGCTCGGCAACGCCGGCACCGAAGCCGCCACCGGCCCGGAAATGGCCAAGCTGCCCGCCGACAAGGTGGTATGCATCTACGGCGGCGAAGAGGCCGACGAAAGCGGTTGCACCGACAAGACCGCGGTCGGCGAAGCCATCAAGTTGCCGGGCGGCCACCACTTCGACGAAAACTACCCGGCCCTGGCCAAGCGCCTGATCGATGAGATCAACGAACGGCAAACCAAGGTGGCCGAGCAGTGATCTGACAGACGACCAACAAAAAGCCCCTGCTGTCGCAAGACAACAGGGGCTTTTTGTTTCATGGTGCTGCTACATCTCGACCTGCGTCCCCAGCTCGATCACCCGGTTCAACGGCAGGTTGAAAAAGCGCAGGTTGCCATTGGCGTTTTTCAGCATGAAGGCGAACAACGCCTCGCGCCAGCGGGCCATGCCTTCGAGTTTCGAGGCGATGACCGTTTCGCGGCTGAGGAAATACGTGGTCCGCATCGGGCTGAAGTCCAGGTCATCCAGATGGCAGAGCTTGAGTGCCTGCGGGACATCCGGCTCGTCGGTGAAGCCAAAGTGCAGGATCACCCGGAAGAAGCCCTCGCCATAGGCATCGACCTCGAAACGCCGCTGTGGCGGCACCCGGGGAATGTCTTCGTATACCACCGTCAGCAACACCACCTGCTCATGCAGAACCTGGTTGTGCAGCAAATTGTGCAACAACGCGTGGGGGACGGCGTCCGAACGCGCGGTCAGGAACACGGCTGTACCCTGCACGCGATGCGGCGGCTGCACGCGGATGCTGCTGATAAAGATCGGCAACGGCAACGCACCTTCGTCCAAGCGCTCCACCAGCAACTGCTTGCCGCGCTTCCAGGTGGTCATCAGCACGAACAAGGCGATACCGGCGATCACCGGGAACGCACCGCCCTGGACGATCTTCGGCACGTTGGCCGCGAAATACAGGCCATCCACCAGCAAGAAGCCGATCAACACCGGCACCGCCAGCACCGGTGGCCATTTCCACAGCAGCAGCATGACCGCCGAGACCAGGATCGTGGTCATCAACATGGTGCCGGTCACGGCCACGCCGTAGGCCGACGCCAACGCGCCAGAGGACTCGAAACCCAGCACCAGCAGCACCACGCCGACCATCAGCGACCAATTCACCGCGCCGATGTAGATCTGGCCCTGTTCGTCGCTGGACGTGTGCTGGATGTACATGCGTGGAATGTAGCCAAGTTGGATCGCCTGGCGCGTCAGGGAAAACGCGCCGGAAATCACCGCTTGCGACGCGATCACCGTGGCCAGGGTCGCCAGGCCCACCAACGGGATCAACGCCCAGCTTGGTGCCAGCAGGTAGAACGGGTTGCGTGCCGCTTCCGGATCACCCAGCAACAACGCGCCCTGGCCGAAATAATTCAGCATCAGTCCCGGCAGCACCAGCATGAACCAGGCGCGGGCGATCGGCTTGCGGCCGAAGTGCCCCATATCGGCGTACAGCGCTTCGGCACCGGTCAGCGCCAGTACCACGGCGCCGAGGATCGCCACGCCCATGCCGGTATGGACAAGGAAAAAACGCACGGCCCAGACTGGGTTCACCGCTTGCAGCACCTCCGGGTGCTGGCTGATGCCATAGACGCCAAGGGCACCGAGCACCAGGAACCAGGTCACCATGATCGGGCCGAACAGGATGCCGATGCGCGCGGTGCCATGGCGCTGGATGATAAAGAGCCCTACCAGCACCACCAGCGACAGCGGCACCACCCAGTGATCAATGCCCTCGTACGCCAGGCCAAGGCCTTCGATCGCCGAGAGCACGGAAATCGCCGGGGTGATCATGCTGTCGCCATAGAACAGTGCCGCGCCAATCAGGCCGCAGACCACCAGCAAGGTACGCAATCGCTTGCGCGTGCCCGCCGCTCGGCGCGCCAAGGCGGTGAGCGCCATGATCCCGCCCTCGCCCTGGTTGTCGGCCCGCAGGACGAACATCATGTACTTGATCGACACGACCCAGATCAGCGACCAGAAAATCAGCGACAGGATCCCCAGCACCCCATCATGGTTGACTGGCACGCCATAGCCGCCGGAAAACACCTCCTTGAGGGTGTACAACGGGCTCGTGCCGATGTCGCCATAAACCACCCCGACCGCCGCCACCAGCATGCTAAGCGGCTTGGCCGCCGATTGCTCGGCGCCTGCCGCCTGACTACTTGCATGACCCATCCAACACTCCTGATTCCCAGACCTGTCTTCTTGTACGAAGCACGTTGCGCAGTAATGCAACCTGCGCTGTTTCACATTGTGTTACAGGTCTTTTGTTGACTGTAGAACCCAGTAAGGCACAAAGGCGCGAAGCATAGCGCAGCACTCGTCGTTTTTCCCCGTTTAAAGCTGGTCAAGTGCCTCCACCATCGCTAGAATTGCGCACTTTTTGATCAGAGGCGCGCCAGGCGCCCTGTCTCGGCAAGAGACGATCCCCCTACACCGAGGTTAGACATGTCCACCAATAATGCGCCAGCCAATCCGAAGGTCGGCTTCGTTTCCCTGGGTTGCCCGAAGGCTCTGGTCGACTCCGAGCGCATCCTGACCCAGCTGCGCATGGAAGGTTATGACGTCGTGTCCACGTATCAGGACGCCGACGTGGTCGTGGTCAACACCTGCGGCTTCATCGATTCGGCCAAGGCCGAGTCCCTGGAAGTGATCGGCGAAGCCATCAAGGAAAACGGCAAGGTCATCGTCACCGGCTGCATGGGCGTGGAAGAAGGCAACATCCGCGAGGTCCACCCGAGCGTGTTGTCCGTGACCGGCCCGCAGCAGTACGAGCAAGTGGTCAACGCGGTACACGAAGTAGTGCCGCCCAAACAGGACCACAACCCGCTGATCGACCTGGTGCCGCCACAAGGTGTCAAGCTGACCCCGCGTCATTACGCCTACCTGAAGATTTCCGAAGGCTGCAACCACAGTTGCAGTTTCTGCATCATCCCGTCGATGCGCGGCAAGCTGGTGAGCCGTCCGGTGGGTGATGTGCTCGACGAAGCCCAGCGCCTGGTCAAGGCCGGCGTCAAGGAGCTGCTGGTGATCTCCCAGGACACCAGTGCCTACGGCGTCGACGTGAAGTACCGCACCGGCTTCTGGAACGGCGCACCGGTGAAAACCCGCATGACCGAGCTGTGCGAAGCCCTCGGCACCCTCGGCGTCTGGGTCCGCCTGCATTACGTCTATCCTTACCCGCACGTCGACGAACTGATCCCGTTGATGGCTGCCGGCAAGATCCTGCCGTACCTGGACATCCCGTTCCAGCATGCCAGCCCGAAAGTCCTCAAGGCCATGAAGCGGCCGGCGTTCGAAGACAAGACCCTGGCCCGCATCAAGAACTGGCGCGAAATCTGCCCGGACCTGATCATCCGTTCGACCTTCATCGTCGGCTTCCCCGGCGAAACCGAAGAAGATTTCCAATACCTGCTGGACTGGCTGACCGAAGCCCAGCTCGACCGCGTCGGCTGCTTCCAGTATTCGCCCGTCGACGGTGCACCGGCCAACGACCTGGACCTGGACGTCGTCCCGGACGAGGTCAAGCAGGACCGTTGGGAGCGCTTCATGGCGCACCAGCAGGCCATCAGCTCGGCGCGCCTGCAAATGCGCATCGGCCGTGAAATCGAAGTGCTGGTGGACGAAGTGGACGAGCAAGGCGCCGTCGGCCGCAGCTTCTTCGACGCCCCGGAAATCGATGGCAACGTGTTCATCGACAACGGCAGCAACCTCAAGCCGGGTGACAAGGTCTGGTGCAAGGTGACCGACGCCGACGAATATGACTTGTGGGCTGAGCAGATCGGCTGATCCGCCCCACAGGTCTGTTCACCAGCCGAAAAACAGAGAAGCCCCGCCCTTGCGACAAGATGCGGGGCTTTTTTACGACTATCGTATGGAGACATCCAAGGCATAGAGCAAAAGGAACAGGCGAGCATGCGTCAGCATTCGGTCATCCATACACCGAAACCGAGCGACTATCAGGAACTGACGCAAGTCTGGGAGGCTTCCGTACGTGCCACCCATGATTTTCTACCGGACAGCTACATCGAGTTGCTGAAGAACCTGGTGCTCACCCGCTACCTGGACGCCGTGATGCTCATCTGCACCCGCGATACCCGCCAACGGATCACCGGTTTCGCCGGCGTCGCGGCCGGCAAGGTCGAGATGCTGTTCATCGATCCGCAGCACCGCGGCCAGGGCCTGGGCAAGCAACTGCTGCGCTATGCCATGGAAAACCTCAACGCCGACGAGCTGGACGTCAACGAACAGAACCCGCAAGCCCTGGGTTTTTACCTCAAGCAGGGGTTCGAAGTAATCGGCCGCTCGGCACACGATGGCATGAACCAACCGTACCCATTGCTGCACATGCGCTACAAGCAGCCCGACCTCAAGGCCGGGCGCGGCTAAAAGACCCGCGATTAACCTGCTCCGGGCAGGTACAATGCCCACCCTCTTTTTGTTACGGCCCTGTCATGACTGACCCGATTCGTCTCTCCAAACGCCTCATCGAACTGGTCGGCTGTTCTCGCCGGGAGGCGGAGTTGTTCATCGAGGGCGGCTGGGTCACCGTGGATGGCGAAGTCATCGACGAACCGCAGTTCAAGGTCACCACCCAGAAGGTCGAACTCGACCCCGAGGCCAAGGCCACCGCACCGGAACCGGTGACGCTGTTGATGAATGTCCCGGTGGGCATGGACGTGGACACGGCAATGGCCACCCTGGGCCCGCAGTCCCTGAGCGAGGAGCATCGCTTCGGCAAACGACCGCTCAGGGGGCACTTCCTGCGCCTGACCGCCAGCGCCGACCTGCAAGCCAATGCCAGCGGCCTGCTGGTGTTCACCCAGGACTGGAAGATCCTGCGCAAGCTCACCGCCGACGCCGCCAGGATCGAACAGGAATATGTGGTGGAAGTCGAAGGCGAGATGGTCGCCCATGGCCTGAATCGCCTGAACCATGGCTTGAGCTACAAAGGCAAGGAATTGCCGGCGGTCAAGGCCAGTTGGCAGAACGAGAACCGCCTGCGCTTCGCCATGAAGAACCCGCAACCGGGCATCCTCGCCCTGCTCTGCCAGGCCGTCGGCCTCAAGGTGGTCGCCATTCGCCGTATCCGCATCGGTGGCGTGTCCATTGGCAAGGTACCGCTGGGCCAATGGCGCTACCTGTCCGCCAAAGAGAAGTTCTAATTTTTTCGGCGCCACCGCTGGCTGGGGCGCCCATTGCCGATCGATCAGGATTGCCCACATGATTCACAACGACGTACTGCGCAGCGTGCGCTACATGCTCGACATCAGCGACAAGAAAGTCATCGAGATCATCAAGCTCGGTGGCCAGCAAGTGACCCTGGCCGACCTGGCGGGCTACCTCAAGAAAGACGAGGAAGAAGGCTTTGTGTTCTGCCCTGACGAGGTCATGGCGCACTTCCTCGACGGTTTGGTGATCTTCAAACGCGGCAAGGACGAAAGCCGTCCGCCGCAGCCGATCGAAGTGCCGGTGACCAACAACATCATCCTCAAGAAGCTGCGGGTGGCCTTCGAACTGAAGGAAGACGACATGCACGCCATCCTCAAGTCTGCTGACTTCCCGGTATCCAAACCAGAACTCAGCGCACTGTTCCGCAAGTTCGGCCACACCAACTACCGTCCGTGTGGCGATCAGTTGCTGCGCAATTTCCTCAAGGGGCTGACGCTACGCGTCAGAGCTTGAACAATAGCTCCAAGCCTCAAGCGGCAAGCTTTCCACTTGCGGCTTGAAGCTTGAAGCTCGAGACTTAAAATGACCTACACCGTCTCCCCCATCGGCTTCGTCCGCTCCTGTTTCAAGGAAAAGTTCGCCATCCCCCGCCAACCGCAATTGGCCCCGGCCGCCCGCGGCGTGCTGGAGCTGGTGGCGCCGTTCGATCAGGGTGAAGCGGTGCAGGGCCTGGAACAGGTCAGCCATGTCTGGTTGCTGTTCCTGTTCCACCAGGCCCTGGAAGACAAGCCACGCTTGAAAGTGCGACCGCCGCGCCTGGGTGGCAACAAGTCTGTCGGGGTGTTTGCCACCCGCGCCACCCATCGCCCCAACGGCATCGGCCAGTCGGTGGTGAAACTGGAACGAGTCGAAGCCGGTCGGCTGTGGATTTCGGGCATCGACCTGCTCGATGGCACGCCGGTCCTGGACATCAAGCCCTACGTGCCTTACGCCGACATTGTCGGCTCGGCGACCAACCACATCGCCAGCGCGGCGCCTGAACCCATCCCAGTGCAATGGACAGACTCAGCCCTGCTCCAAGCCCACGAGCATGCCACGCGCCTGGGAGAGCCCTTGGTCGAGCTCATTGAGCAATGCCTGGCGCAGGACCCACGTCCGGCTTACCAGACGCCTGTCGCCGAACGCGAATATGGTGCGCAGTTCTGGGACGTGGACGTTCGCTGGCATTATCCGCAGCCGGGGTTGATTCGGGTGCTGGAAGTGATTCCGGCGAAACCGTAACCACCAGAAACGACAAAGCCCGCGCCGCCTTCATCAGGCGGCGCGGGCTTTCAGGGTCTGTCAGCCAGACCGAGTTGTCTTCATCGACTTACTTCTCGACGAACGCCCGCTCGATCAGGTAATCGCCCGGCTCGCGCATACGCGGCGAAACGGTCAGGCCGAAACTGTCGAGCACCTGGCTGGTTTCCTCGAGCATGCTCGGGCTGCCGCACAGCATGGCACGGTCGTCCTGCGGGTTGATCGGCGGCAGGCCGATGTCGCTGAACAGCTTGCCGCTGCGCATCAGGTCGGTCAGGCGGCCTTCATTTTCGAACGGCTCGCGCGTCACGGTCGGGTAGTAGATCAACTTGTCACGCAGCGCTTCGCCGAAGAACTCGTTCTGCGGCAGGTGCTCGGTGATGAATTCGCGGTACGCGACTTCATTGACGTAGCGCACACCGTGGCACAGGATCACTTTTTCGAAACGCTCGTAGGTTTCCGGATCCTGGATCACGCTCATGAACGGCGCCAGGCCGGTGCCGGTGCTGAGCAGGTACAGGTGCTTGCCCGGCTTGAGATCGTCCAGCACCAGGGTGCCGGTGGGTTTCTTGCTGATGATGATCTCGTCGCCTTCCTTCAGGTGCTGCAGCTGGGAAGTCAGCGGGCCATCCGGCACCTTGATGCTGAAGAACTCCAGATGCTCTTCCCAGTTCGGGCTGGCAATCGAGTAAGCGCGCATAAGCGGGCGGCCGTTGGGCTGTTGCAGGCCGATCATCACGAACTGACCGTTCTCGAAGCGCAGGCCCGGATCGCGGGTGCACTTGAAGCTGAACAGAGTGTCGTTCCAGTGATGAACACTGAGGACACGCTCGTGGTTCATGTTGCTCATGTACGGGGGACTCCTGGAAATGTTGCCTGCGCCGATAAGGTGCGCGATTGCAGCGCATTCTAATGGCGGCGACAATATCTGTTAAATGAATTATCAAGATAAGGGTTATCGGTTATATAGATATGCGATTCACTCTACGCCAACTTCAAGTCTTCGTCGCCGTCGCCCAGCAGGAGAGCGTGTCCCGCGCTGCGGGCCTGCTCAATCTGTCGCAGTCGGCCGCCAGCACATCTATCACTGAACTGGAGCGTCAATCCAGCTGCCAGCTGTTCGACCGCGCCGGCAAACGCCTGAGCCTCAACGCCCTGGGCAAGCAGTTGCTGCCCCAGGCGGTGGCGCTGCTGGACCAGGCCAAGGAGATCGAAGACCTGCTCAACGGCAAGTCCGGTTTCGGCTCACTGGCGGTCGGCGCCACGCTGACCATTGGTAACTACCTGGCCACGCTGTTGATCGGTGGCTTCATGCAGCGCCATCCGGAAAGCCAGGTGAAGCTGCATGTGCAAAACACTGCCAATATCGTGCACCAGGTTGCCCATTATGAAATTGACCTGGGTCTAATCGAAGGCGATTGCAACCACCCGGATATCGAGGTGCAGAGCTGGGTCGAGGACGAACTGGTGGTGTTCTGCGCCCCTCAGCACCCGCTGGCCAAGCGCGGCCAGGCGACCATAGAGGAGCTGACCCATGAAGCATGGATCTTGCGTGAACAGGGTTCAGGCACGCGACTGACCTTCGACCAGGCCATGCGTCATCATCGCAGTGCCCTGAACATCCGCCTGGAACTGGAACACACCGAAGCCATCAAGCGTGCCGTGGAGTCCGGCCTGGGCATCGGCTGCATTTCGCGCCTGGCCCTGCGCGATGCCTTCCGCCGCGGCAGCCTGGTGGCCGTGGAAACCCCAGGCATGGATTTGGCCCGGCAGTTTTACTTCATCTGGCACAAACAGAAATACCAGACCTCAGCCATGCGCGAGTTTCTCGACCTGTGCCGGGCCTTCACCGCCGGGGTCCGACGCAGCGACGAAATCGTGTTGCCGACCATCGCCTGAGCGATCAAAGCAGCACCACACCCCATACCAGCGCGATCATCGTCAACGCGACAAGCTGGGCAGCGCTGCCCATGTCCTTGGCGTTTTTCGACAACGGGTGCCGTTCCAGGGAAATGCGGTCAATGGCCGCCTCGACCGCCGAGTTGAGCAATTCCACGATCAACGCCAACAGGCAGACCGCAATCAGCAGGGCCTGCTCGACGCGACTGACATTCAGAAAAAACGACAGCGGGATCAAGATAACGTTAAGCAGCACTAACTGCCGGAATGCCGCTTCGCCGACAAACGCCGCACGCAGCCCGTCAAAGGAATAGCCAGAGGCATTGAGGATGCGTTTCAAGCCGGTTTGGCCTTTAAAAGGTGACATAAATTGGGCACTGATCAAAAAGGAGTGGAGAAGCTAATTCACGCCCGGTCAAAAAAGCGTGAACATCCGCATCAGGGCTGCGGTGAAATTGACTCAAGTTGTTGCAGAAGCAACGCTGCCTGGGTCCGGGTTCGCACATTCAGCTTACGGAATATTGCCGTCACGTGGGCCTTGATGGTGGCCTCCGAGACATTCAGCTCATAGGCAATCTGCTTGTTCAGCAGGCCTTCGCAGACCATGGTCAACACACGGAACTGCTGCGGCGTAAGGCTGGCCAAGCCTTCGCTGGCGGCCTTGGCTTCCTCGGACACACTGACCGCCTCAAAGGCCTGGGCCGGCCAGGATACATCGCCATCGAGCACCGCCTTCACGGCCTGCTGGATCATTTCCAACGAACTGGATTTAGGTATGAAACCGCTGGCGCCGAACTCCCGAGCCTTGACCATGACCGAAGCTTCTTCCTGGGCCGAGACCATCACCACGGGAATCTGTGGGTATTGGCCGCGCAGCAGCACCAGCCCGGAAAAACCGTAGGCACCTGGCATGTTCAGGTCCAGCAAAACCAGATCCCAGTCGGCCTTTTCGGTCAACCGGGCCTCCAGTTCCGCGATGCTGGCCACCTCCGTCAGCCGGACATCCGGTCCAAGGCCCAGGGTCACTGCCTGACGCAACGCGCTGCGAAAAAGCGGGTGGTCATCGGCAATCAGGATTTCGTATGTGGCCATTGTTCAAATGATCCTGTTTTTTCGGCGCCAAGCATGCCCAGCGAAGACGGGGTGGTCAAGCAGCACGACCGCCGCTGCGTACAGTATGGGCCACTACTGCGCCAACACGGGCGGAGCAGTACGGATAAAGGGCTGCAACTCGGCGTGGGCCGGGGTCGACACATTCACCTCCTGCTGACGCTTGGCACCCAGGTAATGTTGGCTGAACACATCGAAATAGGCGTCCAGGGCCGCCGCTGCATCACTGTCCCCGGCCAGTTCCAGACACAGCGCCGCGACTTCGGCGGTGCACAGGTGCTCGCTGCGGGTCGAGCGGCGCAAGCGGTAGCGCGACAGCCTGTCGGGCAACAGGCTCAGGATCGGCAAACGATCGAAGTACGGGCTTTTACGGAAAATCTTGCGCGCCTCGGTCCAGGTCGCGTCCAACAGAATGAACAGCGGACGTTTGGAGCGGTCCAGGTCGACCGTATGAGTCACTCGCGCGGGTTCGACGTATTCACCAGGAAAGACCAGGTAGGGCTGCCACTGCGGATCATCGAGCAGGGCCAGCAGTTGCTCGTCGACTTCGGTGCGTGACCAGATGAACGCGTGATTGTCACGCACCACGTCGGCGATCAGCCAACCGGTGTTGCTGGGCTTGAACACTTCCTTGTTGGTCATGATCAGGCAGATCCCGGAGCGGGCCTCGACGCTCGGACGCCAGGCACACAGACAGTGGCTTTCGATCACCCGGCAAGCACTGCAACGAGGGGCGCGCCAGCCCCGGGCCTGGAGCGGCTTGATGCCTTCGTCGATACGCTGGTCGCGCAGACGGGCTACGGCGTTAGGGGCATGGGTCATCGCAAACGACGCCAGCAGACAGAAAAACTCGACACGAACGACACTCGGCAGGGCAATAAAGGCCGGCAGTCTACCAGAGCGGGCAAGCCTGTACCGCTCAGGCAGGCTCCCCTATAATTCCCCGCCACTGAACGCACAGTCAGGTGACGGGTCGAACCACTCGTCACCGAACCAGGAGAGTTTCATGCTGCGCCTTATCGTCCCTACCGTTGCCGTTCTGCTGGCGACGTCCTTCAGCGCTCAGGCTGCCTCGCTGAAAGAACTCGAACTGAACAAGATGCTGCAGAACGTCGCCAGGGAAAGTAGCGTCGGTACGCCACGGGCGATCAACGAGGACATTCTCGACCAGGGTTATACCGTCGAAGGCACCGAACTGATCAATCACCTCAGTGTACAAAGCAGCCACGCCCAGCAAATGCGCGCCGACCCGAAAGCGGTTTATTTCCAATTGGGGTCCACGGTGTGTACCAACCCGGGTTTTCGCAAGCTGATGGCCAAGGGCGCGACGCTGCGTTATGAGTTCACCGAGGTCAAAAGCAACCGCCCGGTCGCGACCGAGCGCTTCCAGGAATCGGATTGCCCGAAACCGGCCAAGACGAAAAAATAATCAACCCGAGCTTGCGCGCCGCTGCTCATCGTCGGCGCGCAGTTCCGCCACCAGCGCCTGGAGATAGCGCGAGCGCCACGTCCTGCCTTCCAACCGACGGCAGCATTCTTCTTCAAGACTGACCCGATTGGCCTGAGCTGCTTCCAACAACATCAGGTACAACTGGGTATCGAGCTCCAGAGTTACCCTGGTCATTTCTTCCGCCTCCATGCCCCAGCTACATCAATCCATCGTTTGACGCCCAACCCCGAACGTCGATTGCATTGGCATACCTTTCTTCAGTAAATCAGAGCGACACACAACCGGTCGATAATCTGACGAGCGGCGCAGTATTTCCATGACTCGCATCCAGCGGTTGCAAACGGTCACTTTTGAGCGTCATGATCAGGACACCGAAGATCCACTCTCGGATCTGATTCAGGATAACGGGCAGAAAAGGCTGCCTGCCAATGTCTTGCCGCGTGTTTATTTTTCGTCCCAGGGAAAAGCGGAACCCGATGGATGGCTTGATCGCTTTGCTACAGGCCGCGTCGAGCCAGGTCGAACCCAGGTACTTGCCTGGGTTGACAACGACACACGGAGTGTCGAGGCCCGACGAATCTCTCGTTCGGGCCGGGGGTTCTGGTCAGAAGGAGAAGCTGAATGCCGTACAAACCGAATGACTTGCTCAGCCGTCATTTTGAAAACCATGGCCACGACCTCACCCAAAAGGTTGAAGAGCTGCTCAGCCTGGTGTCATCCAACAGCCCGAATCTGCCCATTTACCGTGACATGATCCTGACGGTGCTACGCATGGCCCAGGAAGATCACAACCGCTGGAATGCCAAGATCACGTTGCAAGCACTGCGGGAACTGGAACAAGCATTTCGCACCCTCGAACAGTTCAAGGGACGGCGCAAGGTCACGGTTTTCGGCTCGGCCCGCACGCCCATCGAGCATCCTTTGTACGGTATGGCCAAGGAGTTGGGGGCCGCGCTGGCCCGTTCGGACATGATGGTCATCACCGGTGCCGGCGGCGGTATCATGTCCGCCGCCCACGAAGGCGCAGGAAGGGACCACAGCCTGGGCTTCAACATCACCCTCCCCTTCGAACAGCATGCCAATCCCACCGTCAACGGCACGCCGAACCTGCTGTCATTCCACTTTTTCTTCACCCGCAAGCTGTTCTTCGTCAAGGAGGCTGATGCGCTGGTCCTCTGCCCTGGCGGTTTTGGCACCCTCGATGAAGCGTTGGAAGTCCTGACGTTGGTGCAAACCGGCAAAAGCCCCCTGGTGCCCGTGGTACTGCTGGACGTTCCCGGGGGCACGTTCTGGCAAGGAGCCCTGGAGTTCATCCGCGCACAGTTGGAGGAAAACCGCTACATCCTGCCAACCGACTTGAACCTGATGCACCTGGTACACAGCGCCGAAGAGGCCGTGGAAGAGATCAACCAGTTCTATCGCAACTTCCATTCCAGCCGCTGGCTCAAGCATCAGTTCGTGATCCGTATGCATCACAAGCTGAACGAACAAGCGCTGCAACAGATGCAGGTGGAATTTGCCGACCTGTGCCTGAACGACTGTTTTCACCAACATGACCACAGCGCCGAAGGGCCCGACGAGGCTCAATTCAATCACTTGACGCGACTGGCCTTCACCTTCAACGCCCGCGATCACGGCCGTTTGCGCGCCCTGGTGGACTACATCAACTTGCCGGAAAACTGGGTCCAGCCCGCCCAGAAGACACAACGCCTGGCGTGGGAGCAGATCAAGGTGAGCTGAGCCCATGAAAAAAACGGCCCGCTATCGAAATAGCGGGCCGTTTTTTCAGTCTTCCATACCGCGACCGTTGAACAAGCGGTTGATCATTTCCATGGAATACCCTCGATACGCCAGGAAACGCCCTTGCTTGGCCCGCTCTCGTGCATCGATGGGTAAATGCCCCGAGAACTTGCGTCGCCAGGTGTCCGTCAACTGTTCCTGCCAATTGATGTCACTTTCCCGTAGAGCCAATTCGATATCCGGACGGGACAGGCCACGTTGGCCCAACTCCTCACGGATTCGCAACGGACCGTAGCCGGAGCGAGCACGCGAAGAGACGAAACTTTCAAGGTAACGGGATTCCGATAACAGCCCCTCTTCCATCAAGCGGTCGAGGGCTGTTTCGATCAACTCATCGGCAGCGCCGCGCTGGCGCAATTTACGCGTCAGCTCGACTCGACCATGCTCGCGCCTGGCAAGCAGGTCCATCGCAGTTCGCCGCACCGCGACGAGGGTATCGAGTACGGCGGTCATCGAAGCGATCAGATATCAGCGTCAGCCAGATCGTCGGCGGTCTCATCACGACTGACCGCTGCCTTGGTGTCCGCGGCCGGGCTCAGCAACTTGCCACGCAGTTGCTTCTCGAGCGCTGCGGCAACTTCCGGATTGTCCGCCAGGAACTTGGCCGAGTTGGCCTTGCCCTGACCGATCTTGGTGCCGTTGTAGGCATACCAGGCGCCGGACTTCTCCACGAAACCGTGCAGCACGCCCAGGTCGATCATTTCGCCATTGAGGTAGATACCCTTGCCGTAAAGAATCTGGAACTCGGCCTGACGGAACGGCGAAGCGACCTTGTTCTTCACAACCTTGACGCGGGTTTCGCTGCCAACCACCTCGTCCCCTTCCTTCACCGCACCAGTACGACGGATGTCCAGGCGAACCGAGGCGTAGAACTTCAGGGCGTTACCACCGGTGGTGGTTTCCGGGCTACCGAACATCACGCCGATCTTCATGCGGATCTGGTTGATGAAGATCACCAGGCAGTTGGCGTTCTTGATGTTACCGGTGATCTTGCGCAGGGCCTGGGACATCAGGCGAGCCTGGAGGCCCACGTGCGCGTCGCCCATTTCACCTTCGATTTCAGCTTTTGGCACCAGGGCGGCCACGGAGTCGACGATGATCACATCAACCGCGTTGGAACGCACCAGCATGTCGGTGATTTCCAGGGCCTGTTCGCCCGTGTCCGGCTGGGACACCAGCAGATCGTCGACGTTGACGCCCAGCTTGCCGGCGTACTCAGGGTCCAGGGCGTGCTCGGCGTCGACGAAGGCGCAAGTGGCGCCGGCCTTTTGAGCCTGGGCGATCACCGACAGCGTCAGCGTGGTCTTACCGGAAGATTCAGGACCGTAGATTTCAACGATACGGCCTTTTGGCAGGCCGCCGATGCCCAGCGCGATGTCCAGGCCCAGAGAGCCGGTGGAGATGGAAGGAATAGCCTGACGGTCCTGATCGCCCATACGCATTACGGCACCCTTGCCGAATTGACGTTCGATCTGACCCAAGGCCGCAGCCAAGGCTTTCTTCTTGTTGTCGTCCATTAAAGTCCTCACGTAATCAATAGGGCCTGACGGCCGACACCTGTATAAGTAGCCAGTATTATTCCACAGCGTTTGAGGATCGCCTACCCCCGATTTGCGATTTCTGCCCCAGCATGTTGCAGCAACCCCTCTAGCGCGGCCCTCACCGTTTGTCGGCGGACCTCGTCGCGGTTGCCCGGGAAGAATCGCTGCTCGCTGATGACCCTGTCGCCAATGCCCCAGGCGAGCCATACGGTGCCCACCGGTTTGTTCGGCGAACCGCCATCCGGCCCGGCCACGCCGCTGACCGCCACGGCAAACCGCGCCTGGCTGTTGTGCCGGGCCCCTTGCACCATGGCTTCGACCACCTCGCGGCTGACTGCGCCCACTGTCTGGAACAGCTCGACCGGCACGTTCAACTGTTGGGTTTTCTGGCGATTGGAATAAGTGACGAAACCGGCCTCGAACCAGGCCGAGCTCCCGGGAATCCGGGTGATCGCCTCGGCAATCCCGCCACCGGTACAGGACTCAGCGGTGGTGACGTGGGCGTTGAGCACTTGCAGGCGCCTGCCCAGCTCCGCGGCCAGTTCGGTAATGTCGTCCACGTCGTTCTCCTGATTCCATCCAATTTGAGGCCTACCGTACACGAGCATCGGCAGCTTGCAAGGCTGGCACTATTACAGAGTGATTACTGACTCAGTGCCCTGACGTAGGCCTGACAAGCCTGCAAAGCGATCAATCCCCGATCGCCTTCGTCGGTGATGGCGATAATTCGTTGAGCATGCGCCGGGTCAAGTCGGGCGCGCGGGGCGCCATGATCCATGCGGCCGGGGCTGGTGGCGGCAGGCAGCGCACAACCGGCGAGGGCGTCGCCGGCATCAAGGAGGACTGACAGCCGGACATCGGCAGTAGCAAGGCGATCGCGCAGGCGAGCTTGATCTTTCTGGGCATTGGTCAATGTCTCGTGATGGGTTTGATCACTGGTCGACAGCCGCTGCTCTAACGTCAACCGCTTGTTCAGCTCGACCTGGGCCTGGACGGCGGCTACTGTGCTGATCTTTTTCAGGTCCGACTGGTAAAGACTGGACTGTTCTGCCAACCGTTTACCATAGCGCCAGTCTTGGACTTTCCACGTTAAGCCGGTCAGCACCATGGACAGCACGCCGAAAACCAGTAACTTCAATGCCAAGGGGTTCACGCCAACACCCCAAGTGCCCGTTCGTACAGAACCCGGCGGTCTGCCGCGCCGTTCTGGCCGCCATTGATTCTTCGCGTGATCTTATCGAAGGCACCAACATCCGCTAGGGCGTTGAGATCGCGAATAGACCAGAACCAAGCAGCCGACTTCGCTGCCCACTCAGGCTGCTCCAGCATTTGGGGATTGCTGATCAAGTCCAAGTCCAACGCTTCGCCGCACTCTGCATAGTTGACTCGACCGGTGATTTGGATCAGGCCGCGGCCACGAAACCGAGATCCGTCGCCCGGCTCGGTGTTGCCTAGGTCTGCCCGGCCCTCGTACCGAGACTGCACTGGCGTAGGGCCCCACAGCTCTCGAACGTAGCGCAGTTGCCCGGACTCGTGGCCAACCTGAGCGATAAATGCTGCAACCCGTCGAACTCCCAGAATCTGGTATCGCCCCATGGCGGTGTTAAGAGCTGGTGTAAAAACGCCAGCATTGGCACCGGCGTTCGGAAGGATCCGCAGCAACTGTTGTGCCGAGATACGCATAACTTCTCTCCTATCGATAAAATCCTCGGAGGTCCGAGGTTCAAGCTTACTCAGCCTCATGCAGCACCGCAGTGGATACATCGATGTGCCATTACCTGCGTATGTTGTGAGACAATCCCGATACACCAAACGAACCGAGGTTCCCTTGTCTGCAATTACGCCCCACCAGGCCCGCCAGCTTGACTCTGTTCGTGGCCTTTCATCTTTAATCGTCCTAGTCGGTCATGCAAATCAGACATTTATCACTCCAATTGAAAGTGAGCACTCTGTCTTCGTGGGCTTTTTCACCCAATTTGCAGTGATGGTATTTTTTGCGTTAAGTGGCTTTTTAGTCGGAACGTCAATCTTCAGAAACATTGAAAGAAACCAACACTTCCTTATAGGCAAGTACGCATACGATAGAGCATTGAGGATCTACCCACCTCTTATCGCTGCAACTTTTCTGATGGTTTTAATATGGAAAATTTCCCCACATATATTCCCTTCCGGCACTTATTTATTCGCAGAAACCTCTAACCAACTTGCACGAACAGGCATAACTACCAATACAAAGGAAATATTTGGCTCACTGTTGTTTTTGAACGGCTTCAAAACAACAACTCCTGGACCTAACGGTCCTCTCTGGAGTCTTTCCTATGAAGTCTGGTACTACATTTTTGCGGGATTGTTATTCATGCTTCCCCGTCGGAAGCTCCTAGCCATCATTCTTTTGCTCACGGCCATATATCTGACGCGCAAGAACCAGCAGTTCATAATGTTCTCTACAGTGTGGGCCGCCGGTTTGGTTCTTGCAAAATACCACCACTCTGGGCGCCTTCCATCTGCGAAGAGAATGCAGATGGCGGCGACGAGCCTCACTGTCGCAACGATCCTAACGATGGTGTGTGTGCTGAAACTGAACCCGGGACATTCGGCCTGGCTCACTCCGTGGAACTATTTCATGGTTGTATCAGGCATTTGGTTTACAGTGATATTGGCGATGGTGATGCAGGGCGCAATCTCCTTGCCTACATGTTTTCACAAGTCTGCCACCTACTCGTACACCTTATATATTGTGCACTTTCCTATAATGCTGCTGGTTCTTGGAACATTCCAGACAACCATCCTTGACTCCATAGAAAACGCCGTCCTTGTTGCGACCACCACTGTATTATTCTGCGTGATTATTGCTGCAATAATGGCGAAATACGTTGAGAATAAAAAACTGCTCGAAACGCACTTCAAAACATTAAGCCTTCAGATGACTGACAAATGATAAACAAATTCTTCTGGACTCTGGCAGTAAGCGCTATCCTCACACAGCCTGCCTATGCCGCTGACTTCCAAACCTTATCAACCACCGACGGCGTCGAGTATGGCTATCAGCAAGGTCTCAAGGGCAAGCCCATCCTCGTTGTAATCACCACTGATATTGCCGAGTCTTTAAGCGACAAATATTCCGACACGAGCATTACGCTTCGAAACGCGGGCTACACACTAATTGCAATAGATGCAACTTGTCATGGAAAGGATACAAAAAATAAAGAACCTAGTGGTCTAGCGTGCTGGAACAAACGAGCTAACGATAGCGGAACGGATATTTTCTTACCTTACATTGCCAAGTTGCGAAGCGTGATAACCACCGTAAAGGATAAAGGGATCGCTGACGCTTCGACAATCGGCGTACTTGGCGTATCTCGCGGCGGCTATCTTGCAATGAGAGTCGCCTCTGAAATACCAGAGGTTACCACCGTAATTGCTTTGGCACCTGTCACGGACATATTCCGCTTAAGCGAATTTAGAGAATCGAAAGCGCCGAGAGAGCTGTACTCTCTCAAAGCCAATTACTCGACTCTGGCTAAGAAACATATCTTTATCCAGATAAACAATGATGACGACCGTGTCGGTACAGCGGAGGCCCTATCTCTTATCACTGGGGTAACAAAATCCGAAAACTCGGAATCTGTCGATCTAATGGCGGTATTGACACCAAGGAAAGGACACTCGACGAGCGAGCATCAAATGGCTGCGGCCTGGGCCTTGGATCGACAACGAGAGGCTGCTGGTGTAGGCACACAGATGTCCGCCCCCAAATAACAGCTATCGCGACCAAAAAGTGTTGGTCCGATAGCAAAGTCGCTTTTTGTTATTATCAAGAGACTGAACTCTCGCTAAAATCTTTTCGAGAACAACAGCAGAAATTTATATATTCTCTTAGCCGTTCATTCTATGCCACCGCCTGACTGCATCCATACTTCAAGAACAAAGTCCCAGTGATCACTCATGCTATTCGGAGCGGATTTGACCTCTACTCCCTCGGGAAAAGGATGCGGAGAACCCGGCAACAACTCGCCCCCCATAGCGCCCAAATAGGTGCCGTTAATATCTGAGAAAAATTTCAGCTGTTTGTTCATCCTATAACCCTCACAGTAAATCTCCAATTCGCCGCCGTGGCAGTAAATCTAAAGCCGTTGGTTTTAGTAGGCAGTAACATGACTACGGATCCGAGCCCTAGCGTAACTTGTGTGGAGGTCTCTCCGTACCAGTAGGTTCCGACCGAGATATCAGTGCCTGAGGAGTTCTGATACCAGTTACCGCGGTGAACAACATCGCCGACTGACCATCCACCTTCTGCCGCGATACACACAAAATTGAACTCGACCAAGAACGGTACTACACCCAGATTGTGATTAAATACGGCCTGAGCGCCAGGGGTAATTGGATATTGTCCCGATACCACCCCTGAAATTTTATTTTGAAGTCCGGCAGGGTGAACCGCGCGGACAGTATCTGATCCTGCTTGAGTTTCTACGCTCGTAGCCAGCTCAACGATACCAGCACGGGTTTCCGTAGCTGTGCGAGAAGCAAGTCCGGCCGGGGTGACCGCACGCAGGGCATCTATTCCTGTTTGGGTCTCAAAGTTCGTTGCCAACTCAACGAGGCCTTTCTCGGTCATCGAAGCATCTGGCGGAGATGCCGGGATCGCGCCAACAATTTTGGCATTGATCGCTGCAAGAAGCTGAGCATCATTATTTTCGTCAGGCGTGAGACCTGCAGAGATAATTACATTCAACAGCTCGTCTGTGACGGAGTTGCCCCATTGCGCCGGAATCAACGAACCGGGAGTACCTGCAATCTCATCCTCGTCCAAAAATTTCCCATCGACCAAACCAACGCTTGGTACGCTTTTCGGAAAGTCCATGTTTCATCCCTCATTTATAATTGATTTGCACAAAAGTGTTCGCGGGCGCAGCGCGCCGAATCTGACATTCGAGCGGATTTCCGGGATTCACTCCGAACCGCTCCCCCCAATAGCTTGCGCCGAAGCGCCTGCCCTGCCGCTGCCGGCTGCCCGTATTGACAGTCCACATAAACTGCGCATTCCAAGTACCGAAACGCGCCGCACCAAAACGAGAGCGCCCCATACGAGGCGCTCTGTGCTCGGAAATGAATGCATCGGGGTAGCCCTGACTAACCGCGATGTCGATGAAACGCGACATACTCAGGCCACCGACCTCAATCAACCGTCGACGTACCGCCAATCGCCTGTCTTCAAAGACAGGATTCAGGCCGAGACAAGGATCAGGCAGGCTCATGACCGCCTCCCAATCCGGCACCAGTTCACTCACCCCCGCCGGATCCATTTCATTGAGTAAATCAGCAGCACGCGCATCAACACGCGCCAGTTCCTGAGCGATGCCTTCCAGCACCTGTTCCAGTTCCGGTACCCGCTCCGGGTTCCACGCCAGGCCGCTAGGCAGCAGGCTGCGCAGTTGGGCCTGGTACTGCTCGGCGGTTCTTATTCCAGCCATACGCAGCCTCCAAACGTCAGCAACTGATTGCTCGCTGCTACCACGTTGGCGCTCGGCGCGGCGAGGGTGTGATCGGTTTCGCCGGTGGCGCTGCTGATGGCTTCGGCGATGTGAGTCAACAACAGGGGTTCGCCGAGGCCGGCTTCACGGTTGTGCAGGTCACGCAACTGGGCCTCGATGGCGGCGCGCACGGCGCTGGTGTCCGGGGTGATGTGCAGCCTGTAGGTCACAGGAACCTGCACCGGCGCCAGCACATGCACTTCGGCGGTAACCGGGCGCAGGGGCTCGATGTAGGCCCGGACCTCCTCCAGTTGCTCGGCACTGGGAATCGGTTGCGGATCGTCGTCACGCATGACGAACAGGCCGACGGTGCCGGGTCCCAGGTAGCTACCGCGGCACCAGGCGCGGGTAATGCCGGCGCATTCCAGAGCCCAGGTTTCATAGTCCTGGGCCGAGCCGCCATGGGGAACAATGCGGTAAGAACGGATCACCCTGGTCCGCAGGGACTCGAGGCTTTCCCGGGCGACGCCACCGGTCAACCCCGGTGCCAGCACGGTGAAGCTGCTGGAGATGCCAAGGATCGGCTGTATCGGCGTAAGGACCAGGCCAGCATCGGCGTTGCCCAGGCTGCCGGCCTCCAGCGCGGCGACGGTGGTGGTGTTGAGGCCGTTGCCGGTGGTGCGGGCGGTGGTCACTTTATAGGCGCGGCCGTCAGCGGATTGCAGCAGCGTGTCGACATCCAGCACCGCACCGGCGGTAGCGGTGAAACTGACTGTGCCGTTGGCCGCCTGGGCGGCTTTGCGCGCCTGGTTCAGCCGCAGGGCGGCGATGCGCTCCAGGGTCGATTCATCGGCCTTGTCCGGCAGGATCTGTTCGGCGATCCAGTCCAGGTAGCCGTACAGGCCATAGGCTGCGCCACCCAGGGTGCGGGCCAACACTTGAGCATCGGACTGGCGCAACGAATCGCTGGCCAGGTCGCTTTGGGCGCGCTTGATCAGCACCGGCAGCGAAGGGGTTTCAAACGGCATAGGTCACCTGCCAACTGTTATCGGGATTGATGTCCAGGCGCTGGCCGTCGGCCAGGGTCAGGACGGTGCGCAGGTTCAGGCGCTGGGCGTCGAGGCGTTCGCTGATGATGTCGATGGCGCTGCAATGACCGTCGTCGATCAACCACTGCAAGGCTTCGCGGGCATAGAACTCGGCGTCGAGCTGGGTCTGGCGGGTCAGCTTGACCCGGCGCAGCAGCCACAGCCGCGAGCCGATGCGGTCATCGGCGACCGTAGGAAAGGTGTCGCCCCACCAGCCGAAACGCTCCTCGTCATCGACGGCGTCATCGTCAGCGGCGCGGCGCCAGGTGAACAGGCTGATCAACACCGAGCGGATCAACGCGGCGTGCAGGTTCTGGCTGATGAACATCATTGCCCCCCCGCCGGCGCACCGGTCTGGCCGTTGCCGGCTTGTACGCCGACATGTACATGCTTGATCTGGCTGACGCCACCGGCGATCTGGTCGCCTTGGGAAACGATCTTGCCGGTGTGATTGATCACGGGGCTGTCGATGTTCACCGCGCTGCTGGCGCGGATGTTCAGGGTGGCGGTGTCGATGTCGATCACACGGCCGCGCTTGAAATGGATCCGGTCGCCTTCGTCGGTGTAGATCGCCACTTCGCCGGGGGCCAGGGCCTTGAGGCGGAAACGGCGGTCGGCGACCACCAGGACCACGGCGTGGGAGCGGTCACCGCCCAGGAACGTGGCAATGCCCTCCGCGCCAGCGAGGGGGTTGCTGGTGAAGCCGTAGGGTTCGAAGTGCTCCATGTCGTCGTTCACTTCACCGGCAGTGAGGCGCATCTGCAGCGACTGCAGTTTGGAAGCGGAATTGGCGAGCACGACAGTGCCGCGCGCCAGGAGGCGGGTCAGTAGGCTCATTTTGGTTCCTTCGGAAATCGGATTGTGGCCAGGCGGGGTGCCAGTCGAAGTTGGCGGTGGCTGTACCGCCGCTATTGCGAGCGAGCCCGCTCCCCAAGGCTTCGGCGCCCGGCTCAGGACTTGGGCTTGACCGGGCTTGCGTCGAACGTATGGGGCGGGGAGACTTGCAAGGTGGTGATCGAGCCTTGCGCGGACAGCGAATAGGTGACTTTGGAAATCAGCATGTCGCCATCGAAACCCAACACCGGGTCGATCACCCGCACCAGGGTGTTGTGCCGCCACAAGTCGCCATTAGCCTGGCGCCAGCCCTGTACACGGTAGGTCGTGGTGAGGGCACGGCCGGTGCGGATGGCGCTTTCCCAGTCGGCCCGTTGCTGGGCCAGTTCGAACGTCAACTGGGCGCTCTCGCTGATGACCGTCACCCGCTTGCGCTTGAAACTCAGGTCGGTGGCGGTGCCGGAGACTTCACTCACCGCCGCCCCGCTCTGCTGGTCGCTGCCCTTGTGCTGACCGATGACGCGGTATTCGGAGAACACCTGGCTGTAATCCATCGGCGCGTTGCCCGAAAGAATGTTCTTGCCCAGCTCCAGCACATCACTGGCCCGCCCACCGCTGCCGGGTTTGGCCAGCAGTACGCGACCTTCGGCGTCGTCGGTGGAAAACACCCGGAACAACGTCAACAGGCGGTCAATGGACTGGAAGACCGTTTCCCCCGGCACGATGCTGTGCTGACTCAACCGAGCGGTTTCCGGGATCTCGCTGAGCACCCCGACGCCGTATTGCGACGCCAGGGCCTGGACGATGCTCAGTACCGTCTGCCCGCGCCATTGGCTCGGACGATTGATCGCTGCGCAATCCACCAGGTCCTGGGTCCTGGAACCGCCTTCGATGCTCAGCGTGATCTGGCGCCCGTCATAGCTGACCGGGGCCTTGAACACGTAGCCGCTGAGCACCAGGTCGGCACCGATGCGCACCTGGCATTCATCACCGGGACGGATCGGCACTGCCTGGGTCTGCCCCGGCCATTGCCAGGTGATGTCGAGTTTGAAAGTGCGGAACTGACGCTCCAGGTCCGCACTGATTTCCACGCTTTTCCAGCCGCCGTAGTCCAGCCCGCCGACGGTGAGCGTGACGGTATTGTCGAGCTCGCTCATGGCTTACTCCCCCGAGACTTTCAGGTCATTGGGCGGCAGGAAACCCGGGTGGGCTACGCCGTTGCGCTGGATCACTTCGGTCACCCGGGTGGCATCGGCAAATTGCTGATAAGCCACCACCAGCGCCGGCAGGCTTTGCTTGAACGACAGGTTGATCAACCTGACACCCGACGACGCCACCGCCGTCAGGTGCGCAGCCATTTGCTGACGCAGGTGGTTCAACGCCTGATAGTGATCCGGATCGGCCTTGAGGGAGGCCTGCCAGATCGCTTCGTTGAGGGCATCGCGCAGGGCCAGCACATCGTCGGCCACCGGCACGTCCCGACGCCGGATCGGCTGCACGGCCTGCTGCGCCACTGAAGGCGTAGCGCCGAGCTTGACCACCGGCGCCGCCACGGGCATCGCCGCAATCCATTGCGCAGCCTGTACCAGCAGCGTGTCCTGGACCAGATCGGCCACGGCCTGGGCCGCCGCCGTGGTGTCCTTGCCGGTGGTGAGTTTGGGTGCGTCCGACCGGCGAATGGCTTCGACCTGTTGCGACACGCTGGCAATCACGCCGCGATAGCCGTCACGGGCAAAGTCCTTCAACTCCCGGATGTCCCCCACCAACCCCTTGAACTCGGCCGCCACTTCCTTGGGCAGCTCCTTTACCGCCTTGACCAGATCGCTGAGTTGCCCATAGACCTCGATCAACGGCTTCAGCTCCTGCTCGATAACGCCGTATACCTCCTTGAGACTGTTGCGCAAGTCAGCGATGCCGATCCGCGCGGCCTTGATCAAGGTCATCGCGTCTTCAAAACGCCGCACCGCCGCCCCCAGGAAGCTGTCAGCCGACACCAGCAACAGTTTCTGGCTATTGATCGCGGCCGAGGGGAATTGCAGCGGCTGGTCGGGATAGAACTTCAGGGCAAACGTGACCAGCCCGCCATCCTGGCGGGTCTGGGTCATGTCACACTCGCCGACCTTGACCTGCATCCGTCCCAGCCAAGGGTGCACCAGTTCGCCGCTGCCTTGCTCCAGCGCCTTGAGCAGCTTGTCGCGCTGCTCCAGGCAATCGGGGCCGACGATAAACGCGGTCAGTTCATGGATCTTCGCCTGCTGGCCCAGCCCTTCGAAAAACGGCTGGTCGCGCTGTGGGTACTCATGCAACTGGCCCTTGTGCCCCACCGGGGTTTTCGCCTGGTCGACCCAGAACCCGACGCCGCGAAACGACGCCGGCAACAAACGGTCACGCCAGCTCATTGGAACCTCCTGCGGACAGAGAGCGATAACCGATGCGCGAACTCACCGCCAGACCGGGTTGATTGGTTTGCGGAGGCTCGGCGCGCAAACCGGCCGGCGCGTTTTCGAAGCGCACGGTCAGGCCGCCTTCGAGTTGTGTGCGGTTGTTCGCAGCGCTTTGTTGCACCAACGCACTGGAGGTCTGCGGCAACGCACCGGCGCTACCAAAAAACGCCGGCGCCAGTTCACCCTTGCCTTCGGCATTGGTCTTCTGCTGCGCTTCGGCCAGTCCTTGGACCTCGCCGGTGAACGTGGTGATGACCTCGCCAAAACCACCGTTGAAGAACGCCTTGATCGGCGCGATCACACCCTGCAGCTGGTCCCACCACTGACTGAACCACTCACCCACCGGCCCCCACTGCTTTGTGAGGCCTTCGATGGGCGACCAGTCGAACAGCCCGCCAAACACCGCCAGCATGATTGACACCTGACTGCGCAGGCCTTCCCAGATCCCGGCGAATACCTCCACGAGGGAGCCCCAGTTGGCGATGATCAGGCCCAACGGCGTCCAGTTGAAAAGCCCTTGAAGCACGTCCATCACCGGCACGGTCAACGCCTTGAGCAGATCCCAGATGGCCGAGAACAACCCCGTCAGGGGGCCCCAGTTGTTGATGATCAAACCCAGGGGCGACCAGGCGAACAGCGTCTGCATGAAACCGATGACAGGCGTCGCTGCCGCCACGAGCACGTTCCACAACGCGCCAAAGAAACTGCTGATCGGCCCCCAGTTACTGATTACCTGCCCCATCGGGGTAAAGGCGAACACCGTCTTGAAGAACTCGGCCATCGGCAAAACGATGGGCGCAAGCCGTTGCCAGAGCCCGGCGAAGAACGCGGAGATCGGTTCCCAGTAGGCGATGATCATCCCTGCCGCCAAGGCGATGCCCATGGCGATCAGGCCAATGGGGTTCATCTTCAACGCCAGGCTGACCACTTCGAGGGCCTGGCTTGCACCGCTGACGGCGCTCTGGATCGCGCTGAATGCCACGGCACCCGCCGCCAGGCCCTGCACCAGTTGCGGATTGTCCTGCAGCACCTGGGCCACACCGCCGATCATCGGCTGTAGACCGACCGTGAGCGCATTGACCGCGGGCATCAGCGCCGAGCCGAACTGCAACGACACATTGCCGATGGAAGTCTTCAATCCATCCAGGTTCTGTGCCGCCACCAACGGCGCTGCCGGTGCCTGTACGGCGCCGGCCACCGCGTTCACCTCAGCGACTTCACCCTTGAACGCCACCGCCGACTTGAGCCCTTCCATGAACGGCTTGGCGATCCCCCCGTCCGGCAGCAGTCCGGAAATATCCAGATTGCCGAGACCGATCGCATCGAGGTTCTGCTTGAAGCCCTGGACCTTCGCCCGAAGGCCGGCGAGCTTGGGCGACAGCTCATCGATGCCGGTCAGCAGCACCGCTTTTTTCTCTACCTGTTGTGTATCTGCCATCACTGCACCTGCTGCATCGCATTGATCCGTTGCGCGTGCTCCAGGGATTCGCGGAGCACATCCAATGGCCTGGCCATCATCTGTTCGGGGTCAACCTTCCAGAACCAGGCCAGGTCATAGGCGGCTGCGATCAGGTCGCCGATGGCTGCGACGCCGCACTCATGAAAAAACTCGCGACCGCCCAGCTCAGCGCGTTGAGGTCGGCCAGGTCCAGCTGGTTGACCGACGATGGCGGGATGCCGGCGCAGACCGCGATGTATTTGGCCGCGACATCCATGTCCAGGCTCACCTCCTCGCTCTTGTCGATCTTGTACGGCAGCGCCTTGATCGCCCGGACTTCCTGCACCGTCGGACGGCGCAGGGTCAGTTCGTTCAACGGCTCGCCGTGGGCCTCGATGGACACGCGCAACGTCACCACATCGCTCATTGCCAGGTCCCCTTGATGCCTTCGAATTTCAGCTCGATGGTGGCGTCGTCACCCTTGGACACCGGCTCTTCCACCAGGTAGGCGCCGGCCAGCACGTAGACCTTGCCGTTGCTGAACTCGCAGGTGATGGTCATGTCGGTGCCGGAAACCAGCTGCTTGAGCGGGAAGTCCGCGGTATGCAGCGCCGTCACCTTGAAGGATGGGGCGATGTCCGTTTCCTTGTAGAAGCCCGGTACGACGGTTTCGCGTTTGGTGAACATCAATGGCGCTTCGCAGCCACCATTGATGGTCAGTTGGGCACCGTCCACTTTGACGTAGCAGGTACCTGCAATCAGTTGACCCATGGTGTTTCTCCTTCAAATAAAAAGCCCACGCACGGTGGGCTGCAATCATCCATTCAAACCAGACACTCAAGCGGCAGCGTCGTACTGCAGACGGAACTGATTGAGCAGCGCGAACACCCGCAGGCCATTGATGTAATCCGGCGGGAACAGCACATTGACCCGGCTCGGATCCTGGCTGTCGCGCTCGACGATCAGGTGCTCGGCGAACAGCTCGGCGTTTTCCACATGGCCTTCCAGCTCCAGCTTGGCGTACTGGGCGATCAGCTCGCCGCGAATGGTGCTCGGGGTCACGATGGGCTGGCCGGCGCCGAAACGGGTGCCATCGGAGGCCAGCTTGTGGCGGCCGTACTTGCTGGTGATCACGCTTTGCAGGCGACGCACGATGAACGCCGACTGGTGCAGGGTTTCGCTGTCCAGATAGGAGTTATCAGCCTGGCCGAAGGTATTTTTCTGATACGTGGTGATGGAGCGCTGGATACGCACGTAGCCGCCTTCGTAGTAGGCGGTCGCGATGCCGTAGTTGAGCAGCGACTGACGCTCGGTCAGGGTGAAACGTTCGCTGGCCGGTGCCGGGTCCAGACCTGGCAAACTGCCGCTCTGGGTCGGACGGCTGGCGTCGGCCGAGATGAACACGGCGGTACGGGCTGCCAGTGCGGCGGCCTGGACCCACGACGGTTGCGGCACGCCCGGTTCCAGGGCCTGGATGGTCATGTGCTGGTCGTTGCGCGCCTGGCCGGCCGCCACCAAGGTGCCGATGGTGCCGCGCTTGGCACTGTAGACATGGCCGAACAACTGCTTGGCCCAGGACCAGCGGCCGGTGCTGTCGTCCATGACCGCTTGCCAGGTGTTCAGGCTCGACAGGTCGGACCACGGCATGGCGATGAATTCGAATGGCTCGTCACCCAGTGCCGCGAGGGCGGCGGTCTGGTCCGGCACGCCAGCGCCGCCGGTCATGACGGCGACAGCGGTGGTCAGGCCAGCCGGGGTGTCTTCGCCGTTGCTCTTGCCCAGGCGATTGAACTGCAGGCTGATGTCGTTGCCACTGTCGCCGGTCCATTTGGCGCTGAGGGTCACGACACCCTCGACGGCCGCGGCACTCACCGGCAGGTCGGCCGTCGCGTTGACTTTCAAGGCCAGCGCCGTCGCAGCCTGGGCGGCGGTGGCACCGTTGACGATGGCCGCCTGGACACGCACACCGCCGACGTACAGGTTGAGCACACCGCTCTCGGTAGCGGTGCCGGTGAGGGTCAGCACGCCCTTGGCAATGGCGCCGTCGACGTTGTGCAGCGGCAGGCACCAGATTTCACCGAGCGGGTCGGTCTTACGCCAGGTCTCGTACATCGAGGCGAGCATCGAGCCCTGCCCGCCGATGCTTTTGGCCAGGGCGACGCTGGAGACCAGCACCAGCTTGCCGACTTCTGCCGGGGCAATGTTGTCGTTGACCTGGGCAACGATCAACCGGCGCATGGCCGACGACGCGCTATTGGCGGCCGAGTTGTCCATTTCGGCGTAGAACAGCGGAACACGAATGTCCGCGGGGATGTTGCTGAATCCGATCGCCATTATTTGGCTCCCTGTGGTTTGGCCGCTTTCACGGCTTTGGTAGTGATATCGCCATCGGCCAGACGTCGACGCCACCAGGCGTTGTCCGGCACTTCACGGCCCTCGGCGGGCAGCAGATCGCCCGCTTCCGGATCCGGTACGACACGGCCCGGGACCGGCAGTACGGTGATGCGTTTGCTCATGGGGTTACGTCTCCAGAGAAAGTCAGTTCCAGGCGCCCGTCGGGGCCAGGACGTTTCAGGTTGGGATCCGCCGGGTCGATTGCATCGACCCGCACGGTGACCCCGGTAAAGGACGACAAGCCGTCCAGTTCACGTTCGTGCCAGCTTTCGGCAGGCTGACTCGGCAGATTGCGACCCAGCTGGAACTCGGCGAAAAAGCGCAGCCGATACGACACATGGCTGTTATTGCTGGAAACCAATTCGCCGCCGTCGTACTCGATGCCGCTGTAGTCACCACCGGGCCTGAAGCCCACCAATGCCCGCCACAGTTCGGCGCGCAGGTCGTGCAACAGATCCAGTGCTTTTGTCGCGTCCGTGGCGTCGAGCACCAGCACGACATCGAAGCGGTCACGCACCGTTTGCAGCGTGACGTTTTGCGCGGTGTTCCTGCTGGTCATGTCGGTGGCCGGCAGCACGTAGGCGCAGGGGCTTGGTAACGAGGTGTTGGCCTGCAGGGCGGCAAGGTCAAACCCCGCAACCACCCGATTGGCGAGCGCGGGGCATTGCTCACGCAATTGCGTGAGGATCGAGGTGATCTTCATGGATGCTCCAATTATTGAAGGCCCTGCATGGAACGGGCGGACTTGCGATAGCAGAGGGTCAGGCGATGTGGATGGCTGTCCCGGCCCTATCGGGAACAGGCCCGATCACACAAAGGGTGTGGTATTCAGGTCCGAGCATCCAGGCAGGTTGCGTCGATTTCGCAGCGGTAGCTTTTTTCCCGGTCGCCGCTGGCGGTGACTTTGTCGATCGACCAGCGTCCGCGCATGAAGTCCGGCCAGGACGGGTCCAGCAGCACCACGCCTTCGGCGGCCAGCGCTGGGTTGCCGGGGCAGGCGATTTTCACCTTGAGGGCTTCGCGCAGCATTCGCCGCACCTCGCCCTCGCCGGCGGCGCGGGCGTCGTCTGCGCTTTGGAAACGCTGGCGCAAGGTCTTGAATGGCGCAATACCCGACTCTTCGACACGCAGTTGCCCAGCCGCCGCATCCCACCAACCAGTCTTGCAACCCTGGTATTTCGCCCGGGCGTTTTCATCGAGGACGGCGGAGATGAAGGCCTGGTCGCCCGGTCGATTGTTGGTGGTCACCGACAGTTTCATCTCGGGCAGGACCTTGCCCGACAGTGATTTCACCTGACCACGCCGCGCCAGCACATATAACTCGTTGACCGGTTTGGCGACGGCGTCATACCGATGGGCCAGGCGCGTCAGGAAGCCCATATCGGTTTCGTTGGACTGGTCGATGTGCTCGATTTTTATCAACGACAGGTCCGGCGCCACCCGAGGGGAAAACCCGTGCCGGGAGGTCAGTTGGCGAAACAGCGCCCCCAGGGTCGTCGGGCCATGGCTGACGGATCGACGCTGTTTGAAACCGGTCTGGTCCGCCGCACTGAACGGCGCCGCCGTGGCCACCAGGGTCAGGCGCAAAGGAAACAACGTTGGCGTGCGCCGGGTGACGACGAATTCGCCCTTATCCACCAACCCGGACTCCAGGTAACCGACCCGCAGACCGATTTTCCCACCCAGGCTGGGCAACCCTTCCAGCCCGTCCAGGCTGATGGTCAGCGTCAGTTGATCGGACTCGATCCCCGCCGCGTCGATGTGCGTCCAGCTGAGCAACCGTTGGTTGAGCAGTGCGGCGTTCGCGCCATAAATTTCCACCGCTGGCGTGAAACCCAATGACATGTCGCCTCCTTAATCCCAGGCCGAGACCGGCGTGACTGCCGCGGGTTTGGAGTCCACTTCCGGCAAGACCACCCAAACCCCCGCCGGCAATACCGGGCCCCATTCCGCCAGCGTCGGATTGAGCAGCCAGAGCGCTTGCTCAACGGCATCGTCACAACGCCCAAGTTCGCGGTACAACAACAGATTCACCGAATCACCGGCGATGCTTCGAACCCTACGCATTGGCGAACTCCGTCAATTCGATCACCCAGCCGACCACCATCGCGGTGCCGTCGTCGATGACTTCGGTCTGGGTTTCCGAGACCTTGTTGATCTGCCACAGGCCCCAGTTGCGACCAATTCCATCGACCAACGGCACGGGGACGCGTTGCGCCTGCAGCGCCCGCAATTCGTCGAGCCGATCCATGGCGGTCGCGTACATCGACTTGCCGGTGATGGTCAGCCCTTGCAGGCCTTGGCCGACCTGGCTGGACTTGGGTTTGCTGGTGAGAATGTCGATGCTCTTCCAGCCACCGTCAGAGGTGCGTATCAGCGAGTGATACGCGAAGTTTCGCGACAGTCCGAAGATGAAACTGCCGAGTGCCATTTGCTGACGCATCACGTCACTCCGTCGGTCAGGGCCGCGTCACTGCGCATAGCCAGTGCGTTGGGCGGGGTGGTCAGTCCGAATTGGACCGAGATCTGCTGCACGACCAGGTTAGCCAGTTGACTGGCACTGGCCTGGTCCTGGCCGTTGATGTAAATGTTGGCGGTCATGGTGTTCTGCTGGCCGGTAGTCTGGATGTGGGTCAGGTCTTTGCTGACCTGCTCTGGCGCTGCGAGCTTGTCGGCGGGCGCGGCGAGTTTTTCGCCGAGCCAGGAACCCGATTCCCCACCCAGCCAGCTTCCAGCCAGCCCGCCCACGACCGCTCCGAGCGCGCCGCCAATGGCCGTACCGAGCGGACCGAAAAAAGTACCGACAGTGGCTCCGGCGGTAGCACCTACCGAAGCACCGGCCCAGCCACCGCCAGCCGCGCCCAGGCCAGCTCCGACCTTGCGGGCGTCATCGCTCAGCGCGCCGTCAACCACCTCGGGTACAGCGCTCAACGCGAATGCGCCGGGGGTGAAACGGGTCATCGAGCGCAATGAAGCACTCATGCCAGGCAGGGATCGGCTGGAACTCAGCCCGACCTCGGCTTTCACAGCGCCGACAGGTTCCAAGACTCGCTTGGCCGCTCGAGTGCCAAGTTCATCCACGATGGCTTTGAGCAGTGCACTGGCCAGCGGTTTGATCGCGGCGGCAACCAGCACAATCGCAGCGGTGGTTTTAGGCGAGGACTCAGCCAACTCGCTCATGCCATCGACCAACGAACCCAGCGCCTGAAGCGAGCTGTCCGTCACGGGAGCCAGGGCATTGCCCGTGGATACCGACAGACGCTCATTGCGCGCATTCAGGATGTTCCACTGGCCTTGCCGGGTTTGCGACAGCGCCCATGCGTCTTGCCTCACCGAACCCTGGTTGCCCAACTGCGACGTGGCGTACTGGGTAGGGTCCTTCACCTGCAAGAAGGCTTCATTCACATCGGACAGTTTCTGCGCCATGCGCAGCACCGCCTCATCTCCGGCGCTGAATAGCGTGGTGGCAAGGGCCGGGCGTTTGTCCGCCGGTTGCGCGTTCAAGGCCGCGAGCACCGACATCACCGTGCCAGGCGCGGTGTCCTTGTCGCGCAGGCCGCTCGCCACCGTTTTGGGCTCCAGCCCCAATTGCTTCCATGCCGCTTGCTCGGTTGCGGAGACCTGATCCCCCTTGCCGATGGCCGTCGCGAAGCTGTCCAGCGCTACGCCGGCCTCAGCTTGTTTCGTACCGGTATTGAGCAATGCCGCCGTCAGCGCTGCGGCTTGCGCCGGGGCCAGGCCTGCGGTCGTCGCAGCCGCACCGTCACGTTGCAACACCGCGCCAATCTCAGCGGGTTTCGCACCGTTGGCTAGCTTGCCCAACTGGTGGGTGGCGTCCGCCAAGTCGAAGGCTTGAGCGCCGTTGAGCTTCATGGAGGTGCGCCAGCCAGCCATCATCTCGGCGACTTCCAGCGCCGGCCTCTTGAACGCCGATGCGGCGACGCCGACATCACTGGCAAAGCGCAGCAACTCGAACTGTCGGTCCGAGGCATTGGGCAGCTCACTGCCGATGCCTGCCCGGGCCGCCAGGCTTTCAATCCTCACCAGATCAACCGCCCCGGTGCCCCCGGCCGCCACCAGCGGCGCGATGGCGATCCGCTGGGTGGGTTCGGCCATCTGCTCGATCTGGCGCGGGGTAAATCGAGTAGCCAGCTTCAGATCGGCCATGGCCGAATCCATCGCTATCGCGGGCTTAAGCAACGCGGGCGGCTCGATACCGCCACTCGACTGGCCTTTCGACTCACTGCCCAAATCCCCCTTGGCCCCGGCGTTCATCGTTTGAAACGACAACCGTTGCGACGAGAACTTTGCCGTCAGCGCTTCAATCGCCGTCGTCAGCAGCCCGAGCTTGAGTCCGAGGGTTTCCATCGCCAGACCGAGCCCCGAGAACGTGGCCGTGCCTTGTGTTGAAACACCGCTTGCGATGCTGCTACCACCGAACGCCAGCCCGCTCTCATTGACGGCTGCGTATTTGAGCGAATATTTATCGTCCGCCATCCCGCTCTACTCCTGTTTCACGCCAAGGCGAGTGATCGCAATGTCGTAGCGGCGCAAGGCCTTGCCGGCGTCCCACTCGAGGATTTCCGCCTCACTTACCGGGTAAATGAGCGGCACCACATCGAGGATCACTTCGATGTCGCGCTCCGAAAGAAGTCCGCCGGTTTGTTTAAAAAATCGTCGATGCGTACCTGAAGCTGAGTCCAGTCGGGCACGGTCAACAGGTCCAGGTCGGGAATCATCAACCCGGTGCAATGGGCGGTGATGAACTCGGCGCGCTCCTTGGCCGTCTTCAGTTTCTTCATCGCCTTGGTCGCCCGCAGCACGGGCATCTCCAGGGTCAGCGAGGTCCGGCTGCGGCCCGCCACATCGAGGGGTTGCAGCAGTTGCACCTGGTCGGGATCGACTGGTGGCTCATCCAGGAAGTACGCCGCCGGACGGGTCGACATGTCGTGCACGTATTGGGCGATGCTCACGTAGTCCGGGCGCTTGAGTTGGTCGAGTTCCTTGACCGACAGGCCGGTGGCCAGCCTGGCGAGTTCGAAGAACTGATCGTCCTCGTCATCACCAGCACGGGCCAGGGCCTCTTTTTGTGCGGCATAGCGCAATGGTTTGAGTTGGATCTGCTCGATCTGCGACTCGTCATCACCGGTGATCGGCGACAGCAAGACGTGAACAGGAGGTGTCCAGGACATGAAATGGAATCCTTGGTGAATCGGGGGACGACCTGTGGGAGCAAGCAGGCGTGCTCCCACAGGGGCTGGCATCAGCCTTATTAAGGCAACAACACCGCACGGCGCGCATCGCCGAGGATATCGACGCCGTTGAGCACGAACTTCTGGGTGCGCACGTCGATGTCGATCACCGGGATGCCGTTCTCCAGGCGGTTGTAGGTACGGCAGGACAGCTCAAGGGTGGTGGTGGGTTTGTCGCCCATCTTCAACTTGGCCTCGCTCAGGGATTTGAGCTTGCCGCCAACGGTGTGGTAGGTGAACCAGGTGTTGCCATCCTGATCCTGTCCAGCCTCGCGGACGTTCAGCAGGATGTCGTCACCCAGTTGCACGCCCAGGGCCAGCAGCACTTCCGGCCCGGCGCCCTGGAGGATAAGGCTGGCATTCAGCACCTTGCCGCTCTTGGCCATTTCCTCGGCGATAAAGCGCCCGCCCGCCATCGTCTCCATGTCGAACTCGATCTTCGGCGGGGTGAACTCTTCCACGGTCGCCGACAACGGCAGGCCTTGCAGGGTAGCCGCGATGGCCTGTCTTACGCGGTTGGTAAACATTAGAGAACATCCTCCAGGAACTGCTCGATGATTTCATCGCGGGCGTTGAGTTGATAAACCATGTGTTCGTTGGGTGCGTAGCGGCCGTAGTCGATCACCACGTACCAGGTGCCGTTCTTGTACTTCTCGACGCTGTTGAGTTCCGGGTGCAGGTACACGCTGCCACCGGGGATGGTTTCGTCGGCCACCAGGGTTTGCAGCCAGTCGTTGATGCGCTTGACCTCCTGGTCCATGAACGACTTGGTCAGGTTCTTCGCCATGGCCTTCTGGCCGGCTTTTACCAGCTTGCGGCTGATGGCATCTTCCAGGCCGACGTAGCTGATGAACTTGCCGGTGATGGAGCGGTTGCCCAGCAGCGAGATGCCGCCGAGGATAGTCCGGGCGTAGTAGCTGACGCCGTAGCGGTTGAGCAGATCGCCTTCGGTGGAGGTGTCGAGGATGTTGTATTCGACGGTGCGCGAGACGTCTTCGGCGTAGGTCACCTGGTTACCCGGGCTTTCCCATTGCTTGACCTTTGCCAGCGCGGCAATCGCCAGGCTGGAAGGCGCCAGGAAGACGTTTTTCTTCGCCGCTTTCGAATAAACGGCCGGCATGTTGTGCACCACCAGGCAACGGTCGAAACCGAGATCGGCGCCGCCCAGTTCCTGGCTGTAGGTCACCTGATCGGCGACCGCGGCGTCCTTGCCGTCGAGCACCACGCGAGCCTTGATGCGTTTGCCGAACGAGGCGAACTCGCTGGCCACGGCCTTGGTGCCGGTGAAGCCCGGCGCGCCGATGATGGTCAGGTCCTCGGCCACGCCACTCAAGGCCGCTAGGCCCAGCTTGCGACCGGTCTGCGCTTCGATGCCGCCAATGACGTTGTTCTGCGTATCGGCGGGGGTGGCGCCCTCTTCGACGATCACCACGTATACCGGCACCTTGACCACTTTGAGGATCTGGAACACCGCGTGATACAGCGTACCGGCTTCGGTGCCGGTCGGATCGAGCAATGCCTGGGTGGTGAAGCTGTTGATGCGAAACGGCGCATTGCGCGGAATCAGCGGATCGGCCTTCGGCGCGGTGCCGACCAGCCCGATGACGTTGTCTCCCAGGCCACCCATGGCCTCGGGAGATTCAGTGGCATTGACGGTGATGCCGTTGTGTTCGAAGTTCAGAACTTCAGCCATGGTTATTCAGCCTTTTTGGCAGCGGCCTTCTGGGCCTTGGTGGGTGTGGAAGCCGGTTCAACGGCCTCGGTTTTTTTCAGCTCCAGGCGACCGGCGCTGCGTAGGGCGCTGGCTTCGACGTCGAGTAGATCGAGCTCCTGGCCGACGCTCGACCAATGGCCGCCGCCGGTGGGGAATGGAACGAGTACGGTGTAGGTTTGGCGTAGTGCCATTGGGTTTCTCCAGATACGAAAAAGCCCCTTCGGGAAGGGGCTTTCAGGGTTTTGACGGGAAAGAAAACGCCCCGTCGGTGCGGGGCGTTTATTGGGGTTGTTGGTTGATCCATTCTGGCTTCGCCGGCCGATAATCTATGGCCGGAAATCTCCCAGCGGCAGGCCAGTCGCGCAGCAACTGACGCCAGGTCAGCAGCTCGCTGTATTGCTCGGCAATCAAACTAGTAGGCAGTCCAATGTCAATCTCATCACGATGGCGGGAGATCAGCCATTCCGTTCGGCTCAGCTCACTATCACGCCAGGCCCGCTCGCTGGCCTCCAATTGCTCCAGAGTAAGCGGCACGACAGAGGCCAATACAGGCCGCCCATCGCTCTCTACTGCCAAGGCATGACCAGCAAGTGCACGATATTCGCTTTCGCTCAACTCAATGCAAGTTTTCCCAATGGCGTTGCCATAAAGGGCACCCGGGTAAAGCCCTAGTGTTTCAGGGCAAAAGAAAAATTTACTCATAGTCAATTTCCCAATGCGAAATAGAAGACGTCACGGGTACCGGAGCCTTCATTGCCGGATGCCGAGTCAATACTGATAACGGCTTGGGCCAGTCCAGACGGTACCGCTTGATAGGTTTCTCCTCCATTGAGAAAGACCGTATTGCGCCTGATTGCCAGAACACCGAAAGATGCATTTGGGAAAGCCATCGGCAGCGTAACTGTGGCGGTCCCACCACCGGTACCGTTTGTGGTTATTTGGGTAGTAGCCCATTGGATGATCAGACCGCCAAGCCAGGAAGGGAGGGCTAGATAACCGTTCGGCCCGACGAGGAACGAAACGCCCCAGCGAAGTTTTTTCGGCGTCACAATGGTGGTGTCATCGACACCCGCATTGGTAAGCATCTGTGTTGCAATCTTCGCGGTGCCTCGATTAGTTTCAGTCGCCTGCGCCGCCAGTGCCTGTAGCGCAGCGATATCGATGTTTCCCTGATTAATCGGTGCATTCCAAGCCTTGATGCACCACATGACCGATAAGTTGCGAGGCCGAGCCTCCCCCCCTCCAGAGCTGTTGAATCCTGGACCAAAGTTGAGGGTTACGGCCGTGTTGCCGTTGTCCACGACCACCGCGCTCGGATTACTCCCTGACGCACTACCGAAGGCCTGCATCCGAGTAACAGTATGGGAATGAGCCTTGTTGTCGTCGGCCTGCCAACTGCCGATTGCACGACCAGCATCAACACCGCGCCCATGATCCCAACCTCGCAGGAATTCGCCTCGCGATTCAGGCAAGCGGAAGTTACCAGCCCCCTCATCCCCTTTGTTGAAAGTCGTGCCGAGGAACGCAGCGAGATCCGGATAGACCGCAATGCTCTTCACACTGCCATCTATTTCAAGAAACCCCGGCGGGTTCTTATCCAAAGGAAACGCGACCATCGCACCGACCGGTAGCGCCGAAGCTTGAGCAATCATCGACTCGATTTCTGGCTTCGTGTAGGTGTCCTTGATACCGAAACCTGCCAACGTTTCAGGGTTAGACCCGCCCGTCGCACGACCATATTTATCGACTGTCAGACTTCTATAAGTGCCTGCCAAAATGCCTGTTCGACCAGCGAGCATTTCAAAACTCAGCGCGGTCGTGCCCAGCGTAATCGGACCATTAGTAACCAGATGCCATAGCGAATCGCCGTTCGCGATGCCCTCCTCGACCATCACCATCAGACCTGGTGTTACCTTCGCGCTGGTGTTGGAATCAACCGAGCGGGCCCACACCCCACTGGCCGCAACATAAATGCCGTTTTCCTTAGCAGTTGTTTGGGCCGTCACCAGCACCCGCTGACCGGCTACTACGGCAATACCATCGATTTGCTGCACACCGCTCAAAACGATATTTCCCGTGGTGGCCACGCGAACAGATTGCTTACCATCGAGTTTCGCCAACTCGTCAGCGAGATACCCCATTACCCAAGCCCGCGTCGCCTTAACCACCGTATCGTCAATCAGCAACGTCACCAACGCCGCATTACTGGTCTCGAAAATCGAACGAATATAAAACTCTTTCCCCGACCCTGAAGTCGCCAACACCGGCTTGAACGACTCCGGATATTTGACGATTGCGTACAGGACGCCCGTGTCAGTCCAGATCCCCGCCTCACGCACATACCAGCCGCCCACTTCAGACGGGATGGTCACTTCAGCCAGCAACCAGCTCGGATTTTGCTCATCCTGGAACAACGCATTGAGTGGCCCGCGCCAGACTTCGCGCTTGAGCGCGGTAGCGGTTGCCGCCGGGTTGTAGACCGCGCCACCGCCGTCACCAACGGAAATCTGCGACAGCTTGATCGGTGTGCCCGCCGCCTTGCAGGCGGTTTCGTAGGCGATGCCTGCATCGGTGAGCAGGGTGTAATAGTCAGCCATTCAGGCCCCCTGTGGATAAATGGTGGAAGTTTCGACGGCGTAGAGCCCGGCAGCCATGAAGGCCTGGCCCGAGGCTTCAAGCCCTTCGATGACAATTGGATAAACCGTGGTCAGTTCGCCGCACAAGGTGGCGGCACCGATGACGTGGCGGCCGGATGCGCTCAAACCGACCGAAACCATCAAGGTGTCTCGTTCGCTTTTGGCATCGGCCAGGCGGCGGTCGAGACGGGCGTCGATTTCTTCGCTGTAAGGCTGTTCGGTAAAAGCCCTGACGGAAAAGCTGTAGGGCGCACCAATGGGTGTTTGCTCATGCCAGGCGCGAACCTCGGGCATCAATTGCAACCCCTTGGCTGCGTTTTCCAGTGCCTTGCGTGTTCCGGCCTGGCGTGCAGTGGGCCATGCGAGCCCAACGGTCAGACGCTTTTCAGCCTCGGGCGCCACGGAGCTCCACTCGTTGACCCCACGATCCGCCGCGAGATACGGCAGGAATGCCGTAGGCGTGGCAGCCGGGTTCATCAACTCGGGGAACGGTGGATCGATACGTTCGAGCAGCCGTGCAAAGCCGAGATCCAGGGCCCTTTCCAGCGCTGAGCTGTTGACCGGCTGCAGGCTTGGGGCCGGGGTGACATCACTCATAACGTATCCACCTCAACCTCGACACCCGTGCAATACGGCGCCTGGAAAGCCGTGGTCACGATCGGCGCCAACGGCTCGAGAATCTCGAGCCGAACCGCACCGGCGCTGTGCAAGGTGTAGTCGATCCAGCTTGGGTCCACCCGGCCCTCCAGGCGATGGCACGCCTCGGCGTATTCCTGCAATTGCCGTTGCGCAGCCGCTTGGGTCAAGCCCGAGTCAGGACCGGGATTGATCTTCGCCACGACGCGGATCTTGTAGGGTTTGATCTGCGCGGCCTGGACGATGACCAGGTCCGTTTCCGGGCGCACATCGGGCCTGGCGAAATGCTCGCGGACCCTGTCGAGCAACGCCTGGGATGGCGTGCCGTCGCCCTCACGGGACAGCACCGTCACCGTGACTTCACCCGGCGCTGTCCGGCGTCCATTGCCGTCCTTGACCTGGGCTGCGAGCCCATCCGGGTCGAAGGTGTACGTCACCGTCACGACACCCGCCGCACTGCTGTCCACCTTCACTGCGGGCCGTTCACCGAGGGTGAAAATCTCCCGCCGATACTGCATGCGCGAACCGGCTGCCGGGGCGTGGGGTGCCAGGTAGTAGCGCAACCGGGCGTCATCGTCGCTCTCGTAGACCGGGGCGATGGGTGGGAAAGCCGCCGGATCGCCCGGATCGAGCAACTGGCGTTCAAGCCCCATGTCCGCCAGGCGTGCATCGAGGTTGGTTCCCGTGGCCCACCACGCCAGCATCTGCTTGATGCGGGCGTTGTACTTGCGTTCGTGGGTTTGCAGCCGCACGCAAAAGGCCTCGAGGGCCAGGGTCAGCAGTTCGCTTTCGTTTTCCAGGCTGACCAACAGCTTGGCCGCACTCTCGGGGGAACGCGCACCGACGTACTCGACCACGAAAGTCTTGAATTCGGCGAGCAAGTCCTCGAACGCCTCGACCGTGACGATGGCCGGTTCGGCCAATTGGTTCTGGCCGGGTATCAACATGCTCATGTCACCACCTCGAAGGTTTGTTTGCGGTTTTTCCAGGTGCCGGCAAAGCGCAACAACAGTCCGGCACCGTGTCGGTTGGCGACGATGACCTCCGGTTCGAAGTCGCCGATGCCGTTGTGGGGGTTGTAGAACGCTTGGGCCGCGTGGCTCTGGGCCAGGATCAGCAGGTCGTCACCGAGGTTTTGCCCCAGCAGTTCGGTGATCGCGCAGCCGTAGAGCGGACGTTTCTGGCGGGTGCCCAAGGGCGTAGTGAGGGCGCGGGTGGCGCGTTGCACGAACTGCAACCAGTCGTCGACCGTCGCCCCGGTGTTTCGATCGATTCCAATCATGGGAAATCTCTTATGCGGTACTGATGACGCGGCCCTGGTGATCCACCACCGGGCCGCTCAGGTGCACGCCGGAAGCGTCGAGCCGAATGCCGACGGCGCCCAGTTGCAACTCGATGATTTCAGGCGTCATCGCCAGCCGCGCCGGGCCGATGTTCAACGCCAGGGTTTCGCGGGAACCGCTGAACGCGGCCGGGCCGTTTTTCCAATGCAGGACATGGCTGGCATCGTCGTAGCCGTGTTCCGTGCCATCCCGATAGAGCCGACGCGTCAGCGAGGCCTGGGTCGAGACGGGCGGAAACTGACCACCATTGAGGCCGAACAACGCCACCGATTGCCCACCGCCGTCACCGCCACCGTGGTTCAGCAGCAGGCATTGCTCGCCCACGGAAGGAATCCGCGACTCGCTCTGCGCACCGGCGCTGGGGTTGAAAAAGCGGATGGCCGGCGTCAGCAGCCCACCATGACTGACCTTGCAGGTGTTGCTGGCTGCATCGACTTCCTGGCACACACCGATGCGACAGAAACTCTCCGCACGCCGATGCAGGTCTTCGAGCTCGGTTTCCATTTGCGCCAGACGCTCGATGATCGGCCCCAAATGCAGGCGTAAAAGCGCATCGAACATGGTTCAGCCCTCGAGTGCGGTGTATTGGTCTGGGTCGTCGATGTTCGACACTTCCCAGGTACGGGCGAATTTCGGGATACCCAGCGGGTCTTCCAGCAGCGTCGGACCGAGGTACAGGGTCTGGGCAAATGAAACGGTCCAGGCGCTGTACGGCCTGGTGCCGCCGTTGAACACGGACGCAACGCCCTCGATATCCGTGGGCCGGCTGCATTGCTCTGCCGACAGATGCCAGCGGTTATCGACGATCACGCGCTTCAACTCACAGGCCAGATCGCAGGTCGCCAAACCCGTGCCGGGCGAGACGACCTGCATGGAAAGCGTCAAAACGTGAGCGATACGCCCGTCGTTGGCACGGTTGCCTGACGCATCACGCTCAATGGCAACCAACACCCAAGGCTGATCGCCCGTGTCGTCAAAGTCCTGGTAACTCCCAACTCTCAGGCCGGGAAGGGTGGTACGCAGCATCTCGGCAATGGCGGAAAACAGCTGCGAGGGTTTTTCTATGAGTGTGGGCATTGGATTGCCTCTTTCCTGTGGATCGGCGGCATCGGGCTCACTGTTGGTCGGAACGGGAATCCGGCGGTGACACTTCGTAGAGACCAATCCGCTTGGCGACCCAGCGTTCGTAGAGACCGATGGCCACATCGGCCCCGGCCATGGCGGTCAGGCAACCCAGGGCACAGGCACTCCAGATCGACATGCCGAGGGCATACAGCAGCATCGTCGCCGAGACGCCGCAGACCACGCAGGCGCCGGAGCGCAAGGCCAGACGCCGCAACAGCGACCAGCCTCGGGCGCCCTCCTTGTCGGCGCGCCACATCTCGCCGGACACCCCGCCCACCAGGGCGAGCACGATGACCAGCCAGATCGGCATGTCCAGCAACGCTTGTTGCTCGTTTGTCATTCACGCCTCCTGGGGGTGATGGGGATTGGGCTGGATTAGGCTTACTTCGGAGCAGCGCAGGTCGCGCCTTTGTAAGTCATGGTGTAGGTGTAGTGCCGGTCCCACGACAGCGGTAGCGTGCTGGGGGCAGCCCATTCCGCGTAGTTGCCCGACATCGAGCCAACAGCAATGAACTTACCCATTGCAATGGTCGCAAGGTTGTTGGCGCTCCCTGCCCCGCTCATCGGCACACTTCCGTTCCATTGGAGATCGTCCCCGTTCTGGAACCACGCACCCTTCCAGCCCGCCTGTGAACTGGAATACCAGGTGTTGTCCGCTTTGAAACAGATCGTTTGGTTGGCATAAAAACCACCGCCCGGAACATGGTAGGAAGCGAATTGCCAAGAACCGACCGGCGAGTTTTCAGCAAACGCATGGAGGGTGTGGGTAGCCAGGACTGCTGCAATCAGCACGCTGAACATTTTTTTCATTAGTTAAATCCCTCTAAATAAATAGGTTTTTCGGTAAACGTTGATGCCACTTTTTAATCTGGACACCTCCTTAACTTTCAAACGGATTATTTGAAGCACCTCACGGCGCAGGCATTCCAAAAAGCCCGGTCGCCCAGGCTTTTCAGTAATGCGCTTGATCTTTCGGCGCGACTGGCGCGGTACGGATCCATTCAAATTGTTCCTCCGACCGCGGCCCCTGCCCGCCGGATAACTGTTTCTGGTGCTTTACGCTGCACACCCGGGCCAGTTGCCAACCCTCTGAACCGTTGAGGCCGGTTCATCGCTGCCTGTTGGTGAAACTAAAGAGCGGTTGTTGCCAGCCACTTTGTCGAGCGGCTTGGACACAGAATATGCATGCATGCATATCCAGTCAATGCGCAAATGCATTTATTTATGCGCAACGAATGCACTGATGCATCAAGACTCAGTAAATACGGGGGGTTGATAGCTTTTTGAGGGCGAAAAAAAACCCACGCGAGGGTGGGTTTTATCTGACAGCGGAGGGGCTAGCGGGCGTACATGCCCCACCAGAAGACATGGCCGAGGATGACGATCTGCTCATCCTGCATTTCCTGGAAGCTGTAGTCTTCGTCCGGATGTTCATCGCGGTTGAAGCTGCGCAAGCGAATGCCGGTGGGCAGGCGGTAGAGCTGCTTCACCCGCAGTTGGCCGTTGTGATTGATGGCATAGAGGTCGCCATCAATGATGTCACCGATCCCGCATTTACCGGCATTCACCCCGACCGTGGCCCCATCGCGCAGCACCGGCAACATACTGTTGCCGCGTACCGTCACGCATTTGGCCTGGTCGAATTGCACGCCGTTGTGACGCAGGCTGCGCTTGCCAAAGCGCAGGCTGGAGCGCTCGCTCTCTTCGATGACGAATCTTCCTGATCCAGCAGCCAATTCAACCTCACGCAGAAAAGGGACCGACACCTCGTCTTCTTCGACAGGCGTATCGTCGTCCCACAGGCTAATGTCCTTGAGTTCGGAATGCGGCTCGTCGCGGCGGGCATTGGCAGCGGGGGCAATGTCCGCGCGCCCGCGCAACTGGTCAGTGCTCACGGCAAAGTATTCGGCGAGCTTCGAGATGTGTTTATCCGAAGGATCGACGATCTTGCCGCTGAGAATCCGCGAGAGGGTGGATTGAGGCACGCCGGTACGCCGGTGAAGCTCCGTGGGGGAGATTCCGTGCTGATTGAGCAATGCTCTTAATACGGTAGAAACGTTGCGTTTTTGCATAACGCGCATAGTGCTTGTTCTTTGCGCAGAAGACAAATGCTGTTTTGCATAAATATGCATGAGCGGTGGCGCATTCGATATCACTGCACGCTGCACCACCGCCATCGCGAGACCGAACACAGCAAGCCCCATGACGAAGGGGCCTGCTTCGCCCGAGACGTCGGACCGGGCCAGCGGGAGCAAGCTCCCTCGCCACGGGGATTGGGAGCGCTACAGGTTCTCGTCGAGGAATTGGACCACCGTCCCCATGCAGGCCACCCGCTCCTCCACATGGGGCATGTGGCTGGAGTTCTCGAACAATGCCCAGCGGATGCCCGGAATCAGGTCCAGGTACGGCTTGACCACCAGCGGCGTGGCTTCGTCGTAACGGCCAGAGATCAACAGGCTAGGCACGTTGATCTGCGGCAGGCGGTCGACGATGGTCCAGTCTTTGGTGCTGCCAACGATATGAAACTCGTTGGGTCCGGTCATGGCGTGGTACACGGTCGGGTCGGCATCGACCTGGGCAAAGGTACGGGCCACCTCGTCCGGCCAGGGATTGAGGCGACACACGTGACGATCGTAGAACACCCGGGTGGCGGCAATGTAGTCGGCGGCGGTGTAGTCGCCCACGGCTTCATGGCGCAGCAAGGTGGCCTGCACGTCCTTGGGCAGTTCCTCGCGCAGGCGGTTGGCCTCCCTGACCCAGGTGCGCATGTCGGCCGGCGAGTTGGCGATCACCAGGCAACGCAGGCCCGCCGGACGCAGCACCGCGTGCTCGCTGGCCAGCATGCCGCCCCAGGACTGGCCCAGCAGGGCGTAGCGGTCGCTGATACCCAGATGTTCGAGCAGGTTGTCGAGTTCTTCCAGGAACAGCTTCACCGTCCAGAACGAGGAAGGCATCTGTGGCAGATGGGTCGAACGGCCATTACCCAGTTGGTCATAGTGGATGACCGGGTAGCCACCGGCCGCGACATCCTTGTAGGCATCGACATAATCGTAAGTGCAGCCCGGCCCGCCATGCAGGATAACCAGCGGAGTGCGACCCGAATCCAGGTCACCCGTGACGCGATACCAGGTCAGGTAGTCGCCGAACGGGGCAAAACCTTCATGCGATTTGATGAGTTCCATTCCATCCGGCTCCGTGCGAATCATGGAGCACACCATAGCCCGACGCGCGACGGGGCATAACTAGAGAGTTCTCTAGGTTTTCGGACTATTTACGTTCAATTGTCGAGCAAACGGTAATGCACCGCCCGGGCGACCGCCTGCACACGGTTCTTCGCCCCCAACTTGTGCATGGCCGAGGTCAGGTGCAGGGAAACCGTGGCCAGCGAGCGGTTCAGTCGCTCGGCGATCTGCGCCGCAGTCAGGCCCTCGGCCGCCCAGCGCAGGCACTCGAGCTCGCGGGGGGTCAGGCGAATGGCGCGATTGGCAGCCTCTTTGCCCAGCAAGGGATAGGCCACCTCCTGCAAGGCATGGGCGATCAGGCTGAAGCCGGCGAGGTTGGCCCGGGCATCGTCCAGGTCTCGCTGGCTGGCCTGGGAACGCAGGCCGGTCAGGGTCGCCAGCCCACCGCGGGGCAGATGGAGGGGCACGGTGACGCCGCAGGCCAACTGCGCATCGAGCAGGTAGCCGACCACCGGCGCATGGCGGTGATCGATCAGGCGCTGCAGGACGGTCTCGCCCTTGGGTACGTACGACCAGGCGAACGCCGCGACGGAGGAAACGGCCAATTGCTGCACCGGGTCGATCTGGTAGAAGCCTTCGGTGCACCACAAGTCCTGCCAATCCCCCGGCGTCTGGCGCAACTTGAGCACGGAAGGGGTGATCAGTTCGCCGAGGTGATCCAGCGGCACCGGACTGTAGTCGTACACCAGGGCATCGAAGCCCAATTGCGCCACCAGGTCGGCGGCGCTGTCCATTTGTTCGTCCAGGCTGCCGCCCGACGACAGACGGCCATGGAGTTCCGCCAGCTTGGCCTGCATTCCTTGCGCTCCCTTGTATGTCCCCTGTATCCCCTGGCGGATTTCCATCTTGAAATCCGGCGCGTAGAATGCCATGGCTCGGCGCGGGACTGCCAGACAAAACCTATAGGAAATACTAGCTTGTAGGCAGCTCACTCTCCTGTGCACGGTATAGCGCTAAGCCATGGCCAACAGGAGAGTAGCAATGTGGCGTGAGATACAACCTGACCAGCAGTTCAACGTATCGGTCGATGGCCACAATCTCGTGGTGTACAGCTTTGGCGAAGGGGACGAGGTGCTGCTGTGCCTCAACGGCGGGCCAGGCCTGCCCTGCGACTACCTTCGCGACGCCCATGGCTGGCTCAAGGACAAGGGCCTGCGCGTGGTCGCCTTCGACCAGTTGGGCACCGGCGCCTCCGACCGTCCCGACGACGACAGCCTGTGGAACATCACCCGCTATGTGGCCGAAGTCGAGCAGGTCCGCCAGGCCCTGGACCTCGGCCGTGTGCACATGCTCGGACACTCCTGGGGCGGCTGGCTGGCGATCGAATACGCCATCCACCATCCGCAGTCGCTCAAGAGCCTCATCCTGGAAAACACCGTCGGCGACATCCCGCACCTGAGCGGCGAGCTGGAGCGTTTGCGCGGTGCCCTGGGCAGCGAAACCGTGGCGATGATGCAGCGCTACGAGGCCCAGGGAAACTTCGACCATCCCCAGTACCAGGCCGCCATCACCTTGCTCAACTACCGCCACGTGTGCCGCCTCGACGAATGGCCGGCGCCAGTCAAACGCTCGCTGGACGACTGGAACATGGGTCCCTATGCCACCATGCAGGGCCCCAACGAGTTCCTCTATATCGGCAACCTCAAGGACTGGAACCGCCTGGAGCAGATGAGCGACTTCCGCATGCCGGTCCTGATCACCACCGGCCAGCACGACGAACTGACCCCCGCCTGCGCCCTGCGCATGAAACGGGCACTGCGTGACCGGGCCGAGCTGCACGTGTTCCCCAACAGCAGCCACATGCCGTTCTATGAGGAGCCGCAGGCGTACTTCCCGGTATTGCTGGACTTCCTGCAACGCAACCGGGACTGATCGATGAACCTGGCTCGCTACCGGTTCGTCCTGATCCGTCCGTTGCAACTGCTGCCGGTGCTGCTGGGGATCAGCCTCATCACCTTCGTACTGATCCGTTCGATCCCGGGCGATCCGGCGCGGGTGCTGCTGGGGACACGCAGTACGCCGGATGCGATCCAGAAGATCCGCGCCCAGTTCGGCCTGGACGAGCCGATCTGGGTGCAATACCTGTACTTCCTGAAGAACCTGCTCAACGGCGACCTGGGCAAATCGCTGCTGTACAAGATCGACGCCCTGCCCCTGATCGCCAGCCGCATCGAGCCCACCCTGATGCTGGTGCTAGGCAGCGTGCTGCTGGCGCTGCTCATCGCCGTGCCGCTGGCCGTGCTGGCCGCGCGCCACAAGGGCGGCTGGACCGACAACCTGATCCGCCTGTTCACCACCGCTGGCCTGGGCCTGCCGGCCTTCTGGCTGGGCCTGATGCTGATCCTGCTGTTCAGCGTCTACTGGGGACTGTTCCCGGTGTCCGGTTATGGCCAGACCTGGCCCGACAAGTTGCATCACCTGGTGCTGCCCTGCCTGACCATCGCCCTGGCGCTCTCGGCGGTGCTGGTGCGCAACCTGCGCGCCAGCATCCTCTTGGAAATGCAGGCCGACCACGTCACTGCCGCCCGTGCCCGTGGCCTGGGCGAAGGCGCGCTGCTGCGGCGTCATATTCTGCCCAACTCCATGGTACCGACCATCAACCTGCTGGCGGTCAACATCGGCTGGCTGATCAGCGGCACCGTGGTCATCGAAAGCCTGTTCTCCCTACCCGGCATCGGCCAGTTACTGGTGCGCGGCATCTTCACCCGCGACTACATGGTGGTCCAGGGCGTGGCCATGGTGCTGGCCTGTGCCACGGTGGCGGTGAACTTCCTGGCCGACGTGCTGACCACCGCCCTCGATCCCCGGGTGAAGATCCAATGAGCCACAGCCCTGCTCTTGCCGTGCGCTGGCGCCTGGGCTGGAACCTGGGCAACGGTCGCCTGACCTTGTATTGCGGCGCGGCCATCGTCCTCGGTTGGTGCCTGCTGGCATTGTTCGCGCCGTGGATCGCCCCATTCGACCCGCTGTTGCAGAACGGCGAACTGCGCCTGGTCGCCCCCAGCCTCGCGCACCCCTTCGGCACCGACAATTTCGGCCGCGACGTGCTGTCGCGGGTGATCTGGGGCGCGCGCATCGACTTGCAGATGGCCCTGATCGGGGTGATCTTCCCATTCCTGCTGGGCACCTGCCTCGGCGCCATTTCCGGCTACGTCGGTGGAGTGCTGGACAACACCTGCATGCGCCTGATCGACATTGTCCTGGCGTTCCCCTTCCTGGTGCTGATGCTGGCGATCATGGCCATTCTCGGCCCGGGCCTTGGCAGTTTCTATATCGCCATGGCATTGGTCGGCTGGGTGTCCTATGCACGGCTGATCCGCTCGCAGATCCTCGTGCTCAAGGAAAGCGACTTCGCCCTGGCCGCCAGGAGCCTGGGCTTCAGCCACCGACGCACGCTGTTCGGCCACCTGTTGCCCAATGCCTTGTTCGGCTCGGTTGTATTCTGCATGTCGGACGCAGTGCTGGTGCTGCTCAATGGCGCCGCCGTCAGCTACCTGGGCCTGGGCGTGCAGCCACCGACCCCGGAGTGGGGCTCGATGGCGGCCGAGGGCCAGAGTTTCATCACCAGCGCCTGGTGGATCTGCACCTTCCCCGGCCTGGCCGTGGTGACCCTGGCCATGGGCTTCAGCCTGCTGGCCGATGGCGTCGCCGAACGCCTGGGAGAGCGCTCATGAGTACCCCGCTGCTGCAAGTCCGGGAGCTGAGCGTGATCGCCCGCAACGATCGGCGCGAGATCACCCTGGTCGAGCGCCTGTCGTTCGACCTTGGCGAGGGCGAGATCCTTGGCCTGGTGGGCGAAAGCGGTTCGGGCAAGACCCTGGCCTGCCGCGCCCTCATGCGCCTGCTGCCGGCGCCGAACCTGCGCATCGAGGGCAAGGCCGTGCACCTGGCGGGCCACGACCTGCTGCAACTGGACGAAGCCGGCATGCGCCGCCTGCGCGGACGTGAGCTGGGCATGATCTTCCAGAATCCCAGCAGCCACCTGGACCCGCTGATGCGCATCGGTGAACAGATCGCCGAAGGCATCCGCCTGCACCAGGGCACCTCGCGTCGCGAGGCCCGCGCCGAGGCCATCGAAGTGCTGCGCCAGGTCGGTATTCCCGATCCGAAATCCCGGGTGGACAACTACCCCCACGAGTTCTCCGGCGGCATGCGCCAGCGGGCGATGATCGCCGTGGCGTTGGGCTGCAACCCGAAAGTGCTGATCGCCGACGAGCCGACCACAGCCCTGGACGTCACCGTGCAGGCACAGATCCTGCGCCTGCTGCTGGAACTGCGCGACCGTCGCGGCTTGTCGATGATCCTGATCAGCCACGACCTCGGGGTGGTGGCGCAGACCTGCGACAGCATCGCCGTGATGTACGCCGGACGCCTCTGCGAGCACGGCGACAAGCACCAATTGCTGGCCCATCCACGCCATCCGTACAGTGCCGGGCTGCTGGCCTGCCACCCCGCGGCGCAACGCCAGGCGCCGCTGATGAACACTATTGCCGGCCAACCGCCCCTGCTCGATACCCTGCCCATGGGCTGTCGCTTCGAACCGCGCTGCACCCAGGCCCTGCCGCTGTGCCGGGAGCAACTGCCGGAGCTGCTTGAAAGCCGCCCCGGGCACCGCCTGGCCTGCCACACGCCGTTGCTGGCCGGAGACCTGTCATGACCCCGCTGTTGCAAGTCAAAGACCTGCATGTGCAATTTTCCGCCGCCGGAAGCGGCTTGTTCGGCCTGCGCCCGCGCAAGGTCAACGCGGTCAACGGGGCCTCGCTGACCCTCGCCGCCGGCCAGACCCTCGGCCTGGTGGGCGAATCGGGCTGCGGCAAGAGCACCCTGGCCCGGGCCATCCTGCAACTGAACCCGGTCACCGCCGGACAGGTGATGTTCGACGGCATCGACATGACCCAGGGCCGCAAGATCGATATCGCCCGCCTGCGCCGCGAGACCGCGATGATCTTCCAGGACCCGTACAGCGCGCTCAATCCCGGCCAGCGCATCGGCCAGATCCTCGCCGAAGTCCTCCAGGTGCAGCGCAAGGTGCCCACCGAGCGGATCCCGGCGCGGGTCGACGAACTGCTCGAACTGGTGGGCCTGCGCGCCGAGCTGGCCGACCGCAAGCCCGGCTCGCTCAGCGGCGGGCAGTGCCAACGGGTCGGCATCGCCCGGGCCCTGGCCGTCGAACCCCGGCTGATCGTCGCCGACGAATGCGTCGCCGCCCTCGACGTGTCGATCCAAGGCCAGATCATCAACCTGCTGCTGACGCTGCGCGAGCGCATGGGCCTGGCGCTGCTGTTCATCACCCACGACCTGGGCGTGGTGCGCCGGTTGTGCGACCGGGTGGCGGTGATGTACCTGGGACAGATCGTCGAGGAAGGCCCCGTGGACGAGGTGTTCGACACGCCCCGCCACCCCTACACCGCCGCGCTGATTCAGTCGATCGCCGACATCGACCCGGCCCGCCGCCTGCCAGAACACCCCCTGGACGGCGAACCCCCAAGCCCGCTGCACCTGCCGTCGGGTTGCGCCTTCCACCCACGCTGCCCGCAGGCGCTGCCCACCTGCCGCGAAACCGCGCCGCCCAGCCACACACAGGGTGCCCGGCGCCATGCCTGCATCCATCCGCAACCGCCTTACTGACACAACACCCCATGACCATCAAACGGAGCTTGAGCATGAAACCCGCAACATTGAAATTACTCACCGCCGCCCTCCTGGCCGCCAGCACCCTGGCCACCGGCGCCGCCCAGGCCGCCGGCGTGCTCACCATCGGCTGCCGTGAGGAGAGCACCACCTTCGACCCGATCAAGAGCGCGCAGAACCGCGACAGTTGGGTCTTCGCCAACGTCTACGACGTGCTGGTCCGGGTCGACAACAGCGGCACCCGGCTGGTCCCGGGCCTGGCCGAAAGCTGGAAGGTCTCCGAGGACGGCCTGACCTATACCTTCAAGATCCGCGCGGCCAAGTTCTCCGACGGCACGCCACTGAGCGCCAGCGATGCGGCGTTCTCCCTGCTGCGCATCCGCGACAACCCCGGCTCGCTGTGGGCCGACTCCTACAAGATCATCGACACTGCCAAAGCCCCGGACGACCGCACGCTGGTGGTGACCCTCAAGAACAAATCGGTGCCGTTCCTCGCGCAACTGGCCACCGCCAACGTCGCGGTCCTGTCGAAGAAGGCCATGGACAAGATCGGCGAGGACGCCTACGCCCAGGAGCCGGTGACTTCCGGGGCCTTCAAGGTCAAGCAATGGCTGCGCGGTGACCGGGTGATCCTGGAAAAGAACCCCTACTTCTGGGAGGCCGACAAGGTCAGCCTGGATGGCGTGGAATGGATCTCCATCCCCGACGACAACACCCGCATGCTCAAGGTCCAGGCCGGTGAGCTGGACTCGGCGATCTTCGTGCCCTTCTCCCGCGTCGATACCCTGAGCAAAGACCCGAACCTGGCCATTCACATCGACCCTTCGACCCGTGAAGACCACCTGCTCATCAACCATGACAAAGGCTTGCTGGGCAAGGTCGAAGTGCGCGAGGCGATCGACCTGGCGATCGACAAGAAGGCGCTGGTAGACACCGTGACCTTCGGCCACGGCGAAGTCGCCTACTCCTACATTCCCAAGGGCGCGCTCTACCACAACGCCAACAACCTGCAACGTCCCTTCGACCCGGCCAAGGCCCGCGAACTGCTGAAAAAGGCCGGCGCCGAAGGGCTGAAGGTCAACTACGTGGTCAACGCCGGCAACGAGGCCGACGAACAGATCGCCGTGCTGGTGCAAAAGCAGTTGGCCGATGTCGGCATCACCGCCAACCTGCAGAAAGTCGACCCGACCCAGAGCTGGCAGATGCTGGTCGATGGCGACTACGACCTGTCGGTGATGTACTGGACCAACGACGTGCTGGACCCGGACCAGAAGACCACCTTCGTACTCGGTCACGACACCAACATGAACTACATGACCCGCTACCGTAACGACAAGGTCAAGGAAATGGTGGCCGCGGCCCGAGTCGAGATCGACCCGACCAAACGCAAGCAGATTTACGAAGAACTGCAGAAACAGGCCAAACAGGACGTCAACTGGGTAGACCTGTACTACAGCCCCTACATCAATATTTCACGCAGCAATATCCAGAACTTCCAGCAAAACCCGCTGGGACGCTTCACCCTGGAAGAGACGGTGAAACTGGAAGCCGGTGAAAAAACCGCGAAGAACTGAAGCGTGTGGGAGCGGGCTTGCTCGCTCCCATTTCATCCAGCCCCCCCCGTTCCCCCTCCAGCACTTTGGAAATTTCCCCTACAACCTCGTGGGAAAAAGCCCGTGCCGCGTCCCACAAATTTGCTACGCAAGGCTACATCGCCTTGCGCCGATGCCTACACCTACGCCAGAATCCGCCGGCTTGTGCGTCTTGGACCTCATCGGTACTTTTGATCCTGTCACTGCCCATCAGTGATCGGGTTTAGTCGCTCGGTACTCCAAGGTGCTCACAGCTCCATCAGTCAGGCATTCCCATTCCTGCACTTGACGGCGGCTGTGCGCAGGGCGCCCTCGGGCGCGCCGGTTCCTTGGATCCCCGGTCGACTAACCTGCGTACAGCTGCCACCCTCGTTTAGTCGCGAGTGAGTGGTGGCTCAACCTCAAGGATCCATAAAATGCCGAAGAACACACCCAATCCCCCAGACGATCACGTCTCCCGCAGCCAATCGGCCAACGCCAGGAAACTCGACGACGCGGCCAACCGCGCCTTGGACTACTACCTCAAGCCGAAAGCCGACAAAGAAACAGCCGAAACACTCGACACCCTCTACCTCATCGCCCCCAACATCGACGCCGAATGCCTGCTCGCCAACCTCAGCGAAACCCTGGCCTCGGCCAACGCCATGGTCAGCGACCTGGCGTTCGACCTGGAAGGCTCGCGACGACACATCGCAATGGGCGTCCAGCAAATGATCGAACTGGGTCAGTTGCTGGCGAATCGGGCGTTGGATGTGGTTGAGCCGAGATAACCCAAAGCCCAGCCCGCCGCCCCCCCCTGTGCAAGCTTGCTCGTGATGGCGGTCTATCGTTCACCTCGACACTCAAGCCTCACCCCCACTGTGGCGAGGAAGCTTGCTCCCACTGGCCTGCCGGTCTTTTTTTGAGCGTTTCGCAATGAAGCGCCTATGAACAATCATTAGGAGCGCGCTGTGATCACGAAGACAGGTTTGTCCAAAGGAGCCAAAAGCACCTTTGCCGATTTTATTCGTAGCGCAAAATCGAAGGAAAAAAAGCGCGTTTATCGCAAGATTCTGGCAGAGGCTACTAAGCAGCAAAGTCTGGTAATGATGCAAGCCGAGGTAAACGCACCTAGCGTTCAGCTTTAAAAAGAAGCCCGACCAAGTGTCGGGCTTTTATTGCCTAGCCCATGCTTCGCAAAACAGTTTCAACACACACTCACGCCTGGGTCCCCCCGCCCGCCCATGTTAACCTTGCGCCCATCGCGAAAAACCCGGGCCACCGCCCCTCCTTTTGCCCAAACCTTTCAACGAGCTTGCCTGACACCCCAATGAATACAGCCGTGAACGACCTGTCCTCCCACACGCCGATGATGCAGCAATACTGGCGCCTGAAGAACCAGCACCCCGATCAGCTGATGTTCTACCGCATGGGCGACTTCTACGAGATCTTCTACGAAGACGCGAAAAAGGCCGCCAAGTTACTGGACATCACCCTGACGGCGCGTGGGCAATCGGCGGGCATGGCGATTCCGATGTGTGGGATTCCTTACCACGCGGCGGAAGGTTACCTGGCGAAACTGGTCAAGCTCGGCGAGTCGGTGGTGATCTGCGAGCAGGTCGGCGACCCGGCCACCAGCAAGGGCCCGGTGGAACGCCAGGTGGTGCGGATCATCACCCCCGGCACGGTCAGTGACGAAGCGTTGCTGGATGAGCGCCGGGACAACCTGATCGCCGCCGTGCTGGGCGATGAACGGCTGTTCGGCATGGCGGTGCTGGACATCACCAGCGGCAACTTCTCGGTCCAGGAAATCAAGGGCTGGGAAAACCTGCTGGCGGAACTGGAGCGGGTCAACCCGGTGGAATTGCTGATCCCCGACGACTGGCCGAAAGACCTGCCGGCGGAAAAGCGCCGTGGCGTACGTCGTAGGGCGCCGTGGGATTTTGAGCGTGACTCGGCGTTGAAAAGTCTCTGCCAACAATTCTCCACCCAGGACCTCAAAGGCTTCGGTTGCGAAAACCTGACCCTGGCCATTGGTGCCGCCGGTTGCCTCTTGGCCTATGCCAAGGAAACCCAGCGCACCGCCCTGCCCCATTTGCGCAGCCTGCGTCACGAGCGCCTGGACGACACGGTGGTGCTGGACGGTGCGAGCCGTCGCAACCTGGAACTGGACACCAACCTGGCCGGCGGGCGCGACAATACCCTGCAATCGGTGGTCGACCGCTGCCAAACCGCCATGGGCAGCCGCCTGCTGACCCGTTGGCTGAATCGCCCGCTGCGCGACCTGACCGTGCTGCTGGCGCGCCAGTCGTCCATCAGCTGTCTGCTGGACCGTTACCGCTTCGAACAATTGCAACCGCAGCTCAAGGAAATCGGGGACATCGAGCGGATCCTCGCGCGGATCGGCCTGCGCAATGCCCGTCCTCGGGACCTGGCGCGCCTGCGTGACGCCCTCGGCGCCCTACCCGAACTGCAAATCGCGATGAGCGACCTCGAAGCGCCGCACCTGCAACAACTGGCGCGCACCACCAGCACCTACCCGAACCTGGCCGCGCTGCTGGAAAAAGCCATCATCGACAACCCACCAGCGGTGATCCGTGACGGCGGCGTGCTGAAGACCGGCTACGACGCCGAACTCGACGAGTTGCAATCGCTGAGCGAAAACGCCGGCCAGTTCCTGATCGACCTCGAAGCCCGGGAAAAAGCCCGCACCGGCCTGGCCAACCTCAAGGTCGGCTACAACCGCATCCACGGTTACTTCATCGAGTTGCCGAGCAAGCAGGCCGAGCAGGCCCCGGCCGACTACATCCGCCGCCAGACCCTCAAGGGCGCCGAGCGTTTCATCACCCCGGAACTCAAGGCATTCGAAGACAAGGCGCTGTCGGCCAAGAGCCGCGCCCTGGCCCGGGAAAAAATGCTCTACGAAGCGCTGCTCGAAGATTTGATCAGCCAACTGCCGCCGTTGCAGGACACCGCCGCCGCCCTGGCGGAACTGGACGTATTGAGCAACCTGGCCGAACGCGCCCTGAACCTGGACCTCAACTGCCCGCGTTTCGTCAGCGAGCCGTGCATGCGCATCAGTCAGGGCCGTCACCCAGTGGTCGAGCAAGTGCTGACCACACCGTTCGTGGCCAACGACCTGAGCCTGGACGACAACACCCGCATGCTGGTGATCACCGGTCCGAACATGGGCGGTAAATCCACCTACATGCGCCAGACCGCACTGATCGTGCTGCTGGCCCACATCGGCAGTTTCGTGCCGGCGGCCAGTTGCGAATTGTCCCTGGTGGACCGGATCTTCACCCGGATCGGCTCCAGCGATGACCTGGCCGGTGGCCGCTCGACCTTCATGGTGGAAATGAGCGAAACCGCGAATATCCTGCACAACGCCACCGAACGCAGCCTGGTGCTGATGGACGAAGTCGGTCGCGGCACCAGTACCTTCGACGGTTTGTCGCTGGCCTGGGCAGCGGCCGAACGCCTGGCGCACCTGCGGGCGTACACGCTGTTCGCCACCCATTATTTCGAACTGACGGTATTGCCGGAAAGCCAACCGCTGGTGGCTAACGTTCACCTCAACGCCACCGAACACAACGAACGCATCGTGTTCCTGCACCATGTGCTGCCCGGTCCGGCCAGCCAGAGCTACGGCCTGGCAGTGGCGCAACTGGCCGGTGTGCCAAGCGAAGTGATCAGCCGTGCCCGCGAGCATCTGAGCCGCCTGGAAACCACCAGCCTGCCCCACGAAACGCCACGCCCGAGCAAAGGCAAAGCGGTCGCGCCACAGCAAAGCGACCTGTTCGCCAGCCTGCCACATCCGGTACTCGATGAACTGGCCAAGCTCGACCTGGACGACCTGACCCCTCGTCGGGCACTGGATTTACTCTATACATTGAAGACACGGATCTAACGCACAGGCTTTCAAGCTGGTAGAATCTCGCGCGGTTTGGGATGCTGCGGACTATTAGCCTGGTTCGCAGACTATCGCTCCTGAACCTGGCGACCCCATCGTGAAGGGGCATCGCTGCCGCCGCCTGAGGAGAAAATTAGAAATGACCTTCGTCGTCACCGACAACTGCATCAAGTGCAAGTACACCGACTGCGTAGAAGTGTGTCCGGTGGACTGCTTTTACGAAGGGCCAAACTTCCTGGTCATTCACCCGGATGAGTGCATCGACTGCGCCCTGTGTGAACCGGAATGCCCGGCAAACGCCATTTTTTCGGAAGACGAAGTGCCAGCCGGCATGGAGAACTTCATCGAGCTGAACGCCGAACTGGCGGACATCTGGCCGAACATCACCGAGAAGAAAGACGCCCTGCCGGACGCCGAAGAATGGGACGGCAAGCCAGGCAAGATCGCAGACCTGGAACGCTGATTTCCTCTGCATTCATCGAAAAGGCCCTTTGCGGGCCTTTTTGCTTTCCTGGGATTCTAAAAATCGCAGGCAAAAAAAAGGGGCGGTTTGACCCGCCCACATTTTTTCCATAATCCCTTTAATCCTTTTCATCATCCTGATGAATCGCTTCCTGCGATGTCCTTCCTTCCCCATCGTCCATGACGGGTGTGTCTGTCCGTCGACACAGGACTGATATTAGTGTTTTCCTAAATGAGTGCAATTCGCCGAACATCGCCGCCAAGCTCTGTCACAGCACTTTCACAAAGAAAATTATCTTTAAAAATCAATAGTATAAAAAAAGCATGACAGCCTTTATAGGCATCTACCCTCGCAGTGGAAACCGAACGCTTACACAACACTAGGCAAAAGCTTACAAACCGAACCAGCGAATAGAGCAGGACTGGAACAAGATACCTGCGCAGACATCCCTCGCCATGGGATTTGCGGTGTCTGGGCTGGCGTGATCGCGAGCAAGCTTTGCTCCCACAGCATCTGCAGTGATTGAGAGTTTCGTGTGCCCCCCACAGGCCATTTGTTGCACGCAACATTCATGAACAACCGAGGTCCCCTGTGGGAGCAAAGCTTGCTCGCGATGGCGGTACTTCAGTTAGATCACTGCGCTTCGGCGTCAGCTTTGGCTTTTGATCTTGATCTCAACGCCCCATCAACCACGCTGGCCGAACGCAGGCAGCGTTCTTTGCTTACTTTCTTCTGGGCCGGCATTCCGGGGCGTCTGAAAGACAGTAAGTCGCCGTCAGGGCGAAACCGCCAGCCGCCGTTACCGCAGCAACGGATATACATGCCCCCAGAAACAAAACCAAAAAAAGGCGCCTTTCATCTCTGAAAAAGCGCCTTTTCTCAAGCAAACAGCACTAAGAACCCATCAGGGCTTTTCCTCTAGCGTGCGCAGCCCTATTGAAACAACGACTCGCTCGACAAGCCGTTCTTCTCCAGGATCTCTCGCAGGCGCTTGAGACCTTCAACCTGAATCTGCCTGACCCGCTCTCGCGTCAAGCCAATTTCCAGGCCTACGTCCTCCAGGGTGCTGCTTTCATGACCGCGCAGGCCGAAGCGTCGGATCACCACTTCCCGTTGCTTGTCAGTCAGCTCGGAGAGCCACTGGTCGATGCTCTGGGACAAGTCGTCATCCTGGAGCAACTCGCACGGGTCGCTGGGGCGCTCATCGGTCAGGGTGTCCAGCAAGGTCTTGTCCGAGTCCGGGCCCAACGAAACATCCACCGAGGAAACCCGCTCATTGAGCCCAAGCATGCGCTTGACCTCGCCCACCGGTTTTTCCAGCAGGTTGGCAATTTCTTCCGGTGAAGGTTCGTGATCGAGCTTCTGGGTCAACTCACGAGCGGCCCGCAGGTAGACGTTCAGTTCCTTGACCACGTGAATCGGCAACCGGATGGTCCGGGTCTGATTCATGATCGCCCGTTCGATGGTCTGGCGAATCCACCACGTGGCGTAGGTCGAGAAGCGGAAGCCGCGCTCAGGGTCGAACTTCTCGACGGCGCGAATCAGGCCCAGGTTGCCCTCCTCGATCAGGTCCAGCAGCGAAAGCCCACGATTGACGTAGCGTCGGGCGATCTTCACCACCAAGCGCAAGTTGCTTTCAATCATGCGTTTTCGACCGGCCGGATCGCCACTTTGCGACAGCCGCGCAAAATGAACTTCTTCCTCGGGGGAGAGCAGTGGCGAGAAACCGATTTCGTTGAGGTACAGCTGAGTGGCGTCCAGCGCCCGGGTGTAATCGATGTACTTATGTTGTTTAAGTGAAGCGGAGTGTCTGGATTTGGCACGAACGGAAGGTGATGCTGCCCCTTCATCATTCGACATCGAATCCATAGCGATGCCGGTCTCCATCAGGAGAACCTCATCGTCGATGTCAAACTCCGGCACTTCTTTACTGAGAGCCATTGTTATAGTCCTTTGGTGAGTTCGACCTCAAGCTCAAGCGACGCCTTTATCCTTGGCAACGCTGGAGCCTGTTCCCTCTACGTGACGGAACAGGCTGACGAGCAAATCAACGGCGTGGCAGGAATTGCAGCGGATCCACAGGTTTACCTTGTCGGCGAATCTCAAAATGCAGTTTCACCCGGTCTGTACCCGTTGACCCCATTTCGGCAATTGTCTGTCCGACCTTGACCTGCTGCCCCTCCCGAACCAACAGCCTGCGGTTGTGACCGTAGGCACTGACGTAGGTTTCGCTGTGTTTGATGATCACAAGTTCGCCGTAGCCCCTCAAACCACTCCCGGCGTACACAACGGTGCCATCAGACGCGGCTAAAACAGGCTGTCCCAAATCTCCGGCGATATCAATTCCTTTATTCAAACTACCGTTTGAAGAGAATTTTCCAATTAAAACGCCATTAGAAGGCCATCCCCAGCCTGTCGGGGCGGGGCCTGCGGGAGGCATCGGGACGGGGGCGGGCTTGCCCGCGACAGACGGTACTGCCGCGCTTTCCCCTCCCACCGGCCGGCGAATGACCGTGGTTTTACTCGACGATGAAGGCGTCGAACCCGATTGCGTCACGACTGCGGTAGGCGTTGAACCGCTACGGCCGTCAAAGCGAATGGTCTGACCCGGATGAATCGTATAAGGCGCAGGAATGTTGTTACGCGCCGCGAGGGCCTTATAGTCCCAGCCGTAGCGAAAAGCGATGGAAAACAGCGTATCGCCGCGACGGACTACATACTGTCCAGTCGTTACTGTAGGACGCTGGGGCGCCGCCTCGTTGCGATCGACGACCCGGACGTTATTCGACGACGTGCTGGAACAACCGACCAGCAAGGTACTCAAGACAAGGCCAGTCACCAGGCGCTGAAAGCTCGTGATACCCATACGCTGCGCAATGACTGTGAGACTCACCCGCCGCTCCCTTTGTGGTGGCTGAAAATTGGAAACTGCCTGTACAGGCAGACGTCATGTCAATGTAGCTGGCGACCAGTGCGCTTCTATTAATGAAGCGCGAAACGCTTTCGCACACGTTTGCTGGCCGCTGTTGAACGCCGTTCAATCCATTCGATGCCGCTGTAGGACATAGCCGGCATCGAGGAATTCAGCGGCTGTTTATTAATGCTCAGGCCAACGGCCCATTAAGCAGCGGTACGAAACGCACCGCCCCCAGGACGTGTCGCGAAAAGCCATGCTCTTCACGCACGATCAGCATCAACTGCTGAACCTCTCCGGCCCCCACTGGGATCACCAAGCGCCCGCCGGGGGCGAGCTGATCGAGCAGTGCCTGGGGTACGTCGGTGGCCACGGCAGTCACAATGATGCCGTTATACGGCGCCAGCGCCGGCCAGCCTTCCCAACCGTCCCCCCAACGAAACACCACGTTGCGCAGGTTCAGCTCCACCAGGCGTTCCTTGGCGCGATCCTGCAGGACCTTGATCCGCTCAACGGAAAACACTCGCTCCACCAGCTGCGACAACACCGCCGTCTGGTAGCCCGAACCGGTACCGATCTCCAGCACCTTGTCCAACGGCCCCGCCTCCAGCAGCAACTCGCTCATGCGGGCCACCATATAAGGCTGGGAGATGGTCTGGTTGTGGCCGATTGGCAGCGCGGTGTCTTCATAAGCGCGATGAGCCAGGGCTTCATCGACGAACAGATGCCGTGGCGTGCGGCGAATCACTTCCAGCACCTGGGCGTTGGACAGGCCCTCTTCATACAGCCGCTGGATCAAACGCTCACGGGTACGCTGGGACGTCATCCCGATCCCGCGGCGCAGCATATCGTCTTGTTCACGCCCCATCAGCGCAGTCCCTCCAGCCAGCCATCGAGAGGCCGAAAGGCATCGTTGAAGGTGCGATCGAGCTGCAACGGGGTGATCGAGACATAACCTTGCATGACCGCATGGAAATCGGTGCCTGGCCCACCGTCCTCGGCATCGCCGGCGGCGGCGATCCAGTAGCCGGCCTTGCCCCGTGGGTCGACCACCTGCATGGGGCTGGCGGCACGGGCGCGATGGCCCAGGCGCGTGAGCTGGATCCCGCGCACGTGATCGAGCGGCAGGTTCGGGATGTTGACGTTCAGCACGGTACGGGGCGGCAGCTCCAGTTCACCGTGGGCCTCGACCAGTTTGCGGACGAAGTAGGCGGCGGTCGGCAGGTTATCCACCTGGCGCGAAACGAACGAAAAGGCAAACGATGGTTTTTCCAGGAAGCGACCTTCCACGGCCGCGGCGACCGTGCCGGAATACAGCACGTCGTCCCCGAGGTTGGCACCGAGGTTGATGCCCGACACCACCATGTCCGGCGCGCGCTCCAGCAACCCATTGATACCCAGGTGCACGCAATCGGTCGGCGTCCCGTTGAGGCTGATGAAGCCGTTATCCAGATAGCTGGGGTGCAACGGACGGTCGAGCGTCAACGAGCTGCTGGCGCCACTTTTGTCCTGGTCCGGCGCGATCACCACGCACTCGGCATAATCGGCCAGCGCAGCATAAAGCGCGGCAAGACCGGGTGCTGCCACCCCGTCGTCGTTAGAAATCAGAATACGCATGGGCTGTCCGTCTGCCCCACCGGCACCAGATCGACGAGTTCGCGCACCAAGACAGTGGCGAAACATCCGGCCGGCAGGACGAATTCCAGTTGCAGAATGTCAGGCGAAGGATAATGCCACGACAGCCCGCTAATGGGCAGTCGCAGGATGCGACGTTCGTGATTCATTCCCGCGCTTATCAACCAGTCCCGCAGGTCGGCTTCGCGTGCGGCGATGGCCTGTTCCAGGTCATGGCTCGCCCCGCTGGCGGGCGAGGGTCCCTCGCCCCACTGCGGCCCGGTCGGGTGAAGATCGAGGATCGCCAAGCGCGGATCGCTGCATTCAGCCTCGCCGGCGGGGAAAAAACTGCGGCTGTCGGTGAAAGCCAGCAAGTCGCCAACCTGGGCTTGTTGCCAGGTGCCATCGGCCACCCGAGCGGCCAGCACCTGGTTGAACAGAAAACTGCGCGCCGCCGAGAGCAACCGCGAGCGCACATTGCGCTGTTCCGGCAAGGCCTTGCGCGCCGCCCAGCCACGGGCATCGACGACATTGCCGCCGTCATGGCCAAACCGCTGGGCGCCAAAATAGTTGGGGATGCCCTGGCGGCTGATTTGTTGCAGGCGCGCATCGATGGCCGCCGCGTCGCCCTCGAACTGAGTCAGGCGCAGGGTGAAGCCATTGGCCGAATGCGCGCCGCGTTGCAGCTTGCGGCGGTGGCGTGCAGTCTTGAGGATTTTCAGCGTGTCGTTTTCTGCCGCCGACAGGTCCGGGTCGGCCTTGCCAGGCAACTGGACGCTGAACCACTGGCGGGTCAGGGCCTGACGGTCCTTGAGGCCGGCATAGCTGACGGTGCGCAACGGCACGCCGGCAGCCTTGGCGATGCGCCGGGCAGCTTCTTCGGTGTTCAAGCCGCGTTTTTCAACCCAGATCCACAGATGCTCGCCATCGCCGCTCAAGGGGATGTCGAGCACTTCGTCGACCTGGAAGTCTTCAGCAGTGGCCTTGAGCACCGCGCGGCCCAGCGACTCGCCATAGGCCCGCGGGCCCAACAGTTCCAGTTCGGTCATGGGCGCAGCAACAAGGCAACGGAATGGACGGCAATGCCTTCTTCACGACCGACAAAGCCCAGCTTCTCGGTGGTGGTGGCTTTCACGTTCACCTGGTCGAGCTCAACTTGAAGGTCCTCGGCGATCAACTGGCGCATCGCTTCGATGTGCGGCGCCATTTTCGGCGCCTGGGCGACGATGGTGTTATCGACGTTGCCGACTCTCCAACCCTTGGCATGGATCAGCGAAACCACGTGGCGCAACAGCGCGCGGCTGTCGGCGCCCTTGAATTGCGGGTCAGTGTCGGGGAAGTGCTTGCCGATGTCACCCAGGGCTGCCGCGCCAAGCAAGGCATCGCTCAAGGCATGGAGCAGGACATCACCGTCGGAATGCGCCAACAGCCCGAAGCCGTGTGCGATACGCACGCCGCCCAGAGTAATGAAATCGCCTTCAGCGAAACGGTGAACATCGTAGCCGTGGCCAATACGCATAAAAAAACGCCCCGATTTTTGTCAGGGCGTGATTCTACCTGCATTAGGCGTTCAGAGCGCGTGCATGATGCTGCAAGTGATCATCGACGAAGCTGGCGATGAAGTAATAGCTGTGGTCATAGCCCGGTTGCAGGCGCAGGGCCAATGGATGGTCGACGGCCTTGGCGGCCTGTTGCAGGGCTTCGGGCTTGAGCTGGTTGGCCAGGAAATCATCGCGGTCGCCCTGGTCCACCAACAGCGGCAGCTTCTCGGTCGCCTCGGCGATCAACGCGCAGGTGTCCCATTCGCGCCATTTCGAGCGATCTTCCCCCAGGTAGCGGGAGAATGCCTTCTGCCCCCACGGGCAATCCATCGGATTGGTGATCGGCGAAAAGGCCGACACCGAACGGTAACGCCCCGGGTTGCGCAAGGCGCAGACCAGCGCGCCGTGGCCGCCCATGGAGTGACCGCTGATGCCACGTTTATCGGAAGCGGGAAAATGCGCCTCGACCAATGCGGGCAATTCCTGCACCACGTAGTCATGCATCCGATAGTGCCGGGCCCACGGATCCTGCGTGGCGTTCAGGTAAAAACCCGCCCCCAGGCCGAAGTCCCAGGCACCGTCCGGATCGCCCGGCACATCGGCGCCGCGCGGGCTGGTGTCGGGCGCCACGATGATCAGTCCCAACTCGGCGGCCATGCGCTGGGCACCGGCCTTCTGCATGAAGTTTTCATCGGTGCAGGTCAGGCCGGACAACCAATACAACACCGGCAACTTGCCGCCCTGCTCGGCTTGTGGCGGCAGGTACACGGCAAACACCATGTCACAGCCGAGCACTTCGGAGCGGTGCCGGTAACGCTTGTGCCAGCCGCCGAAGCTTTTCTGGCAGGAGAGATTTTCGAGGTTCATAGCTTCACCTCAGCTACAAGCAACCAGCTTCAAGCTGCAAGAAAACGCACGCGCTTCACTTGCAGCTTGCCGCTTGAAACTTGCCGCTGCTCCTTAGAAATGAATGACGGTGCGGATGCTCTTGCCTTCATGCATCAGGTCGAATGCCTTGTTGATGTCTTCCAGGCCCATGGTGTGGGTGATGAAAGTATCCAGCGGGATCTCGCCCTTCTCGGCCATTTCCACGTAGCTTGGCAGCTCGCTGCGACCGCGCACGCCACCAAACGCCGACCCGCGCCAGACGCGACCGGTCACCAGTTGGAACGGACGGGTGGCGATTTCCTGGCCGGCACCGGCCACGCCGATGATCACCGACTCACCCCAGCCCTTGTGGCAGCATTCCAGCGCGGCACGCATCAGTTGGACATTGCCGATGCACTCGAAGGAAAAGTCCACGCCGCCGTCGGTCATGTCCACGATGACTTCCTGGATCGGACGGTCGAAGTCTTTCGGATTGACGCAATCGGTAGCGCCCAGCTGCTTGGCGATTTCGAACTTGGCCGGGTTGATGTCGATGGCGATGATTCGCGAGGCTTTGGCCTTCACCGCGCCGATCACGGCCGACAGGCCGATACCGCCGAGGCCGAAGATCGCCACGGTATCACCCGGCTTGACCTTGGCGGTGTTGATGACCGCGCCGATACCGGTGGTGACGCCGCAACCCAACAGGCAGACTTTTTCCAGCGGGGCGGCTTTCGGGATCTTGGCGACGGAGATTTCCGGCAGCACCGTGTACTCGGAGAAAGTCGAGGTGCCCATGTAGTGGAAAATCGTCTCGCCCTTGTAGGAAAAGCGCGAAGTGCCGTCCGGCATCAGGCCTTTGCCCTGGGTGGCGCGAATCGCCTGGCAGAGGTTGGTCTTGCCCGACTTACAGAATTTGCACTGGCCGCACTCCGGGGTGTACAGCGGAATCACGTGGTCACCTACCGCAACCGAGGTCACGCCCTCGCCGATGGCCTCGACAATCGCACCGCCTTCATGACCCAGGATCGACGGAAAAATCCCTTCCGGGTCGGCACCCGAGAGGGTGTAGGCGTCGGTGTGGCAGACACCGGAAGCCACCACGCGCAACAGCACTTCGCCCGCCTTGGGCATGGCGACGTCGACTTCAACGATTTCCAGGGGTTTCTTGGCCTCGAAGGCAACGGCCGCGCGTGACTTGATCATCCGGGATTCTCCAGCAAATAAAAACGAGACCGAGAGTGTAATCCTCAACAGAACGATGAATAATCCAGCCAAAAGCAAAACATTATTGCCATTCAGGGATAATCGCTCATGTCCGATAACCGCTGGGAAGGGATCGACGAGTTCGTCGCTGTGGCTGAATGCAGCCAATTCACGGCGGCGGCCGAACGTCTCGGGGTTTCTTCCTCCCATATCAGTCGACAAATCGTACGGCTTGAAGAGCGTCTGCAGACGCGGTTGTTGTACCGCAGCACCCGTCGCGTAACCCTGACCGAGGCCGGCCAGACCTTTTTGCAACATTGCCAACGTCTACAGGACGGCCGCGAGGAAGCACTACGGGCGGTGGGCGACCTCACCAGCGAACCCAAGGGCATGTTGCGCATGACCTGCGCCGTGGCCTACGGCGAACGTTTCATCGTGCCGCTCGTGACACGGTTCATGGGGCTTTATCCCCAACTGCGGGTAGACATCGAACTGAGCAACCACCCCCTCGATCTGGTCCATGAAGGCCTGGACCTGGCGATTCGCCTGGGTCGCTTGCAGGATTCCCGCCTGGTGGCCACGCGCCTGGCGCCACGGCGCATGTACCTGTGCGCTTCACCGTCGTACCTGGAACGCTACGGTCGCCCCCACAGCTTGTCGGAGTTGAGCCGCCACAACTGCCTGGTCGGCAGCTCCGACCTCTGGCAACTGGAACAGAACGGGCGGGAATTTTCCCAGCGTGTGCAGGGAAACTGGCGCTGCAACAGTGGGCAAGCGGTGCTGGATGCCGCGCTACAAGGCGTGGGGTTGTGTCAGCTACCGGATTACTACGTGCTGGAACATCTGCACAGCGGCGCATTGATCTCATTGCTGGAGGCACATCAGCCACCCAACACGGCGGTGTGGGCGTTGTACCCGCAGCAGCGGCATTTGTCGCCAAAGGTACGCAAGTTGGTGGACTACTTGAAGGAAGGGTTGGCGGGGCGGCCGGAATATCGGGGGTGACAGTCGCTGTTCAAGCTGCCTGAAAGATCGTTATCGCGAACTACCTCGGGGCGGCGATCCGACGATGGCGACGCCACTCAACGGCGATTCGCCCACCGCTGGCGCAACCACTCCAGATCCTCCGGTCGAGTCACCTTGATGTTATCGGCCCGGCCTTCGATCAACCGAGGCGCCTGCCCTGCCCATTCCATAGCCGAGGCTTCATCGGTAATGACGGCATCCGCCACCAGGCTGTCGGCCAGGGCTCGATGCAAGGCGCCGAGGCGAAACATCTGGGGCGTGTAGGCTTGCCAGATCACGCTGCGATCGACGGTTTCCACTACCCGACCGTGTTTGTCCACACGCTTGAGGGTGTCGCGCGCCGGGACCGCCAGCAGGCCGCCGACCGGGTCGTTGGTCAACTCACTGAGCAAAGTATCCAGGTCATCCCGGGCCAGATTGGGTCGGGCGGCGTCGTGCACCAACACCCAGTCGTGATCATCGGCACCCTGGCTGTGCAGGTGCAGCAAGGCGTTGAGCACCGAGTCCGAACGCTGGGCGCCGCCGTCCACGCGCTGGATGCGCGCATCATTGGCACACGCCAGGGTCGGCCAGTAGGGATCATCGTGCGCAACGCTGACCACCACGCCCTTGACGGTAGGGTGGTCGAGGAAACAGCCGAGGCTGTGTTCGAGAATTGTGCGTCCGCCCAGTAGCAGGTATTGCTTGGGACGGTCCGCGGCCATTCGGGCACCGATGCCCGCGGCAGGAATCACGGCCCAGAAGGCCGGTAAACGGATACTCATTGGGCCAACTGGTAGAGGGTTTCACCCTCCTTGACCATGCCCAGTTCATGGCGAGCCCGCTCTTCGACGGTCTCCATGCCTTTCTTCAGCTCTGTCACTTCGGCGTCCATCACTCGGTTGCGCTCCAGCAGTGCCTCGTTTTCGGCGTGCTGGTCGGCTATTTGCTGAGTCAGGTCGGCCACTTGCGCCAAACTGCCGTTACCCACCCAAAGGCGGTACTGCAGGCCGGCCAGCAACAAGAGCAAGACAAGAAACAACCAATTGGGACTGCGCATCGAATATCAGGTATCCAGTGAAAAAAGACCGCCATGCCACACTTTGAAGCGTCTGATAGCACGAAGCCTGGAATAACCAGGCTTGTGCTTGATAAGGCATCAGATTAGTGGCAAAACCGCCGTCATGGCGATTTTTCCCACGAAATCCGCTGTCTTTTTACCATCTACCGCTTAGCCGCGAAACTCGCCACGACCGTTGTACTTGGCCTTGCCGTTCAACTGCTCTTCGATACGCAGCAGTTGGTTGTACTTGGAAACGCGGTCGGAACGGCACAGCGAACCGGTCTTGATCTGGCCAGCGGCCGTGCCCACGGCGAGGTCGGCGATGGTCGAATCTTCGGTTTCGCCGGAACGGTGGGAGATCACGGCGGTGTAGCCGGCGGCCTTGGCCATCTGGATGGCTTCCAGGGTTTCGGTCAGGGTGCCGATCTGGTTGAACTTGATCAGGATCGAGTTGGCGATCTGCTTGTCGATGCCTTCTTTCAGGATCTTGGTGTTGGTCACGAACAGGTCGTCACCTACCAGTTGGGTTTTCGCGCCGATCTTGTCGGTGAGGATTTTCCAGCCAGCCCAATCGGACTCGTCCAGGCCGTCTTCGATGGAGATGATCGGGTAGCGCTCGGTCAGGCCCTTGAGGTAATCGGCGAAACCTTCGGCGGTGAACACCTGGCCTTCGCCGGACAGGTTGTACTTGCCGTCTTCGAAGAATTCACTGGCGGCGCAGTCCAGGGCCAGGGTCACGTCGGTGCCCAGCTTGTAGCCAGCGTTGGCCACGGCTTCGGAGATCACTTTCAGCGCGTCTTCGTTGGACGCCAGGTTCGGTGCGAAACCGCCTTCGTCGCCAACCGCGGTGCTCAGGCCACGGGCCTTCAGCACGGCCTTGAGGTGATGGAAAATCTCGGTGCCCATGCGCAGGCCTTCGGAGAAGGACTTGGCGCCTACCGGCTGGACCATGAATTCCTGGATGTCGACGTTGTTGTCGGCATGCTCGCCACCATTGATGATGTTCATCATCGGTACCGGCATCGAGTACACGCCCGGGGTGCCGTTGAGGTTGGCAATGTGCGCGTACAGCGGCAGGTCCTGGTCCTGGGCAGCGGCCTTGGCGGCGGCCAGGGACACGGCGAGGATCGCGTTGGCGCCCAGGCTGGCTTTGTTTTCAGTACCGTCGAGCTTGATCATCGCGTGATCAAGGGCTTTCTGGTCGGCAGGGTCTTTGCCCAGCAACAGGTCACGGATCGGACCGTTGATGTTGGCGACGGCTTTCAGCACGCCCTTGCCCAGGTAACGGCTCTTGTCGCCATCACGCAGCTCCAACGCTTCGCGCGAGCCAGTGGAAGCACCGGACGGCGCGCAGGCGCTGCCGATGATGCCGTTGTCGAGAAGCACGTCCGCTTCAACAGTGGGGTTGCCACGGGAGTCGAGAACTTCACGACCTTTGATGTCGACGATTTTTGCCATTGTTGTAAACACTCCAAAGATGACTAGAACATTGCAGAAAGCTTGCTGCGACACGGCTTGAGATTCAGCGGGAGCAAGCTCCCTCGCCACAGGCATGCTCCCTCAAGAACAGTGCGGCCCGCGGGCCAGAGCGATAATCGAGCGGTACTTTACCGGAGAAAACCGCGTTACGCGGTTTCTATCGTCGGAAAACTCTTGACCAGTTCGTCCAACGCCTTGAGCTGAGACAGGAAAGGCTCCAGCTTGTTCAAACGCAGGGCACAAGGACCGTCGCACTTGGCGTTGTCCGGGTCCGGGTGGGCCTCGAGGAACAGCCCTGCCAGCGACTGGCTCATGCCAGCCTTGGCCAGGTCGGTCACCTGGGCGCGACGACCGCCGGCGGAGTCGGACCGACCGCCAGGCATCTGCAACGCGTGGGTCACGTCGAAGAACACCGGGTATTGGAACTGCTTCATGATGCCGAAGCCGAGCATGTCCACCACCAGGTTGTTGTAGCCGAAGCTCGAACCACGCTCGCAAAGGATCAGCTGGTCGTTCCCGGCCTCTTCGCACTTGCTCAGGATGTGTTTCATTTCCTGGGGTGCGAGGAACTGGGCCTTCTTGATGTTGATCACCGCGCCGGTCTTGGCCATCGCGACCACCAGGTCGGTCTGGCGCGAGAGGAAGGCCGGCAACTGGATGATGTCGCAGACTTCAGCGACGACCGCGGCCTGGGCAGGCTCGTGGACGTCGGTGATGATCGGCACGCCAAAGGCTTGCTTGATGTCCTGGAAGATCCGCATGCCCTCTTCCAGGCCTGGGCCACGGTAGGAGGTCACCGAGGAACGGTTGGCCTTGTCGAAACTGGCCTTGAAGACGTAGGGGATACCCAGTTTCTGGGTGACCTTGACGTACTCTTCGCAGACCTGCATCGCCATGTCACGGCTTTCCAGCACGTTCATGCCACCGAACAGCACCATGGGCTTGTCGTTGGCAATCTCGATGTCGCCAACGCGAATGATCTTCTGGGCCATCGTCTTATGCCTTTTTCTCGTGTTGAGCCAAAGCCGCCTTCACGAAACCGCTGAACAGCGGATGACCGTCCCGTGGCGTGGAGGTGAACTCAGGGTGGAACTGGCAGGCGACGAACCATGGGTGATCCGGGGACTCGACCACTTCCACCAGCGCGCCGTCACCGGAACGGCCGGAAATTTTCAGGCCGGCTTCGATCAGTTGCGGCAGCAGGTTGTTGTTCACTTCATAGCGGTGGCGGTGACGCTCGACGATCACGTCCTTGCCGTAGCACTCATGCACCTTGGAGCCGGCTTCGAGCAGGCATTCCTGTGCGCCGAGGCGCATGGTGCCGCCCAGGTCGGACGTTTCGGTACGGGTTTCGACGGCACCGGTGGCATCCGCCCATTCGGTGATCAGGCCGACGACCAGGTGGCCGCTGGCACGGTCGAACTCGGTGGAGTTGGCGTCTTTCCAGCCCAGCACGTTACGGGCGAACTCGATGACCGCCACTTGCATGCCCAGGCAGATACCCAGGTAAGGCACCTTGTTCTCACGGGCGTATTGCACCGCGGTGATCTTGCCTTCCACGCCCCGCAGGCCGAAGCCGCCCGGCACGAGGATCGCATCGGCACCTTCGAGCAGGCCGGTGCCCTGGTTCTCGATGTCTTCGGAGTCGATGTAGCGCAGATTGACCTTGGTGCGGTTGCTGATGCCGGCGTGGCTCATCGCTTCGATCAGCGACTTGTAGGCGTCCAGCAGCTCCATGTACTTGCCGACCATGGCGATGGTGACTTCGTGCTCCGGGTTGAGCTTGGCGTCGACCACGGCGTCCCATTCGGACAGGTCGGCGCTGGCGCATTGCAGGCCGAAGCGCTCGACGACGAAATCGTCCAGGCCCTGGGAGTGCAGGATGCCCGGGATCTTGTAGATGGTGTCGGCATCTTCCAGGCCGATCACCGCACGCTCTTCAACGTTGGTGAACTGGGCGATCTTGCGGCGCGAAGAGATGTCGATCGGGTGATCGGAGCGGCAGACCAGCACGTCAGGTTGCAGGCCAATGGAACGCAGTTCCTTGACCGAGTGCTGGGTTGGCTTGGTCTTGGTTTCGCCGGCGGTGGCGATGTACGGCACCAGGGTCAGGTGCATCAGCATCGCGCGCTTGGCGCCGACTTCGAAACGCAACTGGCGGATGGCTTCGAGGAACGGCTGGGATTCGATATCGCCCACGGTGCCGCCGATCTCGACCATCGCGACGTCGGCATCGCCGGCGCCCTTGATGATGCGACGCTTGATTTCGTCGGTGATGTGCGGGATGACCTGGATGGTCGCGCCCAGGTAATCACCACGGCGCTCTTTGCGCAGCACGTGTTCGTAGACACGACCGGTGGTGAAGTTGTTGTTCTGGGTCATGGTCGTGCGGATGAACCGCTCGTAGTGGCCCAGGTCCAGGTCGGTCTCGGCGCCGTCGTGGGTGACGAACACTTCACCGTGCTGGAACGGGCTCATGGTGCCCGGGTCGACGTTGATGTACGGGTCCAGCTTGAGCATGGTGACCTTAAGTCCCCGCGCCTCCAGGATGGCCGCCAATGAAGCCGAGGCAATGCCTTTCCCCAATGAAGAAACAACACCGCCCGTGACGAATATGTAGCGCGTCATGAAAAACCCTAGAAGTCTGCGTTAAAGCGGTCCGAGCCGCCGGGGAAAGCGAAGGAAGGCCGAAGGCCCCGATCACCTGCATTAATCACAGTGCACCTTTCAAAAAAACCGCCGCGTTGGGACAGACCGGAAGTGAAATCACCGGTACGTTGCTCGCTACACATTTTTTGGAATCGCCCAGCAAAGACTGCTTGGTAATCGGCAACTCCTGCAATTCAGGCGAATCCACAGAAGTTGTATCAAGAAGGGAGCGTAGTCTACCGGAAAGCCCCTTTCAGCTCAAACCCCGATCTTGGTTTCCTGGCGTCCAGGTCAGTTGCCAAGTGCCATCAGCCCCATTGTCCAACCCCGGCAGGTTGGCCACCGCCCGCAACTGATCCCCCACGTATAACAGCGGCAATCGGCCGCGTACGAACGCCGGCACGCCGTTTTCGTTGAGTAAACGCTTGAGGTCACGGTGACCGCGCCCGGGCAATTGCATCACTTCACCGCCCTCACGGTAGCGCACGCAAAGGAGGCCGGCGGGGATCTGGCCACTGAGCGCGACCCGGCCATTGTCCGGCAAGATCAACGAGCGGCTTGGCAGCGACCAGTCGACGGGGCCTGCGACCGGTCGCAACCAGTGGTCGGATAACCACCAGAGCCGTCCGCCGGCCCGGTGCAGCTCACCGCCGGCCAGGCGCCAGACCGGCCGGGCGTCCTCCTGGGCATCGCGCAGTGAATCCCAGCCGGCCCAGTGATCGCTGTCGGGCAGCGTCGTCATCGGCGCCAGCCAGAAGCTCAGCGCATTGCGCTGACGAGCCGGCGACAACACGCGCAAAGGCTCCAGCTCCAGCGACGGCAATCCGAGCCAGTCGAACTTTCCAGCGATGGCCGCGCGAGCCAGATCGATCCGAGCCAGGTCATCGAGCAAGCCCCGGGCCTCACTCATGTGTGCGGCGCTACGTGCGAGCACCCTCGCCGCCTGGGGCCAGCGCCCGGTCAATACGGGAAAAACCCGTTGGCGCAGGTAATTGCGGGCATGACGATGGTCGTCGTTGGAGGGGTCCTCGATCCAGCTCAAGCCTTGTTGCGTGGCATAGGCCTCCAACTCCGCGCGGGACACATCGAGCAGTGGCCGCAATAAATGCCCTTGGCCCAAAGGGCGCTGCCGCGGCATCGCCGCCAAGCCCCTCACCCCTGCCCCTCGCAACACGCGAAACAGCAGCGTTTCAGCCTGATCGTCGCGGTGCTGGGCAGTGAGCAGCACCTCATTACTATGGAGCGCGGCGGCGAACGCGGCATAACGCGCTTCCCGCGCGGCGCGCTCGACACTGGCGCCGGGCAGGACCTGGACACTCACTATCTCCAGCGGCACGCCAAGCGCCTCGCACACCGAACGGCAATGACCCGGCCAGGCATCCGCCGCCGCTTGAAGGCCGTGGTGAACATGGATGGCGCCCAGGGGGGGCAGGGAATGGTGGGTTGCGAGAGACGCGAGCAGATGCAACAGGACGGTGGAATCGAGGCCGCCGGAGAAGGCGATGCGCCAGGTGGCGGCGTTGCGCCAGGGGGCTAACTGGGTGAGGAGGCGGGTGGGTAGATCCGCACAGGAGTTCATAGGATTTCAGCCCTGGCACAAAACCAATGTGGGAACGAGCCTGCTCGCGATAGCGGCGTTGCATGTGCCGCCGTCATCGCGAGCAAGCTTTGCTCCCACGGACTCGCTCCCACATAGGGGTATTGCAGTCGGATCAGAGACCGTAGCTCATCAACCGCTCGTAGCGACGGGCCAGCAAGGTGTCGTTGTCGAGTTTTTTCAGCGTCGCCAGTTGTGCGCTCAGCTCAGCACGGATCAATGCCGCCGCTGCGGCTGGGTCACGGTGGGCGCCGCCCACGGGCTCATTGATCACTTTGTCGACGATGCCCAAGCCTTTCAGGCGCTCGGCGGTAATGCCCATGGCTTCAGCCGCATCCGGCGCCTTCTCGGCGGTTTTCCACAGGATCGATGCACAGCCTTCCGGCGAGATCACCGCGTAGGTGGAATATTGCAGCATGTTCAGTTGGTCGCAGACGCCGATGGCCAGTGCGCCGCCGGAACCGCCTTCGCCAATCACGGTGGCGATGATCGGGGTCTTCAGGCGCGCCATGACCCGCAGATTCCAGGCAATCGCTTCGCTCTGGTTGCGTTCTTCGGCGTCGATGCCCGGGTAGGCGCCCGGCGTGTCGATGAAGGTCAGGATCGGCATCTTGAAGCGCTCGGCCATTTCCATCAGGCGGCAGGCCTTGCGATAGCCTTCCGGACGCGGCATGCCGAAGTTGCGACGCACCTTCTCGCGCACTTCGCGGCCCTTCTGATGACCGATGACCATGACCGGCTGGTCGTCCAGGCGCGCGACGCCGCCGACGATCGCGGCGTCGTCCGCGAAGTGACGGTCACCGTGCAACTCATCGAACTCGGTGAAGATGTGGTCGATGTAGTCCAGGGTGTAGGGACGACGCGGGTGACGCGCCAGGCGCGCGATCTGCCAGCTGGTCAGCTTGCCGAAGATGTCTTCGGTCAGCGTGCGGCTTTTGTCCTGCAGACGAGAGATTTCATCGCCGATATTCAGTGAATTGTCATTACCGACCAAGCGCAACTCTTCGATCTTGGCTTGCAGGTCGGCGATCGGCTGTTCGAAATCTAGAAAATTCGGGTTCATAGGCGTCCGTCTAGGGTCACGTCCAAGAGAGCTTGGGCCGGCCGGTTGTCTATTCGCGCCCTACCTTAAGGGAGAGGCGCGTTCAGGTCGAGATTAAAAATTCGGGTCGGGATCAGGGGCGCTCTGGTTGCAAGAGTGGCCCCTGGCCGTCAACGGTATTGGAGGAAGACGTTGTCTTTACCAAACTGGTCACGCAACGCTTGAATCAACGCATCCGCCGGATCGATCCGCCAGCCTTCGCCAAACTGCAGCACAGCCTTGGCGTCGGGGCGCACATACTCCATGGTGATCGGGCAAGCGCCGCGATGACGCTGGAACAACTCGCCCAGCCAACGCAACTGATCGCCCTTGAGATCCTGGGTCTGCAACTTCAGGCGCAGGCTCTCGGCCAGGTTGGTGCGGGCGTCCTCCATGCTCATCACCCGCTTGACCCGCAGCCGCAGGCCACCGGAGAAGTCGTCGTTGCTGACCTCGCCTTCGACCACCACCATCGCGTCGGTCTGCAACAGCGATTGCGCCGAATGGAACGCATCGGCAAACAACGACGCCTCGATCCGTCCGGAGCGGTCATCCAGGGTGATGAAGCCCATCTTGTCACCCTTTTTGTTCTTCATCACCCGCAAGGCAATGATCATACCGGCAACCGTCTGCGTATCGCGAGCCGGCTTGAGGTCGATGATCCGCTGACGGGCGAAGCGGCGGATTTCGCCTTCGTATTCGTCGATGGGGTGACCGGTAAGGTAGAGCCCCAGGGTGTCTTTCTCGCCCTTGAGGCGTTCCTTGAGGGTCAGTTCCTTGGCCTTGCGATGATTGCCGTAGACATCGGCGTCTTCCTCGACGAACAGGCCGCCGAACAGGTCGGCGTGGCCGCTGTCGTGGGTCCGCGCCGTCTGCTCGGCCGCTTTGATCGCTTCTTCCATGGCCGCCAGCAACACCGCCCGGTTGCGGTCGATGTTGGCCTGGTAGGCCTTGGGTTCATCGTGGAAGTACGGGCCCAGGCGGTCCAGCGCGCCACTGCGGATCAAGCCGTCGAGGGTGCGCTTGTTGATGCGCTTGAGGTCGACCCGGGCGCAGAAATCGAACAAATCCTTGAACGGGCCGTCCAGACGCGCCTCGGTGATGGCCTCCACCGGCCCCTCGCCGACGCCCTTGATCGCGCCCAACCCGTAGATGATGCGACCTTCGTCGTTCACCGTGAACTTGAACTCGGAAGTGTTCACGTCCGGTGCGTCGAGGCGCAGCTTCATGGTCCGCACTTCCTCGATCAAGGTCACGACCTTGTCGGTGTTGTGCATATCCGCCGAGAGCACGGCGGCCATGAACGGTGCCGGGTAATGGGCCTTGAGCCAGGCCGTCTGGTACGACACCAGGCCGTAGGCGGCGGAGTGGGATTTGTTGAAGCCGTAGCCGGCGAACTTTTCCACCAGGTCGAAGATGTTGCCGGCCAGGTCCGCATCGATGCCGTTGCTCGCACAACCTTCGATGAAACCGCCGCGCTGCTTGGCCATTTCCTCGGGCTTTTTCTTACCCATCGCCCGACGCAGCATGTCCGCGCCGCCGAGGGTATAGCCGGCCATGACCTGGGCAATCTGCATCACCTGTTCCTGGTACAGGATGATGCCGTAGGTCGGCGCCAGCACAGGCTGGAGGCCGTCGTACTGGTAGTCCGGGTGCGGGTACGCCAGCTCGGCGCGCCCGTGCTTGCGGTTGATGAAGTCGTCCACCATGCCCGATTGCAGCGGGCCCGGACGGAACAGGGCCACCAGTGCGATCAGGTCTTCCAGGCAGTCGGGCTTGAGCTTCTTGATCAGCTCCTTCATGCCCCGGGATTCAAGCTGGAACACCGCCGTGGTCTCGGCCTTTTGCAGCAGGCTGTAGGTCGGCTTGTCGTCCAGCGGGATGAAGGCGATGTCCAGCGGTTCTTCGCCGACCTTGGCCCGGTCGCGGTTGATGGTTTTCAGCGCCCAGTCGATGATGGTCAGGGTCCGCAGGCCGAGGAAGTCGAACTTCACCAGGCCCGCCGCCTCGACGTCATCCTTGTCGAACTGGGTCACCAGGCCGTCACCCTCTTCGTCGCAATAGATCGGCGAGAAGTCGGTCAGTTTGGTCGGTGCGATCACCACGCCCCCGGCGTGCTTGCCGACGTTACGCACCACACCTTCGAGCTTGCGGGCCATCTCCCAGATTTCCGCGGCCTCTTCATCGACCTTGATGAAGTCCCGCAGGATTTCCTCCTGCTCGTAGGCCTTTTCCAGGGTCATGCCGACTTCGAACGGAATCATCTTCGACAGACGGTCCGCCAAGCCGTAGGACTTACCCTGCACCCGCGCCACGTCGCGCACCACCGCCTTGGCGGCCATGGAACCGAAGGTGATGATCTGGCTCACCGCGTTGCGACCGTACTTCTCGGCCACGTAGTCGATCACCCGGTCCCGACCGTCCATGCAGAAGTCGACGTCGAAGTCGGGCATGGAAACCCGTTCCGGGTTGAGGAAACGTTCGAACAGCAGGTCATATTCCAACGGGTCGAGGTCGGTGATCTTCTGCACGTAGGCCACCAGCGAGCCGGCACCCGACCCACGGCCGGGCCCCACCGGCACGCCGTTGTTCTTGGCCCACTGGATAAAGTCCATCACGATCAGGAAGTAACCGGGAAAGCCCATCTGGATGATGATATCCAGCTCGAAGTTCAAGCGGTCGACATAGACCTGGCGCTTGGCTTCGTAATCTTCGGTGGTGTCCTTGGGCAACAGGACGCTGAGGCGCTCTTCGAGGCCATCGAAGGACACCTTGCGGAAATACTCGTCGATGGTCATGCCATCGGGGATCGGGAAGTTGGGCAGGAAGTGCTTGCCCAGCTTCACTTCGATGTTGCAGCGCTTGGCGATCTCGACGGTGTTTTCCAGCGCCTCGGGCAGGTCGCTGAACAGCTCGGCCATCTCCTCGGCGCTCTTGAGGTACTGCTGATCGCTGTAATTCTTCGGCCGGCGAGGATCGTCCAAGGCCCGCCCCTCACCGATGCAGACGCGGGTCTCGTGGGCTTCGAAATCTTCCTGCTTGATGAAGCGCACGTCGTTGGTCGCCACCAGCGGCGCGCCGATCTTGTCGGCCAGGGCCACGGCAGCGTGCAAGTGTTCCTCATCGTTGGCGCGATTGGTGCGCTGAACCTCGACGTAGAAGCGATCCGGGAATACCGCCATCCATTCACGGGCCAGTTTCTCGGCTTCATCGGGATTGCCACCGAGCAGGGCCAAGCCGATCTCACCTTCCTTGGCCGCCGACAGCATGATCAGGCCTTCGCTGGCCTCGGCGACCCATTCGCGCTCGATGATAATCGAGCCATTGCGCTGGCCATCGATAAAGCCGCGGGAGATCAGCTCGGTGAGGTTGCGGTAACCCAGGGGGTTCATCACCAACAGGCTGATACGGCTCAGCGGGGCATCGGGGTCCTTGTTCGACAACCACAGGTCGGCGCCGCAGATCGGCTTGATCCCGGCCCCCATGGCGGTCTTGTAGAACTTGACCAGGGAACACATGTTGTTCTGGTCGGTGACCGCCACGGCAGGCATGTTCATGCCCGCCAGGGTCTTGACCAGCGGCTTGATCCGCACCAGGCCATCGACCAGGGAATATTCAGTGTGCAGGCGTAGATGAACGAATGAAGCCGGCATAGTGATCCTGCGTTAGGTCATGAAAACAACAAGGCCCGGATTGTACCGGGCCTTGGGTAAAACATCAGCCTGCAACCGGGCTTTAGCTTTCGATCAACCCTTCACGAGCCTCATAGGCCAGCCGCACCGGGGCGAACGAACGCCGGTGGATGGGTGTTGGCCCAAGGCGTGCCAGGGCTTCGAGGTGAACGGGCGTCGGGTAGCCCTTGTGACTGCCAATGCCGTAGCCCGGATAGACCAACTCGAACGCCGCCATCTCGCGGTCGCGACTGACCTTCGCCAGGATCGAGGCCGCGGCGATGGCCGGCACCTTCGCGTCGCCCTGGACGACCGCCTCGGCACGCATCGACAGTTTCGGGCAGCGATTACCGTCGATCATCGCCAGTTTCGGCGTGATGTGCAGGCCCTGCACGGCACGCTGCATGGCGAGCATGGTGGCGTGGAGGATATTGAGCTTGTCGATCTCTTCGACTTCGGCCCGGGCAATGCACCAGCTCAAGGCTTTTTCGCAGATCTCGTCGTAGAGTTTTTCGCGACGGGCCTCGGTGAGTTTCTTGGAGTCATTGAGGCCGAGAATCGGACGAGTGGGATCCAGGATCACCGCCGCTGTCACCACCGCGCCACACAATGGGCCGCGACCGACCTCGTCGACACCGGCCACCAACTCTTCCACCTCGGCGACCAGATTGAAGTCCAGGCCCATCTGCTGCTTCGAATGGTTCATGGTTTTGCGCCGATCAAGATCAATACCGCGTCTGCGGCCTGGTTGGAAGCATCGCGACGCAAGGTCCGGTGGATCTCGTCAAAACCGCGGGTTTGTTCCTCGCCACCGTCGATCAGCGGCGAAAGCGTGTTGGCCAGCGCCTCGGCGGTCGCCGCATCCTGCAGCAACTCCGGCACCAGCAAGCGCTGGGCCAGCAGGTTCGGCAAGGAAACGTAAGGACTCTTGACCATACGCTTGAGGATCCAGAAGGTCAGCGGCGCCAGGCGATAGGCAACCACCATCGGACGCTTGTACAACAATGCTTCAAGGGTAGCCGTGCCGGAGGCAATCAGTACTGCATCACAGGCAGCCAATGCATCATGGGAGCGGCCATCGAGTAACGTGACCGGCAGATCGCGACCGACCAGCAGCGCTTCCAATTGCTCTCTACGCTGCGCACTGGCGCACGGCAGGACAAAGCGCACCCCCGGGCGCATCGCCCGAAGGCGCTCGGCAGCATCGAAAAACAGACCACCCAGGCGACTCACTTCGCCGCCACGACTGCCAGGCATCAGCGCCACCAGCGGACCATCGGTCAGCCCCAGCGCCCGACGCGCCGCTTCGCGATCAGCTTCCAGGGGAATGGTATCGGCCAAGGTGTGGCCGACAAACCGCACTGGCACGCCCTTCTCTTCATAAAACCTGGCTTCGAACGGCAACAGCGTGAGCATCAGGTCGCAGCCCTCGCGGATCTTCAGCACACGCTTTTGCCGCCAGGCCCAGACCGACGGACTGACGTAGTGCACGGTCTTGATACCGGCCTGGCGCAATTTGAGTTCGATGTTGAGCGTGAAATCCGGCGCATCGATGCCGATGAACACATCCGGCTTCTCTTCGATCAACGTCGCGATCAGTTTCTTGCGTCGGGCAAGCAACTCCCGCAGGCGCCCGAGCACTTCCACCAGCCCCATTACCGAAAGGCGCTCCATGGGGAAATAGGACGCCATGCCCTCGGCTTCCATCAACGGCCCGCCGACGCCCATGAACTCGACCGCCGGATGCTGTGCCTTGAGCGCCCGCATCAGACCGGCGCCCAGGATATCGCCGGAAGCCTCTCCCGCCACCAGCGCAATACGCAAATTAGCCATGATTAACGGGTAATGCCGCGGGTCGACGACTGGATGGAGTCGCGAAAGACGGCGACTTCCGGGTACTGCTCCGACGCTTCGGCCAGTTCGGCGAGCGCCTGCTCGACTGTCAGGCCCTGGCGATACACGACCTTGTAGGCGCGGCGCAACGCACCAATGGCGTCTTCGCTGAAGCCACGGCGGCGCATGCCTTCGAAGTTCATGCTACGGGCTTCGGCCGGGTTGCCGAACACGGTGACGTAGGCCGGGACGTCCTTGCCAATGGCCGTGCCCATGCCGGAAAAGCTGTGGGCGCCAATGTGGCAATACTGGTGCACCAGGGTGAAACCGGACAGGATCGCCCAGTCGTCCACATGCACATGGCCCGCCAGTGCGGTGTTATTGACCAGGATGCAATGGTTGCCGATCACACTGTCGTGGCCGATGTGAGCGTAGGCCATGATCAGGTTGTGGTCGCCCAGAGTCGTTTCGGAACGATCCTGAACGGTTCCACGGTGAATCGTCACGCCTTCACGGATCACGTTGTGATCGCCAATGACCAGGCGGGTTGGTTCACCTTTGTACTTGAGGTCGGGCGTGTCCTCGCCTACCGAAGAAAACTGGTAGATGCGGTTGTGACGGCCGATCCGGGTCGGTCCCTTGAGCACTACGTGAGGACCGATCACCGTACCCTCGCCGATTTCCACACCTGCGCCGATGATCGACCACGGGCCGACCTCGACATCGGCGGCCAGGACGGCCGTCGAATCGATGATTGCGCGAGGGTCAATCAAACTCATAGCTTGCGTTCCGCACAGATGATCTCAGCGGAGCAGACTGGCTTGCCGTCGACCGAAGCCTGGCATTCGAACTTCCAGATCTGGCGCTTGCAACTGATGAACTTGGCTTCGAGGATCAACTGATCGCCCGGCGTGACCGGCTGGCGGAAACGCAGTTTGTCGGAGCCGACGAAGTAGTAGAGCGTGCCGTCGGCAGGCTTTACGTCGAGCATTTTGAAACCAAGGATCCCGGCAGCCTGAGCCATCGCCTCGATGATCAGCACGCCCGGCATGATGGGATGCGCGGGAAAGTGACCATTGAAGAACGGTTCGTTGACGCTGACATTCTTGTAGGCGCGAATGCGCTGGCCTTCAACATCAAGGTCCACTACCCGGTCCACCAACAGGAACGGGTAACGGTGAGGCAGGTATTCGCGAATCTCGTTGATGTCCATCATTTCGGGGGGAAGCCTATGTAAAGATTGGGAGCGCACCGGTGATGCGCACTCCGCTAGCAAATCAAGAAGCCCTAACGGCTGTGCATACTTGATATGGAAATGGTATCAGCCATCTGATGAGGCATTACCGTCAGGGGTCACGTCCCCTACACGCTTTTCCAGCTGTCGCAGACGTCGCGCCATGTCGTCGAGCTGACGGATGCGGGCCGCGCTCTTGCGCCATTCGGCCGCCGGCTGCATGGCCGTACCGGAAGAGTAGGCACCCGGCTCGGTAATCGAGTGGGTCACCATGGTCATCCCGGTGAGGAAAACGTTGTCACAGATCTCGATGTGCCCCACCAGCCCCACGCCACCGGCAAGCATGCAGTGCCTGCCGATCTTGGTGCTGCCGGAAATGCCCACGCAGGCGGCCATGGCGGTGTGATCGCCGACCTGGACGTTATGGGCGATCTGGATCTGGTTATCGAGCTTGACGCCATTGCCGATGATCGTATCGGCCAGCGCGCCGCGGTCGATGGCGGTATTGACACCGATCTCCACGTCATCACCCACCGTGACACCACCGATCTGGGCGATCTTTTGCCAGACGCCTTTCTCGTTGGCGAAACCGAAACCTTCACCGCCCAGCACCGCGCCGGACTGGATGACCACCCGCTTGCCGATGCGCACATCGTGGTACAGGGTGACCCGCGGAGCCAACCAACCACCTTCGCCGACCTCGCTGCGGGCGCCGATGAAGCAATGGGCGCCCAACGTCACACCGGCGCCGATCCGCGCGCCACTTTCGATGACGACACAGGGGCCGATGCTGGCCGTGGGGTCGACCACCGCATCCGCCGCAATCACCGCACTGGCATGCACGCCGGCGGTCGATTTGGGCTTGGGATCGAACAAATGGGAGATCCGCGCATAGGCCAGGTACGGATCGGGCACGATCAGCGCGTCGCCAGCGAACCCTTCGGCATCAGCCGCCTTGAGCAGCAGCGCGGCGGCCCGGCTGTCGGCCAGGTACTTGCGATATTGAGGATTTGCCAGAAAGCTCAACTGAGCTGGGCCAGCCTCTTGCAAAGTGGCTAGCCCAGTAATTGCCTTCTGCGGGTCGCCACGTAGGGTAGCGCCGAGGAACTCGGCCAATTGGCCGAGCTGGATAGTCGCTGTCATGGATTACTTCAGCTGATTCATGCGCTCGATAACCTGGCGCGTGATGTCGTACTGAGGTTTGACATCGATCACGGCGCCGCGCTCCAACACCAGGTCGAAACCACCTTTCTTGATGACTTCTTCCACGGCGCTGTCGAGTTTTGGCTTGAGCTGCTTGAGCATTTCACGGTCGGCAACAGCCTTCGCTTCGTTCAATTCCTTGGACTGGAACTGGAAGTCACGGGCCTTTTGCTTGAATTCAAGCTCCAGGCGCTCACGCTCGCCCTGGGCCATCTTGTCGCCACCGGATACCAGGCGATCCTGGATGCCCTTCGCGCTGCTTTCCAGGCCCTTGAGCTTGGTCAGTTGCGGACCGAACTTCTTCTCGGCGTCCACAGCGTATTTCTTCGCCGCATCGGACTCCAGCAGAGCCATCTGATAGTTCAGAACGGCGATCTTCATGTCGGCAAAAGCCGGACCTGCGACCAGGACGGTCGCCAGGAGAACCAATTGAGTCAACTTACGCACGATGCACTCCTACAAAATCCATTGTCGTTGTCATGGGGCAGACGCTTAGAACGTCTGGCCGAGAGAGAATTGGAACACTTGGGTTTCAGCGTCATCCGGTTTCTTGATCGGCATGGCCAACGCGAAGCTCAAAGGCCCCAGCGCGGTGACCCAGGTCACGCCCACACCGACGGAACTGGCCATGTTGCTCAGGCTGATGTCGTTGCACTGAGTGTTGGACTTGGTGCCGTTGGCGTTGGTGGTGTTTTCACACTTGGAGTCAAATACGTTACCCACATCCCAGAATACCGAGGTACGTAGGGAGCGTTGATCCTTGACGAACGGCATCGGAAACAGGACTTCCATCCCCCCTTGGATCAGCACGTTACCGCCGAACGGCAACGGATCTTGATCTGGATCTTTCACCGTACCTGGGTTGGTGCCCTGACTCGGCGTACTGCGTGGACCAAGGGTGCTGTCCTTGAAGCCACGTACCGAGTTGAAACCACCGGCATAGTAGTTCTCATAGAACGGCAGCCCGTCGGTGGAACCGTAGCCATCACCATAGCCCAGTTCGGTGTGGAAGCGCATGGTGTAGTTGTCGGTCAGCGGCTGGAACAGCTGGCCGCGATAATCGAGCTTGAAGAACGACAGGTCGCTGCCCGGCGTGGTGGTTTCGAACACCAGGCTCTGGGAATGACCACGGGTCGCCAGCACGCCTTTGTTCAGGGTCGATTCGGACCAGCCGGCCGACGCTTTGAAGTTCAGGTAGCTGTCGCCTTCCTTGTTCACGAAGTCGAAGATCTCGTCGACGGTGTAGCGACCGGTGTTGATCTTGTCCTGCTGGGCAGTGAGGCCGAAGGTCAGGCGCGAGGTTTCGCTGATCGGGTAGCCCACGTTGGCGCCCACACCGTAGCTGTCTACCGCATAACTGGAGATATCGGAATCGAGTTCGTCATAGTCGGTGGTGCGATAGAAGGCGTTGTAGCCCAGGCTCACACCGTCGGCAGTCCAGTAGGGGTCCACGAAACCGAAGTTGTACCGGGTCTGGTATTCGCTGCGGGTCAAGCCGATGCTGACCTTGTTACCGGTACCCAGGAAGTTGTTCTGGGTGATGGAGCCACCGAGGATCAGGCCGGCGCTCTGGGCGAAACCGACACTGGCGGTGATCGAGCCGGAAGCCTGCTCCTCGACGCTGTAGTTCACATCGACCTGGTCATCGACGCCCGGTACGGCCGGGGTCTCGACGTTGACTTCCTTGAAGAAGCCCAGGCGGTCCAGACGGGTCTTGGACTGGTCGATCAGGTAGGTCGACGCCCAGCCACCTTCCATCTGGCGCATTTCACGGCGCAGCACTTCGTCTTCGGACTTGGTGTTGCCACGGAAGTTGATGCGGTTCACGTAGGCACGCTTGCCCGGGTCCACGGCGAAGGTGATGTCGACGGTATGGTCGTCATCGTGGGGCTGTGGCACGCCGTTGACGTTGGCGAAGGTGTAGCCTTCGTTACCCAGGCGGCGGGTGATCAGTTCGGACGTGGTGGTCATCAGCTTGCGCGAGAACACCTGGCCTTTCTGCACCAGCAACAGTGACTTGACCTGCTCTTCCGGTACCTTCAGGTCACCGCTGAGCTTGACGTCACGAACGGTGTACTTCTCGCCTTCGTTGACGTTGACGGTGATGTAGACGTGCTTCTTGTCCGGAGTGATGGACACCTGGGTCGAAGCGATGTCCATGTTGATGTAGCCACGGTCCAGGTAGTAGGAACGCAGACGCTCCAGGTCACCGGAGAGTTTTTCACGGGCGTATTTGTCGTCGTTCTTGAAGAACGACAGCCAGTTGGTGGTCTTGAGCTCGAACAGGTCGGTGAGGTCTTCTTCGGGGAATACGGTGTTGCCCACCACGTTGATGTGCTGGATGGCCGCCACGGTGCCTTCGTTGATGTTGACCTTCAGGGCGACGCGGTTGCGCGGCTGCGGCACCACTTCGGTGTCGACGGTGGCCGAGTAGCGGCCCTGGGCCACATACTGGCGCTGCAGTTCGTTACGCACGCCTTCGAGGGTGGCTCGCTGGAAGATCTCGCCTTCGGCCAGGCCCGATTGCTTGAGGCCTTTCATCAGGTCTTCAGTGGAGATGGCCTTGTTGCCTTCGATCTCGATACTGGCGACCGACGGGCGCTCGACTACGGTGATGACCAGGACATTGCCGTCACGGCCCAGCTGGATATCTTGAAAGAAGCCGGTCTTGAACAACGCACGAGTGGATTCCACCAGGCGCCGATCATCCGCCTGCTCGCCGACGTTCAACGGCAAGGCACCAAAGACGCTACCCGCGGAAACCCGCTGGAGGCCGTTGACGCGAATATCAGAGATAGTGAAGGACTCGGCGTGAACTTCGGCGATCATCAATACGGTGAGAACCGCAGTTAGCAGCAGACGTTTCATGAAGTCCTTTCTTATTCCAACTGGCAATAAACAAACTGCCGCAAAATGCGGCAGGTTCGCAATTCAGCGAAGCGTTACAGGCGACCCAGATCGTTGACCAAGGCAAGCAGCATGACCCCGACCACCAAGCTGATACCGATCTGTACCCCCCAACCTTGCACCCGATCCGACAAGGGACGACCACGCGCCCACTCGATCAGATAAAACAGCAAATGCCCCCCATCGAGTACAGGAATGGGCAGCAAATTCAGAACTCCCAGGCTAATGCTCAGATAAGCAAGGAAATTCAGGAAATCGGCAACGCCCGACTGGGCAGAAGCGCCCGCCACTTTAGCAATGGTTATCGGTCCACTCAAGTTTTTTACCGAGAGCTCGCCGAACAACATTTTCTTGAGCGAGTCGAGGGTCAGGACACTCATGTTCCAAGTGCGACGCGCCCCCTCGCCAATCGCCGCCACGGGGCCAAAGCTGACCTCGCGCACCATTTCCGGCGGCCATTCGACGGCCTTGACACCCGCCCCCAGGTAGCCGGTCGGCGCCTTGCTTTCGCCACGGACGGCCAGGGTGACCGGGACGTCGATTGGAACACCGTCACGCTCAACGCGCAGCACAATTTTGGTATCAGGACGTACACGAACCAAGTCGACCACTTGCTGCCAGTCGCTGACCGATTGCCCATCGAATGCCAGCAGCCGGTCACCGGTCTTCAGGCCCGCAGCCTGGGCCGGGCCTTTCGGATCGAGCTCGGCCAGCACCGGCGGCAGCGCGGGACGCCATGGGCGTATGCCCAGGGAACGAATCGGGTCCGGCTCGTCAGCCCCCTTGAGCCAATTATCCAACACCAGTTCCCGGGGCGAATCCACCGTGGAGCCCTGCTCGCGCACTATCAATTGCAACGAACCGCTCTCACCCAGGCGACGCACCAGTTGCAGGTTGACCGCCGCCCATCCCGACGTCGGCTCGCCATCGATCGCAACGATTTCCTGTCCCGCCCCCAACCCGGCCCGTGCCGCGACGCTGCCGACCTCGACCGCACCGATGACCGGGCGCACCTGCTCGCTGCCCAACATGGCCAGCGCCCAGAAAAACACCATGGCCAGCAGGAAATTAGCGATGGGCCCCGCCGCCACGATGGCGATGCGCTGCCGGACGGACTTGCGATTGAACGATTGATCGAGCAGATCGGCGGGCACTTCGCCTTCACGCTCATCGAGCATCTTCACGTAGCCGCCCAGCGGGATCGCCGCCACGACGAACTCCGTGCCAGTCTTGTCATGCCAGCGCAGTAGCGGCATGCCGAAGCCGACGGAAAAGCGCAGCACCTTGACGCCACAGCGACGCGCGACCCAGAAATGACCGAATTCGTGAAAAGTGACCAACACCCCCAGCGCAACCAGGGTGCCGACAATCATATAGAGCGCGCTCATCAGTTTTCTCCGCAATCCTGTCCAGGGCAGCCCTGGCTAACGTACCGCAGTTTCAACGCCCGTGGCGCTTCAACCACTGGCCGGCCAGCTCACGAGCCCTGGCGTCGGCCGTGAATACCGTGTCGAGATCGTCGACCGAAACAACCGCCTCGAGATTCAAGACTTCCTCGATCATACTCGCGATCTCGAGATAACGGACACGTCCGTCGAGAAACGCCGCAACCGCCACCTCATTAGCGGCATTGAGCATGGCCGGCGCACTGCCGCCCGCCTCGGCCGCCTGTCGCGCCAGGCGCAGGCAAGGGAAACGCAGTTCATCAGGGGCCTGGAAATCCAGGCGGGCAATGGCGAACAAGTCCAACGGCGCTACACCCGAGTCAATCCGCTCCGGCCAGGCCAGCGCGTTGGCAATCGGGGTGCGCATATCCGGGTTACCCAACTGGGCCAGCACCGAACCGTCGACATAGTCCACCAGGGAGTGGATAACGCTCTGCGGATGGACCACGACCTCGACCTGGGACGGCTTGGCATCGAACAGCCAGCACGCCTCGATCAGCTCCAGCCCCTTGTTCATCATGCTCGCCGAGTCCACGGAAATCTTGCGGCCCATGGACCAGTTGGGATGCGCACACGCCTGTTCGGGCGAAACATGCGTCAGCTCTTCCAGCGGTGTCTGTCGGAACGGGCCGCCGGAGGCTGTCAGGAGGATCCGACGAACGCCCACCGCGCCCAGGCCACGGGAAAAGTCCTGCGGCATGCATTGAAAAATCGCGTTGTGCTCGCTGTCGATGGGCAGCAACACCGAACCACTCTTGCGCACCGCCTGCATGAACAGCGCGCCAGACATTACCAGCGCTTCTTTATTGGCCAGGAGGATCTTCTTGCCAGCCTCCACGGCGGCCAGCGTCGGACGCAAGCCCGCAGCACCGACAATCGCCGCCATCACCGCGTCGACCCGTGGGTCGGCAGCCACCTGGCACAACCCCTCCTCCCCCACCAGTACCTGCGTGGACAAGCCGGCGGCGCGCAGATCACCCTGCAGCGTCCGCGCCAAGCCCGCCTGAGGCACCACGGCGAACTGCGGCACATGCCGTATACACAAGGCCAGCAATTCACTCAGACGCGAGTAACCGCTAAGGGCAAACACCTGGTAGCGCTCCGGGTGCCGGCCAATGACGTCAAGCGTACTCAGGCCAATCGAACCGGTCGCCCCCAGGACGGTGATCTGCTGGGGACGATTCACGATGCCGCCATCCACAGCAGCACGGCGAAGATCGGTACCGCCGCGGTCAGGCTGTCGATGCGATCGAGCACGCCGCCGTGCCCTGGCAAGAGGTTACTGCTGTCCTTGATGCCGGACTGGCGCTTGAACATGCTCTCGGTCAGGTCGCCGACGACCGACACGAACACGATGAGCGCGGCGCCAATCAACCCCATGAACAACTGGGCGACCGTCCAATCCCGTACGAAAGCGACCACGGTGGTGATCACCAGGCTGAGGGCAAGCCCGCCATAGACCCCTTCCCAGCTCTTGCCAGGGCTGACCTTGGGTGCAAGCTTGCGCTTGCCAAAGGCCTTGCCGGAGAAATAGGCCCCGACATCGGCGCCCCAGACCAGAATCATCACAGCCATGATCTGCCAGTTACCGAGCACACCTTGCTTGATCCAGATGAGCCCTTGCCAGGCAGGTAGCAGGATCAGCAGGCCAATCAACAGCTTGGTGGCGGTGTTGGCCCAATGGTGCGAGGTCCGTGGATAGGTCAAGACCAGGAAGGTCGCCGCGGACCACCACAAGACGGCAGCCCCCAGCACCCAAGGTGCGAGCCCCGGTACCAGGTACAGGATGAACAGCATCGCCGCCACGGCAGCGGCATAGGCCACGCGCGCCGACTGCGTGGGAAAACCCGCCAGCCGCGCCCACTCCCATGCCCCCAGCGTCACGACCAGCCCGATGAACAGGGCGAAGTTCGCCCCTTCGAGCAAGAAGAACCCGCCCAAGGCGATAGGCAACAGGATAAGCGCTGTAATGATTCGTTGTTTGAGCATTAAACCCCGGCTCCAGCTTCGATCTGCTCGCTCGTTTTACCGAAACGACGCTGACGGGAAGCGAAATCGGCCAGTGCGGTGCGCATGGCTTCGTGTTTGAAGTCCGGCCAGAACAGGTCGGAGAAATACAGCTCGGCGTAGGCCAGCTGCCAAAGCAGGAAATTGCTGATGCGGTGCTCACCACCGGTGCGGATGCACAGGTCCGGCAACGGCAAGTCGCCCGTCGCCAGACAAGTCTGCAACAGCTCGGGACTGATATCCTCCGGCCGCAGATGGCCGGCCTGGACTTCCCGCGCCAGCCGCTGGGCCGCCTGGGCAATGTCCCACTGACCGCCGTAGTTGGCGGCGATCTGCAGGACAAAGCGGTCGGCACCCGCCGTCGCGGCCTCGGCTTCGCGCATCGCAGCCTGTAGCTCAGGATGGAAGCGCGAGCGATCGCCGATGATGCGCAGGCTGATCTTGTTCTCGTTGAGGCGCTTGGCCTCACGACGCAAGGCCTTGAGGAACAGCTCCATCAAGGCACTGACCTCATCGGCAGGGCGCTGCCAGTTTTCGCTGGAGAAAGCGAACAGGGTCAACACCTCGACACCGGCCTCGGCGCACACTTCAATGACCGCGCGCACCGCATCGACCCCGGCCTTGTGCCCGGCAACCCCAGGCAGAAAACGCTTCTTCGCCCAGCGGTTATTCCCATCCATGATGATCGCCACGTGGCGCGGCACCGCGAACGACACGGCCTGCTTGGTCTTTTCCATGAAAGCGAGACCCTTATACGGCCATCAGGTCTTTTTCTTTCTGGGCCAGATCGGCGTCGATCCTAGCCACGTACTTCTTGGTCAGGTCGTCGATCTCGCCTGTGGCGCGGCGCTCTTCGTCTTCGCTGATTTCCTTTTCCTTGACCAGGTCCTTGAGGGAGCTGTTGGCATCCCGACGAATGTTGCGCACAGCAACACGAGCGTCTTCCGCCACATCACGGGCCTGCTTGGTGAAGCCCTTGCGGGTTTCCTCGGTCAGGGCCGGCATGGAGATCAACAGCAGTTCACCCAGGTTGGTCGGGTTCAGGTTCAGGCCGGCACTGCCAATGGCCTTGTCGACAGCGGCGAGCATGTTGCGCTCGAAGGCCACCACCTGCAGGGTACGAGCGTCCTTGACGGTGATGTTGGCCACTTGCTTGATCGGGGTATCGGCGCCGTAGTACGGCACCATCACGCCTTCAAGGATGCTGGGGTGCGCCTGGCCGGTGCGGATGCGACCGAAGTTGTGGGCCAGGGACTCCAGGGATTTCTTCATGCGCTGTTCAGCGTCTTGCTTGATTTCGTTGATCATTGCTGGACTTCCTCGATCAGTGTTCCTTCGGCGCCGCCGTGGACGATGTTCAGCAGGGCACCGGGCTTGTTCATATTAAAGACGCGCAGCGGCATCTTGTGGTCGCGGCACAGGCAGATAGCCGTCAGGTCCATGACACCCAGCTTGCGATCCAGCACTTCATCGTAGGTCAGATGATCGAACTTCTCGGCATGCGGGTCCTTGAACGGGTCAGCAGTGTAGACACCATCGACCTTGGTGGCCTTGAGCACGACATCGGCATCGATCTCGATCGCTCGCAGGCAGGCAGCCGAATCCGTGGTGAAGAACGGATTACCGGTACCGGCGGCGAAAATCACCACTTCCTTGGAGTTGAGGTGACGCATCGCCTTGCGACGGTCGTAGTGGTCCGTCACGCCGACCATGGAAATGGCCGACATCACGATGGCCGAGATATTGGCACGCTCCAGCGCATCACGCATAGCGAGGGCGTTCATCACAGTGGCCAGCATGCCCATGTGGTCGCCCGTGACCCGATCCATGCCGGCCGCGCTCAGCGCCGCACCGCGGAACAGGTTGCCACCACCGATGACCAGGCCGACCTGGACACCTATTCCGACCAACTGGCCGACTTCCAGGGCCATGCGATCGAGCACTTTCGGATCGATCCCGAACTCTTCCGAGCCCATCAGGGCCTCGCCGCTAAGCTTGAGTAGAATGCGTTTATAGCGAGCCTGATAACCACTGCCCTGCTGAGCCATTGCGAATCTCTCCTGCGGCGTATTTTTTCGAAAATTCTGTGCAAGCTGTTTGCAGCCCGCGTTCACAGTCATTTGACGCTGACACAGCGCCATCGGAACACGGCTTTGTAAGCCAGTTCCGACAGGAAACCAATAAAAATCGGCATCCTCATCCAAAAAGAGGCTGCGCGCGTGAGCGGGCAGCCTCTTCTGGGCGACAGTTGAAAAAACCGTCTTATTGCTTGCTGGCAGCAGCTACCTGGGCAGCAACTTCTTCAGCGAAGTTGTCGACCGGTTTCTCGATGCCTTCACCTACGGCGAAGCGAGTGAAGGAAACGATTTCAGCGCCGCCCTTCTTGGCCAGGGCACCCACGGTGATTTCTGGATCCTTGACGAAGGCTTGCTCAACCAGGCTGGCTTCGGCCAGGAACTTGCTGATACGGCCACCGATCATTTTTTCAACGATTTCGGCAGGCTTGCCTTTCATCTTGTCTTCGTTGAGCTGCAGGAACACGGCTTTTTCGCGTTCGATAGCTTCAGCGGACACTTGCGATGGCAGCAGGAACTCAGGGTTGCTGGCAGCTACGTGCATGGCGATGTCCTTGGCCAGTTCAGCAGAACCGCCCTTGAGGACAACAGCAACACCGATCTTGTTACCGTGCAGGTAAGTACCAACCACGTCACCTTCAACGCGAGTCAGACGACGGATGTTGACGTTTTCGCCAGTCTTGCCTACCAGGACCAGGCGAGCTGCTTCCTGAGCTTCGATCAGCGGAGCTGCGTCGGTCAGTTTGTCAGCGAAGGCTTTCTCGACGCTGGCAGCGACGAATGCCTTGAAGTCGTCCTGCAGAGCCAGGAAGTCGGTCTGGGAGTTGACTTCCAGCAGAACGGCGGCCTTGCCGTCGTCCTTGATGGCGATGGCGCCTTCAGCGGCAACGTTGCCTGCTTTCTTGGCAGCCTTGATGGCGCCCGAAGCACGCATGTCATCAATGGCTTTCTCGATGTCGCCGCCAGCCTTGGTCAGGGCCTTCTTGCAATCCATCATGCCTTCGCCGGTACGCTCGCGCAGTTCTTTGACCAACGCTGCAGTAATCTCTGCCATTTCAAAATCCTCTTGGATAGGTTTTCAACCATTCCACCCGACCGAACGGGCGATCAATTCTTCCTGAAAACCACTGTTTATAGGCCTCGGCAGATTACAAACAGGCAATTGCGCGGGCGACGAATGGTTTTCGAGGTGGCAAAAAGGGGGCCAAGCCCCCTTTTTGCTTACTGAGTCAACGCCAGGGCGTCAATTACTCAGCGGCTGCTGCCGGAGCTTCTTCAGCGAAGACTTCGGTGCCGCCTTGAACGTTATTGCGACCACGGATAACAGCGTCAGCCATCGAACCCATGTACAGCTGGATGGCGCGGATGGCGTCATCGTTGCCTGGGATGATGTAGTCAACGCCTTCCGGGCTGCTGTTGGTATCGACAACGCCGATGACCGGGATGCCCAGCTTGTTGGCTTCGGTGATCGCGATGCGCTCGTGATCAACGTCGATCACGAACAGTGCGTCAGGCAGACCGCCCATGTCCTTGATACCGCCCAGGGAACGGTCCAGCTTTTCAAGATCGCGAGTGCGCATCAGCGCTTCTTTCTTGGTCAGCTTGGCGAAAGTGCCGTCTTCGGACTGGACTTCAAGGTCACGCAGACGCTTGATGGAAGCGCGAATGGTCTTGAAGTTGGTCAGCATGCCGCCCAACCAGCGGTGATCGACGTACGGCGAACCGCAACGTGCTGCTTCTTCAGCAACGATCTTGCCAGCGGAACGCTTGGTGCCGACGAACAGAATCTTGTTTTTGCCCTGGGCCAGGCGCTCTACGAAGGTCAGTGCTTCGTTGAACATTGGCAGGGTTTTTTCAAGGTTGATGATGTGGATCTTGTTACGCGCGCCGAAAATGTACTTGCCCATTTTCGGGTTCCAGTAACGGGTCTGGTGACCGAAGTGCACACCGGCCTTCAGCATATCGCGCATGTTGACTTGGGACATGATAGTTCCTTGATAAGTCGGGTTTGGCCTCCACGTATCCCAATGACCAACCAGAGGCTATATATAAGCCAAAGGCACCCAGGTCATCGTGTCGACACGTGTGTGGATTTAAGCTTGCGGGGTCATCCCCGGAAAGCGGCGCATTTTATACCACAGCAAGGGAGAAAACGGAACATGGATTCTGAATTCCTCCATGGCGAGGGGATTTGCCCCTTCACCATAGAGTTCCAGCCATAGAGCTCTTTGCGCCGATCGTCTGTTAGAATCGGCACTTTCAGGGCCACGGGACTCATCCTCCGCCGCCCATTCCGTTTTGAACAGCGCCGTCGGGCGCAGAGAGAGCCTGTATGACCGTTACCCTCAAGACCCCCGAGGACATCGCAAAAATGCGCGTCGCCGGCAAACTCGCCGCCGAAGTGCTGGAAATGATTGCCGACTATGTCAAGCCGGGCGTCACCACCGAGGAGCTGGACCGCATCTGCCACGACTATATCGTCAACGAGCAGAAGGCGATCCCGGCCCCGCTCAACTATAAAGGCTTCCCGAAGTCGATCTGCACCTCGATCAACCACGTGGTCTGCCACGGCATCCCCAACGAAAAACCGTTGAAGGATGGCGACACCCTGAACATCGACGTCACCGTCATCAAGGACGGCTACCACGGCGACACCAGCCGCATGTTCCATGTCGGCAACGTCCCGGAGTGGGCCCAGCGCCTGTCGAAGGTCACCCAGGAATGCATGTACATGGCCATCGAACTGGTGAAACCGGGCTGCCGCCTCGGCGACATCGGCGAGGTGATCCAGAAGCACGCCCAGAAGAACGGCTTCTCGGTGGTACGTGAATTCTGCGGCCATGGCATCGGCAAGGTATTCCACGAAGAACCGCAGATCCTGCACTACGGCCGCGCCGGCACCGGCATGGAGCTGCAAGCGGGCATGACCTTCACCATCGAGCCGATGATCAACCAGGGGCGCGCCGACACCAAGGTACTGGGCGACGGCTGGACCGCCATCACCAAGGACCGCAAGCTGTCTGCCCAGTGGGAACACACGCTGCTGGTGACCGAGACCGGCTACGAGATCTTCACCCTGCGCAGCGATGACACTATTGCGCGCGTTTCCGCCTGATCCGAACCCAGCCTATAGATAGAAAGGAAAGCGATTCAATGCCGCAGGTGGATCCCGAACTCTTCGACCGCGGCCAGTTCCAGGCTGAACTGGCCCTGAAGGCAAGCCCCATCCCGGCGTTCAAGAAAGCGATCCGCCAGGCCCGCGAAGTGCTCGACCAGCGTTTTCGCAATGGTCGCGACATTCGGCGATTGATCGAAGACCGGGCCTGGTTCGTCGATAACATCCTGCAGAAGGCCTGGGAGCAGTTCAACTGGAGCCTGGACGCCGACATCGCCCTGGTGGCGGTGGGCGGCTATGGCCGCGGCGAACTGCACCCCTACTCCGACATCGATCTGCTGATCTTGCTGGACAACGCCGATCATGAGGTTTTCCGCGACTCCATCGAGCGTTTCCTGACGCTGCTATGGGACATCGGCCTGGAAGTCGGCCAGAGCGTGCGTTCGGTGCAGGAATGTGCCGACGAGGCCCGCGCCGACCTGACAGTGATCACCAACCTGATGGAAAGCCGCACCATCGCCGGTCCCGAGCACCTGCGCCAGCGCATGCTCGAGGTGACCAGCACGGCGCATATGTGGCCGAGCAAGGACTTCTTCCTGGCCAAGCACGCCGAACAGAAGGCCCGGCACCACAAGTACAACGACACCGAATACAACCTGGAACCCAACGTCAAGGGTTCGCCCGGCGGGCTGCGGGACATCCAGACGATCCTCTGGGTGGCCCGCCGCCAATATGGCACGCTGAACCTGCGGGCCCTGGCGGGCGAAGGTTTCCTAGTGGAAAGCGAAAACGCCCTGCTGGCCTCGTCCCAGGAATTCCTGTGGAAAGTCCGCTACGCCCTGCACATGCTGGCCGGGCGCGCCGAAGACCGTTTGCTGTTCGATCACCAGCGTTCGATTGCCGACCTGCTGGGGTTCACCGGGCAGGATGCCAAGCAATCCATTGAAAACTTCATGCAGCAGTACTATCGGGTGGTTATGAGCATCGCCCAGCTCAGCGAGTTGATCATCCAGCACTTCGAAGAAGTCATCCTCGCCCCGGAAGATGAAGAACCGCCGCAGCCGATCAACTCACGCTTCCAGTTGCATGATGGCTACATCGAGGCGCGCAACGCCAATGTGTTCCGCCGCACCCCCTTCGCCATGCTCGAAATCTTCGTGCTCATGGCCCAGCAGCCGGAAATCAAGGGCGTACGCGCCGACACGATTCGCCTGCTGCGGGAAAACCGTCATCTGATCGATAAGGATTTCCGCCACGACATCCGCAACACCAGCCTGTTCATCGAGCTGTTCAAGTGCAAGATCGGCGTGCACCGCAACCTGCGGCGCATGAACCGCTACGGCATCCTGGGGCGCTACCTGCCGGAGTTTGGTTTCATCGTCGGGCAAATGCAGCACGACCTGTTCCACATCTATACCGTCGATGCCCACACGCTGAACCTGATCAAACACCTGCGCAAACTGCAGTACACCCAGGTGTCGGAGAAATTCCCGCTGGCCAGCAAGCTCATGGGCAAGCTGCCCAAGCCCGAGCTGATCTACATGGCGGGGCTGTATCACGACATCGGCAAAGGCCGCCAGGGCGACCACTCGGAGGTCGGCGCCGTGGATGCGGAGGCGTTCTGCCAACGCCACCAGTTGCCTACCTGGGACAGCCGACTGATCGTCTGGCTGGTACAGAACCACTTGCTCATGTCGACCACGGCCCAGCGCAAGGACCTGTCCGACCCACAAGTGATCCACGACTTCGCCCAGATCGTCGGCGACGAGACCCGCCTGGATTATCTCTATGTGCTGACGGTGGCCGACATCAACGCCACCAACCCGACCCTATGGAACTCCTGGCGCGCCAGCCTGTTGCGCCAGCTCTACACCGAGACCAAGCGTGCCTTGCGCCGCGGCCTGGAGAATCCGGTCGATCGCGAGGAGCAGATCCGCCGTACCCAAAGTGCCGCCCTGGACATCCTGGTACGCGGCGGTACCGATCCGGACGATGTCGAGCAGCTCTGGTCGCAACTGGGCGATGACTACTTCCTGCGCCATACCGCCGGCGACGTGGCCTGGCACAGCGACGCGATCCTCCAGCAACCGGCCGACGCAGGCCCCCTGGTACTGATCAAGGAAACCACCCAGCGCGAGTTCGAGGGTGGCACCCAGATCTTCATCTACGCACCGGACCAGCATGATTTCTTTGCCGTGACCGTGGCCGCGATGGACCAGCTCAACCTCAACATCCACGACGCCCGGATCATCACCTCCAGCAGCCAGTTCACCCTCGACACCTACATCGTGCTCGACACCGACGGCGACTCGATTGGTGACAACCCGGCACGGATCAAACAGATTCGCGACGGTCTCACCGAAGCCCTGCGCAACCCGGCGGACTACCCGACCATCATCCAGCGCCGGGTGCCGCGCCAGCTCAAGCACTTCGCCTTCGCCCCCCAGGTCACGATCCACAACGACGCCCAGCGCCAGGTCACGGTGCTGGAACTCAGCGCCCCGGACCGCCCGGGCCTGCTGGCGCGGGTCGGGCACATATTCCTGGAGTTCGACCTGTCACTGCAGAACGCCAAGATCGCTACCCTCGGCGAGCGGGTGGAAGACGTCTTTCTCATCACCGACGCGCATAACCAGCCGCTGTCCGATCCGCACCTATGCAGTCGCTTGCAGGAGGCAATGGAACAGCACTTGAGCGTCAATCAGGAACCCGATGGCCACCTGACGCGCATTAATATCTGAACGAACACATTTTTCCCTGTGGGAGCGGCGGTGCGGCGCCCCCACATTGAACGAGGCTCCGAATGAACAACGCTCTGTCCCAGCTCCAGCCCTACCCGTTCGAAAAACTGCGCGCCCTGCTCGGCAGCGTCACGCCTAATCCGGACAAGCGCCCGATCGCGTTGTCCATTGGCGAGCCCAAGCACCGTTCGCCAAGTTTCGTGGCTGAAGCCCTGGCCAGCAATCTGGAAAAAATGGCCGTGTACCCGACCACCCTCGGCCTGCCGGAGTTGCGCGAAGCCATCACCGGCTGGTGCGAGCGCCGCTTCAACGTGCCAAACGGCTGGCTGGACCCGGCGCGCCATGTGCTGCCGGTCAATGGCACCCGCGAAGCGCTCTTCGCCTTCACCCAGACCGTGGTCAACCGCGGCGACGATGCCCTGGTCGTCAGCCCGAACCCGTTCTACCAGATCTACGAAGGCGCAGCGTTCCTGGCCGGGGCCAAGCCGCATTACCTGCCGTGCCTGGACGAAAACGGTTTCAACCCGGACTTCGATGCCGTCTCGCCCGACATCTGGAAACGCTGCCAGATCCTGTTCCTGTGCTCGCCCGGTAACCCGACCGGCGCGCTGATTCCTGTGGACGTGCTGAAAAAACTCATCGCCCTGGCCGACGAGTACGACTTCGTGATCGCGGCGGATGAGTGCTACAGCGAACTGTACTTCGACGAACAAACCCCGCCGCCGGGCCTGCTCAGCGCCTGCGTCGAACTGGGTCGCAAGGACTTCAAACGCTGCGTGGTGTTCCACAGCCTGTCCAAGCGCTCCAACCTGCCAGGTTTACGCTCAGGTTTCGTGGCCGGCGATACAGATGTCCTCAAGGGCTTCTTGCTGTACCGCACCTACCACGGCTGCGCGATGCCGGTTCAGACCCAACTGGCGAGCGTCGCGGCCTGGAACGACGAAGTGCACGTACGCGCCAACCGTGCGCTGTACCGGGAGAAATTCGACGCCGTGCTGGAGATCCTCAGCCCGGTGCTGGACGTGCAGCGTCCCGACGGCAGTTTCTACCTGTGGCCAAACGTAGCGGGCGACGATGCGGCGTTCTGCCGTGACCTGTTCGAACAGGAACACGTGACCGTGGTGCCGGGTTCCTACCTGTCCCGCGACGTGGATGGCGTCAACCCAGGCGCCGGCCGCGTGCGCATGGCCCTGGTCGCGCCATTGGCCGAATGCGTGGAAGCGGCGGAGCGGATTCGGGCGTTCATCCAGCGTCGCGGATGATGGGACGTATCGGTTGAACACTAAACTTGTGGCGAGGGAGCAAGCTCCCTTGCCACAAGAGCTCTCTGACCCGGCATCAATCTTCGCTGTCTGACATTGCCTCATTGCGAGCAGACTCGCCCCAACACTGGCGGCAGCGCTTACCGCATCCAGACCTCCATTGAGAGTAGGAACCCCGTACAGAATCCCAGCGACGCCAAAGTTGCGCAATGCACCTATTTCGATACATTTCGCTGATGACTGAGGTACCGCAAATGAACAAGCATATTGGATCTGATTTTGATGACTTCCTCGCCGAGCAACGCATTGCCGAAGAGGTTTCCGCGGCTGCGCTCAACCGTGTTATTTCCTGGCAGATTGCCGAAGCAATGAAGCCAGAAAGCGACCAAAAAGCCCCTAGCAAAGTAGATGCATACCAGTCGCACGGCCGTTGATTGTGCGCTCGACCAGAACGACGCAGGAATGACGCTGGCAACGCTTGCCAGCGCAGCGCGTGGCGAACAGGCTCACGATAAGGTCGGCACTTATTACATCAGGTCCGAAGCTCTACCCGATCCAGAGCCTTGTTCGCCAACAACGCTCCCAACTCAATCATCTGCGCCACCCCCAACGCCACATGCCGCCGCGAGCCCTCCAGGCCAAACGCCAGGTCGTTGAGCATCGCATTGGCCGAGGCCAGGGTTTCGCTGAGGTTGGCTAGCATGGCTTCGGTATCAACGCTGTCCGACACGGTGAACAACTGTACCGAGGGCTTGGGGTCTGACTCGCCGCCGTCAGGCTTGAGGTAATGATCCAGCGCACGATCAGCGGCTTCTTGCAGTTTTTCGGGGGCATAGTCGCCGTAGGGGAACGTGGTGGCTGGTTTTGGAGGATTCGGCGTTTCTTTGATCATGTTATTGCTCCTAGGGGAATTAGAAGCCGCCACCGAGTCTTCTCACGGACTGGAAGGTGGCAGCCGTACGCGGGGTGAGAATCCGAACCCCCTAGAAGCCCGGCCATGCCAAAGCATGCCCGCGCACAGCCGCCATAACATAATGCCCAGACGAAAAGCGCCTGCACTTTATATGGTCGGCGCCTGCGCGCCTACTAGGGGAAATCGGATTCTCACGTCCGGTCGCTGAATTGGCAGCGACACCCAGAGGCTAGAGCCCTCGCTTCCGACGGACAACCTTAAAAACTTGTCGGAAACTTCGGCGCGTCTGTCAGACCACGATGTCCTGCTCAGACAAGAAAAGAAATAAAACGAACTCCGATAAGTGAAGCCATTGATTTCGTTGGCTTAATACACCGACACATGCCATGCAACGCTGTGACGAGGGTTCAAGTTGGCTTGAGTTCGCTATTTCCGATAGCCATAATCGACCTCGTCACCAGCGAGAGCTGGCAGGAGTCTGGGTCCCTCTCGGGGTTGAGCCAGCGGCGCAGAAAGGGCGAAGCAAGCTCAACTGCGCGTCGATTGAAGCCGCCTTCGGGCGGCTTTGCTTTTTATGAGGATAAGGAATGCCTCTCTATTACCATCCCAAGCAAGGCGATGTTCTTCTGTGCGACTTCACACGGGGCTTTGTCGCTCCCGAAATGCTGAAGATACGCAAGGTCGTAGTGATATCCCCTACAGCCACACACCATCGCAAGCTCTGTACCGTGGTACCGATATCTTCGACGGCTCCAAAAACTCAGCTCGACTGGCATCACTTGCTCCGCACCAATCCGCTCCAGTCCGATGGTTACAAAGAGCTGTGGGTGAAGTGCGACATGATTTACACCGTGAGTTTTGAGCGTTTGGACAAGCTGCATAAAAAGACCAGATCCAAGGGCCGAGAGTATTTTGTCCCTCGCCTCGGTTCTGAAGACATGCAAGGGGTGATCACCGGCGTGAAGGCGTACCTCCCACTCTGAAAGACCGCAAATCAACCCTGAGCCGTCGCGAAACCATCCGGTCATGGCATAATCCTTCACCTTTTATTCCCAGCACCTGCAAAGGGGGCAGTTCCTTGACCGATTCAAGCAAAACGTTGCACCTTTTCGGCATCAAAGCCTGTGACACGATGAAAAAAGCGCGCACCTGGCTCGATGAACACGCTGTACGCTACGACTTCCACGACTACAAGAGCGCCGGCATCGACCGTGAGCACCTGACCCAATGGTGCGACGAGCATGGCTGGCAAGTGGTGTTGAACCGGGCCGGTACGACCTTTCGCAAACTCGACGACGAACGCAAAGCCGATCTCGACCAAGCGAAAGCCATCGAACTGATGCTCGCCCAACCCTCGATGATCAAGCGCCCGGTGCTCGATCTCGGTGACCGAACCCTGATTGGCTTCAAGCCAGATAGTTATGCGGCAGAAATCAAGTAAGCCTGCCCAGCCCATTTTGTAGAGGTAATTTCATGTCCACTACCCTGTTCAGCCTGGCCTTCGGCGTTGGCACTCAAAACCGTGAAGGCGCCTGGCTGGAAGTGTTCTACGCCCAGCCACTGCTCAAGCCATCGGCTGATATCGTCGCCGCCGTCGCGCCGATCCTTGGCTACAGCGAAGGCAACCAGGCCATCACCTTCACCACCACCCAGGCTTCGCAATTGGCAGACGCGCTCAAGGGCGTCGATGCCGCGCAAGCCGCGCTGCTGACCCGCCTGGCCGAAAGCCACAAGCCGCTGGTCGCCACCCTGCTGGCTGAAGACGCGCCACTGAGTTCCACCCCCGAGGCCTACCTCAAGCTACACCTGTTGTCCCATCGCCTGGTCAAGCCCCACGGCCTGAACCTGGCCGGCATCTTCCCGCTGTTGCCAAACGTGGCCTGGACCAGCCAGGGCGCGATTGACCTGAGCGAACTGGCCGAGCACCAGCTCGAAGCCCGCCTGCGTGGCGAGCTGCTGGAAGTGTTCTCGGTGGACAAATTCCCGAAGATGACCGACTACGTTGTCCCGGCCGGCGTGCGCATTGCCGATGCCGCCCGTCTGCGCCTGGGCGCCTATGTGGGCGAAGGCACCACCGTGATGCACGAAGGTTTCGTCAACTTCAACGCCGGCACCGAAGGCCCGGGCATGATCGAAGGCCGTGTCTCGGCAGGCGTGTTCGTCGGCAAGGGCTCGGACCTGGGCGGCGGTTGCTCGACCATGGGCACCCTGTCGGGCGGTGGCAACATCGTGATCAAGGTTGGCGAAGGCTGCCTGATCGGCGCCAACGCCGGTATCGGTATCCCGTTGGGCGACCGCAATACCGTGGAGTCGGGCCTGTACGTGACCGCCGGCACCAAAGTGGCGCTGCTGGATGAGAACAACCAACTGGTCAAAGTGGTCAAGGCCCGCGACCTGGCCGGCCAGCCCGACCTGTTGTTCCGTCGCAACTCCGAAACCGGCGCAGTGGAATGCAAGACCCACAAGTCGGCCATCGAGCTGAACGAAGCACTGCACGCGCATAACTAAGCCGCTTCACCGTCACCTGTGGGAGCAAGCCCGCTCCCACAGGGTCCGGCGTAACCCAGCAGGGCCCGAAAGCATGTTGATACCCTCTCCCTGGCGTGCCGACTTTCCGGCCATCGCCGCCCTGCAACGGCAAGGCCAGACCTACCTGGACAACGCCGCCACCACGCAAAAACCCCAAGCCCTGCTCGATGCCCTGGCGCACTACTACGCCAACGGCGCGGCCAACGTGCACCGTGCGCAACATTTGCCGGGCGCACACGCCACCCAGGCGTTCGAGGACAGCCGTCTCAAGGTCGCGCAATGGCTCAATGCGGGAAACAGCGGGCAAATCATCTTCACCCATGGCGCCACGTCGGCGCTGAATCTGCTGGCCTACGGGCTGGAACATCTATTCAACCCAGGCGACGAAATCGTCATCAGCGCCCTGGAACACCACGCCAACCTGCTGCCCTGGCAACAACTGGCCGAGCGGCGCGCATTGTCGCTGGTGGTGCTGCCATTGGACGTGGACGGCGTGATCGACCTGGATGCGGCGGCCGACCTGATCGGTCCGCGCACACGCCTGTTGGCGGTGAGCCAGTTGTCCAACGTGCTGGGCACCTGGCAGCCGCTGCCGGTGCTACTGGCCTTGGCCAAGGCCCAAGGCGCGCTGACGGTGATCGACGGCGCCCAGGGCGTGGTCCACGGGCGCCACGATGTGCAGGCGCTGGGCTGCGATTTCTACGTATTTTCCAGCCACAAGCTCTACGGCCCGGACGGGCTCGGCGTGCTGTTTGGCCGTACCGAAGCGCTTGGCCACCTGCGCCACTGGCAGTTCGGCGGCGAAATGGTGCAACAAGCGGACTACCACAACGCGACCTTCCGTCCGGCACCGCTGGGCTTTGAAGCCGGTACACCACCGATTGCCAGCGTGATCGGCTTGGGCGCGACCCTGGATTACCTGGCCGGTCTCGACGCACAAGCCGTCGTCGACCACGAGGCGGCGCTGCACGACTACCTGCTCCACGGCCTGCTGGCGCGCAACGACGTACGCCTGGTGGGCCATCCGCACCTGGCCCTGGTGAGTTTCGTCGTCGACGGCATCCACAATGCCGACCTGGCGCACCTGCTGACCGAGCAAGGCATCGCGGTGCGTGCCGGACATCACTGCGCGATGCCGCTGTTCAGGCATTTGAAGCTGTCGGGGGCGATTCGGGTGTCGTTGGGGCTGTACAACGACTCGGCCGACCTTGAACGCTTCTTCGAAGCCCTGGACCAAGCCCTGGAGCTGCTGCGATGAACCTGCCAACCGAGGCCGCTGCCGCGCTGCAAATCTTTCAGGACGCGTCCGGTTGGGAACAACGCGCGCGGCTGCTGATGCAATGGGGTGAACGCCTGCCGCCGCTGGATGATGCGGACAAGTGCGAGGCCAACCTCGTCCACGGCTGTGAAAGCCAGGTGTGGCTGGTGGGCCGACTGGAGAACGGGCATTGGCTGTTTTCCGCCAGCAGCGATGCGCGGTTGATCCGGGGGTTGGTGGCGTTGCTGCTGGCGCGGGTCAATGGGTTGTCGGCGACCGAGTTGCGGCAAGTGGACTTGCCGGACTGGTTCAACCAACTGGGCCTGTCGCGGCAGCTTTCGCCGTCACGCAGCAATGGGTTGAATGCGGTGTTGAAGCGAATGTTCGAGTTGGCGCAATAACGTCTGTGGCGAGGAAGCAAGCTCCCTCGCCACAACAGCGCTCACTGCGCAGGCTTGGCCCTATCAGCCGGCCGCCGCACCCCCGCCACGATCTTATCCACAGCCTTGGTCGCCGCGACCATGCCGAACGTTGCCGTCACCATCATCACCGCGCCGAACCCACCGGCGCAGTCGAGTTTCACCCCGTCGCCGACAAAACTCTTCTGCAAGCAGATGCTGCCGTCCGGTTTCGGATAGCGCAGTTGTTCGGTAGAGAACACGCACGGCACGCTGTAGTGACGGGTCACCGTACGGGAAAATCCGTAGTCGCGGCGTAAGGTGGAACGCACTTTCGAGGCCAGCGGATCGTTGAACGTACGGTTCAGGTCGCAGACCTGGATCAACGTCGGGTCGATCTGCCCGCCCGCTCCGCCGGTGGTGATGATCTGGATCTTGCGGCGCTTGCACCAGGCGATCAATGCCGCCTTGGCGTTGACGCTGTCGATGCAGTCGATCACGCAGTCAATGTTCGGCGTAATGTATTCGGCCATGGTGTCGCGGGTGACGAAATCCGCCACGGCATGCACGGTGCAGTCGGGGTTGATCCCGCGCAGGCGCTCGGCCATGACGTCGACCTTGGGCTTGCCCACTGTGCTGTCCAGCGCGTGCAACTGACGGTTGGCATTGCTGACGCAAACGTCGTCCAGATCGAACAGCGAAATCTCGCCCACGCCACAACGGGCGACGGCCTCCGCCGCCCAGGAACCGACCCCGCCGACGCCGACAATCGCCACATGGGCCGCCCGCAAGCGCTCAAGGCCTTCGAGGCCATATAGACGGGCGATGCCGGCAAACCGTGGATCTTCTGTACTCATGACCATTACCCCAAAAACCGGCGCGCATTATAGGGCTTTGCCACGGCAATTTAAGCAAAACCTCTGTGGGAGTTCCCGCCCGCAGGATTTGTGCTCCAACTGACCAGCACCTGGGCCCATGGTGGTCGTTTTGCTATAAGATAACCGCCATTTTGCGCGAGCCCGCCCCGCGCCAGCACAAGCCTTGCGTCCATACTAATATTCCCGGAGTTTCCATGACGGCCCACGCCGACCTCTCGCCGACCCTGCAACTCGCCTGCGACCTGATCCGCCGTCCATCCGTGACCCCCGTGGATGCCGATTGCCAGAAACTGATGATGCAGCGCCTGGGCAGTGCCGGTTTCAATCTCGAGCCCATGCGCATCGAGGATGTGGATAACTTCTGGGCCAGCCATGGCAAGCACGCCGGCCCGGTGCTGTGCTTCGCCGGCCATACCGACGTCGTGCCGACCGGCCCGGTGCAGGCCTGGCAGCTCGATCCGTTCGACGCGGTCATCGATGAACACGGCATGCTCTGCGGCCGAGGCGCGGCGGACATGAAAGGCAGCCTGGCGGCCATGGTGGTGGCGGCCGAGCGCTTCGTCGCCGACTACCCGGACCACAAGGGTTCGATCGCCTTCCTGATCACCAGCGACGAAGAAGGCCCGGCCCACCACGGCACCAAGGCCGTGGTCGAACGCCTCAAGGCCCGCAACGAACGGCTGGACTGGTGCATCGTCGGCGAGCCATCGAGCACCACCCTGGTGGGTGACGTGGTCAAGAACGGCCGGCGTGGTTCCCTCGGCGCCAAACTGACCGTGCGTGGCAAACAAGGTCACGTGGCTTATCCGCACCTGGCAAAGAACCCGATCCACCTGGCCGCTGCGGCCCTGGCCGAACTGGCCGCCGAGCATTGGGACCACGGCAACGACTTCTTTCCACCCACCAGCTTCCAGATCTCCAACCTCAACGCCGGCACCGGCGCGACCAACGTGATTCCCGGCGAGCTGGTGGCGGTATTCAACTTCCGCTTCTCGACCGAATCCACCGTCGAAGGCCTGCAACAACGCGTCGCCGACATTCTCGACAAGCATCAACTGGACTGGCACATCGACTGGGCGCTGTCGGGCCTACCGTTCCTCACCGAACCGGGGGCGCTGCTGGATGCCGTGTCGTCGAGCATCAAGGACGTCACCGGTCGCGAAACCCATGCCTCTACCAGTGGCGGCACCTCCGACGGTCGCTTCATCGCCACCATGGGCACCCAGGTCGTGGAACTGGGGCCGGTCAACGCGACCATCCACCAGGTCAACGAACGCGTGCTGGCGGCCGATCTCGACGTACTGACCGAGATCTACTACAAGACCCTGATCAAGTTGCTCGCCTGATGCTCGCTTGCCCGATCTGCAGTGAACCGCTCAACGCGGTGGACAATGGCGTGGTATGCCCGGCCGGGCATCGGTTCGACCGCGCACGCCAGGGTTACCTGAACCTGCTGCCGGTGCAGCACAAGAACAGCCGCGACCCAGGCGACAACCAGGCCATGGTCCAGGCCCGTCGCGACTTTCTCAACGCCGGGCATTACGCCCCGGTGGCCCGGCGCCTGGCGGAATTGGCCGCCGAGCGCGCACCCGGGCGCTGGCTGGACATCGGCTGTGGCGAGGGTTACTACACCGCGCAGATCGCCGAGGCGCTGCCCCAGGCCGACGGTTATGCCCTGGACATTTCCCGCGAGGCGGTCAAGCGCGCCTGTAAGCGCAACCCGCGGTTGACCTGGTTGATCGCCAGCATGGCCCGGGTACCGCTGGCGGACGGCTGCTGCCAGTTTTTGGCCAGCGTGTTCAGCCCGCTGGACTGGCAAGAAGCCAAACGCCTGCTCAGCCCCGGCGGCGGCTTGATGAAAGTCGGCCCGACTCGCGGGCACCTGATGGAGCTGCGCGAGCGACTGTACGACGAAGTACGCGAATACACCGATGACAAGCACCTGGCCCTGGTGCCGCCGGGCATGGTGCTGGATCACAGCGAAACCCTCGAATTCAAGCTGACGCTCGACAATGGCCTGGACCGCGCCAACCTGCTGGCCATGACGCCCCACGGCTGGCGCGCCAGCGCCGAACGCCGCGCCAGCGTGATCGAGCAGGTCGAGCCGTTCGAGGTCACGGTGTCGATGCGCTACGATTATTTCGTTCTTCAATAATTAACCTGGGGCCTCGGGCAATCGCCTGGGGCCAGTTAAATCCGCGAATGGATTTTTCAAGACCGCAGTGAGGACATCCATGCGCCAACCCGATATCGAGATTTACCTCAAGGACGCCGACGTCGACCACAAGGCCATCGCCGCCTGGCTCGGCCAGGCCCTGGGACCGTGCAGCGCATGGGTACAAAAAGGCCAGACCTACAAATGCAAGGCTGGCAGCGTTCCGGTGACCTGGCTACCCAAGGCCGTGGGCAAATGGAACAGCCTGTACCTGGAAAGCGACCAGACCCCATGGGAAGACGACATCGCCTGCGCCCGCGCCGCCTTCGCCGCACTGAATGTCGAAGTACGCTGCGCACCGGGTTCGTGGGTAGAAGAAGAGGATGAAGCGGCGGCGGATCGCTGGATTCGCATCAGTGCCGATGGGGAAGAAGAGATTACCTGGAGGACGGCGTGACGCGGCCAGTTCCAATGTAAAAACAGCCCCCAGTGGGAGCAAGCTTGCTCCCACTGGGGTTTACGATGACTTCAAGTGCAGGTTACAACCCCACCACATCCTCAGCCTGCAAACCCTTCTGACCTTCCACCACCGCGTATTCGACCTTCTGGCCTTCAGTCAGGGAACGGTGGCCCTCGCCGCGGATCGCGCGGTAGTGCACGAATACATCCGCCCCACCTTCGCGCTGGATGAAGCCGTAGCCTTTTGCGTCGTTGAACCACTTCACGTTGCCGGTTTCGCGTGCTGCCATGATGCTCACTCCCATTTCTTATTTTTAAGTCAGCTTCTGCCCCACTTCAGCAGGCAGGGCTGTACGAACTTTCGCCGCCGTCCAACCGTCCCAGTGGAAAGCGGAGGCAGCCAGCCGCCCGAGTATATGTCAGACACAAAAACTCTCAACTGACTTTACTTCGGTGCAGTTTTGCCGATTTTCGACGAATCCGGCACACTGGCGACCTTTCGGGCAGCCGCTCGATTCCATTCACTCACGCAGAAGCCGTATGACCCGCTCTCCGCTCCGCCGTCTTGTATTCGGCACCCTGCGCCGCCTGCTGTACCTGTGGGTTCGCTCCGAGACGATCAACCACTCGTCCCTGACCCTCAACCTCGACCGCAGCCGCCCGGTGTTCTACGTCCTGCAAGATCCCTCGATCACGGACCTGGCGGTGCTCGACCGCGAATGCACCAAGGCCGGCCTACCCCGTCCGGTGCTGCCAGTCTCGGTGGGCAACCTGCTGGAGCCGGCGGCGTTTTTCTACCTGACACCAGCACCCGACTGGCTCGGTCGCCAGGACAAACGTGGCGCACCGCCGACCCTGAAACGACTGGTCGACGCCCTCACCCACAACGTGGCCGAAGACGCGCAGATCATTCCGGTCAGTGTGTTCTGGGGCCAGTCGCCCGACAGCGAGTCCAGCCCGTGGAAACTGTTGTTCGCCGACAGTTGGGCGGTCACCGGGCGCCTGCGCCGCTTGTTGAGCATCATGATTCTGGGGCGCAAGACCCGCGTGCAGTTCTCCGCGCCGATCCACGTGCGTGCATTGATCGAGCACGACAAGGGCCACGAGCGCACCGTGCGCATGGCACAGCGGATCCTGCGGATGCACTTTCGCAACGCGAAAGCGGCCGTCATCGGTCCCGACATTTCTCACCGGCGCAACCTGGTCAAGGGGCTGCTGAACCAGCCACTGGTCCGCCAGGCGATCGCCGAAGAAGCCGAACGGGAAAAAATCTCCGCCGAAAAGGCCAAGGCCCAGGCCCTGCGCTACGGCAACGAGATCGCCTCGGACTACACCTACACCGCGATCCGCTTCCTGGAAGTGGTACTGAGTTGGTTCTGGAACAAGATCTACGACGGCATCAAGGTCAACCACATCGAGAGCGTGCAGAACGTCGCCCCCGGCCACGAAGTCATCTATGTACCGTGCCACCGCAGCCATATCGACTACCTGCTGCTGTCGTATCTGCTGTTTCGCAACGGCCTGACGCCACCGCACATCGCCGCCGGGATCAACCTCAACATGCCGGTGATCGGCAGCCTGCTGCGCCGTGGCGGGGCGTTCTTCATGCGCCGCACCTTCAAGGGCAATCCACTCTACACCGCCGTGTTCAACGAATACCTGCACACGCTGTTCACCAAGGGTTTCCCGGTGGAGTACTTCGTCGAGGGCGGCCGTTCGCGCACCGGGCGCATGCTGCAACCCAAGACCGGCATGCTCGCCATCACCTTGCGCAGTTTCCTGCGCTCCTCGCGCACGCCCATCGTCTTCGTGCCGGTCTACATCGGCTATGAGCGAGTGCTGGAAGGCCGTACTTACCTGGGTGAATTGCGCGGTGCCAGCAAGAAGAAAGAATCGATCTTCGACATCTTCAAGGTCATCGGCGCCCTCAAGCAGCGTTTCGGCCAGGTGGCGGTGAACTTCGGCGAACCGATCAAGCTGGCGCAATTCCTCGACGACGAACAGCCCGGCTGGCGCGAGCAAGACCTCGGCCCGCAATTCAAACCGGCCTGGCTCAACGCGACCACCCACCGCCTCGGCGAGCGCGTCGCCCGCCACCTGAACGAAGCCGCGGCCATCAACCCGGTCAACCTCGTCGCCCTGGCATTGCTCTCCACCAGCCGCCTGGCCCTGGACGACCAGGCCATGGCACGCGTGCTGGACCTGTACCTGGCGCTGCTGCGCAAAGTGCCCTACTCGCCGCATACCACGCTGCCCGAAGGCGACGGCCAGGCGTTGATCGAACATGTGAAGGGCATGGACCTGCTGTCGGAACAGAACGACGCCCTGGGCAAGATCCTGTACCTGGACGAACAGAACGCGGTGCTGATGACCTACTACCGCAACAACGTCCTGCATATCTTTGCGCTGCCGGCCTTGCTCGCCAGCTTCTTCCAGAGCAGCTCGCGCATGAGCCGCGAGCAGATCCTGCGCTACACCCGCGCCTTGTACCCGTACCTGCAATCGGAGCTGTTCATTCGCTGGTCGCTGGAGGAGTTGGATGCGGTGGTCGACCAATGGCTCGAAGCGTTCGTCGAGCAAGGCCTGTTGCGTTTCGAAGACCAGGTGTACTTGCGCCCGGCCCCGAGTTCGCGGCACTTCGTGCTGCTGACCCTGCTGTCGAAAAGCATTGCCCAGACCCTGCAACGCTTCTACATGAGCGTCTCGCTATTGCTCAACAGTGGCCAGAACAGTCTCAGTGCCGAGGAACTGGAAGATCTCTGCACCGTGATGGCCCAGCGCCTATCGATCCTGCATGGCCTCAACGCACCGGAGTTCTTCGACAAGAGCCTGTTCCGCCACTTCATCCAGACGATGCTGGACCTCGACGTGCTGCGCCGGGACGAAGCCGGCAAGCTAAGCTATCACCCCATGCTGGGCGAACTGGCCGAAGGCGCGGCCAAGCGGGTGCTGCCGGCGGAGATTCGCCTGTCGATTCGCCAGGTGGCGTTGCAGCGCAATGAAGACACGGCGCAGCAGGTCGCCCCGGCGGCCCAGGACTGATTCCCACGGGTGCCGTGTCTTTCTGCGGCGCCGTTTCCAACAAGGAAAAACACCATGAAAAAACTTCTTCTCATCACCGTTGCCGCGCTGCTCAGCGCCTGTTCCAGCGCGCCACTGGCGGGCAAGCACAGCCTCGACGGCGAGGTGTTCTACCTGCAACGTATCGCCCTGCCACCGGGAGCCACCTTGAGCGTGAGCCTGCAGGACGTTTCCCTGGCCGATGCGCCGGCAACGGTGCTCGACGAACAGAGCGGTCCAGTCAAGGGCCAGGTCCCACTGCCGTTCCACCTCACTTATGATCCGACCCAGGTCAAGCCCGGGCATCGTTATGCCGTGAGCGCCCGGATCGAAGTGGACGGCCAGTTGATGTTCATCACCACCGAACAACACACCGTGCAACTCGATGGCAAGGATCCGCAGCCATTGAAGATCCGCGTCAACGCCGCACACTGATTACTTTTTCCACCTGTTCTCAAGGACGCCATCATGTTCCGCTCTACCCTCCGCTTCACCGGCCTGTGCGCGGGCCTGCTGATCTGTGCCAACGCCATGGCCCTGTCCCTCGGCGATCTCTCGCAGACGGACGCCACGGGTGGCCTCAAGGACGCACTGACCCAAGGTGCGCAAGTGGCCGTCAAGCAACTGGGCACGCCCGGCGGTTTCAGCAACAACCCGGATGTGAAGATCGAATTGCCAGGCAAACTCGGCAAGGTCGCCAGCAAGATGAAGGCCTTCGGCATGGGCGAGCAGGTCGATCAGTTGGAAACCAGCATGAACCAGGCCGCCGAAGCGGCCGTAGTGCAGGCCCAGCCGATCCTGGTCAACGCCGTGAAGAACATGAGCGTGAGCGATGCCAAGGGCATCTTGAGCGGCGGTAACGACTCGGCCACGCAATACCTGGACAAGAGCAGCCGCGAGCAGATCCGCGTCAAGTTCCTGCCCATCGTCAAGCAAGCCACCGACAAGGTCGGCCTGGCCCAGAAATACAACGCCTTCGCCGGCCAGGCCGCCACGTTCGGCGTGCTGGACGCCAAGAGCGCCAACATCGAGAACTACGTGACCGAACAAGCGCTCGACGGCCTGTTCGAGATGATCGGCAAGCAGGAAGCGACCATTCGCAAGAACCCGGCAGCAGCGGCGACGAGTTTGGCGAAGAAGGTTTTCGGCAGCCTCTAAAACCCTACGAAAAACCTGTGGCGAGGGAGCTTGCTCCCTCGCCACAGGTTTGGTGTGCGCCTGTTGATCAGGTTTTCTTGACCCTGAACCACGCCGCATACAACGCCGGCAGGAACAACAGCGTCAGCGCCGTCGCCACGATCAGCCCGCCCATGATCGCCACGGCCATCGGACCGAAGAACAGACTGCGCGACAGCGGGATCATCGCCAGCACCGCCGCCAGGGCGGTCAGCACGATTGGCCGGAAGCGCCGCACCGTCGCTTCGATGATCGCCTGCCAGGGCGCCAGCCCCGCCTTGATGTCCTGTTCGATCTGATCCACCAGGATCACCGAGTTACGCATGATCATCCCTGACAAGGCGATGGTGCCGAGCATGGCGACGAAGCCGAACGGTTGGCGGAACACCAACAGGAACAGCGTGACACCGATCAGCCCCAGGGGCGCGGTGAGGAACACCATGGCCGTGCGCGAGAAACTGCGCAGTTGCACCATCAATAAGGTCAGCACCACGACGATGAACAACGGCACGCCAGCGTTTACCGATTTCTGTCCGCGGGTCGAATCCTCGACCGTACCGCCCACTTCCAGCAAATAGCCGTCCGGCAACTCGGCGCGAATCGGCTCCAGGGTTGGGAAGATCTGTTGCACCAGCGTCGCCGGTTGCTCCTTGCCATAGATGTCAGCCCGAACGGTCACGCTCGGCAGGCGATTACGGTGCCAGATCACCCCCTCTTCGAAGCCATACTCCAGTGTCGCGATCTGCGACAGCGCTACGCTCTGGCCATTATTGGTGGGGACCGCCAGGCTCGGCAGTCGAGACAGTTCAGTACGTTCGTGCACCGTGCCGCGCAGCAGGATCTCGATCAGCTCGTTATCTTCCCGATACTGGCTGACGCTGGACCCGGTCAGGGAACTGCGCAGGAAGCTCGCCAGATGGGTGGTGCTCACGCCCAAGGCGCGCGCCCGGTCCTGGTCGATATTCAGGTAGACCACCTTGCTCGGTTCTTCCCAGTCCAGGTGCACATTGCTCACGTAGGGGTTCTCGCGGACCTTTATCGCCACCTTGCGCGCCAGGGCCCGGACTACCTCGATGTGCTCGCCCGTTATGCGAAACTGCACCGGGTAACCCACCGGCGGACCGTTTTCCAGGCGCGTGACCCGCGAGCGCAGGGTCGGGAACTGCTCGTTCAACGTGCCGATCAGCCAACTGCGCAACTGCTCACGGTCTTCGATGGTCTTGGCCAGTACGACGAACTGGGCGAAGCTGGGCGCCGGCAGCTGTTGATCCAGCGGCAAATAGAAACGCGGAGAGCCAGTGCCGACGTAGGCCACGTAATTGTCGATGCCCACATGGTCCTTGAGCAGCGCTTCCAGGCGCTTGACCTGCTCGGCGGTGCTGGTCAGCGAGGCGCCTTCCTCCAGTTTCAGGTCGACCATCAGTTCCAGTCGCCCGGACGCCGGGAAAAACTGCTGCGGCACGAAGCGGAACAGCACCACCGAGCCTACGAACAGCAACACCGTCAGGGCGATGACGGTCTTGCGGCGGCGCACGCACCATTCCACCATCCGCCGCACCCGCTGGTAAAACGGCGTGCCATAAGGGTCGGTCTGGCCGTCAGCCGTGCCGTGTTTGGCCGCATGAATTTTCGCCAGGTCCGGCAGGAGTTTCTCCCCCAGGTACGGCACGAACACCACGGCGGCGACCCAGGACGCCAACAGCGCGAGGGTCACCACCTGGAAAATCGAACGGGTGTATTCGCCGGTGCCCGATTGCGCGGTGGCGATCGGCAGGAAGCCGGCCGCGGTGATCAGCGTACCGGTGAGCATCGGGAACGCCGTGCTGGTCCAGGCAAAACTGGCCGCCTTGATCCGGTCGAAGCCCTGCTCCATCTTGATCGCCATCATCTCCACCGCAATGATCGCGTCGTCCACCAGAAGCCCCAGTGCCAACACGAGCGCGCCAAGGGAGATCTTGTGCAGGCCGATGCCCAGGTAGTACATCGCCGCGAAAGTCATCGCCAGCACCAGCGGGATCGCCAGGGCCACCACCATGCCGGTGCGCAGCCCGAGAGAGAAGAAGCTCACCAGCAAGACGATCGTCAGCGCTTCCACCAGCACCTGGACGAACTCACCGACGCCTGTCTTCACCGCCGCCGGCTGGTCCGACACCTTGCGCAGTTGCATGCCCGCCGGCAGCGTGTCCTGGATACGGGAAAACTCCATTTCCAAAGCCTTGCCCAGGATCAGGATGTCGCCGCCCTCCTTCATCGCCACGGCCAGGCCAATGGCATCTTCGCCCATGAAACGCATGCGTGGCGCCGGTGGTTCGTTGAAGCCGCGCCGGACATCGGCCACATCGCTGATACGGAATGTCCGGTCGGCGACGCGGATGGGGAAGTCGCGGATTTCTTCCACGCTGCGGAAATTACCCGAGACCCGCAATTGCACCCGCTCGCTGCCGGTCTCGAAGAAGCCGGCGGTCGACACCGCATTCTGCTCCTCAAGAGCTTGCTGGACCGCCGCCAAGGGCAGGCCGAGGGTCGCCAGCTTGACGTTCGACAGTTCGATCCAGATTTTCTCGTCCTGCAGACCGAGCAGTTCGACCTTGCCTACATCCTTGACCCGCTGGAGCTGGATCTGGACGCGATCGGCGTAGTCCTTGAGCACGGCGTAGTCGAAACCTTCACCAGTCAGCGCATAGATGTTGCCGAAGGTGGTGCCGAATTCGTCGTTGAAGAACGGCCCCTGGATGCCCGGCGGCAAGGTGTGGCGGATGTCCGCGACCTTCTTGCGGATCTGATACCACAACTCCGGGATCTGCGCCGAATGCAGGGAGTCACGGGCCATGAACGTCACTTGGGACTCGCCCGGGCGGGAAAACGAGACGATCCGCTCGTAATCGCCGGTTTCCATCAGTTTCTTTTCGATGCGTTCGGAGACCTGTCGGGAGACTTCCTCGGCCGTCGCCCCCGGCCAGTTGGTGGTGATCACCATGGCCTTGAACGTGAACGGCGGGTCTTCGCTCTGACCCAGCTTGGTGTAGGAAAGCGCGCCGACCATAGCCAGCAACAGCATCAGGAACAGTACGATCTGGCGATTGCGCAACGCCCATTCGGAAAGGTTGAAACCCATCGGGACTACTCCTTGACCGCCAGGTTGACCACGCGGTTGGAGCGATCCACCGGCCGCACCTGCTGGCCGTCGAGGAGCACATGCACGCCGGCGGCCACGACCCAGTCATTGGGGGCCAGGCCTTCGAGCACCGGAACGGTCTTTTCGCCGAAGGCACCGACCCGCACCGGGACCTTTCTCAGCGTGTTGTTGGCGTTGACCACCCACACGTAGGTGGCGCCATTCTCGGCCGTGAGGGCTGAAAGCGGCACGGACAACGGCACCTTGTCGACGACCTGGATAAACACCCGGGCGCTCTGGCCCAGCTCAGCCGGAACGCTGGCGGCGGTGAAGGCCACGCGGGCGGCAAAGGTACGCGATTTGGGATCGGCGGCCGGCGAGAGTTCGCGAATATGGCCACTGAAACGCCGGTCGGGCTGGCTCCACAGCTCCACCGAGACAGGCTGGCCGATCTTGAACCGGCCGATACTCTGCTCCGGCAGGCTGATCAGCACTTCGCGCTCGCCGTCGGTGGCCAGGGTAAACACCGTTTGACCGGCAGACACCACTTGCCCGACTTCCACCAAGCGTCGCGCGACCACGCCATCCTGGGGCGCACGCAACACCGAATAGCTGGCCTGGTTACTGGCAACGTCGAACTCAGCCTTGATCTGCTTGAGCCGCGCAGCACCGGCGCGATACAGATTTTCGGCATTGTCGTACTGCGAGCGACTGACCATCTGCCGCTCCATCAGGGTCTTGTAGCGATCACGCTCGGCCCGCACCAGGTTCAGGTTCGCCTCGGCGGCCGCGACTTGGGCGCGGCTGGCTTCCAATTGCAGGCGCACATCCTCGGGATCGAGCTCGGCCAACGGCTGGTTGGCCTTGACCCGCTGGCCCTCTTCGACCAGTCGTCGGCTCACCTTGCCGCCAATGCGAAAGGCCAGGTCCGGCTCGAAACGGGCACGGACCTCACCGGGATAACTGTCCATCGCCTGGGTCGACGGCTCCGGCTGCACGACCATGGCGGGGCGTACGGTGACGGCCGCCGGTTCCTCATGACCGCACGCAGACAATAAAAAAGCCAGGCTGACTGGCAAAGCGAGGGGCAGGGCATAGCGGAACATGACGAGAGACCTTTCGCTAAGGACACTTTGAATATTTATACTGACGGGTATGTTATTAATAGCAAACTCACCAGTCCAGTATTAAAAGTCAAGTAATGTCGAACAATCCAACACCTCCTGCCGGGCCGGGTCGTCCCAAGGATCTGGCCAAGCGCCAGGCCATTCTCGACGCGGCAAAGCACCTGTTCACAAGCCTGGGCTACGCCAACACCAGCATGGACGCCGTCGCCACCGAGGCCGGGGTCTCGAAGCTGACGGTCTACAACCACTTCAACGACAAGGAGACGTTGTTTTCCGCCGCCGTGATCGCCAAATGCGAGGAGCAGGTGCCGCCGCTTTTCTTCGAATGGCCGGATGGCGTTCCGATCGAACAGGTGCTGCTGAATATCGCCCGGGGCTTCCACCAGTTGGTCAACAGCGAAGAGTCAGTAAACCTGCATCGCTTGATCATGGCCTTGGGCAGCCAGGACCCGAAACTCTCGACGATTTTCTATGAGGCCGGCCCGCAGCGAATGCTCTCGGGCATGGAGCGACTGCTGGCCAAGGTCCATCAGAGCGGCGCCCTGGACATCGGCAAGCCGCTGCATGCGGCCGAGCATTTTTTCTGCCTGATCAAGGGCGCGGCGAATTTCCGGCTGTTGTATGGCTGCGCCCCGCCGCTGCCACCTGAAGCAGCCGAGGCCCATGTGCGGGAGGTGGTGGGGTTGTTCATGCGGGCGTACAGAGCCTAGGGTTTGAGCGCTTTCTTCGGGTAGATGTCATAGCGGCTGGACTTGCCCTCGAGCCCATGGCTGGGCTTTGGCCCTTCGATGCAGGGGGCCTTGCGCGGGCGCTTGACCACCACGCGGTGAGTCGCCAGGGCCAGGGCGGCGGCCAACAGTTGCGCAGCGTCCGGATCATCACCCACCAACGGGCGGAACAGGCGCATTTCCTTCTTTACCAGGGCGGTTTTCTCACGATGGGGAAACATCGGGTCGAGGTAGATCACCTGCGGCGGCTCGCCTTCCCATTGGCGCATCACCTCGATGGCATTGCCCTTGAGTAAACGCATGCGGGCCACGATCGGTGCCACGTCGAAATCTTCTGCACCACGGGCCAAGCCATCTTCCAGCAGCGCACCAATCAGTGGCTGGCGCTCGATCAGGGTCATTTCGCAGCCCAGGCTGGCCAGCACGAACGCGTCCTTGCCCAACCCGGCCGTGGCATCCAGCACCTGCGGCCGCACGCCCTGGGCAATACCGACCGCCTTGGCGATCATCTGCCCATTGCCACCGCCATACAAACGCCGATGAGCCGCCCCGCCCTCGACGAAATCGACCCGTACCGGCCCCGGCGCATCCGGACCCAGTTGCTGCAATTGCAGCCCTTGCTCACCCACCTGCAAGGCAAATTCGCCGTCGTCCACTTGCATCGGCAAGCCAAGCTGTCCGGCCCAGTGTTCGGCCTGCGCCTGGAAAGCCGGGGCCAGGGCCTCGACATGGATGCGGCAGGCCGCGGGTTGCTCACTCATGAAAACACGCTCAAAAAATTAAGGATCGGCAAAAACGGCCGATAACAACGGTGAACGGCATTTTGCCAGAGCTGAGCGTCGACCGAGAAAAATGTCAGACATTCAATCCCCATTGATAGGCGTGATCTCCCCCTACGGCGATTACAGCCTGCGCAACACCCAGGCGCTGAGCGGCGTCAGTCACCTGTGGCAGGATTTCTTTGCCCGGGCCCTGGCCGATCAACTGGGTGAAAACGCGCCGGCGCCTGGCAGCTACCAGCCAGTGCCGCTCGATGAGGCTGTTGAACCGACCCTCGGCGCCGAACTGCTGGACCACATCGTCAGCCAACGCACGTGCGACGTTACCGAAACCCAGGTCAAGCCGCCTGAGCCGCTCTTCCTGCCGATCGCCGAGTTCGAACTCGACTTGCTGGACAAGCCCTTCCCGCCCTTCCCGCCGGAAGAAATCGCCGCCCAGCAGAAGCAGCAGAATTTCGAAAGCCATTGGGTTCGTCCTACCGTCCTCGCCGCCGGCCAGCCGCTGCCGGAGCCGGGCCCAGCGCCCCAGCCACGACCTTTGCACCTGCCGATCGCCGAATTCGAACTGGACCTGCTGGACAAGCCGTTCCCGCCGTTCCCGCAGGAAGAATTGGTGGCGCAGCAGAAACAACTGGACTTCGACACCCGCTGGGCACGCCCGATCGTGCTGCAGAACCTGCGCATCGCCGCCTGATCCTGATCAGCGACAGATCCACCAAGGCCCCACATCCAAGTGAAAATGGTTGCGGTGCGCCGCGTTGTAGTCAGGGCTCAACACCACACTGAACATGTCGCAGGCACCGTCGCGCACCTGACGCAGGAACTGCGCATCGGCGTTGTCTTTCGGCCAGTCCCTGAGCACGCTGACCGTGCGGCCATTGGCCAGGCGAAACCCGGCGATGTCCAGCGCACTGGCCGTGGCGTGCTGGCTGCGCGAGCCGCTCTCCCGACCGTACATGTTGCGACAGGCAAAGCTGCCCAGGTGGTCGACCCGCGTCACGGCCTGCCCGTAGGCCGCCGCAGCCGCCGGTTGCAGCGTATGGTGCTCGAACAATGCGTACGCCACCGCCAGCGGGCAACTGGCCAGGAAGCTGCTGCTCAGCGCCACTTCGCCGCCCTGTACCCGCAGCACGTTGGTCAGCGGGCAATCGCTATTGACGCCACTGTCAGCCTGGCGCGCGACCCGCAGCCGCGACGTGGCGAGGGCCTGGTCACACAGCTGCGGGTCGTTGCGCAGGGCCATCAACTTGAAGCGGGTCAGCCAGTTGGGGGGAACCCGGACGTCCAGGGGCGCCCAGGGATTCCACTGCGGCGGCAGCACCAGCCAACCACGCCAGACGCCCAGCACTGCGACACCCACGAGCAGTGCCAGGACCATGAAACCTTTCAAGAACCGCACGACAACGCCTCTGGCATCAACCCTTGAACAATTGGTTGGCCTGCTTGAACGGCATCGAGCGGCGAGTGAAGGTGAACGTGCCCTGCTGCTGGATTTCCTCGGCGGCGCGGAAGAACTCGCCATACGCCGCCAACGCCAGGGCTGAGCCGACACTGATGCGCTTGACGCCCAGCTCGCTCAACTGGGCGACGGTCAGGTCCAGCGCTCCGGACATCAACACATTCACCGGCTTCGGCGCCACGGCCTGCACCACCGCCAGCACTTGCCCGGCGGTGTTCAGCCCCGGCGCGTAGAGCACGTCGGCCCCCGCATCCGCGAAGGCTTTCAGGCGGCGAATGGTGTCGTCCAGGTCGGGATTGCCGTGCAGGAAGTTTTCCGCCCGGGCCGTCAGCAGGAAGGGATATGGCAAACTGCGCACGGCCTCGGCGGCGGCCTTGACCCGCGCCACGGCGTGGTCGAAGCAATAGATCGGGCTGGCTTCACGCCCGGTGGCGTCCTCGATCGAACCACCCACCGCACCGGCCTCTGCAGCATAGAGCAGGTTACGGGCACAGTCCTCGGGCGCATCGGCAAAACCGTTTTCCAGGTCGACGGCCACCGGCAAGTCAGTGGCGGCGACAATTGCCCGAACGTTCGCCAGGGTGTCTTCCAGGCCTAATGCACCATCAGGTCGCGCCAGGGAAAACGCGTGGCCGGCACTGGTGGTCGCCAGGGCCTCGAAGCCGAGGCTGGCGAGCATCTTGGCTGACCCGGCGTCCCATGGGTTGGGAATGACAAAAGCCCCTTCGCGTTCGTGCAAGGCCTTGAACGCCTGGGCTCGACGGGTTTGCGCATCCATGAAGTCGCTCCTGAGCAAAGAAGGGTTACGCCTCAGAGCAAACCCAGTTGCTCGACGGCGGGCTCTCTATATAGCTCAGGCAGCGCCGGCAAGCCAGGCAATCGGCTCATCAGTCGGCGGTGAAAATGCTGCGCGAGTTTCGCCGCCAACAGGTTGTCGGCGGTGTGCAGGAAGATATACGGCGTGCGTCCCTCTTCGATCCAGCCGGCGATTTTCTCTACCCAGGGCGTGAGGAACGGCTCGTTGGCTTCCAGCACCGGATGGCCGATGAAGCGCACTTGTGGACATTGGGTGAATGCCGTCGGCCGAGGCGGCACCCGCGGCTTTTTCGATTGGGCGTGGAGCACGGAAGGCTCGGTCGAGGTGCAATTGAACAACGCCCGAGGGTCGAGGCAGATGCGTTCGATGCCGCGATCGAGCAACAGTCGATTGAGCTGCCGTTCGGCGTCGCCCTTGGCAAAGAATTCGTCGTGGCGTACCTCTACGGCCAGGGGCCGCTCAAAGGCGTCGATGAACCCCGCCAATTCCGGCAGTCGCTGCGGGGTGAAGGCCTTGGACAGTTGCAACCAGAACGGCGTGACCCGCGCGCCCAAGGGGCTGAGTAACTGCACAAAGGTTTCGGCGGCCGTCAGTTGCTCGCGCAGGTCACCGTTATGACTGATGTCGCCGGGCAGCTTGGCGGTGAAGCGAAAGTCCGCGGGCATGGTCTCGGCCCAACGCTGCACGACCGTCGCAGAGGGGCTGGCGTAGAAAGTCGTGTTGCCTTCCACGGCGTTGAAGACTTGCGAATACAAGTTCAGGAAGTCGGTGCTTTTGGCGTCCTGGGGATAAAGGTAATCGCGCCAGGCGGGTTCGCTCCAGGACGGACAGCCCAGGTAATAAGGCAAACCCATCAGATGTAGAGGTCGAGCCCCAGCACTTCCATGTCCCAATCGACGAAGCCTGCGGTGCTCAGGTAGCTGGCCAGGGCGGTGGCCACGCTGCGGGTCATGGCGCGGTGGTAAATCATGTCTTGCTGGCGGGCGGGAAGATTGCTCAGGCGTTGCGCTGAAGCCTTGGCGGCGCGGGCGGCCAGTTGTTCTTCGGACGGAGCTTCCAGTTCGCCATCAATGTCGTCGAACGACTCAGGTTCAGCGACCTTGCTTGCGCGAGGCTTGCGCTTGATGGGGTAAGACTGGGAGGAAACGCCGTCTATACGCATGACAAAATGCTCGGTATTGATGATGGCAATTTAGCGGCACTTTCGTATCCGCGCAAATGCGCAAGTGCAAACTAGAACACATAAAGCCAAAAAGGTTTAAAAACGGGGTAAAAAAATGACGACTGGTAATATTGGGTGTGACTTTTAGGGGGAGAGCCACAACTGTGCTCGCTTGAATGCTCGTCGCGGTCGCGTTATCGCTCGGACTTGGGTGTTGCCACCTTGTCCCGCAGGTACACCGGCTGCGCCTGGTCCGCCGGGATGGCTTCGCCGCGGGCCCAGGCGAAACGTGCCAGGGTGAGCAAGTCTTCGGCATGGGGCAGCATTGAGGCGTCCTGACCGACGAGGCTGGCACCGATGCGTTCGCCATAGCCCCAACCGGTACCGGCGCCAAACCAATCGCCGCTGGCATCGCCCGGCAATGCCGCCGCTTCGGGCGGCAACACCGCTTCGCAGCCCACCAGGCGCATCTCGCCGTCGGTTTCGCGGTAGCAGCCCCAGTAGACTTCATCCATGCGCGCATCGATGGCCGCCGCGACCTGACGGGCACCGTGTTCACGCAATGCGCGCTGGGCCAGCACCGCCAGGTTGGACACCGGCAGCACCGGGCGATCCAGCGCAAACGCCAAGCCCTGCACCACGCCAATGGCAATGCGCACGCCCGTGAACGCGCCGGGCCCGCGGCCGAAGGCAATCGCCTCCACCGCCTGCAAGGTCGTCCCGGCATCGCTGAGCAGTTGCTGGATCATCGGCAACAGCTTCTGGGCATGCAGGCGCGGAATCACCTCGTAATGGCTCGTGACCTTGCCGTCGTGCAGCAAGGCAACGGAGCAAGCTTCGGTTGCGGTGTCCAGGGCCAGCAAGGTGCTCATCGGTGTGTCCGTAGATCAAGTGAAAAAAGTGCGCCAGTATAAACAACTACGGCCCGCAAGCGGGCCGTAGTTCAGTGCAGCGGATCAGACTTTTCAGCTCAGCGCTTCGAGTACCTTGCCGGTGATCGCATCGACCGAGCCAACACCCGGGATGTGGCTGTACTTGGGCTTGCCCTTGTCGGCGGACAGGTTCTTATAGAAGTCCACCAACGGCTTGGTCTGGGAATGGTAGACCGACAGGCGATGACGCACGGTTTCTTCCGTATCGTCCTTGCGCTGCACCAGTTCTTCACCACTGACGTCGTCCTTGCCGGCAACCTTCGGTGGGTTATACACGATGTGGTAGACGCGGCCGGAAGCCTCGTGGACGCGACGGCCAGCGATGCGCTGGACGATTTCTTCGTCGTCAACGGCGATCTCGACCACGTGGTCAAGCTCCACGCCAGCAGTCACCAGGGCTTCGGCCTGGGGAATGGTGCGCGGGAAACCATCGAACAGGAAGCCGTTGGCGCAATCGGCTTGAGCGATGCGATCCTTGACCAGGGCGATGATCAGGTCATCCGACACCAGGCCGCCGGCATCCATGATGCTCTTGGCCTTGACGCCCAGCTCGGTGCCAGCCTTGACCGCGGCACGCAGCATGTCGCCAGTGGAGATTTGCGGGATACCGAATTTTTCGGTGATGAACTTAGCCTGAGTACCTTTACCGGCCCCGGGAGCTCCCAGCAGAATGACGCGCATCGATGTGCTCCTCAATTTTTTTATGTAAAACGCTCGGATTCGCCTCGTGGGGCCAATCTCGGAAAACTGGATCGCGGCCGCCCAAACGGCCAAGGGCTGCTCAAGATACACAGCAGGCCCGACCCACACAAGCCGCCGAAAGTCGGAGGAACCCCCACCCGACGCGACCTTTGGACGAGGTGGCGAAAGTCGCAACCAAGCAACGGGTTGTCGCCTGGCCGACCGGTTTCGCCCCCGATAAACAACACCCGTCGATGCCGGGTGAGCCGTTTCGGCTCGCTGATCGCCATCAGCCGGTGTTGCGCAAACCGGCGGCAATGCCTGCCACAGACACCAGCAGCGCCTGTTCTACGGGGCTGCCCTGGGCCACACCCTGCTGCCGCGAACGGGCCAGCAGTTCGGCCTGCAACAGGTGCAACGGGTCCAGGTAGGTGTTGCGCAAGCGAATGAATTCCAGGGTTTCTGGGCTATGTGCCAGTAGCTGCGACTGACCGGTCAACCCCAGGACCACGGCGCAGGCCTGCGACAATAGGTCGCGTAAATGCGCACCCAAAGGCAACAGTCCAGGTTCGACCAGACGCTCGTCGTAGGAACGCGCGATATCGGCGTCGGCCTTGGCCAACACCATCTCCAGCATGTCGATGCGCGTGCGGAAGAACGGCCATTGCTCGCGCATTTCGCCCAGCAACTGGCCCTCGCCGCGCTCCAACGCCTTACCCAGGGCGGTTTCCCAGCCGAGCCAGGCCGGCAACATCAAGCGCGTCTGGGTCCAGCCGAAGATCCACGGGATCGCTCGCAAGCTTTCGATGCCCCCGGCCCGGCGCTTGGCCGGCCGGCTGCCCAGGGGCAGCCGGCCGAGCTCCTGCTCCGGCGTGGACTGGCGGAAGTACTCGACGAATTGCGGATTTTCCCGCACCACCGCGCGATAGGCGCTGACGCCGTCGGCCGCCAGCTCATCCATCAGATGCCGCCACTGCGGCGTAGGCGGCGGCGGTGGCAGCAAGGTGGCTTCCAGCACCGCCGCGAGATAGAGGTTGAGGTTCTGTTCGGCGATGTCCGAGAGCCCGAACTTGAAGCGAATCATCTCGCCCTGTTCAGTGGTACGGAAACGCCCCGCCACCGAGCCCGGCGGTTGCGACAGGATCGCCGCATGGGCCGGACCGCCGCCACGCCCCACGGTGCCGCCGCGACCGTGGAACAACAGCAACTCGACCTGTTGCTCGCGGCAGATCTCCACCAATCGTTCCTGGGCCCGATACTGCGCCCAGGCCGCCGCCGTGGTGCCAGCATCCTTGGCCGAATCGGAATAGCCGATCATCACTTCCTGGGGACCTTGCAGGCGCGAACGATAACCCGGCAGCAGCAACAACCGCTCGATCACCGGCCCGGCGTTGTCGAGGTCGGCCAGGGTTTCGAACAGCGGCACCACCCGCATCGGCCGCAACACGCCGGCCTCTTTCAACAGCAACTGCACCGCCAGGACATCGGAAGCCGCACCGGCCATGGAGATCACGTAGGAGCCCAGGGATGCCGCAGGCGCCGCGGCCACTTCCCGGCACGTGGCCAGGACTTCCGCGGTATCGGCCGATGGCTTGAAATGCGCCGGCAGCAGCGGACGCCGGTTGTTCAATTCGCCCAGCAGGAAGCCGATGCGCTGCTCCTCGTTCCAGTCCTCATAGCGCCCCAGGCCCAGGTAATCGGTGATTTCCGTCATGGCCGCGCTGTGGCGCGTCGAATCCTGGCGTACATCGAGCCGGACGAGGAACAAACCGAAGGTCACTGCCCGGCGCAGGCAGTCGAGCAGCGGCCCGTCGGCGATCACGCCCATGCCACATTCATGCAGCGACTGGTAGCACAGCTCCAGCGGGTCCAACAGTTCACGATTGCTTTGCAACACGTCGGCAGGCGCCGGGATACTGGCTTTCAAGGCAGCCTGGGCCCAGTTGCGCGTGGCCCGCAGGCGCTCACGCAATTGCTTGAGCACCGCACGATAAGGTTCGGCGCTGTCGCCGGCCTGGGCACGCAGGGCTTCGCTGGCTTTTTGCATCGACAGCTCGCCGGCCAGGTGGTCGATGTCGCGCAGGTACAGGTCAGCCGCCATCCATCGCGCCAGCAGCAGCACTTCACGGGTGACCGCGGCAGTGACATTCGGGTTGCCGTCACGGTCGCCGCCCATCCACGAGGCAAAGCGGATCGGTGCGGCCTCCAGCGGCAGGCGCAGCCCCGTGGCGGCCAGCAAGGCCTGGTCGGCCTTGCGCAGGTAATTGGGAATGGCCTGCCAGAGCGAATGCTCGATCACCGCGAAGCCCCATTTGGCTTCGTCCACGGGCGTCGGCCGGGTGCGGCGGATTTCCTCGGTGTGCCAGGCCTCGGCGATCAACCGTTGCAGCCGCTGGTGGATCTGCGCGCGTTCGGCGCCGGTCAGGTCGCGATGGTCCTGGGCGGCCAGTTGCGCGGCGATGGCGTCGTACTTCTGGATCAAGGTACGCCGCGCCACCTCCGTGGGGTGGGCAGTGAGGACCAGCTCGATTTCCAGTCGCCCCAATTGCCGCGCCAGGGACTCGGCCCCGTGCCCCTCGGCCCGCAGCCGGGCGAGCAGTTCAGGCAGCACGCGTGACTCGAACGGTGCCGGCTGCGACTCTTCGCGGCGGTGGATCAACTGGTACTGCTCGGCGATGTTCGCCAGGTTGAGAAACTGGTTGAACGCGCGGGCCACTGGCAGCAATTCATCCTCGCTCAACTGGTTCAGGCTGGCGCTGAGCTCGGCGTCCATGGAACCGCGTCGATCGGCCTTGGCGCCCTTGCGGATCTGCTCGATCTTGTCGAGAAAGGTGTCCCCGTACTGGTCGCGAATGGTGTTGCCCAGCAACTCACCGAGCAGGTGGACATCCTCGCGCAGGCGGGCATCGATATCGGTCATCAGCAGTTCTCCAGCAAAAGGTCCGGACAGCAATCGGTTGAGACGCAGGAGATAGAGAGTGCCGATGCCCGTCGCTGATGACAAGCGACGAAGGGTCTTTAAACCTTGTAGGACGAAGCTAGTCTCATGAATAGGCCACACAACGGCTTGCCACTCACCGCGCCTGCCACGAGCAGGCTTAATGAGGCCATCATGAAAATCCGCGAGCTTGCCCAGCATTGGGAAGAAAACGCCAAGGGCCACCTGACCCAGACTGGCTACACCATTCACCTGGACGTGGAAGCCGCCGCGCGACTGGCGGCGATCTGCGACATGTACCCCAAACGCCACCCGGAGGAACTGCTGGGCGAACTGATCGGCGCGGCCCTGGAAGAGCTGGAGGCCAGCTTCCCCTACATCAAGGGCTCGCAAGTCGTCGCCACCGATGAAGAAGGCGACCCGCTGTACGAAGACGTGGGGCCGACGCCGCGATTCCTTGCGTTGTCCCGCCGTCACCTGCACGAACTCAGCGCGCAGAACGACAAAGCCAAGCACTGATTGATGAGTAGGAGTTGCCGAGCGAAACGAGGCGGCTCCTACTCGCGCGCCCTGCCTAAAAACACCTGCCTGCTGATGCCGGGAATACCGCTGCACGCCTTGAAAGTTCAGCTTTTCTGGCGCTGACCGCTCAGTCAGCAATTCTTTTGGCGAATGGCCATCTTCTCTGAACTTTTGAAAAACGCCCCGGGTCACACCGAGTAACCATACTGGAACGGCCGTTTAAATAAACGCGCCCTGGCGCCCGCGCCAAAACAGACGTCACGGCTTCGGTCCCAGCATGGATGTGTCGTTTTTCAGGAGATTTCCAATGGAGTTGAAGCCTATGAATACCTGCACTGCCAAACCCTCATCCACAGGCCTGCGCGGTTTGAAATTGGCTGCCCTGGCCATCGGTAGCAGCTTCATCCTGGCCGGTTGTGCCGGCAACCCACCTTCGGAGCAGTACGCCGTGACGCAATCAGCGGTCAACAGTGCCGTCAGCGCCGGTGGTACCGAATTCGCCGCGGTGGAAATGAAGTCGGCCCAGGACAAGCTCAAGCAGGCCGAACTCGCCATGCATGACAAAAAGTATGACGAAGCGCGGCGTCTGGCCGAGCAGGCCGAATGGGATGCCCGCGTCGCCGAGCGCAAGGCCCAGGCCGCCAAGGCCGAACAGGCACTCAAGGATTCCCAGAAAGGGGTTCAGGAACTGCGTCAGGAAGGCATGAACAAGGTTCAGTAAAGCGTTCACGCCACGACGCAATGCTCATTGATAAAAGGACGACAGATTATGATGCACAAACATTTGATGATGCCCGCCCTGCTGGCCGCCTGTGTCGCGCTGGCCGCTTGCTCCTCCGACCCGAACGCGAACCTGGAGCAGGCCCGCACCAACTACAACGGCTTGCAGGCTGACCCGGCCGCCACCAAGGTTGCCGCCCTGGAAACCAAGGATGCTGCCGACTACCTGGCCAAGGCCGACCAGGCCTACCAGGACAAGGAAGACGAGGCCAAGGTCGATCAACTGGCCTACCTGACCAACCAGCGCGTCGAAGTGGCCAAACAGACCATCGCCCTGCGCAACGCCGAAGCCGAGTTGAAAAACGCCGGCGACGAACGCGCCCGGGCACTGCTCGACGCGCGTAACGCGCAGATCAAGCAACTGCAAGACAGCCTCAACGCCAAGCAGACCGAGCGCGGCACGCTGGTGACGTTCGGTGACGTGCTGTTTGCCACCAACAAGTCCGAGCTGCGCGCCAGCGGCATAGCCAACGTGAACAAACTGGCGCAATTCCTCCAGGAAAATCCGGACCGCAAGGTGATCGTCGAAGGCTACACCGACAGCACCGGTTCGGACTCCTACAACCAGTCGCTGTCCGAACGCCGCGCCAGCTCAGTGCGTACCGCCCTGGTGAAAATGGGCGTCGACCCGGCCCGCATCGTGATCCAGGGTTACGGCAAGGAATTCCCGGTGGCTGATAACGGCAGCGTCTCGGGCCGTGCCATGAACCGCCGGGTGGAAGTGACCATCTCCAACGACAACCAGCCGGTGGTCCCGCGTTCGAGCCTGAGCGCGAACTGACCAGTCGGCTGCGACGAAAAAGCCCCGCCGGGTGTGCCCGGGCGGGGCTTTTTCGTCACCGAATCAATCGAATTACGGCTGCAGCTTCTGCGGCGTTTCCTGGCCCATGCACCGCACCGCGCGTTTCTTGTCGTTGACCAGCACGCCGGTCAGGCCTTTCTGTTCGGTGTCGAACAACACCAGCACGCCGTCGACACACTGGGCCACCTGGGTCGCCGGTTCCAGGGAGACCTTGTAGTCCTCGCCCGGCACGGTCTTGAGCATGGTGAACTCATTGAGCAGCAACGCATCCTCGGGCTTGGCGAAGTGCAAGTAGCCGTAGTACCACAGCACCGCAACGGTGCCGAGGATGGTGCAGATACCGGTGATGATCAGGGGGATGGCGTTACGTTCTTCGCTCATTGCGGACTCTCTGGTGATTCAACGGGTAATTTCGGGTAATTCGGGACTTCGCCCAGGCGGCGCAGGCCGTCGAAGTGGCTGGGGTCGTCCAGGTAGCGCAGCATCACGGCTCGCCAGGTCGGGTCGGCGAACGTCTGCACGTGCCCGCCGCGGGTCAGTTGCAGGACCCTCGGCGGGGGCGCAGCTTGATACAGACGGATGCCGTTGGAAAGCGGCACGATGGGATCGTCGAGGCTGTGGTAGATCAATTTCGGCACGCTGGTCAATTGCGTCATGGAACTGATCGCGCTGTCGCCGTCCGGCACCAGCCAGGACAGCGGCACCTGGAATGGCCAGGTCGCCCAAGAGGTGCTCAGGGCGAAACGTCCGACCTCGCGATAACTGGCCGGCACGCCGTCGAGCACCAGGGCCTTGAGTTGGCGCTGGCGCTGTGGATGCTCCACCAGGTAATGCACCGCCAACGCGCCACCGAGGCTCTGGCCAAGCAGCACCAGCGGCTTGCCCTGGACCTCGGGCGACTGGTCGAGCCATTGGAACGCCGCGTCGATGTCCTGGTAGATCGCCGGCAGCCCCGGCTCGCCTTCAGACACCCCGTAGCCACGGTAATCGACCATCAACACTTGGTAGCCCTGCTCCGGCAACCACCAGCTCCCACCCAGGTGCCAGGCCAGGTTACCGCCATTGCCATGCAGGTGCAGCACCGTCCCCTTGACCGCCACGCCCGATTTCACCGGCAGCCACCAGCCGCGCAATTTCAGGCCATCGGCGGTGGTCAGGGTAACGTCGCGATACTCGAGCTTCGCCCGCTCCGGGGTGAACGGCAGGCCGCGTTCGGGGTAGAACAGCAGGGAGCTGCAGCCGTTGAGGGCCAGCAGCAGGAACATGATGCCGAGGGTTCGCATCCGGTTGAAACCTCGTAAGTCAGACATTAAAAGCACTCTCCCTGTGGAGCGAGCCTGTTCGCTCCACAGGGAGAGTGTTGCGGTTAAAGGATATTGGAATAGTCCGCTTCGATCCGGTCCAGGCTCAGGTGGTTCAGGAAGTTGGAGAAACACATCCAGGCCGACAGCGCGTTCATGTCGCGGAACTGCTCGGGCAAGTATTTGGGCGGCACGACCAGGCCCTCATCCACCAATTGGCGCAGGGTGCGCATGTCCTCGAGGGTGGTCTTGCCACAAAACAGCAGCGGCACCTGCTCCAGCTTGCCTTTGCGTACGGCCAGCTGAATGTAGTTGTAAACCATGATGAAGCCCTTGAGGTAGGACAAATCCTTGGTGAATGGCAGACCGGTCGGCACCGAACCCCGGAAGACCCGACTGGCGTTGCCATAGCTTTCGGCCATTTCAAAACCTTGCCCGCGGAAGAATTCGAAGATCTGCAAGAAGTCGGCACCCTCCTCCACCATATGAATGGCCCGCGTACGGTTGGTGAGCTTGCGCAAGCGACTGGGATAGGAGGCGAACGTGATGATTTCCATCAGGATCGCCAGGCCTTCCTGGGTCACGGTGGACGAGGGTGGCCCCTTGGACAGGAAGGTGCAGATCGGCTGGTTCAGGCCGTTGAGCGTGGTGCCGACGTGCACCAGGCCTTCGTGGACCTCCAGGGCACGTACGTCCCGTTCGTTGAACATCGCGTCGGTGCGGATCTTGATGTAGTCCGCCCCGGCCGCCGCGTCGGCGACGATTCCGTCGGACTCGAACACCCGGATGGTTTCCTCGGCTTCACCGAAGACCCGGTTGAGACGATGCTGCAGCAGGTTGACGGCTTCCTTGGCATTGAGGACTTTCGGCTCGTCCTTCAGGTCGCCACGGCCGTCGATGTTGTTCAGGTAGTCGGACAACATCAGGCCCAGGTCCGACAGGGTCGGGTCGCCGGCGTGGAAGGCGTCGGAAGCGGCGCCGTAGAGTTCCTGGGAAATCAGCCCGAAATCCTCGGTGCCACGCGCTTCGAGCATGCGCACCACCATGCGGTACTCCTTGCACATGCGCCGCATGATCTGGCCGACGGGGTTGAACTGACCGAGCTGGCGGGTGATGTCGCGCTCGATGTTCTGGAATTCCAGCTTCACCTTGCTGGAATCAAAGGACAGTGGCCGGTTGAGGTAGTAGTCGCGGTCCACGGCAGGCATTTCCTTGCCCTTGGCCTTGAGGAACCCCTTGCGGATGTTTTCGTCCCACTTCACTGCGTCGAGAATGCGAATCGGCGCCTGCGCCAGCACAATGCGATCGGACAAGGTGCGTATCGTCTGCTGGTAATCGTCCACCCGGAACTCCTGTGAAAAAATATCCGTCTGCTGCGGTTATTGGGATTTGCCCAGCCGCCGGTAGCGTACGGCCTCCGAGAACACATCGGTATTGGCCGGGTCGTCGAGGTAACTGAAGACCTTGTTCATGTCGCTGTCCACCAGCACGCCGTCGCCCTCTTCGCTCGGGTTCGGCTGGCCGCTGAGGCGTTGCTGGCCGATGGCCTGGTTGATCTGCTCGAGGTCGAGGTTGTAGACCACCAGTTCCTGCTTATCGGTCAGTTCGAAACCGGCGATGACGAAATGCCCGCCATAGCGCGCCGGCACCTTGGCCGACAGGTACCAGCGGCTGCCGTGGCGAGAAACGGTCAAGGGAATGGCTTCGCGCTCCTGGGGACGTGCCCGGAAATAGCTGATGGCCTGGTAATGGTGCTTGCCGACTTCCGTCAGCTCCAGGTTCAGCGGTTCGCCCCAGGCATTGGTGCTGGTCCAGTGTCCGAGCAGGCCCTTGGGCGCGGCTTCGCTGTCGGGTAACGGCGCCTTGAACGATACCAGGCAACCACTGAGCGACAGCGACACGGCCAATACAACGGCACGCCAGGCTTTCATTGAAACTCCCTATGGTAGGTGGCGCCGTGTTTCCTGTGGCGAGGGAGCTTGCTCCCGCTTGAGTGCGCAGCACTCACAAACAGGGGCCGCTGCGCAGCCCAGCGGGAGCAAGCTCCCTCGCCACAGGACAGCGGTGCGGGTCCTACACCGACGCCAACACCAAGTGCATGTAGCGGGTCAGGATGCCGAGCATGTCTTCGTCGGCGACCGGCTCGGCGCCATTGAGCAAGCCCTGATATTCCATCCGTCCGATAATCGCCGTCAACACCTTGGCGTCCTGCTGGGGCTCGCGCGAGCCCAGTACCTGGAAAAACTGGCAGGTACCGTGCAACAGGATCTGCTGGTGGGAGCGTACCAGTTCCGCCAAGCGCGGGTTAAGCAGGGCCTCCTGGCGAAAAGCCTGTTCGGCCATCAGGTAGTCGCGGCGGCTGTCCAATTGGCGCTGCACGTAGTCGGCGGTCATCCGGGCGATGTCATCGGCCAGTTGCGAGCGCGATGCGGGGCTGCCATCACCGTAGGCGACCATTTCGCGCAACAGGCCTTCGTTATTGGCCCACAACTTGGCCATGAACGCCGCGCTGCGCTCCACGTACTGGGCGAAGGTATCGGTGAGCAGGTCATCGATATCCTTGAAATAGTAGGTGGTCGCCGACAACGGCACGCCGGCTTCGGCGGCCACGGCGCGATGGCGTACGGCGCGCACGCCATCGCGCACCACAATGCGCATGGCCGCGTCGAGAATCTCCTGGCGACGCTGCTCACTGCCCTGTCGGCTGGCCTTGCGGCCCTGGTACTGAACACTTTCAGCGACAGCAGTGGCAACGCCTGCTGCACCTTCCGAAGCCATTGCACGATTCACGACAGGTCTTTCCTCGCTCTTTCAAAAGTAACCAATTGATACGTTTGTACCAGACAGGCAATAAAAAGCCGCCCTTCCAGGCGGCTTTTTATTTGAAACATTCAGGCTTGGGGCCGCATGTGCGGGAAGAGAATCACATCCCGGATCGACGGTGAGTTGGTCAACAACATCACCAGGCGATCGATGCCGATGCCTTCGCCAGCGGTCGGCGGCATGCCGTACTCCAAGGCGCGGACGAAATCGGCATCGTAGTGCATGGCTTCGTCGTCACCCGCGTCCTTGTCGGCCACCTGGGCCATGAAACGCTCGGCCTGGTCTTCGGCGTCATTGAGCTCGGAGTAGGCATTGGCGATTTCGCGACCACCGATGAACAGCTCGAAACGGTCGGTGACGTTGGGGTTCTCGTCGTTACGACGGGCCAGCGGCGACACTTCGAACGGGTACTGGGTGATGAAGTGCGGCTGTTCCAGCTTGTGCTCCACCAGTTCCTCGAAAATCATCACCTGCAATTTGCCCAGGCCTTCGAAGCCCAGCACCTTGGCTCCGGCCTTCTTGGCAATGGCGCGAGCCTTGTCGATGTCGTTCAGGTCGGCGGCGGTCAGCTCAGGGTTGTACTTGAGGATCGAGTCGAACACCGACAGGCGCACGAACGGCTCGCCGAAGTGGAACACCTTGTCGCCGTACGGCACGTCGGTAGTTCCGAGAACAAGCTGCGCCAGTTCGCGGAACAGTTCCTCGGTCAGGTCCATGTTGTCTTCGTAGTCGGCGTAGGCCTGGTAGAACTCGAGCATCGTGAACTCAGGGTTGTGCCGGGTCGAAACGCCTTCGTTACGGAAGTTGCGGTTGATCTCGAACACCTTCTCAAATCCACCGACAACGAGCCGCTTGAGGTACAGCTCCGGCGCGATACGCAGGAACATCTCCATGTCCAGGGCGTTGTGGTGGGTCTCGAACGGCTTGGCCGCCGCACCGCCAGGGATGGTCTGCAGCATCGGCGTCTCGACTTCCAGGAAGTCGCGCTTCATCAGGAAACTGCGGATGTGGGCGATCACCTGCGAGCGCACGCGGAACGTCTGGCGCACGTCTTCGTTGACGATCAGGTCGACGTAGCGCTGGCGATAGCGCTGCTCGGTGTCGGTCAGGCCATGGTGCTTGTCCGGCAGCGGGCGCAGGGATTTGGTCAGCAGGCGCACGCTGGTCATTTCGACGTACAGGTCGCCCTTGCCGGAACGGGCCAGGGTGCCTTCGGCGGCGATGATGTCGCCCAGGTCCCAGGTCTTGACGGCGGCCAGGGTTTCTTCCGGCAGGGTCTTGCGGTTGACGTAGACCTGGATGCGCCCGCTCATGTCCTGGATCACCATGAACGAACCGCGGTTGAGCATGATACGACCGGCCACCTTGACGGGAATCGCAGCCTCGGCCAGCTCTTCCTTGGTCTTGTCCGCATACTGCTTCTGCAGGACGTCGCAGTAGGCGTCACGGCGGAAGTCGTTGGGGAAGGCCTGGCCCTTGGTGCGCTCGGCAGCCAGCTTTTCCTTGCGCAGGGCGATCAGGGAGTTTTCTTCCTGTTGCAGGGCTTGCGGGTCGAGTTCTAGGTCGCTCATGTCTTTAAGGATTCCATCACAGGTTCGTTGCCACCGGCCCCGGGCCGCGCTTTCGCAAAAGCGTGCCCGGCTGCCGCATGGGTGTCGCGTTACAGGCCTTGCTTGAGGCTCGCTTCCAGGTATTCGTCGATGTCGCCGTCGAGCACCTTGTCGCAGTCGCTGCGTTCGATGTTGGTGCGCAGGTCCTTGATCCGCGAAGCGTCGAGCACGTACGAACGGATCTGGTGACCCCAGCCAATGTCGGACTTACTGTCTTCCAGGGCCTGGGACGCGGCGTTGCGCTTCTGGATCTCCTGCTCGTACAAACGGGCCCGGAGCATTTTCATCGCCGTGTCTTTGTTGGCGTGCTGGGAACGTTCGTTCTGGCAGCTGACCACGGTGTTGGTCGGCACGTGGGTGATCCGCACCGCCGAGTCGGTGGTGTTAACGTGCTGGCCACCCGCGCCCGAGGAACGGTAGGTGTCGATGCGCAGGTCCGCCGGGTTGATCTCGATTTCCACCTTGTCGTCGATTTCCGGAGACACGAACACCGCCGAGAACGAGGTGTGGCGACGGTTGCCGGAGTCGAACGGGCTCTTGCGCACCAGGCGGTGCACGCCGATCTCGGTGCGCAGCCAGCCAAAGGCGTACTCGCCCTTGATGTGCACGGTGGCGCCCTTGATCCCGGCGACTTCACCGGCCGACAGTTCCATGATGGTCGCGTCGAAACCGCGCTTGTCGGCCCAGCGCAGGTACATGCGCAACAGGATGTTGGCCCAGTCCTGGGCCTCGGTGCCGCCGGAACCGGCCTGGATGTCCAGGTAGGCGTTGTTCATGTCCATCTCGCCGCTGAACATGCGACGGAATTCCAGCTTGGCCAGGGCTTCCTCGAGGCGGTCCAACTCGGCGACCACGTCACCGACGGCGCCTTCATCGGCTTCTTCGACCGCCATGTCCAGCAGGTCGCGGCAATCGCTCAGGCCGCTGGACAGCTCGTCCAGGGTCTCGACGATCTGCGCCAGCGCGGAACGCTCGCGGCCCAGTTCCTGGGCATATTCCGGCTTGTTCCAGACATTCGGATCTTCAAGCTCGCGATTGACTTCGATCAGACGCTCATGCTTTTGATCGTAGTCAAAGATACCCCCGAATAGTTTCGGAGCGCTCGGACAGGTCCTTGATGGTGTTCAGGATCGGGTTGATTTCCATGACGGGCAGCACTCGTGGCGAACTTTTGAAAGCCGGCGAGTATAACGTAATCAAGCGCCAGCGGCAGCCCGCCTGGCGGCTTTAGGGGCAATGAGATTGGCCTGCGACGCTGGGATCTGTGGGAGCAAGGCTTGCCCGCGCTGAAGTTGATGCGATTCAAGGGAGTACCGAGGCGCCCTTATCGCGGGCAAGCCTTGCTCCCACAAGCTCATCCCTCACCCCAGCAAGCCTCTTCAGCAACCCGGTGCTACTCAACCCCAACCCGATTGCGCCCATTGTGCTTGGCCATGTACAGCCCCTTGTCCGCCGCCGAGATCAGTTGCCGGCAGTCGCTGCCCTGCTGCGGGGTGACGGTCGAGACGCCGACGCTGACGGTCAGGCTCTCGCCCACGCCCGGCGTGGTGTGGGGGATTTTCAGGGCAACGACGCTCTGGCGCAGTTTTTCGGCCATCAACCGGGCGCCACCGGGCGAGGTGCCGGGCAGGACCAGGGCGAACTCCTCGCCGCCGTAGCGAGCCGGCAGGTCGGAAGGACGGCTGCACGACTCACGGATCGCCGCCGCGACCTTGCGCAGGGCTTCGTCCCCCTCCAGATGCCCGAAGTTGTCGTTGTAGGACTTGAAGTAATCGACATCGATCATCAGCAGCGACAGCTGGCTCTGGTCGCGTATCGCCCTCCTCCATTCCAGCTCCAGATACTCATCGAAGTGACGACGGTTCGACAGGCCGGTCAGGCCGTCGGAATTCATCAACCGTTGCAGCACCAGGTTGGTGTCGAGCAACTGCTGCTGGCTGACCCGCAAGGCACGGTAGGCCGCGTCACGCTGCAACAACATCATGTAGGAGCGCGAGTGATAGCGGATGCGCGCCACCAGTTCGATGTTGTCCGGCAACTTGACCAGGTAGTCGTTGGCCCCGGCGGCGAACGCCGCGCTCTTGATCAGGGGATCTTCCTTGGTGGACAGGACAATGATCGGAATGTCGCGGGTGGCCGGATGGTTACGGTATTCGCGCACCAGGCTCAGGCCGTCGAGGCCGGGCATCACCAGGTCCTGGAGGATGACCGTCGGCTTGATGCGGATCGCATGGGCGATGGCCTGGTGCGGGTCGGAGCAGAAATGGAAGTCGATGTTGTCTTCGTTCGACAGCCCGCGTCGCACCGCCTCGCCGATCATCGCCTGGTCGTCGACAAGCAGGACCATGGCGGCGTTCTCATCACTCTTGAATTCGTCGAGCTGAAGCTCAGTCATGAGGGCTCACCTGAGTAAGGCTGGGGGCAAGGCTGCCGGGAGGACATCATTGGGTAAAAATCTCCAACAACCGTGGCGCGATAGCGTCCAGGGCAAGAATGTGGGTGGCGGCGTCGATGGCCGCTGCCGCCTTTGGCATGCCGTACACGGCACTGCTGCGCTGGTCCTGGGCGATGGTCACACAACCTTGCTGGCGCATGAGTTTAAGCCCTTGGGCGCCGTCTCGTCCCATGCCGGTGAGCAAGACCCCTGCCGCATCGCCGCTCCAGAAACGGGCGACACTTTCGAAAAATACATCGATGGAAGGCCGGTAGATCTCGTTCACCGGCTCGGCGGTATAGGCCAGGGTGCCGTCTTTCAGCAAGCGCAGGTGATGATTGGTCCCGGCCAGCAACACCGTGCCGCTTCGGGGCGTCTCGCCATGCCGGGCCAGGCGCACAGAATGACCCGATACGCTGCCCAGCCACTCGGCCATGCCGGCGGCAAACACCTCGTCCACATGCTGGACCAGCACGATGGCCGGGGCAAAGTCGCGCGGCAGTGCCTTGAGCAGCACCTCCAGCGCCGCCGGCCCGCCCGCTGACGACCCGATGGCCACCAGGCTCGTACGCGACGCCGCCGGGCGCTGGGCGGCCAGCGCCGGTCGTTCGCGCTTGTTGCGCTCACCGATCAGCCAGCCGATGTTGGCGATCTTGCGCAGCAACGGCGCCGCCGCGTCCCCGGGGTTGCCTACGCCCAAGGCAGGCGTGTCGACCACGTCCAGCGCGCCGTGGCCCATGGCTTCGAACACCCGGTGGACGTTCTGCTGGCTGTCGCCGGTGACGATCACAATGGCGCACGGGGTTTCAGCCATGATCCGCCGGGTCGCTTCCACGCCGTCCATGACCGGCATGAACAAATCCATCAAAATCAGGTCCGGGGTGTATTCGGCACAGCGCTGCACCGCTTCAGCCCCGTTGGCGGCCACCCAGACCAGTTGATGCGCCGGCTCGAACGCTAGCGCACGGCGCAGGGCCTCGACCGCCAGGGGCATGTCATTGACGATGGCGACCTTCAAGCGCGTGCTCCTCCAATCAATTCGACCACGGCGTCGAGCAAGGCGTCGTCATGGAAACTCGCCTTGGCTAGATAATAGTCGGCTCCGGCATCCAGGCCACGACGGCGATCTTCTTCGCGGTCCTTGTAGGACACCACCATCACCGGCAGCGATTGCAAGCGGTTGTCGCGCCGCAGCAGCGACACCAGCTCGATGCCGTCCATGCGTGGCATGTCGATGTCGGTGATCAACAGATCAAAGGCCTCGGAGCGCAACGCGTTCCAACCGTCCATGCCATCCACCGCCACCGCCACGTCATAGCCGCGGTTAAGCAGCAGCTTGCGTTGCAGCTCGCGCACGGTAAGGGAGTCGTCCACCACCAGGATGCGCTTGCGTGCGGCCTGGGCCTGGTCCTGTCGGGCGATACGCTCCAGGCGCCCGGTGTCGAGCAACTTGTCCACCGAGCGCAACAGGTCCTCGACATCGACGATCAACACCACCGAGCCGTCGTCGAGCAAGGCACCTGCGGAAATGTCCTGGACCTTGCCCAGGCGTTCGTCCAAGGGCAGGACCACCAGGGTTCGCTCACCGACGAAGCGTTCCACGGCGACCCCATAGATGGCCTCGCGCTCGCGGATGACCACGACCTTGAGGGTCTGGCCGCTGGCCTGCGACGCCGGGCGATTGAGCAACTGGCTGGCGGCGACCAGCCCGACATGCCGGCCCTCGTGCCAGAAATGCTGGCGACCTTCGATCTGGACGATGTCTTCCGGCACCAGGTCGCACATGCGTTCGATGTGGGCCAGGGGAAAGGCGTACGCTTCCTGGCCGACTTCCACCACCAGGCTGCGCACCACCGAAAGCGTCAGCGGCACCTCGAGATGGAAGCGACTGCCCTGGCCCGCCGTTTGCTCCAACGCCACCGCACCGCGCAACTGCCGGACCATGTGCTGGACGGCGTCCAGGCCGACGCCACGCCCGGACACTTCGGTGACCTGCTCGCGCAGGCTGAAGCCGGGCAGGAACAGGAAACTCAGCAACTCCTCTTCACTCATGCTGGCGGCGGTCTGTTGCTGGGAAAGTCCGCGCTCGACGATACTGCGGCGAACCCGTTCCAGGTCCACGCCCGCCCCGTCGTCGGCCAACTCCAATACCAACAGTCCGGCCTGATGAGAGGCCCGCAGGCGGATCAGGCCCTCGGCGGGCTTGCCGGCCAGCAGCCGTTGTTCCGGGGTTTCGATGCCATGGTCCACGGCGTTGCGCAGCAAATGGGTCAGCGGGGCTTCGAGTTTCTCCAGTACATCGCGATCAACCTGGGTTTTTTCGCCCTCGATTTCCAGGCGCACCTGTTTGCCCAGGCTGCGGCCCAGGTCACGGACCATCCGCGCCTGTCCGGAAAGCACGTCGGCGAACGGCCGCATGCGACACGCCAATGCCGTGTCGTACAACACCTGCGCACGCTGGCTGGCCTGCCAGGCAAACTCGTCCAGCTCGGCGGTTTTCTCTGCCAGCATTTGCTGGGTTTCGGCCAACAGGCGCCGGGCATCGCCGAGGGCTTCCTGGGCCTGGAGGCTCAGGGCGTGATCCTTGAGGTGGACGTTGAGTTCTTCCAAGGCTCGCAAGCCGTTGCCCTGCTGGCGCTTGAGCCGTTGCATCGTCGCCAGCCAGGGCTTGAGGCGCTGGGTTTCCACCAGGGATTTGCTGGACAGGTCCAACAAGCTGTTCAGACGTTCGGCCGTGACCCGCAGGACCCGCTCACCCCCTTCGGTCACGCGCTTGTGTTTGGATGCCGGCTCCACGGGGGCGACCGGCTCCGGTTCGGCCAGCTCGACAGGCGCGGGCTCTGCGGCCACAGGCTCAGGCGTGACGGGGGGCTGGGTTTTGACCGGTGCGCCCCTCGGTGCCTGCGTGGCGGCAGGATCGAGCAGGTGCCCGAGCAGCGCCACGTAGGCGTCGATGTCCGCTTGTTCAACGCTGTTGCCCGGCGTCGCAATGCGCGTCAGCAGGTCGGTGCCCAGCAACAAGGCATCAATGTGTTCGGCCCTCAACAGCAACCTGCGCTCCTGGGCGCTGACCAGGCAGTCTTCCATGACATGCGCCACGCTGACCCCGGCGTCCACCCCGACGATTCGTGCGGCGCCCTTGAGGGAATGGGCCGCACGCATGCACGACTCAAGGTACTCCGCCTGGGTCGGGTCGCGCTCCAGGGCCAGCAAGCCGCTGCTCAGCACCAGGGTCTGGGCTTCGGCTTCCAGGCTGAACAATTCCAGCAGCGAGGCGTCGCGCATCTGATCGGGGTTCATGACAGGCTCCGGGTCACGGCGGACAGCAATTGTTCCTCGTCCAGCCAACGCAGGCTGCGGTCCCGGTATTGCAAGACCCCACGGGTGTACTTGCCGGTCGATTGCGAAGCGCTCGCCAGGATGCGCTCGTCGATGGCATGGATGCCGTCCACCTCGTCCACCGGCACCACCACCGGGCCACCCTGGGCGGCGACAATCAGCAGGCGCGGCATGATCCGCCCGCCTGGGGCCGCCGGCCCACCGGGCTCCAGGTCCAACAACTCCATCAGCGACAGGCAGGCCACCAGCGCCCCGCGTACGTTCACCACGCCGAGCAGGGCCCGTGAACGCTGGTGGGGCAAGGAGTGGATCGGCTGCAACGGCGCGACCTCCACCAGGCTGCGGGTGGGCAGGCCCAACCACTCTTCGCCCAGGCGGAACACCAGCAGCGAACGCGTGACGGTGTCGACGTCCACCGGGGCACTGGTCAGGTCCTGGTCGTCCTGCTGCAAGGCGTAGCGGTCGAGCAAGCGCGTGGCTGCGGCCGAATACACCGAACAGTTGCGGCAATGGACATGCTCGACCAACAGCGGACAGGATTTGTCGCCATGCACGCCGATGCGATTCCAGCAATCGTCGATGGCCTGGGCATCGTCATGGGTTACGTTGAAAAAAGCCGAACCGCTCATCGTCTACGCTCACTGTCTGCCGTGCGCCCGCTGCGGGCGGCACGTTCCTGCAATCGACGGGCTCCGGCCGCGTCTCCCTGAGAAGCCAGCAGCGCGGCCAGATGCACCAGGGCTTCGGCGTGTTGCGGTTCAAGATAAAGCGCCTTGCGGTAGAAACCCTGGGCTTCGAGGGCGCTACCGGCCATGTCGCTGAGCAGGCCCAGCCAGTAGAACACCTGGGCCTTGGGTTCATGGCTGCGCAGGTACTGTTCGCAAGCGGCGCGGGCCTCGGCGCTTTTTCCGCTGTTGGCCAGTTCGGCGATGCTCGCCAGCAACAGAGAGGCATCGCCGCCCTTGGGCTCGACCTTCGGCGGCGCACTGGTGACAGGGGCGCGAGCGGCAAAGGGGCGTGGCCGCGTCACGGGGGGAATCGCCTGCGGTGGCGGCGAGCGAACCGGCAGCGGGGTCGGCATCAGCATCGGCGTGGGTTGCGGCACAGGCGCGGACGCCCCTTGGCGGCTGAAGGCAAACGACTGCGCAACGCCGATCGAACGCATCCCCAACCGCCCCAGCAAGCTGCCCTCCGCCGGGCCGATGAACAGCACACCGTCCTGTTGGGTCAGGCGCTTGAGGACTTCGAACACCAGGCGTTGGGTCGGCTGGTCGAAATAGATCAGCAGGTTACGGCAGAACACGAAATCGTAAGGGGGCTCGTTCGCCAGCAAGGTCGGATCCAGCAGATTGCCCACTTGCAGGCGCACCTGTTCACGCACCCGCTCACTGAGACGATAGCTATCCCCTTCGGCGACGAAATGGCGCTCGCGAAACCCCAGGTCGGCACCGCGAAAGGAGTTCCTGCCATAGCGCGCTTCCCTGGCCCGCTCCACCGACATCGGGCTGACATCCAACCCGTCGATCTTGAACTGATGCGGCGCAAGGCCCGCATCGAGCAAGGCCATGGCAATGGAATAGGGTTCCTCGCCGGTGGAACACGGCAAGCTGAGGACCCGCAAGGCGCGCAGGTGCCGGATCTCGGTGAGGCGCTTGACGGCCAGCCGGGCGAGGGTCGCGAAAGACTCGGGGTAACGGAAGAACCAGGTTTCCGGGACGATCACCGCCTCGATCAGCGCGTGCTGTTCGTCAGCTGACTGTTGCAGGCACTGCCAGTACTCATCGGCGGTCCGCCCTGGCTGGGCAATGATGCGCTGGCGCACGGCCCGCTCGATGATGGCGGTGCCGACGGAGGTGACATCCAGGCCGATGCGATCCTTGAGGAACGTGAAAAAACGCGCGTCATCGTTCATGGCTGGGCCTGCAAATCATCGAGGTTCAACGGCGGCGAGGGAAACAACACGGCCCGCACCGCGTCGTCGAGCAGATCGTCGACCCGTACCCATTGCAGCAGCCCTTGGGCGTCTTGGCGCACCGGCCCGAGGTACGGCGCCTGGCGGTTCTCCAGGCCATAGGGTTGGAAATCCGCCGGATCGCAACGCAAGGTGTCGGTGGCCTGTTCCAGGATCAGCCCCAGCACCTGCTGTGGCTGTTGCGCGTCGGGCCGGTAGTGCACCAACACCAACCGCGTGCTGGTGCGGGCCGCGGCGCCCTGGCCGAACGTCAGGGAGCACAGGTCGATCACCGGCACCACCCGCCCGCGCCAGGCAAACACCCCGGCCACCCAGGACGGCGCCCGGGCAATCGGCTTGAGGGGCAGGCGTGGCAAGACCTCCACCACGTCGAGGGCCTGCAGGGCGTAGCGCTCGTTGCCGATGCAGAACACCAGGAACAACGCTTGGCGGGCCGCCGAGGCGGCGTTACGCCGGGGCTCGAGGTCGCCCATCAGACTTTGAAACGCGAGACGCCGCTACGCAGCCCCACGGCCACCTGGCTCAGTTCGTCGATGGCCGAACTGGCCTGGCGCAAGGACTCGACCGTCTGGCTGCTGGCGTCGCCCAGCTGGACCAGCGCGTGGTTGATCTGCTCGGCCCCCGTGGCCTGGGCCTGCATGCCTTCGTTGACCATCAACACCCGCGGCGCCAGCGCCTGGACCTGATGGATGATCTGCGACAGTTGCTCGCCGATCTGCTGCACCTCGGCCATGCCGCGGCGTACCTCTTCGGAGAACTTGTCCATGCCCATCACCCCGGCCGACACCGCCGACTGGATCTCGCGCACCATCTGCTCGATGTCGTAGGTGGCGACGGCGGTCTGGTCGGCCAGGCGCCGCACCTGCGTGGCAACCACGGCGAAACCGCGCCCATACTCACCGGCCTTCTCGGCCTCGATGGCGGCATTGAGTGACAACAGGTTGGTCTGGTCAGCCACCTTGACGATGGTCACCACCACTTGATTGATATTGCCGGCCTTCTCGTTGAGGATCGCCAGCTTGGCGTTCACCAGGTCGGCGGCGCCCATCACCGAATGCATGGTTTCTTCCATGCGCGCCAACCCTTGCTGGCCGGAACCGGCGGCCACCGAGGCCTGGTCGGCGGCGGTGGAGACTTCGGTCATGGTGCGCACCAGGTCCCGGGAGGTGGCGGCGATTTCCCGGGACGTCGCGCCGATCTCGGTGGTGGTGGCGGCGGTTTCGGTGGCCGTGGCCTGTTGCTGGCGTGAAGTGGCGGCGATCTCGGTCACCGACGTGGTGACCTGCACCGACGAGCGCTGGGCCTGGGACACCAGCGACGTCAGCTCGGCCATCATGTCGTTGAAGCCGGTCTGCACGGCACCGAACTCGTCCTTGCGCGCCAGGTCCAGGCGCCCGCTCAGGTCGCCGCTGCGCATGACCCCGAGGATGTCCACGATGCGACTCATCGGCGCCATGATCGCCCGCATCAACAAGAGCCCGCAGAGCGCGGCAATGACCAGCGCGACGAGGAACGACAGGCCCATGGCGACATAGGCGGCCATCACGGCATCGTCGATGGTCTGCGTGGCCCCTTCCGCCAGCTCGCGATTGCGCTCGATGATGTGGTTCAGGTGCGTGCGGCCGCCGATCCAGGCTGGCGTCAATTCTTTCTCCAACACCTGCCGCGCACCTTCGTAATCCTTGCGCTGATACAGGTCCAGAACCTTCGCCATGGCCTGGTTGAACGCCTGGTGATTGGTTTCGAACTCATCGAAAGAGGCCTGGTCGGCCGGGTTCTGGATCAGCTTTTGATAATTCTGCATTTCGTCGCGCAGGTGCTGCTCGAAGCCTTGGTAGCGCGCCTTGTCATCCGCGGTGATCTCGCGGTTCCCCGAGAGACCGACGATTTGCTGGGTCAAGACGTAACTGTCGACCCAGCCTCCGCGGATCATGGAGCTGTAGTACACCCCAGGCACCGCATCGACCCGAACCCGTTCCTCACTGTCCTGGATCTTGAGCAACCGTGAGTACGCGACAACCACCATCAGCAGCATGATGGCGATGATCACCGCAAAACTCGCCAGGATGCGTTGGCGCAACGTCCAGTTTTTCACAGTAAAACCTCGGGTCCTTGAAAATGCTGGGGAGTATAGCCGAGGGTGGCGTCGGGCCTGTATGGCGCAGCGGGATGATTTTTCCAGCAGGGGAAGGCTTGCTCCAACACTTTCCAGAGCGTCACAAGATGTTGCCTGACGCCTGTGGATAACAGCACTACGCTAGTAACAGGTCATTCACGGCGTTCAGCCCGTCCAGGATGACCCCGCCCCTAATCAAAGCCAGAGGGATTTCCATGTACGCGCACAAGACCGTATTGCTCAGTGCAATCACCACGGCGCTGCTGACCAGCGTCAGCCTGCAGGCCGCCGAACCGCTCAAGGCCGTGGGTGCCGGCGAAGGCCAATTGGATATCGTCGCCTGGCCGGGCTACATCGAACGCGGCGAGAGCGACAAGGCCTACGACTGGGTGACGGGTTTCGAAAAGGAGACCGGCTGCAAGGTCAACGTGAAGACCGCCGCCACCTCCGATGAAATGGTCAGCCTGATGGCCAAGGGCGGTTACGACCTGGTCACCGCGTCGGGTGATGCCTCGTTGCGCCTGATCGCCGGCAAGCGTGTGCAACCGATCAACACCGCGCTGATCCCCAACTGGAAGAACCTCGACCCGCGCCTCAAGGATGCGCCCTGGTACGTGGTCAACCAGCAGACCTACGGCAGTCCCTATCAATGGGGGCCGAATGTGCTGATGTACAACACTGACGTATTCAAGAAAGCGCCCACCAGTTGGGGCGTGCTGTTCGACGCCCAGAGCCTGCCCGACGGCAAGCCCAACAAGGGACGCGTGCAAGCCTACGACGGCCCGATCTATATCGCCGACGCCGCGCTGTACCTCAAGAGTGCCAAGCCCGAGCTGGGCATCAAGGACCCGTACCAGCTCGACGAAGCCCAGTACAAGGCCGTGCTGGAGCTGCTGCGGGCCCAGCAACCGCTGATCCACCGTTACTGGCACGACACCACCGTGCAGATGAGTGATTTCAAGAACGAGGGCGTGGTGGCCTCCGGGTCCTGGCCGTATCAGGTCAATGGCCTGATGAACGAGAAACAGCCGATCGCCTCGACCATACCGAAAGAAGGCGCCACGGGCTGGGCCGACACCACGATGCTCCACGCCGAGGCCAAGCACCCCAACTGCGCCTATAAATGGATGGACTGGTCGCTGCAACCGAAAGTCCAGGGTGACGTCGCGGCCTGGTTCGGCTCATTGCCGGCGGTGCCGGCGGCGTGCAAGAGCAGCGAATTGCTGGGTGCCGAAGGCTGCAAGACCAACGGCTTCGACCAGTTCGACAAGATCGCCTTCTGGAAAACCCCGCAGGCCGAGGGCGGCAAGTTCGTTCCGTACAGCCGCTGGACCCAGGACTACATTGCGATCATGGGTGGGCGCTGAGGTTCGCCCAACTACCCAGTGAGTGAAGGTGAACGCTGTCCTTGTGGCTTCATCCTGTGGGAGCAAAGCTTGCTCCCACAGGATGAAGCCACAAGTCCGTGCCCGACAACCCAGCCATGCATCAATAGAACTCATGCTTTCTGGAGCCACGCGCCATGCCACTTGCAGTCCAGTTCACCCAGGTGTCCCGTCAATTCGGCGAGGTGAAGGCCGTGGACCGGGTATCTATCGACATCCAGGACGGCGAGTTCTTTTCCATGCTCGGGCCCTCCGGTTCGGGCAAGACCACCTGCCTGCGGCTGATCGCCGGGTTCGAGCAGCCCAACGCCGGTTCGATCCGCATCCATGGCGAAGAAGCCACGGGCCTGGCGCCGTATCAACGGGACGTCAATACCGTCTTCCAGGACTATGCCCTCTTCCCCCACATGAACGTGCGCGACAACGTGGCCTACGGCCTGAAGGTCAAGGGCGTGCCCAAGACCGAGCGCCTCAAGCGCGCCGAGGAGGCGCTGGAGATGGTGGCCTTGGCCGGCTACGGCGAACGCAAACCGGTGCAGCTCTCCGGCGGCCAGCGCCAGCGCGTGGCCCTGGCCCGCGCGCTGGTCAATCGCCCGCGGGTGTTGCTGCTCGATGAACCCCTGGGCGCCCTGGACCTGAAGCTGCGCGAACAAATGCAAGGCGAATTGAAGAAACTGCAACGGCAGCTGGGCATCACCTTCATTTTCGTCACCCACGACCAGACCGAAGCACTGTCGATGTCCGACCGCGTGGCGGTATTCAACAAGGGGCGCATCGAACAAGTCGACACACCACGCAACCTGTACATGAAACCGGCCACCACCTTCGTCGCCGAATTCGTCGGCACCTCCAACGTGATCCGTGGTGACCTGGCCCGGGCATTGAGCGGTTATCCACAGCCCTTCTCGATCCGCCCGGAACACGTGCGCTTCGCCGAAGGTCCGCTGGCCGGCCATGAGATCGAAGTGCGGGGCCTGCTCCACGACATCCAGTACCAAGGCAGTGCCACGCGCTACGAGTTGAAACTGGAAAACGGCCAGACCCTGAACCTCAGCCAGGCCAACACCCACTGGAACGACAGTAGCCCCCCACACCAGACCGGCCAGCAGTTGAGCGTGCGCTGGGCCCGGGAAGCGATGATCCCACTGCACGACAGCGTGGCAGGCGAGGCGTGACATGAACACACAGGCCATCGCCTCGGCGTCCCCCCCTGGCTCACCGTCGCGACGTTTTTCCAACCTGCTGTACCGGCGGCCCAACCTGTACCTGTCGTTGCTGCTGGTGCCGCCGCTGATATGGTTCGGCGCGATCTACCTGGGTTCGCTGCTGACCTTGCTCTGGCAGGGTTTCTACACCTTCGACGACTTCACCATGGCGGTCACGCCAGACCTGACCCTGGCGAATTTCACGGCACTGTTCCAACCGTCGAACTTCGACATCATCCTGCGCACCCTGGGCATGGCCATCGTAGTCTCCATCGCCAGCGCCACCGTCGCATTCCCGATTGCCTACTACATGGCACGCTACACCAGCGGCAAGACCAAGGCGTTCTTCTACATCGCGGTCATGCTGCCGATGTGGGCCAGCTACATCGTCAAGGCCTATGCCTGGACGTTGCTGCTGGCCAAGGGCGGTGTGGCGCAGTGGTTCGTCCAGCACCTGGGGTTGGGGCCGGCACTGCAATGGGTGCTGGGCATTCCCGGCGTCGGTGGCAGCACGTTGTCCACGTCGCACCTGGGGCGTTTCCTGGTGTTCGTCTACATCTGGCTGCCGTTCATGATCCTGCCGATCCAGGCCTCCCTGGAACGCCTGCCGCCGTCGCTGCTGCAAGCCTCGGCGGACCTGGGAGCCAAGCCCCGCCAGACCTTCATGAATGTGATCCTGCCGCTGTCGATCCCGGGTATCGCCGCCGGCTCGATCTTCACCTTCTCGCTGACCCTGGGGGATTTCATCGTGCCGCAACTGGTGGGCCCGCCGGGGTACTTCGTCGGCAGCATGGTGTATGCCCAGCAAGGGGCTATCGGCAACATTCCCATGGCGGCGGCGTTTACCCTGGTGCCCATCGTGCTGATCGCCGTCTATCTATCCATCGTCAAGCGACTGGGGGCTTTCGATGCGCTCTGACTCTCAAGACCGAGCCTCGTGGGGCTTGCGCTGCGCGGCGTGGGGCGGGTTGGTGTTCTTGCACTTTCCGATCCTGATCATCTTTCTCTATGCGTTCAACACCGAGGACGCGGCGTTCAGCTTTCCGCCCAAGGGCTTGACCTTGAAGTGGTTCAGCGTCGCCTTTTCGCGCCCCGATGTGCTGGAGGCGATCAGGTTGTCGTTGCAGGTCGCGGCCATCGCCACACTGATCGCCCTGGTGCTCGGTACGCTGGCCTCGGCCGCCCTGTACCGCCGCGACTTCTTCGGCAAGCAGGGCATTTCGCTGATGCTGATCCTGCCCATCGCACTGCCGGGGATCATCACCGGCATCGCCTTGCTGGCGACCTTCAAGGTCCTGGGAATCGAGCCGGGGCTGTTCACCATCGTCGTCGGCCACGCGACCTTTTGCGTGGTGATCGTCTACAACAACGTCATCGCGCGCCTGCGCCGTACCTCCCACAGCCTGATCGAGGCCTCGATGGACCTGGGCGCCGACGGCTGGCAGACCTTTCGCTACATCATCCTGCCCAACCTTGGCTCGGCGCTGTTGGCCGGCGGGATGCTGGCGTTCGCGCTGTCGTTCGACGAAATCATTGTTACCACCTTCACCGCCGGCCACGAACGCACCTTGCCGCTGTGGTTGCTCAACCAGCTCAGCCGCCCCCGGGATGTGCCGGTGACCAACGTCGTGGCGATGCTGGTGATGCTGGTCACGATGTTGCCTATATTGGGTGCCTATTACCTGACTCGCGGGGGCGAAAGCGTGGCGGGCAGCGGCGCAAAATAAGTAAATGGCTGAACCCAATCCCCACAAAGAATCACAAGCAAGATCAAGAGGACATGGACATGCAAACCAAACTGCTGATCAATGGCCAGTTGGTGACGGGCGAGGGCCCTGGCCAAGCTGTGTTCAACCCGGCGCTGGGACGGGTGCTGGTGGAGATCAACGAAGCCAGCGAAGCCCAGGTCGACGCGGCCGTGCGCGCCGCCGACAGCGCCTTCGACAGCTGGTCGCAAGTCAGCCCAAAGGACCGCTCCCTGTTGCTGCTCAAGCTGGCCGAGGCCATCGAAGCCCACGGCGAAGAGCTGGCGAAACTGGAGTCGGATAACTGCGGCAAACCCTTGAGCGCGGCGCTGAACGACGAGATCCCGGCCATTGCCGATGTGTTCCGTTTTTTCGCCGGGGCCAGCCGCTGCATGACGGGCTCGGCGGGCGGTGAATACCTGCCGGGGCACACCTCGATGGTCCGTCGCGATCCGGTGGGGGTCATCGCCTCCATCGCGCCGTGGAACTACCCGCTGATGATGGTTGCCTGGAAGATCGCCCCAGCCCTGGCCGCCGGCAATACCGTGGTGCTCAAGCCATCGGAACAGACCCCGCTGACGGCGCTGCGCCTGGCGGAACTGGCGTCGGAGATTTTCCCGGCTGGCGTGCTCAACGTGATCTTCGGCCGTGGGCCGAGCGTTGGCCAGCCGCTGGTCACCCATCCGAAAGTGCGCATGGTGTCGCTGACCGGCTCCATCGCCACCGGCTCGCACATCATTTCCAGCACCGCCGACAGCGTCAAGCGCACCCATATGGAACTGGGCGGCAAGGCCCCGGTGATCATCTTCGACGATGCCGACATCGACGCAGCCGTGGAAGGCATCCGCACGTTCGGCTTCTACAACGCCGGCCAGGACTGCACCGCCGCCTGCCGCATCTATGCCCAGCAAGGTATCTACGACCGGTTCGTCGAGAAGCTCGGCGCGGCGGTGGCCAGCATCAAGTACGGCCTGCAAACCGCACCCGACACCGAGATGGGCCCGCTGATCACCGCCCAGCATCGCGACCGCGTGGCCGGGTTCGTCGAACGGGCCATCGCCCAGCCGCACATCCGCCTGGTCACAGGCGGCAAGGCCGTGGAAGGCAACGGGTTCTTCTTCGAGCCGACGGTCCTGGCCGACGCCCAGCAGGACGACGAAATCGTTCGCAGAGAAGTCTTCGGACCGGTGGTGTCCGTCACGCCGTTCCTCGATGAAGCACAAGTGCTGGCCTGGGCCAACGATTCGGACTACGGCCTGGCCTCATCGGTATGGACCGCCGACATCGGCCGCGCCCATCGCCTGTCGGCACGCCTGCAATACGGCTGCACCTGGGTAAACACCCACTTCATGCTGGTCAGCGAAATGCCCCACGGCGGCCAGAAACGTTCCGGCTATGGCAAGGACATGTCCATGTATGGGTTGGAGGACTACACGGTGGTGCGGCATGTGATGTTCAAGCATTGAGTCACATTCATCAGCCCGGCCAGACGACAGATCTGGCCGTGGCTATTCCAGTTATCAAGATGGCACCACCAACTCGACCGAAGGGAAATAATTTCGGTAGCGTCTGGCGTCCCGGGTAAGCAAAGGCAAGCGATTCACCGCAGCGTGGGCGCCTATGAAGAAATCTGCCAGCACGTTACTTTTTCCACCTCCTGCCTTTCGATAGCGCAAGAAAGCTTTCCCAGCCAGAAACAATGCAGGTCGAGGCACTTCTTGCACGAGCAGCCCAAGCTCCTCGACCACTTCATCCAAAGCCTCGAAGGTGGAGAATGTCTGAGACAGTTCGGCATAGATAATCGGATTGATGACCAGTTCATGGACTTGAGATTGGGCACGCAACTGTTGGACCGACCAATCAGCCCAAACCGGATCATCTTCCAGGACATCAATCAAAACATTGGTGTCGACCAGCATCATCAATCTTCACCACGTAGCAGCAACATAAGATCGTCAGTGCGCCATTTGATATCCGCCTTGCCGCGTACGGCCTCAAAACGGTCATGGACCTTTTTTTGGACTGCTCGAGCCTTACCTGAATGCAGCACCACTTCACCTTGCGCATTGACGCTGAATTCAACCGCGCTTCCGGGCATCAAGTGCAGCGCATCGCGAATAGGTTTAGGGATGGTGACTTGTCCCTTACTGGTCATAGTCGTCGCCATAACGCTCTCCTTTGAGGTATTACTTTTTGAAAGAAGGTAATACCTCGCTTCAAAACCTGCAATCGCCGCTGATCGTAAGCCTATTCGCTTCGGCCGATGGAATAACTCAGCCTGCTGCAAGGAAATAGCCAAAATTTTCGCCTGAAAAGCAGTAAACCCCATCTTCAAAACCGCGAAACACTGCGCATCGCATCCACCAGGTAGCGCATGGCGATCCGATCGTTCTCCGACAACTCTCGATAGCGCTCGACCAGTCTCATTTCTTCCAGGCTGAGCCGACGTGTCCGGCGCGGGTTGGCCATGCCTGGAAAGATCCCTAGCATTTGGGTAATGCCCTGTATTTTTGTCATGAGTTGTCCTTCCGTACGTCGAGTTGACCTGATAGCGCCATCCGCATCTAGAGAATAGGGAGGATTCCCCCCGTGAAAAGAGATTTTTAGAGTAATTAGTCAAAAAAGGTCATGATCGGGATAAAAAAAGAAACATCTGTAAGAAAATTTGACCAAGCCACGCTTTCCTTTCTCTTTAAGCGTGTATTTCCCCTATGATTTTGCGCCTCGGTGAACCGATCCAATTCTCAGGCATCTGTTCTACGTTCGTCGCGTTTGGCAAGGCATGGCCGAACTCCTCCACTGATCTCTGTTGCCAGGAACGGCACGGAATTGCTTCGAGAAAGGTTGTATTTATGCACCGCAGGAATCTGCTCAAGGCCTCCATGGCCTTCGCCGCCTACACCGGACTTTCGGCCTCTGGGCTCATGGCCGCCCGTGCCTGGGCTGCTGACCAGACTGCCGACGGCGACGCCCGTCCCTTCGACTTCAATGACCTGAAAGACCAGGCCCGGCAACTTGCCAAAGGCCGCTACGTCGACACCAAGCAAGTTCTGCCGCCCACCCTGGCAATGATGTCGCCATTGCAGTTCAACGCCATTCAATACGACGCCAAGCACTCTCTGTGGAATCAACTGGGCGGCCAATTGGACTTGCAGTTTTTCCATGTCGGCATGGGTTTCAAACAGCCGGTGCGCATGTACAGCGTCGACTCGAAAAGCCGGGTGGCCCGTGAAGTGCACTTCCGCCCGGAGCTGTTCAACTACGAGAAGACCACGGTCAATACTTCGCAGCTCACCGGTGACCTGGGGTTCGCAGGCTTCCGGGTGTTCAAGGCCCCGGAGCTGGACCGGCACGATATCCTTTCGTTCCTGGGCGCCAGCTACTTCCGCGCCGTGGACGCGACCGGCCAATACGGGCTGTCCGCCCGCGGCCTGGCCATCGACACTTACGCCAAGAAGCGTGAAGAATTCCCCGACTTCACCAAATTCTGGTTCGAGACGCCGGACAAGAACAGCACCCGCTTCGTGGTCTATGCCCTGCTCGATTCGCCCAGCGCCACTGGCGCCTATCGTTTTGACATCGATTGCCAGCCGACCCGCGTGGTAATGGAGGTCGACGCCCATATCAACGCCCGTACCGCCATCGAACAACTGGGCATCGCACCGATGACCAGCATGTTCAGTTGCGGCACCGTCGAGCGGCGCATGTGCGACACCATTCACCCACAGATCCACGATTCCGACCGGCTGGCCATGTGGCGCGGCAACGGCGAGTGGGTATGCCGCCCGCTGAACAACCCGGCCACCCTGCAGTTCAATGCCTTCGCCGACAAGGATCCGAAAGGCTTCGGCCTGGTGCAGACCGACCATGATTTTTCCAGCTACCAGGACACCGTGGACTGGTACAGCAAGCGCCCAAGCCTGTGGGTCGAACCCACCACCGCCTGGGGCGAAGGCTCGGTGGATCTGCTGGAGATCCCGACGACCGGTGAAACCCTGGATAACATCGTCGCGTTCTGGACACCGAAGAAACCCGTCGCCGCCGGTGACTCGCTCAACTATGGCTACAAGCTCTACTGGAGCGCCCTGCCACCGGTGAGCACCGACCTGGCGCACGTCGATGCGACTCGCTCCGGCATGGGCGGCTTCATCGAAGGTTGGGCCCCAGGCGAACATTATCCGACGGTCTGGGCACGCCGATTCGCCGTGGACTTCAGCGGCGGCGGCCTCGATCAACTGCCCCCAGGTACCGGCATCGAACCCGTGGTCACCTGCTCCCATGGCGAGGTCAAGGACTTCAACGTGTTGGTGCTGGATGAGATCAAGGGCTACCGCATCACCTTCGACTGGTATCCAACCGACGACCGCGTGGACCCGGTGCAGATGCGCCTGTTCATTCGAACCAAGGACCGGACCTTGAGCGAGACCTGGCTGTACCAGTACTTCCCGCCGGCGCCGGATAAGCGCAAGTATCCCTGAGCCTGGGCCGGCCCTATGGCGAGCCCACTCGCGATAGGGCCGGTACAGATAGGGCCGGTACAAACACCGAAAAAGCAAAAGCCCCGGCCAAGACGACCGGGGCTTTTGCTTTGTATCGGACACTCAATCGCGCAAATCCGACTCATGGATCGGCTGGTCCCGGTGCGTCGCCCGCTGATACTGCGCCGGCCACACGGCCTTATGTCCGCCCAGGTCATCGTCGGCATGCAGCGCCCAATACGGATCGCGCAACAGTTCGCGGGCCAGGAAAATGATGTCGGCCTGGCAGGTTCGCAAAATGTGCTCGGCCTGGGCCGGTTCGGTGATCATGCCGACGGTGCCGGTGGCAATTTCCGATTCCTTGCGTACCCGTTCGGCAAAACGCGTCTGGTAGCCCGGGCCGGTGGGAATTTCCGCGTTCGCGGCAGTGCCCCCCGATGAGACGTCGATCAAGTCCACGCCCAACGTCCTGAAACGCCGCGCCAGCTCCACGGTCTCATCGGGGTTCCAACCATCCTCGACCCAATCGGTGGCGGAAACGCGCACGAATACCGGCAACTCTTCAGGCCACACGGCCCGTACTGCTTCGGTGACTTGCAGCACCAGGCGGATGCGGTTCTCGAACGAACCGCCGTACTGATCGCGCCGCTGGTTGCTCAAGGGTGAGAGGAACTGATGCAGCAGATAACCATGGGCGGCATGGACCTCGACCACTTTGAATCCCGCCGTCAAAGCGCGCCTGGCAGAAGCCACGAATGCCTGGATGACGCCGGCGATCTGCTCCTCGTCCAATTTGGCAGGCTGAGTGTGTTGCGGATCGAAGGCAATCGGCGACGGCCCGACCGGCACCCAGCCACCGTCCTCCGGTTTCACGCTGCCATGTTTGCCCAACCAGGGTCGCCAGGTGCTGGCCTTGCGTCCGGCGTGGGCCAGTTGGATGCCCGGCACGGCTCCTTGGGCGGTAATGAAACGCGTGATGCGTTGCAGGGGTTCGATCTGCTCATCGTTCCACAACCCCAGGTCCTGGGCGGTGATCCGACCGTCGGCGGTGACCGCGGTGGCTTCGGTGAAGACCAGGCCGGCACCACCCACGGCACGACTGCCGAGGTGCACCAGGTGCCAATCGTTGGCCAGGCCATCAGTGCTCGAGTACTGGCACATCGGCGACACCGCAATGCGATTGGGCAAGGTCAATTGGCGAACGGTAAAGGGTTCCAGCAGCAGACTCATGGGGCACCTCTCTAATCAGTGGGCAGGCTCCAGGGTTCTGTTTGAAAAGTCGACGAGTGACAAAAGGCACAACACCCGCCCCCGCGGGCAACGAAAATCGACAAGACGTCACAAGGGCTATCAACCAGTGCTTAGAGCCTAGTCGACAACCGGGAAGGAGGGAGGGTTCAGAACCTAAAAACCGGCCCTGATTACGATGTGGGAACAAAGCTTGCTCGCGAACCAGGCATCCCGTTCCTTGAAAGACCGCATCGCCTTCATCGCGGGCAAGCCTTGCTCCCACATCGCCACGCGGCAGATTACGATTTGTGCTTACCGCGGCTCGATGTGGGCAATCATCAACTGCACCGACTCCTGCCCGCGGAACTCGTTGAGATCGAGTTTGTAGGCCAGCTCGACCCAGCGCACGGTGGGGTTCGGCCAGATCTCGCGGTCGATGCCGAAGGCTATGCCGTCAAGCTTCACCGAACCGCATTCGCTCTTGAGCACCACCTTCAGGTGCCGCTCCCCCACCACGCGTTGTTCAACCAGTTGGAACACCCCGTGGAACATCGGCTCCGGAAAATGCTGGCCCCAGGGGCCGGCGTGGCGCAGCGCCCGGGCCAGCTCCAAGTGGAATTCCTCCACCGCCAGGGTGCCGTCCGACAGCAGCCGGCCGGTCAGGTCCTCTTCGCGCAACTGCCGGCGCACTTCCGCATCGAACGCCTCGGCGAACAACGGAAAATTCGCCTCCGACAGCGTCAGCCCCGCCGCCATGGCGTGACCGCCGTACTTGTTGATCAGGGTCGGATGCTGCGCCGCCACCACACTCAACGCATCACGGATATGAAAGCCCGGCACCGAGCGGCCCGAGCCCTTGAGCAAGCCATCCCCGGCATCGGCAAAGGCAATGGTCGGACGGAAATAGCGCTCTTTCATCCGCGAGGCGAGGATGCCAATGACCCCTTGGTGCCACTGCGGATCGAACAGGCACAAACCGAATGGCATCGACTCCACCGGCAGGTCCTTGAGCTGGGCCATGGCTTCGCGCTGCATGCCTTGCTCGATGGACTTGCGGTCCTGGTTCATGCCGTCCAGTTGCACGGCCATTTCCCGCGCCAGGGCCGCATCGTCGGTGAGCAGGCACTCGATGCCCAGGCTCATGTCGTCCAGGCGCCCCGCCGCGTTCAGGCGTGGGCCGAGGATGAACCCGAGGTCGGTGGAGGTAATCCGTGAGTGATCGCGCTTGGCGACTTCCAAAATGGCCTTGATGCCAGAACGGGCGCGACCGGCGCGAATCCGTTCCAGACCCTGATGCACCAGGATCCGGTTGTTGGCGTCCAGCGGCACCACGTCAGCCACGCTGCCCAAGGCCACCAGGTCGAGCAATTCGCCGATGTTCGGCTGCGGTTTGCTGGCGTACCAGCCCAGGCTACGCAGGCGCGCGCGCAGCGCCATCAACACATAGAAAATCACCCCGACCCCGGCCAGGGCCTTGCTCGGGAACTCGCAGCCCGGCTGGTTCGGATTGACGATGGCGTCGGCCACGGGCAGCTCCAGGCCAGGCAGGTGGTGGTCGGTCACCAGCACCTTGAGCCCCGCAGCCTTCGCCGCGGCCACGCCTTCCACGCTGGAAATGCCATTGTCCACGGTGATCAGCAATTGCGGCTCGCGCGCCAGGGCGACTTCGACGATTTCCGGCGTCAGCCCGTAGCCGTATTCAAAGCGATTGGGTACCAGATAGTCGACATGAGCGGCACCGAGCAGGCGCAAACCCAGCATGCCCACGGTGCTGGCCGTCGCGCCATCGGCATCGAAGTCACCGACGATCAGGATCCGCTGGCGTTGCTCCAGCGCCACCACCAGCAAGTCCACCGCCGCATCGATCCCCTTGAGCTGTTGGAAAGGGATCAAGCGCGCCAGGCTCTTGTCCAGCTCAGCCTCGGACTGTACGCCACGGGCGGCATACAGGCGGGTCAACAGCGGTGGCAAATCACCGAGAAACGGCAGGGTGTCGGGTAACGGGCGGGGTTCTATGCGCATGGGAGAACAGACATTTCTCTATTTTTTGGGGATCCTGGATCGTGGTGAGGGAGCAAGCTCCCTCACCACGATGCGTTCACTTGATACAGGGTCAATGACTCAACCGCGCTCGCCCAGCAACCACTGCAGTTGGACCTCATGCTGACCGCGGTCGTCGGTGACGAAGATCGTGCCTTCGCTGATCATCACATCCCACTTGATTACCCGCGGCATGTCCTGGGCCAGGGTTTCGAGCACGTCCTGGGGCACGGCGGCGATGTTAACGTTCTTCAGGTTCTTGACCGCCGGGACCACCTTGCCTTCCCAGACCCGCAGGCTGCCGTAGGCCAGCAGGCTGGTGCGCTCGGTGCGGCGCGAGCACCAGGTCAGGCGCTCGGCATCGGGCTGGCCGACTTCGATCCAGTGCAGCACCCGTTCGTCCAGGCTTTTTTCCCACAGCGCCGGTTCATCCACATCCGACAGCCCCCGACCAAACGACAGCAGCTCGTTGTACCAGAACGCGTAGGCCAGCAGGCGCACGGTCATGCGCTCCTCGGTTTCCGAAGGGTGGCGGGCGATGGTCTGTTTCACATTCTCATACACATTACGGTCGAGATCGGTGAGGTTCAGTTCAAACTTGTAAGTCGTGGACGGCTGGGCCATGAACGGGCTTCTTGATACGAGGAAAGGCGGCAAGTCTAACCGATGATGCGGGCAATCCACGAATTGCCGACCATCAACCTACGGCTAGCCTATGATAAAACGCTCTATCCGTTTTGCCTTTGTCCTACAGGATCCGTCATGTCGCTTACTGCCAAACCCCTTGCCGGCGTCAAAGTCATCGAACTCGGCACCCTGATCGCCGGGCCCTTTGCTTCAAGGATCTGCGGTGAATTCGGCGCCGAGGTGATCAAGGTCGAGTCGCCCGATGGCGGCGACCCGCTGCGCAAGTGGCGAAAACTGTACGAAGGCACCTCGCTGTGGTGGTTCGTCCAGGCCCGCAACAAGAAATCCGTGACCTTGAACCTCAAGCATCCGGAAGGCCTGGCCATCCTGAAACAACTGATCGGCGAAGCCGACATCCTGATCGAGAACTTTCGACCCGGTGTGCTGGAAAAACTCGGCCTGGGCTGGGATGTCCTGCACGCATTGAATCCGAAACTGGTGATGGTCCGGCTTTCGGGCTTTGGCCAGACCGGGCCGATGAAGGACCAGCCGGGGTTCGGCGCCGTGGGCGAGTCCATGGGCGGCCTGCGCTACATCACCGGTTTCGAGGACCGCCCACCGGTACGCACCGGGATTTCCATCGGCGACTCCATCGCCGCCCTCTGGGGCGTGATTGGCGCCCTGATGGCCTTGCGTCACCGTGAGATCAACGGCGGCACCGGGCAGGTGGTGGACGTGGCCTTGTACGAGGCGATTTTCGCCATGATGGAAAGCATGGTGCCGGAGTTCGACGTATTTGGTTTCATCCGCGAGCGCACCGGCAATATCATGCCCGGCATCACCCCCTCCTCCATCCACACCAGCGCCGACGGCAAGCACGTACAGATTGGCGCCAACGGCGATGCGATCTTCAAGCGCTTCATGCAGATCATCGGGCGCGATGACTTGGCCGATGATCCGCAACTGGCCAGCAACGATGGGCGGGACGCGCGGCGGGACGAGTTGTATGGCGTGATCGATCGCTGGGTGCATTCGCTGCCACTCGATACCGTCATCGAACAGTTGAACCTGGCCGGCGTGCCGGCCAGCCGGATTTTCAGCGCCGAGGACATGTTCAGCGACCCGCAATTCCTCGCCCGTGAGATGTTCCTGCAGGCCAAGCTGCCGGACGGCAAGGGGTTCAAGATGCCGGGAATCGTGCCAAAGCTCTCCGACACCCCGGGCAGCGCCGAATGGGTCGGCCCGGCGCTGGGAGAGCACAACGCGCAGGTGCTTGCGGAACTGGGCTACGACACGCAGCAGATCGCCAAACTGCGCACTGACGGCGCCATTTGAAGCAGGCCCCCACAAGGGGGCGGCGTTGCCCCCTTGGCTGAACGTGTTGCAAACCTTGAACGCCAGGCAAAAAGAAACCCCGAGAAGTGGGGAGACAACTCGGGGTTAAACAAGACCATTAAGGTCCGTGCAACAAGCGACAAGCACCGGAGCACAATGCTTGATCTTGTTGGTAAAGGGTCTGACTCACCAATACGTCGGAAGGTTCCCACAGAATCGGGATCAATTCGCTGCGGTCATGACCTTGTCGCGGGCCAGGTTACGCAGTGCCGCGATCACACAAGGCTCCAGGCGTCCCTCGGCGATCAGTACATCGCGGTGCAAGCCATCGACGACATCCGTCAGCTGGCGTTTGTCGGTCAATTGCGCTTGATGGAAGACTCGCTCGACGATAATGGCCCCGGCGGCATTCTTCAGGGTCACCAGGCATTCTCCCTTGGTACCGGAGGGCGTCAGCGTGACTTGATACGGGTTCAGGGCCTCACCCAGCAACAGGCGGATACTTTCCATTCGCTCACCCTTCAATAGTCCGAAAACAACTGCGCGTACACAGTCAATGACCGCGCGGCGCAACACAAAGTTCGTCGGCGCACCGAACCGGCACGCCTTGGACCCGTTCCACCGAGCATGCGCGTCCAATATGACAGGTAGACAACAGCCTTCGCTTGAAACGATCACCTTGAAGCCACCTGGATTCAGGCCAGGCTCTGATCGGAACGACGCCAGCGTCGACCCACGTCAATCCAGCCCCCCAGAAGACCGCGCAGTTGCCCGTCGGCCCCGTAGAAAGGCACCGACCAGTGGTAAACCTCCCGCAGTCCACCGCTGAACATCAATTGACGGTCGACAAACCGAGACTGGCCAGTTCGCAATTGCTCCATCACCTCCCCATGCAGCAGCTCGGCGGTGGCCGCAGGGAACGCTGCACATTCGTCCAGCCGCTTACCTCGCAACTTTTCGAAACGGGTCGCAAACTGGTCCTCATAGCTTTTGTTGCACATGACCAGGCGCCCTTGCAGGTCGCGGATGAAAATCGGGTCGGGGACGGCATCCATCAAGGCCCGCTGGAGCATCACCTGGTCCTTGAGGACCGCCTCGGCCTTGAGACGCTGGTCGATCTGTACCTGCAACCGGCGGTTCCACAAGAGGGACAGGAGGGCGAACAACACCATCACCGTCATGCACCAGTAACCCCAACCGGACAGCCGCTCCCAGGTCGAGGGCACCTGAACCGGAGTAACGCCGGCCATCCACTTGGACCGCAGCGCGCGCATGTCCTCGGCTGGGAAGGCTTCCAGCGCCTTGTTCAAGATACTGAGCAACAGGACCAGGTCCTGGCGCACTGCCAGGTAATCCGGCTCCCAGATGCCCTCAAGGCCTCTTCCTACTTGCAACTGCCCGGCAGGGTACAGATGCACCCCGGTTTCATTTTCGATGGTGGCATAGGCTTCGCGGCTCTCCACCAGCGCACGCGCCTCGCCATAGGTCTTGGTCGTGCGCAACTCGATGGCCGGGTAGTCCCGCCGGATCTGCGCCTCCAACGCATGCCGTGCCGGCAAGGCCAGGACCTTGCCTTCAAGCTGTTCCAAAGAATGCAGGATCGACTCCCCGTCACGGCCGACGAATACCCAGCCAGAGCCGCCGAACGCATGACTGAAACTCAGAAAGTCCCGACGTTCCTCATTCATTGCCAACAAGGTCGTCATGTCGGCCTCGCCATTTTCCAGCATCGTCATCAACTCTGCGGGGGAGAACGACTCCCGATGCACGAACTCAAGGCCCGTCATTTGCGCAATGCGCTGGAGAATGTCGTGATTCAGCCCATTCCATTGCCCCAGTTCATTCCTGAACAGGTACAACGGAAACTGCAGGGTAGCCACGATGACGCGGGGGTTCTCCTTGATCCACTTCAATTCCTGCGCGTCCAGCACCAGTCCCTTACCGGGATTGGCCGGTGGCGTTTCGAATGCCGCCAACTGGGCTGCGTGGGCCCCCTGCCCCCAATGCATCAGGGCCATGCCCATTATCCAGCCCAGGGCTGGCTTGCCTTTGGTAAAAAACAACATCTGCATATCCTTCGAAATGACTCGCCCACCCTCCAAGGGCGACACCCGACCAGTTTGGCATGCAGAAACAAGAAAGCCCGTCAGGAGACGGGCTTCAAAATGTGACAGGTTTCAGCGCTTAGAGGGGCTTGCCGCGGTTGCCATGCTGGCTGACAAAGGCCTGCACGGCCTTCAGGTCGTTGGGCAACACGGTGCAACGCTCATCTCGCTCAAACAAATCAGAAAGATGTGCAGGGAGTTCAAGCGCTTTTCCTACGCCCGCTTTCTGCACGGCTTCCGGGAACTTGACCGGATGCGCCGTGCCCAGGATCACCATCGGGATGTCCAGGCTGCGACGGCACTCACGGGCAGCCCTGACGCCAATCGCCGTGTGCGGGTCGAGCAACTCGCCGCTCTGCCCGAACACCTCGGCGATGGTTTCGCAGGTCTGCTCATCGTCCACGGCCAGGGAGTCGAACAGCTTGCGGGCCTCGGTCCAGCGCTCGGCTTCGACGCTGAAACCACCACCCTGCCGGAAGCTGTCCATCAGGCTGGCAATTGCCGCGCCATTGCGACCGTGCAGGTCGAACAGCAAGCGCTCGAAGTTCGACGACACCATGATGTCCATCGACGGCGACAGCGTGGCGTGCAGGGTTTCCTTGACGTACTGGTTACCGCTCATGAAGCGGTGCAGGATGTCGTTGCGGTTGGTGGCGACGATCAACTGGTTGATCGGCAGCCCCATGTTGCGAGCCAGGTAACCGGCGAAAATGTCGCCGAAGTTGCCGGTAGGTACCGAGAACGCCACCGAACGGGCCGGGCTGCCCAATTGCAGGGCTGCGTGGAAGTAGTAAACGATCTGGGCCATGATCCGTGCCCAGTTGATCGAGTTGACCGCCACCAGGCGGGTGCCCTTGAGGAAGCCCTGGTCGGCGAAGCTGGCCTTGACCATTTCCTGGCAGTCGTCGAAGTTGCCTTCGATGGCGATGTTGTGGATGTTATCGCCAAAAATCGTCGTCATCTGCCGGCGTTGCACGTCCGAGACGCGGTTGTGCGGATGCAGGATGAAGATGTCGACGTTTTCACAACGCTTGCAGCCTTCGATGGCCGCCGAACCGGTATCGCCCGAGGTGGCACCGACGATCACCACGCGTTCGCCACGTTTTTGCAGCACATAGTCCAGCAGGCGACCCAGCAGTTGCAGGGCAAAGTCCTTGAACGCCAGGGTCGGACCGTGGAACAGCTCCATGACCCATTCATTGCCGTTGAGCTGGCGCAACGGTGCGATGGCACTGTGGGAAAAGACGCCATAGGTCTCTTCCAGGATTTTCTTGAAATCGGCGTCCGGAATGCTGCCGGCGACAAACGGGCGCATGACCCGGAATGCCAGTTCGTGATACGGCAGGCCGGCCCAGGAAGCGATTTCCTCCTGGGTGAAGCGCGGCAGGTTCTCCGGCACGTAAAGGCCGCCGTCCGTGGCCAGGCCGGCCAACAGGACATCTTCGAAATTCAGGGCCGGTGCCTGGCCGCGGGTACTGATATAGCGCATGGGGGCAAACCTTTGGTTTGAGCTTCGAGCTTCAAGCTGCAAGCTACAAGTAGAAGCCGATCCGCTTTCAACTTGTAGCTTGTGGCTTGCCGCTTGCCGCTTTGATTAATTCAGATGCTCGACACGGATACGGACCACCGGGCCAACCACGCCCTGGAGCGCCTCCAGCGCCGTGATCGCATCATTGATGCGTTGCTCGACCACGCGGTGGGTCAGCAGGATCATCGGCACCAGGCCATCATGCTCCTCGACTTCCTTCTGCATGATCGACTCGATGTTGATGCCACGCTCCGACAGGATGCTCGCCACCTGGGCCAACACGCCCGGATGGTCCTTGGCCTGGATGCGCAGGTAGTAGGAGCTTTCGCACGCCTCGATCGGAAGAATCGGATGAGCCGACAGCGAATCCGGCTGGAAGGCCAGGTGCGGCACACGGTTTTCCGGGTCGGAGGTCATGGCGCGAACCACGTCCACCAGGTCGGCCACCACCGAGGAAGCGGTCGGCTCCATGCCTGCGCCAGCGCCGTAGAACAACGTCGAGCCAGAGGCATCGCCATTGACCATCACCGCGTTCATCACACCGTTGACGTTGGCGAGCAGGCGATCGGCCGGGATCAGCGTCGGATGCACCCGCAGCTCGATACCACTGGCGGTGCTGCGCGCCACGCCCAGGTGCTTGATGCGGTAGCCCAAGGCTTCGGCGTAGTTCACGTCAGCGGTGGTCAGCTTGGTGATGCCTTCGGTGTAAGCCTTGTCGAACTGCAACGGAATACCGAACGCGATGGATGCCAGGATCGTCAGCTTGTGCGCCGCGTCGATGCCTTCCACGTCGAACGTCGGGTCAGCCTCCGCGTAACCCAGCACCTGGGCTTCGGCGAGCACGTCCTCGAAAGCGCGACCCTTCTCGCGCATCTCGGTGAGGATGAAATTGCCGGTGCCGTTGATGATCCCCGCCACCCAGTTGATACGGTTGGCCGACAGCCCTTCGCGGATCGCCTTGATCACCGGGATACCACCGGCCACGGCCGCTTCGAAAGCCACGATCACGCCCTTCTCGCGTGCCTTGGCGAAAATCTCATTACCGTGAACGGCGATAAGCGCTTTGTTCGCGGTGACCACATGCTTGCCATTCTCGATGGCCTTGAGTACCAGCTCGCGGGCAACGGTATAGCCGCCCACCAGCTCTATGACGATGTCGATCTCAGGGTTCGTGGCCACTTCGAAGACATCGTTGGTAATCGCAATACCGGTCGTCTGGAACTGAGGCTTTGGCGTGCGCATGGCAATTTGTGCCACTTCGATTCCACGCCCGGCACGACGAGCAATTTCCTCGGCGTTGCGCTGAAGTACGTTGAAGGTGCCGCCACCGACGGTACCTAACCCACAGATGCCTACTTTGACCGGATTCACTCTTGACTCCCCATGAAACGGCCGACGCAAGGTCGGCCGTGAAATACAGCCGCGCAGCAACGCGACTTAGTGTTTAACGGCCCGACGAAGGTTTCGCCGAGCCGTACTCTTCAAAAGCAGATCGCCCATGATCATTTCGCGCCCAGAGCCAGTTTGGCGACTTGCGGCGCCGGCTGGTAGCCCGGAATTACCTGACCATCGGCCAAAACAATTGCAGGTGTACCGTTCACGCCTATTGACTGTCCGAGAGCAAACTGCTTGGAAACCGGGTTATCACATTTCGCGGCCTTGATTTCCTTGCCATCGACCATCTTGTCCATGGCCGCTTTCTTGTCCTTGGAGCACCAGACCGCCTGCAACTGCTCATCACCCGGCGAGCCCAGGCCCTGGCGCGGGAACGCGACATAGCGCACTTCGATGCCACGCTTGTTCAGCTCCGGCACTTCGGCATGCAGCTTGTGGCAATACGGGCACGTGGTGTCGGTGAACACGGTGATGTGGGACTTGGTTTCACCCACGGCCGGGTAAACCACGGTTTCAGCGACCGGAATACCATTGATCAACTTGGAAATGCCCTGGCGCTCGGTCAGTTCGGTAAGGTTGACCGGCTTGCCATCCTTGAGCTCGAACAGGTTGCCCTGGACGATGTACTGGCCATCGGCGCTGGCGTAGAGCACGCGGCTGCCCTTGAGCTTGACCTCATACAGGCCAGCCATGGGACTGGCTGAGATGGCCTCGATCGGCACTTCGAGCTGAAGGTTTTCCAGGCTCTTGCGGATAGCCTTGTCGGCCGCGTCATCGGCGATGACAAAGGTGCTGGCCAGCGCAATGGCGGCGGCGGTGAACAACTGGATCAAACGCATGGGGACTCCTGTGGCGAACAAATGGGACGTGCAAACGCCGAGCTGCAGATTCGGCTTCCAACCGCCCACTGTGCAAACCGACAAAGCCTACCACATAAGGCTCGCGTGACCGAATGCCGGTGATACAAGGCGTTGATGAACACTTTCTGTGGAAGCGGACTCGTGGGAGCAAGGCTTGCCCGCGATGAACGATAACGCGGTTCAGTTGTTACACCGCGGCGCGGCCATCGCGGGCAAGCCTTGCTCCCACAGGAGGGGCATTCAACCGCGTGGGTGATGCTTGGCGTGCAGGTCCTGCAGGCGTGCCCGGGCGACATGGGTGTAGATCTGGGTGGTGGACAAGTCACTGTGGCCGAGCAACATCTGCACCACCCGCAGATCGGCGCCGTGGTTGAGCAGGTGCGTGGCGAAGGCATGGCGCAAAGTGTGGGGCGAGAGGGATTTTCCGATCCCAGCCACCTTGGCCTGGTGCTTGATGCGATGCCAGAAAGTCTGGCGAGTCATTTGCTCGCCATTCCGGCTTGGGAACAGTACATCGCTGGGACGCCCGCCCAGCAGCTCGTGACGCCCGTCGCGCAGATAGCGCTCGACCCAGACGATGGCCTCCTCGCCCATCGGCACCAGGCGCTCCTTGCTGCCCTTGCCCATCACCCGCAGCACACCCTGGCGCAGGTTGACCTGTTCGAGGGTCAGGCTGATCAATTCGGTGACACGCAGGCCACAGGCGTACAGGACCTCCAGCATCGCCCGGTCGCGCTGGCCGATGGCATCACTCAGGTCAGGCGCCTTCAGCAACGCCTCCACGTCGGCTTCCGACAGGGATTTGGGCAGGGGGCGACCCAGTTGCGGCATGTCCACGCGCAAGGTCGGATCCACCGCGATCAGTTTTTCCCGCAGTAGATAGCGATAAAACCCACGCAAACCGGAGAGAAACCGCGCAGTCGACCGCGGTTTGTAGTTCTGCTCCAGACGCCACGCCAAATGATCAAGGATCAACTCCCGTCCGGCATTCACCAACTCCAGACGCTTGTCCTGCAACCAGCCGTTGAACAGCGCCAGGTCGCTGCGATAGGCATCGCGGGTGTTATCGGACAGGCCCTTCTCCAACCACAGGGCGTCGAGAAACTGGTCTATCAGCGGGTGATCGATGGCTGGCATAAAAACTCTTGGAGGATGCGGCACACACGGCATCGAAGTAAGGAATGAAGCTACGCAGGGTGCTCAAAGAGCAAATCGCAGGCAACAAAAAAGCAGCCCGCAGGCTGCTTTTTTTTGCATCGGAAGCTGGACTCAGGCCAGTTTTTCCTTGATGCGTGCTGCTTTACCGGACAGGTCGCGCAGGTAGTACAGCTTGGCCTTACGTACGTCACCGCGACGCTTCACAGCCATGCTGTCGATTTGCGGGCTGTAGGTCTGGAAAGTACGCTCTACGCCAACACCGTTGGAGATTTTGCGAACGGTGAACGCACTGTTCACGCCACGGTTACGCTTGGCGATAACAACGCCTTCGAACGCTTGCAGACGGGAACGGTCGCCTTCCTTCACTTTCACCTGGACGACAATGGTGTCGCCTGGGGCAAAGGTAGGGATTTCTTTGGTCATCTGCTCTGCTTCGAGTGCAAGGATGATTTTGTTAGTCATGCTGTGCTCCTAAGGCAAGTCGTCGGACTTACCATCGATACGTTGTTAACTATCGTCCCGCTCGCGGATGTATTCCTCGAGCAGCTTCTTCTCTTCTCCAGAAAGCGAGCGGCTTTCCAGAAGATCGGCGCGTCGTTCCCAGGTCCGACCAAGGGACTGCTGTAAACGCCAACGCCGGATGTGCGCGTGGTTGCCACTTAGCAACACGTCGGGAACACGCTGATCCGCATACACCTCCGGTCGGGTGTAGTGCGGGCAATCCAGCAGACCATCCGTAAAGGAATCTTCCTCGGCGGAATCCGCATGCCCTAAAGCTCCAGGCAGCAGTCGTGTAACCGCATCGATCAGGACCATCGCCGGCAGCTCGCCGCCAGACAGTACATAGTCGCCAATCGACCACTCTTCATCGACATGAGCCTCAATGAAACGCTCGTCAATGCCTTCATAACGGCCGGCAATCAGGATCAATGCATCCGAATTCGCCAGCTCGCGTACCGCCGACTGAGTCAGCTGGCGGCCTTGGGGCGACAGGTAGATCACCTTCGCACCCTCCCCGGCTGCCGCCCTGGCCTGAACCAGTGCATCCTCCAGGGGCTTGATCTTCATCACCATGCCCGGACCACCGCCAAACGGGCGATCGTCCACAGTGTGATGTCGATCCGTGGTGTAGTCCCGCGGATTCCAACAGGTCAGCTGCAACAGCTCCTGTTTCACCGCGCGGCTGGTTATGCCGTACTCGCTGATGGCGGAAAACATCTCGGGAAACAGCGTGATGACTTCAACGCGCAGATTAGCCACGTTCAGAAATCCGCATCCCATTCCACCTTCATCTCGCCTGCTGCAAGGTCGACGGCCAACACGCATTGCTCGGTATAGGGCAACAGGCGTTCGCGATCATCCAGGCTGCCGACGCAAGGCTTTACCACCATGACATCGTTCGAACCGGTCTCGAGCAGGTGATCGATCTTCCCGAGCAATTGCCCGAGGTGGTCGATGACCTTCAGACCTACCAGCTGGTACCAGTAGTACTCGCCGTCGGTCAGTTCAGGGAACAGGTTGCGCGGCACACAGATCTCATAACCGGCCAGAAGACGCGCTTCTTCACGATCATCGAGACCCTTGAGCTTTGCGACCAGGAACTTTTCGTTCCCGCGTCCGCTGACCAGCTCAACCTGCTTCACACTGCCCTCGCGCTTGAGCGTCCAGGCTTTGTAGTTCAACAGGTTTTTGATCGGATCAGTAAAGGAATACACCTTCACTTCGCCGCGAACGCCATGTACAGAATAGATTTTGCCGACAACGATCAGATCATCAGCATCTTTTGGCGTCGCGTTCATATTGCTCAGGCCGCAGCCTTAGCCGATTCCTTCAACAACTGAGCAACGCGCTCAGAAGGTTGTGCACCAACGCTCAGCCAGTAGGCAACGCGCTCTTGGTTCACGGACAGACGAACTTCCTGACCACGTGCGATCGGGTTGAAGAAACCAACCTGCTCTTTGTGGGAACCGTCACGCGGGTTGCGGCTGTCGGTTACGGTCAGGTGGTAAAACGGGCGCTTTTTGGAGCCGCCAAGGGCAAGACGGATTGTTAGCATGTGAACATCGTTCCTGTAGTCGGTGCTGCAAATCTAAATGCACAGCGGGCATGGGTGCCCGAAAGGCCGCATATTCTAAGGAATATCCGGACTTTTGCAAATGACTTTTTCCGGCGCCTGGCGCCGTGCAATCAAGATTCGCCATGGAGCCGTCATGAAAAACGGCAGGTCAGCTCCCGTCAGCACGGGTTTGCTGGAGATCCCCCGCATCCGTGCGGGGCAACGCCGACATGACAGCCGGCGCAGATTCTTTACATTTTCGGCATACCGCCACCGGGCAACATACCGCCCATGCCGCGCATCATCTTGGCCATCCCGCCCTTGGCGGAGAATTTCTTCATCATCTTCTGCATCTGCTTGTGCTGCTTGATCAAGCGACCGATGTCCTGCACCTGCGTGCCCGAGCCCAGGGCGATGCGGCGCTTGCGCGAGCCGCTGATCAGCTCGGGATCGCGGCGCTCGGCCGGGGTCATGGAGTTGATGATGGCTTCCATCTGCTTGAACTGCTTTTCAGCCGCGCTCTGGGCATTGCCCATCTGCGCCAGGTTCACGCCACCGATGCTCGGCAGCTTGTCCATGAGGCCGCCGAGGCCGCCCATGTTCTTCATCTGTTGCAACTGGTCGCGGAAATCCTCGAGGTCGAAGCCCTTGCCCTTCTTTAATTTCTTCGCAAGCTTGTCGGCCTTTTCCTTATCGAGGGTCTGCTCGGCCTGCTCGATCAGGCTGAGCACGTCGCCCATGCCCAGGATCCGCGAAGCGATACGCTCGGGATGGAACGGCTCGAGTGCTTCGCTCTTCTCGCCCATGCCGATGAACTTGATCGGCTTGCCGGTGATGGCACGCACCGACAGCGCAGCACCGCCGCGGGCATCGCCGTCGACCTTGGTCAGGATCACACCGGTCAGTGGCAGCGCATCGCCAAACGCCTTGGCGGTGTTGGCGGCGTCCTGGCCGGTCATGGCGTCGACCACGAACAGGGTTTCCACCGGCTTGACCGCGGCATGCAGCGCCTGGATCTCGCCCATCATCTCTTCGTCGATGTGCAGGCGACCGGCGGTATCGACGATGACCACGTCGATGAACTTGAGCTTCGCCTCCTTGATCGCCGCCTGGGCGATGTCCACTGGCTTCTGGCTCAGGTCGGACGGGAAGAAGGTCACGCCGATGTCATTGGCCAGGGTTTCCAGCTGCTTGATCGCCGCCGGACGGTAGACGTCCGCGGACACCACCATCACCGACTTCTTCTTGCGCTCTTTAAGCAGGCGCGCCAGCTTGCCGGCCGTGGTGGTCTTGCCCGCACCTTGCAGGCCGGCCATCAGCACCACCGCTGGCGGCACGGCGCTGAGGTTGAGGTCCTCGTTGGCCGCGCCCATCAGGCTTTCGAGTTCGGCCTGGACGATTTTCACGAACGCCTGGCCTGGCGTCAGGCTACGCGACACTTCGGTGCCGACGGCGCGCTCCTTGACCGAATTGACGAAGTCCTTGACCACCGGCAGGGCGACGTCGGCCTCGAGCAACGCCATGCGCACTTCGCGCAGGGTGTCTTTGATGTTGTCCTCGGTCAGTTTCGCCTTGCCGGTGACATGGCGCAGCGTCTGCGAGAGACGGTCGGTTAGGTTTTCAAACATGCGCGATCCTTTCAGGCCCAGGTGAGGCCGGGAGAGTGGCGGCCCGGACCGTATAAAATGTGCTCGGCGAGCCTGCGGCGTGGGCAGGTCGCGGATTATAGCGAAGAAGCGTGCGACGTACACCTCGCCGCGGTCTTTCGTGCAGGGGGGGATCTATGCCAAACTCAGCGCCTTTCGGGCCTGCTTAACTGGACTTATGCTCCCCTTGTCACCCAGCTTGCTTGTTACCCTCGCCGCCGCCTGCCTGTATGCCGCTGCGACCCTCTATCAAGGCACACGCCTGGCCACTGGCGCCAAGGCGAACAAACGCCTGCTGGTCACGCTGGGCGTGCTGGCGGTGCTCGGCCACGCGGCCAGCCTTTATACCCACCTGATGACGCCAATCGGCCTGGGCCTGGATTTCTTCAACGCCGCCAGCCTGATCGCCGTGGCCGTGATCGCCCTGACCCTGCTGGCCTGTTCGCGCATCCCGGTGGAGAACCTGCTGGTGCTGCTGTTCCCGCTGGGGATGGCCACGGCCCTGCTGGCGCAGTTCGCGCCATCGGGCACGGTGCAGGTCATCGACGAGGAACCGGGCATCCTGGCCCATATCCTGCTGTCGATCCTGGCCTACGGCCTGTTCACCATCGCGGTGTTCCAGGCCTTGCTGTTGCTGGTGCAGGATCACCAGCTCAAGCACAAGCACCCGTCCGGCCTGATCCGCAATTTCCCTCCGCTGCAAACCATGGAAAGCCTGCTGTTCGGCTTCCTCTGGGCCGGCTGGACGCTACTCTCGCTGTCGCTGATCTCCGGCTGGTTGTTCGTCGAGAACCTGTTCGCCCAGCACCTGGTGCACAAGACCCTGCTGGCCTGCCTGGCGTGGGTGGTGTTCAGCGTGCTGCTGTGGGGTCGGACCCGCCTGGGCTGGCGAGGCCACAAAGCCATCCGCTGGACCCTGGCCGGTTTCTGCCTGCTGATGCTGGCGTACTTCGGCAGCAAGCTGGTCCGCGAATACATCCTGCATATCTGACGGACGGCCCTGATGGATACGTTGCCCGTGGGGCCGCTGTTCGCCGTGTTGGTGGTACTGATCCTCTGGTCGGCCCTGTTCACGGCCGTCGAAGCTGCCCGGCAGCACTTGCAGGCACAACGCCGGGCCTCGCGCACCAATGACAAGCCACTGGCAAAACTGGCATTCCCCCTGGCCAGCCTGGTCCTCTGCAACACGCTCTGCCGCACCATGGCGGTGGTGATCGGCACCTTGCTATCGATCTTTGCCTGGCTGGAAAACGGCCCCTGGGTGGCCTGGCTTGGCACCAGCGCAGCATTGTTGATTTTCGCCGACTACCTGCCGCGCACCCTGGCAAGCCGCCAGCCCGACGCGGTACTGGCATTGGGCAATGCCTTGCTCGGCGCGCCCCTGAAGATCCTCTACCCCGTCGCCTGGCTGCTCAATGGCATCAGTCAATTGTTGCTGCGTCCCCTTGCCCGCAAGGCCAGGGTGATCGTGCCACGCGACGACGAAATGCCCACCCCACCGCGCAGCGAACAGGAGCCGGAACACAGCACGGGTCGGCCGCAGCCGGCTTCCGGCATCCATGCCCTGGATAACATCACCGTCAATGACATCCTCGTACCCCGCAGCGAGGTGGACGGCATCAACCTCGATGACCCGATCGGCGAAATCATCGAGCAGTTGCGCCTGAACCGACGCACCCGCCTGCCGGTGTTCCACAGCGACATCAACCAGGTGGAAGCAGTACTCAACACCCGCCAGGTGCGCCACCTGCTGGTGGACGCGAGCCTGACCAAGGAAGCGCTGCTGGCGGCTTCCCACGATCCCTATTTCGTGCCTGAAAGCACCCCCTTGCAGTTGCAACTGTTGAACTTTCACAAGCAGCAGCGGCGCCTGGGCATGGTGGTGGACGAATACGGCGAAGTGCTGGGCATCGTCACCCTGGAAGACATCCTGGAAGAAATCGTCGGCGAATTCGAAAGTGAACACGCCCTCGACAACCCCCACGTGCACCCCCAACCCGACGGACGCCTGATGATCGACGGTGCGGCGTCGATCCGCGAACTGAACAGGACCCTGGGCTGGCACCTGCCCTGCGACGGCCCCAAGACGCTCAATGGCTTGGTGACCGAAGCGCTGGAAACCATTCCCGAAAGCCCGGTATGCCTGAAAATCGGCCGCTATCGGCTGGAGATCATCGAGACCGTGGACAACCGTGTCAGCCAGGTGCTGGTGTGGCATAACAGTACAGCGATTCTCTAACGCCTCTTGTGGCGAGGGAACTTGCTCCCTCGCCACAACATTCAACGCAAGTTCCACCCCTAGCTGTTCGACCATAATAATTCGCTCCACCGGAGCACATGACTGTCAGGGATAACTGCATGACGACCCTCACCTGCAACGACGCTGTAGCCCAGCCAACCAACTCCGCCACGCGGGTGGCGACCGCCAGCTTCATCGGCACGGCCATCGAGTTCTACGACTTCTATGTCTACGCCACCGCGGCGGCCCTGGTGATCGGGCCGGTGTTCTTCCCGCAGACCTCAGGCACGGCACAGATGCTGTCATCCTTCCTGACCTTCGGCATCGCCTTCCTCGCCCGCCCGCTGGGCTCGGCCCTGTTCGGGCATTTTGGTGACCGGATCGGCCGCAAATCCACACTGGTGGCGTCGCTGTTGCTGATGGGCGTGTGTACCACCCTCATCGGCGTGCTGCCCGGTTATGCCAGCATTGGCGCCTGGGCGCCGATCCTGTTGTGCCTGCTGCGTTTCGGCCAGGGGCTCGGGCTGGGCGGTGAATGGGGTGGCGCGGCCTTGCTCGCCACGGAAAACGCCCCAAAAGGCAAACGCGCCTGGTATGGCATGTTTCCCCAACTGGGGCCGTCCATCGGCTTCCTCGCCGCTAATGGACTGTTCCTGACCCTGGCCATGAGCCTGGATGACGAGCAATTCCGCTCCTGGGGCTGGCGGATTCCGTTCCTGCTCAGCGCCGTGCTGGTGATCGTCGGCCTCTATGTACGCCTCAAGCTCCATGAAACCCCGGTCTTCGCCAACGCCGTGGCGCGTCAGGAACGAGTGAAAGTGCCGCTGGTCGAGCTGTTCAGCCAGTATTGGGCACCGACGTTGCTGGGCGCAGCGGCGATGGTGGTGTGTTATGCGCTGTTCTACATCTCCACAGTGTTCTCCCTGAGCTACGGCGTCGCCACCCTCGGCTACAGCCGCGAGACCTTCCTGGCCCTGCTGTGTTTTGCCGTGCTGTTCATGGCCGCCGCCACACCGTTGTCCGCCTGGGCCAGCGACCGCTTCGGGCGCAAGCCGGTGCTGGTCACCGGTGGCGTGCTGGCGATTGCCTCGGGCTTTCTCATGGAGCCCTTGCTGACCCAGGGTTCGACCGCAGGCGTGGCGCTGTTCCTGTGCATCGAGCTATTCCTGATGGGGGTGACCTTCGCCCCCATGGGCGCCTTGTTGCCAGAGCTGTTCCCTACCCATGTGCGCTATACCGGCGCTTCGGCAGCCTACAACCTGGGGGGCATCGTCGGCGCCTCGGCCGCGCCGTTCTTTGCCCAGAAACTGGTGGCGATGGGCGGGCTGGGTTACGTCGGCGGTTATGTCTCCGGGGCCGCCGTACTCAGCGTGATCGCCGTGCTGTGCCTGAAGGAAACCCGTCATAACGATCTGAACAAGGTCTCCTGAAATCCACAGATCTATGTGGCGAGGCGGGCGCTGCGCACCCAAGCGGGAGCAAGCTCCCTCGCCACGACAGCCCCCCCCCCATCAGGGGAATCTGTCACAAAGCTGAACAGCGCTTCATGAAATAGCGGCTAACAATTACCCGCCATTGAAACCGCCAACCACCTGCCCCATCTAAGTCCCATACCCCATTGCGCAGGTGCCCCATGAGCGACCAGCACTCTACTGAAGCCACGAACGAATACGCCGACTCCGAACGCATCGAACACACCGCCTCCGGCACCGGCCTGGCCCTGCCCGGCCAGAACCTGCCGGACAAGGTCTACATCATCCCCATCCACAATCGCCCATTCTTCCCGGCCCAAGTACTACCGGTCATCGTCAATGAAGAACCGTGGGCCGAGACCCTGGAATTGGTGGCCAAGTCCGAACACCATTCCCTGGCGTTGTTTTTCATGGACACGCCCCAGGAAGACCCGCGCCATTTCGATACGTCGGCGCTGCCGCTGTACGGCACCCTGGTCAAGGTGCACCACGCCAGTCGCGAAGGCGGCAAATTGCAGTTCGTCGCCCAGGGCCTGACCCGCGTGCGCATTCGCACCTGGCTCAAGCACCATCGTCCTCCCTATCTGGTGGAAGTCGAATACCCGCACCAGCCGAGCGAGCCGACCGACGAGGTCAAGGCCTATGGCATGGCGCTGATCAACGCGATCAAGGAACTGCTGCCGCTCAACCCGCTGTACAGCGAAGAACTGAAGAACTACCTCAACCGCTTCAGCCCCAACGACCCGTCGCCGCTGACCGACTTCGCCGCGGCGCTCACCTCCGCCACCGGCAATGAATTGCAGGAAGTGCTCGACTGCGTGCCTATGCTTAAGCGCATGGAGAAAGTGCTGCCGATGCTGCGCAAGGAAGTCGAGGTGGCGCGGCTGCAAAAAGAGATTTCCGCCGAGGTCAACAACAAGATCGGCGAACATCAGCGCGAATTCTTCCTCAAGGAGCAACTCAAGGTCATCCAGCAGGAGCTGGGCCTGACCAAGGACGACCGTAGCGCCGACCTCGAACAGTTCGAGCAGCGACTGGAAGGCAAAGTGCTGTCGGCCCAGGCGCAGAAACGCATCGAAGAGGAAATGAACAAGCTCTCGATCCTGGAAACCGGCTCGCCGGAATACGCGGTCACCCGCAATTACCTGGAATGGGCGACCTCGGTGCCATGGGGCGTGTACGGCCAGGACAAGCTCGACCTCAAGCACGCGCGCAAGGTGCTCGACCAGCACCACGCCGGCCTGGGCGATATCAAGGATCGCATCCTCGAATTCCTCGCCGTCGGTGCCTACAAGGGCGAGATCAGCGGCTCTATCGTACTGCTGGTGGGACCACCCGGCGTGGGCAAGACCAGCGTCGGCAAGTCCATCGCCGAGTCCCTGGGGCGGCCGTTCTATCGTTTCAGCGTCGGCGGCATGCGTGACGAGGCCGAGATCAAGGGCCATCGGCGCACCTACATCGGCGCGCAGCCGGGCAAGCTGGTGCAGGCGCTCAAGGACGTCGAAGTGATGAACCCGGTGATCATGCTCGACGAGATCGACAAGATGGGCCAGAGCTACCAGGGCGACCCGGCCTCGGCCTTGTTGGAGACTCTGGACCCGGAACAGAACGTCGAATTTCTCGATCACTACCTGGACTTGCGCCTGGATCTGTCGAAAGTGCTCTTCGTGTGCACCGCCAACACCTTGGACTCGATCCCCGGCCCGTTGCTGGACCGGATGGAAGTGATTCGGCTGTCGGGCTACATCACCGAGGAAAAAGTCGCCATCGCCAAGCGCCACTTGTGGCCCAAGCAATTGGCCAAGGCCGGCGTCGCCAAGGCCAGCCTGAGCATCAGCGACAGCGCCCTCAAGGCCCTGATCGATGGTTATGCCCGTGAAGCCGGGGTGCGACAGTTGGAAAAACAACTGGGCAAACTGGTGCGCAAAGCGGTAATGAAGCTGATCGACGAGCCAGACGCCGTGATCAAGCTGGGACCCAAAGACCTCGAAGCCTCCTTGGGCAAGCCAGTGTTCCGTAACGAACAGGTGCTGTCCGGCGTCGGCGTGATCACCGGCCTGGCCTGGACCAGCATGGGCGGCGCGACCCTGCCGATCGAGGCGACGCGTATCCACACGCTCAATCGCGGCTTCAAGCTCACCGGTCAGTTGGGCGAGGTCATGAAGGAATCGGCGGAAATCGCCCACAGCTACGTCAGTTCGCACCTGAAACAGTTCGGCGGCGATCCGAAATTCTTCGACGAAGCCTTCGTCCACTTGCATGTCCCCGAGGGCGCCACGCCCAAGGACGGCCCGAGCGCCGGGGTGACCATGGCCAGCGCCCTGCTGTCCCTGGCCCGCAACCAGCCGCCGAAGAAAGGCGTGGCGATGACCGGTGAACTGACCCTGACCGGGCACGTCCTGCCGATCGGCGGGGTGCGTGAGAAAGTCATCGCGGCGCGGCGGCAGAAACTCTTCGAGCTGATCCTGCCGGAGGCCAACCGGGGCAACTTCGAGGAGTTGCCGGATTACCTCAAGGAAGGCGTCACGGTGCACTTCGCCAAGCGGTTTGCGGATGTGGCGAAGGTGTTGTTCTGATGGCCCTGTAGTGCCTGTGCGTGGCCCATCGCGGGCAAGCCTTGCTCCCACAGGGTTTGGTGTGGATCACAAATGCTGTAGGCAACACACCGCCACTGTGGGAGCAAGGCTTGCCCGCGATAGCGTCATCAGCAACAACACATCCCTGCCAGACACACTCTGTAGCATCTTCGGTTATGCTCCCCGTTCGTCGTGAATGCCGGAGCCATTGCCTTATGTCCCCCACCCGCCTGCTCGCCCCCTTGAGCCTCGCCCTGTTGACTGCTTGCGCGACGCAACCGAAACACAACGTGACCGTGGAAGAACTGGACCAGTGCCCGGTACGGCTCGACAACGGGCAAAACCTGACCCTGAGTTTGCCGAGCAACCCCACCACCGGTTATCGCTGGGCGATCCAGGATTCGGCCGGCGGCGTGCTGAAATCCCTCGGCCCCGAGGTGTACCGCAACCCGGAAGATGCCGGCATCGTGGGCGCTGCCGGTGTGTCGACCTGGCGCTTCCAGGCATTCGCCGCCGGCACCGGCCGGTTGCGCCTGACTTATCAACAACCCTGGGCCCCGGAAGTCCCGCCCGTGGAAACCTTCGACTGCGCCATTGCGGTGAATTGACCGTACAGGAGAACGATTCAGGCGCAAGCTCGCGCCCACAGGTTTTTTGGTTAAAATGCCGGCCTTTTCATCACCCATCCCGCTGGAACCGCCGTGAGCAAAGAGCCCGACCGCCTATTCGCCCAACCCTTGGCCCAAGTGCCGGACTTCGCCTTCAACGAAGACGTGGTGCGGGTGTTCCCGGACATGATCAAGCGTTCGGTGCCGGGTTACCCGACCATCGTCGAGAACCTCGGCGTGCTCGCCGCGCAATTCGCCCAGCCGGGCAGCGTGCTCTATGACCTGGGCGCGTCCCTGGGTGCGGTGACCCAGGCGCTGCGTCGCCATGTGCGCACTGACGGGTGCCGCGTGATTGCGGTGGATAACTCGGCGGCCATGGTCGAGCGTTGCCGTGAATACCTCAACGGCCAGGACTCGATGTTCCAGGAGTTGCTGCCGGTCGAAGTGATCGAGGGCGACATCCTCGCCCTGGAATTCCAGCCAGCCTCGGTGGTGGCGCTGAACTTCACCCTGCAATTCATCGCGCCGGACCAGCGCACCGCGTTGCTGAGCCGCATCCGCCAATCCCTGCTCCCCGGGGGCGCCTTGATCCTTTCGGAGAAACTGCGCTTCAACGATGCCGAGGAACATGCTCTGCTTACCGACCTGCATGTGGCGTTCAAGCGCGCCAACGGCTACAGCGAACTGGAAATTGCCCAGAAACGCAGTGCCATCGAAAACGTCATGAAGCCCGACAGCCTCGAAGAACACCGCGAGCGCCTGCTGGCCGCCGGGTTCTCGAAAGTCGTGCCGTGGTTCCAATGCCTGAATTTTGCCTCGTTGATTGCCCTACCATGATCGATCTGTCTCCCCTCGCTCGCCGCTTGGGCGGCACCCCGCTGGCCGATTGGGCCAAGACGCTGCAAGCGCAACTCGACATCAAAATGGAAAAGGGCCATGGCGACCTGGAGCGCTGGCAAAACGCGCTGGATGCCTTGCCGGCGCTGCAACCGACCGAAATCGACCTGCTGAACGGCCTGACACTCGACACCGATTGTTCCGACGAAACCCGTGCCCAGATGCGTACGGCACTGATGGGTCTGTCGCCATGGCGAAAGGGCCCCTTCGACCTGTTTGGCGTGCACGTGGACACCGAATGGCGCTCGGACTGGAAGTGGTCGCGCGTGGCGCCGCACCTGGATCTCAAAGGCAAGCGCATCCTCGACGTGGGCTGTGGCAACGGCTACTACATGTGGCGGATGCTCGGCGCTGGCGCCGATACGGTGATCGGCGTCGACCCCAACTGGCTGTTCTTCTGCCAGTTCCAGGCAGTGCAGCGCTACCTCTCGCAACCCAACGCCTGGCATCTGCCGTTTCCCTTCGAAGACCTGCCTGCGGACCTCGAAGGCTTCGACACAGTGTTTTCCATGGGCGTGTTCTACCATCGCCGCTCGCCGATAGAACACCTGCTGGCCCTCAAGGACTGCCTGGTCAAGGGCGGCGAGCTGGTGCTGGAAACCCTGGTGATCGAAGGCGACGAACATCAGGTACTGGTGCCCGAGGACCGCTACGCGCAAATGCGCAACGTCTGGTTCCTACCCTCGGTCCCGGCCCTGGAACGCTGGCTGCGCCGCGCCGGCTTCAGCGACGTACGCTGCGTGGACGTGAGCCTGACGACCGTGGAAGAACAACGCAGTACGGAGTGGATGAAGTACCAGTCGCTGAGCGACTTCCTCGACCCCACCGACCACGGCAAGACCATCGAAGGCCTGCCGGCACCGATGCGCGCGGTGATTGTCGCGCGCAAGTAAATCACCCGAGCACACATTTCCCCCTGTGGGTGCGGGCTTTTGTGGGAGCAAGCCTTGCTCCCACAAAGATTCACTTCTACAAGGGGGTTCACTTCCACAAGGGATAAGTATTCAGTCTGAGGATCTGGCTCTTCGGGCCTTGAAGAACTCGCTCAGCATCGTGCTGCATTCCTCGGCCAGCACCCCGCCCTCGTACATCACCCGATGATTCAGGAAGCCCTGGCTGAAAAACTGCCCCTGGCTCTGCACGATGCCGGCCTTGGGCTCCAGGGCGCCATAGACGACCCGGGCGATGCGTGAGTGGACAATCAGGCCGGCGCACATGCTGCACGGCTCCAACGTGACGTAGAGGGTGCTGCCCGGCAGGCGATAGTTGCTCACCGCTTGGGCAGCGGCGCGGATGGCAACCATTTCCGCGTGAGCACTGGGGTCGTGGCCGCTGATCGGGCAGTTGAAGCCGCGGCCGATGATCTCGCCATCCTGCACCAGCACCGCGCCCACCGGCACTTCGCCCAGGGCCGCGCCTTGGGCGGCGAGGGCCAGGGCCTCGCGCATGAAATCCTGGTCACGGCTGCGATCGATGATCCGGGCAGGACGAATCTGACGCATCACGCCACCTCGATGGCGGCCATCAGGCCGGTTTCCATGTGGTCGATCACATGACAGTGGAACATCCACACCCCCGGGTTATCCGCCACCAGCGCCACCTGCGCCCGCTCGTTCTTGCCCAGCAAGTAGGTGTCGGTGAAATACGGCACGACCTTGTGCCGGTTCGACGCAATCACCTTGAAGCTCATGCCATGCAAATGGATCGGATGCTGGTACTGGGTCATGTTCTTCAGTTCGAAAATGTAGCTCTGGCCTTTCTTCAGCGTGGCGATTGGCCGGTCGGCGCAGGTCTTGTCGGTGATGTCCCAGGCCTTGCCGTTGATCTGCCACAGGCTCGGCGGTTTGCCGTTGTCCACATTCACCGACACCGAGCCGACCCACTCGAAATTGAAGTTGAGTTTTTCGGCATTGGCCAGGTCCGGCTCGGACACCGGATTAGGCGGCAGCGCGGGCGGCCACGGGGTCGGTTCGTCGTTGTTCGGCACCGAGCGCAGGGTACCCAGGCGCACCGGACCGTTGCGCAGCGACAGCTCTTCCCCGGCTGGCGGCGCCTTGATCGCCAGGCAGATGCGCATGCCCGGGCCGAGCCAGTACTCCTTGCCCAACGGGCGCGGCTCGATGGGGTTGCCGTCCAACGCGTAGATCTGCGCCTCGACGCCGGGAATGTTGATCCGATAAGTCAGGGTGTTGTCCAGGTTGAGCAGGCGCACGCGGCTGATCTGCCCGGCCGGCAGGTCGATCACCGCATCCGGCACGCCATTGATGGTCGCCAGCCGCCCGGCCGTCCCGCCACGGGCCGCTTCGCGAGGGATGCTGAATTCAACGAACTGGCCTTGCTCGTCAACGTGCCAACTCTTGAGGCTCAGGGTCTGTTCGTATTTGAAACCGGTGGGCTCGCGCTCTTCAACGATCAGCGGCCCCACCAGCCCGCGCCCCAGCTCTTCGCTGCTGTTGACATGGGGGTGATACCAATAGCTACCGGCGTCCGGCACACGGAATTTGTAATCGAAGTATTCGCCCGGCAGCACTGGCAGTTGCGAGACATACGGCACGCCGTCCATCTCCAGCGGCAGACGGATTCCGTGCCAGTGAATGGTGGTGGCAACCGGCAGGTGATTGACGAAACGCACCCGCAGCCACTCACCCTGACGCACCCGCAACTCGGTACCCGGCGCCGATGGCCCAAAGGCCCAGGCCTGGGTCTTGTGCCCGGCCACCAACTCCACGTCCAGCGGCGCCGCGATCAATTCATAGTCGTGCCCCGCGTTGGCATCCACTCGCTTGCCCAACCAATACCGCGATGCGCCTCCCGCGCCAACGCCCACGACAACAAGACCGGCCAGGCCACCGAGTATTTGGCGACGGGTAAACGACATGAATGCAACCACCTATTGAATCCGCGGCGAACCGGGAAGTCCGCAAAAGGCGAATACGATACACCCGCAGTTGAGAAAGATTAAGTGAAGGATGGCGCGCGGTCTCCGCCAGATGCGACGAGGGCGCCTCGCGGCGCCCCTCATACAAGATTGTCAGCCAACCAAAGCTTCCAAGTCTTTGGAAACCGCCCCTGGTAACCGTCGTCCTTCTTTCACAACGTTGATCTGCAAGGCTACCTGGGCCACATCCAACACACCCTTGCTAAGCGAATAACTGCCCTTGCCCTGCAGCCAGGTCAGAACGTCTGCCAAGTGCCAGATAGACGCACTGCCCTCGTGCACCGGCGTCGGGAAGCTGCTCGGGTGGGCCAACATCAACTTGCGCATGTTCTGCCGAGACACGCCGACGATCTCGGCTACGTCGGTTAACCCAACCAGATCAGGGGCAACCTCAATCAGCCTGGCCGATGGCACCGCACGACGCACGTCGCTCAAAGCGCTGAGCACGGCCTTAATCGCATCAGGAGCATCACGCGTGAACTCGAGAGCCAACCGTCCCGGCTGTCCTATACCGACCAGGGCATCGTCGCAGCCCGCTGCACCCAGCCGCTCTACCAGTTCATCCGAGGTATGGCCATCGTCAGCAAGCTGATATTTCAGGGTAAAGGTATATTCCATTGTCTTACTCCTCAGCATCGTCATCAGCCTCGCAACGACTGCGATGGGTAGTGCAATTGTCCACGACGCGTCGTAGTGCTCGCGCATGATTGCCGGAGTTTCTCGGCGTGCTCCATATCGATGTGATACAGAACTCACCGCAACGACACTCCTCGTCGTTATACGGACAATAAGTCCGTCCCCAGGCGTGACTGCCGCCGATCTCTACGCGCGCCCCAACGCTTCGGCATGCCTCAGCGCTTCTTCGACTTCTTTTTCGGATGCGAGGGACGAATCATCAGTGCTCTCCAGTATTCGCATGACCTTCCTGGTTGTCAAATGACAACCTTATCCTTCCCCCGGATGATAGGCATTCTCCGCGCACCGATGGGGGCCGAATCGTAGCGAAAGGTGACGGTACCGGACGGCTCGTCCGTCAGGGGCCAGAACAGCGCAGAGGAAAAACGGCAAGGCGCCAGCAAAAATGAAAAAGCCCTGGAGAGGTTATCCACAGGGCTTCAAGTACACTGCAACGCAAGGATCAACCCGCCAGTAAACGCGCCTTCTCGCCACGGGGTGTGAGGAACGCCAGCGCCGCCGCGACAACGAACAGCGCGGGCACGTCGCCGAGCAGGTGGCCGTAATGGCTCATGCCGTCCATGCCGACACTAAAGGACTGCACGGCCATGATTGCGCCATGCACGACACTCGACCACACCGTAAACCAGATCAGGCTCAGGTGCTTCATCGGATCCCGTGAAGCCCTCAGCAGGAACACGCCGAGGGTGGCGTAGAGGCCGACGATCATCAGTGGATAGTCGGAATGACCGCTGTGCCACGCCCAACCGGACGGCCACAGGATCATCAGCGGCCAGATCGCAAACACGGAGATCAGGCCCACCACGATCAAAACCATGCGCAAGGCGGCGAGTCTTTGGGTGTCGTTCATGACGGGCTCCTTATTGCAGCGCGGCTGGCGCCGAAACTGGACATCGCTGAGTATAGAAGGCACCGGCTGTAGGCGTCGCAGAAACAGAAAAACCGTGTGAACGCAGGTTCACACGGTTCTTTGTGCACACTCCAGCCATCGAGGCCTGGTGAGGCTCACTCACACTAGATTATGAATGCCAATCCAAACTCAATAAGGTCAACTAGTTACGTGGATTGCGTGCCATGACGATCCACGCCGCGCCATTGATCATCACCGACCGCTCGCCGGGGAGGCCTGCGAAGGCGGCACGAACCGCGGCCCAGGCGTGGGCGCGGATATCGTCGGGCTGATCAGCGAGCGCTCGCGACAGCGGGCCGCCCTCGAGCACCCTCTTCACCGTGTCGTCGATCGCCGCGTCCCGCGTCTCGCCCTCGCCGAATGTAATGGAGGCATCGAAGGGCGCGATAGCGATATCGGTGAAGCCGGCCGCTGTCAGGATGCGTGTCACGCGCGCCCGGTCGCCGAACGAGAACGGGCCGGGCGCTTCGGGATCGGGCGGTGTGGTCAACGGGACGATGCCCTTGAGCGCGACCATCGGCAGGCGTACCCAATCGTTCTCGACCGCGCCGCGCCAGCAGACGAAAGCGACCCGCCCGCCCGGCCGGAGCGCGCGTCGCATATGGGCGAACGCCCCTGTCGGATCGTCGAAGAACATCACCCCGAAACGCGAGAACAGGATGTCGAACGCGCCCTCGGGCAGCTCGGCGCCGCTGGCGTCGGCCACTCGGAACAGGGCCGGCGTATCCTGTGGTGCAAGCGCGCGTGCTCGGCCGATCAGCGGTTCGGAGATGTCCACGCCTAACACATAGCCCCCCGCACCGACGCGGGCGGCCAGATCCAGACTCGACGCCCCCGCGCCGCAGCCGACGTCCAGCACGCGTTCACCCGTGACAGGTGCGGCGGCTTCGATCGCGGCCTGGCCGAACACCGCCATCATGGCGTCGAGCCGAGCCTGGTTGGCGACCCAGTACTCCCCGCTTTGACCATTCCAGTCAGCGACCTGATAGGCATTTTGCTCTGTCATGACATTTCCTCGTTCTGATTCGAGAAGGGAATCTGTGCTCTCAAACCAACATCGACTGCTGGGCGAAAATTCCCGCCATCGCGCCTTGCCATGATGCCGTGGTAACCGAGTGCATGAGGGGATTGGCGAGGTCACCCGCGGCGTAAACGCCGGGCATGCTGGTTTCGCGGCGCTCGTCGACCTTGAGGGCGATGCCCTGGGGCGTATCGACCGTGGCGAGGCCCAGCGATTCATGCAGGCGTGCGGACGGCTTGTTGCGCGGATGCGCAAACAGGATGTCGACCACAACATTGGGGCTGGTATCGAGCTTGACGGTGGCGTTATGGCTCTCATCATGATCGATTTCGGTGATCCGGCCATCGACGACAGATATTTTGCGGCGCGCCAGATCAGCCCGGATATCGGGCGGAATATCATGACCATCGGCGAAGACCGTCAGCGTGTCGGTCCAATCGTGGTACAGCCTGACGTAGTTGTGCGACGGCAGGCCGGACCAGATGAGACCCCAATGCCGGCCGGCGACTTCAAAGCCGTCACAATAGGGGCAAGGCACGATGGAGCTGCCCCAGCCTTCGGCAAAGCCAGGAACTTCAGGCATCTGATCGGCGACGCCATAGCTCAGGATCAGGCGGCGCGCCCTGAGGCTTTCGCCATCACCAGTAAGGACCGAGAAATCATCGATGGCACCGGAGATGCTCTCGGCCCGGGCAGAGACCAGCCTGACCGTGGGGTAGCGCGCCAGCTGCTGCCGCGCCTCGGCCAGGATGTCCAGCGGCGGCTTGTGGTCGTGGCCGAGCAGTCCATGGGAGTGGTCGGCGAAGCGATTGCGCGGCAGGCCGGTATCGAGAACGGTGACCTTGCGGCGGGCACGGCCAAGCTGCAGGGCGGCGGCGAGGCCGGCAAAGCTGCCGCCGATGATGATGACGTCATTCATGGTGACGGACTCCGTGCTGTGAATGAAGGAGGATCGGCTTGCACACTTAAGATACTTTGGAGTACCCTAATTCAAGAATTAGAATACTGTCAAGTACTGGAATTTTTATGACCGAAAACAGCCAAGCTCGGCGCGGCCGGCCCACCAACGAGGCGCTTGGCCAAACGATCATCGACGCCGCGAGCGAACTCTTTGTGGAATTGGGTTTTCAAGCGACGACCATGGACAAGGTCGCCCAGCGGGCGAAGATATCCAAGCTAAGCATCTATCGGCACTTCGAGAACAAGGAGGCGCTGTTCAGCGCGGCCATCGCGGCCCACTGCCAGCAGTTTGCACCACGGGCCCTTTTTGAAGGCGTCGAGGGTTCGGCAGAAGATCAGCTCATGGCGGTGGGCTCAACCCTGCTTCGCACGCTGTTGAGCCCGGACGTGCGCAGTGTCGAAGCCATGATCATGGCCGACAAAACGAATCAAAAATCGTTAAGCAAGCGCCAATACGAAGCCGGCCCCGCCTATGTCATCGCCCAGATCGAGGCCCTGTTGCGTCAGTTGCACGCGAAGGCGCTTCTGAACGTGCCCGACCCTCTGCAGTCCGCCCGCTTGTTTGCCGCGCTGTTCAAAGGATCCGATCTCCTGATCATCGCGCGCTTCGATGAGGCGAGAGCAGAGGACGACAACGAAATCGAATCCTATTGCCGGTCGGCCGTCGCCATGTTCATCGCCGCGCACGGATTGAAGGTTTTGGCTTCGTAGCACCAAGCCATTGGAGGAGCTTACGTAAGTCGCACAAAGCTGCCGGAGTTTGCCAGACCCAAAAAGCCAAAAACCCGCAGTTACGCGGGCTTCAGGGTGTTTTTTGCTAGTTGGTGCCGGTCAGTGCCGGACGTCCAATCATTCCCACTCAATCGTCGCCGGCGGCTTGCTCGACACGTCATAAGTAACACGGGAGATGCCGTCGATTTCGTTGATGATGCGCCCGGAAACGGTTTCCAGCAGCTCATACGGCAGGTGCGCCCAGCGAGCGGTCATGAAGTCGATGGTTTCCACCGCACGCAGGGCCACGACCCAGGCGTAACGACGGCCATCGCCGACCACACCAACCGATTTCACCGGTTGGAACACCACGAATGCCTGGCTGACCTTGTGGTACCAGTCGGCCTTGCGCAGTTCTTCGATGAAGATGTGGTCAGCGCGACGCAGCAGGTCGGCGTATTCCTTCTTCACTTCACCGAGGATCCGCACGCCCAGGCCCGGGCCCGGGAATGGGTGGCGGTAGACCATGTCGTACGGCAGGCCCAGTTCCAGGCCGAGGCGGCGCACTTCGTCCTTGAACAGTTCGCGCAGCGGCTCGACCAGCTTGAGGTTCATCTCTTCCGGCAGGCCACCGACGTTGTGGTGGGACTTGATCACGTGGGCCTTGCCGCTCTTGGCGCCAGCCGACTCGATCACGTCGGGGTAGATGGTGCCCTGGGCCAGGTACTTGATGTTCTCCAGCTTGCAGGATTCGGCATCGAACACATCGATGAAGGTACGGCCGATGATCTTGCGCTTCTTCTCCGGGTCGGCCTCGCCGGCCAGGTTGGCCAGGAACTGCTCTTCGGCGTTGGCGCGGATCACCTTGACGCCCATGTTCTCGGCGAACATGGCCATTACTTGCTCGCCTTCGTGCAGACGCAGCAAGCCGTTGTCGACGAAGACGCAGGTCAGTTGGTCGCCGATGGCCTTGTGCAGCAGCGCCGCGACCACCGAGGAGTCCACGCCGCCGGACAGGCCCAGCAGCACGTTGTCGGTACCCACCTGGGCGCGCACCTGGGCGATGGCGTCTTCAGCGATCTTCGACGGGGTCCACAGGGCTTCGCACTCGCAGATGTCGAGGATGAAGCGCGACAGGATGCGCCCGCCCTGCTTGGTATGGGTCACTTCCGGGTGGAACTGCACGCCGTAGTAGCGGCGATCATCGTTGAACATGCCGGCAATCGGGCAGCTCGGGGTGCTGGCGAGGATGTGGAAGTCTTCCGGCATCCGGGTGACCTTGTCACCGTGGCTCATCCACACGTCCAGGCCGTACAGGCCGTCGGCGTCGACATGGTCTTCGATGCCGTCCAGCAGGCGGCTCTTGCCGACGACGTCGACACGGGCGTAACCGAACTCACGCAGGTCCGAACCTTCGACCTTGCCACCCAGCTGTTCAGCCATGGTCTGCATGCCGTAGCAGATACCGAAGACCGGTACGCCCAGGTCGAACACCGCTTGCGGGCAGCGCGGGCTGTTGGCTTCGTGCACGGACTCGGGGCCGCCAGCGAGGATGACGCCTTTGGGCGCGAATTCGCGAATCGCTTCGTCATCCATGTCGAACGGATGCAATTCGCAATACACGCCGATTTCACGCACGCGGCGGGCGATCAGTTGGGTGTACTGGGAACCGAAGTCGAGGATCAGGATGCGGTGAGCGTGAATGTCGAGGGCCATGACTCATTCTCATGTAGTGAATCAGAAACAACTCGGGGCTGAATGAACAGCCCCGGTGATTAACGTTTTGCTGGAAGCCTTAACCTACGCGGTAGTTCGGAGCTTCCTTGGTGATCTGCACGTCGTGGACATGGGACTCGGCCATGCCGGCACCGGTGATGCGCACGAATTCCGGCCTGGTGCGCATCTCTTCGATGTTGGCGCTGCCGGTGTAGCCCATGGAAGAGCGCAGGCCACCCATCAGCTGATGGATGATGGCGCTCAGGGTACCCTTATACGGTACGCGACCTTCGATACCTTCCGGTACCAGCTTCTCGGCACCCGCGGAGGAGTCCTGGAAGTAACGGTCGGAAGAACCCTGGGCCTGGGACATGGCGCCCAGCGAACCCATGCCGCGATAGGCCTTGTAGCTACGGCCCTGGAACAGTTCGATCTCGCCTGGCGCTTCTTCGGTACCGGCGAACATCGACCCCATCATCACGCAGTAGGCGCCGGCCACGATGGCCTTGGACAGGTCACCGGAGAAGCGGATACCGCCGTCGGCGATCAACGGAACGCCAGTGCCTTCAAGGGCGGCGGCGACGTTGGCGATGGCGCTGATCTGCGGCACACCGACACCGGCGACGATGCGGGTGGTGCAGATCGAGCCTGGGCCGATACCGACCTTGACGGCGTCGGCGCCCGCTTCGGCCAGGGCCTTGGCGGCAGCGCCGGTGGCGATGTTGCCGCCGATCACCTGGACTTCAGGGAAGTTCTGCTTGACCCAGCGAACGCGGTCGATCACGCCTTTGGAATGGCCGTGGGCGGTGTCGACGACAACGACGTCCACGCCGGCATTGACCAGGGCGGCGACGCGGTCACCGGTGTCCTTGCCAGTACCAACCGCCGCGCCGACGCGCAGACGACCCTGATCGTCCTTGCTGGCCAGCGGGTAGGCCTTGGCTTTTTCGATATCGTTGACGGTCATCATGCCCTTGAGGGCGAATTTATCGTCGACGATCAGCACGCGCTCGATGCGGTGCTTGTGCAGCAGTTCGCGGACTTCGTCCTTGCTGGTGCCTTCCTTGACGGTGACCAGGCGCTCTTTCGGCGTCATCACTTGACGGACGGTGGCATCCAGGCGGTTCTCGAAACGCACGTCGCGGGAGGTGACGATGCCGACCAGGTCGCCATCGTGCAGCACCGGAACACCGGAGATGTTGTGCATGCGGGTCAGTTCAAACAGATCGCGAACCGTGGCGTCAGCCTCGATGGTGATCGGGTCCTTGACCACGCCAGCCTCGAACCGCTTGACCTTGCGCACTTCGGCGGCCTGCTGTTCGATGGTCATGTTCTTGTGGATGATACCGATACCGCCTTCCTGGGCCATGGCAATGGCCAGACGGGCTTCGGTCACGGTGTCCATGGCGGCGGAAACCAACGGAATATTCAGTTCGATGCCACGGGTGAGACGGGTTTTGAGACTGACTTCGTTAGGCAGCACCTCGGAATAACCGGGTACAAGGAGAATATCGTCGAAGGTCAGGGCTTCTTGGCTGATACGCAGCATCGCGGGGGCTCCCGAGCGGGAAAATGGAAGCGCGCCATTATACTCATGCACCCTGCCTGGCTCAATGTAAAACTCTGCCTATTATTGGCGGGCTGATTGATGGGCTAATCACCGCCCTCAGGCCGTACATCGAACCCGTGGCGAGGGAGCTTGCTCCCTCGCCACGGGGTTTCAGGTTTACTCGCCCTGCAACTCCACCTTCACCCAACTCACCGGTTGGTCCAGCCAATCGGCAAACTCGTCGAGAAACGCCTGCTTGAACCCCGCCTCGAGCCAGTTGTTGAAGATGAACCCCAGGTTCGAGAAACCGCAGGGTTGCAGGAACAGGAAGCCGTTGATGTCATCTTCATGCCCGCATTCGGGGCAGGTGAAGTTGTCGGTGCGGGCCGGCATCCAGTCTTCCAGGCTTTCGAACAACGCTTCGCCCACTTCCTGGCGGCATTCGGCACAGCCCGCCTCCCCGAGAAACCCCTTGGCCGGCGTATAAATGCAGCGCTTGGTGATGATTTCCAGGCCATTGATCGGTTCGCCGAAGGGCAGCGCGTCGGGATGCGTGACCACCTCGCGGGCGCCCGGGGCAATGGCGTGGGCCATGCGGTTGCCGGTGCGCCCGCAGGTGGTCAGCTGTTCTTCGACGATGTTCTTGCGTACCAGCCAGCGCACGATCGCCCGGGCCCGTGGCTCATGGACCGGCAAGGTGGAGATTTTCGGGACAATGATGCTTTGCGAATTCATGGCGAGCCTGGGTATTTCCGTACGGGGCGGTTAAAGGCCGGCAGCTTAATCCCTGACCGAACCAGGTCAAGCGCTCAAGTAGCGCCCGATCAAGGCAATGCCGCTGGCAAGCACCAGCCAGGTGACCAGGCGCACGAACGCCTCGCGGGATAGCCGCATGGTCAGGCGGCGCCCTACCCACAACCCCAGCGCCATGGCCGGCAACAAACACAGCGCCAGTACCAACAAGGGTAGCTCGGCATACACACCCGCGATGACGAACAGGCTCAAGCGCACCACCGTGCTGCAACTGATCAGCGCACTTTGCGTGGCCCGGGCCGGATCCTTGGGCAAACGGCTATTAAGATAGATCGCATATAAAATCTATGGTCACCCCCATTTTTGCAATACTGATTAACGGGTGGTGTGGTTGGCTTGCTTAAATCTATCCGGCGT